>CAWJWO010000007.1:0-513310 GCA_963846585.1 uncultured Bacteroidota bacterium
TTGATGGAGATGAAGCAGGCAGAGAAGCCATACAGTGGCTTGCACCTGAATTAAGGAATAATAATGAAAACTTAAAAATCAGTTATGTTGAAACTCCACAAGGCGAGGACGTGAACAGTTTATCCATAGGCCACGATCCTGGCATCTTTACCCATTTACTCGAAACTCGTAAACTATTTTCTTTTTCAACTGAAAATCATTCAATTGAAAAAAATAAATTTACAGAACCATCCTTCGACTTCGCTCAGGAACCAACACAAGTCAAGAATAACCAACCGGCAAAAATCAATAATAATCAATTGAAAGTTACCCCCGATTGTATGCTCTACGAAACCTCTCAGCTTCAAATAACCCTCTGGGGAGGAATAGAAATACACACCGTTACCAGATTAAGAGCAACACTGCACATACAATTAAAGGCGAATGAATATAACAGCTTCAGGGATACCGCAGACCTGTACAGCCACAGCCAGACCGACCGATTGATAAAACAAGCAGCAGAAAAACTCGAAATAAGCACCGCCATATTAACCGAAGCCATCACCGGACTGACTAAAGAACTGGAAGCCTACCGCCAAAGAAAGCGAGAAGAAAAACGCCAAAGCGAAGAAGTAAAAGAGAGGCAGGACAAAGATATTTTTAATCGTGAACAAATGCAAAAAGCAAAAGAGTTCATGCACAACAATGACCTTACACGACTTACCCATGGGCTGTTTGGCAGCCTGGGCATGATAGGCCAAAAGGACAACGCCACGTTATTGTTCTTTATCTTTCTGACAAGATTCTTTAAAAACCCTCTTCATGCAATCGTAATGGGCAGCAGTGGCAGCGGTAAGACACACCTCTTGCAGGGAGTAGCCGGAACCGTTCCACGGCAACACATACACGTAACTACGAGTTTAAGCGAAAACACGCTTTATTACACCCCTAAAGACTTTTTAAAACACAAGATACTTCTGCAGGAAGATCTTGACGGGGCATATAACGCATTGTTACCACTAAGAGAACTCATGAGCAACCAAAGCATAAGCCGTTTTAGCACCAAGACAAACTCAAGGACAGGGGATAGCAAACAAGTATACCTTCATGTAGAAGGCCCGGTATGTATTGCAGGAGCAACCACAAAAGACAAGATTTTTGAAGATAATGCCAACAGAAGCTTTTTAATACAGGTAGAAGAAAACCCAAGACATGAAGCCGAAGTACTACAATACCAGGGTAAAGTAGCATCAGGGCAGATCAACTTTAAACAACATGACAAAAATATACAACTTTTAAAAGCATGCCAGCTGCTAATAGACCCAATGGAAGTAATCATCCCCTTTGCACAGAAACTTGAACTACCGCCCCACGTGTTCAAGAAAATGCGGACAATGAATCACTATTTAACATTAATAAAAGCCGTTACCTTGTGGAACCAGAAACAAAGAAAGCAGATCACGGATCAGGAAGGCAACACATGTTTAGTGGCCACACTGGAAGACGTTGAATGGGCAAACTACCTCTGTAAAGACAGTCTGTTAAGGAAATCCGATGAACTGGGTGGCAAGACCCGGAACTTTTTTGAAAGCCTGAAAGAACTATTAACAGATGTTCAGAAAACAAACGCTATATTCTATGTAAAGGATGTAAGAAAATACTTCCGGTTGCATCCCATGCAACTAAAACGGTATTTAGACGAGCTGGAAGGCCGTGGCTTTATAAAGTGTAAAAGCCGGAGCAACAAGACAGGAAACGAGTATGAAATCATGGTTTGGGACGATTACCAGATGCTTAAAAACGGGATAAACATGCTTGATACGTTAGTGGAAAAGTTAAAAAATGAACTAGTGAAAGCCTGATTGCACGTGAGCTTCACATAGCTTCACACGGTTTCACAAATGGCCTTGTGAAACTCGCAGCCCAATAATGACAAGGCATAGAACCCTGTTAAAAATGAGCTTCACAACCTTCACACAAGGGACAAGCAGCAACACTTTTTTTTTTATGATTTTCTTTTTTCAACTGAAAAAAATAATTTTAAATGAACCAGACAGAGACAGAAATATACAGCCCACAGTTTAAGCAGTATGAAACAAGTTTTTTACACTGGCTGCAGACGTTAGGATACAGCCAATCTACCATAAGCACCAGAAAGAGAAATATAAAAGAGTTTTTACTATACCTGGAACGTTGTAATATAAATACCATAGAACAAATAACCAGTTACAAAGCAAGCCGGTTTGTAAAATACCTGAAAAACCGGCAGAACAAACTATTTGGATCAGGCCTTATGAACGCCAGTATAAATGTAGGCATAAGCACGGCAAACAAGTTTATCGAATATCTGGGACAAAGCAATCAGGCTGATACAGCCATAAACAAGATTAAATATGTAGAAGAATACTATAAACCCCGAAATATACTGACCTTACAGGAAATAAACTCGCTTTATGAAGCCACCTATTATAAAAGTCACAATAACAGAGAAGGTACCAAAGCCATACACAAGGCAGTATCACAAAGAGACAGGGCAATGCTAGGCATATATTACGGTTGTGGCCTAAGAAAGAGCGAAGGAACCAGCCTGAAAACTACCGATATATTAATAGAACGCAAACTGATCTTTGTAAGAAAAGGCAAAGGCTGTAAAGAGAGATACGTGCCAATAACCACAAATAACCTTGATTACATAACCGATTATTTATACAATGGCAGAGAATACCTGCTTACCAAAGCTCAAACCAAAACAGAATCATTTTTTATCAGTCAGTCCGGAACACCATGCAGCGACCAGGCATTATCAGCCAGATTGGACAAACTTGCAGAACGAACCTATAACAGCAGTTTGCAAAGCAAAAACCCGACATTACATACCTTAAGACACTCTATAGCCACCCACCTGTTAGCACAAGGCATGGAAATAGAAATGATACAGCAGTTTTTAGGCCATGCCACAATGGAAACAACCCAAATATATACTCATATTTTAAACGAGATATGAACGAAGCATTTAAAGCATACCGTTTAAAAAAACGCTACTCTGAAAATACCATCAAAACACAGAACCATCATGTTAAAACCTTTTTGAACTGGTGCATAAATAAAAACATAACCCCTGAAAATATAACCTATAACGAAGTATTGCAATTTATCGACAACCTGAGAAGCCGTGGAATAAGCAATGCAAGTATTACCGGAACGATAAACTCAATAAAATTATACTTTGATTACCTGGCAGAAAACAAAACCATACAACATAACATAATCCGGCAAATAAAACTAAGAAACCAGGGCAGGAAAGCCTTACCGGAACTTTTGACCATGCAGCAGCTTGAAGAAATCTACCGCAGTTTTATAAATGTTCCCTATTTGAGACATAACACTAAAAAAGCAAAGCTATTACACCAGCGAAACACTGTAATATTAGGGTTACTGGTTTACCAGGGATTAGACAGCGGAGAAACAGCCAGACTTGAACCCTGCCACATCAATTTAAATGAAGGTAATCTTTATATCCCTTCAGGCAGAAACAGCAACGCCAGGACGTTAAAATTACAATCAGGCCAGATATTACCATTTAAAACCTACATTGAAGAAACCAGGCAGGAATTATTAGTAAAGCATAACATACAAACGCCGTATCTTTTTCCATCAAAGAAGTACAGCGACATGATATGTAACATAGTAGCACAAGCAAAGCGAATAAACCCTGAATTAAAAGACAGCCGTCAGATACGTTCAAGTGTAATAATGAACTGGCTAAAGACAAACAATATCCGCCAGGTGCAATACATGGCAGGACATAAAAGCATTAAAAGCACAGAAAGTTACCGTATACAGGATTTAACTGATTTAACCAGGCAGTTGGAATTGTTCCATCCGTTGCAATAAAATCTGTAAATACAATAAGGCACAATATTATAACCCTTCGGGACAGATATTTACGTTATACGAAATTCCCAGGAAGAGCGGTATTCGTCATCGTTATTCGGCAAAAGCCACGCCAAGCCATTACAGCCCATTTTTATTTTAATTGAATGCTTTTAAGGAATAAAAAAGAGCTGTAATGCCTGAGGTTCAGCTACGCTGAAGCTTGTCATGTCTTTTGCGCTCACGCCACTTCCTCATGGCAGCTCCCCCAGTCTTTTATGCACTGTAAATACAGAGCATAAAATCCTGCCGCTGCTCTAGTTATGCTCGCCTGCGGGTAGCCACCGTCTGCAGGGCTGTCATGCCTTTTGCAGAAAAAAGGCAAAGGTCACGCCATCCCCTTGCTGCCTTGCAGTAGCCAGTCTCCCTACATCCGTAATCCTGAGACTGACAACGGTGGCTACACTCGCTGACGGCGAGCGCCGACGGAAAATAACGTCCGCAAGGCATTGCAGCCGTTATTTTCCATGGTTTAAATCTCATATTAACAGTAATATACAATCAAACAGAAAAATTAAAAACATGTTTTATTGGGGGCTCTAATCCGCCCCCAAACCCCTGCAGCCCCTGCAAGATTGTTTGACCTTATAAAGATTACGATAACAGGAAATATCCATGGTAGGCCAAACAATCGTTACGGGGTATAACCCCAGCCCAGAAATGAACGAAGACGTATACGGAGCGCAGACCGAAGGTCGAGAACGTATTTAAAATAATTTAATTATAGGACAGCCAAAAACAATCAAAGAAAAGACTTTGATAGGCTGTTCTATAATAAGCTGTTATGTTAAAGCCAAGAGAATTTCTGGGCTGGGGTTATCCAAAGACAATTGTAAATACACCTTTTTTCTTTTCACTTGAAGCCACGCAGTGAATTGAATAATACCATTTTAATTCTTCAATTAAAAAGGTCTCAATTGAAAAAAGAAAATTTGTATATTGCAGACAATTACGTTCTTTGAAACAAAAACAACTTATCTGGTCATTGAAAAGTTGGGAACAAACTAATAAAACAGGTTTTACCGGTATACCTATTGCCTTAATAACCCCTTCCGGTATACAGACCCCACCGGGAACCAGCAGGAAAGCTCTCCTCTAAGCGCTGATAGTACTAACCAGATTAATAATGCTATTGAAAATGGGAATAGTAATACTGATAATGATTATTATGCTAACAATGCTGGATTTTTTGGCGGTGGTAATAATCTTAGTGATCCAAGAGTTGATCCGAAAACTGGCCTTATAGGCACACGTAAGGGTACCAGTTCCGGTTTCGGAAAACGTGATAGTTTAATTTTAGATCCTTATGCAGATGATTACCATCAATCTCATAAACAAGTTCAACCAAATGGAAGCGGTAATTCAAATAGTATTACCATGGGTACTCAATTTACTGTAACAGTTACAGCTCCTGCTGGAGGTACTTTTTCTTGGGGAACGTTTGATTATAATGGTGATTCATATGGTTTCATGACTTATGGATGGGCATTTGGAATTGAGGCTGGTATTAGCTTTAATCCGATCATCATAAAAGTACCATCCAACTTTGATCCAATCAATGATTTTGGAGGTCTATCCAGTGGTTGGGATATTTCCTATGGTATAGGTTCGCTTTCAACTAGTAGTTCAGTTTCTTATGATCATGCAGCTGATGAATATAAGGCAGATAATAAAGTTTTAAAAGGTTCAATTGGAATAGGTTTAGGAGCGCTAAAAGTTGGAGTATCTTATACTAGGCCATCAACCACGGTATGGAAAATTGATAAAGTATCACAACCAGAACAGCATCATTTTATATTAAGTCCTATATATTTAGTAAGATGAATACACTATATACTTTTGAAATTATTTTTTTTATAATATCTCTTATTATTTCGGTTATTCTTTTATATAATATCTCAAGTATTATTAGCAGTAAAGGATATTCTACATCAATTGGAACAGATCCTGGTGCATTTTTAAAGTTTATAAGAATAATTGGGAAAGAAAATAATAAAAAGGATAAAATGGATTATATAATTATCTTGCTATGTGCTATTTTATTTTCAGTAATAACTTTTGGACTGGGTTTTATTTTATTTATATGGAATAACTTTGGTCAATTTTTTCATTAAAAATAGAATTTGCCATCAAAACTATTTTTCCGACTTACAAATTTCTGAGGATACTTACTTAAAATACTCACTACAAAATTTGATTGACAAAAAGCATTTATTTCTAAAAGCAAAACATTGGCAGATATTTATGATAACAATTGGAATACCATTAATTCTTGAAATTTTTGGAATACCATTTATGATAAATGGTAATAATTCTATAACAAGCCTTCGGATACCATAATTATTGAATTAAATATTCCAACTGAACAGGAAGAATTTAGAAAGCTTGTTTTTACCAGGGTTGGCCATGATTACAGAAATGCATTCGGAATACATCCGATGGAAAATGAATATGATCCTGTTCTCACAGTGTATATATTCAAAACAACTTCAACCGTTTTTTGTTATTCATATAAATTCTTGATGTGTTCAAGAAAAAGCCAAGTTTGAGGCTTGCGAATTTCCCATGATACCTTATCAATTTTTTATTATCATGGGGAATCGACAATACCTTTTAAATCATTTATTAATTGTCAAATCAGAAAAAGCGCAGTTTACTTTAGTAAATGAGCATTTTTCTGATGAGCGTAACGAAAAAAGTTCCATGATACCATTAAAATCAATTTTATTATCATGGGAGTTCGACAAGACCTTTAAAATCAATTATGACCTTGTCAAATTGGCTTTTTATTGAATACATCACATATAAAGGGGTGCCTTACTTTCAGGCTGAGATCAAACCCATATAACCTGATCCGGATAATGCCGGCGAAGGGAACAGGCAATGAGAAAGTTATTGTCACTTTTGTAACCACTTTAAAATTAGTACTATGAAGACAAAATACATTTGGCTTGTGTTGCTTTTATGCAATTACACTACAATGTTTTCACAATATTCTTTATCAGGAACAGTAAAAGATGAAAATGGTAATATTTTGTTTGGTGCAGTAATTGCAATCGATAATTATTCTAAAGAAACAACAACCGATTCAAGCGGTACATTTGTCATCAGGAATTTAAACGCAGGAAAATACATTATTAGAGTAACTTATATAGGATTCAACACTTATATTAAACCTGTTAATGTAACACAAGACATTAAGGTTATAATAGATATGGTCGTAAAACCATTTCTTACGGATGAAGTAATAGTAACAGCAGTAAGAGTCGATGATAATGCGCCTGTGACTAAGAGTTCAGTTTCGCATGATGATATACAGACCCAAAATACCGGACAGGATGTGCCTTATCTTCTGGCATTAACCCCTTCAGCTGTAACAACATCTGATGCAGGAGCCGGAGTTGGTTATTCATCAATTCGAATTAGGGGAACCGACGAAACAGGAATTAACGTTACTATTAATGGTATTCCGTTGAATGATGCAGAATCACATGGGGTATACTGGGTGGATATGCCGGATATATCTTCTTCAGCCGATAATATACAAATACAGCGTGGAGTGGGATCTTCAACCCAGGGAGCAGGAGCTTTTGGAGGTACAATAAACTTTCAGACGTCCGAACCAACTAAAAAATCATATGCCGAAATTACCGGTGACTTTGGTTCGTTCAATACCCTGAAAAACAGTGTGTCGTTTGGAACAGGTCTAATTTACCGTCATTTTTGCTTTGATGTAAGGTTATCTAAAATTACATCCGACGGCTATGTAGATCGTGCCTCGAGTAATTTAAAATCATACTATTTATCAGGTGCTTGGTATTCAGAAAATTCGCTTTTAAAAATAATTACCTTTTCAGGCCTTGAACATACTTACCAGGCCTGGGACGGCGTCCCTGCCAATCTTTTAAATACCGACAGAACATACAATCCATTGGGAGAATATACCAATCAGAATGGTATAATACAATACTATAACAACCAAACTGATAACTATCAACAGGACAATTATCAAATTTTGTATTCCCACCAAGTATCGCAGGACCTATACCTGAATTCTGCCCTGCATTTTACACATGGGATAGGTTATTTCGAAGAATATGAACAAAATCAGAATTTAGCTGCATATGGTTTGGATACAATTTTTTTAAATAATAAATCGGATACCATTGCTTCAACAAACCTCATCCGAAGACAATGGCTTGATAATGTATTTTATGGCGGAACCGGATCGGTAAAATATAAGGTTGGTAAAATAATTGCCATAAGTGGTGGCGGATGGAATCAATATTTTGGCAAACATTATGGCACCGTTATTTGGGCTCAATACATGAGCAATGGTAATATTAATCAGCAGTATTATTATAGTGACGGCACAAAGACCGATTATAACATTTTTACAAAAATTACAGGTAATTTATTTAATAACCTGGCATTTTACCTGGATCTGCAATACCGCGGTATAATGCATTCCATTGAAGGAGTTAATGACGACGGTATAACCAGTATAACTCAGGCTCACCATTACCTGTTTTTTAATCCCAAATTCGGATTAACCTGGTCGATAAATGAAAAGAATAAAGCTTATGCATATTATGGCATTTCGCACCGGGAACCTACATGGGAAGATTTTGTTGACGCAATTCGGGGTGAAACAGTAAAACCTGAAAGATTAAATGACCTTGAAATGGGTTACCAGTTAAAATATCACAATTTTGAATTTGGTAGTAATATTTATTATATGAATTATAAAGATCAGCTTGTACTTACAGGTCAAATAAACGATGTTGGAGAATCGGTCTTTACAAACGTTGATGATAGTTATCGAGCAGGTATTGAGATATCTGCCAAAGTACAATTTTTGCGGCACCTTAAATGGGAAGCAAATGCAAGTTTCAGTAACAATCATATATATAATTTTATGGCTTATTATCCTGCTGTTGACTCTTCAACAAATATCACCGGCATACTAAAAAAGGTTAAAATTGCCTTTTCTCCCGAAGTAGTGTGCGGCAGTTTGCTTTCTTTCGATTTTGCCGGGAAATATACCATAGGCTTATTATCAAAATTTGTAGGTAAACAATATCTCGACGACACTCAAAGTGAAGACCGTAAGCTCAATTCATATTTCCTTAATGACATTCAGTTCCGTTGTAATATAAAAACAAAATATATAAGTAAGATTGATGCTATATTTAAGTTGAACAATATTTTTGGGGTAAAATATGAATCCAACGGATGGACATATCCATATACTCAAAACAATATCCATTACGCTGATGTAAGCTACTTCCCGCAGGCACAAACAAATTTTATGGCAGGACTGGTATTTGGCTTCTGATTTATCATTTAAACAATAGTTTGTAACCTGCAACATGTAACTTGCAACCTGAAACCTTTACAACCATTTAGATTTAAGATTCCAGATTCCAGATTTGCGATTTAAGATTTGAAAATTCTGTAATTATAAATCTTAAATCTAGATTCTCAAATCTTAATTCTTAAATCCATTAACTTCATCACTTCATCACTTCATCACTTCATTACTTCTATCTTGGTTCCTGGCTCTATTTTAATATCACGTTTTCATCATATTCCAATATATTCTTTCTCCATCTGTCAGGGATCACAATACTCCTGAGCTCTTTTATCGCGTAGCAAACCAGCACGGCTGAACATGTTGACAATGTTTCATTGCTTAATTCGTCCACCAAAATGTGTTCCATGGTTAAACTTTTACTACCCAGGACACCTACCCTGGTTTTGACAAGAATTTTTGTTTTCATATAAATTGGCTTCAGATAATCTATTTTTATAGTAGCTCCTACAAAACCATAATTAATAAAGTCCATATCAGGCATAACAATATCGAAATAACTTACCTTGCCTGCATCGTAATAGTTCAGGTATACCGTATTTGATACATGCCCCATCATATCAACATCATTAAACCGTACCTGAATAGGTATGATATTCTTAAAAATCATATTTTTAAATTTTTTACTAACGAATTTATAACTAATTTTCACGTAATTAAATGAATTGTAACTTTATTTCGGTTTTTGTGTATATATAGAGATTCTGTTTTTAAAATCAAGTGTTTGTCCATAATGAGAATAGGATACCTTAAAATTTTTATCTTTTTATTTTGTATAAATACTACAATAGTAGGCCAGGAATCTGTTATATGGCCTTATCAGCATATTGATAAAAAATCTGGGCTGGCGAATAGTTCAATCAATGCCATCTATATGGACAAACAGGATTTTGTGTGGTTTGGTTCCTGGGATGGCCTGGCCAGGTATGATGGCAGTAATATCCGTCAGTTTAAATACGACCCCTTTATAAAAGGTACTATTAGCAATAATGTTGTTAGGGATATTATTGAGGACAATGAGGCAAAATTATGGGTTGTGACCCATTTGGGCATAAATAGATACAATAGTGATAACGACTCATTTAAAGTGTATTTTGATAAAATTAATATCCCTTTCAAGGAATATAATTTAAAAGCATGTATTGGCCCTGACTCATTGATGTGGGTTGCTATAAACGGATGGGGCGTAGGACGTTATGTAAAAAAAGAGGATAAATTCATACCTGTTAAATTTCAATACCCTGATTCAATCTGGTTAAAATCTGTTATCGGTATCGGTTCATTTAATCACCGGCTTTTCATTTTAGGCGATAATGGTAAATTTATCTGCCTGCAGAATAATAAAATTGAATACACCTTCTGGGTTAATAAACAAAACCTGTTACGCCAAAGCAAATTTTTATTTATAAATAAAAAATATTATTTAGCAGTCCCACTGGAGCATAATGGATTATTATTATATAATATATCTCAAAAAAGGGTATTTCCTTACCAATTGGTTTTTGGAACTTCCAAAATAACAAGTCTATCAGAGAATACAGGCAGCAATATCATATGGGCTGGAACCGAATCGGGAAGTATATTTAAAATTACTAATAACCGTAACGGGTTTGAAGTATTATCCATGGAATCATATATGCCAATATTATCTCAAAAAAAATTAAAGATATTGTCAATAACTGATACCAGGCAGAATATTCTTTGGATTGGGACTGACGGGGATGGCATATATAAGTTTCATACAATAGAACGACCCTTTAGTTCAATAATTAACGGAAATACACAGCAGGGTCAGCTTTCCAATAGTGTAGTCCGCAGTGTATGCGAAAATTCAGGAAAACTATATATTGGTACGCGTGGCGGAGGATTGAATATAATTGACATTAAAAGCAGGAAAAATATTGTTTTAAATACCAGTTCAGGTCTTTCAAATAATACCGTGTTGTCAATTAATAAGGACCATAAAGGTAATATTTGGCTTGGAGTAGATGGAGATGGAGTTGAAATGATTGAATCACGTACAAATCATGTATATCATTTCCCCGCAGATTTTCAAATTAAATATAATATTCACTTTGGCTCAGTCAATTCAATTTATATAGATTCAATAGATAATATCTGGCTTGGCACAAGTGGATACGGAGTAATCCGTTTTCAAACAGAAAAAAAAGCTTACCGTAAATATTATCTTAAAAATTTTGAAAGGATTGATGCAGCTAATAAGGTGATAAAGAGTAATATTATTAATTCCATCATCGAAGAAAAACCCAATCTGCTATGGTTCGGTGCAAGATCAGGTGGTTTATATAAATATAATACCGCTCATAAGAAATTTGAAGAGATAATACGAACCGATTCTAAACCAACCTTTTTGGGCAATAACGATGTACTATCACTATTCAAAGACTCTGAAAATAATTTATGGATAGGTACTAGTGAAGGTTTAAACTGCTTAAACCTGAACTCCAAACCTTACAAAATGACATGGTACACTGAATATGACGGTTTGCCAAACAACACAATTCACGGTATCCTGAGTGACAGCCATGGCAACATTTGGTTATCCACAAACAATGGATTGTCTTTACTTAATATTAAAGATAAAACATTTCAAAATTTCGATTGGAATGATGGAATGGAAAATAACGAATTTACTGATGGCGCTGCCTTTAAATCACCTGGTTCAAATAATCTTTACTTTGGGGGGATTGACGGCTTAGACATTGTTAATCCGGCAAAAATTGATTCTTCGTCCTATTTTCCAAGGCTGGCATTGACCGGATTTGAGGTGCAAAATGCAATTATTATCCCGGGTGGTAAAAACAGAATATTAAAGCAACACATAGATATCACAAACGATATAATATTAAAATATAATGAAAATTTCCTGAACTTTCATTTTACTGCACTCGATTACTGGAATAAACAGAGGTACAAATACGCCTTTTACTTTGAAAACTTAAATAAAGACTGGATATATATAAACAAACAAAATTCGATAAACTTAACCAATATACCTCCCGGTAAATACATTTTAAAAATAAAATATGTAAATGAAAATAAATCCTGGATCACAAAATCAAGAATAATCAACATAACAATTAAACCTCCATTTTGGGCCAGGATTTGGTTCAGGGCTATAGTGATAATTTTGATTATTGTAACTCTTATCAGATTTTATTATAACCGGGTTAATAATATTAAAAGGAAAAATATTGAACTCGAAACCCTTGTCTCTGAAAAGACACAGGAACTATATGGCATAAACGCCTCATTAGAAGAACGACAGGAAGAGATAGAAACACAAAATGAAAGGATTGTAAAACAAAATGATCAACTTGAAAAATACAGCAATGACCTCGAAAACAGGGTTCAGGTAAGGACCTATGAACTTGAACTGGCAAAGATTAAAGCTGAAGAATCCGACCAGCTTAAATCATCATTTCTGGCAAATATGTCCCATGAAATACGTACGCCATTAAACGCTATAGTAGGATTTTCAAATATATTGGCTCAAAATAATTTAACTGTTCAGGAAAAACAGGAAGCTATAAAAACCATTAATAACAATACTGACGCTATTTTGGTATTGATAAATGATATTTTAGACCTTTCCCTGATTGAAGCTAACCAGTTAAAATTAAATAATTCCCTGTTTCCGGTTAATGATTTATTAAATGAGTTATTGAATTACTGGTCATTGTGTTTAAATCCTAATGAAAATGTAAGTGTTCGTTTAACCGATGTTGAGAATATTAAAAAATTAAGCCTGTTTTCCGATAAATTCAGGGTTAATCAAATATTATCGAATCTGATCAGCAATGCAATAAAATATACTGAAAGGGGAAGTATTGAATTTGGTTGTAAAATAAAGGATAATGAAGCAATATTTCACGTCAGGGATACCGGAATTGGAATTTCAGAGGAAAACATACATAAGCTTTTTAAACGTTTTTCCAAAATTGAGGATAATAATAAACTTTACAGAGGAGCCGGCCTGGGTTTGGTAATTTCCAAACATTTAGCAGAATTGCTTCATGGAAAGATATGGGTAGAATCCAAATTAGGGAAAGGGTCGACATTCTTCCTGTCAGTACCAATTATTGAACCATCTGTTAATGATATAGATATCCCGAATATGTCAAAAAAACTTCAAAACCTCGATTGGAAAAGTAAATCTATACTTGTGGTTGAGGATGAAGATTCTAATTTTAAATACATCAAGGTAATGTTAAAGAAAACCAATGTAACCCTCGTTTGGGCGCAAAATGGACTGGAAGCTTTCCAAAAATTTAAATCCTTTCAAAAATTTGATTTAGTACTTATGGATATTAAAATGCCCGTAATGGATGGTTTTACTGCCCTTAAAATGATAAGGGAAATATATCCGTTTCAGGTAATAATTGCTCAAACAGCATATGTAATGGTAGAGGATGTGAACCGTATAAATGAAGCCGGTTTTAACGATTATATATCTAAGCCTTTTACTCCTGAGGTGTTACTTAAAAAATTATCCAAATACCTGTAGGTGATTACTAATTACTGATTACTAGTTTATATTCGGTTTATTTGTTGGTTCGTTTATATGTTTATATAGTTTGTAATTTACATATAAACTTATAAACGCATAAACGCATAAACAATTAATTTGTAATTCGTAATTCGTAATTTGTAATTTTTTAGGCCGGCATCCTCCCCTGTCCCTGGCGTTCAAGCATCCAGCCCGGGTATTCGGGAGATAAAGCACTTATGCCATCCAGTTGCTGCATCTCTTCAGTGTTAAGGTGAAGGTCAATGGCAGCAAGGTTATCTTTAAGTTGTTCGGGTTTTTTTGCCCCTATTATAATACTGGTAACCCCTGGTTTTTTGAGCAACCATGCAAGGGCTATCTGTGCGGCACTCACTCCTTTACTCTTGCCCAATTCGAGCATTACATCTATTATATCGTATGCTTTTTCTTTGTTTACCGGTGGAAAATCGAAACTGTCGCGACGGCTATCCCCGGCTATTTTATTGTGGCGAGTAAATTTACCTGACAAAAAACCTCCTGCCAGAGGGCTCCAGGGCATTACAGCCAATCCTTCTTCTTTTGCCATTGGAATAATCTCCCTTTCAACGTCCCTTCCTGCAATACTATAATAATTTTGAGTAGCAACAAATTTTGTCCAACCCATTTTTTCAGCATAAGCATTTGCCTTCATCATCATCCATGCCGGGTGGTTACTTATACCCAGGTACCGCACCTTACCTGACCGCACTACCTCTTCAAGTCCGCGCATCGTTTCTTCAAGTGGTGTTAACGGATCCTGACCGTGTATATATAATAAATCGATATACGAAAGTTTCAAACGCTCGAGGCTGTCATTCACCGAATCCATAATATGCATCCGTGACAGGCCAACCTGGTTGGCCCCGATACCCATTCTGATGCGCACTTTAGTAGCTATAAACACATGCTGGCGGTTAATACCCAGGTCATGTAATGCTTTTCCAAGCATTGTCTCCGATAAGCCTTCGGAATAAGCATTAGCTGTGTCGATAAAATTGATTCCTGCATCCAGTGATGTTTTAACCAGCAGGTTGACCTCTTCCTGTGGTAACCTGCCTATAGCTTCCCAATACCCTTTTCCGCCAAATGTCATTGCCCCTAAACATAGTTCGGACACTAACACGCCGGTATTTCCCAATAAATTGTATTTCATAACTTTGTCAATTAAAATGTCGTTAATTGTAAACAAACATATGTGCCTTTTGTTCAATATCAGGGCCCGATCTTTATTATTTTTTGTATACGTGGTTGTTGATTAGTACCATCCTTGCGATTGAAGTGGAGAAGAGGCTAAAAGTAAGTAACAAATTAGAAACAAATACTTTTTCATAACGTTAAATAGTTGGTTAATAGATTCAAAGTTTCTTAATATTTTAATTTATTTGCCTTCTATTTTAAAGACGCATTTTCCCCATAATGTTCCCAATTATTTATATAAAACTTTTATCTGCTTATATCATTTAATATAAGTCATTTGCCATCATTTTCAAATTTGCACATTTCTTGCCCTGAGCGTAGTCGAAGGGTCAAATTTTCAAATTAATTTTCACGCCCTTTCAAGTCCCTTGCACTAATCCTTTACCCTGTTAAACGTCAAAGTATTTATCATCCAGTTTGGCAGTGATTTTTGAGGGTTACGTTTATTAAGGTTAAGATAAATCCCCAATTTTTTAAAAATTGCTACTTTGTGAGTTTCAACAAATTCGATAAGCGTACCATCCGGATCCTCAATATATGAAAAATGCCCGGCTGCCTCACCCATATCAAAACTCTTGCTGCTATCAACGGTATAGGGATATCCCAGGCTATTGCATTTATCCCGCATAGAGTCCATTCCGCTAATGTCGAAACATAAATGGATAAATCCCAGGTCTCCCCAAAACCTGTTCGCAAAAATGTTCATGGCCTGCCTGTTTTGTACTTCAAAAAGTTCTATCTGACTATCGCCTAAAAGTTTAGAAAAAGCTCCTTTGCGCGATTTGCTATGTTTTAAGAGTACCCGGCGGTACGAACTGTCACCACCCGGGACACCGGCCAAATCGCTGAATTTATCAATAATATCATACACTACCTCATCATAACCAAGCACTTCGTTGTAAAAATCAACAGACTTTGATATTGCACTTACTCCTATCATTGCACCACAAATAGCTCCGGTTGGCTTATCTTCATCTTTAAACCATGAATTACCGTTAACGATTTGAAAATAATTTCCTGCAGGGTCCTGAACGAAGAAATGATCCTTGCCCTGGGGATCATTATATAATTTTGATACCATTAATCCATTCTGTAAAAAAATTTCATAATTCCTTTTAACATTACGGCTTTTTATTTTAGCCGCAAATATTCCATAATCCCCTAGCAATATCTCATTTTTAGGTGCTTCAGGAATACGATCCTTATATTGCCATATTTCTATACCTCCTCCTCCCTGAATATTAAAGGCGAGTGCGGCATGGCGCCTGCGAGGCTCGCCACCTGTGTATGGCAACATAAGTTTTGCCTCGGCCTCTTCCTCAAATATCCTGATATCGGTCCCAAAATATTTCCTGTACCATTTCCATGATTCATGCAAATTGGCGACTCCAACTCCAATTTGTTGAATTCCACTGATAACAATATTATTCATCTGTTCAAATTAATTTATATAGGTTTGACTTTTGAGACCAGTTTATAATATACAAAAGGAATATACCTCTTTAGATAAACCATAATTAATTCTTTACCACCAATGTAAACCTCAACTTTTCTTCTTTTAGCGGCTCTTAATATTTTTCGGGCACATACAGCGGCACTAATCCCGTTATAAAGGCTGTGATCCATAATTCCGTATGGCTTGCCTTCCCGGGTTAAAGCGCTTAAACTTATATTTGTACTTATGCGGCCCGGACAAACTATTGTAACATTAATTCCATTTTCATGCAGTTCTGCCCACAATGTTTCATAAAAACCATGTATAGCATGTTTAGCTGCCGAATATGCCGACCTAAGAGGAAAACCAAAAATACCCGATACACTGCTGATAACAATAATATGTCCGTATTGGTTTGTAATCATTGCCGGTAAAACCTTTTTAGTAAGAATAACTCCTCCGAAAAAATCAACTTCCATTATCCTCCTTATAACTTCCATAGGAGTTTCAATAATTAACGACCTTTGGCTTATTCCTCCGTTATTGACTAAAATATCCACTTTCCCAAATTTATTTAATATTTTATCTGCTACTTCTTGAATTTCTGAAGATATTGAAAGATCAAAAGGATAAACAAAACATTCACTGCCCGATTTTCTGCATATTTCTGCAACACGCTCCAATTCTTCTTTTCGCCTGGAGGAAAGTATCAATTTTGCTCCATAAACTGCAAATTCAATTGCAATTGCTTCTCCAATACCAGCAGATGCTCCGGTTATCCATATAGTCTTTCCCTTAAAATCAGTCCTCATTTAAAAATCTTTAAACAATTGTATAATCCCTGCAAAAGTGATGAAGTGATGAAGTAATGAGGTGATGAAGTGATTAAGTGAATTTGAAAATGGAACCAGGAACCAAGAACCAGGAGCCAAGACATAAGACTTCCCACGTCCTTCCACGTCCTTCCACGTCCTTTATCACGTCCTTTATCACGTCCTTTATCACGTCCTTTTTCTAACAACTATATTATAGCATCCATCTTTCGAATTATCTTACTTCTCAATTCCGTCATCCTGTTTAATTCCGAACTGTTTCCTTTCCTGAAATTATAATATCTCCTTCTATACCAACACCTTTTTAATGCGATTGCATAATCAAAAGATAATATGCCCAATACCGGCATTAATAATAAAACTATAATTTTAGTATATATCGGGATCCTTAATGCAAAAACGATTATATAGTATAATGGGAATAATATCATGTATAGCACAAATTTAACAGAGCTCTGAAACTGAGAATCCTTCACTCTTCCGGATAAAAAATTTATTATAATTCCCGGCAAAAAATGAAATAAGGTCCCTACAACTGCAAATGGCAGAAAAAAAGAGTACCTTATTATATCGAAATATAAATTTTTATGGTTGAAAGGGCCCATATCAAAAACTTCGTCTGATAAATGTAATTTCTTCAAACCTGACCTGTATTCATTGACTATTGGAAGTAAAATTTCAAGATGCTCCTGATCGGTTTTTGAAATAGAAACCAATTTGTCACTTATTATTTTTTTAACCTGATATTCTTCATAAAAACTATTTCCGGCTTCAAGTTTTATTTTCAATGTATTTAAATACATATCTGTAAGAATACAAACAAGATCGTAATAGTTGTCGGTGTCGATATTTATTATATTCGACTTCATTTCTTCATTTAGTCGATCCCGCAATAAATTCATAGCTTTCTGCGGGCTTTGCATATATATTTCCATGAAATCGGCGACTTCGATAGGATTATCATAAATTACCAAAATTTTACTCCTAAATTTTTTATAATGGCTATATTCGATACCAACCGGAATTATCTTCAAAGAATTACTCTTGCCGAATTTTTCCTGGACCTGTAATGCAAACCTTGACAATCCTTTTTTTAAAGGGCGCAGCCTGCGTTGATCGCCGTGGTTCCCCTCAGGCATTATACCAACGCAATTGTTGTTTTTAAGTACCTGTAATGCAATATTAAAACTATCATCATTATTTTGTAATTGGTCAATACCATCGCGAATACGATAAACCGGTATTATTTTAAAAAAATATAACAGGTTTCCGATCGCCTTTTTTTTGAAAATATCTGCCCTGGCCATAAAAACAGGTTGCTTTTTTAATGTGCATATAATTGCAAGGGCATCCATTAAAGCATTCTGATGATTAGGAGCAAATATAACAGGTCCGTTATCAGGAACATTTTCCTTATTTATTACACAAATTTCTACATAAAACAGAGAATGCCAGAATGTTGTGTACCTTCTTAACAACTCGTATGATTTTGAATATTTTATAAGATGTAATATGTCCATTATAATGCCCAAAAATTAAACTTACAAAACAACAAATTTAATTAATGCAAATTTAATATTAAGATGAGTTATTAATTTGAAAATTTGAAAATGTGCAAATTTGAAAATGAAATACATGAACCAATTTGAGCCATAGTAATTAAGTAATTTTGTCACATTATCAAATTTTCAAATTTTCAAATTATATTTTTCATGGTACTTCCCGGCCAAATACCTCAACAACTGGCTAAATACAGCCATAACCTCTGAAGTTTCCTGTGATATTTTTGCATTTTTAAGTTTCAGCAACATATATCCATACAGGCCGTTTATACATACTTCTATTTCGGTAATTTCAGGTATTTTCATTTTTTCCTTTAGTTCAATAATAAAACCTGAAGACCATTTATAATTCTCCAGATAGCTCTCCTCCTGCAATGTGTTGATTAACTGGATATGTAAATCGTTTAATTTAAATATAAGATCCTTTAGTGCAAATAAATGGCCATCTTCTTTAATATCTTCTTTATTCATTTGTTTAATAAGGTTACGGTACCATGCCCTCAGTTCATTCATTTGATTTTCAGGTAAGGTATATTTTGAAATTACATTTGTCTCAAGCTCAATCGCATCAAAATGGTTAGCCCTTATTAAATCCTCTATCTGATACATATAAAGAATATATTCTACTATGTTTGTTTTATATTTTTCTCGTGCGATTATCATAAAACCCAATAATTCATATATCAAACAAAAATAATAAATTAACAGAACCAGGAACCAAGAACCAGGAACCAAGACATATGTTTTATGCTTTCATTTTTTTCTGCCCTCTGTTCTCTGTCTTCTGTCTTCTTAAATCAGTAATTAGTAATCCGTAATCAATTAATTGTACTTTTGCAACAATTTTATTAGAGCAGTGTGGGCAGAAAAAAAAATTTACAATTAATCTCACAAGTTGAGATAGTGGACATTGGAGCGGAAGGAAAGGCAATTGCACGCATTAACGGAATTGTAATTTTTGTGCCTTACGTTATACCAGGTGATATAGTAGATATTAAAGTAGTTAAAAAGCGAAAAAATTATATTGAAGCTTTGCCTGTACAGATACAAACTTTTTCACCCGACCGGATAATTCCTCCATGCGAACATTTTGGGATTTGCGGAGGGTGCAAATGGCAGGTGCTTCCCTATAAAAAGCAATTAATATACAAGGAAAAACAGGTGTTAGAGAATCTTACCAGGATTGGTAAACTCAAGGTACCGCGAATATCGGCAATAATTGCTTCCGACAGGGAATATTTCTATCGTAACAAACTGGAATTCACATTTTCAGGTAATCGTTGGCTTACATCTGAAGAGTTAGAATCAGGCAAGGAATGTATTCACGAAGCGTTAGGTTTTCATATTCCTGAAAAATTCGATAAGGTGCTGGATATAAATAAATGCTGGCTGCAGCGTGATCCATCGAATGCCATAAGGGATAGTGTAAAACAATTTGCATTAAATAACCATATGTCATTTTTTGATTTAAGAAAACAGGAAGGCCTCTTGCGGAATATGATAATACGTACATCCAATCTCGGTGAATTGATGGTAATATTAAGTTTTTTCAGAAATGATGAATCAATGATTGCCTTGCTTTTAAACTATATCGCCTTAACATTTAAAGAAATCACTTCATTAATGTATGTTATAAACCCCAAAGAAAATGATACAATAAGCGATCTTGAAATATTAACTTTCCGGGGGAAAGATCATATTATTGAAAAAATGGAGGGCCTTCAGTTTAAAGTTGGCCCAAAATCGTTTTATCAGACTAATTCAGAACAGGCGCTTAAACTATATCAGACAGTACGTAATTTTGCGGGTTTAACCGGAAAGGAAGTAGTATACGATCTGTATTCGGGTACCGGCACCATTGCAAATTATATTGCCCGTGAGTCAAATAAAGTAATTGGTATTGAATATATAGCTGAAGCCGTTAAGGATGCGGCAGATAATTCAGTTTTCAACAATATATCCAATACTTCTTTTTTCACGGGTGATATTAAAGATGTATTAAGCAATAATTTCATTGAAAATAACGGCCGGCCGGAAGTTGTTATACTCGATCCCCCAAGGGCGGGAGTTCATCCGAATGTATTGGATATTTTCCGGAAGGTTATACCGGCAAAGATTATTTACGTAAGTTGTAACCCGGCCACACAGGCGAGGGATTTGTCATTCCTGAGTGATTTGTACAATATCACCCGTGTACAGCCTGTTGATATGTTTCCGCAGACACATCATGTAGAAAATGTAGTTCTTTTGGAAAGGAAATAGAGCCAGGAACCAAGACCAAGTGATTTAAGATTTAAGATTCTAGATTTGAGATTTAAGATTTAAGATTTTGAAATCCTGTTTTTATAAATCTTAATTCTATATTCTCAAATCAAAAATCTTAATTCCATTTATTTCATTACTCATTTTCTTGTCTTGGCTCCTGGCTCCTGGCTCTTGGCTCTCCTTATCAAGTAAAATTATGTTTTAACCTTAATTTTGTCTTTTTTAGTCAGCCCACTCAGTATTTCAATGTTAATGCCATCTGACAAACCGGTCTTAACATTTCTTTTAACAAATTGTTGAGGTTTTGTCTCAATTTCAACAAATGCAGAGTCCCCTTTAAACTGAATCAGCCTTTCTTCCGTGCTAAGCACACTGTCGCGCCGGTCTAAAACAATATCTGCGTTGGCACTATAACCCGAGCGTATAAATGAATTATTCTTAACCTTTATTTTTGCTTTTATTTCAAACTGAATAGCTCCATTATCAGTAACTCCTTTGGGGGAAATATATTCAAGGATAGCATCAAATTTTTCGGTCTCAATAGCTCCTATTGTAAGTACTAACTTCATCCCCTCTTTTAATTTGCCTATTTCAGTTTCATCAACCTTTCCTTTAAAAATCATTTCACCCATATCAGCAATATAGGCGATTGTTGTACCGGGGTTGTATGGATTGCTTTCGATAACTGAATTTCCCTGTTCAACAGGAATATTTAGTACCATACCGTCTATTGTTGAACGAATGAGCGTATTGGTTGTTTGGTTCATTTTTTTATTTACACCGTCACGTATTAATTGAAGGTTGTTTTCAGCAGTTTCAAGTTCTTCAGATGCATTGTCATAAGTAACTTTAAATTTCTGAAAATCAGCAAGAGGTATAACTCCTTGTTCAAAAATAATTTTTTGACGATCGTAAACAGTTTTAGCATCATCAAGATTTATCTTGGCTTTATTAACTCTTGATTCGGCTTCATTAAGGCTAACCATGTTAGGTATTATTTTAATTCTGGCAATTAAATCACCTTGTTTTACGATTTTTCCCGGCTGAATAAAAATCTCTTCTATAATTCCTGAAACCTGCGATTTGATTTCAATTTCCTTTCGTGGCACTACCGATCCTGTTGCTACTGTCTTTTTAATAATATTGGCTATTTTTGGAGTTTTGGTTTCATAAACTACAGGATTTTTCTTGTTCTTGCTGTACAAATAATAAAATACGTAACCCATAAGGCCTACAATTATTATGATAAACGTAATTCTTAATATCTTTTTCATTGTTAATTAATATAAATTATTAGTTCTATTTTATATCTCTGCTCTAAGTGCATCGATCGGTTTTATTTTAATAGCTTTAATAGCAGGTATAAGGCCGGCCAACGTCCCGGAAATTACAATCAAAATAAGGGCTGCGACAGCTGTATTAGGATTAATTACAGGATTCAGGATAAAACGGCTTTCAGGAGGCATCTGTTTAAAAACATATTCAAGTAACTGGATTATAACTATTCCAAACACCATACCGATTAAGCCTGCCACAAAAGTTAAGAATATTGATTCCATTATAATCTGAGTAATGATTTTTATCGGAGCAGCACCAATTGCCCTTTGTATCCCGATCTCTTTTGTCCGTTCCTTAATTATTACCAGCATAATGTTACTTATTCCGATTACTCCCGCAATAAGTGTCAATGTACCTACAAACCAGGTAAGTATGTTGATGCCAATAAAAACGGCGTTCATTTGGTTAAATTCCTTTTCAACATTTTCACTGCCGATTGCATCCTTATCCTCAGGTGATACTTTATGCTGTTTAGCCAGGATAATTTTAATTTTTGGCTCAACCTGCGACACAGAATATTGGTGTTTTACAGTCAGGCCATACCAAAAAACCACATTACCCAGATTATAGGTTTTTTGCAATGTTGTAAAAGGCATTATAATACATTCATTTTGAAACCTTCCCCAACCGCCGCTATGCTTTGAATTATAAAATCCAATAACTTGAAAATAAACTCCCTGTATTTGAATATATTGGCCAATCGGATTATCATTTTGAAATAAGAGTTCTTTTACACGCTGTCCCAATATCACCACTTTCCGCGTGTCTTCAATGTCCTTATCGTTAATTAACCTGCCTGACAACATTGATACAGGATCAATTTTATAATATGCCGGGTAGTCTCCAAAAATTTGATAAGCACCTGTATATTTACCCTTTATTACCGGAACTTTTCCTTTGGGAGACACCAGGCGGGGAGCTACAACATCAATTTCCGGAATATTTCCTCCAAGTATCTTTGTATCTTCATTTACGAAATTCCATTGCCTTCCTTTGTTATATCCCTGATAAGGCATGTTAGTGGGATTGGTCCAAATAAATAAGCTATTTGTAGCAAAATCTCCAATAAACTGAAATGCCCCGTTTTGTAAACCTCTACCCGCCCCTAGCATGATAATAAGCATCAAAATCCCCCAAAATACTCCAAATGCAGTAAGCAACGTCCTTGTTTTGTTGCTTGCAAGTGCATTTATAATCTCCTGCCATCTGTCTCTTTCAAACATATTGGTTAATGATTGATTACTAATTACTCGTCCCTTAATGCCACAATAGGTTTTATTTGAGCAGCCTTTAAAGCCGGAAATAAACCTGAAAGCGTACCGGCAATTATTAATATAAAAGTTGCAACAATCGCAAGATTAATATCAATTCCTGGATTACGGAACGAATCGTTAACAGGCATATTAGCTTTAACTAACTCTAACAATCCTATACCCGACATCAAACCAAAATACCCTGCAACTGCCGTAACAAAAATCGATTCCTGCACTATCATCCCTGTAATAGTCCATGGTTTAGCGCCAATGGCTTTACGGATACCTATTTCTTTTGTGCGTTCCTTTACAACAACCATCATTATATTGCTAATCCCAACAATACCAGCAATAATTGTCATAATGCCAATTATCCAAACGAAAAAATTTATTCCCCCAAGTAAACTCATAGTTTGTTGATATCTCTCAATATTATTATAAATGTAAATTGCACTATGATCTGCCGTATCTACCTTATGAGTTTGTGATATATTATTGCGGATTTTATTAATATATCCATTGCTTTCCTTAACTGTGCTACCGGGTTTTAAAGCAGTTGCCAGGGTACCATATTCACGGCTTCCATACATTAATTGGGAAGTAGATAGTGGAATATACATACACCTGTTATTAACGGCAAATTGATCCTCATCTTCAAAAACTCCTACCACCTGAAACGGAAAACCATTAGCTAAAACATATTCTCCTATAGGGTCCTTTTCATTAAAAAGAGTTTTTACCATTTCCACACTGATAATAGTAACTTTAGCTGCTTCTTTAAAGTCAAGCGGATTTAATAACCTTCCTTTTTTAAGTGTTACATCCTGAATGTCAAAATATTCCGGATATGTCGCCCTTATCTCAAATGATCCCGATTGTTGTTTATAGGTAACCTTGTTTTGTCCAACAGAATCATGCATTTCATATTTGGAAGAAATCAAATCTGTGCCAGGTACTTTTGTTTTGACATTTTCATAATCATCGTTATTCAAAGTTATAGTCCTTCCAGGCTGCATCCCTTTATATGCAATACTTGTCTGTCCTCCAACTATCCATATTGAGTTATTATTTGATGCCCGGAATCCATATTCTATGCCATTTTGCAAGCCTTTTCCCGCACCTAACAGAATAATCAGCATGAAAATTCCCCATGCAATAGAAAACCCGGTTAAAATGGTTCGTAACTTATTCTGCTTAATTGTGGCAAATATTTCCTGCCATTTATCCAGGTCAAACATAATTACCTTTTAATTTTTATAGTAATCTTCTTCTATAGCACCATCCTTAAGATGTATTATCCGTCTTGTGCGTTCGGCAATATCCTTTTCGTGTGTGACTATAATTAACGTAATTCCAAGTTTGTTTATATCATCAAAAATATCCATCATTTCGAGGGATGTTTGTGAATCTAAAGCACCTGTCGGTTCATCTGCCAAAATTATTTTAGGTTTGGATATCATTGATCTTGCTATTGCAACACGCTGTTTTTGTCCTCCGCTCAATTCATTAGGCTTATGGTTGGCCCATTCTTTTAACCCAAACCTTTCAAGATATTCCATTGCTATTTTATTCCTCTTCTTGCGGCTGACTTTCTGATAATACAACGGTAAAGCAACATTTTCCATCGCGTTTTTAAACGATATAAGATTGAACGATTGAAAAACAAAACCAATATACTGGTTCCGGTAATAAGCGGCTTTTGTTTCTGTAAGGCCTCCCATTAAAGTATTGTTAAGGAAATACTCTCCTGTATCATAATTGTCAAGAATACCTAAAATATTTAACAATGTCGATTTACCCGAACCCGAAGCACCCATGACAGCGAGCATTTCACCAACATGAATATCAAGGTTTATTCCCTTTAACACATGTAACTTGTTACTACCCATGTCATAGGATTTGTGGATATTTTTAATGGAAATTAATGTTGAATTCTCCATGTATTAGATTACTGATTACAAATTAAAGAAGACAGAAAACAGAAGGCAGAAGACAGAAAAAAACAGAAAGCAGAAAACAGATGTTTTGGTTCCTGGCTCCTGGCTCCTTGTTCTTTTCCTAACAATTTCCATGCCAATATACTATATTTTCCTCATTTGCCATAACATATGTATATATATTTATTCCCATGAATTGTCTGTTTTGCAACAGTAAATGTACAAAAATGAACACTAAAAAGGCATGTCAGTTTCCAAACATGCCTTTTTAGTGCTTAGTTCATAGTGCTTAGTGCTTATTGCTTAGTGTTGAAAATATTTTTTATAAGATAAAAACTTAATCACCTAATCACTTTTTTTTACTAGCTGGTGGCGCCTTAGGTTCAATACCTAACAAATCAACATCAAATATCAATACACTATTGGCACTAAGCCTCTGATTAGCCCTCGGGCCATAAGCAAGATCTGAAGGAATGAATATTTTCCATTTAGAACCTACTTTCATCATCAAAAGAGCTTCCGTAAAGCCTTTGATTCCACTACCAGGACCAGTTCCTAAGGAAATTTTTACCGGACCTCCAGCTCTTTTTGATGAATCAAATTCTTTACCATCTATAGTGGTCCCAACGTAATTAACATTAACAATATCATTCGGGTCAGGTTTTGGACCGTTTCCGTCTTTTATTATTTTATACTGCAGACCATCCGGAAGAGTAATAACCCCCGGGTTATTTTTATTTTTTTCAAGATATTCATGCCCTGATTTAAGATTCTTCTCACCGGTAATCCTCTGTAATTCACCAAAAATTGATTGTAATCTCTTTCTAAGCTCCATATCTGTTATTCTAATCGAATCCTTTGAAAATACCTGATCGAAAGCCATAGCTACTGCTAGAGGATTAACCTTTTCGACTCCCGGATAACTTTGCAGGTTTTTTGCATACACTAAACCCATATAGTAGCTTAATGTATCAAACTGACTGGTAAGTTTTACTTTTATATTGGGTTTATTGCAGGAACCAAGAATAAGCAATAAACCAAAGACTACGAAACAACTATATCTTCTCATATGAAAAATAATTAATTTGATTATAATTTTTAATATTTAAATTATTTGGTTTTTGAATCATCTTCCGGACTTAACATCTGTTGCTTTTCAGGTTGATCTTTATCAATCGAAATTAATTCAACTTCAAAAATTAATACTGAATTAGGTTCAATCGGACCTCCAGGTTGTGGATTTTCACCATAAGCCAGGTCAGATGGAATAAATAATTTCCATTTAGATCCAACACTCATCAGTTGCAATGCTTCTTTCCAACCTTCTATTACCTGGTTTACATTTAATTGTATAGGTTTACCCCGTTCTACTGAACTATCGAAAACCTTTCCGTTAAGTAATGTACCATGATAATTAACAGTGACTTTATCATCTAATGTTGGCTTACTACCTGTACCAGCATTTATTACCTGGTATTGCAATCCACTGGGCAACACGACTACGCCTTCAACAGTTTTATTTTTCTCAAGGAACAATTTGCCTTCTTCAATATTTTTTGAGGCTTTGGCTTTGCGCTGACCCATTAAATACCGGCTTATTATATCACTGGCCTGGCTATTATCAATAACAGGTTTTGGATTTGAAGAATAATCCTTTATCCCGGCTGCAAAAATATCAGCATTAATTTTGTCTAATCCTTGTTGCTTCAAATTATTCCCCAGATAAATCCCTAACGCATAGCTTACCGAATCTAATTGTGTATTAAGTGTTAAGGGAGTAATTACAGGCGCAGAATCATTTTTTGAATCTTTCTTCGCCTTTTGGCCATAGTTATATGTTGATATTCCAACCATTAACAACAATAAAGCAAAAAATCTAATTCCTATTCTCATAATATTAAATTTGTATTAAAAAATGTGTTATTTAATTATAAATATTTAGGGTACACGTAATCAAATTTATAAAAAAAAGTGAGCCGCAAATATACAACTTATTTCCAACTATCGTATAAGAAATGAAGGAAGACAATTTGAGAATTTGAAAATGTGTAAATTTGAAAATGTGCAGATGTGCAAATGATGACAAATTACTGATTACTAATGACGGATGATAAAGGACATGAAGACATGAGAAGACAGAAGAAAGCAGAAAGAAGATAAAAGACATGGGACATGAGACGTGAAAAAAGGACGTGGGACGTCTTATGTCTTGGCTCCTGGTTCTTGGTTCCTGGTTCTATTTTAAACTAATTTTAATATTGAAAACATATCGTCACATATTCTTCGACCTCGACAGTACCTTATGGGATTACAATAAAAATTCCATTGAAGCATTAGCTGAAATTATTGATAACCATGGTTTAATACCGACAGTTAAAAATATTGAGAATTTTTATAAGTATTTTAGTAAAAATAATAACAAGGTATGGGAATTATATAATAATGGGCTTATTAAAAAGGATGTACTCCGTAATAAGCGATTTGAAATGACTTTAAACGATTTTGGCATCATAAACCCTGAACTTGCAAAAAAACTAAACGAAGACTTTTTAAAGCTTAGCCCGACAAAAACCGGATTAATTGATGGTACTATCGATATATTAAACTACCTGAAGACCAAAAAATATAACCTGTATATTCTTACCAACGGGTTTACACATATACAGAATATCAAAATTAAAGATTCACAAATACATACTTATTTTCACCGTATTTTTACCTCTGATATTATAGGAACAAGCAAGCCCCACCGAAAAATGTTCGAATACGCAGTTAAAAGCGTAAATGCAAAAAAAATGGAATGTCTTATGATAGGGGACGATCTTAAAATAGATATTCTTGGCGCCCAAAACTTTGGAATAGACCAGGTATACTTTAACCCTGAAAAAACAGCTCATAACGAACACCCGACTTATGAAATAATTACACTTAGTGAATTGAAATCAATACTTTAAAATAGTGCTTAGTGCATAGTGCTTAGTGCTTAGAATAGTTGTTAATTGCTGGTTATTAGTTGTCAGTTGTTAGTTGTTAGTTGTTAGTAAATTTAAGAGTCAGAAATTATAAAAGTCATTTTTTAATATTAATAAAAAATACTACTTATCCTGCAACCAGCAATAAAATGGGCAACTAACAACTGACAACTATCAACTATCAACTATCAACTAATTTATAACTGCCGATATAATTTTATCTTTGTTACTCCGTTTTACAATCATATTATTTGATATGAAGGATTTTATTGATTTTTTAAAAAACCAGGCAGTTCAGAAAAATATTTTATTCGCGTTTGGTAGTTTATGCCTTTTTATTATAATTATATTCCTTGGATTACGGGTTTATACTCATCATGGCCAGGCAATTACAGTACCAGATTTCGTTGGGTTAAACATGGATGCCGTTAATAAAATTGCCGACCAGAAACAAATGCGCTGTGTAATTATAGATTCAATGTTCATTTCATCACAGGATCCCGGAACTGTAATATCCCAAAATCCTTCACCCGGTGCAAAAGTTAAAGCAAACAGATCGATTTTTTTAAGAATTAACGCCATTAATCCTGAAAAAATCGATATGCCAAATGTCGTCGGAGTATCAGTACGCCAGGCTGAAGCTATATTGCAGAGCTATGGTTTAAGCCTGGGAAATAAAAGATATGTTCCGGATGTAGCAAAAGATTATGTTCTTCACCAGTTATACAAAAACAGGGATATAAGCCATGGCACCAAAATTGTTAAAGGTTCCAGAATTGACCTTATATTAGGTTTGGGCCTCAGTAATGAAAAAATATCTGTCCCCAATTTAAAACAACTTACAAAAACCGAGGCCCAGGAAATTTTATCAAACGATTATTTGAACTTCGATGCAATAATTTACGATAATTCGGTTGAAACTTTCGAGGATTCATTAAAAGCCATAATATGGAAACAAAGGCCTGAATACGGAGCTTTGATTAACGTCGGTTCGTCTGTTACTGTATGGCTGAAATTGAATAATTCCAGTGATAGGAAAGATTCTATATAAGAAGGCAGAGGACAGAAGGCAGAGGACAGAGGAAAGAAAAAAGATGAAAGATAAAAGATAAAAGATAATAAAGGACATGAAAAAGGACGAGAAGGACGTGGAAGGGCGTGGAACCTCTAATATCTTGGTTCCTGGTTCTTGGTTCCTGGCTCTAACCTCATAACTTACAAATGATCAAAATAACAAGAATAATAATATTGCAGTTCTTAATCCTGTGTTTATGTTTTCCAATAAACGCTCAGGAAAAAGCAAGGGGCCTTTCTGTAAATTCTGTTCTAATAAAGGTTAATAAAGCTAATAAAGAAGCTAATAAGGAAGTTAGCGTATCACAATCCTTAAATGTTTCGTCTGCGTACAGCACAATGGTCCAACTTCCGTTTTTTGACAATTTTACCTTACCCCTTATATCGACTTACCAGCATTATCCTGATACAACCTACTGGAGTTACACCAATGTTTATGTTAATTCCATTTTATCTCTTAATCCCCCTGAATACGGAGTGGCTTCTTTAGGTATTTTAGGCCAGTCAAATTCTTTATATTCATCTGCTGACTCATTGTCGTACATGGCTTCTGATACTTTAACTTCCAATCCAATAAACCTTAATTATCCGGCAAAAGACAATATTTACCTGAGTTTTTATTACCAACCAAGAAATTTTGGATATAGTATAGATGGAAATGGTAAAATCGATTCCCTGTTACTTGATTTTTATTATCCTATAACTGCCGATAGCGGACAGTGGGAAAATGTATGGAAAGTTCCCGCCGATATAACTGATAAAATTACTGTATTTAATAAGAAAATGATACCCATAGATAGTAGCAAATACTTACAAGCCGGTTTCAGGTTCAGGTTTCATAATTTAACCCCTGATACAGTTAAAAGAGCTGTTTCCCCTGATTCTATCGGAATTTGGAACCTGGCCAATGTATTTCTCGATACAGGCCGTAATGTGCATGACAGTTTGCCAATAGCCATAATTGACACATTGCCTTTCATTGATGATTTTTCAAGGTTTGGACCTTATCCCGACCCAAAAAAATGGGCCGACAGGAATGTATTTATTAATTCCACGTTTCCGTTAAATCCACCGACCATTGGCGTAGCTACTTTTGATGCCCTCAACTCCGAAGGACTTTTATATAATGGGCCGCTTAACACACCCTTTCAGGCAGATATACTCACTTCAAATACTATAAATCTTACGGGCCATCCCAGTGATAGCGTATATCTGAGTTTCTTTTACGAACCCGAAGGGATAGGTGGTCCAGAAGGTGCAGCTCCTGATACAACTGATTCACTAATACTCGATTTTTTTAATCCTGATCCGCTTTTGAGTGATTCTTCCAAATGGCATACTGTTTGGTCAGTCTCCGGAAGGGATACTGCCATAGTATTCAACCAGGTGCTTATTCCAATAATTGACCCGATATATTTTAATAATAGGTTCAGGTTCAGGTTCAGGAATTATGCTACTATTCATAGTAACCCGGATGCAGGAGAAATGTCAAACGGCGATTTCTGGCATATCGACTATGTAAGGTTGGCTGCACACCGTAACTATCAGGATACGGCAATAAACGATGTGGCGATGGTATATCCTATGTCTTCACTGCTTTTAGACTACCAGGCAATTCCACCACAGCAATTTTATCCTGGCCAGTTTGATTTAACATTATCTACAATTAACGCTTACTGTAAAAACAACAATAGCTATAGTGAATTGCAAATACCTACAGTTGACTTTAAGGTAAATATTAAAGATATGTATACAGGTTTTGATACTATTATTGGTGCAACTGTCGAATCTGACACGGGAGGAAGGTTTTTCAGCCCTCCTGTCAATACTGGTTATACCTTTAATTCAATTACTTCATCAACTGATTCTGCTTTGTTTGAAGTTGAAGGTATCCTGAGTACTAATTCAAGCGATGTTAATAAGTGGAACGACACTGCAAAATTCCTCCAGGTCTTTAAAAATTATTACGCCTATGATGATGGCTCTGCTGAAAGCGGTTACGGTATTGAAGGCAATCAGTCAAATAATGCCATGGTTGCCATGCAGTTTACAACTTATAATCCTGATACATTAACAGGTTTAGCAGTATATTTCGAACCTACGTACAATAATGTCTCCTTACAATATTCCTTCACTTATGCCGTGTGGAATGATAATAACGGGCAGCCGGGACAAATTATTCATCAAAGTTCCGGGAATGATTCTGTACATTATGGTGGGTTCTATATATATAAATTTGATACTACCATTTCGGCATTCGATTCAATACATAACATTGATACTATTATTAATGGCGTTCCTAAAATAATAAATGATTCCATATTTATTACAAAGATTGTTCCAAAACCTGAGCCTGTTCCTGGCCCTGGCATTTTTTATGTAGGCTGGATACAAACAGAAGCTAATTTTCTCAATGTTGGCCTCGATTTAAATACCAATCTTAACCCTGCAAAACTTTTTGTCAATTACCAAACGCCATGGCAACAAAGCGCAATTAACGGTACAGTTATGATGCGTCCCGTTGTTGGTAATATAAGCCAGACTTATTTAAGCAAAAAACCAACATTGACTTTACAGAAAATTATATTGTATCCCAACCCTGCAAATAATTATGTAACTATTAACGGTATAAACGATAACTCAACTGTTAAGGCCACCATATATAATATAACAGGACATACAATGTTTAAAGGAATTCTATCGGAGTCAAATACTATCAATACCAGTAACCTGCCTGATGGCATGTATATTGTAGTCCTGCAAACCAACGAAAATTCATACTCTCCTGTAAAATTATTGATTAAAAGGTAAAATGTCTGAAACCTTCAAAGATGTTGATAACGATGAATTGAACGAAAATGATATTCAGGAAGATTTTGCAGATTTGTATGAACATTTCCGTTTTGTAGCTGACAAAGGACAAGGATTACTTCGTATTGACAAGTTTCTCACCAGCCATATCGGGAACGCAACACGCACAAGGGTACAACTGGCCGCTGATGCCGGAAATGTTCTTGCAAACGGGAAACCTGTAAAATCAAGTTACAGGGTTAAGCCTTACGATATAATAACTGTCGTATTGCCTCACCCTCCGCGTGAATTCGAGCTTATCCCCCAGGATATACCTATTAATATAGTATTTGAAGATGAAGAAATAATTATAGTTAATAAAGAACCTGGTATGGTAGTACATCCCGGGTTTGGAAATTATTCAGGAACCCTCGTTAATGCACTTGCCTGGCATCTAAAAGATAATCCGATGTTTGCCGAAAGTGAATTACGCCCCGGGCTGGTCCATCGAATCGATAAAGATACTTCCGGCATACTGGTTATTGGTAAATCAGAAAATGCAATGATAAAACTTGCAAACCAGTTTTTTAACCATACTATCGATCGTAAATATGTAGCCCTGGTATGGGGCGACATTAAAGAGGATGAAGGTACCATTACAGGGAATATAGGAAGAAACCCACGAAACCGAAGACAAATGTATGTTTTTAAGGATGCTTCCGATGGCAAACATGCCGTTACACACTATAAGGTAATTGAAAGGCTCGGATATACAACTTTAGTTGAATGTACACTTGAAACCGGCCGTACTCATCAGATCAGGGCCCATTTCAAATATATAGGCCATCCGCTGTTTAATGATGAATTGTATGGAGGCAACGAAATACTTTGGGGTACAACATTTGCAAAATATAAACAATTTGTCATGAATTGCTTTAAAATGCTGCCTCGCCAGGCCTTGCACGCTAAGTCGCTTGCATTTAACCACCCTGCCTCAGGCAAATTTATGTCATTTGATTCCGAATTACCTGAGGACATGAATCAGGTTATCGATAAGTGGAGGAAGTATGTTAGTAATAGGGAAATTAAAGAATAAAAGATTGGGAACCAAGAGCCAAGAACCAGGAGCCAAGAGGCGGGACGTGGGACGTAGGACGTGAAAAAGGACATGAACAGAAGAAAGTTGAAAGATGAAAGAAGGGAGAAGAAAGAAGTCAGAAGTCAGAAGTCAGAAGTCAGAATTAATTTGAAAATGTGTAAATTTGCAACCAACAACCAACAACCAACAACCAACAACCAACAACCAACAACCAACAACCAACAACCAACAATTAACAACTAACAACTAACAACTAATATGGCCAAATTCAAAAGTGCACTATCGGTTAATGAGGGAATTGAACAACCTCCTTCAGTAAACAAGGATTCCGTTTTACAATTTATAAATAATACCAAAAAGAAACTATCCGTTCAGCAATATGTGGATGGAATATTATCCGGAAATCGTACTATACTTAGCCAGGCCATTACTGTTATAGAAAGTTCACTTCACTCACATGCAAAACTTGCAGAGGAAATCATTGATAAATGCCTTCCATTTTCAGGAAATTCATTACGTATAGGTATTACGGGTGTTCCTGGTGTTGGTAAAAGTTCATTTATAGAAGCTTTTGGCCTGCATCTCATTTCCAAGGGGCAAAAACTTGCAGTACTCGCAATTGATCCTTCAAGTGAACGTTCCAAAGGAAGTATCCTGGGCGATAAAACCCGAATGGAACTATTATCGGTAAATGAGTCGGCCTTTATCCGACCTTCACCATCAGCAGGATCGTTAGGGGGCGTTGCACGTAAAACCCGCGAATCCATTATTCTTTGTGAAGCTGCAGGGTTCAACATAATTATTATAGAAACAGTCGGCGTAGGACAATCAGAAACTGCCGTACATTCTATGGTCGATTTTTTCCTGTTATTGATGCTGGCAGGTGCAGGTGATGAACTGCAGGGAATAAAACGCGGAATAATGGAAATGGCCGATACTATTGCAATTACCAAATCAGACGGAAACAACCTCCAAAAAGCCGAACTTGCAGCAAGTCAATACCGCAATGCACTTCACCTTTTTCCTGCACCTCCGTCGAAATGGATACCAAAAGTTCTGCTTTGTTCATCCTTAACTAATTTTGGCATCGATAATATCTGGAATACAATTCAGGATTATATTCAAAAAACAAAAGAAAACAATTATTTCGGCATACATCGTAGTGAGCAGGCAAAATACTTTATGTATGAAACAATTAACCAGGCATTGCATGATAACTTCTACAAAAATCATTTAATAGAGGAAGATTTGTTCCTTATGGAAAAACAAGTACTTGATGGTAAATTGACACCTTTTGCAGCAGCCAGGAATTTATTAAACAAATATTTTCATTATAAAAAGCGACCAGGGGTTAGGGACCAGGGGCCAGGGGCCAGGTAATAGGGAAAATTTGTAATTTGTAATTTGTAATTAAATTAAAACATATTATTATTAAATATTGTTACTTAAATAATGAACTTGAAACATTTTTAGTATAATATTCCTTAATTTTAAGATCACAAATTATATTAAAGATTATCAGGTCAAAAAAAGGATAAATATTATATTTACAATTATTTAACCCCAACCCCTTAAAAAGGGGCCATAACTGTACTTAAATTAATTGCTCAATTTCCTAAAAAGTTTATTTTTTATTATATAAAGTTTTTTTGACCTTAATCAGATGAAAGTTATAGCCCCTTTTTAATGGGTTGGGGTTAAGTATATTACAATATTAAATCTAATTTTTAAATCGAGCTGACGTTAATTAATGAAATTAAAATTTTACAAATGAATTACGATATTTTGATTATTGGAAGTGGACCTGGTGGTTACGTTGCAGCAATCAGGGCATCCCAGCTGGGACTAAAAGTAGCAGTGGTTGAAAGGGAAAACCTGGGGGGAATATGTCTTAACTGGGGATGTATCCCTACAAAATCACTTCTGAAAAGTGCCAATGTTTTAGAATATGTGCAACATTCCACTGATTATGGTATATCCATAAACGGTACCGCAATTGCTGATTTCACAAAAATGATCGGGCGAAGCCGTATTGTTGCCGATGGAATGAGTAAAGGCGTTCAGTTTTTGTTCAAAAAAAATAAAATAGATGTCATTACAGGTACAGGGAAATTAATTAATAACAAAACAGTTGAAGCAACAAGTAAGGATGGGGATAAAAAACAGTTTACGGCAAATAATATAATTCTTGCTACAGGTGCACGATCAAAAGAATTACCGGATTTAAAACAGGATGGAGTTAAAATAATCGGATACAGGCAGGCCCTTTCACTGTCAAAACAACCTGCATCAATGATCATAGTCGGGTCAGGAGCTATTGGAAGTGAATTTGCTTATTTCTACAATACAATAGGTACTAAGGTTACATTAGTAGAATTCTTGCCAAATATAGTCCCTCTTGAAGATGAAGAAGTTTCTAAAACTCTTGAAAAAAGCTTTAAAAAGTCAGGCATAACTATTCTTACAGGTTCCTCCGTTGAATCGGCCGATATATCAGGAAAGACATGTAAAGTAAAGATAAAATCTTCTAAAGGAGTTGAAATTCACGAAACAGATATCATACTTTCAGCAGTGGGCATTACTCCAAACATTGAAAATCTTGGTCTGGAGGAACTGGGTGTAATACTTGACAAAGGAAAAATTAAGGTTGATTCATACTGCCAAACAAATATACCTAATGTTTATGCAATTGGTGATATCATTGCCACCCAGGCTTTAGCTCATGTTGCATCAGCAGAAGGAATTTTATGTGTTGAGAAAATTGCCGGTAAAAACCCTCTTCCAATCAATTATAACAATATCCCCGGATGTACTTATACTTCCCCGGAAATAGCTTCAGTTGGTTATACTGAAAAGGCTGCAAAAGAAGCAGGCTACGAAATAAAAACAGGTAAATTTCCTTTCACAGCCTCAGGCAAAGCCAGTGCGGCGGGAGCCAAAGATGGTTTTGTAAAATTAATTTACGACATTAAATATGGTGAACTTCTTGGAGCTCATATGATTGGAGCTAATGTAACAGAAATGATCGCCGAACTAGTAGTTGCCCGCAACCTTGAAACTACAGCACATGAAATAATTAAGTCCATACATCCGCATCCAACCATGAGCGAAGCCATTATGGAAGCTTCGGCGGCTGCATACGGGGAGGTTATACATTTGTAAGAAAGAAGGCAGAATAAGACGTGGGACGTGGGACGTGGGACATGAAAGGACGTGAAAAGACTTGAAAGGACGTGAAAAAGGACATTAGACATGTAACTTGTAACCTGCGACCTGCAACTTATAAATATATAAACCTTATAAACCTTATAAACCTATAATATTTAGTATGAAAAAAATTTACATTATTACTCTGGCTATATTTACACTGATTCTGTTGCCATTTATTCTTATGGCACAATCCGGTAAGGTTATGGATAATTTATCAATGAAAAGCAAGATTCTCAATATGGACCGAAAATATGCAATATATCTTCCACCTGATTACGAATCTTCACAACGTAGTTACCCTGTATTATATCTTTTACATGGTAGTGGGGACGATCAAACCGGATGGATTCAGTTTGGAGAAGTCCTTAATATTACTGACAAGGCTATAAAAGATGGTATCGCAACCGCGATGATAATTGTTATGCCTGATGCTAATACAACTCAAAAAGGTTATTCCAATGATATAACAGGGAAATGGCTTTATGAGGATTTTTTCTTTCAGGAATTTTTGCCTTTCATCGAAAAAACATACAGGATAAAAGGAGAAAAACGATTTCGTGCCATTTCCGGTTTATCTATGGGAGGTGGAGGAACCTTTACCTATGCCCTGCACCATCCTGAATTATTTTCATCCGCATGCCCGTTAAGTGCATCAACAGGACCTGCTACAAGGGAAGATATTAAAAAGAGATATCAAATCGATACAACAAATATTGCTGATTCGCTTATAACTAAATTTTATAATGATCAGAATGTTTTGATGTTGATCAGTAAAATACCCGAAAATCAGAAAAATTCAGTCAGATGGTACATAGATTGTGGAGATGATGATTTTCTATACGAAGGAAATTGTTTGGTTCATATAGCTATGCGTAAGAGAGAGATTCCTCACGAATTCAGAGTTCGAGACGGAGGTCATACATGGACTTATTGGCGATCAGCATTGCCTAGTGTATTGGAATTTGTATCAATGTGCTTTCATCAATACTGATTTGAAATTTAGTTGTTGGTTGTTAGTTGTGCTGATTAAGGGTTGAATTACTGCTCAAATTATTCAAGACAATATTTATTCACTTTAGTATTTTTTAACCCCAACCCCTTAAAAAGGCATAGCCGTCAGGTTAACGCTTGTAAAATGCTTATATACAATTATAATACTTTATTTGAGATTTCTCGCTTCGCTCGAAATGACTGTCGTTATTGGTCAGAGAGCGGGAGGTGAAGAGAGTGCGGCAAAGCCGCACTCTCTTCACCTCCTGCAACGCCACAATTCTGCTGGTCGTCATTCCGACCGCAGGGAGGAATCTCTTTAATTGGTTGTAATTCATTGACTATGTCCGAAACATGTTGAGAAAATGATTTATTATTCCGAACAAAGCCACGCTCTGTTACCAGCACTTTCCATTCGGGGTTCTTTTTGTTTATCAAATCTTCTTTCTTTTGACGGTTCCACTTTTTTAATTCTTTTTCTCTTTGTATTGCCAAATCAAAATATTGAAATTCTTCGTGATAAATACAGTATTCAATATTGTACTTATCTGTAAAAGTGTCATTTATCAAATGATTTTTATGCTCATGTATTCTTCTGCATAAATTGTTTGTAACCCCAATATATAAAGTTGTTTTGTTCTTATTGGTCATAATATATACAAATCCAGTCGTTGACATACGCTCTTAATTACACTAATATTTTATTACATTTACACTAAATATCTATCATTCTGCCCTATATAGACATTAACCTGACGGATATGCCTTTTTAAGGGGTTGGGGTTAAAGATGGCGAATGTAAATGACATTCTGCTAATTAATGGATAATATGTATAAGTATTTTAACTCTTAATTCGCATTAGTTGTTAGTTACTACTTTCAGTTTGCAAGTGGAAGGTTACAAGTTGAAGGTTACAAGCTGCAGTTTGCAGGTTAAGGTTATTAGTTGATGAAGTGAATTTAAATGGAACCAGGAACCAAGATATAAGACGTCCCAAATCCTTTTTCACGTCCTTTTCACGTCCTTTTTCCCATGTCCCACGTCTTTTGTCTCACGTGTTTTGTCTTATTACTTACGACTTACAACTTACTACTATTTTACTGCTCTATTTTTATAGAATTTATTATTCTTTGAGCAACCGGCTTGGCTGTGTTATCATCTTCCTCGTATAATACCAACACCTGAAATAATTTTACACCTTCAATATAGCCCACACTTATAAACTCAAAATTTACTTTATCCTTAATGAAAGAACCGGTTTGTTTATATCCGGGAATATTCTTATAAAAGATATCCCCCTCATTATAAAGAAACCCGGAAACTAATGGCTGTGTTTTAATCTTAAATATTGTGCCTCTTGCAATTTCCTTTAAATTCAACATTGCTTCAACCTGAGGTATATACCTGATGCTGGATATCATAACATAAAAATTAGCACTGGTCCAATAAGAATATCTTGAAAAAGTGTCAATTTCAGCTTTTTCTTCTTCAGAGAATTCAACCTTTTCAGGCTTTAATTTAAACGGAGTTTCTACGGACAAGGCATCTTGCCCATATTGTTCTGTTGTCCACACTTTTTCAGTATCAATAGCCTTATGATTTCCATATTTGATAAAATCCAGAAGTTTCCCTTTAAAATAAAAAGCTACAGCGAACAAGACTACAAATATTAATATTAAACTAATCCAGTTTCTTTTAATTTTCGGATCTGGCTTTTTTTGTTTTTTATTAATCAAATCCTTTTCAGGAATACACATTAATAATTTATATTCTTCGAAAGTTTTCTCAGGTTTTCCTAAACTCCAATCTCTATAGTTATTGACAAGTTTTTTATTACATTTTCTGCAAAACAGTAAAGTTTCCGATATTACTTCATTCGGGTGTCCACAATTATTACATTTAAGAAAGTACATTTTACCTGTCGTGATAATGTTGAGTCGCAGAAAATATAAAGTTACGAATTATTCACTAAATTTTCCTTTTGCCGAAGAAGTTGATGTTTTTAACAGGATAACACAAAAGTGTTGAAAAATAATTTATAGAAGTGGATAATTATTAAACGGTTATAGCACAATTAAAATATTTATTATTATATTTGCTTTATGAATCAATAAAATAACTAAAAATGACAAAACAAGACTTAGTAAACGAAATTTCCAAAAAAACCGGAATTGAAAAAATTACAGTGTTAAAAACTGTTGATGCTCTCATGGAAACAACAAAAGCTTCTATGATTAAAGGTAACGATATCTTTCTCAGAGGTTTTGGTACATTCCTGATTCAACATCGCGCTAAAAAAACTGCCCGAAATATTTCCAAAAACACTACGATTATTATTCCGGCACACAACATTCCGAAATTTAAGCCCGCCAAGGAATTTGTTAATAAAGTTAAAAAAAGCGTGAAAGTATAATATTATATTAACACTCCGAGGTAAATTTATGTTTGTATGGAAAACCGGAATTTTCCGGTTTTTCACTTAATTAATTTCAGGTTAATTTTAATTTGATTTTATTTTGTCAGATTGTGCCGGTACCAGGAAAATTTTTTATTGTCTAAGGCACTTTTAATCATAGTTTTAGCTGCTATTCCATTATTAAAATATAAATGGAATAAACCTTTTACTGTGTTTCATATACATTTTATATTTATCTCCAAAAAATATTATACATTCCTTTTCATCAAATATTGCTGTTAAGTAAAGAAAACCAGTAGATAAAAATGAAATAATTAAAGTCGGTTCCGTAATATTTTTTAAAGCTATCCCCCAGGTTAAAAAAAGTAATGATGAATAAAGCGGATGCCTGATATATTTATATATCCCATAATCAATAAGTTCTGAGGTTTTTTCAAATTTATAAAGAGTTTTTTCATTCCTGTTTTCGTCAGGTTTGCCGACTTTTTTTATAAGATTTGCCCCTGTTATTATCAAATACCCTGATAAAATGAGAAAAATCCAGGAAAAAATATGCATAATACTTATAGGGTTAACAAACCAAAATCGATAATTTACCACTAATACCAAAACTATGCATTCCCAGCTAAAGAATCTGTAAAAACCATGGCTTTTAAGATTATATAATGTACGCCAGGATATAATTACTACAGGTAAACTTAAAATTGCAAAAATCAATAGATGAATCATACACTTTGCATATTTGAAATCATAAATTTCCAATAATAAACAATTTAATTAAAAAATTAAACCATGCCATAACCATTTAAATAAATATTTCATTCTTTTATGATCTCCCTTGTCAGTATTACATCATCCGGCATACTTATTTTAACTATATACATACCTGTCGGGAGGTCATCCATATCTATAACAGTATTACTATCGGTAATGGTGGAGGAATATACCTCTTCACCAGTAATATTATAAATATCAAAATAAGCTTCAATCGGAGGCTCAGGAAATGATATATTCAAATTGTCAATTACCGGATCAGGATAAAGATTGACAGGATAACCTGAAATTTCATTATCTCCTGCAAAGACCCCGGCTTCCTGGGTAATAATTATGGTATCGGATGGTAATTTATTTATAGTAATTATTACCATAGCTGTTCTGGGAGTATCCGCCGGATTAATGGTTGCTGATAAATTAATTACAGCGCTATCTGAACCGGATAAATAATATGCTTCATTCGAAGTAACCTGAGTACTTTTTATGATTCCCGATACCTCGGCTCTATGCATTTTCATTAAAGCCGGATTAATGCCTGTATTTATAAGTTTACTTTGATCATCGCCACTATCATCGCCACTGTCATCCCCGTCGCCGCTGTTATCGCCGTTGTCATCCCCGTTATCCAGTCCGTTATCACCACTATTGTCGCCATTGTCATCCCCGTTATCCAGTCCGTTATCGCCGCTGTTATCGCCGTTGTCATCACCGTTATCCAGTCCGTTATCACCACTATTGTCGCCATTGTCATCCCCGTTATCCAGTCCGTTATCGCCGCTATTGTCGCCGTTGTCATCACCGTTATCCAGGCCGTTATCGCCGCTATTGTCGCCATTGTTATAGTTAATGTCGGTTAAACTAATTTTTAACCATTTTTGATTGCTTGTTACACCCCAGGCAATTAAATCAGAAGAAAGGTAAATTGTTGATATGCTGCTTGCAGAATCGTTATCAATGGTAATTTCCTGTTTGAACAAGGTATCTTTGGAAATAATAACAGGTGAATCCTGGGCATTTAAATTTGTACTTTGACACGTTAAAACAATAATGAATGAAAAAAAACAGATTAGTTTAAATTTATTGATCATATTATTAAGTTTTAATTCATTCTTTTGACAATATTTTAACGAAAAACTTGTTATAGTGAGTTTTTTTTTCTTAAAACAAAATATTGTCAGAATTTCATATGAAGAATTTTTAATTCTACACCCCATTCATTAACTGATAATCCGCTATAAGTAAATCCCAATTTAGTCATAAGTTTCGGATCTATAGCAGCAACCTGAATTATTCCATTATCGCGAATTGATTTTATATAATTAATTACAAATTTTGCTAATCTGATACCTGCACCTAATAATGAATGCTGGCATTTTGGCTTTATCATACACCAGCCTAAATCAAATATTGAACCGCACATATATGATTGTCGAAATGTTATCATACCAATAATTTCATTATTAAATTCAGCGACAACACATTTAGGAGTCATAAAATTATAATGGAATTCATCTTCTTCAAATTCAAAGAAACAATATGAAAATTCTTCTTTCATTTCTTCCGGTGGATAGCCGGTCCATATATCAGCATCTTTACATACCTCCTGAACAAGCGAAACGATAATATCAAGTTCTTCTTTAAGAGCGTATCTTATAATTATATCCGACATCTATTTTTTTTATTTTAAAGAATTTCCACAAAGTTAATTTCAAAAATAAAAAATTTATTCAAGTTGCCTCTTTTTTAAATCTTTATCAATTGTATTTTTAACCATATTGTAACCTGTAATAAAAATAAATCCCTGAAATATAGTTATTTCAAGAGTTAATTAGTGGCAGGGGTTTATAAATTATCTTACTTAATATTTATAAAAAAAATTTCACACATAGTTTCATTTCCTGAATACAATTTGAAAAAAATATTATATATTTATCCCAATTGGAGTAACTTTATTTATTCTGATATATAATTAATGTCCAGGAAAATGCAGTGTCAACTTTCTTTTTAAATCTTTTAATAAAAAAAATTATGAAAAATTTTAATGATGTCATTGATAGTGAAATTCGTAAATCAATTCCCGGTAATTGGAAATTGACAGGTGGTGAAAAATTATTGGGTAAAGAACCTTGTAAAATAAGATATGCTTTCAATTCCTCAATAATAGATGGTAAATCTCAATTAATTAATATTTTAGTCTTAGACAAAGATTTTATATTAAACGATAAAATTGAAAATCAAATAATTAATTTAAAAAATTATATAATATCCGAAGATAGTATTTTAATAGTTATTTGTGAACAGGAAAGTACTGATTATATTGATGACATTAAATGCTTTGTATCGGAAATGACTGATTACGACAGTCAAAATTTTTATTCAATATTTTGTTATTTGGATAAAGATTTTAAAACCACAATCAACGGGGATAATTTTGAGGATTTAAATTTAGTCATCCGTGATATTTGGTCAGGTAATCTTAGGTTTTTAGGCCCAAAAACCGGAATTCAAAATGTGAACATTGAAATAATGGCAGATAAATGCTGGAAATGCAATAAAACCATGAAAACAGTCACTGGTATAGTATTCCCAAATAAACAATTTGAAAATTGGGATAATTTTGACTGGCTATATTATAATCAATTAGTTTCTCTTTCAACTTTTAATTCAAAGCAAGCTCAAATTATTAAAGATTTTGCAGATAAATTAAGGATTAATGATGATTCAATTACACCTGTTGAATATAGATATAGTAACATGACGCAATCAAAATATTGGGCTGCCGTATGTCCATATTGTAAATCATTGAGAGGTAATTATTATGTTATGGATTATAGAATGGAATATCTGCATGATTTAGAAAGCAGGATTAATAAGGATTTACAATATTATTCGGTTGAACTGAATGTCGATAATAAATTAATAGAAACTTTAAACGACGGATATGACTTATGCCCTCATACTTGTTTTACCGGATGGGATAGAATTTAAAAGAGTGTATAAATTAAGCCATCCGGAAAATAACGAATACACTTCAAACCAACCTTCAATCCTTTAATCCTATAAATCCTAATTCAGACTATATTTGTATTTTGTAAATAATCAATCCCCTGTAAATATGCATCATCTATTTATTGTCCTTAATCGTCCGCATTAGGATTTTTAGGATTTGTGGATTATTAGTTTTTAGCCTTAAAACTTTATAAATAATAATAGCCTTGTAACCATATTAATATATATTATAGTTCTATAAACATATAACAGGTGTTTATAGGTTTGTATGCCTAATTTTATTATATTTGTATAAAATTGTGAATATGCAAACCTATTCAGTAATAACTGGTGATATTGTTTCATCGTCAAAACTTGAAAACAAAACCAGGGATGAACTCTTCAGCTCATTAAAGGAAATATTCAGGTATTTAGAGTCTACCGGGAAATATGCCATTGATAAACCATTTGAAATTTCAAGGGGTGATTTCTTTCAGGGAATTTTGTTACCGGAATATTCTCTTGAAGCCTCGCTACTTATTCTTACACAAATAAAAAAATTAAACCCGTATCAGGATAAAAATGACAAGCTAACAGTAAAGCTTACTCCTCTTGCAGATTTAAGAATTTCAATTGGAACAGGCGAAATAACATACTCAAAAGAGAAGATTATAGAATCTGATGGTGAGGCATTCAGAAACTCCGGAAGATTTTTGGATAAATCAAACAAAAATGCACCAAGAATAATGATTACTTCTTCTAAACAATCAATAAATGAGGAATTAGAAGTATATGCATGGATGTTAGATGCTATTATAAACAAGTGGTCTATAAAATCTGCTGAAGTTATTAATTATTCGATAAAAGGATATAAACAATATGAAGTTGCCCGACAATTAAAAATAAGCCAACCTTCGGTAAAAGGCAGATTAGATGCTGCAAGCTGGCATGCTATTTACAAACTATTAACCCGATACAGTGCAATCATGAAGAACATATAATATGATAACAACAATTGATCCGGCAAGTATAAAAATACTTGCAAAACTTATAATAGCACATTTGTTGACCGATTATGTATTTCAACCAAATTCATGGGTCAAAGACAAAAAAATAAATACTTATAAATCAACTAAACTTTACTTACATGTTTCTATAGCAGGTATAACCACATATTTATTATTATCTGACTGGAGTAATTGGTGGGTACCCACTTTAATTGTATTATCTCATTATGTTATTGATTTGATTAAACTTAACCTTGAAAATAACCATCAAAACAGGATATATAAGAATAGCGTTAAAAAAAATATATTATTATGGTATTTCCTGATAGACCAATTTACACATCTTCTGGTTATTGTTGGAATATGGCTTCTTTTAATAAAAAACCCTGAAACATTGTGGCAAAATATTTTACAATTTTTAAACAGACAAGATATATGGATTATAATTCTTGCTTATTTAGTTGTAAGTTATCCTTCAGCTAAACTTATCGGTATTTTTACATATCGGTGGAGAAAACTATTTGAAGATAACAATGAGAATACCGATAATGAAGGAATGTATATTGGAATATTTGAGCGATTATTGATATTAACTTTTGTTTTATTACATCAGCTCCAGGCAATAGGGTTCCTCATTGCAGCCAAATCAATATTGCGTTTTCGTAAAGAAGGAGATAAAGAACCACAAAAACTAACTGAATATGTATTAATTGGTACATTAATAAGTTTAATTATTGCGTTATTTATTGGTATTATCTCAAAACACCTTATTAATTAATACTAACCAACATGACTATAAGTTAAATCCCTATATGTGATTTACTAAAAGGGCTGTTTCAGTAACGGGGACTAATGAATTATCTAACCTTGAGTTTATAAAAGATTTCGTTCATTTGGTTGGTTTCATTGAAAATATCAATACCGGATAATTGATGTCATGTGTATTTGTAATTCTTTTTAGTTCAGGTTATATTTGCATTATGAAACGAACATGTTTAAATTTAAACATAAACGAACATTAAAATAACGCGAGTTCCATCTGGTTATTTAAATCAAATAATTTACAGATGAAAACAAGTAAAAAGGAATATCTATCAGAACTCTACAGAGTTCTTGAACTTCAAAAAAATGTTCGCCCGGTTGAAATTGATTCAATTCCTGGTTTATATCGTGACGATCTGAATCATTTTATTATGGGTGATACTTTGCAGGCAATTAATGGCAAAATTGTAATAGATTATAAACATTATAAGGCTTGGGTTAACAAGATTATGACCAGGGGCCTTGATTATATAATTCAACTGGAAAATTATTAAATGGAAACTTCATTACAAATAATTTTAGATAAAGTTAATCTCTTATATAATAATGTAAAAGCTATATCTGGAAATAATAATTGGGATAAATATTTTATTGAAAAAGTTAAGATTGATTTTACATACAACTCCAATAAACTCGAAGGAAACACATTGACTTACGGTGAAACAATTTCTTTTTTAAAAAACATTACCGTACCTCAAAAAAGCCAAAAGGATTTATTGGATATTGAAAATCACCAAAAAGTACTTGATAAGCTGTTCGAACAATTCAATGAGCCTTTTTCAGTTGAATCTATTAAAGACATCCACAAGGAATTGATGAAGGATTATGACCAATGGGATTATGATACATTACCCAATCCAGGAAAATTCAAAATGTTTGAAAATTATGCTGTACTCCCATCGGGCAAAATTAAAGAGTACATGAAACCTGTTGAGGTTGAAAAAGCTATAAACGAACTTATAAATAATACAAATAATTTATTGTTGCAAACCGACTTAAAAGATATAAAGAGGCATCCCCTAACTTTTGCCATAACTTTTCATAACAGATTCTTAAATGATATCCATCCTTTTCAGGATGGTAATGGAAGGGTTGGCCGGATATATACTAATATAATTCTTCTAAAATGTGGATTACCTCCCATATTTATTGAAACAAATGATAATATGGAAGGGGAAAAATATATAAATACTATCCAGGAATCAGAACAAAAGAAAAATCTTGTTCCAATGATTAGGTATTGTGGAGAAAAATTAATTGAAAGTCTCGAAAGGAGTTTTTAGTCTTTTGAATTAAATGAAAACTTTAGTAAAACGCTACATTACATAAATTTAAATTTGGGAGGTCATTAAGATGAAAACAAACAACTCATTTGCAGTATTAATTTTCTTTGTTCTTTTTGGGATTGGCTTAGCATTTGCATACTCCATGTTTAGAGATTCGGCCAATACGGAAGGCCTATGGATCGTGGCCGGTGCCTTTATCGTAGCCCTTCTTGTCTGTTCTGCTGTTAAGGTTGCTGACCAGTGGGTAAAGGTAGTGGTATTGAGGTTAGGCCGTTTCCACTCGCTTAGGGGACCGGGATTGTTTTTCATTATCCCAATCATCGACGTCATTCCTTATTGGATCGATACCCGTGTCATTACAACTTCTTTCACGGCAGAAAAAACCCTTACCAAAGATACGGTGCCTGTAGATGTAGATGCCGTACTGTTTTGGAAGGTAGTGGATTCAAAGAAGGCGGCCTTAGACGTAGCCGACTATAAAAGCGCAATAAGTTGGGCATCCCAAACAGCACTGCGTGATGTTATAGGCAAAACTATGCTATCTGACATGTTGGAAGGCAGAGATAAGATAAGTAGCCAGCTTCAGAAAATTATTGACGAACGCACCGAACCTTGGGGCATCAATGTTATTTCGGTGGAAGTCAAAGATGTTCTCATTCCTACGGCCCTGGAAGATGCAATGTCGATGCAGGCCCAGGCAGAAAGGGAAAGACAGGCACGTGTAATTTTGGGGGATTCGGAGCGACAGGTGGCAGAAAAATTTGGCGAGGCTGCCAAAACGTATAGCGATAATCCTACTGCTTTTCATTTGAGGGCAATGAACATGCTTTACGAAGGGCTGAAAACTAACGCTACAATTGTAATTGTACCTAGTACTGCTGTTGAAACAATGCAATTGGGAGGTATTGCAGGTTTAACAGCGATGACTATGGGATTGGGACAGGAACGCGCAAACAATGAGAAGGAAGCAAATTAGAATGAGGTTAACTCACTTAAAGACAATATAAGGTCACAAAATGTGACCTTTATCTGGCCTTCAATTACTTATACTTCATTTGCTTTTAACGAAATAAAACAAACCCCTGAAAATTCACATCTCCAGGGGTTCTCTTAGTAGCGGGAGCCAGACTCGAACTGACGACCTTTGGGTTATGAGCCCAACGAGCTACCACTGCTCCATCCCGCAATATATCATTATAGTTGTTAGTTGTTAGTTGTCAGTTTTTCCGATTTTTATTAGCGTTTGCAAATGTATATCATTTTTAGTAATCTTGAAAAATTAATTGTAATTTTAGTTTTATTTTTTAATATAATTCTATTTCATTATGCCACGGCTATTTAAAGCTGATGATATTGACCGCGAAGAAAAGGAAATACGTAAAGATTATTTCGACCGGCATACACCAATTGTTATTTGTGCTAATGAAGTAACTAAAGGGCAAAAATTTCAGGTTAAAGTACGAATTGGATCACTATATCCCCATCCTGATGAATTTAACCATTTTATAAATTATATTCAGCTTTGGAACCGGGAAACATTGCTTGCAGAAACAAGATTCTTACCCGGAACATACGGTAATAAACCCAATAATCCGGAAGTTGATTTTTACATAATTGCACCTGATGTAAGCCTTAATCTTACTGCTATGTCACTTTGCACCCAACATGGACTGTGGGTTTCCGAACCAAAAGCAGTCAAAGTGTTGTAAAAATGATGTGCAGATGTGCCGATGTGCAGATGAAAATGACAAATTACTGATTACTAATTACAAATGGAAATTACTAATTATATAAAACTCCCGGCTCTTTATCTTGGCTCCTGGTTCTTGGTTCTTGGTTCTAACAAAATAATATAACAAAAAATCTAATGTCCGACCAAAAAAAAATAAAACGAAGACGTGTTATATTAAATAAACTCAAACACAAATACAGGCTCGTATTTTTTAATGATAATACGTTTGAGGAAGTATGGCATTTAAGGTTGTCCGCTATGAATGTATTATCGGTCGTTGGGACTATCTCAATATTTATGATTGGCATAGTAATAGTCTTAATGGCTTATACACCTCTGCGGAGTATCATCCCGGGTTACCCTGATGTGGATATGAAACGTAAAAATTTATTAAATTCTTTAAGGCTCGACTCTTTGGAAAACCAATTGAGGATCAGAGATCAATATTTTGCTAATCTGAATGCTTTAATATCAGGGCAGGAACCGGTCAATTACCAAAACAAACCCGATTCAACTAAAAATTATAAAAAAATAAAGTTTTCCAAATCGAAAAACGATTCAATGCTCCGGCAACAAATTGAGGAAGAAGAACAATTTAATTTTTCTGTATCAGCTTCTTCAAAACAGGTTAATACAGTTGGCCAAACACACTTTTTTACCCCTGTTAAGGGGATTATTATCAATCCCTTTAATTCCAAAGAAAATCATTATGGTATTGATATTGTAGCATCACCTAACGAGGTTGTTAAATCTACGCTTGACGGTACTGTTACCTGGGCAACCTGGACACTGGAAACTGGTTACAATATTCAGATACAACATGCCAACAATATAATTTCAGTATATAAGCACAACGCTAATCTGCTTAAAAAGGTTGGTACCCATGTTAATGCCGGAGATGCCATAGCAATTGTAGGTAACTCGGGTGAATTATCTTCTGGTCCACATCTTCATTTCGAACTTTGGATAAATGGGCATGCAGTTAATCCTGCAGATTACATAGTGTTTAACTAGAGTATGGAAAACATTAAAAAGAAACGAATAGCCATACTCGGTTCTACCGGTTCTATCGGCACTCAATCATTGGAAGTAATAGACTATAACCGGGATAAATATTCTGTTGAAGTACTCACTGCCAATAATAATGTTGATCTGTTGATCAGGCAGGCAATAAAATTCGTGCCAAAATTTGTTATTATTGCTAACCAGGACAAATATCCGCTTCTGAAAGAAGCATTGCAACAATTCCCGATAGAGGTAATGGCTGGAACAGATGCCATATCCGAAGTTGTTAAGTCTGCATCAATAGATATGGTTTTAACGGCAATGGTTGGATATTCAGGATTACAACCCACTATTAATGCAATAATTGCAAAAAAAGATATTGCCCTGGCCAATAAGGAAACATTAGTTGTTGCCGGTGAACTTATTACTCAACTTGCTAAAAACCATGGAGTAAAAATTCTTCCTGTTGATTCGGAACATTCAGCTATTTTTCAGTGTTTACAGGGCGAAGAAGCACAATCGGTTGAAAAAATAATACTTACAGCATCAGGTGGCCCCTTTTTTGGAAAAGATGCAATTTTCCTTAAAAATGTTACCAAACAGCAAGCACTTAAACATCCATGCTGGGAGATGGGAGCAAAAATCACTATTGATTGTGCATCATTAATGAACAAAGGCCTGGAAGTTATTGAAGCAAAATGGTTATTTAATCTTGAACCGGATCAAATTGAAGTAGTAATTCACCGTCAGTCATTAATCCATTCTATGGTCCAGTTTTTTGACGGTTCCATAAAGGCCCAGATGGGAGTGCCTGACATGAAAGTGCCTATTCAATACGCTCTTTCCTATCCTAAGCGATTAAAATCAAATTACCCCAGGATTTCATTCACCGACTACCCTCTCCTTACATTTGAAAAGCCCGACACTATAAATTTTAGAAATTTAGCGCTGGCTTACAAAGCTTTGCAAAATGGAGGTAATCAGCCTTGTATCCTTAATGCAGCTAACGAGGTTGTAGTTGAGGCATTTTTATGCGAAAGGATCGGGTTTTACGAAATGTCGGACATTATTGAACAAACCCTCGAAAAAATACCTTATATTGCCGACCCAAATTACGAAAATTACAAACAAACAAACGATGAAGCTAAAAAGTATAGCCAGTCGCTGATATAAAAAGTGCTTAGTGCATAGTACTTAGTGCTTAGGGTTCCGGAAGCAGTAAAAGTTGTAAAAATTACAGAAGTTATAAATTGATACTGATAAGTAACTACAAAATATCAACATCTGAATACCCACTAAGCACTAAGCACTATGCACTATGTAAACACTATGCACTAAGCACTATATAAGCACTATGCACTAATTAAATTTTACATACATGGAGATTGTTATTAAAATTGCACAATTATTATTAAGCCTTTCAATTCTGGTTATTTTACATGAGTTTGGCCATTTTATTTTTGCTAAAATATTTAAAACAAGGGTAGAAAAATTTTATCTTTTTTTCGATCCATGGTTTTCCCTGTTCAAATATAAGAAAGGCGAAACAGAATATGGAATTGGCTGGCTCCCTTTGGGAGGATATGTTAAAATATCCGGCATGATCGATGAATCGTTCGATAAGGAACAACTTAAACAACCTCCCCAACCATGGGAGTTTCGTTCAAAACCTACAGGTCAGCGACTTCTGATAATGATTGGCGGGGTGCTGGTGAACTTTATATTGGCACTTGTAATTTATTGGCTTCTATTATATAAATATGGCGAGGAATATATTCCGGCGAAGAATGCTACCTATGGATTTTGTTTCAATCCTATTGCTAATGAAATTGGCCTCAGGGATGGGGATGTCGTCCTAAAAGCTGATTCTTTAGATATTGATGCCCCAAATGATATTGCAAGGTACATTCTGTTTAATGATACTAAAACCCTTACAGTTAAACGTGGCGATTCTACTTTTCTTCTTCCTGTTCCGGCGGGTTTTGGTAAACAAATCTTATCTTCCCGCATCAGAAACCTTGCCGAGTTCCGTATTCCATTTGTTGTAGATTCAGTAATTCCAAATATGCCTGCAGAAAAAGCCGGCTTTAAAAAAGGAGATAGTATTCTTACAGTTAATGGTAAACCGGCTTCATTTTATAATCAGTTTGCTGCTATTATCGGAGAACAGCAAGGAAAAAGTGTATCTATTGTTGTTCAACGGGATACAGCCCAAATCCATCTTACCTGTCTTGTTACACAAAAAGGTAAAGTTGGAATAGGAAACCGTTCCGCTGTAAGATATTTTAAATTTAAAACAGTTACATATGGTTTTTGGGCAGCCTTTCCTGTCGGTGTGAATAAAGGATTATCTGTCCTTGGTTCCTATATTAAACAATTTAAGGTTATATTTTCAAAGGAAGGTATTTCACAATTGGGAGGATTTGGAACCATGGGAAGTTTATTTTCTCCCGTATGGGACTGGCAATCTTTTTGGGGACTTACGGCTTTACTTTCAATTATTTTAGCATTCATGAATATATTGCCTATTCCACTTTTAGATGGCGGCCATGTGCTGTTCATTCTTTACGAAATGGTTACTGGTCGTAAACCAAGTGATAAATTTCTGGAACATGCCCAAATTGTTGGTTTGATTTTATTGGGAGCGTTAATGCTTTATGCTAATGGTAATGATATTATCCGGCTATTTTTCAAATAGATTTTAATAGACCCAGGAGCCAAGAACCATGAGCCAAGACCAGGTAATTCAAGATTCCAGATTCTATATATGAGATTTAAGATTTGAAAATCCAGGTTACTTAAATCTTAATTATAGATTCTCAAATCTAAATTCTTAATTCCTTTAGTATTTAACATGCCTAATGAAAATCGGAATAAAATGCCTTGGCTCCTGGTTCTTGGCTCTTGGCTCCTGGTTCCTGGTTCTAATAAATAATTTATGTTCATTTCAAAAAAAATATACATTCCGCTCACATTATTGATTTCAACATTATCAGAAAGTAACGGCCAACCCATAAGCAAGGATTCCGTTCCGGTATACCCTGATATATTTTACGAATACCGTTTCGCTGAACTTGAAAAAAAAACTCCCATACCTCTTGAATACAATCAATTGGTTCGCAAATTTATTGATAAATACACAAATGAAAGACGTAAAGATGTATGCAAGGTACTTGGTTTGTCAAAATTGTATTTCCCTGTTTTTGAATATTATCTTGATAAATATAACCTTCCTCTTGAATTAAAATATCTCGCAGTAGTTGAATCAGGCCTTGATCCACAGGCCAAATCTTCTTCAGGAGCAATGGGGTTATGGCAATTTTTACTGAATTCTTCAAAAATGTTCGATCTTAAAGTCGACTCATACATCGATGAGCGTTGTGATGTTTATAAATCCACAGATGCCGCATGCAGATATTTTAAATATTTGTATCAGACGTTTAATGACTGGCATCTTGTACTGGCCGCCTATAACGGGGGACCCGGGGTTGTCCGGAATGCCATGGAACGTAGCGGAGGTAAAACAGGCCTGTGGGATTTGCTGCCATTTTTACCTGAACAGACACAAAACTACATTCCTGCATTTCTGGCAATAACTTATCTTTTTAATTTTGCGGGCGATCACAATTTGTACCCAACTAAACCGGAATATACTTTTAATGATATAGATACGGTATTTATTGATTATGAAATAAATTTTTCACAAATTGCCGCTAACATTCCTGTTTCTGCCGATGAACTTAAGTTTCTTAATCCTCAGTACAAACTTAATATTATACCTGAGACGGGTTCTAAACAAAATTTGGTATTACCAGACAAACTGGTTAGAAATTATCTTCTATTTGAAAACAAAATTTTGTCTACCTTACCTCGAAATGATTCCATCAATAATATAAATAAACGCATAATTAAAACAAATTATGTAGTGAAAAAAGGAGATTTTTTGCACAAAATAGCTATGAACTACAATTGCAGCCTGTCCGAATTAAAATCGTGGAACAATTTAACTTCCGATTCCATTTCACCAGGCCAGATTTTAATTATATGGAAAAGAGAAAATTCTGCAATATCTTCAAGGAATAATCCCTGATAATCAATCTCTTGAATTGCAGGCTTTCTTGATTTTTTTAAAGGAAATAACTTATATTTGTAAATACTACTCAATAATTATTATATATGTTAAATATTAAGAAGATAACTTCCTATTCCATGGATCAAAACATGGTAATTATAGTCGGCAAAAATAAACCATTGCCGGATTATAAATTTTCTGTTTCAGAAACTGATTTTATTAAAAAAGAATACGAAAGAAATAAAACTCTTGTAATATTAAACCGTTTCGCCAATTTTATCTTTATTCAAACCACTGATAGTTCAAAAGATATCAATGCACAAAAGGAATTGCTGCGAAAATCAGGATATACAATTTGCAAATTTATTCAGGACAATAAAATAGGCCACATCATCATTATTGATGCTGTGAAGGATGGCCGGTTAACTCTTTCCTTGTTTGAAGGCCTTGCTCTGAGTAATTACCAATTTATAAAATATTTTAAAGATGCTGCTGAAAAAAGGACTCCCTTAACGGAAATATCGATTGTCTCAGACGATATTACCGGAACGGAAATACAAACACAATCGGCTTTGATAGAAGCAGTATATTTTGCCCGCGATCTGGTAAATGAACCTGCCTCTGTGCTTAATTCAGTCAAACTTTCGCAGGAAATTGGCGAAATGGCCAGGAAGAACGGCTTCAAAGCAGAAATATTTGATAAACAAAAAATCAAAGAATTAAAAATGGGTGGTTTGTTAGCAGTTAATAAAGGAAGTGTTGATCCTCCAACTTTTACCGTTCTTGAATGGAAACCACAAAATGCAGTTAATAAAAAACCATATGTCTTAATAGGTAAAGGAATAGTTTACGATACCGGCGGACTGAGTTTAAAACCAACTCACGACAGTATGGACTTTATGAAATGTGACATGGCAGGGGCTGCTGCTGTTGCTTCAGTGTTTATGGCCTTGTCTAAAACAAAAGTCCCTTTATATACAATAGGATTAATACCTTCTACAGATAACAGGCTCGGTCCTGATTCTTATTCTCCGGGAGATATTATTACTATAAGTGACGGTACTACTGTTGAAGTGCTGAATACAGATGCCGAAGGACGTCTTATTCTGGCTGATGCAATATGTTACGCAAACAGTTACGAACCCGAACTCATTATTGATATAGCTACTCTGACGGGTGCGGCTCACAAGGCCATTGGAACGCAAGGTATGGTTGGTATGGGCAATGTATCCAAAAATATTGCCGATCTCCTCGTTGAAACTGGTCTTAATGAGCATGAACGGATAGCAGTTTTCCCGTTTTGGGATGAATACAGCGAAACATTAAAATCCGAAGTTGCAGATATTCAAAATATTGGAGGAGAACTTGCTGGCGCTATTACAGCAGGCAAATTTCTTGAATATTTTACCAAATATCCTTATTTTCACCTCGATATTGCCGGAACTGCATTTCTAAAAAAATGTGAGAGCTACAGGGGAACCGGTGCTACAGGATCCGGTGTCAGGTTGTTATTCAGGTTTCTGCAAGCAATAAGCAATGTGGAATGATTTAAACCTGCGAATCATACTTTTTAATGAGATCCAATAACCAAGAACCAGGAACCAGGATTTTTGTCAGAAAACATAGGACAGAGTACAAAAGACAGAATAGAAAAAACAAGACTTGTGATATAAGATGGTCGATTCAATTATGTAATAAATTACACTAGCAACTATGCCCAGCCAAATAGCCCCTTTATCCTGGCTCCTGGCTCTTGGTTCCTGGTTCTATTAAACAAAAAACTATGAACAATAATAAGATTAAAATAGGAATTAGTCAGGGAGATATCAACGGAATAAGTTACGAAGTTATACTTAAGACGCTTATTGATCCGCGTATATATGAAATTTGCACCCCGATTATATACGGGTCACCAAAGGTGGTGGCTTATCACAGGAAGACATTAAACCTCGGAGGCTTTAACCTGAATACAATACGGGATGCAGACGAATCGCACGATAAACATGCTTACATTATCAACTGTCTTGATGATAATGTGCGTGTGGAATTAGGAAGATCTACACAGCTTGCCGGCGAAGCATCTTTGTTAAGTTTAAAGGCTGCTATAAAAGATTTGAAAGACAATAAAATAAATGCCCTTGTAACAGGTCCTATCAATAAAAACAATATCCAGTCGGATCAGTTTCATTTTCCGGGACATACAGAGTACCTGATGGAAGAATTCGGATCAAAGGAAGCCCTTATGATTATGGTTAGTGAAGTTGTTAAAGTAGCCCTGGTAACAGGTCATATTCCAATTTCACAAGTATCTTCATCAATTACAATCAATACAATAATGTCCAGGCTTCAGATGCTAAATAAATCGTTAATAGTGGATTTTGGTATCCGTCGTCCAAAAATAGCTGTACTTTCATTAAATCCTCATTCAGGAGAGGAAGGATTGTTAGGAAAGGAAGAAATTGACGTTATTATTCCGGCAATTGAAAAGGCAAAACAGGAAGGAATTGTAACTGCAGGTCCCTATCCGGCTGATGGTTTTTTTGGTTCAAATAGTTTCAGAAAATTCGATGCTGTGTTAGCCATGTATCATGATCAGGGATTAGTTCCTTTTAAAACACTTGTTTTTGAAGATGGAGTAAATTTCACTGCCGGACTGCCCATAATAAGAACATCACCTGCTCATGGCACTGCCTATAATATTGTTGGAAAAGATGAAGCATCGGAATCTTCATTCCGTAATGCCCTGTATCTGGCCTGCGATATTTTCAGGAACAGGCATGAATATGAACAACTAACCAGTAACCCGATTAAAATTGAAGTAGCGGAATAAAGAATGACTAATTACCGATAACAGATTACGGATTATTATAATTAGTCATTTGTCATTTGTAATTTGTAATCTGTAATTCTTTATCTTCCAATACTTCCCCGGTAATTAGAAACTAACAATTAGTCCGATGTACGAATTTATTGAAGGAAATATAATTGAATTAACACCTGCTTCTGTTATTATACAAACAGGGGGAATAGGATACATTATCCACATATCTTTAAATACTTACACGCAGATTGCTAATATATACAAAGCCGGCCAATCTGTTATTTACAAGGTATACCTGCATCAGATAGTAAGAGAGGACGCTTTAATTTTATTTGGATTTTGGTCAACCAAAGAACGCGAATTATTCAGGCATCTGATTACTGTATCCGGCATAGGCGCAAATACCGCCCGCATGATATTATCCTCATTAAACCCTGATGAACTCAGACGGTCCATTTCCGAAGGAAATGTTAACGTATTAAAGTCCATTAAAGGAATAGGATTAAAAACAGCTCAACGAATGATCATAGATTTGAAAGATAAGATAGAAATTGAAAAATTTATAAATGATAATTTCACGGTTCAAAACAATACAATCAGGGAAGAAGCGTTATCTGCATTAGTTACTTTAGGTTTTGCAAAATCCGTGGTTGAAAAAATGATTGAAAAATTCCTGGCTGCATCACCTGATTTAACGGTAGAAGATTTAATTAAACAGATTTTGAAAAATATTTAAATTAATCGTACACATTTATTTGGTTAATTCAAATGAATGAATAACAATATTTTAAATATGCTGGTTAACTATACCTTAAATTAAAATTGAAGAACCCGTATAGAAATTATATATTAATCCTTACTGTCGTATCTTTGTCTTTCTTTACAGAATTTGTGACTGTTCAGGGTCAAACTGATACCGCTATTGGTAATAATAATATTCCAGGTACTTTTAATTATAACTATAACGATAGCCGGTTGCCTTATCAGCCAACTGAAAACCCCCTCGGACTTAACCTGAAATTACCTTCGAATTTTGTCAGAACTATAGAATACGATCCTGATAATAATGAATATATATTCAAAGAAAAAATTGGGAAAATAGATTATATTACTCCCTATGCCTTATCATTGCCTGACTACATAGTACTCGAACAAGAAACTTCTGACCATGACTACTGGCGCGAACGCCGAAGAAATGATAAAACATCTGCCAATAACCCTTTAATACCTAATATTAACCTTGGAAGCCAGGCATTAAATAATATTTTCGGAAACAATTCTATTAATATTGTACCTCAAGGTTCGGCCGAACTAATATTCTCTTTAAATACAGCCAGTATCCAAAATCCTGTAATCCCTACAAATCTTCGTTCCACTACCACCTTCGATTTCAAGGAAAAAATTCAGATGAATGTTACCGGCACCATAGGAGATAAACTCAAGCTAGGTATTAATTATAACACAGAATCTACTTTTCAATTTGAAAATACTACCAAACTTGAATACACAAGTAAAGATGACGATATTGTAAAAAAAATAGAAGCAGGCAATGTAACAATGCCACTTACCGGTACCCTTATTACTGGCAGCCAGACACTTTTTGGTGTAAAAACCCAGCTTCAGTTCGGAAATTTAAAAATCACCGCTATCGCTGCCCAACAGCAAGGACAATCTACTACAATTCAACTTAATGGTGGCGCCCAAACAACTAATTTCAGTATTCCTATAGATCAATACGATGCCAACAGGCATTTTTTCCTGGGACAATTTTTTAAGGAAAATTACGAAAATGCATTGAGAGACCTTCCAACTGTTAACTCCGATTATACCATTACACAGATAGAGGTTTGGGTGACAAATAAAACAGGCAATTATACAAATGCCCGTAATCTGGTAGCTTTTGTCGACCTTGGAGAATCTGGAACCGATATTTACAATAAAATCCCTTTGTTTAAATCTAACTATCCCGGCATAGTAAACCCACGCAACGATGCAAATGGTTTGTATGAAGCCATGGCAAACAGCCCATACAATATACGCACATTCAGCAATATTTCCAATGTACTTAATGCTCTGTATCATTCAACTAAACAAGGTTTTATCATTGACCGTGATTATGAAATCGTCGGAAGTGCCCGTTTACTTACAAGTAAAGAATATACCTTAAACGCACGGCTGGGGTATATTTCCTTAAATACTGCCCTTAATTCAGATGAAATTCTTGCTGTTGCATATGAATATATTTATAAAGGCAAAACTTATACTGTTGGTGAATTATCATCAACTTTAGCCACTTCAGGTACACTGATAACAAAATTGTTAAAACAATCCAGCTTTTCGCCTCAGTATCCCAATTGGAGTTTAATGATGAAAAATGTATACTCCTTAAATGCTTTTCAGATAAGTAAAACCAATTTCCAATTGAATATACTGTACATGAACGACCAGAAAGGTACGTTAGTTAATTATATTCCCGAGCCACAAACTGATAATGATATTTTATTAAGTACTGTATTTAGTCTTGACCGTTTAAATACAAATCTAGATTATGTACAGGGTGGGGACGGTTTTTTCGATTTCGTGGAAGGAGTCACTATTAATTCCTCAACCGGCAAGATATTCTTTCCCACACTTGAACCATTCAACACTACTTTAAAAAGTTATTTAAGTAAAAAAAACGTGTCGCCTGGTGTCATAATTAATTATATCTATCCTCAATTATATGATTCTACACAGACACAGGCCCGTCAATTAACACAATTAGATAAATTCATCCTAAAAGGTTCATTTCAATCCTCTGCTGCCTCATCCGATATTCAGTTAAATGCTATGAATATTCCCCAGGGATCGGTAGTTGCAACAGCAGGTGGAAGAAAATTGGTTGAAAATCAAGATTATACCGTAGATTATGCTCTCGGCCGCGTTAAAATTATCAATCCGGGGCTATTGGAATCAGGAACACCTATTACGGTAACTGTAGAGAACAATTCCCTGTTTAATATGCAGACAAAAACCCTTGTAGGCACACATCTGGATTATAAAATTAATGATGACCTTACCCTGGGTGGTACCCTCCTGCATTATAGCGAACTGCCGTTAACCCAAAAAGTTAATATAGGTGACGAACCAGTATCGAACACTATTTGGGGATTAAACGGCAACTATTCTACAAAATCCCAGTTTCTAACCAGCATGCTTAATAAAATCCCATTACTGTCTTTAAAAGATGTATCCTCATTTACTGCTGATGCTGAATTTGCTCAACTTATCCCGGGACAGGCAAGTGCAATAAATAACACTGCCTACATCGACGACTTTGAAAGCAGCGAAACAACTATCGATTTAAAAACCCAAAGTGCCTGGTTTCTGGCTAGTACTCCCGCTGATATTTCTCTTTTCCCCGAATCGCAGTCACCTCCTAATAACCTGGGCTATAGGTATAACTGTGCCCGGTTGTCATGGTATGTGATTGACCCTTTGTTGATGTATGGTACCTTTACTTCTGAAACTCCCACTCATATACAAAATACCCCATCTGCTTATGCAAGTCATTTCACCAGAATGGTTAACATAGATGATATTTTTCCAAACGTTGAAGTTGTCAACGGGTCTTCAACATCATTACCAATACTTAATGTTGCATATTATCCCAATGAAAGAGGCCCATATAATTATGACGCTCATAATGTTAACAAGGACGGTACCTTGGCAAATCCCCAAAAACGCTGGGGTGGCATGCAGCGTCAGATAATTAATACAGATTTTGAAGCTGCCAACATCGAATATATAGAATTCTGGATGATGAACCCGTTCATAGTCGATTCACTCTCACACACCAGTACTTCGGGCGGATATCTGTATTTCGACCTGGGAGATGTTTCTGAGGACGTGCTTAAAGATGGTCAAAAATCATACGAAAACGGATTGCCGGTTGACAATTCATTAACCGGAATAGATTCTACAGCCTGGGGTTATGTTTCTACCAACCCTACACTTAGTACAGGTTTTACAAGCGCCGATGCTCAATCTGTTAAAAATCAGGATGTTGGACTTGACGGGTTAAATGATGCCCGCGAACAGAGATATTTCCGTCGTTTCCTCGATTCGCTTAGAGTAAGTATAAATTTAACACCCTATTTAAAAGCTAAAAACGATCCATCATCAGACGATTTTCATTATTTTATTGGTGATAGTACACAATCTCAGAACCTTGGAATACTGGCACGTTATAAATATTATGCCAATCCGGAAGGGAATTCGGCCCCGTCAAATTCCACCCAATCCTACTCTTCTACGTCGATGCCAAATACCGAAGACATTAATAACGATAATACCCTCAACCAATCAGAGAATTTCTTTCAATATAAGGTTCAACTTACCCCGGCTCAACTTAAAATCGGGTCCAACTATATAGTGGATTCCATTCAGGTTAATAGCCTTAGTGTTAACGGACATGCATTAAGTAACTCTGGCAAGGAGACCTGGTATCAATATAGAATTCCAATTCAATCATATGAGAAAATTGTCGGATCTATCCAGGATTTTAAAACAATACGTTTTATGCGGATGTTTCTTACCGGTTGGCAGGATTCGGTAATTCTCCGGTTTGCCAGGCTCCAGCTGGTGAGGGGTGAATGGCGTATTTCTGATCAAAACCTTAAATTGGGTGGCGAAAATATTTCAACACCTGCACAAAATAGCGCTTCTTTCAATATATCAGCTGTAAATATTGAAAATAATTCAACCCAATCACCTGTTAACTATGTATTGCCCCCGGGTATTAGCCGTCAGAGCGATCCGTCAAATCCCCAGTTAGCCCAGTTAAATGAACAGTCGATGGTACTGAATGTAACAAACCTGGCTAGTGGCGATGCCAGGGCTGCATACAAAAATGTTAACCTCGATATCCGTAATTATAAACATTTAATTATGGATGTTCATGAAGAACGTGTAACAGGTTATCCGAAAGGTTCCCTGAACGATGGTGATTTAAGCGTTTTTCTCCGGATGGGATCGGACGATGTTGATAATTATTACGAATACGATGTGCCTTTACATATAACAACAGCTAAAAATACTTATGACAACAACAGCAATGCTGACAGGGATACCGTCTGGCCGGAGATTAACCGCCTGGATTTTGATCTTGACAATTTTCAGAATGCCAAGCTGGCACGGGATGCTAATATAAAAGGATCGTATCTAAACTATCAAACATTATACCAATATACAGTACCGGGGTTAAAAGGTACATTCTACGTCAGGGGTAATCCCAATACTGCCAATATTAAGACACTCATGATAGGGATCAGGAATAATGGAAAAGCCGGGCATAATGGCAACAGCCAGACAGCCTCAGTATGGGTTGATGAGCTGAGGGTTACAAATTTTATCGATAAAAGCGGATGGGCCGCTGAAGTCAGAACAAATACAAAACTATCTAATCTTGGTACGCTGAATGTTTCAGGAGGAATACTTACACCCGGGTTTGGGGGTTTGGAACAAAAGTTGCAACAACGAAGCCTCAATGAAGTAGTACATTATAACATTTCATCAAACCTCGAGCTTGGTAAACTTTTCTCCCAAAAGGCCAAAGTTTCGATCCCCATGTACGTGAGTTTTTCTCAAAATTTCTCAACCCCTGAATATAATCCGCTTGACCCTGACATATTACTTACTACAGCACTTAATAATGTTAACACGAAACATAAGAAAGACTCAATTATGTCACTGGTACAGGATGTTACTACAAGACAAAGTATCAATTTCACTAATGTCAAAATTAACCGGATTGGCAAGAATCCTCATTTTTACGATCTGGGAAATTTTTCCTTCAACTATTCCTACACTTCCAGCCAGGAACATAATATTAACTGGACAAATAACCTTGATGAAACATACAAGGGGGGGTTCAGCTACTTGTACAAGTTAAAATCTATCAGTATTTCCCCATTACAAAAGTTACCAATACTTAAAAACAATGATTTCAGAATCTTCCGCGATTTTAATTTCCAGCCCCTGCCATCCGTTATTTCCTTCAAAACCGACCTTATTCGTCATTATAATGAAATACAAACCAGAAACCTTGATGAAATAGGAGGATCCAGCAATTTGCTTTCTGCACCTCCTGCAGTAAATAAGGATTTCCTGTGGAACCGGAATTATATGATTGGATGGGACCTTACAAAATCGTTGAAAATTGATTTTACTGCCGCTAATAATTCAAGGATTGATGAACCTTATTTTGCTGATGGCCATGGCAACGCTGTTAGTAAATATTTCCAAACTGACTATCAGCGCTGGAAAGATACGGTATGGCGGCAATTATTAAATGGAGGCCGGACAATTCATTATCAGCATGCTCTGAGTGCAAATTATACAATCCCCATAAACAAACTGCCACTTTTGGATTGGGTCACTGCTTCTGCACATTATGCTTCAAGCTTCCAGTGGACTGCCCAACCATTGACTCAACCCGGGGATTTATCAACTCCGATTGGCAATACCGTAGATAATTCACAAAATTTTCAGCTTAACGGTACACTTAACTTCATAACATTATATAATAAGGTACCCTATTTTAAAAAATTATTTAAACAGGATGCAAATAAAAACAAAGAAAAAGAACCAAAAAAATATAAAACGGTAAAATACGAGCGTGATAAAACATCTGTTCAGGCCAATCAACCCAAAGTTATAAGCCATAAGCTATTAACCGAAGATGTGACTCTTAAGGTCTATGATTCTGAAGGTAAGGAAATTAAAGGTAAAATGGATATTGTAAATAAAAATAAAATCACTTTTACAACCGACTCTGATTATACAGGTGTTAATATTGTAGTAACAGGAAAAATTGAAATAAAACCAAGTTCTTTTAAATATATTTTGCAGGATTTTACACGAATTATGTTAAGTGTAAAAACTATATCTGCAAGTTATGTTATTACCGCAGGAACAAATGTTCCCGGATATAAACCCGGAACCAGGTTCTTCGGAACTGAGAGCGTGTCGTATCCAAATGCTCCCGGCCTTCCATTTTTATTTGGCTATCAGGATCCTGAATTTGCCCATAAAGCAATGCAGAATGGCTGGATCTCAACGAGTTCAGCAGTTAGCAACATGCCTTTTAAAATGTCCTATACTCAAAATGTTAATATCCGCGCTAACCTTGAACCAATTCCAGGTTTCAAAATTGAATTGAATGCATTGCACAGTTACTCAAGTACAACAAGTTCATATTATCATGATACTTTAATAGCCAACAATCCCGCAAATTCCTTCAATCTGATAAATCCGGTTCAGTCAGGAACGTTTAGCATGACGTTTCTTGCTTTGGGAACTGCATTCGAAAAACAAAGTGCTCCCAATTTTCTTTCAGCTACATTTCAAAGATTTTTGAATTACCGGTTTGGAATAGCTACAAAACTGGCCTTAAGCCGTCAATCACTTATGCCTGCCAGTTATTATAACCATATAGATCCTTCAACAGGGTTCCCGGACGGGTATGGACCTACAGATCAGGAAGTGCTTATCCCGGCTTTTATGGCCGCTTATGGAAATTTGAATCCGCAAAAAGTTACACTCGACCGTATTCCGGCTATTAGAGAAATGATGCCAAACTGGTCAATAAAATACGAAGGGCTATCCAAATTAGCATTATTTGAACAATATGTTAAATCAATTACTATAAGCCATGCATACAGGTGCACGTATAATGTTGGCAACTTCATCGCTACACCCGATTCTGCTCATGATGATTTCAATTATATTTTATCAACATTGCGCGACCTTAATAATAATTTCATACCTCAAATGAATATTACGGCAGTATCCATTAATGAACAATTTGCACCATTATTTGGGATAGATGTTAATTTTAAAAACAGCCTGTCAGCAAAGTTCGAATATAAAAAAAGCCGTATATTGGGATTAAGCCTGGCAAACAGCCAAATCATAGAAACAGATGCAAATGAATATACTATTGGCTCAGGTTATAAAATTAATAATTTCACCCTTATCAAGACAGCCGCTGGGAAAAAAGGCTATAAGACTTCTTTGACTTTACGTGCGGATTTTGCTATACGCGACAGCAGAACGATTATCCGGCCTCTAAATACTACTCCTACAGCCTCCTCAGGACAGGATGCATTTAGTTTGATGCTATCAGCCGATTACATGTTAAGCAAAAGTTTCAGCATGAGGGCATTTTATGATTTAAAAATAAATACCCCTGTAGTTACAGGCAGTGGGGGATATCCTACTTCAAACAGCGATTTTGGTTTAAGCATGAAGTTTAGCCTTTCAAAATAGTGCTTAGTGCATAGTGCTTAGTAGTGCTTAGTGCATAGTGCCAAGTGCATAGTTAGTATTACTTAATGTGTAGTACTTAGTACTAAGTTGTAGGTTACATCTTGCAAGTTGCAGGTTACAGGTTACAGGTTGCAGATTGGACATATTACAAAAGTCCATTATTTATTTAAACAGACTTGTCCGCTTTCACTAAAAAGTATTATTTTTAACTTTTATAACTGAACACTGCCTATCTATGCACTTGGCACTATGCAACATTTACTATGCACTAAGCACTAACATCTAAGCACTATATTATGAACATTCCGGAAAATCTTAAGTTTACCCAGGATCATGAATGGATAAGGGTTGAAGGCTCCCAGGGTACTGTTGGGATAACTGATTATGCACAGGGAGAACTTGGCGACATAGTTTTTATTGAAGTTGAAACCCTTGACGAGACACTTGGACAGGATGAAGTTTTTGGCACTATTGAAGCTGTGAAAACAGTCTCAGATTTATTTATGCCTGTTTCAGGAAAAGTGATAAAAATAAATACCAGGCTTGAGGATACCCCTGAACTGGTAAATAAGGATCCATACGGAGAAGGATGGCTGATTCGGGTCACAATTGATGATCCTTCTGATCTTGATAAATTACTTTCGGCCAGCCAATATTTAGAACTAATCAATTCATAATATGAATACTGATAAATTAGAAATATTAAAAGCTGAACTTCGGGCAGAACTCATCAACAATATTTTGCCATATTGGGACAATAAAATGGTTGATAATGAGAATGGCGGATTTTACGGTCGTATCTCAGGAAATGAACAAATATTGAAACAGGCGGAGAAAGGAGGGATTCTTAACGCCCGTATACTCTGGACATTTTCTTCAGCTTATATTTTATTAAAAGATCCTTTATATTTAAAAACGGCTACCCGTGCAAAAGATTATATACTTAAAAATTTCATAGATAAGGATTTTGGTGGCACTTATTGGAGCCTTAAATATAACGGTGACCCTTCGGATACAAAAAAACAAATTTATTCACAGGCATTTTTTATTTATGCTTTGGCAGAATATTACATTGCCACAGGTAATGATGATTGTTTGACCTCATCTGTTGAATTATTCCAGCTTATTGAAAAGCACAGCTTCGATAATACAAAAAACGGATATCTTGAAAGTTACAGCCGTGACTGGAAATTGCTTGAGGATATGCGCCTGAGTAAAAAGGATGCGAATGAGAAAAAAACTATGAACACTCATTTGCACGTGCTTGAGGCATATACCAATCTTTACAGGATTTGGAAACATAAGGATCTTGCTACTCAGCTTGAGAACCTTATAATTTTATTCCTTGAGAAATTTCTTGATCCTGAAACTAACCATCTTAATTTGTTTTTCGATGAGAACTGGAATTGTAAATCGTCAATAATCTCTTATGGTCATGATATTGAAGCATCATGGCTTATATATGAAGCTGCCCTGGTACTAGGGAAAAAACCATTAACGGATAGAACAGGAAAGACAGCCGTCAGGATTGCAGAGGTTGTTGCTGAAGGTTTACAAAAGGATGGCAGCCTTATTTATGAAAAAAACAACACTACCGGTCACATTGACAGCAACCGTCACTGGTGGGTACAAGCTGAAACAATTGTTGGATTTATAAATGCCTACGAATTGACTAAAAATGAAAAATTCCTGCAAAAGGCACTTAATTGCTGGAATTTTATTAAACAAAACCTGATTGATACTGAAAACGGAGAATGGTTTTGGAGTATCAAAGCTAACGGTTCAGTGAACCGTGATGATGATAAGGCAGGTTTCTGGAAATGCCCGTACCATAATTCGAGGGCCTGTATAGAAGTAATTAAAAGATAATGTGCAAATGATAACAAATTACTGATTAAATTATAAAATTAGGTTTACTACAAAGGTACACTAAGTCAGTCACTAAGGTACACAAAGGACAATTATAAATATACTTGATTTCATCATTTAAATAAATTAGTTCCTTTGCGTTACTTTGTGTAAACCTTTGTGGTCTTTGTGGTTTAATTTTTTCAACTCTTAATTCGCATTACTTCTTACCACCTGAGACTTTTATCCTGACATTTTTGACATATAGCCGGATTTATTTGATAAATATTAATCCTCTAACAACTTTCCCCCGTATAACTATAAATTCAATTGCAATATTGCTATATTTCGGCATAATATGGTAATTATCACTACCAAAGCAAAAATATTGTTAATAAAATACAAAACTTCTGCTACATTTGCAATAGAATTTACACTATTTTTATAGATTAAATGCGATTTATCCTCAACAATATGAAAAATACTTCAATATCAATTATATTAACTATAGTATTGTTATGTTTTTGCGGGTTGGGGAATGCACAAAGTACCTGGAATGGTACTTCATGGAGTGGCGTAACTCCGGGTCCGGGTACCGGTAGTTATTCATTTATTGTCAATGGTCCGGATTGTACCATTGGTAATGCCAATATGACAAGCTTGACTATCGAACCAGGTGCATGGTGTACTCTGACTGCAAATGTTTATTCTACAACAGTTGATATTCCATATGATGTAAATAATATTTCCTATTAAGCTGTAGAAGATACGTTATTTGTTACTAATTTGACCAATCTAAGCTATTTAACTGGAAATGGAACTGGAACTGTGATGTTAAGTACTGGAATTTATTCTCAAACTGATGGAACAAATTTTGGAAGTTGTGATATGTATAATTTTAATATTTTATCAGGATCTGTAAATTTTCCCTACTTTTTTGCATTTCAAAATATGACTATTTCTCAAGGTGCAACTGTCAATGTGACCTATACAGGTAATCAAACTAATCCTTTTGTATTTAATTTGTTGACTATAAACGGCACATTAATCAATACCTATAAATATACAACTGGTGTACGACCAACTACTTATTATTATTTTAATATAGGAAATTTAATAATTAATCCTACGGGTAATTTTAATAGTACTAATGGTTATAGTCAAATAAGCCAAACATTTCAAATTGGAGGTTCTATATCAGCAGCGAGTAATATTTACAGTTATAATTTTAACTTTAATATTACACCAAATTCCAGTACATTAGGAATTTTTGGAAATGCAAATGTTAAATTCAGTGATTTAAGTAATGCTAATCCTGCTTATAAATACCTTGGAACCTTAAACGTTAGCGGAACAGCAACTTTTACTGTTGATAAATCGTTAACTGTAAACTCACTGAATGCAAACAGCGGTGGAACCATACTTAATAAGCGGTCCTAATTCTATTACGGCTACTACCATCGGACCTGTCGGAGGAAGGCTTATATTACCCGGGGCAACATTAAGCAGTCCGGGTACCTCATCTTTAAGTTTGAATGGTTCAAATGCGGCAATTGCCTATATCAACAAACCTGCATGGACTGTTAATTTAAGTGGAGGTTCCGATACTTTACGGAACTGCAATTTTCAGGATTTAGCTGTAAGCGCGGGCAGTGCAATTGTTAATAATACTTCTGCCCAGGATTTAACTGTAAGCACAGGCAGTAGTGCAATTGTAAATAATACATCTGCATATAAAATAGGTAAAATAGATGCTTCTGCCACTGTAACAATCCAATCGTTACCGTTTACCGATACTTTATTAATAAAATCTGCAACAGGTTCATTGACCCTGAATTCGCCTGTCCGTGTAAACAGGTTGGTTAATATAGCCTCCGGAGCTCCCGGTATTATATCCGGAGGGAACCTTATAATGCGCGATTCATCCAATCTGTATTTTACTGCTGATGGCCAGATAAACGGGAATATTCAGTGGCAACGAAGGTATTATAGCAGTGGTTATATATTTTTCGGCGTACCATTTCCCGGTCTTAAATACGACCCGATCAGCATTGGTGGTATCTCCCAGCAATCAATATTTGCAGAATTGTATAATGAAAGTTTATCTGCAACACGCTGGATACCTCTTACTCCTGGTGATATGCTTCAGGTTGGTAAAGGTTACGCTCTTGCCAGTGCCGTTACAACCGGGGACACATTGGTATTTACAGGTAACCCCGTACTCGATAATGTTACTGTTTCAGGGTTAACTTATACCACAAGCAACGGTTCAACTTCCGACGACCAGCGCGGATATGGCCTCGTTGCCAACCCTTTTACCGCACCCATTAGTGTTAGTCAGTTTTTATCGGATAACCCTTCATTAAATGCTATTTACTATTATGATAACCTTGGAAAAGATAATGGCCAGTATATTGCATATTCAAGCGGTGTATTTACTCCAGGTACCTGGAGTACAAAAAATGAATTTAAGATAAATGGTACTTACCTGGCTCCTAACCAGGCATTTTTTGTAAAAATACCTGCGGCTGATTCAATTTCAACCGGTAGTGTTTTATTTGGTAACGATCAAATTACCTCTGATCTTAACAATAATTTTTTACAATCGGATTTAATCCCTCTCTATATAAGGCTAATTGTAAATAATACATCCGGCAACCAAAACGATAATGTAATAAGGTTCAACCCGTCTGCAACTAAGACCTATAACCCTGCATTCGATTGTTATAAGCTGGTAAGCAATAACTGTCCCATCGATATATATTCCTTCAAGGGCAATAACAGGTTTGCAATTCAAACTATTGCCCCCGATACAAGCGAAAAAATAGTACCTATAGGTTTAATTGTTCAAACCAATGAAAAACATACCCTGCATATCGATAATTTTGATGCTATATCACCCGATATTAATGTTTATATGTACGATAATGCAACCAGCAAACACGTTAACCTCAGGGACTCTGCTTATTCAGTAAACCTCACCTCAGGAACCTACGAAAACCGGTTCAGCCTTGTTTTCAAAACAGGGGAATGGTCGGATACTACTCGAACCGGAACCAAACTATTGAATGATAATAAAAACATTGTGGTATATTCTCAACTGGGTAATATCTGTGTATACTTTATACAGCCTCAACAATCGGTTACTATTCAGGTATTTGATATTACAGGCAGGATTTTGTATAATAAGTTATTAGATAATGCTACAGGAAGTATATCACTTGGCTCATATACTGTTAATAATGTATACGTTGTAAAAATAACCGGGAATGGCCTGTCTAAGATCAATAAGCTGTTATTACAATAAGCACAAGTTAATGAATAAAAAAAGAATTTATATTTTACTGTTTCTAATATTGATGTTAACAATTAGAATATACGCGCAGGAAGATCCCGGAGATCCCTATGGTGGTGATGGCCCGCCTGATCCGGGCGGTACCGTGCCAATTCCTGGAATTATATATTTCTTAATTGCCTTGCTGGGGATTGGAATTAAAAAAATTCGTGACGGTTATAAAAAATAGTGCTTAGTGCATAGTGCATAGTGCCCTGTGATTAGTCCTTTACAAATAAAATTTAATCCTGGTTCCTGGCTGTTGGCTCCTGGTTCCTGAGCAAAGTCGAAGGATGGATCTTATATATGAATAAAGCATTGAAATTCAAAACTTATTTAAGAAATCCATTGACCACATTTCTGGTCAAAGGATTTTTGTTTTTTATAATATGGGATTTGTTGATATACCAGTACCTGATCACCACGAATATGCAGAACTGGATGATATATAGGTTACTGGATGCTTCATCCCTGGTGTTGCACCGGATTTACCCTGCATACGACAACCATTGGAACAGAGATTTATATAAACCATATGCATTGTGTACATATTGGTATTCCATGTAATGGCATTGATGTAATGGGTGTATTTGCATGTATTGTGGTGGCGTACAGTGCTGAATGGCATAATAAAATATGGATGGTAATATCAGGCTGTTTTGTAGTATTTATTTTAAATACATTCCGAATTGTATTATTAACATCCTTTATTTATAAACATCAGCAATGGGCATTCGATATAAATCATAAATATATTTTCAGCATAGTTCTTTACGGGGTATTGCTAATTATTTTCTCGTTATGGAGTTCCAGATATGGCATAAAACAGGTAAGTACAAAAAACTGATACGATATTCGGTCATAACCTGCTTAATTATATTACTTGTTTTTTATACTATTTATTTTGAATCGTTTAACAGGTATTTGACCGGAATAAATACCGAACCGGTTTTGCCGGTGCCCTATTGGATAATCCTTACTAAGTTTTTGTCCTACAGTTTGAATATATTAATAAATTTCTGCATACTCCTTGCTGTTTCGAACCGTTTTCATTATTCGTTAACAATGGCCTGTACATCTTTTGTAATTCTTTTTGCAGGGGCGTTGCTTCTACTACTCAGGAATAAAACCAGTTTACCGGTTTCACTTGCCACAATAGCTTTATTTGTAAAAATAAATAAGTCGTTTGTACTATTGGTCATTTTCCTGGCAGGCCATTTCGCATCAAAACAATGATAGTGCTTGGTAATTAGTGCTTAGTGCTTAGTGCTTAGTGAGAAATGATTAAGTAATTAATTATTTCGTATTAAATAAAATAGGTATTAAATTTGATAAAAACTAATTTTAAAAAAAGCTATATGATAAAACATATTACAACTATTTTATTTGCAATAAACCTGATATGCATACAATGTATTCAAGGTCAGGAAATGAAACCTGTTTCACCCAATGCATCTCCTGAGGCTAAGGCATTGTTGAACTTTTTATATGACATATCAGGAAAATACACATTGACAGGACAACATAATTTTCCGAATATAAAGGGAAGAAATACGAAGTTTGCTGCATCCTATATTGGTAAAACGCCTGTTGTATATAGTACTGACATGGGGTTTGCAAAAGATGGCGATACTGATTCGCACCTGGCACGTCCTGATATTGTAAAACAGGCCATTGAATTAAATAAACAAGGTTATATCATTACCATTTGCTGGCATGCTGTGCCTCCAACTGCAGACGAACCGGTTACATTCAGGCCTATGCGAAAGTATGCCCCTGATTCACTTTCGAGTGTGCAAGGTAAATTGCTTGACAATCAGTTTAAAGACCTGTTAACACCAGGTACCAGGTTGTATAAACATTGGTGCGCACAGGTTGATACCATTGCATTTTACTTAAAGCAATTACAGGCAGCTCATGTTCCAATATTATGGCGGCCTTACCATGAAATGAATGGCGATTGGTTTTGGTGGGGAGGACGTACAGGTAAATATAGTACTATTGCATTGTACCACCAATTATTCAATCGTTTGGTAAAAGTTCACAAGCTCAATAACCTGATTTGGTTATGGAGTATTGACAGACCGGTAAAACCTGGCATGGAATTTTCAAAGTATAGTCCTGGCAGTAATTTCCTTGATATCCTTTCACTTGATGTGTATGGAAATGATTTTAAAAAAGTCTATTATGACAGTTTACTTGTACTTTCAAAAGGTAAACCGATTGCTTTGGCAGAGGTAGGAAATCCTCCTTCACCTGAAATATTAAATTCCCAACCTAAATGGGTACTTTATTCAGTATGGACCGGTATGGTCCGGAATACTTTAAAAAAGGACTATAACAGACTAATTAAAGAAACAAATGTCTTATTTCTTGAAGATTCCGCCTATCGTATATTAATTACACCATATCGCCTGGCATCAGGACTTGAGCCTCTTCCTGTATATGTTAAAAAGAAAGGTAATAATGCAGATTTTACGGGGACCTGGATTCTTGATGAAGAAAAAAGTAATTTTAATAATATAGGAGCTGGTTCTCAGCCGGTTAAAATAGAGGTTGTTCAGCAAAACCAGGAGATCCGTTTAAAAAAGACAAATATCGTAGAGTTTGCGGATGATATAGTTACTGAAGAAGTTTTGCCATTTAATGGCACAGAAGTTAAATCGGAATTCAGGAATTTTCCCCGCATTGCAACAGCAAAATGGATTGCTGGAACTGATACATTGGCTATTTCTTCGAGGGTTACATTTAATAATAATGGAAAAACAACAGATATGATCACTGATGAATCATGGAGCCTACAGCCTGATAATAATGAGCTGGTTATTCACGTAAATTCAAAATCGCCATGGGGAATCAGGAAATTTGATTTGTTGTATAATAGACACTAAGAGATTATTTTGCAATCATGGCGTTTTCCTGCTGATACTATTTAGTGTCTGATAAGAAAACGCCAAATTGACAATGTCATAATTGATTTTAAAGGTATTGTCGAAGTCCCATGAAATTTATTGATTTTTAAAGGTATCATTGAACATTCAAGGCTTGCGAAAACAGAAAAAGCGGAGTTTACTTTAGTAAATGAGCATTTTTCTGGGGAGCATAACGAAGAAGTTGGCGTTTTCTTGCAGACACTATTTAGATCTTTGGATTGATAACTTGTCTTCAATCCTCTTCAGATAAGAATCCTTTAAAGGATACATAAATATTAATACTGTTGCCATTATTGACCCTATAGCAGGATAAATACTTAGCATCATTCGGATCCCTGTTTTAGTCAACTGTGCCTGTTCAACATTTGCCTTATATCCATATAATGCCAATATGTAACCTACCAGTGCTATACCAACAGAAGCTCCGAATTTCTGAGACATTGAAGCTGCTGAAAAGACTAAACCTGTTGCTCGTCTTTTATTTCTCCATTCGGAATAATCGGAAGTATCCGCAAACATTGACCAAATCAACGGGAAAATCGCACCTGCCGAGATACTTATAAGAAATTGAAGTACTAAAACAATCCATAAGCATTCACCTCCCGGCAGATAAAACAACAAACTTAATACAGTCGCCACAATTGTTGCTCCAAAAAAAGTATTTTTTTTGCCTATCCGATCAGAAACAGGTTTAGCCAGAATAACTCCGATAATATTTGCCGCTTGCCCAATTAAAAAGTAAATCGTGCTATAATTGAATATTATATTAAAAACATTAACATTAGCCTGTACTTTAAAATAATATTTAAAATAATAAATAGCAGCTCCGTCGCGTAAAGTATTAAAAAATATTGTAAATATACTGGCTCCCAACAAAATAAACCATGGGCCATTCTTCATTAAATCTTTAAGATCAGTCCTTAACGCACTTTTTATTTTAACCGGCTGTATACGTTCCTTTGTCCATGAAAAAGTTAACAGGAATAAAAATACTGCTACAAAAGCAATTACAATAACAGCATACATAGTCCCTTTCGGATAATTTATCTCCTTAAGGTTCACATTATTAAAATTAATCTTCGTACCTTCAGGATATATACAAACCATTTTAAGGGATTCAATATCCTTCAGAGACCATTTCCCCAATAAATTACTGATATTTATCCTAATAGGACAAAAACTACCATCCCTGATAAGGCCCAACGTATCAATGTTTTTTCTGAAAGTGATAAACCTGGTGGTATTGGTACCGGTATTCAAAATTCCAACATTGAAGGCCTCCTTTGACTTTGTACTAATATCAGCTGTTACAAATACCAGCGAATCTGTAATTTCATTATAATCTGCATTATGCAAATTTGTAGTCCATATTTGAGTATGGTTACCCACTGCAGATGCCCGGCCATTATATATACTATCAGTTACTGCCTGGTACCGGTTGATTGTTTTGGTCCCGAAACCATCAAATAGTGGCTGAAACAAAAAGAATACCAAAAAACTTCCTGCAAATGCACCTATAAATCGATATGTGGCTAATGTAGTGCGTTCCTTGCCATCGGACGTCATTACGCCTAATAAAGAAGCATACGGGACATTGATAAATGAATAAATTATCATCATTAAAGAATATGTTACGTAAGCATATATAATCTTACCTGACATACTCAATGAAGGAGTAGTAAAGGTTAAAACTCCGATAATTCCGAAAGGCAAAGCCACCCATAAAAGATAAGGCCTGAATTTACCCCACCGTGTTTGTGTCCTGTCGGCAATAATTCCAATCATGGGATCAATCACAGCATCCCCTATACGGGTGATTAAAAACATTGAACCTACTATAGCAGCAGAAATGCCGAAAATGTCCGTATAAAAGAACATGATGTACATACCGAATAATTTCCAGAACATTGAGGAAGCTGCATCCCCGAAACTATATCCAATCTTCTCTTTTAATTTTAGATTAGCCAATTTCTGATTTATTATATTATTATAATGAATGAATTTTGATACTTCCCTAATCCATGGCCCCTGGCCCCGAACACTATTTTGTTGAAAGATATTCCTTATTCCTTAAAACCATTTCCTTAATAGTTTCAACCGTGGTAAACGACCGCAAACCGTCGGCAGGTGTATGGAGGCAATAATCAACCAATTGTGCAACGGTCGATGTTGCAACATGCAAACGTGTATCGGATGAAGCATAATAAATAAATACCCTGCCATCTTCTTCTGCTATCCATCCATTTGAGAACAATACATTGGAAACATCTCCAACACGTTCTTCGCCTTCGGGAGCCATAAAATAACCGGCTGGTTCAGCAATTAAACGGCTTGGATCTTTTAAATCCGTCATATATAAAAACAGGACATACCGTAAACCTGCAGCACAATTCCTAACTCCATGAGCCAAATGTAACCATCCCTGGGGTGTTTTCACAGGATGTGGGCCTTCTCCGTTTTTAACCTCCTTAATGGTATGGTAATACCTTAAATTGATGATCTTTTCGTCCTTTATCCTGGCATGTGTTATATCCTCAACTAACGCCCATCCAATTCCCCCTCCTGAACCGGTGTCAATAAACCCATCCTGGGGACGTGTATATAGAGCATATTTGCCGTTTACAAATTCGGGATGAAGAACAACATTCCTCTGTTGACTGACTGATTCGAGGTTCTGAAGCCTTTCCCATTTTACAAGATCTTTGGTACGGACTATTCCGGCAGAAGCAATAGCAGAAGAAAGATCGCCCGGCAATGCATTGGGATCCTTCCGTTCTGAGCAAAATATCCCATATATCCATCCATCTTCATGAGCAGTCAATCGCATATCATATACGTTTGTTTCAGGAACAACTGATTCAGGCAAGGTGACCGGAAAATCCCAAAAGGTAAACTGATCGGTTCCATTTGGACTTTCAGCTATAGCAAAAAAAGATTTCCTGTCGTTTGCCTCTACACGAACCGCTACAATATATTTTCCTTTGAATTTGATGGCACCTGCATTAAAAGCGGCGTTGATACCTATCCTTTCCAATAAAAACGGATTGGTTTTTGGATTCAGGTCAAACCGCCATATCAGTGGAGCATGGGACCCGGTAAGCACCGGATACTTATACCGGACATATATACCGTTATGATAAGACAAAGGAATATTTTTTCTTGCAATGAGGGAATTATATTCGTCATGTATTTGTTTAAACCTGTTGGCAAAATGAGGATTCTCAGTAGTCATACTTTAAATAATAAGTTAAGATAATTGATTTTTTAAAATTAAGCGTTTATGATAAAAAAACAAAAATAAAAAAATACTTAACTTTAAAATAACTTTTTTATCATTTACGACGTACGAATTACTAATTACGACTAATCCATGAGATTAATATTTTTTGGAATAATTTTTCTGTCATTCACAATAATTATTAAACCATGCACAATAGGTGTGGCTATTGGAAAAGTAACGGCCGATGGACGTCCGTTATTATGGAAAACCCGCGATTATGAGGTTAAAAGTAACATAGTTTTTTATACTAAAACTGATAAATACAGCTTTTTATCAAATATTACACCTGAGTATGGATATTCAAAATCCTGGTTTGGATTAAATGAAATGGGGTTTGCCATAGTTAATTCCGATATCAGGGATTATCCTGACAGGAAAAACGGACCCGATGAAGGTGAATTTATTAACGAAGCACTTAAATATTGTATAACGGTTAAGGATTTTCAGAATATGCTGGATTCCACAAACCATAAAGGCAGAAATACAAAAGCTTTTTTTGGGGTAATTGACAAAATGGGGGGAGCTGCAATTTTTGAAGTATATGCCAATAATTACAGGATGTTTGACGCCAATGACAAAAGTGTTGCCCCGGAGGGTTTTATAGTAAAAACAAATTTTACTTCAACCAATGGGGCTGCACATGGAATTGAAAGATATAAAAGGTCAACTGTATTAATAAATAATTTTATTAAAGGTGACAGTTTAAATGTTAAAAATATCCTTCAGTTTGAAATTCGTGATATGGCCGATTCATGCAGGAATACCTGTTAAGTTGCCGATAATGCCCGATAGTAAATATAAACCCGATAATTTCCTTAATTGCAAAAAAAACATTTGTAACCCCCATTCCATTTGTGCGACGGTAATTCAGGGGGTTAAACAAACCGAACCGGCATACCTTGTCCACAATGTGGACAATGCTTGGCAATCCTTTTACAGCAGTAGCAATACCGTATTGGCCGGTAGGACAAACTCCTGTTGTTTCAGGATCAGGTAAAGGTTGTCCCTTGTTTAATATTTCATTAAAATTGAAGAAATTGCTCTTTTCTATACTGACAATAAACTGGTAAATATTCAGCAAACTTTAGGATTAAGAAATCAGATTATACAAACTGAGGATTCGGTAATTACTTCAGCTAATGGTAAAATAGGCAAATGGCGCACTAATCCCACCTCTGAAAATGAAATGCTGAATACAGAAAAACAATTTGCGGAATTTGCATACGCCGAACTTCTGAAAATTTATTCCACCTTTAAATAGTTGTTAGTTGTTGGTTGTTAGTTGTTAGTTTCATCACTTCTGCCTGAAATAAATACTAACGGGTACCCCCGAAAAATTAAAATTCTCTCTTAAGCGGTTTTCAAGATAACGTTTGTAGGGATCCCTTATATACTGTGGTAAATTACAAAAAAATGCAAATTGCGGCGTTCCTGTAGGAAGTTGTGTTACAAATTTAATCTTAACATATTTGCCTTTTACCGATGGAGGTTCGTGTTCTTCAATAACTTTAAGCATCACTTCATTTAGTTTCGAAGTTGGTATGCGCTGTTTTCTGTTTGCGGCAACTTCCATGGCAACATCGAGTACCTTTTGCAGACGTTGTTTTGTAAGCGCAGAAGTAAATATTACAGGAATATCATTAAATGGCTGAAGCCTTTCTAAAATTAAATCCTCAATTTCTTTGGAAGTATTGGTTTGTTTTTCAATCAGGTCCCATTTATTTACAAGTATTACCAATCCTTTCCTGTTTTTTTGTATAAGCTGAAAAATATTTAAATCCTGTGCTTCCAATCCCCTCGTTGCATCAATCATCAACAGGCAAACATCCGATTCTTCTATTGTACGGATAGCCCTCATAACGGAATAAAATTCCAAATCTTCACTTACCTTAACTTTTTTTCTCAGGCCCGCGGTATCTATCAGATAAAAATCGTGCCCGAATTTCTGGTACCGTGTGTATATTGAATCGCGGGTAGTACCTGCCACAGGCGTTACTATTTGACGTTCTTCACCAAGTAAAGCATTAAGCAAAGAGGACTTACCAACATTGGGCCTTCCCACGATTGCCACTTTTGGGATATCAGGATTTCCTTTAAAATCAGTAGAAGAAGGAAGAGATTTAACAATTTCATCCATTAGTTCACCGGTACCACTCCCGCTTATCGAAGAAATCGGATAAATCTCCCCCAATCCCAACTTGTAAAATACCTGGGTGTCAAAAAATTGTTGATTGTTATCAACTTTATTCACAACTAATAAAATCTTTTTATCTGACCTGCGCAATAAATTAGTGAGTTTATCATCGAGGTCGGTAATTCCGTTTGTTACATCTACCATGAATATAATTACATCTGACTCCCCGATAGCAAGAACAACCTGTTTTCTTATTTCTTCCTCAAAAATATCATCCGAATTGGTAACATATCCCCCGGTATCGATAACCGAAAACTCACGCCCTCCCCATTCGGTAGTACCATAGTGACGGTCGCGGGTTACACCGGCAATTTCATCGACAATCGCATCCTTTTTTCCCACAAGCCTGTTAAAAAGAGTTGATTTACCAACATTCGGACGACCCACAATAGCAACTATATTTCCCATTTTTAAGTGATTAAGTGATGAAGTAATGAAGTGATGAAGTAAAATATATTGCGATTTGCGAATCACTAATCCCTGATCACTAGTCCCTGACCCCTAAACATTATATCCGAAATTCCTTAGCATCCTTTCACTGTTCCGCCAATCTTTTTCAACCTTAACAAATATTTCGATATAAACTTTCTTACCGAAGAACTTCTCTATATCCACCCTCGCTCTTGATGCCGTTTTTTTAAGGGCCTCGCCACCTTTACCAATTATAATACCTTTTTGTGTTTCACGGTTAACTATAATTAAGGATTTTATGCGGATTATATCTTCCTCTTCTTTAAACTCCTCAACAACTACTTCAACAGAGTATGGTATTTCCTTCTTATAATTTAATAATATTTTTTCGCGTATAATTTCTGAAACAAAAAACCGCTCCGGTTTATCAGTAAGAGCATCTTTATCATAGTACGGCGGACCCTCAGGAATCATGTCAAGAATCCTTTTGAAAACCTGATCGGTATTGAATTTTAAGGTAGCCGACACCGGAACTATTTCTGCCCTGGGTATAAGTTTTTTCCATTTGTCGATCAATGTATCCAAAATAACAGGAGTACTTAAGTCTAACTTGTTAATAATCAATAATACAGGAGTTTTACAGTTATTGATTTTGTCTATAAACTCAAGGTTTTTATCTATATTTTCAACTACATCAGTTACATAGACCAGCACATCAGCATCATCATAGGCAGATTGGACACATCCCATCATGGCTTCGTGCATCTTGTAATGTGGTTTCAAAATACCCGGTGTATCAGAAAAAATAACCTGATAATTGTCATTGTTTATAATTCCAAGAATACGGTGACGTGTAGTTTGTGCTTTGGAAGTAACTATAGAAATTCTCTCCCCCACCAGGACATTCATCAGGGTAGATTTACCAACATTAGGATTCCCTATTATATTAACAAAGCCGGATTTGTGCATTTTTAATTGAAATTAGTGTGCAAAGATATAAATATTAATGTGTAATGATTAATTTGTCAGGATTGGAATTTTTTGAACTTAAGCCTGAGACTATTACTGACAACACTTACGCTGCTTAATGCCATGGCCGCTCCTGCAATCATGGGGCTGAGAATAAACCCCGTGAATGGATAAAGGATTCCGGCTGCAATTGGTATTCCAATTATGTTATACAGGAATGCCCAGAACAGGTTTTGGTTGATTGTATGTATTGTTTCTCTGGACAGAAGGATAGCCGAAGGTATTGCATTGAGATTTGAAGAAACAAGTGTCATTTTTGCCACTTCCATGGCAATATCCGATCCCTGTCCCATAGCTAAACTAACATTAGCCTGGGCCATTGCCTGCGAATCGTTTATGCCATCGCCAACCATGCCGACTATTTTTCCATTTTCCTGAAGATATTTAATATAATCGGCTTTTTCATTTGGCAGCAATCCCGATTTATAAAAAGAAATGCCGGTTTGATCGGCTACAAATTTAGCTGTTTGTTCATTGTCACCTGTAAGCATATGAATTTCAATACCCAGTTTCTTTAAATTTTCAATCGCTTTTGGGGACGATGGCTTTATCATATCAGCAATTGCAATTATAGCTATTACTTTATCATCGTTTGCAAAATATAATACCGTTTTAGGCTGTTTATACAAGTCAGTTACAATTTTATGCTCCTCTTCTTTAATTTGAATTCCATTGTTTTTTATTAATTTTTCGTTGCCAACCATATATTTTGTATCCTGAACAGTTGCAATAACACCTCTGCCGGAAATACTTTCAAAATTATTATTTGAAATAATTAAAACTGATTCATCTTTTAAATAATTAATAATAGCTTCGGCCAATGGATGTTCTGATTGCGATTCAATACTGAACAATACATTTCTTAAATGATCTGTTTTCTCTCCTATCCAGATTAAATCGGTAACTGCAGGTTTTCCTTCCGTTATGGTTCCTGTCTTGTCAATAACTATAGTATTAATTAAATGTGCCAATTCCAATCCCTCGGCATCTTTAATTAAAATGCCGCTTTCAGCACCCTTACCAATACCAACCATTATGGCTGTTGGTGTTGCAAGTCCCAGCGCACACGGGCATGCAATTATTAAAACCGAAACCATTGTAAGCAGTGCATGTGGTAATGCCTCACTACCTCCGTACAACATCCATATAATGAAGGTGCATACAGATACCCCTATCACTAAGGGAACGAAAATGGAAGCAACTTTATCCACCATTTTTTGCACAGGGGGCTTGCTGCCCTGGGCTTCCTTAACCATTTGAATGATCCGTGCCAAAAGTGTTTCGCTGCCTACTTTTTCCGCAAGCATAACAAAACTGCCCTTTTGATTAATTGTACCAGCATATAAACTATCGCCTGATAACTTTTCAACCGGCAAAGGTTCGCCTGTGATTGAGCTTTCATCGACAAATGAAGTCCCTTCTGTAATTGAGCCATCCACAGGTACCTTCTCTCCCGGCTTAACCCTGAGCCTGTTATTCGTCTGAATTTCTGAAATCGGTATATTCACCTCATTCCCGTCATCTTTGACCAAAGTTACAGTTTCCGGTTGTAACCCGATTAATTTAGTTAGTGCTGTATTTGTGTTTGTTTTAGCTTTTTCTTCAAGTAATCTTCCAAGCAAAATAAATACAATGATTACAGAAGAAGCTTCAAAATACACATAGCTATGCTTATTGCCATGACTTATTAAATGAGGAAAAATTGTATTTGCCAGGCTAAACAGGTAAGCTATTCCGGTGCTCATGGAAACTAAAGTGTCCATATTTGAAGTACCATGTTTTATCTGTTTAATTGCAGAAATAAAAAATCCTCTTCCAAACCAAAATACCACCGGAGTTGATAAACCAAGCATTATCCAGTTGGAATATGGAATATTCATCATAAACATTGCTATTATAACAACCGGGAATGTTAATATTGAAGCAAATAATGCTTTGTATTTTAGAATTTTAAATTCATTTTGAATAACCCCTTTAAGCTTTTGCGATTGTTTTTCGTCGGTTATAAGATCGTAACCAATGGATTGAACAGCTTTTTTAAAGTCAATTAAACCGCTTTCTGAAGGAAAATATTCCAGTAAAACGGATGATGATGCAAAATTTACTGAAGCATTTAGCACCCCATTTTGATTTTTTAGCATATTTTCAACTCTGTTTGCACAGGAAGCACAGCTCATTCCTGTTACCGGAAAGCTTTTTTTGATAGTCGTACCCATTACTTTATTTTATTATCCAGATTATAGTCAAATAAAACCAAATTAAATAGTTTCATTAATTTTTAAAGCTTATTCAGGAATAAAATTTAAACATGCAAAAATGATAATTGTTAATTCGGCTTTTAGATTTAAGATTCCGGATTTAAGATTTTTCAAATCATTATTTGTTTAAATTGATATAAATCATGTGTTTTTGAACATTTGCACATTTTCAAATTTTCAAATTAACACATTAACACATTATTTTATACTATATTTGTTATACTAAACAACATACTAACTATGATAACTGATAAACTTGAATATTACAATATCTATACCCGGATTAGTGATCGGGTTGCAAATGCATTAATGTATTTGCTTACTACCGATTTAAAATCGTTGGAAAATGGTATATCTGTTGTTGAAGAGGATGAAATTTTTGCACAGGTATCTGAATATGTTACTAAACCTGCAACTGAATTACAATGGGAATCTCACTTCAAATTTGTTGATATACAGGTAATTATCGAAGGGGAGGAAAAAATGGGTTTTGCACCCCTTGAGAATATGAAAATATTAGAAACGTACAATGCGGATAAAGATGTTCAAATCCTTGCCGGAACCGGAGATTATCTGACAGCCAGGCCAGGAAGCTTTACAATGTTTTTCCCTCATGATGCTCACCAAACAGGAATAGCTATAAAAGAATGCTCAAAAGTAAAAAAATTGGTGTTAAAGGTTAAAGTTTAGCGTCCATTTTATTTATCTTCCTATATCCCCAATGTTCGAAGTAATAAATAAAAACACCTATGGATAATCCTAACATACCACCGCAAATGACATCTAACGGATAATGGACTCCCAGGTATATCCTGCTGTATGAAATTATGATAGCCCAAATAAAAATTAAATATGTAAACCATCTTCTTTTAAAAAATAGTGCTGTAAAGCCAGCTACTGCGAAGGCGTTGGAAGCGTGAGACGAAACAAATCCATATTCACCACCTGCATAGCCCTTTAGTGTATGTACCAAATAGGAAATATCAGGGTTATGTGTAGGCCGTAACCTTTGCATATAATCCTTTACCAAATCAGCTGACTGATCACTTAATATTATCATTAAAGTAACAGCCAGCAGTGTAATCCACACATCTTTTTTCCTTTTCAGTATTACAAAATAAATCAATACTAAGTAAAATGGATACCAAAAAGCTTTATTGCTTATATACCACATTATGGGATCCAAAAATGAATTATGTAATCCATTTATTAAAAGAAATATTTGTTGATCAATTTGATTAATAAAGTGAATTATTTCCATATTTTATTTGTTAAGTTCCTGCCAAAGCAGATCCTTTAATTTTCCAATCCCTGAATTTGTAACTGATGATATTAAAATATTTGGTATGTCAGGCAGGTCTTTGTTTACCTCATTGAGTAATTCTGAATCAAGCATATCGCATTTAGTAATGGCTAATACCCGTTTTTTATCAAGCAGCTCTGGATTATAGTGTGCAAGCTCATTAACCAGAATGTTATATTCTTTTTTAATATTCTTCGCATCAACAGGAATCATAAACAAAAGTAATGAATTGCGTTCAATATGACGCAAAAATCTTAATCCGAGTCCCTTTCCTTCGTGAGCACCTTCAATAATTCCCGGGATATCGGCTATAACAAAGGATCGGTTATCCTTGTATGGAACAATACCAATATTTGGAACTAATGTAGTAAATGGGTAGTTATCTATTTTAGGCTTGGCAGCTGAAATAACCGATAAAAGTGTTGATTTACCTGCATTTGGAAAACCAACCATGCCTACATCAGCTAATATTTTAAGTTCAAGGATTTTCCATCCTTCCTGGCCAGGTTCGCCTGGTTGGGCAAATCTGGGTGTTTGTCGTGTAGAGGATTTGAAAAATGTATTTCCCATTCCTCCGCGACCACCTTTAGCAATTATTTTTTCTTCTTCTGCGGAAGAAATTTCAAATATCAATTCTCCTGATTCAGCATCTCTTGCAACAGTACCCAAAGGAACCTCAATTACCGCGTTCTTGCCCTCAGCCCCTGTGCAGTTGGCCCCGGTCCCATTTCCTCCATTTTCGGCGAAAACATGCCTGGCATACTTCAAATGAATGAGTGTCCACATCTGGGGATTTCCTTTCACTACGACATGTCCACCCCTTCCGCCATCACCACCGTCAGGCCCTCCCTTTGGTTCAAACTTTTCCCTGCGAAAGTGCACCGATCCTGCACCCCCGTTCCCGGAACGGACAAATATCTTGATATAATCTATGAAGTTGGAATCAGACATGGTAATGTAGTCGTAAGTATAAAGTCGTAAGTCGTAAGAAAATAGAACCAGGAGCCAAGAACCAGGAGCCAAGACAAGAAAATGAGGATGAAAGAAAAGGAATTAAGATTTGAGATTTGAGAATCTAGATTTAAGATTTATTTTACACGAATTCTTAAATCTTAAATCACAAATCTTGAATCTAGAATCTTAAATCTCCTGGTCCTGGCTCCTGGTCCTGGCTCCTGTTTCTTGGTTCCTGGCTCTTAATGTTATTACTTCTTACTATTATCAATAGATTGGCATAGTCTGTCAAAAATCTCTTCTATACTCCCCATACCACGAATAGCGTTCAATTTTCCCTGTGCTTTGTAGAAATCAGCAACTATTGCTGTTTCACGGTTATAAACTGTTATCCGGTTTTCAATTACTGCGATATCCTGATCGTCCGCACGTCCCGAATCTTTACCCCGGTTTAATAAACGGTTAATTAATTCTTGTTTTTCAACTTCCAGCGATAGCATTAATGAAATTGATGTATTTTTTTGACTAAGCAGTTTATCCAGGGCTAAAGCCTGGGCCGTTGTACGGGGAAACCCGTCAAAAATAAAGCCTTTTGCAGATATATTCTGGTCAAGTTTATTGCCAATCATCCCAATAACGATATCGTCCGATACAAGTTCACCCTTTTCCATTTTCTTTTTAGCTTCAATACCCAGGGTTGTTTGTGCAGCTATTTCACCTCTTAAAATATCACCGGTAGATAAATGTACCAAATGGTATTTTTCTATCAATTTTGTGGATTGTGTACCCTTTCCTGAGCCTGGAGGGCCAAATAAAACCAAGTTTAACATGTTATTTAGTATTAATTTATATTTAAATTTATTTTATTAGAGCCAGGAACCAAGATAAAAGGCCCTAATTTTCATGTCCTTCCATGTCCTTCCATGTCCTTTTCCACGTCCTTTTCCATGTCCTTTTTCACGTCCCATGCGTCCCAAGTCCCACGTCTTGGTTCCTGGTTCTTGGTTCCTGGCTCTTGACTACTGGTTCTATTATTTACGATTCCTTTAAAACATAAATATCTTCCAGGTTCCTGCCATATCCATTATAGTCAAGGCCATATCCGATCAGGAAACCATTAGGCATTTCAAGTCCGACGTAATCAATCTTAAGGCTCTTTTGATATGCCTGAGGTTTAAATAACAAAGTAGCTATTTTTAATGAACCAGGGTTTTTGGTTTTGAACCTGGAGATTACACTTTCAATAGTCATGCCGCTATCCACTATATCTTCCAGGATAATAACATCACGTCCGGAAATATTTTCGTTTAACCCTATAAGTTCTTTTACAGTCCCCGCTGATTCTTTATTAAAATAAGACGAAAGTTTTACAAAGGATATCTGACATGGCAATTTAATTTTTCTTATCAAATCAGCTGCGAAAATACACGACCCATTTAAAATACCAATAAACAATATATCTTTTCCTGAATAATCCTGGTTAATCTCAAAAGCCAAACGTTCAATCGAACTTTTAATATTTACAGACATTATAGACAACTCAAACTCTTTTCCCTGAATAACTATTTTCTTCATCAATAATTTGTGGTTAAAAACGGGTACGAAATTATAAAATTAATTTAACTTTATTACCTAAAAGCCTAATACCTAAAAAACATGAACCCGAAAGTAAGTATTATTATGGGCAGTACTTCCGATTTACCAATAATGCAGGAAGCTGCCGCTATCTTAAATGAATTTAAAATACCGTTTGAAATAAATGCCATATCGGCACACAGGACTCCGCGTCAGGCAATGGATTTCGCACAAAATGCCGCAAAAAGGGGCATAAAGGTAATAATAGCAGGAGCAGGTGGGGCTGCTCATTTACCTGGAGTATTAGCCGCATTAACTCCACTGCCGGTTATCGGGGTACCAATAAAAGCTTCAATGTCGTTAGACGGCTGGGATTCAATTCTTTCAATACTTCAAATGCCGGCAGGAATCCCTGTTGCAACAGTCGGGCTTGATGGAGCCAAAAATGCCGGTATCCTGGCTGCACAGATAATTGGTACAGGAGAGCCGGAAATACAGGCAACCATTTTAGCTTTTAAGACTTCACTCGAAAAAAAAATTATTCAGGCAAATGCTGAGTTGGACAACATAAAGTTTGAGTTTAAAGTAAATTAGTGTTTGCAAAAACAGAGCCAGGAACCAGGAGCCAAGACACAAGAGCCAGGGACTAAATAGTTTTTATGTTAAGAGGTTTCAATTTTGGTATTAATGGAAATTTTTTCTGACAAAAAATGCTGATATTCAATATTAAACTCAATCCTTTCACTTATGGTTGCGTTATATTGCCCGGTTAGTCCCATCAGCAATTCTGAAATTTCCCTAACGGCGTGGTTACCCCCTTCACTACCAGTAATATATTGGCAAATAGAATGTTCAATGAGGTAATCTGTAAACAGGGGACTCGATTTTCTTCTCACGCAAAATGATAGTTTGCACATACCTGCTGCACCTATATCCGCAATATCGTCGAAAACAAAAGCCATTTCTTTAAAAGAAACATGGTAAGTTTTCATAATATATTCCAGAGCTTTCCTTTTATCTAAACTCCTTGAAAAAACGCCATTAAAATGTTCCCTCCTGGCAAATTCAACAGCTGTTTTATTGTTTTCTCCGGTAATTATAAAAAAAAGGGGTATGGATTTTGAAATTCTCCATTGGTTAAAACGAAGCATATTGCAACCCATTGAATCAGCCTCAGAAAATATGCTTCCTCTTTCAGAATCCTTTGACCCATTGTTAAAGACACCATCCCAGTCAAAAATAAACGCATGTATATCAGATAAATACTCTGCAATTTCGTAGTCAGAAACCAGAAAATGCCCGCCAGCCTGAATGAATTTTTCTTTTATCCCAATCATCAGATTACATCCTGAATATCAACCAATCCTATAATCTCATCCCCATCTTTAACTACTAATGTATCAACTTTTGCCTCTTTGAATTTTTTCTGTGCATCGAGCAAGCATTCGTCTGAAGAAATGCATTGCGGACTGTTGGGGGGTAAATCCGCTAATTTGATATCCAGAATATTCCCTCCTTTTGTTTCCAATATCCTGCGTAAGTCGCCATCAGTAAATATTCTGTGTATGCTCTTATCAGAGTTTAAGGCAAGAACGGCTCCAACTTTTGATTTGGTCATTTCAAGTAATGCCTCTGCAACTGAAGCAGATGTGGCAAGAGTAATGTTATTTTTGCGGGTAATATCTATAACTTTGGTACTTAGCAGATTAGTATGACGCAAAAATTCATCTGTACCTATTTTCGTAAAATGATTTTCAGTTAATGATTTTAATACTGGCCATGGAATAGTGCAGGCATGTGCACCTAAATTCAAGGCATTTTTCACATGTTCTATATTTCGAACCGATGAAAACATAATTTTAGATTTATAATGATATTTTTCGGCTACGTTCACACAATCCTTTATTAGTCCTAACGCATCATGACCCTGATCCTGCAATCTGCCAACCAAAGGACAAACATAGGTAGCACCGGCACAAAATGCCATATATGCCTGCTGAACAGTATAAATCAGATGAAGGTTTACCATTAATCCTTTATCGATTAATATCTTGCAGGCTTTTGTTCCCTCGAGGGAAATTGGAATTTTAAAAACGGTTTTTTTAGGGTCCAATCCCAATTTAACAAGACGTAATGCTTCATTGACAGTTTCTTCTGCGTTGTTACCCATGGCTTCAACCATCAGAATATTTACCATCCGCGATATCTCTAATATAGTACCGTCAATATCCTTTATACCGTCCCTGTACATAAAGGTAGGCGTAGTAGTTAAACCTGCAAGATACCCAAGGGCAGTTGCTTCTTTTATCTCATCAATTTTTACAGAATCAAGATAAAGTTCCATTTTTTCTATATTTTTTTTCTATTCGATGTAATTCTATAATTGGTACTAAAAAATCTTCAAGAGCTTCCAGCTTTAATTGGCTGGACGCATCACACAATGCCTTTGAAGGTTCCGGATGAGTTTCAATAAAAACCCCGTCAACCCCTGCTGCTACTCCTGCCCTTGCTAATGTTGAAAGATATTGCCTTGCTCCGCCTGAAGGGTCAGAACTTGGTATCCCATATTTACGAATTGAGTGAGTAATATCAAAAATAACAGGATACCCTAACAGTCCCAAATCATAAAAACTTCTGGGGTCTACCACTAAATCGTTATAACCGAAAGCATATCCCCGTTCAGTTAGTAAAATATCCCTGTTGCCACACGATTCTATTTTTCTAACCGGATTTGACATATTTTGAGGTGAGACAAATTGCCCGTGCTTCAAATTTATTATTTTGTTGGTTTTTGCAGCTTCTACCACTAATGTAGTTTGCATGCAAAGATAAGCCGGAATTTGGATAACATCAAGTACTTCAGCAGCAGCTTTAACCTGTTCAGGATAATGTACATCCGATAATACAGGAAAATTGAATTGTTTCTTGATTTTTTCAAGCATTTTAAGTCCTTCCTCGAGACCAGGACCGGCATAATTATCTGTCGAGCTTCTGTTATCTTTCTGAAATGAAGATTTATAAATTACTGGTAAAGAATACTTTTCTGAAATTTGTTTCAATTTTTCAGCTGTTCTTAACATTATACTTTCTTCTTCTATAACGCAAGGACCTGAAATTAAAAAAAATTCCTTCCAATTAATTAATTTACTTTCCATTAGTATAATGAATTATCCGAATGTAAATATTATATATTTCCAAATACCAATTAACCGGCAAAGTAAATACATTTTTATAACTTTTTACAAATTAAACAATTTTCTTAATATTAAACACAGAGAGGCACAGAGACACAAAGATAAATTTATCTTCCAACCTGCAACTTATAACTTGCAACTTTCAATCAAACCCTAAGCACTATGCACAAAGCACTATACACTATTTCAAAAGTTCCAGTCTGTTAGTATCAAGCCTGATAAGAATAAACAGAAGTATTGTAAACGACCATAGAGAAGAGCCACCATAACTAAAAAAAGGTAAAGGAATACCAATTACGGGAAGCAAACCGATAGTCATACCAACATTTATTGCAAAATGGAAAAATATTATTGATGCCACGCAATACGCATATACCCTGCTAAATGTTGAGCGCTGCCGTTCAGCCATGTTAACTATCCGTATTAATAAAATTAAAAATAACCCGGTAACTACCAATGATCCTAAAAACCCCCACTCCTCACCTACCGTACAAAATATAAAATCAGTGCTTTGTTCTGGTACAAAATTATATTTGGTTTGAGTCCCCTGTAAATAACCTTTACCCAGGAAACCTCCTGAACCAATTGCGATCATCGATTGATTTACATTATAACCCCCACCCAGAGGATCTTTCTCAATCCCGAGTAAAATATTCATTCTTTGTTGCTGGTGTTGTTCAAGTATATGGTGAAATACATAATTCACCGAATAGGTAAAAAATATTGAACTTGAAAGAAAAAGGACAAACATTGTAACATATTTAATCCGCCTAAAAAAAGACAAAATAATATATGTTAATCCGCTAACAACGAAGGAAGATGCCAATATAAAGTAAACATCCATACGTTTATGTGTCAATTTGAATATGCCATAAAATAAAAATACAGTAACTGCAAAAATTAACAGTCCAACAAAGGTGAATTTATATTTACGTGTATATAAGGCATATACAACAAATCCGATTGCAATAATAGTCGCAGCAATTACATCTTTTGAATAAAGAAGTGCGGCAAATAATAACACTACTAAAACAAAACCAAGTAACAGGATTGCACCTGGCAGCCCCTCACGGAACAGAACTATTGAAAAAGCAAAATATACCAAAAGAGAACCCACATCCGGTTCTAATAAAATTAATAACATTGGGAATGAAATAATAAACCCAAGTGACAACAATGCCTTGGTAGTTAAAACCTTAACGTTATATGATCCCATATATTTTGCCACTGCGAGGGCAGTAGCAACTTTTGCAAATTCAGAAGGTTGAATGGAAAACCTTCCAATAAATAGCCATGCCTTATTTCCGTTAATTTCTCTGCCAAACAGTAAAACCATTAACAGCAATACCATACAAAAAGCAAATATATAGTAGGCAAAAAACGGATAAAACTTAAAATCGATCACTATAATTGACAGTGCAACCAGAAAAGCTGCAAATATCCATATCATTTGTAACCCATAGCGCTGGGTAAAATCAAATATATTCCTGTGTTCCTGATTATAAACTGCTGCATAAATATTACACCAGCCAATAAATACCAGGATAAAGTAAATAAATACTGTTATCCAGTCAATATTTTTGATGATATTTGTCCTTGGTTCTATCATGGTTTCTGCCTGAATGATAACAAATAATTTTCTACTTCAGGCCTCAAGGTTTTACCCTTCAAATATTTTTCGATCATAAGACTTGCAACCGGGGCTGCCCATGTTGCACCGAACCCGGCATTTTCTATATAAACCGCAATTGCAATTTTAGGATTATCCATGGGTGCAAAAGCTATAAAAACTGAATGATTAAGGCCATGTGGATTTTGTGCAGTACCTGTTTTCCCGCATATTACAATATCAGATAACTTTACACTAGAAAGAAAAGCTGTTCCTCCAGGTTCATTTACAGCACCATACATACCCTTAATAATAATATTATAAACGGATGTATCAAAAGGAGTATTATGCTTAACTAAAAACCGACTATCTATTTCATTATTGTCATCTATTTTCCTAATAAGGTGAGGCGTATAATAGAATCCCCTGTTGGCAATTGTTGTAACAACATTTGCCAGCTGCAGTGGAGTAATGCCCATTTCGGCCTGTCCTATTGCAAGCGAAATAATAGTAACTGATTTCCAGCGGTCTTTTCCAAAAATCCTGTCATAATACTGGGATGAAGGCACATTGCCTGATAATTCGTTAGGTATATCAGTATTCAGACGTTGTCCCAGGCCAAAACTCATGACATCATTTCGCCAAACATTATAACTTTCATTTACAGTAGAATATTTTTTATTATCAATTATGCTTTTGAATACATTACAGAAATATGTGTTACATGATTCCTGAACAGCTTCAATAAGATTTAATGATCCATGAACGTGAGTGCAGGCAAGAGGTTTTGATCCACCGTAATTATAACCTCCATTACAGAAATAAATAGTATTGGGATATACTACACCTTCAGTTAATCCGATTAATCCATTGATTATTTTAAATGTTGAACCGGGAGGATAGTTTGCCATTGCTGCCCTGAAAAATAAAGGCTTTTGCGGATCGTTTTGAAGTGCCTGGTAATTCAATGCTCTTGACCTTCCTACAAATAGTATTGGATCGTAAGTAGGTGATGACACCATCGCAAGTATTTCTCCCGTAGAAGGTTCAATGGCAACCGCACTACCGCGCATATGCTGCATTAGAAATTCTCCGTATTCCTGAAGATCGGCATCAAGGGTAGTTGTGAGATTTCTACCTACAGTTGCAGTAGTATCGTATCGTCCGTTTTGAAATGATCCTTTTATCCGGTTATGAACATCCACAAGTAAAATATTTACTCCTTTTTTACCCCGCAATTCTTTTTCATAGGATTTCTCAATACCACTAATTCCTGCATAATCACCAGATTTATAATAGGAATTGCTTTTTGTAAGGTTATCATCTACTTCACCAACATATCCTAAAATGTGTGCAGCAATTTTCCTTTCATATTTCCTTAAGGTTCGGGTTTGTACAAAAAAACCAGGATATTTATATAGCTTTTCTTCCAATAGCGCATAAGTAATAGAAGAAATCTGCTTTAAAAATATAGAGGGTTTGTACATTGAATATTGTTTTGCAGAGTTTACAGAAGCACTTACAAATTCAGGAGTTATCTGAAGGATATTGCATAACTGGGTAGTATCAAACGGCTGTAATTGATTTGGAGTTATCATAACATCGTATGCAGCCTGATTGTATACCATTTGTTTACCGTTACGGTCATATATAATCCCTCTGGCAGGAAATTGTGTTACAAAACGTCTCGAATTGTTCTCGGCTGAATTTTTAAAAGAGACATTTATGATTTGAAGATAAAAAAGCCTGGAAATATATATCAAAAATGTTAGAATGAATATCCCCGCTATAATATACCTGCGAAATGCATATGGATTCATACTAACGTTTTAAAGTTAATAACTGGCTTAAAACAATTAGAATTAATGTAAATAATGAGCTTAAAATAACACGGAAAAAAGTACTGAAAAATTGATGAAATTTAAAGGTTTCTGAATAAAACAATACAAAATGATGTATTAAAACCATAATAACTGCATATCTGATAAACCATTCCAATCCAAATGAATTTACATTTGGCTGAGATCCAACATCGTATCCTTCGCGAGGGGCAAGTATTCCCAGCAGGTAAGGCCTGATATAAACCATTGTAACAGTTGCAAAAGCATGGACTCCGAGTGTCTGGCAGAATATATCAACTGAAAGTCCCATCACGAAAGCTGCTACCAGCAATAACCACTTTGGGGTCTCAAAAGGAAGCAGCAAAATGAAAAGGACATATAAATAGGCATTAATATAGCCGCTAAAATCAATATGATTGAGTATTAACACTTGTAAAAGCAGAAGAAATATGAAATTACCGACGTGAGTGAGTACTTTAATCATGTTTCAATTTTTTCTCCAATTCTGATTGTTCTGTTTTATTCAAATTATCTACGACCTGTACATAATTAATTTTTCTGAGATCACAGGTAAGCTTAAGTTTAATAGTGTAAAAATTTCCGCCTTTTAAATTGAAATCCACAATAACTCCGATTGGTATGCCTTCCGGAAATACCATGGAATAACCGGTTGTAATTACAGTATCTCCTTTATGAATTATAACATGATGAGGTATGTCTGAAAGTGTACACTCCTCAGGATTAATACCTTCCCACGAAATAGAACCCAGGAAATTATTATTTTTTAACTTGGCGCTCACCCTGAAATTCCTGTTAAGTATTGGCAAAACCGTCGAATAATTATTCGATACGCCTTCTACTATACCCACAATTCCGCTATTTGTGATAACTGCCATATCAGGTTTTACCCCATCAATTGACCCTTTGTTAAGTGTTATATAATTATATTGTTTGCTCACTGTATTATTAATAACCTTGGCTGAAAAGCAAGTGTATTGAAGGTGGTAAGTGGTATCTATCAATGTATCTTTCTTTTCCCTCACTATCTTTCGTATCGATGCAAGCCTATTTTTAAGTTCCGCATTTTCCAAAGCCAGTATCCTGTTGTTTTCACGTAATGAAAGATAGCTCTTAATGTTATCCAGGCTTTCATAAATACTTCCGGATATCTTATGCGAAAATTCAATAAACCTGGCTCTTTGAAAGTTATTATTCTGAAAAATCAGATATAATGAAAATCCATCAAAAACTAAGAACAAGAAAAAAAAATTAAAAGAATATATTAGTCTTAAAAAGTTCCTCATTTTAGTGCTTAGTGCTTAGTGCCTGGTGCTTAGTTGTCTGATGGCAGTAATAGTTATTTGTAAATCAAAAGTTTATTCGTTTATTCGTTTATGAGGTTTATGAGGTTTATAAAGTTTATAAGGTTTATGGATGTCCTTTTAAACATCATTACTTAATCACTTAATCACCTAATCACTTCTGACCTCTGCCTTCTGACCTCTGTCCTCTTTCATCTCTCTTCTTTTATCTTCCTTCTTCTATTACCTCATCAGGAACTGGAACCTGTCAACATTTTTCAGGGCAATACCTGTACCGCGTGCTACTGCTCGCAAAGGATCTTCCGCAACATGAAAAGTTATATTTATTTTATCGGTAAACCTTTTGGCAAGCCCTCTTAATAAGGCACCCCCACCAGCCAGGTAGATTCCTTTTTGTACAATATCTGCATACAGTTCCGGAGGAGTTTGTTCAAGAACTCCTAATATGGCAGTTTCAACCTTGGAAATTGATTTATCTAAACAGTGAGCTATCTCCTGGTAAGAAACCGGTACTTCAACCGGCAAGGCGGTCATCAGATTTGGGCCCCTGACAATATAATCAGTTGGAGGATCGTCCAGATCAGGTAATGCAGATCCAACAAGAATTTTTATATCTTCAGCTGTTCTTTCCCCCACTTTAATGTTGTGCTGATGACGCATATAGGCTTGGATATCTGCTGTAAAACCATCTCCGGCAATTCTTATGGATTTATTGCAAACAATGCCTCCTAATGCGATAACGGCAATCTCCGATGTTCCACCGCCTATGTCAACTACCATACTTCCTTCCGGTGCTTCAACATCCAGGCCAATTCCAATGGCAGCCGCCATCGGTTCATAAATCATGTAAACATCACGTCCCCCGGCATGTTCGGAAGAATCTCGTACTGCTCTGACTTCCACTTCAGTACTTCCGGAGGGTATACATACCACCATTTTTAAAGAAGGTGTATACCAATTATTTTTATTATTGATCATTTTAATCATACCCCGAATCATCAGTTCAGCCGCATGGAAATCCGCGATAACCCCATCCCTCAGCGGACGTATTGTCCTGATATTTTCGTGTGTTTTACCATGCATTTGACGAGCCTTCTCACCAATGGCTATTAGTTTGCCTGTGGCATTATCGATAGCAACAATTGATGGTTCGTCAACCACAACCTTATCATTATGAATGATAATTGTATTTGCAGTTCCAAGGTCTATGGCAATTTCCTGAGTTAAAAATGATAAAAGGCCCATGTTATTTGAAGTTATAATTTAATATTAAGTTATCAAATCTAAGGTGTTAGGGATTAGGGGTTAGGGACTAGTGATTTAATATTTTTGATTCCAGTTTTTTGATTTTAGATTTAATAGTTATTATATCGTAATTATTTGATATTTATTCACTAGTCCCTGGCCACTAGTCCCTAGCCCCTAGCCCCTAGCCCCTAGCCCCTAGCCCCTAGCCCCTAGCCCCTATTATTAAGTGCAAAACGAAAAAAAAAGTGTATTATTGCAGTCAGCACCTAATGTTTGAAATGTCTAACCCCGGTCATCACCATCGACATATCATGCTGATTACAATATTCTACAGAATCATTGTCTTTTACCGAGCCACCAGGTTGAATAACAGAAACAATACCTGCATCGTGGGCTAATCCAACACAATCGGCAAAAGGGAAAAATGCATCGCTTGCCATTACGGCTCCATGTAAATTAAACCCGAAACTCCTAGCTTTTTCTATAGCCTGTTTGAGAGCGTCAACTCGTGATACTTGTCCTGCACCACTTCCAATTAATTGTTGGTTTTTAACCAATACAACAGAATTTGATTTGCTATGTTTAACTATCTTGTTTGCAAATATAAGATCAGAAATTTCCGGTTTACCAGGTTCTTTTATAGTAACAGTTTTCATATCTGCCTCTGTTTCTGCTTTAACATCCCTATCCTGAACCAGTACTCCATTTAAAACTGAGCGAAACAAATAATTACTTAATTTAAAAGGCTTTTGAATAAGTATGATCCTGTTTTTCCGTGATTTCAATAATTCAAGTGATTTATTAACAAAAGATGGTGCTACAATTATATCAAAAAATAATTTATTAATTTCTATTGCAGCAGGTTCATCTATTTCCCTGTTGGCAATCAGGACACCTCCATAGGCTGAAACCGGATCGCCGGCCAAAGCATCTTTCCAGGCTTCGGTTAATGAATCCCGTGAGGCAATACCGCAGGCATTATTATGTTTTAAGATAGCAAATGTAGGATGGGAAAATTCTGCAATAAGGCTAACGGCAGCATCAATATCAAGTAAATTGTTGTATGATATTTCCTTTCCATGCAACTGATGAAATATTTTATCCAGTTCCCCAAAGTAATAACCTTTCTGATGTGGGTTTTCACCATATCTCAAAGTATTGGCAGGTTCGATACTTTCCTTAAAAACTGGGAAATCCTCTGTTTTATTGAAAAAGTTGAAAATAGCAGTATCATAATGGGAGGAAACATTAAATGCTGACGTAGCAAACCATTTCCTGTCGCTTAAGGAAGTAAATCCCTTTTTTTCATCAAGAATTTTTATCAATTGTGCATATTCTCTTTTTGAGGGAACAATTACCACATCCTTATAGTTTTTTGCAGCTGCCCTGATAAGGGAAATACCCCCAATATCAATTTTTTCAATAATATTTTCTTCACTTTCGCCCGAAGACACAGTTTCTTCAAATGGATACAGATCTATAATTACAAGATCTATTTGAGGTATTTCATAATTTTCAGCCTCTTTCAAATCGTCCTTGTTATCTCTTCTGCATAAAATACCACCAAAAATCTTAGGATGTAATGTTTTAACCCTGCCTCCAAAAATAGCAGGGTATTTAGTCAATTCCTCTACTGAAGTAACATTGAAGCCTAAATCATTTATAAAATTTTTGGTTCCTCCTGTAGAATATAACTTAATATTTAATGAATCTAACTTTCGAATGATCTCTTCTAAATAATCCTTATGATAAACAGATATTAATGCCGATTGTATTTTAATTAATTCGTTCATTTACAAACTATTGATAAATTAATGCAAAGGTAGTTAAAAAGTTTATGAAGTTTATAAAGTTTATAAAGTTTATTAGTGAATAAGAATCCTGTAAATTATAAACCTTATAAACCTTATAAACAAAATTTTTATAATCAGCGATTCAACCAGGCTTTAAAATTATGTGTATTATTAAAACTAACTACTGACTCTATATCGCAGGCAGGCTTTAAATCAAGCTTCAATCGGCTTTTTGACATCGGAAACATTTGATCAATAGCTTCAATATTGACTATAAACTGTCGGCTGATACGAAAAAAAAAGTCGGGTTCCAGGATTTGTTGCAATTTATCAAGTGTATAGTCAATATCATATTGTTTGCCATCGTTTGCACATAAAAAAACTGATCCTTCACGCACATAAAAATATGCAATATCCTGAACTTTTATTGAACGAATTTTATTGCCTGCATATATCATAAAACGTGTTTGATACTGCACTCGTTTTTGCAATGATTCTATTAATGCCTTGAAATTTATGTTTTTAATTTCGCTAAGGTTTTTAAATTTTAATATACTTTCCCCAAGTTCGTTTACTTCTATTGGTTTTAGCAAATAATCAATACTATTGAGTTTAAAGGCTTTAATTGCATATTGGTCATAAGCAGTCGTAAAAATGATCGGGATCCTCACCTCAACCTGTTCAAAAATTGAAAAAGATATACCGTCGGATAATTGAATGTCAAGAAAAATTAAATCGCAGGTATTGTTTAACAGCCATTTTACGGCATTACGAACCGATTCAATTTTAGCCAGCACATTAATATCAGAATCAATCGACTTAAGAATCTTTTCTAAACTATCAGCTGCAATTTTTTCATCTTCAATTATAATAATATCCATTAGTCGCTTTCATGAATTATTGGAATTTTAGCAATATAACTATTATCTGTATAATAAAACATGGGTTCTGCATCTGTAAAATGCTTATAACGCTCTTTCAAATTAGCAAGGCCAATGCCGTTTGAATGTTCAAAAACATTTTTTCTCTGGAGATTATTTGAAATGATTAAATAATCTTCATCTGCCGAAATTGAAATTGTTAAAGGTTTTTCCATCGATATTTCGTTATGTTTTATTGCGTTTTCGAGTAACATTTGAATTGATAGCGGCAGGATAAAGTCGTTCAACTTTTTTGCATCAATGTTAACTTCTATTTTTAAATTGACACCAAACCTTATTTTTTGAAGAAAATAATACGATTGTAAAAAATCTACTTCCTCATAAAGTTCCACTACCATCTTATCATTTACATCAAGCACATAACGGTATATTTTGGAAAATTTATCCACAAATTCAATTGCTTTTTCAGGAGAAATCCTTATAAGTGAATTTAATGAATTCAGGCTGTTAAATAAAAAATGAGGATTCACCTGATTTTTAAGGACGGCATATTTTGATTCGAGCTCGCTCGCGCCGCAATTGTTCAACTTCAATTAAAGAATGAAGCCATTTCCTGATCAAACTCTGCCCTTCGTATATGGCTACTACAACTGTATTTACAATAATTGCAATTGTAATATTGTCATATAATGTTTTACCAATGTCATTTTTATACCCGGGATGATAATTGAACAAATAATTAACACTTATTACAACTACAGTTATTATTATTGATGCAATAATATTAGTAAAGAAAAATTCAATTAAAAATCGTTTCATTTTATTTCTGTTCCAGGGGAAATTCCGGTCAAGAAGCATGATCGCATAATAATTCGCAATTGAAATAGATGCCGAAATGGAAAAAGAAAAAGTTATATTATAAAAAATATTCTTAATATTCAGAGGCATATGATTAACAAGTGAATATCCAAGAAAATATGACGGTATAATCACAGATACTACTATGCATACTAAAAAGATAAATCTGATCGGAGTGAATTTTTTAATGTTCATAATTTTGTTGTTAGGGGATAGGGGCTAGGGGCCAGTGGTAATATTTTTTCATTTATAATACTAAATGTACGATAAGGAAAAACCAAATTAACAAGGTTATAATTTATTTTAATATTTTGTCTATTTTATTTATTCACTAGCCCCTAGTCCCTGACCCCTAACCACTTATTTGACAAAATTAAAACCTTAGGCGGCGTTTTTTTCCAGACACTATTTTAAAAGTTTATTCGATACAGAAACATGGGAAAGAACCCCAGCTGATATGTAGTTGATACCTTACCCGGCGCCGTATAGCTAAAGGTTTGATCCAGCACATTCTGATGATTAGTGAAATTTTCAACATATGCCTGCCATTCCTGGGATATTTTCTTACCGTTCAATTTAAAACCCACTTTGATATCGGCTTTGAAATAAGGTGGATATTGTTTAGTGAATGATTCATTATTAATATATACCGTATTCAGCGAGTTTGAATGGACTGTATCAATAGGGGTATATCTTTTACCCCCTGCAAAAGTCATTTTATAATCAATATTTAAAGTAGACCTCTTACCTATAGGTATTTCCTTCCCAACCAACATATTCAAAACGCAATTTCCATCAAATGCTGTATTTCTTTCAATACCATTACTACCCTTATATTTCGAATCAAACAGGGAAGTTGTAATTAAGAAATAATAGCCTCTGCTGAAAAATTTTTCGAAAGTCAACTCAAGGCCGTAATTTCTGCCGGTACCTTTATTAACAAGACTATCGTTGGTTTGTACTCCCCAATATGCACCTTCGTTCAATACACTATAAAAAGAAGGTTTTGATTCAACGGGAACATCGAACAGGTACTGATAATAGATTTCAACCTTTAAACGAATGTCCCTGCTAATATTCCAATCATGTCCCAAAACAAACTGATTGGATTTTGTAAAACCAAGTTTCCTGTTTGTTTCCACATATTGACTATCAGGTCCTACATAAGTTCCCAGATAATAGGTGGAAAGTGTCTGTATTTTTGATTCAAGACCATAACCAATTGATAATGATCTGTTGTCAGCATATTTCCATGCTATGCCTGCCCGGGGTTCCAGTGCTGATTGTTTGTTAAGTTCGAAGAACATAAGGTTCAATCCCGGATTAAACGTGAGTTTATCGGTCAATTTATAACTTAATTCGTAAAAGGCCCTGATTAAATGTACACCATCCATAATACTTTTATTACCAGTGAGTATAGTAGACATATTCTTTAAAGTTTCATTATATAAAGAAGCTGATAAACTATATCCCATTTGGTCAACTGTAACCCCTGCCTTAGTCGATAAATGCGAATTGAACTTTGTGCCGGTAATAGCTGTCAGGGAAATTCTCGATTCGCCAATTCCTTCAGAATAATAACGTGTAGCTATAACAGGAGCATTCAATAACTTATTAGTATTCAACGTGTCAATGTTAGTGCCTCCCCATTGGTAAAAACCTGACAGAATAATTTTTGCATAGGTTCCGGAACTAATAAAACGAGTATAAGAAATGCCTGAAGTCGCCATCTTTGAACCATTATATAGATTTTCATCATTACTCAGGTAAAAATCGTTACCAGTTAAGTTACTTGATAGCATGGCAATCTGACTTTTTCCTGCAAGCCCAAAAATAGAAATCACCCCATTGGTCATGGGAAAAACCACTTTTAAGTTCAGGTCCTGGTATTGTGGAACACCAGCAGTTCCATAGTTAATTCCCAACTGGTTAAATACTTCAAGAGTCGAATAACGGTAATTTACCAGGTAAGAACTTCCCTGTGCCTTGCTTATGGGGCCCTCAGCTCCCAGTTCGAAACCGTTAAAGCCTACCTGTCCAAGGAATTCATGTTTTTCAGTATTTCCGTTCCGCATTTTAAGATCAAATACCCCTGAAAGTGCATTGGCATATTCAGCAGGAAAAGCACCGGTTATAAAATCGGAATTCCGGAGGTCATTATTATTCAGCATACTAACCGGACCTCCTGTAGTGCCATTTTCTGCAAAGTGGTTCGGATTTGGAACATCCACACCCTCAAGTCGCCACAACAGGCCGGAAGGTGAATTGCCCCGGATTATTATATCGTTACGGCTGTCGTTGGCAAACGACACACCTGCATAATTAGAAGCCATACGGGATATATCACCGCGGCTACCAGCATATTTTTCAGTTTCTTCAACAGTAAATGACCTGGCACTAATCATTGCCATGTCATTTACAGGTTTTTCTTTTAATGAATTTGCCGTCACTGTAACCTCTTCAATGGTTTGCGCCTTCTCTTCCAATTCAACATGCAATACCATTTCTTTTCCGGAGTTGAGGTAAATATTAGCCAAGGTAACTGTTTCATATCCTATAAAAGATACCTGAACAGTGACGCGTCCTATCGGAATGTTACTAATTTTGAAATTCCCATGCATATCAGTAGTGGTTACTATTAAGGGAGTTGTACCCGGAATAATAACTGTGGCCCCTGGCAGGCTTTGTTCACTTTGTTTATCAATAACCTGTCCTAATATAGTTTGAGTTAGCGACTGGGCATCCAACATAAAACACGGTACTAACCAAATAATTAACATTATAAATAAATATAGCCCCTTTAAATTTAAATTCTCTGAATATTTTATTTCACAATTGATACTAGTGATAGTTTGAGGTTTCATTTTAAAAAAATTATTGTTTCACTCCAAAAATAGATGAGTTACTATAATTCAAAAATTAAAACAAGATGAATGGCAAAAATTTACCTTTGAATAAGGAAAAACCCATGTTAAAATAAAGTAGTGATGAAGTGATGAAGCGATGAAGAAGTATATAAACCTTATAAACCTTATAAACCTTATAAACCTTATAAACCTTATAAACCTTATAAACCTTATAAACCTTATAAACTTTATAAACAAATATTAATAATTGAATTACAATCTACTAAATCAAAACCTCAACGTAAAAACAGTCTCTACTCCAGGTAGTGAATTAACCGTAATATTGCCGGAATGTAGTCGCATTATCTGTCTTGATAAACTCAATCCAATACCGGAACCGTCTGTTTTAGTTGTAAAAAATGGCACAAATATATTTTCGAGGTTCTCAGGTGATATGCCTTTTCCGTTATCTGTTACCGAGAAATACACTGATTGATTATTCTGCCATGCATCAAGTTTAATAATTGCGTTTTCAATTCCTTTTAAAGCATAGGCTGCATTGTTTATAAGGTTAATCAACACCTGTTCAATAAGTTTCTCGTCTGCTTCAAGTTGAAGATTCTGCTTACTAATAGGTATGTATAATGTTATTTGCTGATTTCGAAGGTCATCTTGCATAAGAGATTCTATACTTTGAAAAAGCTCATTTACTTTTAACCGGATAAAATTAGGCTGGGGAATCTGTGTCATACTCCTGTAATTTTCAACGAAGTTTGCCAGTCCTTTACTGCGCTTTCGGATAGCATGAAGCCCAAGCAGGACATTATCGACTATTGGTTCATCAATTTCCTCCGGTTCCCTGGGTTGCCCGCCCTTCTCGAGCAAATTAATTAACCCTGCAGATGTGAGCGTAATAGGACTCACCGAATTGGTAATTTCATGTGTAAGTATACTGATTAGTTTTTGCCAGGCTTCAATCTCACGTTGTTCAATTTCGTAATTGATATCCTGAAATGATATTATCCTTATTGTTTCGCCTTCCAGTTTATACTCGCTGCAACGGATCGACAGCATTACTACTTCATTGGAATATACCACTCTGACAATTTCCCTTTTATCAGGTTTCATTTTAAGAAGTACCCCTGATAAACCGGATCTTAACCGATCCAATAAATTGAGTTGTTTTATTTCACGGCCTCCGGTAAATTTTCTGACTGCGTTATTACTATATAAAACATTACCCTTAAGATCAGTGACCAATACCCCGGTGTGAACATGATTAAGGATGTTCATAAAAAACAACCTGTCCTTTTCCTGTTCTTTTCTTATTTTCCTGTATTCATCCAATATCCTGTCGAACTCCCTGTACAAGGGCAAAAATGTATTATCTCCCTTTTTATGCTCAAAACTCAGGGTGGCATCCTGAAACTGAAAAGCTTCGAAAAACCTTGCTAAATCGCGGTTACTTACCAATATGTAACGCACAAGGAAAATAATTTGCAGGATTGAAACAACACCCAGGTTTATTGCCGTTAAATACAGATGTGATTGGTTAATTGACCACATCAGTAAATAAACTGTCAGAGAGAATAGAATGAGTTGGATTATTATAAGGACGTAATATTTTCTGAATATCATTTTTTAGGGATTAGTTGTTAGTTGTTAGTTGTTAGTTGTTAGTTGCAGGTTACAGGTTGTCAGTACAATTATGGATATTTAATCATCTAATTATTTAATTATTTGTGTTTTAGCGCGTCTTGGTTCCTGGTTCTTGGTTCTTGGTTCTAATATTCACGTTTCATATCTTATGACTGCACTACAACTCATACCTCTTAATCTTACCATATAATGTTGACCTGTTTATCCCCAAAGCTTTAGCGGTATGACTTAAGTTCCCACTGTATTTTTCCAAAGCAGCACCAATTATTTGCTTTTCGTTTACCTGAAGGTTCAGTTCATTAGTTGTCCTGACAGATTTACGTGTATTTAATAAAAAATCGTCTTCGTTAAGAATGGCTGAATCACTTAAAATAACTGCCTTTTCAATGCAATGTTTCAACTCTCTTACATTGCCAGGCCAATTGTGATTAAGTAATTTTTCAATTGCCTTTTCAGTAATGGAAGAACATGATTTAAGGTATTTTCCGCAATATTTTTTTAAAAAATATAATGTCAGGTCAGGAATATCTTCAGTACGGTCCCTGAGCGGAGGTATTTCAATCACAATGGTATTTATACGATATAGCAAATCTTCCCTGAAAGTGGATTCTTCTGCCATTTTAACAATCGGTTTATTAGTTGCCGAGATAAGCCGAAAATTTACTGGTATTTTTCGGGTCGATCCTAATGGTGTAATCTCGCGATTCTGAATAACCGACAAAAGTTTTGATTGCAAAGGAAGTGAAAGATTCCCTATCTCATCAAGAAAAAGTGTACCTCCGGAAGCAATTTCCATATGCCCGGGTTTATCTTCTTTAGCATCGGTAAAAGCTCCCTTTTTATATCCAAAAAGTTCGCTTTCGAACAAGGATTCCGATAGTGACCCCAGATCGACTGACACAAACAATTCATCTGCCCTGTTCGACTGATGATGAATTTCCCTGGCTATAACCTCTTTACCTGTTCCATTTTCCCCAATAATTAGAATGTTTGCATCAGTTTTAGCAACCTTCCCAATAATTTGCAAAATCTTCTGCATTGCCCCCGATTTTCCAATGCAAATATCCTCCTTTGGATTAGATTGCGAATTCAGATGTTGCTGTTTATTTTTTAACAGTTTAATTTCTTTTTTTGACTCTCTTAATTTTAATGCATTAAGCACCGATGACAGGATCTTTTCCTCATCCCACGATTTAAGTATAAAATCAGTAGCTCCATCCTTTAATGCTTTTACAGCCAGTTCAACATCTCCATATCCGGTAATTAATATAACTGATACCATGGGATCGGTTTCTAGAATTCGTTTCATCCAGTATAGTCCTTCATTACCTGAATTTACTCCGGCAGTAAAATTCATATCCAGCAGGATAAGATCGAAATTGTTTTGTTGAAGTATTGTGGGCAACTGGTTTGGATTCTTTAATGTAACTACTTCACCGACGTGTGGTGTCAGAAATATTTTAAGACCCATCAGAAGTTCCTGGTTATCATCTACAATAAGTATGCGGGTAGTATGTTTGGGCATCGGAATATTGATTATTGATTATTGATTATTGACTATTGACTTTTTTTCAATATTCAATTTTCAATATTCAATTATTTGGTTCTGACTACTGGTTCTATTAAACTAATATCTTATATCAAATGTAAAATTATCACATTCAATGATATACTAAAGGATATTTTTCAAAATCGGTTATTGAGCCCAAATCCAAATCAATGTCAAGAGAAGGCCAGTAAATATGAGATTCGTTTAATAATTCAACATTCGTAATATTCTCAACTGATTCTTTTTTAAACCATGGGAACAATTCAAATGGGAGAAACATCTCCTTATCTTCAATAATTAACCAAAAGCCAAATTTTGATATATTTGTAACTTCAATTTCCAAAATGTTTTTCCCATCCATTTCTAATTTCAATTTTATGTTCTTCAATAATAGATTTTAATTTGTTTAATTGAGAAAAATTAAATCCTGTACTATTCGCCAATTCCACTTCAGGTTCAATCCAATATTTAGCTTCTCCGTTATCCCCAATAACATGAATATGAGGCCTAAACTCCTCCCTTTAAAAGAAAAAAAATCGATATTCCTTATAACGAAATACTGTTGGGCTCATTTTATAGTTGTTAGTTACAAAAATACTATTTAATAGGAAAATAGCAATGTACAAAAATCAAACACTTTTGTCGGATTTTACGACAGTAAAATAAGTAATTTTTATTAATATGATCTAATTTTCAAGCTTTTACGATTTTGGCACAAAAATAGACTATAATTTTGTAATAATTTAAGTTAGTAAGGTTTTATAACAATTAAATACAATCATCATGATCAAAACTGAAAATCTTTTTAAAGTATTCCGTACTGACGAGGTCGAGACCACCGCTCTAAATCAGGTAAATTTTGAAGTGTCTAAAGGGGAATTCGTTGCCGTGATGGGTCCGTCCGGATGCGGAAAATCAACTTTGCTCAACATCGTAGGATTGCTCGATAATCCTTCCGATGGGAAATATTATTTCGATAATATTGAAGTATCAAAATTCAGGGAAAAACAACGTACCAATCTTCGAAAAGGAAACATTGGATTCGTTTTTCAAAGTTTTAACCTCATCGACGAACTGTCGGTTTATGAAAATATCGAACTGCCCTTACTTTATTTAAAAATGAATGCCAGTGAACGCAAGAGAAAAGTTGCCGCTGTTATGGACAGGCTGAATATAAGTCACCGGCGCAAACATTTTCCACAGCAGCTATCGGGTGGACAACAGCAACGTGTGGCAATAGCCCGTGCAGTAGTAGCTAATCCCAAACTAATACTTGCTGATGAACCGACAGGTAATCTCGACAGCCGTAATGGCGAAGAAGTGATGAAACTTCTTACCGAATTAAACGAAGAAGGTACAACCATCATTATGGTGACCCATAATAACCACGATGCTGAAAAATCGCACCGGATAGTAAACTTGTTTGATGGAAAAGTAATTACGGAGAATGTAAGAAGATAATGTGCAGTTTGAAAAAAGTGTCTGAACCAGGATTAAATGATTTAAAGATTAATATGATATTAACTGATTTAAAACAATCATTCCGGCATATGGGAAGAAGAAAATTATCTTCCTTCATCCAGATAATAGGTTTAGGCATTGGCCTTGGCAGTGTAATATTAATGCTTGTATTTATCCTGCACGAATATTCCTTTGATAAGTACCATAAAAACTGTAAAAATATTTACAGGGTTATTTATGATAAGGATTGTACAACTCCTAAAATTATGGGAGAACGATTTAAATCAAGTTTCCCTGAAATAAAAAATGTATTTTGTATTTACTCAATTTGGAATACTTTAATTAAATCAAAGGACGAATTTGTAAAGGAAAATAATTTCATTTTAGCAGATTCATCCATCTTTACCGTTCTGGATATTCCGATATTGTCGGGTAATAAAAAGTTCCTGTTTCAAAACAATAATGATATCGTATTGTCCGACAAAGCTGCCCGTAAATATTTCGGAGAAATCAATCCTGTAGGAAAAGCATTGGAAATTAACGTTTCCGGTGAACTTGTAAAATGTAATATTACAGGATTATATAAACATTTCCCGTCAAACTCATCAATACAGTCGGAATGTATTGGCAACACAAAACTTCTTGATCATGGGTTGTCCAACCAAACATTATATATTTCAAATACATCCAGGAAACCAGATAATATCAATGAATGGAAAAAAGGAGGCTATCAGACTTTTTTATATGTTGAGGATAATACAAATATCGCTTTATTAGAATATAAAGCGACCAGTCTTTGTAAAAATGAAGACCAAAATGACCGACAAAGAAAAATCCATTTACAGCCTTTTACAAAAATGTATTTTTATTCGGATGATTTATGGAATTATACACCTCTATCTATCAGTAATTTAAAATCTATGCGAATATTCGAAGGAATCGCCCTTCTGATATTGTTAATTGCATTGTTTAATTATATTTTGCTTTCAACAGCTGATCTCAGTGCCCAATATAAGGAAGTGGCCTGTCGTAAAGTATTAGGCGCATCATCAGCCCAAATAGCAGGAAAGTCCTATATATATTCATTGTTAATTTCTTTGTTAAGCCTTGAAGTAGCATTGTTATTTGTTGAGAGAACAATTCCGCTTTTTAATCAGCTTTTGGATAAAAACATAAGTTTGGGCCTTTTTTTACAATTTAAATATATTGTGGCAATATTGGCCATTGTAATCATAACTGGTTTTGCAGGAGGTGGCTATTTAAGTATTTTTTCAGCAAGGTATAAACCAAACAGGTTATTCAAACCACTTGCAGAAAATAGAAAATCACGCAGATATAAATTAAACGGAGTAATGATCGTTTTCCAGTTTTCAGTATTTATTTTCCTGTTAAGTGCAGCTATACTTATTAAGAAACAAATTAATTATTCAGAAACAAAGAGTCCTGGGTTTAATAGTAATAATGTTTTAATATTCAAGCTTGATAATCAAATATTAAAAAACAAAGTGGCCTTTATACGGACAAATTTGGAAGCTAACCCTCATGTATTAGCTACAGCGACATCAGGTGTTACCCCTCCTTCAGGGATGATGATGAGGTTAAAATTAGGCAACAATAAGAATTCTGAACCAATAGAAGCTGAAGGTATGTTTATTGGTTCTAACCTGATTGAACTATTGCAAATTCCTGTTATAAGCGGGAACACATTCACTACTGCTAAAAAGGATTCGGCCGAAATAATTATAAACGAATCAGCTGCTAAGAAATACAAGGTTGCCGTTGGGGATAAATTAGAGAGTTTTGTCATTAAAGGGATAGTAAAGGATTTTCACTCCCATTCAGTACATACGGCAATTGGACCTATATTCCTGCTTAAGATGATCGATGAAAATTGTTATGAACTGGCAGTAAAATCCGATGGGGATAATATGGATATTATAAATGCCACAAGAAAAATCTGGACTAAAATATTACCTGCTACTGATTTTGATTATGTGTTATTGAATGACAGAATTTCTTCCTTTTACGAAAACGAAAAAAAACAGGTAAAAACTATCACATTTTTTGCATTCCTGGCCATTTTCTTATGTCTCATGGGGCTGTTCGGATATGTTTCTTTAACCCTGTTAAAACGTACAAAAGAAATTGGTATTCGTAAAGTAAACGGGGCCCGCACATCTGAAATTTTATTTATGCTTAACCATAATTTTATTATTTGGATAACCATTGCATTTGTTATTGTCTGCCCCATAGCTTGGTATGCCATGCGTAAATGGCTGGAAAATTTTGCCTACAAAACTGAATTAAGCTGGTGGATATTTGCCATAGCCGGTTTATCTGCGATGATATTGACATTAATAACAGTGAGTTTTCAAAGCCGGCGTACAGCTTCTAAAAATCCGGTGGAGAGTTTGAGATATGAGTAAAACAATGTCTGAATTAGGATTAAATGATTTTAAGATTATAGGATGGTTTAATTTAATCATAGTCCTCATTTAACCATTTTAATCATAGTTAAGACGATAAATACATAGGAAAATATGTTTAATTTCAATATTAGATTAGCTCTTAAAAATATTGTCAGAAACAAACTGACCTCACTTATTAATATTATAGGACTGTCAGTTAGTATGGCCTGCTGCATACTTATTGTATTCTTTATTAAATATGAACTTAGCTTCGACCGCTTCAACAATAACGCCAACAGGATATACAGGTTTACTTTCAGCGTAAATGCGAAGAATGGCTACCATGCCCATTTTGCAAGATGCGCAACATCCTGGATAAAATACCTTCCTGATGATTTCCCGGAAATTGAAAAAATGGTTACACTTTTTCCTTACACGCATATCACATTAAAAGCTAAAGATGAAAAATTCACATTACCTGTATCATTCTATGCTGACTCAACTTTCTTTAATGTATTCAGTATAAAATTATTAAACGGTGATTCAAATAAGGTATTATCAAATCCAAATTCGGTAGTCATTTCCGAATCGTTTGCCAAAAAACACTTTGGCAATTCAAATCCTGTTGGCCAACCTGTTATAAATACAGGTTGGCATGATGGTAAAAAATGGACCAAGCTTTATTATACAGTTACAGGTGTTTTTAAAGATATCCCCATTAATGCACATTTTCATTCCGATATGTTTATTTCCAAATCGACCATGCACTGGAATTACGATAATGATTGGAAATATGTTTACCTGCTCTTAAACAGACATTCCAAACCCGCGGATATTATAAAAAAGTTCCCTGTATTTCTTCATAAACATGAAAAAGATGAAAATTTCAGGCATGAAATTGTTCCCGTTTTGCAACTAATTACAGATATTCACCTTAAATCGGATAAAGACAGGGAAATTGAACAAAACGGGAACATGATGACAATATATATTATGGGGTTGGTGGGCCTTATTATAATAATTATTTCGTGGATCAATTATTTCAATTTGAATATTGCAGGTTTATATAACCGCAATAGAACATTGAATATCCTGAAAGTAAATGGCAGCCCTGATAGCCACATCATCGTTCAATACTTAATTGAATCGTTGATTATTGTTTTCCTGTCTTTCGATATTGCCTGCGTACTAATGAGTGTTTTTTCCCCTGCTGTTAAGGTCATAACAGGAAATATACTGAATAATGAAATGTTTCAATCTGGTAAACATGTATTTCCATGGTTGATTTTAATATTTGGAGGATCAGTTGTGGTAGGTAGTTTACCAGTTTTGGGTTTTCTTTACAGGAAAAAATCAACTATTGTATTAAATAATATTAGTTTAAATCAACCAACTAAAAATCCGCTTTCAAATTTTAGAAAATTATTGATAATTTTTCAATTTGCATTAACCGTAATATTAATCATAAGTGCGGTAACTATCAGTTTACAAGGTAGGTATTTCGTTGAACATCAGACAGGGGCAAAGCTGGACAGCGTATTGGTAATAAAATTATTTAATCAGGATATCCTGTCAAAATATACACTTCTTAAATCAGAATTTCTTAAAAGCCCGCTTATTAAAGAAGCTACAGCTACATTTGAGGATCCTTATGATATTACCATGGATGGTATGGGTTTCGAAACCCAGGACATAAAAGCAGAAAATAAAGATAAAATTTTATGGGTTTATTCGGCAGATGATAATTATTTTAAATTCCTTGATCTACAAATCGTAGCCGGTAAAGATTTTCCACCCTTCAACGAAAAATTAAAAAAAGAATATTATATCCTTAATGAAACTGCAGTAAAAGAGCTTGGATGGACTCCCGAAGAGGCCGTTGGTAAACCATTTAAACTAAAGTTTTTTTATGGGGATAATGTGATTTTTGGGGGTGAGATTGTTGGTGTGGTAAAAGATTTCAACCTTAATACTCTGCACCATCAAATAAAACCTTTTATTTTTTTCCAAAAAGAAATATGGTTTTGGAATATGCTGGTTAAAATTGACACGAAGCATAAACAATTGGCCATGAATTACCTGAAAAACAAATGGGACAATATTTTACCTGATTATCCTTTTAATTATGAATATAATACTGATGTTTATTTCCGTTCCTATAAAAAGGAAATCATCCAATCCCGATTAACTCAGTTTTTTTCATTCCTGGCTATAATAATATCTTGCCTTGGTTTATTCGCAATATCTTCTGTTATTATCCTTCAACGTACTAAAGAAATTGGCATCAGGAAAGTTAATGGTGCTAAAATATGGGAAATAATGACCCTGTTGCTAAAAGATTTTATCGTATGGGTTTCTATCGCAATTATAATTGCTTGTCCAATAGCATATTACTTAATGCATAACTGGCTGCAGAATTTTGCTTATAAAATTAGCCTGAAATGGTGGATCTTTGTATTTGCCGGATTGGTTGCTATATTAGTTGCTATACTAACTGTCTGTTGGCAAGCCTGGTATGCAGTAAGGAGAAATCCGGTGGAAGCATTAAGAAATGAGTAAAAAATGTCTGAACTATGATTCAAATGATTAAATGAAAACTATGATTAAAATATAAGCAATCCTTTTAATCTTTAAATCATTTAATCCTAATTCAGACAATAATTGCAAATTAAGATGACATATTATTGATTACTAATTATTAATAATCTTTATAAGAAAATGACTAGCCAAGACATTGAAATCCAGGCGATGGACAAACCGGTAGACCGGAAATATAAACTACGCAGGAAAATTATTACCTATACTATTGTTGGTGTTTTAGTCATAGGCACTATTTTATTATTTGTTTTCAGGGATTATAGTTCACGGTTAAATGTGGATCTTGATAAAATTACCATTGAAAAGGTTCAAAAAGATGTTTTTCAGGATTATATTGCTATAATAGGCACTGTTGTGCCTATTCAGACAGTTTACCTCGATGCCACTGAAGGTGGCCGTATTGAAGAAATATATCTCAGGGAAGGAGCAATGGTAAAGAAAGGCGATCGTATAGTGCGTTTGAGCAACGATAATTTATTGCTTGAGATTTCAAATTACGAAACCGAAGTTGCCCGTGCAATTAACGACCTGAAATCGATGCGTGTAACACTCGAAAACCTGCAAATTAGCAATCAAACTCAACTTGTTGATTATTATTTCGATTTGCTTAAACTGGAACGTGAAATGAAAAATGACAATCTTTTAATAAAAGACGATTACATATCGAAGGAGGATTACAATATTGCCAGGGAAAATTATGCACGAAAAAAGAAACAATTCGATTTGCTTTCAAAAAAGAGCAGGCAGGATTCAATATCGAGTATAATTAGGATTTCTGCTTCAGAAGAATCAGTCGAAAGTATGCAAAACAATCTCAAATTAATACGTAACAGATTAAATAAACTAACTATAACAGCACCTGTAAATGGAGAACTGGCTACCCTTATCCCCGAACTTGGACAGGTAGTTAATTTTGGTACACGGATAGGTACCGTCAACGTTTTAGATTCATATAAAGTAAAAGCAGATATTGATGAACATTATATCGCCAGAGTTAAAACAAAATTGAAAGCATTTTGTGATTTTTCCGAAATTGAATATCCCGCAACAATCATTAAAGTTTATCCGGAAGTCAAAGATGGAAAGTTTTCTGTAGATATGGCGTTTACCGATAGTATTCCGGAAGAAATCCGGATAGGTCAAACTTCCCGTATCCGTCTGGAACTTGGTGAACCTGAAACAGCCATCCTGGTAGCCCGCGGAGGCTTTTACCAATCAACGGGCGGACAATGGATTTATGTTGTAGATAAAAGCGGGAACTTTGCTTTTAAGCGAAATATAAGGATTGGAAGACAAAATCCCAAATTCTATGAAGTACTTGATGGCCCGGAGCCGGGACAGGAAGTTATAACCTCGGGGTATGAAAACTTTGGTAACTCGGATAAACTGATTCTTAAAAAATAGTGGTTAGGGGTTAGGGACTAGGGGCTAGGGACTAGTGAATCAGACTATGAGTAGTATTCTTGTTAGCATTTAAAAATTGTTTTTACTAGCCACTAACCCCTGACCCCTAACCACTAGCCCCTAGTCCCTGGCCCCTAACCCCTGACCTAAATTACTTCCTTTTCCGCTTATACTCCGATGACCCTGATCTGAAACCTTTGCCCCTGTCAGATGAAACACTCTCACCGGATGGCTCAATAGTTACCTGGCGTCCTTCGTATGTGGCTTTGTTCAAAGCACTTATTAAAGTATCAGTATATTTATTGTCAGCTTCAAAAATAGAATAGTTTTTCAAAATATTGGCTTTACCGATAGCAATATCCCTGTTTCTGGTATTTTCATTTATAAGGCCCAGCAACCCGCGTGGATCAATTCCATCCATTGACCCTACATTAATCCGGAATACACTAAAATTATGTTTTTGAGAAGCCCTTGCACGTTCACCTCTATCTTCCCTGACAAACCTTTCGCTCCTGTTAGTCCTGTCGCCCTGATCTCCGCGATTATACCGGGAACCATGATCATCCCTGTCATAACGGGAACTTCTATCATCACGGTTATAACGGGAACCCCGATCGTCCCTTTCATAGCGGGAACCCCGATCGTCCCTTTCATAACGGGAGCTACGGCCATCTCTGTCATATCGGTCTACACGGTTACCATGATCTACCACATTAAGGTCGGGGGCATTTTTATAATAATTTAAGAATCTGTTAAACTCTGCTGATACAAACCTTTTAATAAGTTCCTCCCTGCTTAGCCATTCGAGTTTTTTATAGATAACAGCCAGAAAATCTTCAATATCTTTATCGTTTACCTCAACATTTTCCATTTTATCTACAAGGCTGAAAAGTTGTTTTTCACAAATTTCTTTGCCTCCCGGTACAGTTTTATATTCGAATTTTTTATGTATAAGTTTTTCAATCATTGGAATTTTACTACGTTCCTTTGAAATTATTATAGAGACGGATATCCCGCTTTTCCCGGCCCTGCCTGTGCGTCCGCTGCGGTGTAAATAAATTTCCATTTCGTCGGGTAAATTGTAATTTATAACATGAGTAAGATCGTCCACATCAAGACCCCTGGCTGCCACGTCAGTTGCAACTAACATCTGGATATTTTTCAGGCGGAACCTTTGCATTACATAGTCTCGTTGCGATTGGGATAAATCGCCATGCAATGCATCAGCACTATATCCGTCTTTCATAAGTTTTTCAGCCACTTCTTTAGTTTCGTGCCGTGTACGACAGAAAATTATTCCATATATATCAGGGGAATAATCCACAACACGTTTTAAGGCAAAATACCTGTCAGTTGCATGTACTACATAATAAAGGTGACGGACATTTTCAGAACCTGCATTTTTTGTACCTATTGTAATTTCGACTTTTTCCTTCATGTAGTTCGCTGCAATTGCAGCGACTTCTTTCGGCATTGTTGCTGAAAAAAGCAAAGTACGCCGTTCCTTTGGTACTTCGTCCAGAATAGCATTTAGTTCTTCTTTAAACCCCATATTCAGCATTTCGTCTGCTTCATCGAGAACTACAGAATGAATAGTCCTGAGATTAATTTTTTTACGCCTGATAAGGTCGTTCATTCTGCCAGGTGTTGCAACTACAATATGTGCCCCTCTTTTTAAATCTTTAATCTGATTTTCAATACTGGCTCCTCCATATACTGCAACTATATTGATCCATGGAAGATATTTACTATAATTTGTAAGGTCACTGGCAATCTGTAAACACAATTCCCGTGTAGGGCATAAAGTTATTACCTGGAGGTTCTTATTATTTTCGTCGATCAAACTAATCAGCGGCAAACCAAAAGCTGCTGTTTTACCTGTACCGGTCTGGGCCAGGCCAATAACGTCTTTGTTTGAATTTAAAATAACTGGAATTACCTGTTCCTGGACAGGCATAGGGTTAATATATCCAAGCTCATCCACAGCTTTCACAAGCTCTGCCCGGATACCGGTCTCTTCAAATGTCATCATGATTTATTTATATTTTCTTATATACACGATCGTGTTTCCAGTTGATTATTGCCTGTAAATAAACACCAATTAAGAACTATTGCTATAACACCAAATACAAAACCGTTTCACAAAATTAAGGCACAAAGGTAGGTATTTAATTTTTAATAATTTCACATAATTATTTTTGTACCTATCTTTATCCAAATTAAAATAGTGCTTAGAGCATAGTGCTTGGTGCTTAATATATAGTGCATAATGCTTAATTCATAGAAATAATCACTTAATCACTTAATCACTTAATCACTTTACTTAAAAATATTTAAACTAAACCTTTTTTTATGCGATATGCTGTCCTGGACTTGGGTACCAATACTTTTAATTTGCTTATTGCAGAAAGTAATGAAAAGCATAAATACAAAATTTTATTAAATACAAAAGAAGGCGTAAAATTAGGTGAAGGTGGTATTAATCAAAAAATTATAAATGAAGCGGCCTTTTTAAGAGGATTATCGGCCATTTCAAGGCATATGGAGCTAATAAATAATCTAAAAGTTGATTACATAAGGGCGATAGCTACCTCAGCCATACGTGATGCATCAAATGGCCAGGAATTTATTCATGCTCTAAAACTTAAATTTAACCTTGATGTAACCATAATTACCGGGGATACTGAAGCTGAAATGATTTACTTAGGTGTAAAACAAACACTTCCGGATTTTGGCCAAATATTCCTAATACTTGATATTGGTGGGGGAAGTAATGAATTTATTATAGGTGACCATTCCCAAATTCTTTGGAAAAGAAGTTTCCCCTTAGGTATGGCGAGGCTGTTGGAAAGTTTTAATCCATCGGATCCTATCACAATGGAAGAAATAACATCAATTGAATCATACCTGGGCGTCGAACTTACGGAATTATTTGAAACCGTTAATACATTAAAACCGGAAATTTTCATTGGTGCATCCGGATCGTTTGATAGTTTCGTCGCAATGCTCATTTCATATGGAAAGGTAAAACACAAAAATGAAAATATATTTCACCGGATACCTTATTCATCTTTTGAATATCTTTATCAACGTCTTATAATTTCTACCAAAAAACAACGGGAAATTATTGCAGAACTCGAACCGGTGCGTAAAGATATGATTGTACTGGCTTCAATTTTTGTTATGTTTGTTTTAAAAATAACCGGTATAAAAAAAATTTTCCAATCGTCCTATTCTTTAAAAGAAGGGGTGATTTTTGAGATGGTTAAAAATGACGTGGGACATGAGACGTGAGACGTGAAATAAATATGCAGAGTAATATAAAATGAGAATCAAGAACCAGGAACCAGGAGCCAAGACAGGATAAAGTAGCTAGGGATAAGTGGGTAATTGATAAAATTTATAATTATTATTTATGTCTCATTTCCATTTCAATAAATATATCTAACATCTTGGCTCCTGGTTCTTGGTTCCTGGTTCTTAGTTCCTGGTTCCTTTAATAATATTTCGATGGCAAATATTTTAGTAATAGACGACGAACGAAGCATAAGAAATTCCCTTAAAGAAGTTCTTGAATATGAAAACCATAAGGTTGATCTGGCAGTAGATGGGTTGGAAGGATTGGATATTATTTCCAAAAATACATATGACATAATATTATGTGATATTAAAATGCCAAAAATGGATGGTATCGAAGTACTTGAAAAAGTGCATGAAATGGCTCCTGACGCAACTGTTATTATGATATCGGGTCATGGAAATATTGATACGGCAGTTGAAGCAATTAAAAAGGGTGCTTTCGATTTTATTGAAAAACCTCTTGATCTTAACCGGCTTCTTATTACTATTCGTAACGGTTTGGAAAAAAGCAATTTAGTTACAGAAACTAAAGTCCTGAAACGAAAAGTAAATAAAACATTTGATATAATAGGACAATCAGAAGCTATAATAAAGGTTTTGGAAATGATAGATCGTGTAGCCCCAACTGATGCGCGTGTATTAATAACCGGGAAAAATGGAACCGGAAAGGAATTGGTTGCACGCTGGATGCACGAAAAAAGTCAGCGGGCAGCTTTCCCTTTTGTAGAGGTTAATTGCGCGGCTATACCTTCTGAACTTATAGAAAGTGAGCTATTTGGACACGAAAAAGGAGCCTTCACATCAGCTTATAAGGATAGAAAAGGAAAATTCGAAGTCGCAAGCGGGGGAACCTTGTTCCTGGATGAAATAGGTGACATGAGCCTGTCAGCGCAAGCTAAAGTATTACGTGCACTCCAGGAAAATAAAATAATACGTGTCGGAGGTGATAAAGAAATTAAAGTTGACGTAAGGATTGTAGCAGCTACTAATAAAGACCTTAAAAAAGAGATAGTTGCAGGAAATTTTCGTGAAGATCTATATCACAGGATCAGTGTAATATTGTTACAGGTGCCAACTTTAAACGAACGGATTGATGATATTCCTATACTGGCTGCTTATTTTTGTGATCTGATTGCCGAAGAATACGGAAGGCCAAAGAAAATAATTACGGAAGGAGCAATTCAGGAACTTAAGAACATAACATGGACCGGAAATATACGTGAGTTCCGGAATGTATTGGAACGTTTATTCATTCTATGTGAAACTGAAATTACTGGCAATGACGTAATTACATTCGCTCAACCTATATCGAAGCAATAGCAGAAAATAATTTGTTTAAAGAACTTTTTAATTAAATTTGTGCCTTAATTTTTAAAATATATTAAGATGATTCATTATAAAGATTTAGGACTTGTAAATTCAAGGGAATTATTTAAAAACGCTGTTAAAGGAGGATATGCCATCCCAGCATTTAACTTTAATAATATGGAACAGTTACAGGCAATAATACAGGCTTGTGTAGAAACAAAATCACCAGTAATTTTGCAGGTATCAAGCGGGGCAAGAAAATATGCCAATCAAACCCTGTTACGTTTTATGGCTCAGGGAGCTGTTGAGTACGCGAAGGAATTAGGGCACAACATTCCAATCGTTTTGCACCTGGACCACGGCGATACCCTGGAATTAGTAAAATCGTGCATCGATTATGGTTTTTCTTCAGTAATGATAGACGGTTCGCATCATCCCTATGAAAAGAATATAGAAGTTACATGCTCTGTGGTTGAGTATGCTCACAAATATGATGTTACTGTTGAGGGAGAATTAGGAGTATTAGCAGGAGTTGAAGATGAAGTTTCAGCAGAACACCATACTTATACCAGGCCTGAAGAGGTTGAAGATTTTGTTAAGAAAACAGGCGTTGACTCTTTGGCCATCTCAATTGGAACTTCACATGGTGCTAATAAATTCAGGCCTGAACAATGTACCCGTAATGCAGAAGGTATTTTAGTCCCTCCAACACTTCGGTTTGACATACTTGAAGAAGTAGAAAAACGTATTCCCGGTTTCCCGATCGTTTTACACGGAGCGTCTTCAGTACCTCAGGAACAGATAACCCTTATAAATAAATATGGCGGCAATCTGGTTGATGCCATCGGTATACCTGAAGAATGGCTGCGTCGTGCTGCCGCTTCTGCTGTTTGCAAAATAAATATCGACAGTGATGGACGTTTGGCTATGACCGCTTCTATAAGGGAAACATTTGCCAAAAAACCAGCTGAATTTGATCCCCGTAAATACTTAGGCCCGGCTCGTGACGCACTTAAGGAACTTTACAAACATAAAGTTAACAACGTACTTGGAAGCGCAAATCACGGGTAAAATAATTTGAAAATTTGAAAATGTGCTAATTTGAAAACGGTAATTACCAATAATTTATTTGTATAATTGGAAATAACCTTTACTTTTCATTTTTAATTGTTTTTATTCATAATAAGTAATCCATAATTTCATTTGCACATTTTCAAATTTTCAAATTATTTTCATTATTCATTTTATTAAACCATTCCCACAGCACAATCCCCGCGCAAACTGAAACATTGAATGAATGTTTCGTACCAAACTGAGGTATTTCAATACTGGCAGGGCAATTGTCAATTACTTCCTGATCAACTCCTTTTACTTCATTACCAAAAACCAATGCGTATTTTTTATTTCGTTCGATAGTAAATTTTTCAAGTGCTATGCTTTCATCTGTTTGTTCAATGGCAATCAACATATATCCCTCCCTTTTTAAATCTTCAATTGCAGAAACTGTTGATTTATAGTATTTCCAGGGAACATTTTCCTCTGCACCAAGGGCAGTTTTATAAATTTCTTTATGAGGAGGAGTTGCACTAATTCCACACAAATAAATAGCTTCGGTCAAAAAAGCATCTGCTGTGCGAAATATTGATCCAATATTATTAAGACTTCGCACATTATCCAATACAACAATAACTGGCGTTTTAAGTGATTTCTTATAGGTTTCAGCCGTTTTACGGTTTAATTCTGCGGATAAAAGTTTTCTCATAAGTTAATTACGAATTACTGATGACTGATGACTAATTAAAAAATTATTGTTTATGTGTTTATAATAAATATTATTAATTGTATAAATTTATTAATTTGGTAAATTTACAAACTATTGAGAGTAATCAGTAATCAGTAATCAGTAATCAGTAATTAATATTCAATATTCAATAATTATACGGTATGGACATTCACGAATACCAGGCTAAATCAATTCTAAAGCGATTCGGGGTTTCAGTTCCGGATGGCACAGTAATAGATTCTGCCGAAGATGCAGAAAATGCCGCCCGGCTTTTACGAGACAGGGTACATAATGACACATGGGTTGTAAAGGCTCAGATTCATGCCGGAGGCCGTGGTAAGGGGGGTGGTGTTAAAGTTGCCAAAAATATTGATCAGGTTAAATCTTTTGTACATCAGATATTGGGAATGAGGTTGGTAACACATCAAACAGGGCCTGCAGGGAAGGTAGTCCATAAATTACTAATTGAACAGGGGATTTATTATCCTGGCCCATCTCCTGTTAATGAATTATATGTGAGTATACTGTTAAACAGGAATACCGGCCGTAATATAGTTATGTATTCCCCTCAGGGAGGAATGGATATAGAAGCGGTAGCTGAACAGTCTCCTCAACTTATTTATAATGAAGAAATCGATCCGCGTTTTGGGCTCTTAACCTTTCAGGCGAGGAAGATAGCTTTCAAACTTGGATTATCCGGCAAAGGTTTCTGGCAGATGGTGAACTTTCTTCAAAATCTCGCTTACGCGTATGAAAAATCGGATGCCACATTGTTTGAGATTAACCCGGTAATAAAAACATCCGATGATCTGATATTTGCGGCTGATGCCAAAGTAACTTTAGATGATAATGCTCTATACAGGCACGATGATTTTACTGATTTCCGCGATATTAATGAAGAAGACCCTTCTGAAACCGAAGCCATTTCTAACAATCTGAATTTTGTAAAACTTAACGGCAATGTAGGATGTATGGTTAATGGTGCAGGTCTCGCCATGGCAACCATGGATATTATTAAGTTTTCAGGTGGTGAACCAGCCAATTTTCTGGATGTAGGTGGAACGGCAAATGCTAAACGTGTAGAGGCAGCCTTCCGTATTATACTTAAAGACCCAAATGTTAAGGCTATCCTTATAAATATTTTCGGAGGTATAGTACGTTGCGACAGGGTAGCACAAGGTATAACAGATGCTTATCAGGCACTTGGAAATATACCTGTACCCGTAATAGTTCGTTTACAGGGAACAAATGCTGTTGAGGCTAAAGAGCTTTTAGATAAATCGGGGTTAAAGGTATATTCTGCTGTATCGTTGCAGGATGCAGCGGATCTGATAAAAAATTTAGTTGTTGGTTGCTAATTGCGGTGTGAATTATCACAAAAAGGCTGGGTTTTCGATTTTCCGCAACGGCAAAGTTTTATCTTATCTTCAGTAGAAATAATTTTCCCATTCCAATCCTTAACAATAAATCTTCCTGTTACCTTGAGTGAACCTCCAGGTTTAAATGTGAATTTAGCACTTATATTTTCAGGCAGGTCTTCCATCGAATGTTAATTGTTTATTGATTATTGATTATTGAAAATTAATACTCTATAAATTTTACACCTAATAATAATTTTAAATTTTAGATTTTTTATCTATAAATTTCCATTTGCAAATTTAATTTTCTGCCTTCTGCCTTCTGCCTTCTGCCTTCTGCCTTCTGCCTTTGTTTTCTGCCTTCTGTCTTCTGATTTCTTTCATCAGTCATTAGTAATCAGTAATTTGTCATTAGCCCACAAACCCAATCTTCCTATGTGTCCCATCGCAATAAGGCATATTACAGGAGGCACCGCACCGGCAGAATGAAGTGATGGAGAATGTCTTGTATTCTTTCCCCTCATTATCGGTCAATTTTATTTTACCATAAACCACTATAGGGCCATCTCTCATTATTTGTATTTCTGCTGGTTTAAGTTCCGATTCTTCTTCCGTATGTAATTCGGGTTCTGTTTCTTTTCCAATATCCTTGTTATATTTAACAGTAAGAGCCTCTGTAGGGCATTTTTTAACAATCTCGATAATTTTTTTGGTAGGAGCCCCATACATGTCTATCCATGGACGTTTTCGGGGGTTAAATACCTCCAGCAGCTGGGCATAACAGGTAGTGGCGTGAATACATTTCTTTGGCCGCCAGGACACCGTAATCTCGCCGTTTGTGTAGTCCCTGTCATTACTATCCATTCTATCCATGAGAAAAATACAAAAATAAACGAAAAAAGTTCAATCCTAACCTTAACCAGCATCAAACTCTTCTCTTAAATTAAATAAATTATTAAATTAAATCACAGTATTAAATTTTATGAACATTATAAAGACATTAATTCTAAGCACTATGCACTAAGCACTAAGCACTATCTTACCAGCTTATAAACTTTTCCCGGAAGGCTTCGCACTAAACCTGCCAATTCAATAGTTAACAGTTGAGCCGAAACAATACTTACAGGCATATTGGCATGAATACTAATAAGGTCAATGGTTAATTCTCCGTGTTCGCGCAGAATCTCAACAATTTTATTCTCTTCTTCTCCCAGATCGACGAATAATTCAGTTTGTATATCGCCTGCTTTTTTAGAGGATACATCCCACCCCAAAAGGTACTCTATGTCTTCTATTCCTTCGACAAGGGCGGCCTTATTTGATTTAATCAACCAATTACAGCCATGTGAACAGATATCATCAATTCTTCCGGGGAAAGCCATAACATCACGGTTATATGACACCGCAATGTCAGCTGTAATAAGGGCTCCTCCTTTTATTCCTGATTCAATTACAATTGTTACATCGGACAATCCTGCAATTATCCGGTTTCTTTTAACAAAATTTTGCCTGTCTGGCAATGTGTCACTTACAAAATCAGTTACCAATGCCCCATGTTTACATATTTCGGCAGCTGTAACCTTATGAACCGTGGGATAAATAGTTCCAAGGCCGTGTCCGAGAACTGCGACTGTATCCAATCCATTTTTTAAAGCAGCTCTGTGTGCACAAATATCAATTCCATATGCCAGGCCGCTAACAATCAATACATGATGTTTACGATTCTGAAGTTCTTCTATAAGTCTGTTACAACATTCTTTTCCATAATCGGTAGCATTTCTTGTTCCGACAATACTGATTACCTTCCGGCGGTTAAAATCAACCTCACCTTTGTAATATAACATTATTGGAGAATCTTCACAATTTTTTAGCCTGGCAGGATAATCCTCATCAAGATAAAACCTATGCTTTATCTGGTAACGGTTTATAAATTCAATTTCCTTCTCTGCCCTGGTTAAAATGTTATGATTTAATATACTATCAGCCAATACTGCACCTATCCCGGGAATTTTCATCAAATTTTTCTTTTTCTCCTTAAAAACTGCTTCTATATTTCCGGTATAAGCTACCAGTCGTTTTGCATTAATATCTCCAATACCGGGGATAAGACTTATTCCAATTTTGTATAATAAATTATTGTCGTTGGTCATTGGTGGTTAGGTTATAGTTGTTAGATGTTAGTTGCTAGTTGTTAGTTGTTAGTTACAGGTTACAGGTTACAGGTTGCAGGTACCAAGTCTCACGTCCCAAATCTCACGTCTCGCGTCCCATGTCTCACGTCTCGCGTCCCATGTCTCACGTCTTATCTCTTTCTTCCTTACTAAAGAACAATAGTGATGACATGATTTTATTTATCTCCTTATTCTTTAACAGTCCCATACTTACCGGAGGATATTTGGCAATTCCACCAGGCTGCTGTTCGTATAATACCAGGTAAATGCGTAGTCCCATCCATTTTTTATTAATTTGAAATTTATAAAAATTGTCCTTATCAATTTCAATAGTTCGCTTACGTTTAACTAACAAAGCCAGAAAATAATATTTAAAAATTAACTTCGGCCCCAAATCGTTATAATACAAATAATTATAATCTCTTATCGTCCCCCAGATGTAATATATTATATATAAGCCATTCAGGCCAATAAAATAGACTATTCTGTCTATCCCTAAAAAAGAATCCTTAAAAATTAATAATACAAGGGTAATGGCAAGCAACAGAAGAAAAAATCGCCGCCGAATGTGCAGCCCAATTACATTTTTCTTATTTTCTATAATCATACTTAGTACCTCTATGAAAATGCAGTGTCAACTATGAAATTTATCGGGGAAAGTTAAGAAAAAGACAGTAAATTATGTGTCACTATCTAACTAATAAGTCATAAATGATTATTTTTGACAAAAATTACAGGTAAATGGACTATTTTGTCAATTGTTTATTAAAAAAGATGAATGGTGAAATCACCTTGCCTTCCTCAAAAAGTATAAGTAACCGTCTATTAATAATACAGGCATTGTCAAAAGAACCATTCGTAATACATAACCTTTCCCAATGCGACGATACGAATATAATGCTTGATGCCTTCCAAAATAATAATGAAGAAATAAACATAGGACACGCCGGAACGGCAATGAGATTTCTTACTGCTTATTTTGCAGCTATAGGTAAAGAAATAAATATTACAGGAAGTGAAAGGATGAAAAATCGTCCGATTCACGAGCTTGTTGACGGCCTGAATCAATTGGGGGCTAATATAAGGTACCTTGGTAAAAAGGGGTTCCCTCCTATCAGGACTTCGGGAAAGCCATTAAAGGGCAATGTCATTAAAATTAATGGGGGTATAAGCAGTCAGTTCATTACGGCTCTAATTTTAATAGCCCCTGTATTACCAAAAGGACTTTCGATTTCGATAGAAGAAAAATCAATTTCATCGTCATATATTGCACTAACCATGCAACTTATAAAATCTTTCGGAATAAAGGCAATTTGGGAAAATCAAAGCATTTATATTCCATCCCAGCCATATGTAGGATGTCCATTCACTGTAGAATCCGACTGGAGTGCAGCTTCATACTGGTATGAAGTAGCCGCACTTTCAGATGAGGCCGAAATAATACTTCACAATTTGTATCCCGGTAGCATTCAGGGAGATGCCCAGGTTGCCGGTTTATTTGAAAAGATTGGCGTCAGAAGCAGTTTTAATAGAAACAGTGTCAAACTTACCAGGGAGCCCAGTAAACTTTCATTCTTTGAATTTGATTTTTCAAATAATCCCGATCTGGTTCAAACGTTTGTGGTAACGTTATGCCTGTTAAACATTCCTTTCAGGATTTCAGGAGCTGATACTCTGCGCATAAAAGAAACTGACAGAATTGAAGCAATTCAAACTGAAATGAAAAAACTTGGGTTCCTTATTAGTGAGCCATCGCATGGTGTAGTAGAGTGGAATAATCAACGTATTGATCCTGAAAATATTATTTCAATTAATACTTATAAGGATCATCGAATGGCACTTTCCTTCGCCCCTGCAGCCTTAAAATTAAAGAACCTGGTAATAAAAGATGCTTCCGTAGTTACCAAATCGTATCCCAACTTTTGGGAAGACCTTGAATCGGTAGGATTTGATATAAGCCCTGAAATTGGTTAAATTTGTATTAATGAATAAAAATCATGTCAGGTATTTACAGTGAGCACGATAAACATTATGTAGCAATAGATTGTATTATTTTTGGATTTGATAACAATGAGCTGAAACTACTTATACTTAAAAGAAAATTTGAACCAGCCAAAGGTGAATGGTCTCTTATGGGCGGATTTTTAAAAAATGGTGAAAGTATTGAAGACGGTGCCAGACATATTCTTTTTCAACTGACTGGTTTAAATGACATATATATGGAACAACTCTTCACATTTGGGGACTTTGATCGTGACCCTGGTGAAAGAACAATATCCATAGCCTTTTATGCTTTGATAAAAGTTAGTGAAAATGACAGGATACTTGCCGAAGAGCATGGAGCCCATTGGGTTTCGATTAAAAGCCTGCCAAAATTGATTTTTGATCATAATTTAATGGTTGAAAAAGCATTATCTGCTTTACGAAGGATGGTTGTAAGAAAACCGATAGGTTTCGAGTTATTGCCTGAAAAATTTACATTGCCACAACTACAGGCATTATATGAAGCAATTTACCAGGAACCTCTTGAAAAAAGAAATTTCAGAAATCGTATATTAGAAACAGGATTACTTGAAAAGCTTGATGAGAAAGAAAAAGGATCGTCAAAAAAAGGGGCATTTTATTACAAATTCGATAATGAAAAATATAAGCATTTTGAAGAAATGGGATTAAATTTTCAATTTAAAGTAACAAAAACACCTTTAATGAAAATTATTTCATAATATTATATGATTTTTCTATTAAAAATAGAATCAATATTCTGCATTTAAATATTTATAGTTTTTATAAGTAAAATTATGAACTTAAAAACCAAATCAATTTTAATCATGATAACATTATTTGTTATCTTTTCCTGCAACTCAAAAAAGGAAATCAAATCTTCCGTTTCAAAAACTGATTGGGGCATTGCAGATGGAAAAAAAGTCTGGCTATTTTGTCTTACAAATAAAAAAGGCATGGAAGTTAAAATCACCAATTATGGTGCGACAATAACCTCTATAAAGGTGACTGACAGGAACGGAAAAATTGATGACGTGGTTATTGGTTTCGACGATTTAAAATCGTATCAAAGTGAACATATTTATTGCGGAAGCATTGTAGGCCGTTATGGCAATAGAATAGCCAAAGGGAAATTTAAATTAAACGGAAAAGAATATTCACTGGCCACTAATAATGGTCCAAATCATTTACATGGCGGAAATAAAGGATTTGACAAACAGGTTTGGGATATTGGAGGAGTTTTTTCATCTGATGATTCTACCGGCATTGAATTAACCTATCTTAGTAAGAATATGGAAGAAGGATACCCCGGAGATCTTAATATAAAAGTTTATTATGTCCTTACCAGTGATAATGAAATAAAAATCAGGTATTATGCTGAGACTGATCAACCTACTATTCTTAACCCAACCAATCATAGTTATTTCAACCTTACTGGTTGTAAAGAATCCATTTTAAATCACGAATTAACTATTATTGCAGATACTGTAACACCAGTGGATTCAACACTTATTCCCACTGGATTATTAATGAGTATTAAAAATACACCATATGATTTTACTTCTTCCCATAAAATCGGCGAACGCATTAATTTGGTACCGGGAGGTTACGATATCAATTATAAACTCCGGAAGATAAACAAAGAACTGTCGCTGGCTGCTGAAGTTTATGAATCAACTTCAGGCAGATTACTTCAGGTTTATACAACTGAGCCAGGAATACAGTTTTACTCAGGAAATTTTATCGATGGTACATTAACAGGACATATGGGGATTACCTACAATAAATATTACGGCCTCTGTTTTGAAGCACAGCATTTCCCTGATTCACCCAATCATCTTAAGTTTCCCAGTGTAATACTGAATCCGGGACACGAATATTCTCAATTAACTATTTTCAAATTTTCAATAAAATAGTTACAAGTTTTCTACAGACTAATTAGTTTCTGTCTGATAATTCGATCATCACCACAGATTTGGATGGAAGTGTTATTTCAAGAATATTATTTTTCAATTTTGCAGATGAAAAATTAGAAATTATCACTTCCGGTGATTTTCCAAAATCATTAAAGGCATTAATCCGGTCGGCTCTTATCTTTTCACCTTTCATGTATTTATAATTACCTTTATTCAATTCAATAGTAACTAATTTATCTTTATTAGGATCAAGGTTCACCAGGGAAATATGTATTAAGCCATTATGATCTTTTGAAGCCGAAGCATTAATGGAAGGGATTGATTCATTTCCATTATTATAAGGAGTGCATTGTATATCAATTGGAATTAATGTTGCATTTTGATGCACCTTAAACATTTTAAAAACATAGTATGTTGGAGTTAGAACCATCTCGCTGCCTTTAGTGAGGATAACAGATTGTAAAACATTAATTAGCTGAGCAATATTTGCCATTTTTACCCTGTCGGCATGATTATTGAATATATTTAAATTAATTCCGGCTACCAGCGCGTCGCGAAGAGTATTTTGCTGAAAAAGGAAACCTGGATTTGTTCCCGGTTCCACATCGTACCAGGTACCCCATTCATCTATGACTAGTCCGGTATTATTATTATACTTATCCATAATGGATATATGTTTTTTGATTAATGAATCCATCATAAGTGTTTTTTTCAATACCGTAAACCAATCATTTTGTGTAAAATTAGTTGCTGATCCTTTAACAGTCCAATCCCCTGGTAAGGTATAATAATGTAACGACATATCCTGTACCCTGTTATCCACATTTTTCATAACTACGTCAGTCCAGTTAAAATCATCTGCGCTTGCCCCTGAAGCTACTTTTATCAAACCTGGACAGGCAGATGTAACATATGTGCCATATTGCCGGAATAAATCAGAATAAAAATCAGGAGTCATGTTTCCACCACAACCCCAGGCTTCGTTGCCAATTCCTATGTATTTAACATTCCAGGGCTTTGCCCGGCCATTTTGTTTTCTAAGTTTAGTCATAGGTGATTCTGTATCGGATGTAAGGTATTCCACCCACTCAGTCATTTCCCTAACACTACCGCTGCCCACGTTGCCGGTTATATATGCATCGCAACCCAATTGTTCACATAAATCCAGAAACTCGTGAGTGCCAAAACTATTATCTTCTGAAACACCGCCCCAGGTTACATTAATAATTGAGGGACGGCTTTCACGCGGACCTACACCATCTTTCCAATGATAAGTATCTGCGAAGCAACCTCCGGGCCACCTTAGTACAGGAATGCTCAAATCCTTCAATGCAGCAACGACATCACTGCGTATACCACGGATATTTGGAATGTCTGATTTTTCGCCAACCCAAAGTCCTCCATATATGCAATGTCCCAGATGTTCGGCAAAATTTCCATAAATGTCTTTACTGATTGTATATGTTGCTTTATCCATCCTTAAAATTAAATGGTTTGTATTTGATGTTTGTCCTGGTATATTAATGAAAGGCATTCCAATAATTATATTGAAAAAAATTATTTTTTGAATAATTAATTTTTTCATTTTTAGGTTTTTATAAATTATTATTATTTCTTAATATGGATATTTTGAAAGCATATAATACATCTCATTCCAACGCAATTCATTTTTTAAATCTGTTATATTAGTATGATTTGCTATGTGAATGTATTCTATTCCGGCGATTTCGCAAAAATCTTCAATGTACTCTGCTTGAACTGCCTGGCTGAAAGCTGTATGGTGTGCTCCCCCTGCGTATATCCAGGCAGCTGCTCCAATCTTCAGGTTTGGTTGTGGAACCCACAGGGCTCTTGCTACCGGTAATTTTGGCAATTCATGATCCGGTTTCACACAATCAACGGAATTAACTATCATTCTAAACCTGTTGCCTAATTCAATAAGGCTGGTGTTGATAGCTGGTCCTTCAGCAACATTAAAAACAAGACGGGCAGGGTCATTTTTACCACCTATACCTAAAGGATGAACCTCAAGTGAAATTTGTCCGTCTGCAATTGAAGGACAAATTTCAAGCATATGAGCACCCAAAACTTTCATTTCACCCGATTTTAAATGATAGGTATAGTCTTCCATAAATGAACAACCTCCCTTCAATCCGGTACCCATTACTTTTAAAGCTCTTACGAGAGCTGCATGCTTCCAGTCACCTTCTGCTCCAAAACCGTACCCACCAGCCATTAACCTTTGTGATGCCAAACCAGGGAGCTGGGCCAAACCGTGAAGGTCTTCAAAGGTGGTAGTAAAGGCTTTAAACCCTCCATTTTCAAGAAATTGTCTTAACCCAAGTTCGATTCGTGCCTGATATCTTATATTTTCCAAAATCTTTCCATTGGATGTTCCAATATTTCCTATTTTATAGATATCATTATATTCTTCAACTAAATTAATTATTTTAAATTCAGGCACATCGTTTATCACTTTGACAAGATCACCAATTCCATAACCATTTACAGAAACACCAAATTTTATTTGTGCTTCAACCTTATCACCTTCAGTAACTGCAACCTCTCGCATATTGTCACCAAAACGTGCTACTTTTAAACTTTGAAAATCATACCACGCTGCACATACACGTGTCCATATTCCAATACTCCGAATAACCTCTTCATCCATCCAGTGACCAACAACAACTTTCCTGTTTTTTCTCATCCGGGTCATAATAAAACCATGTTCACGATCACCATGTGCAGACTGGTTAAGATTCATAAAATCCATATCAATTTCACTCCATGGTAATTCCAGGTTATATTGGGTATGAAGATGCAGTAAAGGTTTTTGAAGATTCTTTAAACCATTTATCCACATTTTTGAAGGTGAAAAAGTATGGCACCAGGTAATTACACCTATACAATTTTGTTTAATATTAGCTTCGTTAAATATTTTTGTGATTTCGTCAGGTGTTTTTAGAACCGATTTAAAAATCAGATTAACAGGTATTACTGAAGAATTATTTATAAATTTGACTATTTCTTCCGAATTAACAGCCACTTGCCGGAGAGTTTTTTCTCCGTACAGATCCTGGCTACCCGTGATAAACCACACTTCAAATTGCTCTAAGTCTTTCATTTTAATAGTTATTTGTCATTAGATTTATTGTCCATAATAAGAGTCATGCCCATGTTTTCTTTCATAATGTTTTTTAATGAGAGTATCTTTAATTCGTGAAGTCCCTTTATTTATCATTTTAGTTATACAGGCCATTTGAGATAATTGTTCCAGCATTGCACTGTTATATACAGCCTTGTTGGCTGTTTTTCCCCACGTAAAAGGGCCATGGTTTCCAACAAGGATCATTTCTGTTTCCTGATAGTTTAGTCCTCTATCTTTTATGCAATTAATAATTTGAATACCTGTCTGGTATTCATAATCACCCATTATCATTTCATCTGTCATTGGTTGTGTACAAGGTATGTCTGAAGAAAGATGATCGGCGTGCGTAGTACCATAAATTGGAATGTCCTGTAAGGTTTGTGCCCATGATGTACCATAAACCGAATGTGTATGAACAATTCCCCCGATATGCTCCCAATTTGAATATAAAACAGCGTGAGTTTTTGTATCCGACGATGGCCTTAAAGTTCCTTCAACTACCTTGCCATTAAAATCTACTATAACCATTTTATCGGGAGATAGTAATTCATAAGGTAACCCGCTTGGTTTAATAGCAAATACACCAAGGGGCCGGTCAACTGAACTGGCATTTCCAAATGTAAAAATAACCAGGCCCAATTTTGTTAATTGCATATTTGCTTCGAATGCTTCCTGTTTTAAATCAATAAATTTACTCATGTGATTTTTTGTTTGCAATCGTTTGTTGTTCAATGTAACTTCCTAACTCACAATATTTTTTATATAAGGGTTCGTATAATTCAACATTAGATTTATCAGGCTTGAATTCCATTTCATAGCCATTACCCATATTAACCTGTGCTTCAAGCACTGTAGGATAAAGACCTGCTGCTGTCGCTGCTGCCATTGCAGCTCCAAGAGCACATGCCTGTTCACTTCTGGCAACTAAAATTGGTTTGTTTAATACATCACAAACTACCTGCATAACATATGGAGATTTTTTTGCAACACCTCCTAAGGCTATTACTCCATAAATTTCAATACCTTCATCAATGAACCTGTCAACAATTTTTCTGGCACCAAAGGCTGTTGCCTCTACCAATGCTTTGAAAATACGTGGAGCATCAGACCCGAGACTAAGCCCTGAAACAGAGCCTTTTAATAACTGATTTGCATCTGGTGTCCGACGTCCGTTCATCCAGTCAACTGCCAGTATACCTGATTCTCCAATAGGTACAGATTCAGCTTCTTTTGAAAGAACAGGTATAATATTATCCATCAATTCCTGAACAAGGGTTTCTCTTAATACGTTGTCAATTAGCGATGAATTGGCCAATATTTTTTCTATTGGCCATAAAATAATATTCCTGAACCACGCATAAATATCCCCAAAAGCAGATTGCCCTGCTTCCATTCCTATCATATCCTTTACTACTGAACCATCAACCTGTCCGCAAATACCCTTAACTAATTTTCCACCAAGTTCATTAGTTGGAGCAATAAGAATATCACAGGTTGAAGTGCCCATCACTTTACTTAAATAATGAGGTTTAATTTCACCACCTAAAGCACCAAGATGAGCGTCGAAAGAACCGGCTCCAATAATGACAGACTCGTTTAGTCCCAGCTTTTTTGCCCATTCCCTGCTTAGGTTGCCAACTTTAACGTCACAGGTATAAGTTTCAGTGTATAACCGGTCTCTTAATCCTGTCAATAAAGGATCGAGTTTCCTGAGAAACTCCCCGGAAGGAAGCCCTTCAAATTCGGGATGCCACATTGCTTTATGTCCTGCTGCACAACGACTTCTCTTAATGTTTAAAGGATTTATTTCCCCGGTTAAAAGTGCAGGTATCCAGTCACAATGCTCCGCCCAGGTGAATGCCATATTTCTGACCTCAACATCTGATCGAAGTATATGTAATATTTTTGCCCAAAACCATTCTGAAGAATAAATCCCACCAACATATTTAGTATAATCAATGCCTCCCCAAGTTCTTGCCAATTTATTTATCTGATCAGCTTCTTGTGTAGCTGTATGATCTTTCCAAAGAACAAACATGGCATTGGGGTTTTCTGCAAATTCAGGAGACAGGGAAAGTGGTTTGCAGTTTTGATCTAATGCTACCGGAGTTGAGCCGGTAGTATCAACTGAAATTGCAATTATATTATTTGCTAATTTCCCGGGTGCTTTTATTAATGCATTTTTAATGGTTGACTCAAGGCCCTCAATATAATCGAGAGGATGCTGGCGAAACTGGTTTTGGGCAGGAATACAATATTTCCCATTTTTCCATCGTGGATAATAAAACACATCTGTAGATATTTCATTTCCATTTTCAGCATCTACGATTAGTGCCCTCACTGAATCAGTTCCGAAATCAACTCCTATAGTATAATTTGACATAATATATAACCTGACTTATTACCAAAAATATATGTAGAACAAAACACAAACAGCAACAACAACCGAGGAACTTATTACATCCCAGGTACCCCAGCTTTTGCGCGTTTCAGCTATTTGTTCGGGACTTCTTGAAAAATACGTCAACCCTTGCAATTGATTTTCATCAGCCTTAGGTGTAAAGAAACTTATAGTTGCCATAAGTAAAATTGTAAAAAAGAAGAGGAATACTTCGAAATGTAACCAATTAATATTAAGAATAGTAAATATTCCGTTTCTTAACATTGGGTCTGTAATAATCTTATGGGAAGCAATATCCAAACTTCTGCCAGGATCCAGAATCATCAGTCCCAACCGTGTCATACCAATAAGAAAACCAATAATCAACCCCCATTCACCAGCTTTAGGTGTAATATTACGGTTGAATACCCCCAAAATAAATACTGCAGCAATTGCAGGAGCTATAAGAGATTGCATATTTTGCAGGTATTCATAAAGAACGTTACCTAATCCTTTCATAATAGGTATCCAGATTAATCCCAGCAATACCACACATATTGTAGCTACACGCCCTACCCAAACCAACCTGTGTTCACTAGCCTTAGGGTGAAAATTTTTATAAAAATCTATAGTAAATAATGTTGCTGAAGAATTAAAATGAGCAGCCAGGGACGTCATCAAAGCGGCTATAAAACCAACTATAACAATTCCTTTTATGCCTATTGGCAAAAGAAAACCAACCAGTTTCCCATATGCTTCATTATTATCGTTAAATAATATCATACCTTTTGCTTTCATTGCAGCAGCTATCATTCCAGGTATTAAAAACATAAAAACAGGCAATATTTTTAAAAACCCAGCCAGGATAGTACCTTTGCGTGCATTATTAATATCTTTGGCAGCAAGCGCTCTTTGAACAATATGCTGATCGGTACACCAATACCAGAAACCAATTATTGCTGCTCCAAATATTACTCCTATGCCAGGAAATTTATCATACCAAAAATCCCCTTTTTTGTGAATAAGGTGGATATTATTCCCGGCATGCTGAACAACTTCGTGCCATCCGTTTAAAATGCCTCCGGCGCCTAATTTTAGAAGACCGAGGAGTAATATGGTTATGGCACCTCCAATAAGAATTGGGGTTTGTATAACTGAAATAGTCATAATTCCTTTCATTCCGCTTAACACTGTAAAAATACCTGTAAGGAGAACCAATCCAATGGCACCATACCAAAAATCAATCCCTAAAACTGACTGAAGAAAAATACCTCCTGTAAAAGCGGTAACTGAAACTTTGGTTAAAACGTAGCTCACAAGTGTAATAACAGACAATGTAGAACTGGTGTCCTTATTAAACCTCTTCTTAAGAAACTCAGGCATTGTAAAAACTTTGCTGTGAGCATAAAATGGAACAAATACCCAACCAAGTATAAGAATCATCCATCCCTGCATTTCCCAATGCGCCATAGCCATACCACTTTCAGCGCCGGCACCGGCCAATCCTACCAAATGTTCAGAACCTATATTAGCTGCAAAAATAGCTGCACCAACAGCCAGCCAGGTTTCGCTCCGGCCTGAAAGAAAATAATCACTTGTATTATCTGTTTTGCTCTTTATTACCCAAATAACTATACCGATGAGACATAATAGGAATAGGATTAATATAATCCAGTCAAGTATTGCCATATAGTTTTATAGTTTGTAGATTAATACTATTAATAAATATTATAAGTGTATTTTATATACTTATTAATTTAGTCAAAGATATTAATCTTTTTTGAGCCTAAATAAAAAACTCCCAAAAAATTACTCTGTTAGGTGTTGAGTACAACATCTATGCGCTTTGCACTAAGCACTAAGCACTAAGCACTATTTTTTTTCAGGCCCTTACATGTCTTTCGGCATGATACGACGATCTTACCAACGGGCTGCTTTCCACGAATGCAAATCCTTTCTGCAAACCTATAATCCTGTACTTCTCAAACATTTCGGGTTCTATATACCTTTCAACTTTTGCCAAATGAGTGTTTGGCTGAAGGTATTGTCCTATGGTCAATACCCTGCATCCTACCGAACACAGATCATCCATACTTTCAATTATTTCTTCTTCCGTTTCCCCTAACCCCAACATCAAGCCTGATTTGGGAACGATTCCTGACTTTGAAATAAATTCAAGAACCGATAAACTTCGGTTATATAAGGCATTACTCCGTATCTTTGGAGTTAATCGCCTCACCGTTTCAATGTTATGCGATATTACATCAGGGCCTGCTTCGATTATTTTATTCAATAATTCGTGTTTCCCTAAAAAATCGGGGATTAAACTTTCCAAAGTTACTTCAGGGTTAAGCTCTTTTATTTTTTTTATTGTCACAGCCCAAAATTCCGCACCACCATCATCCAGATCGTCCCTGTCAACTGATGTAATCACACAATGCTTTAATTTCAGTAACCTGATAGTATCCGCCAGGCGCTGTGGTTCTTCCCAATCAACAGGATCAGGCCTCATATTTTTAACTGCACAAAACCTGCAGTTCCGGGTACATTTATCTCCAAGTATCATAAAACTCGCTGTTCCGGAACTCCAGCACTCACCTTTATTAGGACAATTACCACTAACACATATAGTATGAAGTTCCTTATCTTTAATAAGGTTTTTAACTCTGGAATATTTCTCACCTTTGGGTAATTGTGCCTTCATCCAATTGGGCAGCCTTCTATTAGAGATATTTTTCTCAATTATATATTCTTTCTCCATGGATTTTAGTGCTTAGTGCATAGTGCTTAGTGCTTAGTTGTCAGAAAACAGTTATCAGTTAAAAGTTATCAGTTAACAGTTAACAGTTATCAATTAACAGTAAACAATAAAATTAGTTTATGCGTTTATTTGTTTATGCGTTTATAAGAAACCTATAAACCTAATAAACCTAATAAACCTAATAAACCTCATAAACCTCATAAACTAATTCCCAAATATTCAAATTTCATTTGTAATTAGTAATCAGTAATTTGTCATTATTTTCACGTCCTTTTTCATGTCCCACGTCCCATGTCCCATGTCACTTTCTGTCTTCTGTCTTCTTCCTATTCAAACCTTTGATGCACAATGTTCCAGTCCACCAATTTCCAAAAGGATTCGATATAATCCGGACGCCGGTTTTGATAATCCAAATAATAGGCATGCTCCCATACATCGCAGGTCAATAATGGTGTAAATCCATTTTTAATAGGATTTCCTGCGTTAGGCTCCTGGATTATTGAAAGCGTATTATCCTGTTTTTTAACAAGCCAGGCCCAACCTGAGCCAAAAAGGGTAGCAGCAGCTTTTGAAAATTTCTCTTTAAATTCAGCAAAAGATCCAAAGCTTTTATCTATTGCTTTTGTTAATGAGCCAACAGGTTCCTTGCCTCCTTTTGGAGAAAACCCAGTAAAATAAAAAGTATGATTCCAGATTTGAGCGCCATTGTTAAAAATGGGTCCTTCAGCCTCACGGATAATGTTTTCAAGCGTTGCATTTTCGAACTTTGTTCCGGGAATAAGGTTATTCAGGTTATTTACGTATGCCTGATGATGCTTGCCATAGTGAAATTCAAGCGTTCTCTGGCTAATAACCGGTTCAAGTGCGTTCAATTCATAAGGTAATTTTGGTAATTGGAAGTTCATATCATAAAGTTTTAAATTATATCGAAATATACCAAATAATTGATTATTGAGTATTGAATATTGATTATTGATGAATAATTATTAACTTACGGCTTATGACATACGACTATGTTAACGATTTTGATTAAAAACACATTTCATATTAAAAGGCTCTTAAGCAGAACCTTAATTATACTTACCATTGTTTCTTTATTATCTTGTGCATCTACAAGGAATCATCATCATCCTGTAAATAGAAAAATGAAATCATGCGATTGCCCGCAATAACTTTATTAATTAATCCCAACTATTTCACCACCATCTTACTAACATAAAAAATATCCTCTCCTTTAACAGTTACAACATATATCCCTGGCATTAATTTATTTCCGGTGTAGTTAAAGGAATTTCGTGCAGTGTTCGTTTCAAATAAGGGTTTTCCTGTTAAATCAGATAAACTAATCTGAATAATTTTATTTTCAGGATTTGCAAATTCATTGGTCACTGTTTTTAAATATTTATTTCCTTAAGTTTTCATATTACCTGGAGCTATTACATGTGCCGTATCATAAATTTGTCCATGAACAAAACTCATAGTGCTTGCCAATATACATTAGAGTAAAATATTTTTCATAATAATTTCATTGATTAGAAATTCAAATTTAATTATATATTGACCATTAAAAATGATGTTTTTAATTCTTTTTAGTCCAAAATGTATGATTATTTTATAATTAAATCCTGATCCAAATATACCTTTATTTGATAATTGTGTTATGTATATTATAAATGGAATTAATAATTTGTGACTTCCCTAAGAGCTAACAACAAACATAATTCAAAAGACAAAGAAAGACATCTTCAGAAAATAGTGACAATAATATATAAGATTTAATTCTTTAAAGTAAACATAATAGAATAGAAAAACGTAATATTAATTTTCTAAAAAACATTAAATACCTAAAAAATAATATTATGAAAAAACCTTTTCTGACAATCGCAACATTTATTTTAATGTATTCATTTTCTTTTGCACAAACTATTATCTCTGCAGGAAATGTTAGCGGAACATGGACATTTGCCGGCTCGCCTTATCTAATACAGGGAGCTATTATGATACCCAACGACTCCTCACTTACAATAGAGCCCGGAGTTACCGTTAATTTTCAGGGTTCTTATAAATTATATGTACAAGGTCGATTGCTAGCTATAGGCGCTGTCGCTGATACAATAACTTTTATCGCTGCTGATTCAACTATTGGCTGGCTCGGAATACAATTTGACAATACACCTGCAACAAATGACACTTCCAAATTTTTCTATTGCAAACTGCAATACAGCAAAATCACTGGCAGTGGGGGAGTATTTTATTTCGATAATTTCTCCAAAGCAATTATTTCCAACTGCCGTATCTCTAATTGCACGGCAAATACAAGTGTTGGCGGCAGTGCTGGAATTTCTTGTTTTGGCAGTAGTCCGGCAATTATTCATAATAATATTTCCCACAATATAACTACGAATATCGGCGCACTTAATGGCGGTGGAATTTATTGCTGGGCCAGCAACCCTGTAATTTCAAATAATATCATTTCAAACAACTCCTCTAATTATGGCGGAGGAATTTGCTGTGATAACAGCAGTCCTGTGATTTTAAACAATGATATTTTTAAAAATACGGCTTCCAAAAGTGGCGGCGGTGGAATTTATTGTAATAATAGCAATGCAAAAATCACCAATAATATGATCTCTGACAACTTAGCTTCAACAGGCGGAGGAGGCGGAATTTATATTTATTCCGGTAGTCCGTTAATTATCAATAATATAATTTCAAATAACACGGTTTATAATGCTGGCGGTGGAATTTATTGTGAATACAGCAGTCCGACCATTACTAATAATACCATTACCAATAATATTGCCGCAAATGGAGGTGCATTGTTTTTTACTTTATATAGCAACTTGTCACTCTACAATAACATTTTATGGGGCAACACAGCAAGCATAAGCGGACAGCAGGTTTATTTAGATGATGAGAACAGTGACCCCAATTTTTACTACTGCGATGTACAGGGCGATAAAGCAGCATTTGGTCTTAATGGTGCTATTTTTTACACAGGTATTTACCAGAATAATATTGACACATTACCTTTTTTTGTTGCTCCTTCAGAAGGCAGTGGCATAGGATATAATGGAATAACTGCCGATTGGTCATTACATCTTGGTTCACCTTGCATAAATGCTGGAAAGGCGGATACAACTAGTCTTGATTTACCCTCAACAGATATGGCCGGCAATCCACGCATAGGAGGTGGGCGCATTGATATAGGAGCGTATGAGTATGTTCTCCCCCCAAATTCTATTAATGAAGTTATAGCCCCTTTTCTAATAAGCATTTATCCTAATCCAGCCACCAGTAAAATCACCATTGAAATACCACAAAAATCCGAAATAGAAATTTTTAATACCAACGGACAAATTATTAAAACAATCTATAATGACAATACAAAGACAACAATTGATTTAGAAAATTTATCAAGTGGCGTTTACATAATAAAAGCTCAAACTGACAGAGGAATTGCTATGAAGAAATTTATAAAGGAATAACTTCCCGGTGCAAACTATTGATCCTAACATAGCAAACAAATCATACACAAAAATTATAGTTTGTTACAATTTGAAAGATTCTTTTTCCCCTGAATTTATTTTATTGTAATAAGTGGAAAGAACCTCATTTTGTTACAATATATTTCTGTTAATCATTGTTAAAAAAATTTCAAATTAATAACAGATTGATATATTTGATAAAAAATATATATGGAACACACAAAATATGTACATGGTTACTCGGATAAAGAGGCACTGAGGCTTAACGACCAGGCAGATACATTAGATAATATAATTCATAACGACACTCTATTTCCCAAAAGACAGTTTAGTTCTTGAGGCAGGTTGTGGCGTTGGTGCACAAACAAAAATAATTGCACCAAAGAACCCCGGTTCCAACATTATATCAATTGATTTATCAGAGGATTCAGTGAGAGAAGCTAAAGAATTGATTAAATCCCTGGGCATTAAAAATGTTGAATTTAAACAGGCTGATATATATAATTTGCCGTTTAAAGATGAAACTTTTGATAGTGCGGTTATTTGTTTTGTACTGGAACATCTTCATAATCCTGTACAAGCTCTTAAAGAAATAAAAAGAGTAATAAAAAAGCAAGGTTCTGTAATGGTGATTGAAGGAGACCATGGTTCAGCTTTTTTCTATCCTGAAAGTAAATATGCATATTCGGCAATAGATTGTCAGATCCGGCTTCAAAGACAAAGTGGGGGCAACTCAAATATAGGGAGGGAATTGTATCCATTGTTAAGCACAACCGGATTTTCTGATATATCAGTTTCACCGCGGATGGTATATGTTGATGCCAGCAGGCCCGCGCTAGTCGAAGGATTTATTAAAAATACATTTACAGCAATGATAGAAGGAGTTGGTAAAAAGGCAATTCATAATGGCATTATAGATAGCCTGACATTTGAAAAAGGCATAAAGGATTTATACCGGACAGCAGAACCTAATGGGGTTTTTAGTTATACTTTTTTCAAGGGATTTGCAACAAAGAAATAAAAAAGCAAACAAATACAGGCAGCATTAACAATATAATCATTATAAAAATGATAAACGACATAGCCAAACCATTAAAAGATATTGGCACGATTACTTAATCAAACAATTGATATTTCAAAGCGCAGCGCATTTTTTCAATTTCATTCCAGGAGGGGGATGCTTTAAAATATCTAATTTGAATAACAAATCTATGATTTAATCAACTCAAATAATCATATGATCAAAATATCAAAAGTTATATGATAATCAATATATTAAATAACTAAATTTGAAACTGCCAACTTAAAATTCATACGTTATGAAAAAAATCATGTTTTCTCTAATAGTTGCCGGTTTCTTTGGCTAAGCAAATGCGCAGGTTTATGATACGGCAAATGTCACTACTCCAGGTACATTGAATTCAGTAGCAAGTGCCTACCTAACTAAAGTGACCAATCTTACAGTTACTGGAACAATTGATGCACGGGACTTTAAAATCATGAGAGACAGTATGCCGGTGTTGGCTGTGCTTGATTTAAGCAGTGCTACTATTACAGCCTATACCGGAACGGCAGTCACAGATGTACCAAACGATACTTTTGCAGCAAATACAATCCCTCAATTTGCTTTTTGTAATCAACAGTCATGGACAGGCAAAACAACATTGACTTCTATTACATTTCCATCTTCGGTTACGTCTATTGGAGATTATGCTTTTAGTTATTGTTCTGGTTTTACAGATTCCTTAACCATCCCTTCTTCGGTTACTAAAATTGGAACATTAGCCTTTTTTGAATGTAGTTTTACATCAATTATTGCATTAAACCCTGTTCCTTTGACTGGAAATGCTATGGGCAGTGATGTTTTCGAATATGACAGTAAGGTTAGTAACTTTATTGTGCCTTGTGGTTCAGTAAACGTATATAAATCTGCCCCTCAATGGAATAGTTATGGTACTCAATATATTGATTTTGGTACTCAAAGGATAAAGATATTGTTAAGTTTTAATTTTATTGCAAATGACAAGTTTGTTCTTATTTCTGTGAGTAAAGATAATGTTATTTCAGGTACATCAGTTACTTTTACGGCAGATACAAGCTGTTTAAGTGCATCTGTATCATTACAATGGCAGGTTAATGGGAAAAATGAAGGTACCGGTAAAGGAATATTCATTTATATTCCTTTAAATGGTGATACTGTTACGTGTCAGGCTACCATTAACGATACTACGACAACGAGCAATGCCATTGTGATGAAAGTTCTGGCTTTATCAGTTTCAAAAGATACCCTGAAAATAGGTGCTATTTCAAATAGCACAAGAACTTTTAGTATTTTTTCAAATGAAGCATGGACGTTAACTACAAGCAAAACGCAAACCTGGTTAACACCGAACATTACATCAGGTTCTGATACTGCGTTGATTACTCTAACAGCAACAGCTAATACCAGTATTAATAAACGAATTTATACAATAACTATTTCAGGAAATAATGTTAATTCACAAACAGTAATTGTAACACAGGCTGCCGGAAGCGGGACGGGTATTTTGGACATTACAGGATCTGTTGTTAAACTTTATCCTAATCCAAATGAAGGAAATTTTACTGTTGAATTTTCAAATCCTGATAATCAAAACATAAAGATAACCATAACAGATATGACAGGGAAGACTGTATTTGAAACCAGCACTACACAAAATACCTTTAACTATAATGGGAACCAATTACAGCCTGGGGTTTATATTGTGTCGGTTAATGGAGAGGATAGTTTTCATATAGGTAAGATGGTGGTTAAGTGAAATATGGATTGGGTACAGATAAAACAGCCACTTGAAAAAAAATTCCAAGTGGCTTATTGTTAGGTTAACTAGCTATAAAGCTTGAAAGGGCGGGCGGGCAAATAGATTTTCTTAGCTATTCCAAGCTCTGAAATATATCATTAAGCTTTGTATATTTGATGTTTATAAATTATTGAGATTTCGGATATATTATGTGGGTTAGAAAAAGCTATCAGGAATTAATGGACAGCTCTAAATATAAAAAACCTAATATATATAAATATATATTACTATTTGTCTTTTTCTTTTACTTGCATTAATTAAGGAAAAACTTAGTAGTGATAATTGGGATAGATTTAGAACATATTATTATCACGAACCACTAAGTTGGACAGAAGTATTAAATCATATTCCAAGATATTCAATTATTTCATTGATAATTACAACATTTATATTTATTTATATAGAAATAATTGTTATAAAGGCCAAAAAAAAGAATATATATGCGATAAATGTAATGCATTTACAAAAGATATTACAAAAAAAATATGCGAATGCGGAGGACAATTTGTTGACATAGAACAAATGATATGGATTGAGCATAAAAACCATATAAAATAAAAAAAAGCCCTGACACAGTGGCAAAAAGGGCCACAAAACGATAAAAAACAGCGGGCCGAAAATTTATAGCGCTGATAATCAACAAAAGTATTGTCCTATAATATATTTTATGTTAAATAGGTGTATCTGATTATCAATACAATAACTGTTTTAACGAAATGTTATTTATCAATAGTCCGGACTTATTTCCCGTGTTTAGCTTATGGGATAGTTTGGAGATCCCCGCACGCCCGAGAATAAGTCCGGGCTTCGTTTCATAGTTTAGTCATAAGCATTTAATAGAAAAAGAATTTTATATCTTTGTAAAAAGTATGACTATGAGCACAAAAACAGTTAAACCAACTAAAGAAAAGAGTTGGGCTCTTCCAGGCGCAAAATTTACACATGAAGAATTTGTTGCTAGAATCCGTAAAGCTGAAGAAGGTCCCTTTTATACTCCTCAAGAATTTGAAAAGAGATTCGAGCAATGGAAAAAAGAAAACGGATACTGTTAAGTCCTATTTTTGAAGATGATATTCAAGATATCTTCAAATATGGAGTAGAAACTTTCGGATTTCAGGCTGCAGAAAATTATAGAAGTCTTTTATTATCCTTGGCATACAAACTCGAAGATTTTTATTTGATGTACCCGGAATGTAGACATATGATTACAAAAGGGCATATTTACAGAAATATTATTCTTGAATCTCATTTGATTGTTTATCGAATCAAACCAGAAAGGGTAGAAGTACTGGGTGTCTTTCATTCCAAATCAAGCATTAGCCGGATCCAGTTCAGCACGCAGTATAAAAATTTAAATTCAAAGGTTCAAACCACGGCCTTTATTTAAACCCTTTTCATCTGTCCGGTTTATATCAATAACCATATCCCTGATGTTTCCCCTGCCTTCAATCCGTAATGGCCAACCACCAAAAATCAGTTTAGAATTTATCAGTGACATCCATAATTTAAATACACTCAAACCAAATTATCATGAAAATTTTAGAAATTTTATTTTGATTGTTCTTTTAATTGGAGTTGTTTCAAAATTGGATGCTCAATATGATAGTGTTTTCCATGAAGCTAAATTTGAAAAATTTAATGGACTAATGCACTCCAACCGGTATAAAGTTGATAACTGGGGAAAAAAATTATATGATAGTTCGGAGAAAGCTATATTCCCAGATGATATAAAAAAGAATCCTGATAATTTTAAAGGAAAATTGATTCAGTGGATTGGGATTGTACAAAATTTATTGTCTTATAAGTAAAAATGATTCTTTTAGCATTTCAATAATTCTTGATAATAAATATTGGGATTATATTGAGGATAAGAATGGTTGAACTCGAGAAAAAACAAGTAAAAGTTTCAAAGCAGTTTGACATTGATATTGCAACCATCTTCGAATATGGTGAAGAAACATTTGAGAATAAATGGGATTGATGAATTCTGGAGCTAATTTAAATGTTATATACCAAGACTCGATCATTTATTTTGTTTAAAACGGATTGCCTATTGTTAATAGAAACTCATTACAAACTTAATTAAAATCTGTTAGTTAGTTGATAACTTTTAATTGTTGAAGTTGAAAATATAGCTATATTTAGACAACCAATTTCTTAGGTAAATGGGAACAGAAATATTACCACAATTTATTAGAGATAATTATGAGTATCACGAATGGAAACATGCTTGTGCTGTAATGAAACATGATTTTCCTAATGAGTGGAACGATTTGATAGAATTACTAACACAATTTAGATTAACAAAAAGTTCTATAGAGACACCCGGTGGAGGTAAATCTCCGATATCATCAGCTATTGATTCCTTTTTATATAAAAAAGGTTGGCTTGAAAAGGAATTCGAGACTAAAATTATAGTCGATTCAAGTTCTATGGATTCCCCCACTCATAAAGTTGATTGCTTTAAAAATAGAATTGCTCTTGAGATTGAATGGAATAATAAGGATCCTTTCTTTGACCGTGATTTAAATAATTTTCGTTTACTTTTTGATCTCAGGGCAATAAGCGTAGGGGTTATTATTACCAGAGCTGATGAACTTCAGGAGATTTTTAATACATTGGGTAAAGGTGCCTCGTATGGAGCATCCACAACACATATGTCTAAATTAATTCCAAGAATTGAAGGAAATGGCGGTGGAGGTTGCCCAATATTAGTTTTTGGTATAACAAAAAAATTATATGATGCAAACAATTAATCTATTAGACTATAAAAGTAACGTTGCTAAAGACTTTATTAGGGAAATTTCAGATAAAGGATACAAAACTATTTTAGCTGATCCTCCGTGGCGTTTCTTGAATCGTACAGGTAAAGTTGCACCCGAACACAAAAGATTAAACCGGTATGAAACACTTTCACTAGAAGAAATAAAAGAGATTCCGGTTCATTTGGTAGCATCTAATACAAGTCATTTATATCTTTGGGTACCTAATGCCTTACTTAAAGAAGGGCTAGAGGTTATGGAAGCCTGGGGGTTTAAATATAAAACAAATATAATTTGGCATAAGATTAGAAAAGATGGAGGGCCGGATGGTAGAGGGGTTGGATTTTATTTTAGAAATACTACTGAGATTATATTATTGGGGACCCGAGGAAGTATGAGAACTTTAACCCCTGGTAGAACTCAGGTCAATATAATTAAAACTCGAAAACAAGAGCATTCAAGAAAGCCAGATGAACTATATGAAATTATTGAACAGTGCAGTCCTGGTCCATATCTGGAATTATTTTCCAGAGGGAAAAGAAAAGGTTGGGATGTTTTTGGTAACCAAGCAGTAGAAGAATATAAACCAGAATGGGAAACATACAAATTTAATAGCTCGGTTAAAATGTAGTAGGTTAATGGTGGGGTTCCTAAAGCAAATGTACGAAATTATATGTAATAGGTATCGCTACTATTAGCTATTAATCATATATTTACTTGGCAACTTTTCAGTACTTCGTGTTATTCCACCCCTTAAAATATGGATGGCATTTTATAAGTCATTTATTTCTTTTTCGATTAAACGATACTTGTCTTTAATGTCTTCACCTGTATAAAAATCAAGCAAATCCTTTTTTGTTAAAGTACCTTGAGTTAAAAAACGTTTCAAATATTCTTGATTAAATTCCATTAGAATTTTCTCTAATTTTAAATGGTACAACTTTTGGGAAACTTACAGTGTACGCAATAATGTACGTAAAATTAAAAAATCCCTCGTATAGCACTATTACACAAGGGATTTAAAACTAATGGAGTGACCCCGGAGAGGCTCGAACTCTCGACCCATTGATTAAGAGTCAATTGCTCTACCAGCTGAGCTACGGAGTCGTTCTGGTTTTGAGGTGCAAATGTATAAAATAAATATTTATAAAAATAGTATGCTTTAAGAAGTAGGAAAGTAGGAAAGTAAGTTAATAATTTAAATATTTGCATAAAATATTTTGAGTTTTAGTTTTAATACTTATATTTGTCATGAATAAAAGATAATAAAGTATGAATTTACAATCTTTACATATTAACATTTTTGTTGTGGTGCTCGTCAGAAAATTACTGATGTGAGAGCGGATTGTGTTTATACTTTTAAAAAGCCTTTCTCACTGTAAATGAGAAAGGCTTTTTTAATTAGTGTTTGTTTTTAAAGTCAGTAGCCTTCGTTACGCTCGTTCAAAAATCAGTCATTTACTATAGTAAACTCCTGATTTTTCACATCGCAAGCCTCGGCTACGAACTTTATAATCCAAACACCAATTTACAAGAGTTAAATCAGTTTTTTGACATTTTCTAAAAGACACTGATTTATCCTAAGAGCATTTAAATTTTAAAATTTTTAAAATAGTGATTAGAGAAATAGATATTATTGTTTGTAAAAAAAGTTACTGAATACATAAATTAGTCATTTGTAATTAGTAATCAGTAATCTTTTTTTACTAGATTCTATCCACTAATCCCCAAATAATTAACACTAAATACTAAATTTTATGTCAACAACTTTACGTAGCGCAACAACAACCCAGGGCCGGAAAATGGCAGGTGCCAGAAGTCTTTGGCTGGCCAACGGTATGAAAAAGGAACAAATGGGTAAACCCCTTATTGCTATTGCAAATTCATTTACTCAATTTGTACCGGGTCATGTTCACCTCCATAACATAGGCCAGGAAATGAAATCAATAATTGAATCGTTGGGCTGTTTTGCCGCTGAATTTAATACTATTGCCATTGACGATGGAATAGCAATGGGCCACGACGGGATGCTGTATTCCTTGCCATCACGCGATCTTATTGCCGACAGCGTGGAATATATGGTAAATGCACACAGAGCGGATGCATTGGTTTGTATTAGCAATTGCGATAAAATTACCCCCGGAATGCTTATGGCAGCAATGCGGCTCAATATACCGACTATTTTTATTTCAGGCGGGCCTATGGAAGCAGGTAATTCGGATAGCAAAAAATACGACCTTATAGATGCAATGGTTATGGCAGCCGACGAATCGGTAAGTGATGCCGAAGTTAAAAGGGTAGAAAATGCAGCTTGTCCGACATGTGGTTCCTGTTCAGGCATGTTTACTGCCAATTCAATGAATTGCCTTAACGAAGCAATAGGAATGGCCCTACCTGGCAATGGTACCATAGTTGCAACGCATAAGAACCGTAAAAAACTTTTCGAAAAAGCTGCTCATCTTATAGTTAATATTGCAAATGATTATTATTTTAATGACGATGTTTCAGTACTCCCAAGATCCATTGCTTCAAGGGCAGCATTTATGAACGCCATGACCCTCGATATAGCTATGGGAGGCTCCACCAATACAGTACTTCACTTATTGGCCATTGCAAAAGAAGCCGAAGTTGATTTTACTATGAAAGATATAGATCAGCTTTCACGTAAAACTCCTGTTTTATGTAAAGTCGCACCCAGTTCTCCTTATCATGTGGAAGATGTAAACCGGGCCGGAGGAATCCTTGGTATTATGGGTGAACTGGATCGGGCCGGATTAGTGGACTCTTCTGTGAAACGTGCAGATAGACAAACTTTAAAAGAAGCCATTCACAATTTCGATATCACTCTTTCATCCGTCACTGAAGAAGCAGTTGATGTTTATAAAAGCGCACCTGGCGGGGGCCGTAACCTGGTTATGGGTTCTCAGGAAACTAAATTCAAGGATCTTGATCTCGACAGGGAACATGGTTGTATCAGAGATATTAAACATTGCTACAACAAAGATGGAGGATTAGCTGTTTTATACGGTAATATAGCCGAAAATGGATGCATTGTCAAAACGGCTGGCGTAAATGAAAAGATATTCAATTTTAAAGGAACTGCCAGGGTTTTTGAATCACAGGATGAAGCATCTGATGGTATACTTAACGGAGAAGTAAAGGCTGGTGATGTAGTGGTAATAATTTACGAAGGTCCCAAGGGTGGTCCCGGTATGCAGGAAATGCTTTACCCGACTTCGTATATCAAATCAAAACATCTTGGTGAATTGTGTGCTCTTATTACCGATGGACGTTTTTCAGGCGGTACAACAGGTTTATCTATTGGGCATGTGTCTCCTGAAGCAGCTGGTGGTGGCGCTATTGCACTGGTTAAGAACGGGGATGCTATAGAAATAAATATTCCTGAAAGAAGTATTAACCTCATAGTAAGCAAAGAAGAACTGGAAAAACGAAGAAAAGCCGAAGAACTTCGTGGTGATAAAGCATTCTCTCCCTATAAACGAGCGAGAAACATTTCTAAGGCTTTGAAGGTGTACGCTAAAATGGTAAGTTCAGCTGACACCGGAGCAGTCAGAATATTGTAAAGAAAACTTGATACATATGACATAAGACATGATGGTGAGAGCCACGAACCAAGAACCAGGAGCCAAGATATGGAACGTGGGACGTGGTACTCCACAAAATTTATAATAAATAAGAAAATAAATCAAAAGTCTTGGTTCCTGGCTCTTGGCTCCTGGTTCTATTACGACTTACGAATTACGACTTAAAATAATTACTCATTAAATACAGCAAAAATGGAAACATTGACCAAAACACAAAAAGAACCGAAAACGTCATCAGCTATAAATGTTTCCGGAGCACAGGCAGTAATACTTTCCCTGATTGAAGAAGGCGTTGAAGTGATGTTTGGATATCCCGGAGGACAAATCATACCTATATACGATGCACTTTACGATTTTACAGATAGGATAAAACACGTTTTAGTACGGCATGAACAGGGTGCTGCCCATGCGGCACAGGGCTATGCAAGGGCAACAGGTAAAGTTGGCGTTGCCATGGCTACCTCCGGACCGGGAGCAACTAACCTTATAACAGGAATTGCTGACGCCATGCTCGATTCCACACCTATAGTATGCATCACCGGACAGGTTGGAGCAGCTTTCCTTGGTACCGACGCTTTTCAGGAAACTGACGTAATTGGTATTTCCATGCCTGTTACCAAATGGAATGTGCAGGTAACAAGTCCGGATGAAATAGCAGGAGCTATTGCAAAGGCATTTTTTATTGCCCGAACAGGCCGGCCGGGTCCTGTCCTGATTGATATTACTAAAAGCGCCCAGGTCGCCAAATGTGAATTTTTATATAAAAAATGTGAACGTATACGTAGTTATATCCCTACTCCCAAAGTTGATATACAAAAAATTGAAGAAGCAGCAACGCTTATCAACATGGCCAAAAAACCTTATATTTTATTTGGACAGGGAGTAATACTTGGCAGCGCTGAATCAGAGTTAAAAGCTTTTATAGAGAAATCCGGCATTCCGGCAGCATGGACACTTTTAGGGCTTTCGGCTTTGCCGACAAACCATCCTCTGAATGTTGGAATGCTTGGCATGCATGGAAATTACGGACCAAATATAATGTGTAACGAATGCGATTTAATGATTGCCATTGGTATGCGATTCGACGACAGGGTGACAGGTGATGTAAAACGCTTTGCTACTAAAGCAAAAGTTATACATCTTGAAATTGACCCTGCTGAAATTGACAAAAACGTTAAAACTACAGTTGCAGTAATTGGAAATGTAAGGGAATCTTTGCCTCTGTTAACAGAACGCATTAAACCAGGCCATCACGAAATTTGGATAGATGAATTTAAAAAATTAATGCAGCTTGAATATCAAAAAGTTATAATGAATGATATCCACCCCGAAAAAGAAGGCTTAACAATGGGAGAAGCCATTTATAAAATAACAGAAAAAACAAAAGGAGATGCGATTTTAGTTACAGATGTAGGCCAACATCAAATGATTGCAACAAGATATTTTAAATTTAACAAAACCCGTTCATCAATTACTTCAGGTGGCCTTGGCACAATGGGATTTGCTTTGCCTGCCTGTGTAGGTGCCAAGTTCGGTGCCCCCGAAAGGGAGGTTATAGCTGTAATTGGAGACGGTGGATTTCAAATGACTATTCAGGAATTAGGGACTATATTCCAAAACGAGGTAGCAGTTAAAATTGTGATCCTGAATAACGATTATTTGGGCATGGTACGACAATGGCAACAATTGTTTTATAATAGAAGGTATTCAGAAGTTGATATTATCAATCCTAATTTTACAGCAATTGCAAAAGCATATGGCATTTCATCACAAAGAGTAGAAAAACGTGAAAACCTCGATGCTGCTATCGATATTATGCTTAATCATAGCGGTCCTTATCTGCTTGAAATTAAAGTTGAAAAGGAAGACAACGTATTTCCTATGGTTCCGGTTGGGAGTTCTGTATCCGAAATACGTCTCGAATAAATAGTGGTTAGGGACTAGGGGCCAGGGACTAGTGTGTTAAGTTGCAGGTTGCAGGTTACAAACTGTAAACTTAATCACCTAATCACCTAATCACTACAAAAACTCTAAACCTGGGAATTATCTGTATAAAATGAATATGTCTGGAAAGATTTATAATATTTATAACTAATTTTGCGAACTATGGAAAAACAAGAATATACTATAAGCGCTTTTTCTGAAAACAGTATCGGACTGCTAAACCGGATAACTATAATATTTACGAGGCGGCAGGTAAACATTGAAAGTTTAACTGTTTCACAATCTTCTATACCTGGTGTGCATAAATTTACTATTGTGGTTAACAACACCCGCGAGAAAGTTGAAAAAGTAACAAAACAAATCGATAAACTTGTTGAAGTGCTTAAGGCATATTATCATACAAATGATGAAATTATTCAGCAGGAAATTGCCCTATACAAAGTACCTACAGAAGCTTTGATGAAAAGCCTTGAGATAGAAAATATGGTGCGGAATACAGGTGCACGTATACTTGAGATTACACCGGATTATACGGTTATTGAAAAAACAGGATATAAAACCGAAACCCAGGAATTATTTGAAAAACTAATCCCTTTTGGCGTAACTCAATTTACGCGCTCGGGAACTGTTGCAGTAACTAAAAACCCTAAAGAATTCTTAACGGAATATTTACAGGAAATAGAAGATCTTAACTGAATCCCAATTATATATGGCTGAATCAATTAAAAAAGTTGTAAAAGCTGTAAAGGTTGTAGATATTGTATCACAATTTTTAATAATATTGTAACCTTTTATTTTTTTAAATCCCAATATTACCTGTAACCTGTAACCTGTAACCTGTAACCTGTAACCTGTAAACCTGTAACCTGTAACCTGTAACCTGTAACCTGTACCTGTAACCTTTTATCTTTAATCTATAATCTTTTAATTTTTTAATCCTTTAATCCTTTAATCCTAATCCTATGGCAAAAATAAATTTCGGCGGTGTACTCGAAACTGTCATCACCCGCGAAGAATTTACCCTCAACAAAGCACGTGAAATATTAAAAAAAGAAACCATCGCCGTTATTGGTTATGGCGTTCAGGGTCCGGCCCAATCGCTTAACATGCGCGATAATGGAATTAAAGTAATCATCGGACAGGCTCCGGAATTTAAATCCGATTGGGACAGAGCAGTAAAAGACGGCTGGGTTCCTGGTGAAACTCTTTTCCCAGTTGCAGAAGCTGCAAAAAAGGCTACAATTATACAATATCTGGTATCTGATGCAGCACAACGAACATTGTGGCCTGTCATTAAACCTTGCCTTAACCCGGGAGATGCATTGTATTTCTCACATGGTTTTTCAATTACCTATAAAGATCAAACCACAGTTATTCCGCCTGAATTTGTTGACGTAATCTTATGCGCTCCAAAAGGATCAGGCACCAGCGTTAGACGTAACTTTCTAGCAGGCCAGGGTATCAATTCCAGCTATGCTGTTTTTCAGGATTATACTAAAAGAGCTGAAGAACGGACATTAGCACTTGGCATTGCCATTGGATCAGGATACCTGTTTCCGACAACATTTGAACAGGAAGTTTTCAGCGATTTAACCGGCGAACGTGGGGTATTGATGGGTGCTCTTGCAGGTATAATGGATGCCCAGTATAAAGTCCTCCGGGATAACGGCCATTCACCAAGCGAAGCTTTTAACGAAACAGTTGAAGAACTAACCCAAAGCTTAATACGTTTGGTTGACGAAAATGGAATGGACTGGATGTACGCAAACTGCAGTGTAACAGCTCAACGCGGAGCACTTGACTGGAGACCAAAATTCCGCGATGCCGTGATGCCGGTTTTTAAAGATTTATATGCCCGTGTAAAGGATGGCCGTGAATGTAAACGTGTTCTTGACTCAACCAGTGGTAGCGACTACAGAGAAAAACTTGAGATAGAATTAAAAGAATTACGTGAATCAGAAATGTGGCAGGCAGGGGCTACTTCAAGATCACTGCGTCCGGACAGAGTTAAAAAATGAAGTTAGGTATAAAGATTTAAGATTCTAGATTTGAGAATCCAGATTTAAGATTTATTAAATTGAGTTATAAAATATAAATCTAAAATCACATATCTAAAATCTAGAATCTAAAATCATTAAATCTTGGTTCCTGGTTCTTTGTGCTTGGCTCTAGCTGCAACTTGTAACCTGCAACTTGGTTTATTAAAACCTTTGTCCCTTTATACTTTCAAGTTCAACATTCAGGTTTTCCCAAATATTCATTTCCTTTTCAAGGTCCTTTTCAGCTTCGCCATGCCTGAGGTATAATTTTTCATTCGAAATGTTTTCAATTTTCTCAGGATTAGCCAACATGTCATTTATATGAGCTATTTCATTTTCGAGTGTCGCTATATTATTTTCGCAAACGGAAATCTGCTGGTTAATCTTTCTTATAGATTTATCAAGTTCCTTTTTCCCTATATAATCATTTTTATTGGTTGATGTTGCCTTTTGTGCCTGTAAATCTATTGGTTTCGATTTTCTTTCAAGATCTGCCAGGTTTTCCAGATTCCTTTTTTGCAGGAACTCATATATACCGCCTATATGTTCTTTGATTTTATGGTTTCTGAATTCGTAAACCTTTCTGACCAGGCCATCTAAAAATTCACGGTCGTGCGATACAATAATTAATGTACCGTCATAATTTGCAATTGCTTTTTTAAGGATATCCTTTGAACGCATATCCAAATGGTTGGTAGGTTCGTCCAAAATAAGCAGATTAACCGGTTGCAGCATAAGTTTTACCATTGCAAGGCGGGAACGTTCACCCCCCGAAAGAACTTTTACTTTTTTATCGACATCTTCGCCACGGAACAAAAATGAACCGAGTAAATCTCTCAGTTTGGAACGAATATCACCTGTAGCAACCTGATCAATAGTTTCGAGAACTGTTAAGTTCTCATCCATTAATTCGTCCTGGTTTTGAGCAAAATAACCTATCTTAACATTATGTCCGATTTTAACATGGCCTTTAAAATCAAGTTCTCCTATAATTACTTTGGAAAACGTTGTTTTGCCCTCCCCGTTTTTACCTACAAAAGCAATTTTTTCTCCTCGTTCAATAACAAAATCTATGTCATTTAATACAATATTTTGTCCAAACGATTTTATTACATTTTTTGCTTCTACAACCACTGTTCCTGAACGTGGCGAAGGTGGAAACTTTATATTTATTGCCGAAGTATCCTCATCGTCTACTTCAATCCGTTCAATTTTGTCGAGCTGTTTAATACGGCTCTGCACCTGGACTGCCTTTGAAGCTTTATAACGGAAGCGTTCGATAAAATCTTCGGTGTCTCCAATTTTTTTTTGCTGGTTCCGGAATGCCGCCATCTGCTGTTCGCGTCTTTCTTTCCTTAGTACCACATAAGTTGAGTACGATGCCTTGTAATTATATATTTTCCCCAGGGATATTTCGATAGTACGGGTTGTCAGGTTGTCGAGAAATGCCTTGTCGTGAGAAATTAAGACTACTGCTCCGTTAAAGTCTTTGATATAAGCTTCGAGCCATTGTATTGACTCAATATCGAGGTGATTAGTGGGCTCATCAAGCAGCAAAATATCCGGTCTTATCAGTAGTATCTTTGCCAGTTCAATCCGCATACGCCATCCACCGCTTAATTCGCTGGTTTGTCTTTTAAAATCATTATATGTAAACCCTAATCCAAGTAAGGTCTGTTCAAGAGATTCATCCATATTGGACCCACCCAGGAAATGAAAACGCTCATTCACTTCTGAAACTTCATGGATTAAATCAAGGTATTCACCGCTGTGGTGATCCTCACGTAAACTTATCATCCTGTTCAGGTATTGCATTCTTTTTTCAAGGCCAAGTAACTCATTAAAGGCCGTGCGTGCTTCATCCAATACTGTTTTCCCGTCACGGTGGACCATCTGCTGGGGCAAATAACCTGTTTTGCAATCATCAGGTATTACAATACTTCCACTTGTAGGCTGTTGCAATCCACATAATATTTTTAACATGGTTGATTTACCGGCTCCGTTTTTTCCAACTAATCCAATACGGTCCCTGCGGTTTATCAAAAAGGAAATATCCCTGAAAAGATCAAATCCTCCAAACTGAACTGTCAGCTGATTGACCGAAATCATAATACTATAAAATTATTTGTGCGCAAAGATATAGGAAATAATGTGTTAATTTGAAAATTTGAAAATGTGTCAATTTGAAAATATATAAAGGAGCCAGGAACCATCCTTCGACTAAGCTCAGGAACCAGGAACCGGGAGCCAAGACGGGACAAATAATTTGAATATGTGCAGATACAAATTAAACTTACTATTGCTAATTAAGAGTTAAAATTATTTATAACTATTATCCATTAATAAGCAGAATTTCAATTACATTAGAGTAGCTTTGTTGGCGATAATAAATCATTTTCTCAACATGTTTCGGACTTAATCAATGAATTGCAACAAACAATTGAGATTCCTCCCTACGGTCGGAATGACGACCCGCAGTATTGTGGTGTTGGAGGGAGAGAGGCCGGCTTTGCCGGCCTCTCTCCCTCCTCTCCATTATCTGAAACCGATTGTCATTTCGAGCGAAGCGAGAAACCTCAAAAAATGTAAGTAGCTTATAATTAAAATAATTCAATTATTACCCAGCTTCAAACTTGTTTATATTCAAAAATATCACCAGGTTGACACTCTAATGTTTCACATATCAGGTTTAATGTCGATATTTTAATAGCTTTAGCTTTACCCTGCTTTAGAATTGACAGATTTGACTGCGTAATACCTACCTTTTCAGATAACTCATTAAGTCTCATCTTCCTTTTTGCAAGCATTACATCAAGATTTATTATTATAGCCATCTTTTTTAATTTAAATAGTTAAACTGGATTCTTCCTGTAATTTGCTGCCATGTTTGAAAACAAAGGAGATTACGTAAATGATAATTGATACAAATAATAATTTATAATTAAATTCTAGTGTCCCAAAAGAAAATCCATTTCTAAAAGAATTCATTCCAATACTTTGACAAATAAAGTAATTTGGAATGAATATGTTTGGAACAAATCTTATTATAAAATCAAAAATTACCCATAAAAAAATAATTAAAGCAATGTTTTTAATCCATTTAGAATTTATCGGATTAAAATAGTCATCCTGTATAAAATATTTAAAAAGGTACTTCAACTGAAATGTGATCAATATAAATGCAAACATATCTATACAGTAACTTACTTCATTGAATATCATAAAGTTTTTGCGAATAGAATAAATATATTTGGGTAGGTCAGGATTTGAAAGAAAAATTATAACATTGTGTCCAAATAATGTGGTTTCTAAATTATCATATAATGAAATATCAGACAAAAAGTTAATTAAAGGGAAAGATGTTACAATTTCACAAATAACCCAAATTAACTGTAGAATCAACGCTATGTCAATTGCACGTTTAAGAACTTTAATCATAGATTTATTTTTAGTTGTTTGCATGGCGATAGTTTTTTTAAATATTGGACAAATATAATAATAATTTATTATATTACAATAATTTATTATTGTTTTACAATAAATATATATTGACATTTTTCTGGACAATAGTGCTAAACAATAACTTTTAATAGTATTTATAAAAAATGTAATTTTGTGATCTAAGCACTAAGCACTAAACACTAAGCACCAGCTATATATGGACTTTATCATACCATCCCTTGATTCTCTCGATACAATTGCCAGAAATTTCCTCGAAAAAATAAAATTTAAAAAACACATAGCTTTTTATGGTTCCATGGGTGTTGGGAAAACAACCTTTATAAAAGCACTTTGCAAGAACCTTGGAGTAGATGAAGGAGTTACAAGTCCCACTTTTTCTATTGTCAATGAGTACTTTACTAAACAAGGAGAAATTATTTATCATTTTGATTTTTTCAGGATAAATAATATTGAAGAATTATTTGATTTGGGGTATGAAGAATATTTATATGGCTCAAATTATTGTTTTATTGAATGGCCGGAGAAAGGTGAATCATTATTGCCTGTTCATTTCTTAAAAGTTACTATGCAGGAAATGTTAGATGGAGCCAGAATTATTAATATATAGTTAATCATTGCCGTCGGTTTAAACCGACGGCAATAATTATATTGTTAAAATTTTTGTCAAATAAACTGAATTATATTACTTTAGATTAATAATCAGGACTACTAACATTAATTTAACCCATGGCCAATCAAGAGGTTAGCTCACGCACGTTTAATATGTACAATAAAGTGTTATTGCCATTGGAAGAAATGCTGGAGGTTGCAAAGAAACATCATCAACTAATAATTGGAATTCCGAAAGAAAGTGATCAATATGAAAACAGGATACCTCTAACTCCTGAAGCAGTTGAAACGCTTATTAAGAACGGACACCAGGTATTTATTGAAAAAGAAGCAGGCAATGCAGCAAATTATGATGACACGCAATTTAGCGAAAATGGTGGTTTAATAGTTGAAGAATCAGAAGTATATAAGGCAGATATAATTTTAAAAATTGCCCCGCTTACTATTCGTGAAATATCCCTGCTAAAGGAAAACCAGGTAATAATTTCCTCATTGCAGTATCGGAACCTATCCGAAGAGCATATCCGGGGATTAATGCAAAAAAGAGTAACAGCAATTTCATTCGAAAAAATCAAAGACTTATATAATAATTATCCCATTGTCCGCAGCATGAGTGAAATTGCAGGAAATACTGCAATTCTTATAGCCGCTGAATATTTAAGCAATGTTAACAAGGGTAAAGGTGTTATGCTGGGAGGTATTACAGGTATTACCCCGGCTGAAGTTATTATCCTGGGATCAGGCACTGCAGCAGAATCGGCTGCCAGAGCTGCCATTGGTTTAGGTGCATATGTTAAAATCATGGATAGTTCAGTTCACGACATGGAAAAATTACAATCACATCTGGGAATGCGGTTACATACATCTGTACTCCACGATCAGGTGCTGAAGAAGGCTCTAAGGTCAGCCGATGTTGTAATAGGTGCCATTCATTTTACCGAAGCAAATTCAAGATTCTTCGTATCTGAAGAAATGATCAGTAAAATGAAAAAAGGTTCGGTAATTGTAGATATAAGTATCGATCAGGGAGGGTGTTTCGAAACTTCAGAATGTCGCGACCATGGGAATCCGGTATTTACAAAACATAATGTAATTCATTATTGTGTCCCGAATATTCCTTCAAGGGTGGCACGAACAGCTTCAATAGCCTTGAGCAATGTAATTGCACCTATCCTGTTTGATATTGCAGATTCAGGGGGTATGAACCCAACCCTGAAAACAGATATTGGATTACGGCATGGCGTTTACATGTTCAACGGCATTCTTACCGATCATGCTATTGGGGCTCAACTGGGAATTCCGGCACAGGATATAAACTTACTTATGGCTGCCTTTTAATGTATGTGTCAGAAAGAAATCACCAATTTTTTCTTTACGCTCATCAGAAAAATGCTCATTTACTAAAGTAAACTGCGCTTTTTCTGTCTTCGCAAGCCTCAAACTTGGTGATTTCTTAACTGACACTTAGTTAACCTGAGAAAATGCAGGAAAACAAAAATTACAACAGGCTATCCAAATTAACATATGGAATATCAAATGCTTTAGCAACATTTGAATATACAACATTACCATTATAGGTATTTACCCCACTTTTTATTTCGCCCCATCTTTTGCATGCTTCTTCCAGTCCGGCCTCTGCAATTTTCAATCCATAGTATAAGGTAGCACTTGTAAGAGCCTGTGTAGAACTCAATGCCACTACTCCCGGCATATTGGCAACACAATAATGCACTACTCCGTCTATAATATATACCGGGTCGTCATGAGTTGTCGGATGAGTGGTTTCACAACATCCTCCCTGGTCAACAGCTACATCTACTATTACTGCACCTGGTTTCATTAAACAAAGATGATGTCTTTTAATCAGGTTTGGAGTTTTGGCCCCAGGCAATAACACCGCCCCTATTACCAGATCGCTGTCTTTTAAAACACTCTCAATATTTGAATCGGTACTGTATAGCGGAGTAATCCTTGATCCGAAAATGTCGTCAAGATATGCTAATCTGTTGGCATCAATATCCAGGATAGTCACTTCTGCACCAATGCCTGCAGCAATTTTGCAGGCATTTAAACCAACAACACCGCCACCAATTATTCCAACCTTTCCACGTCTTACCCCCGGGACACCACCTAACAGAACACCCCTTCCTCCAAAGGTTTTTTCAAGGTATTTTGCACCTTCCTGTATACTCAACCTTCCGGCTATCTCACTCATAGGTTTTAAGCATGGTAGCTGTTTATCAGCAGTTTGAATTGTTTCATATGCAACAGAGTTAACTTTACGTTTTAACATTGCCTCTGTAAGCTCCCTTGAAGCGGCAAAATGAAGATAGGTATATAATACCTGCCTTTCGTGGAATAAATCATATTCTTCTGTCAGGGGTTCTTTTACTTTGATAATCATTTCACAACTGTCAAAAATTTCCTTCTTTTCCGAAGTGATTTTTGCACCTGAACCAGCATATTCATCATCTGAAAATCCAGCTGATTTTCCGGCCCCTGCTTCCATAGTTATTGAATGGCCTCTTGAAACATATGATCTTACGCATGAAGGTGTTAACCCTACACGGTATTCATGATGTTTAATTTCCTTTATACATCCTATTTTCATTTATTTAAGTACTTATAATACAAATCTAAATTAGTTAAAATTATTAAATTCAATTACTTTTGTCAATTCAATTAATCAGGATGACTATATTATATTATTTACTTATAAACTTATACGTTATCTGTGTCCGTTTAATATCGCTATTTGGAAATGAGAAGGCCAAATTATGGATTAATGGAAGGAAATCAGTATTTGATTTAATGAAAAAGACATTGGTGCCGTATGAAAAGAGAATTTGGATACATGCATCATCACTTGGAGAGTTTGAGCAGGGACGGCCGATAATTGAACTAATAAAAAGCAGGTATCCTCAATATAAAATACTGCTGACATTTTTTTCTCCATCGGGTTATGAGGTTAGAAAAAATTATCAATATGCTGATTATATTTTCTATCTCCCAATGGATGGACCAATTAATTCAAAACGGTTCACAGAACTGGCAAATCCTGAAAAGGCAATATTCATTAAATATGAATTCTGGCATTTTTATCTCTCAGCCTTACACAAAAGAAATATACCAGTTTACCTTTGTTCTTCAATTTTTAGAAAAGAACAGTTGTTTTTTAAATGGTATGGTGGATGGTATCGTAATATTCTGTCTTATTTCGAATTACTATTTGTGCAAAACGATATTTCAAGGCATCTTCTAAAAAACATAGGATTTACTAATGTAAAAGTAACAGGAGATACACGTTTCGACAGGGTACAAGCAATTGCATCACAATCAAAAAAACATGAAGCAGTAAAATTATTTACCTCTGATAAAAAATGTATTGTAATTGGCAGTTCCTGGGAAAAGGACGAGGATCTGCTGGCAAGATACATCAACGAATCCATATTTGCTGTAAAATATATAATAGCTCCCCATGAGATTAACTCATCGCATTTAGAACGTTTTGAAAATCAAATTAATAAGAAATCAATTCGTTATTCCGCCTGGATTAATAAACAAACAGGCGATTATGATGTTCTTATTATTGATAATATTGGTATGCTTTCTTCCCTATATCAATATGGAAATGTAGCATATATAGGTGGAGGTTTTGGTAAAGGCATTCATAATATATTGGAAGCAGCAGTATGGGGAATACCTGTTTTGTTTGGGCCAAATCACAGTAAATTTCAGGAAGCTTTGGATCTGATTAAAATAGGTGGAGCATTTGCAATTAATGATTATAATGAGTTAAAAACAATTCTGGGCTCTTTATTTACTGATTCTATTATGTTAAATGAATCCGGAAAATTAGCATCTGAATACATTAACCGAAATACTGGTGCAACTGAACAGATAGTTTCATATATTATGAGTGATGAGGTGATGAGATTTTAATATCCTGGTATTACTTAATTACTTCATCACTTCATCACTTAATTACTTCATCATTTCATCACTTCATCACTTAATTGCTTAATCACTTTTAAACAGCATCTGTTCAATTAGTTAATAACTACTTTTATTTGTTAATAATACATGTCGAATCTCTTTGCTCAATATTAAGAGTCTTCATATATTGCATACCACTTGACCTTTTTTAAACCTAGTTTGTAAACCTTATTATATAACAGAATATGGACAATGATGCAATAATTGCCAGGCAGAAAAACGATCCAAAAATTATGGAACCTAAAAAATATAACTACGACGAAGTATTCAGGAATACACTCCGGTATTTTAATGGAGACGAGCTTGCTGCAAGAGTTTGGGCTACTAAATATGCGTTAAAGGATTCCTACGGAAATATTTATGAACTTACACCCAACGATATGCACTTGCGTCTTGCAAAGGAAATTGCACGTATAGAAAACAAATATGCAAATCCATTGTCAGAAGATGTATTATTTGAATTGTTTCGTGATTTCAAATACATTGTTCCTCAGGGAAGTCCAATGACAGGAATTGGAAATAATTTCCAGATCGCCTCATTATCCAATTGTTTTGTCATTGGAAATGATCCGGCTGCCGATTCTTACGGGGGAATTATGAAAATAGACCAGGAACAGGTTCAACTTATGAAACGAAGGGGAGGAGTTGGCCATGATTTATCGCATATTCGTCCTCATGGTAGTCCTGTTTTGAATAGTGCCCTTACTTCCACAGGAGTTGTTCCATTTATGGAACGTTTTTCCAACTCAACCCGTGAAGTTGCGCAGGATGGACGACGGGGTGCATTAATGCTCTCGATATCTGTGAAACATCCTGATGCTGAGAATTTCATCGATGCAAAGATGGAGGCAGGCAAAGTAACCGGGGCAAATGTATCAGTGAAGATTAACGATGAATTTATGAATTCTGTTGTAAATGATTTGCCATTTGTTCAGCAATATCCTATAGATTCCTTAAATCCGGTTTATAAAAAAGAAATTAATGCAAGGGATTTATGGAAGAAAATAATTCATAATGCTTGGAAATCAGCCGAACCTGGAGTTCTTTTCTGGGATACAATTATTAACGAATCAGTTGCTGATAGTTATTCTCAATTTGGATTCAGAACTGTTTCTACAAATCCTTGCGGTGAAATTCCACTTTGCCCTTATGATAGCTGCCGATTAATAGCAATAAACCTTTATAGTTATGTCGAAAACCCGTTTACTGCAAATTCATTGTTTAATTTTGATCTGTTCAAAAAACATGTTGGCTGGACTCAACGCATTATGGATGATATTATCGATCTGGAACTGGAAAAAATTGATTTGATTTTGAAAAAGATTGATGAAGATCCGGAAGATGCAGAAATTAAACGGGTAGAACGCAACCTGTGGGAAAATATAAAAGTTAAAGCTAAAGATGGCCGTCGTACCGGTATAGGAATAACCGGTGAAGGTGATATGTTGGCAGCACTTGGATTACGTTATGGATCAGATAATGCTGTAGATTTTTCGGTCGAAGTGCATAAAATGTTAGCCCTTGAAGCATACAGGTCTTCTGTCATTCTCTCCGGTGAACGTGGAGCTTTTCCGGTATACAATGCTGCATTGGAGCGAAACAATCCATTTATAAACCGTATAAAGAATGAGGATGAAAAATTGTATAATGACATGGTAAAATTTGGCCGCCGGAATATAGCCTTACTTACCATTGCTCCAACTGGCACAACCAGCCTGATGACACAAACCACCTCCGGAATAGAGCCGGTATTTATGCCAGTTTATAAAAGACGCCGGAAGGTAAATCCTAATGATACCAATGTTAAAGTAACTTTTGTTGATGAAATAGGCGATGCATGGGAAGAATACAATGTATTTCATCATAAATTTATAATCTGGCTCGAAGTAAACGGTTATAATACTGAAGATGTAAAAAGCTATACAGATGATCAGGTTGAGAAGTTGGTCAGGAATTCACCATATTATAAATCAACTTCCAACGATGTTGATTGGCTTAGTAAAGTGCGTATGCAGGGCCAGGTCCAAAAATGGGTCGATCATTCAATAAGTGTTACAATTAATCTCCCTGAAGATGCAACAGAACAACTAGTGGATGAATTATACGTAACTGCCTGGAATAACGGATGCAAAGGAGTTACAGTATATCGCGAAGGATCACGATCAGGAGTTCTTATATCTAATAAACAAGAAGATAAGATAACTCTGATGGTAATGAGCGAACCAATTAAACGACCTAAAATTTTGGATGCTGAGGTTATACGTTTTAAAAATGAAAGCGATGAATGGATCGCATTTGTAGGATTATTGGATGACCGACCTTACGAAATATTCACAGGTTTAAAGGATGAAGAAATGTTCCCGATTCCAAAATCCATAACTTCAGGTAAAATTATAAAGAATAAAGATGAAGATGGAAATACAAGATATGATTTTCAATATATTGACAAATATGGTTATAAGAATACCTTAGGAGGTTTGTCTCACATGTTTGAAAAAGAATATTGGAATTATGCCAGGTTAATTTCAGGTGTATTACGATACGGTATGCCTATCCAGGATGTTGTTAACCTGGTATCATCATTAACAGTAGATAGTGAAACAATTAATACCTGGAAAATAGGAGTTGTCCGCGCATTGAAAAAATATATACCAAACGGAACAAGGGCTACAAAAAGCAGATGCAGTGAATGTGGTTCGGAATCCGTTGTTTATCAGGAAGGTTGTTTAACCTGTACTAATTGTGGCAATTCTAAATGCGGCTGATAAGTGTCAAAAAGAAAATGCAAACTTCTTCGTTACGCTCGCCTAAAAAGCAGTCATTTACTTTAGTAAACTCCTGCATTTTAGGCATCGCAAGCCTTGAATTTGGCATTTTCTTACTTGACACTTAATTTTCACATATAGTTAATTAGATGAGTAAAAGAATCCGAGTCCGTTTTGCGCCTAGTCCTACCGGTCCGTTACACATAGGTGGAGTAAGAACAGCCTTGTATAATTATCTTTTTGCAAAACAAAACGGAGGGGATTTTATACTAAGGATTGAGGATACTGATCAGGGTAGGTTTGTTCCAGGGGCAGAGGAATATATTATAGAATCATTGCTTTGGGCAGGAATTATACCTGACGAAGGTGTTGGAACAGGTGGCCCTCATTCTCCATACCGTCAAAGTGAAAGAAAAGCGATATACAAGGAATTTGCAGAATCTTTAGTATCCCAGGGCAAAGCTTATTACGCGTTTGATACTCCCGATGAATTGGAAAAATTAAGGAAGGGGTTGGAAGCTGCTAAAGCTGAAAACACCAGTTATAGCATGCATGTTCGGGGCAGTATGACAAATTCACTGACTATACCGGCTGATAAGGTTAAACAAAAGATATCGTCAGGGGATCCATTTATTATAAGAATGTTGATGCCTGAAAATGAAAAAATTATTGCCAAAGACTTAATTCATGGACAAATTGAAGTTAAAACTACTACCCTTGACGATAAGGTTCTTTTCAAATCAGACGGATTTCCAACGTATCATTTAGCTAATGTGGTTGACGATCATTTAATGGATATAACGCACGTCATCCGTGGTGAAGAATGGCTGCCATCTTTGCCGCTACATGTTTTGCTTTACAGGTCGTTTGGTTGGGAAGAGCCTCAGTTTGCCCATTTGCCCCTGTTATTAAAACCTGACGGTAAAGGAAAGTTAAGCAAACGGGATGGCGATCGGCTTGGATTCCCTGTCTTTCCAATACTTTGGAAAGATCCTGACGGGGAAATATCTTTAGGTTTCAGAGAAATGGGCTTTATACCGGAAGCTTTTATCAATATGCTGGTTTTTCTTGGCTGGAACCCTGGAACCGAACAGGAAATATATACATTAAAAGAACTTATTGATTTATTCTCATTAAGCCAGGTACATAAAGGAGGGGCAAAATTCGATTTTGAAAAAGCAAAATGGTTCAATCAACAATATCTTCTCAAGCTTAGCAATGAAGAATTGGCTATTGAATTTGAAAAAATAATAAGCCGGCATTTAATAAAAGCTGACATTAACTATGTTAAACAGGTTGCCGGACTCATAAAAACCAGGGTAACCTTTGTCAGCGAAATGTGGCAGCAATCTGCATTTTTCTTTATACCACCCGAAGATTATGACAATGAAATAATAAAAAAAATATTGAAAAACAATGTCCTTTATTTGGTTTCAGATATTAAAGAAATACTAGAGAATTTAAATCCTTTTTCATCAGCTAACTTTCAATATGTTATACATAATTTTGTTGCGGAAAAACAGGCAAATTCAGGTAGCGTTATGAGTTTTCTTCGCCTGGCACTTGTCGGCGGCCTCTTTGGTCCCGATTTACCAGTTATAGTTGAATTATTGGGTAAAGGCGAAGTATTAAAACGTATTGAAAATTTACTCGACAAAATAAAATTATTTAAAGGGAATACGATCGTTTAACCAATAGCTATAAATTTATAACGAAAATCTAAAAAATAATAATTTAGATTATAGCATTTATTTACGACATATGATTTTGTAATTGTATTATATAATTGCAATACGTTATTTAGATTATCATATTTTAATATCTATTTTCACAGAATTTAACTTTTCCAATTCGTAATTTTTATTTAGATTTGTTTTAAATAACGAATGTAAAAATTACGATTATGACAGCAATAGAATTTAATCACCAACTCACTTCACTTGAAGAAAAGCTATTAAGATTTGCATTTAGCCTGACTTCTAATAAAGATGATGCAAAGGATCTACTGCAAGATACTATGTTAAAAGCAATAACATATAGGGATCAGTTTGTACAATATACAAACCTCAAGGCTTGGACATATACAATTATGAAGAATACATTTATCAATAATTATCGAAGAAATGTTCGCCAAAATACTGCTTTTGATAATACTAAGGATTTGTATTTCCTAAATCAGAATAAGGACACAGTAAATGTTGATCCGGATTCAGCTTATGCTACACAGGAAATAACAAAGGTAATCGATAGCCTCGATGATGAATTTAAAGTACCTTTTAAAATGCATACAGAAGGTTTCAAATATAAAGAGATTGCTCAAAAGCTTGATCTGAAAATAGGTACTGTGAAAAGCAGGATATTTTTCACCCGTAAAAAATTGATGGATGCATTAAAAGATTATAAATAAGCCGCTAAAACGGCTATTTTTTTGCAATTATAATTACACTTTCAGTTTGATAATAACCTGACCCATGTGTAACTGATCCTGAATTTACAGGTAAAATTGAAACTATTTCAAATCCATCCACATCAAGTTGATTACAAACTTTTTCAATTTCCTGCGATAAATCATTTGAATCTACAATTAATTCTTCATTAGATTCGTGTGTTGACCAATAAGTTGACCGGGAATGTATCGATATTGTCTTAAACATATTTTATTTTTATTAAATTAATAGCTAACTGAGTTTCATTTGAATAATCCGCGTAATATCAATTAAAATATCATCTTCCGTATTTTCAAATTCAGTTTTAACGGAAACAATTATATGGTTTTGATCAGAGTTTATTAATTGCAATAGCTGAAATTCAGGAAGAGCTTCTACCAGTTGAACAAATAAATCAGTATCTGACAATTTTGCATATCCTCCAATTCCTTCATATCTTATCATACTAAAGATAGTTTCTTCATTTGTTTGAAGTACTTTTTGAGTAAGACGCTCAGATAAAAAATTCTTTACCTTGTTTCTTGATAATAATATCTCTTTCATTATAATATATATTAATAAAGTAAGTTCCCAAATTAATATGTTTTATATTCAATATTACATATTTTTATTCTATTTACAACTTTTGATTTATGTTTCTGAAATATACTGTTAAGATATCAATTAAATTAAAAATATTCAAGTGCATTAATAAATATAGTTAATTTGCAATAACCAGAAACTATCAGCCAGAAACTAACAACTAACAACTAACAACTAACAACTAGCAACTAAGATGATACAGATAGATAGAGCAATTCTGAGCACTGGAATTTTCCATATAAAATTTGCATGCAACATTAATAAATGTAAAGGTGCTTGTTGTGTTCATGGAGATTCAGGTGCTCCATTGGATGAATATGAAACAATAATATTAAAAAATATTTTCCCTTCCATTAAACCGTTAATGCGAAAAGAAGGCATAGAATCAGTTGAAAACCAGGGAGTATTTATTATTGATAGCGATGGTGATATGGTAACTCCTTTAGTGAATGGCAGGGAATGTTGTTATTCAATATTTAAAAATGGTATGTCCTATTGTGTATTCGAAATTGCTTATGCTTTAAACCTGACTGACTTTAAAAAACCATTGTCTTGCCACTTATATCCAATTAGAATTACTAAATATTCAGATTTTGAAGCGGTTAATTATCATGAATGGGACATTTGTAAACCGGCATTAACTGAAGGCGAAAAATATAATATATCATTAATTTTATTTTTAAAAGAGCCCCTTTCCAGAAAATATGGAAATGAATGGTATGAAAAATTAAAAATTGTAGAAAATAAAATAATAAAAAGTTAAAAAATGAGGGGTCAATTTAAAAAAATACATATTTTTGTAACGATGTACAAAAAATCATTTAATAAAAAAAAATATGGCTATACTTAGATTTAAAGCATTAGAGGTTGTATTTTCACGTAAACCAGTATATGTGGAAATACCAAAAGAAAAAGCTTCAGATTATTATGGTAAACTGGTGTTCGATAGAAATAAAATGAAAAAGTACCTTTCGAAAGAAGCATTTCAGGCTGTGGTGAGCGCAATTGACAAAGGCATTCGGATCGATCGCAAGATTTCCGACCAGGTTGCAACCGGAATGAAAGCATGGGCAATTGAGTTGGGTGCTACGCATTATACTCACTGGTTCCAGCCTTTAACAGGCGGAACTGCTGAAAAACATGATGCGTTTGCTGAGCCAACAGGTACTGGTGAAGTTATAGAAACTTTTTCAGGCAAATTGCTGGCTCAACAGGAACCTGATGCCTCAAGTTTTCCAAGCGGAGGAATTCGTGCAACGTTTGAAGCCCGTGGTTATACGGCATGGGACCCATCGTCTCCTGCATTTATCCTGGACGATACACTTTGTATTCCAACAATTTTTATTTCTTATACCGGTGAAGTCCTGGATCAAAAAACCCCTCTTATTAAAGCATTAAATGCTCTTGATCAGGCAGCAGTTGAAGTTTGTCATTATTTTGACAAAGATGTTACAAAGGTAAGTGCCAACTTAGGTTGGGAGCAGGAATATTTCTTAATTGATGAAGCTCTTTATGAAACACGTCCTGATCTTAAACTTACTGAACGTACCCTTATGGGACATGATTCGGCCAAAAACCAGCAATTGGAAGACCAATATTTTGGAGCTATTGCACCCCGTGTTCAGGAATTCATGAAAGAACTTGAATTTGAAGCCTGGAAATTAGGAATACCTTTGAAAACACGTCATAATGAAGTTGCTCCAAATCAATATGAAGTAGCTCCTGTTTACGAAGAAGCTAATTTATCAGTTGATCACAATCTTTTGGTTATGACGTTGATGCGTAATATTGCCCGCAAGCATAATTTAGCATGTTTGTTGCATGAAAAACCATTTGCCGGGATAAATGGTTCAGGGAAACACAACAACTGGTCAGTTTCAACTGATACTGGCGTTAACCTTCTGTCTCCAGGGAAAAACCCAAAAGGTAACCTGCAATTCCTGACTTTCCTTGTTAACACCCTTATGGCAGTTCATAAGAATGCATCCTTGCTTAAAGCTTCCATAGCTTCAGCAAATAATGCCCATCGTCTTGGAGCAAATGAAGCTCCTCCTGCAATTATTTCTGCATTTTTGGGCACATATTTGACAAAGATGCTTGATCAGATCGAAGAAAAAGTTACTGATCAGAAAATGACGCCAGATGAAAAAACCGAAATTAAACTTGATATCGGGCGCATTCCTGAAATATTACTTGATAATACAGACCGTAACCGCACTTCGCCTTTTGCATTCACAGGTAACCGGTTCGAATTTCGGGCTGTAGGTTCATCAGCCAATTGCTCCGAAGGAATGACTGCCTTAAATACTGTTCTTGCCGGCCAGCTGATGGAGTTCAAAAATGAAGTCGACGCCATCATTGAAAAAGGTGTTAAAAAGGATGAAGCTATATTTCAGGTTCTTAGAAAATACATCAAAGAATCGAAACCTGTTCGCTTTGATGGAAATAATTACGCTGAAGAATGGCTGAAAGAAGCTAAAAAACGTAAGCTCGATGATGAATCTAATCCTGTAAAAATGTTTGATGCATATCTCAGTGAAAAGTCAATAAATCTGTTCAAGAAAACTGGCGTATTAAGCGAAAGGGAACTTCACGCCCGTACTGAGATTAAATGGGAAACATATACCAAGAAAGTTCAAATAGAGGCTCGTGTTTTAGGAGATCTTGCATTGAACCATATAGTGCCTGTAGGTATTGCATATCAATCTTCATTAATTAAAAATGTTCAGGGTCTTAAGGAACTGTTCTCCCCTGCCGAATTTACAGAATTGGCCAGTGCCAGGCTTGAACTTATTAAAGAATTAGGTCAGCATATATCAGCAATAAAAGCAAAAACCCGTGCAATGATTGATGCGCGTAAAGTTGCCAACCAAATTGAAGATGCCCGCGAAAAAGCACTTGTTTATTCTGAAACAATTTTCCCATATTTTGATTCTATTCGTTATCATATAGATAAATTAGAGTTAATTGTAGATAACGAAATGTGGATATTGCCTAAGTACAGAGAAATGTTGTTTATTAGATAATTCAGGTGATCTGGTTGATAAATTTTAGGGGAGGCAATAAAAGCTTCCCCTTTTTTATTATAAATTTTATTATAAGATAATAAATTAATTAATTTTACGCTATATTGTCATTAGACAGCCAGATAGTAAAACTAAATAACTTTTAAGGATGAAATCCCTTGGTTTGATTTTTATTTTAACTTTTTCAGTTTTAATTAATTTCCCTTTATCGGGACAAAACAAAAAATCTACTGAAGCTGAATCTAAATTTAATGCAGCTGAATATTATGATGCTATTGAGTTATATAAGAAAGCATACAACAGCATAATTAACAAAATGGGTAAAGCTGAAATACTTTATAAGATTGCAACCTGTTTCCGGTTAACTAACGAACCTTTAAAGGCAGAACTTTGGTATAACAAATCAATTGGTAAAGGTATTAAGGATCCTATGGCAATATATTACCTTGCAGAAATGCAAAAACAAAATATGAAATATGCGGAAGCAAAAGAAAGCTTTAAAAAATTCAACGAAGTATCTCCTAATGATCCAAGAGGTACTGACGGAATCCGTTCCTGCGAGCTTGCATTAAAATGGATGGACAACCCCAATGGATACATAGTCGAAAATATGAAATTTTTCAATTCTAAACAGGATGATTACAGCCCTGCATATGCAAGTGCCGATTATAGTGTTGTTTATTTTACATCAAGCCGCAAAGGAATAGGAGGAAGCACCATCCATGGAGGTACAGGCCAGTATTTTGCTGATATTTATTTTTCTAAAATGGATCGTCAGGGTGTTTGGAGTTCTCCGGTTTTAGTACCGGGTACAATTAATACTGATGCCGATGAAGGTTCTCCTTGTTTTTCAAAGGATTATAAAACTATGTATTTTACCAGATGCGAAAAAGTTAAAAGTAAAAATATAGGCTGCAAGATATATTATGCTGAAATCAAAGGTGAAACCTGGGGTAAAGAAAGACCGGTCAATATTGCCGCCGATGATACTATCGTTATAGCACATCCTGCTTTATCGCCCGATGAACTTACACTTTATTTCGTCTCCGATATGGTTGGGGGTCAGGGTGGAAAAGATATATGGAAAGTTACACGTGCAAGCAAAGGAGCTGAATGGAGCAAACCCATAAATCTGGGTCCACAAATAAATACTTCAGGAGACGAGGTATTTCCTTATGTGCATGCTGACGGAACACTGTATTTTTCCTCAAATGGCTTACCAGGAATGGGCGGGCTGGATATTTTCAAGGCGACACCTAAGGAAGATGGTACCTGGAATGTTGAAAACCTCGAATATCCTATAAATTCACATGCAGATGATTTTGGAATAATATTTCAAAAGGATAAAGAAAAAGGTTTTTTTTCTTCAAGCAGAAATCTTCACGGAGATGACGATATTTATGCATTTTCATTACCTCCTTTAAAATTTGTAATAACAGGTTCTGTAAAGGAAGAAAAAACCGATAAGCCATTAGCTGAAGTAAATATAAAATCCATCAGCAGCGATGGCATAAGTATCGACACAAAAACTGACAAAACGGGAACCTTCCGGTTAAATTTAAAACCAAATACTGATTATGTATTTATTGCAACTAAAGATGGCTACCTTAATGGCAAGGAACGTGAAACAACAAAAGGCCTTGAACATAGCAGAGATTTTAAAACAGATATTTTGCTTGCTTCTATTGCCAAGCCAATAGAACTTCCAAATATTTTCTATGATTTTGCCAAATGGGACTTACGTCCGGAATCTATGGTTTCGCTTGATAAATTAATCGAAACCCTGAACGACAATCCAAATATTACAATCGAATTAGGGTCCCATACTGATTCCAGGGGAAGCGATGCCGATAATTTTATACTTTCACAAAAGAGAGCTCAATCGGTAGTTAATTATTTGATAGAAAAAGGTATCGCCTCTGACAGGCTTATAGCAAAAGGTTATGGAAAAACAATTCCTAAAGTTGTGGATGATAAACTTGCCGTACAATATACTTTTTTAAAGGCCGGCACAGTATTATCAGAAAGTTATATAAATTCATTAAGTGATGTGGATTTACAGGAAATAGCCAATCAAATTAACCGGAGAACTGAATTTAAAGTACTCACAACTGATTATAAACCCAAAAAGTAAAGCAAGGACGACTTAAAATTTTTTATCCTTTTTATTATCGGGAGTATGTCTTGACAAATAATGCATCCTGATTTTCTTATTTTGGTATCCTTCTCTTGAATCAGTTATAAATTCTCTTTTGGAACAATTTATAAACATTATCCTGCTTTTAGTCACTTTACAGCTTACAGAACTTAAAACTATAACAATCAAAAATAAATATATAACAAAATTATTACGATTTACTTTAATTATTGTTCTAAATTTAATATCCATATAGATTACTGATTACTGATTACTGATTACGAATTACTGGTTCAAAATACTGATTACTAATTTGTCATTTGTAATTTGTAATTAGTAATTAATTAATAGTAATTAGTAATTAATTAAAGATAACGAAATATAACAAAAAAACAAATTTTAATTAATCCTTTACAATTATTCAATTAATTGGGCAAATTTTTAATTTTACAACTTTAAAAAAATTAGGTAATTACAATGGCTAACGATTCAAGATATCTGAAACGTGGCGTATCGGCTTCCAAGGAAGACGTGCACAATGCTATTACAAACCTTGATAAAGGTTTGTTTCCAAAGGCATTTTGTAAAATCCTGCCTGATTACCTGGCCGGAGACCCTGAATATTGCAATATTATGCATGCTGACGGGGCAGGCACCAAATCATCGTTAGCATATATATATTGGAAGGAAACCGGTGATATGAGTGTTTGGAAAGGTATTACTCATGATGCCCTTATAATGAATATTGACGATTTATTGTGCGTAGGGGCTACTGATGATATTCTTGTATCTACCACTATTGGTCGAAATAAGAAACTGATACCGGGGGAAATAATTTCGGCTATAATCAATTCAATGGAAGAATTATTGGAATACCTTCGTTCCTTCGGAATAAGGATATATTCATCAGGAGGAGAAACTGCAGATATCGGCGATTTGGTCCGCAGTATAATCATTGATTCTACAGTAACCTGCCGAATGAAAAGAAGCGATGTAATATCTAATGACAATATTCAATCCGGGGATGTTGTTATTGGACTGGCTTCTTCAGGAAAAGCCAGTTTCGAGCAAGATTTTAACAGCGGAATTGGTAGCAATGGATTAACTTCAGCCCGGCACGACATATTTTCAAATTATCTGTCATCTAAATATCCTGAAAGTTATGATAATTCAATTCCAAAAGAACTGGTTTATTCCGGTAGTTATAAACTAACTGATAAAATTCCAGGGCTGGAAATGGATGCCGGTAAACTAACTTTGTCTCCTACAAGGACTTATGCCCCTGTAATACGGGAAATAATATTAAAGTACAGGCAATACATTCATGGAATGATCCATTGTACAGGAGGAGCACAAACAAAAGTTTTAAATTTCATTGAAAATCTAAGAGTTGTTAAAAACAATATGTTTCCGGTGCCTGCATTATTTGGAATTATACAACAAGAATCAGGTACGTCCTGGTACGAAATGTACAAAGTTTTTAATATGGGCCACAGATTCGAAATCTACATCAATCCTGATATCGCAAATGAAATAATATCAATTTCAAAAGCTTTTGGTATTGAAGCACAAGTGATTGGTTCTTGTTTCCCTGACAAGGGCAAAAGTGTAGTAATTAAAAGTGAATTCGGCGAATTTGTCTATTAACAGAGCCAGGAACCAAGAGCCAGGAACCAAGAAAGAATGATTTTAGATTTTAGATTTAAGATTTTTTAATTTAGATTTATATTCCTGCCAAAATCATAATGCTAAAATCTAAATTCTTAAATCCTTTCACTTATCACTTCATCACTTCATCACTTAATTACTAATTATTAATTATTCATTACTCATTATTTATTATCTTTGTATCCCCAAAGTAAATAAATATGACCTATTAGGTAGACATATTCACAGAACCTCCGATTTGCAATTATTTCAGGCTTTGCAAATCCGATACCGGCAATTAATTTATAAAGAGGTAAAATCAATTTAAAAATATATTTCAGCAATAAATGAACAGCAATATAATTATTGAGAAATTAGAGGGTGTAAAACTTAAATTCGAAGAAGTTGCTCAACAAATTACCGATCCTGACGTAATCCGTGATGTTAAGAGATATGTAAAATTAAACAAAGATTATCATGAAATGGAGCCTCTAATGAAGGTATTGGAAGAATATAAAAATGTTATAAGCAATATCTTAGACGCAAAGGATATTCTTTCAAATGAAAAAGATGAAGAACTGCGGGATATGGCTAAATCCGAAATTATGGAGCTTGAAGCAAAGGAAGCTGATCTTGAAGAAAATATAAAAATGTTGTTTTTACCTGCTGATCCCGAAGACAATAAAAATGCTATAATGGAAATACGGGCTGGTACAGGAGGTGACGAAGCTAGTATTTTTGCAGGAGACTTGTATCGGATGTATACTAAATTTTGTGAAAGCAAAGGTTGGAAAGTTGAAGTAACAAATATTTCCGAAGGTACAGTCGGAGGCTTTAAGGAAGTAATTATGAAAGTATCAGGTAATAAGGTTTATGGTGTACTTAAATACGAATCAGGCGTTCACCGTGTTCAAAGAGTTCCCAAAACTGAAACCCAGGGCCGTATACACACTTCTGCTGCCACATTAGCTGTTCTGCCTGAAGCCGATGAATTTGATGTAGAATTGAATCTTAACGATGTGCGCAAAGACACCTTTTGCTCGTCAGGCCCTGGCGGACAATCAGTAAACACTACATATTCGGCCATCAGGCTTACTCATAACCCTTCAGGTATTGTAGTACAATGCCAGGATGAAAAATCACAGATTAAAAATTACGAGAAAGCACTGGCTGAATTAAGAACACGTCTTTATAATATACAATACCAAAAGTATATTGATGACATTGCATCCAAACGTAAAACAATGGTATCTACCGGAGATCGTTCAGCTAAAATCCGTACATACAATTATCCGCAAGGAAGAGTAACTGATCACAGGATTAATTATACGGTATATAATCTCCCGACAATATTAGATGGCGATATACAGGAATTTATTGATAAATTGCAAATGGAAGAAAATGCCGAACGTTTGAAAGAAAGTAATATTTAAAATTATATGACTGCCAAACAATTAATTGAACAAATCCTGCAGAAAAAAAGCTTTTTATGTGTTGGCCTTGATACGGATATTCAAAGGATTCCGCATCATTTATTGGAATGCCAATATCAATTATTTGAGTTCAACAGGCAAATTATTGATGCTACAGCCGATTTCACAATAGCTTACAAAACTAATATTGCATTTTATGAAGTATTAGGAGCTTCAGGGTGGATTAATCTGGAAATGACTGTAAATTATATCCGGGCTCATTATCCTGAAATATTAATAATAGCCGATGCAAAAAGAGGTGATATTGGAAATACTTCAAGATATTATGCCAGGACGTTCTTTGAAACTTTAAATTTCGATGCTGTAACAGTTTCACCGTATATGGGAAAAGATTCAGTTTCACCTTTTTTGGAATTTCAGGATAAATGGGCTATAATATTAGCTTTAACATCAAATTCTGGTTCTGATGATTTCCAACAAATTATAGATAAAACAAATAATGCAAGGTTATTTGAGAATATAATACAAATATCTGCCGGTTGGGGTTCCAAAAATAATATGATGTTCGTAATTGGAGCCACACATTCAGAAATGCTGGCAAGAGTTCGCGAAATTATTCCTGAACATTTTCTGCTTATTCCGGGAATAGGTACTCAGGGAGGTAGTTTAAAAGATGTGATAAAATATGGATTTAACAAAAATTGCGGGTTAATAGTAAATTCGTCCCGGGCAATTATTTATGCAGACGGAACTGTCGATTTTGCAAATTTTGCCAGGTTGGAAGCCCATAAAGTACAGCAGGAAATGGAAAGTTTGCTCAAAGAACGTAATATTGTGCATAGTGCCTAGAGCTTAGTGCATAATTGCCAGGGATCAGGGACCAGGGGCTAGTAATTAGAAATAAGAATATTAATAATTTGGTAATCTTTATCTACTATCCTACTTACAACTTACGACTTACGACTAAATATTTACAGTTTAATACTAACAACATTTAATAATATGGCTCCGGTTAACGAAAAATTTCTTTCGTTTTTATGGAAATACAAGCTTTACGATCACGATTCATTATATCTTGATGGTGAAAAAATTGATGTTGTGAATCCCGGAGAAATAAATATTGATTCCGGCCCTGATTTTTTCAATTCCAAAATAAAAATTGGAAATACAATATGGGTAGGAAACATAGAAATTCATGTTAAGTCATCCGATTGGAACCGACACGGGCACGATACAAACCCTGCATTTAACAATGTAATACTGCACATTACTGAACTAATTGATATCCCTGTATATACATCAATAGGACAAATTGTTCCAACTGTAAAACTATTATATGATAAAAGTTTGCTGGCAAATTATATTCAGCTCTTAAAACAAGAGTTATGGATTCCGTGTGCCAACCATTTGCATAATATATCCGATATTATTATTTCATCCTGGCTCACTAAAATAGGCATAGAACGTTTAGAAGCCCATAGCAACTCTTTTATTTCAAATATGACTTCAACTATAAACGATTGGGAAGAAGTATTGTACAGACAATTAGCACGAAGTTTCGGATTTCATGTAAATGCCCTGCCTTTCGAGGCTCTGGCCAAATCGGTGCCTTTTAAAATATTAAAGAAATACCGGAACGATCTGTTTCAATTGGAAGCGTTGCTTTTCGGACAATCAGGATTATTATTCAATGAACATAGTAATGACAAGTATTTTAACAAGCTTAAAACAGAACATGATTTTTTACAAAAGAAACATTCACTAAAACCCATCGAACCACATCTATGGAAATTCATGAGAGTCAGGCCGGGTAATTTTCCCTCTATACGTATTGCTCAATTTGCTGCATTTATACATCTTAACCCATCTTTTTTTTCAAATATACTTGAAGCAGTGAATGTTCAAACCTTAATAAATTTATTAAAAATTGAAGTTTCTGCCTATTGGAAAAACCATTATACTTATGAAAATGCCACCAGGGATATATCAAAGCCACTTGGAGAGGAATCCTGCAAAGTTATTATCATTAATGCAATCATTCCTTATTATTTCATGTATGGAAAGATTAATGGCTTAGCAAATTTCCAGGATAAAGCCCTGCAATTTCTTGAAACACTGGGGCCGGAAAAAAACTCAATAATTGATCGCTGGAAACAACTTGGTATAGTTTCAAAGCATGCTTTTGATACTCAAGCTTTAATTGAACAAAAAAATGAATATTGCGATAAAAAACGTTGTTTGGATTGTGGGATAGGGTTAAAAATTATAAGTAATAAATATTAGTTATTTAGCTAATTACAATTTTAAAGATACATTTATTAATTATTAAAAAAAATCATTACTTTTGCACTTCTTTAAAATACTTGTGAACAAACAAATCAATTTTAAAAATGTATATAACAACAGAAAAAAAACAAGAGATTTTTAATCAATTTGGAAAATCTGCCACCAATACCGGTTCGGCGGAATCGCAAATAGCATTGTTTTCATTTAGAATTAATCATTTAACTGATCATTTGAAAGATAACAAGAAAGACTTTGGTACACAGACAGCATTATTAAGGCTGGTTGGCAAACGTCGCAGATTGCTTGATTATCTTAAAGAAAAAGATATTGAACGGTATCGCGATATAGTTAAATCTCTTAATCTGCGTAAATAGTGTCAACAAGAAACTTAAAAGGAAAGGCAATTGAAGAGTTGCCTTTTTTCTTATTTTATATGCTCTTGTATTATTAATCAAATCATCCATTAATATTATGTTTAAGGTTTTTGAAAAAAATATAGATATAGGCGGGGGGCGGACAATTGTTCTTGAAACAGGTAAATTGGCCAAACAGGCCGACGGATCTGTTGTATTGAAATTTGGCAAAACGATGTTATTGGCAACCGTTGTTTCAGCAAAGGAAGTGAAAGAAGAAGTAGATTTTATGCCTTTATCAGTGGAGTACAAAGAGAAATTTTCTTCATCAGGACGTTTCCCGGGAGGATTCATGAAACGTGAATCTAAACCATCTGATTACGAAATACTTGTCTCTCGTTTGGTTGACAGGGCACTCAGGCCATTATTCCCTGATGATTATCATGCTGAGACTTTTGTTAATATAAGCCTTATTTCAGCCGATAAAAATATTATGCCTGATGCATTGGCAGGTTTGGCTGCATCAGCAGCTCTGGCAGTATCGGATGTGCCGTTTCATGGACCAATTTCAGAAGTACGTATTGCACGTATTGATGGAAAATTTGTAATTAACCCGACTTTTATTGAACTAACCAAATCGGACATTGATATTATGGTAGCTGCAACTATCGATAATATAATGATGGTTGAAGGCGAAATGAAGGAAGTTTCGGAAGACGATATGTTAGAAGCTTTAAAAATTGCTCATGAAGAAATAAAAAAGCATTGTAAAGCTCAGCTTGAATTTATGGCTGAAGTTGGTAAAACACAAAAGAGAACCTATTGTCATGAAGTAAACGACGAAGATTTACGCGCCGCAATTAAAAAAGCAACTTATGACAAAGTCTATAAAATAGCTAAATCTCAGCTTGCAAAACATGAACGTAGTGAAGCATTTGATGCTATAAAAAACAAGTTTATCGAAACCCTGCCCGAAGAAGAACGTTTACTCAAACAATTGTTGGTTGATCGGTATTATCATGAAGTTGAAAAACATGCCATGAGAAATATGATCCTCAATGAAGGAATCCGGTTGGATGGCCGTAAAAGTACAGATATCAGGCCTATAACCTGCGAGATTGATTATTTGCCTGCTACTCATGGTTCAGCAATATTTACACGAGGCGAAACACAGTCACTTACTTCAGTTACACTGGGTACCAAATTAGATGCAAAACAAATTGATGAGGTATTATTCAGGGGAACAGAAAAATTCGTGTTACATTATAACTTTCCTCCGTTTTCAACTGGCGATGCAAAACCTTCAAGGGGACTTAGCCGACGTGAAATAGGACATGGGAACCTGGCTTTCAGGGCTTTAAAATTTGTCGTACCCGAAGGCACTGAAAATCCTTATTCAATCCGTGTGGTTTCTGATATCCTGGAATCAAACGGATCATCATCCATGGCAACAGTTTGTGCAGGAACATTGGCTCTGATGGATGCCGGCATAAAAATCAAATCCCCTGTTTCAGGTATTGCAATGGGCTTGATATCAGACTCTGAAACTGGAAAATTTGCTGTTTTGTCGGATATTTTAGGTGATGAAGACCACCTTGGTGATATGGACTTTAAAGTTGCAGGTACAATCAATGGGATTACTGCTACACAAATGGATATTAAAGTTGATGGGTTGTCATATGAAATTCTTGCTAAAGCACTTGACCAGGCCCGCATCGGAAGGTTACATATATTAGGGAAAATAACCGATTGTATCGCAGAGCCTCGTGAAAATCTTAAACCTCATGCTCCAAGGATAGTTCAGCTGACAATACCTAAAGAACTTATCGGAGCTGTTATCGGCACAGGAGGAAAAGTTATCCAGGAAATCCAAAATGTTACAGGAGCTACTGTTGTGATTGAAGAAGTTGAAAACAGAGGCGTAATTGATATATTTGCTGATAACCAGGAATCTATTGAAGCTGCTCTTTCAAGAATAAATGGTATAATTGAAGTACCTGAAGTTGACAAAATATATCAAGGTAAAGTAAAATCAATTCTCCCATTTGGGGCATTTGTCGAAATCCTTCCCGGTAAAGATGGTTTATTGCATATTTCAGAAGTAGAATGGAGCCATCTTCAAACACTTGATGGTATACTAAAAGAAGGCGACATGGTTGAGGTTAAACTTATAGAAATAGATAAGAAAACTGGTAAAATGAAACTTTCAAGAAAAGTCCTTTTGCCCCGTCCCGAAAAATCCGAAAGATCCGACAGGCCTGAAAGATCGGACAGGCCTGAAAGACATGAAAAACATGAAGGTTATGAATTTAAAAAGGCTGAAAGGCACGATAAACCGGAAGAAAGTGGGGAGTAATTCCGCCAATTGGATAATCGCAATTAAACGGAATTAAAGTCTTCTCCTTGAGGAGAAGATTTAGATGAGGTGTTTTTTTACAGGATTGAATCTAATCATATGTATATCTGTAATTTTGAATAAAGTTTAAAAAGTGGTTTCTTAAGAGAAGACAGAAATTAGTTATTGTAATATTATAGATATATTAAGATTGTTTCCTACATAAATCTTTTAAAAACATAAATATTATCAGGATAATACCCCAAAGGGGTATTAGCAACAGCACATGGCATCGCCATGTGATTTAATTAATATTTGAATTGTCTTGCCCTGAAAGGGCCTAAACAACAGCACAGGGCAACGTCCTGTGAAATATTAAAAAAACAACATGATCATCATAAACAAAATATTTTCCGGGAAAAATTCCGGGATTTTCTAAATAAAAATAATCTCGGATATGATGAACGATATGTTTGGGATTAGGCTTACGCCCCTTCAGGGCTTTAAATTTGATTTTCCAAATATTTATTCACAGGGCGTTGCCCTGTACTATTGATATTGCCCTTTCAGGCCAAATGAATGTCCTATTTTATGCCATTTTTCACGTCCCATGTCTTTTTTTCACGTCTCACATCTCACGTCCCACGTCCCATTTTCACGTCCCATGTATCACGTCCCACGTCTCAGGTCCCATGTCCCACGTCCCAGGTCCATATGACATATAACTATTTAAGGAAAAAGTGCTCCGCAAGAATCTTTATCCCTATTACAATCAGAATTATTCCTCCAATAATTTCCATCTTATTGCCAAAACGTGTACCTATTTTTTTCCCGAATAATATCCCTAACATTGAAAAAAAGAAAGTGGTAGAACCAATAATGAATGACATAAGGTAGAGGTTTATACTAATAAATGCAAAACTTATACCTACGACTAATGCATCAACACTCGTTGCAATCGACATTCCAATCAGCACTTTCAAATCGAGTGGATTTATTTTTTTCTTTGCTTTTTTATCTTTCCTAAGACTTTCAAAAATCATCCTTGCACCAATAATTACAAGCAATGCAAAGGTAAACCAATAATCAAAGCTGCTAAACAGCAATTCTATTTTCTTGCCGATCAACCATCCTATTACCGGCATCAATGCCTGAAAGAAAGCCAGTGAAAATCCAATCCTCGATGCCTTCCAGAATGTAATATTTGTTATTATTAAACCGCATGAAATCGATACAGCAAAGGAATCGACACATAAACTCATGGCTAAAAACAACAGGGTAATAATTTGCATTTGCTATATTAAACCGCAAAGATAATAAATGCATGTATTTTTTTAATTTTGTTCTTTGACGTTTTATCAAAAATTGGCATTTTCTTACAGACACTGTCAGGTATATAATAATGGAATTATCTCAGGGAAAAAGAGATCTATTAAGGGCAATGTATGTTCCCTCAATTCTTCTTATGTTCATGTGGGCATCCAAATGCATAGAAGAAGCCTTTGGAATTTCATTCGGAGAATACGGGATATTTCCTAAAAGCCCTGGAGGCATTACAGGTATTTTAACTGCTCCTTTGATCCATAAAGATTTTAATCATCTTGTGAGCAACTCAATTCCACTTTTTTTACTCACAACTGCCATTTTTTATTTTTACAGGCCGTTAGCATTCAGGATTATAGTTTTATTATGGCTTGTGACAGGATTGTGTGTTTGGATTGGAGGAAGGGATGCATTTCACATAGGGGCGAGTGGCTTAGTTTATGGTGAAGCCTCATTCCTGTTTTTTAGCGGAATTATTCGCCGGCTTGCAAAGTTGGCGGCTATTTCATTTTTGGTAATATTCCTTTATGGTAGCATGATATGGGGTATTTTCCCGTTTTTCCCTGAAATTTCGTGGGAATCACATTTATTTGGAGGTATTGCCGGCCTTACTTTTGCCCTCGTTTATAGAAATGATGGCCCTAAAAAGGAAGAAATAATTGAGCAGGATGAAGAGGATGATGAGGAGGAGGATGATAATCCTTTTCCAGAAGACATTTCAGTAAAAGAATAAATTTGTCCGGTACTTATTTTTAGTTGTTGGTTGTTAGTAAATTTTGTTTATAAACTCAACTAGTAATCAGTAATTTGTCATCCCCATTTTCAAATTAGCACATTTTCAAATTTTCAAATTAATTCCCTATTTTCTGACAAACACCAAAAATACCCCTGGAATTATAAATGGTAACCCATATACAATCATTGCCGGAAATTCCTTCATACCACCAATAATATAGTAATATATAACAATTCCGATACCTCCGGCTATCATCAATACGCCTCCCCTGACATGCCTGAAAATTGAGTAAAAACTTCCAGTAATAGATACAAGTAGAATAATTATTAACGGAATAAGGCTTATGTCATGATAGTGAAAAATATATATAACATCTTCCCTTATATCAAACATAAGAAAAAATAAGCTGGCAATAATTGATACCGTCCAGGCAAACCAATGAAAGAAGCTTGTGAAATTTGTTTTGTAAATATTCATAGGGGCTAGGGATTAGGGGCTAGTGGCTAGGGACTACTAATTAAGATTTTATATTTGTGATTAGTGATTTCAGATATAAATAGTTTTACTAATGTTAAAAATTCCAAAATCTTAAATCTCAAATCTGGAATCTCAAATTAAGTCTTCTGTCTTCACGTCCTTCCACGTCCATCCACGTCCTTTTTTCACGTCCTTCCACGTCCCTTTTTCACGTCCCATGTCTCACGTCTCATGTCTCACGTCTCAAGTCCCTTTCAACGTCTTATTTGTCCTTCTTTTCCTCCCCCTTATTATCCGGATTTACCTTATGGGGTGGTGGAACATTGGTTTTTTTATTATTTACACCAGGTTGCTGAACTTTTTGTGTGTTCGATAAAGGTTGCTGAACTTTTTGAGTATTCGATACAGGTTGAGGGTTTACCCTGGTCTGATTATTTGGATTATTTGGCCTGGTACTTTCCTCGGTTCTTTGATTAGTTTGTGGATAGCCTGGCCTTGCATTTTCTACAGGTCGCTGATTACTTTGAGAAGCACCTGGCCTTGCATTTTCTTCAGGTCTTTTATAATCAGGTGGTACATTTGTATTCATGTTACGTTGTTCTAACTGGTGTGTGTCAGATTGACCCTGATTGTGATAATTATCAGGTCTTTCGGGAGATGAAGGCTGTGAAGGTGGTGATGGCCGCCTGTTATACATATAATCTTCCCTGTTTCTGTTTCTTGGTCCGGGATTAGAAGGCCTGTTATTATACATCATAGTTTGTGCATTCTCATTATAACCACGCATATAACCTCCACCGTTTGGACCGCCTGGACCGTTAACGTAGTTTGGATTATTCCGGTAATAATATGCCGGATAACTGGACACATAATAATTGTGCTGCATCCATGGATTATATGTCTGGTAACCAAGTACTACCACATAAGCGTCATTAATGTCGTACCAATCATATGACTGTGGTAAGCTCGGAGAAAAGAACCATTCCCCGTTATCATTATAAATATATTGCTGACGCCATACATCGTAATAAACTCCAATGTCAGGCAAATAGTAATAATGTACCTGTTGTTCATTGTCATACACCGGTGCCCATGGCGGTGGTGCAACAGTTTGAACTACCGGCTGAGGCGGAGGTGGCGGCGGAGATGAAGGTGAAGGTTGTTGAACTACATATGTAGGATGGCAACTACTAAATATAAATAATAATACAATTATGAAAGGCAATAATTTAAGATGCTCTGTCATCTTATTTCTCCGCGTATTCATTTTCTTGGTATTCATTAGTTATATATTAAAATGTTAAAACAAAGAGGTTCAACTCTGAAATATGGTTGATGACATTACTTGGTATATTCTAATAAATATAGTTTATCTAAAACTATTATTCATAAACAAAATCTGATATCGATTTATACAATCTATTAATGGATTTAGCATATTCTTCTCTATCGAGTATATTAAGTTCTAAATCTAATCTAATTGCAGTTGTATCTTTTGAAATTGAAAAGTCTTTTTTCCTGATAGTATAATAGCATCTTGCGAAATATGCGACAGGTTTTATACTATCTGATTTTATCATTAATGCTTCAACATTATTTAAATCCAATTTTAACAGACTATCTTTTAATACTAATTTCTTTAAATCCTCTTTATCTTCATTAATTGAATTTGCAAGTACTTTTGATAAAGCTCGATCCGTTCCATTATCAAGATTTTCTAAATTAACATCTCTTTTTACCTTTTCAAGAATTTTCTCACCATCATCTATATATTTATTTCTTTTATCAATCATTTCATTACATATACCTCTATATTGGTTTTTAAGAGTAATTGTATCAACCTTTATTAAAGCAAATGTTTCTACATAATAAGTACTATCTATAATTTTAATTTTAGCAATAAAAAATGTTTTTAAATGAGATACATTTACTCTATTTTTGGAATTTTCTTTACAACTAACTGTTAATAAAATAATTAAACTAACAAAAAATAAGTACTTCATAATTTGCAATTTTTTAATTCAATTAGTATTTTTTATAACCATCGGTATAGACATTAATCTCTAACGATATATATGCATTATCAAAATCGGAATAGTTGAATTTAACATCGATATCTGTAATTATTTCATCATTAATTTTATCCCCCTTTGAAGGAATTTTGAAAATATCTGTCCAGTTGATTATATCCATTCCTGCTCTTTGGATAGGTGGTTTGTGAATTTTTTTATTATAATATTTCAATAAATTTTTCTCGTAAAATTTTTTTATCTCATCTATCGTAAAGAAACTTAATTTGTCTTTTCCAAATATATGTAAGCAAATACTTATCATAGTGTAAAATTTATTAGTTCAACTTTATACACGTAAAATACCATTTAATAAAAAATTACGATCAACTAATTCTATTCCAATCTTCAAGGGTCGATTTTAAGTTTCTAATCATACCATTCTTTCCTTTAATTATAGGATATTCTTCGAAAGTTGATTTAGCATCTTTGAAAATATCAAAATACTCTTTTTTCCAATCTCTCTTAAATTGATTTTTTAAGTATTCGGTATTTATTAACGATGCAATCTTATCCACTGAACAAATATATAATTCAAATGCAATGTCTTTTTCGTATTCTAAGGTAATAATTTCGTTTGAAGGATATTCAGAATTTACAATAAATGAACATTTTTTAACAAGTAGGAAAAAACTTGTACTGTTTTTCCTTATTTCATTTTCAAGATTAATTAAATGCATATGAGATTGTACACATTGCGCTCTTTTTAAAGCATTTAAGTTTATAAAATTTACAATGAGAGCAAAAAGAGCAATGATTGCAGTTAATATTACTACCCAAGATGTTGAGCTTTGAAGTTCAAATGAACATTCTCTATAAAATTCAAACATATTTTAAACGGATTTCATTAAACTATTACATACTTTTCTTGCTTTTTGCGCTTTTTCCTTACCTTTTTCTCCAAATTCATCCACTCTGTTTAAGAATACATTTAAAAACAAAGTGTTAAGATGATTAAAGAATGTGTTTCTTTTTTCTTCTTGTATGTCTTTCGATGACGTTGTTATTGTTGCTTCAATATCTGCAATATTTATATTTTCCATAACATTTTCAACTATTTCATTAGCTAATATATATTCATCACGAGTTAAAATCATTTTCATAAATTTTTATTTTAAATAGTTATTCCGATGTAAAATTTCACTATTATTATATTATATATTAATTTAAAATTGTCATTTTATTATCGTGTCAGGTATTATTAAATCTTTTGATTTTAATTTTGTCCTAATTCCATATAAATCTTTCCTCATACTAATAACCAATCTATTATAATATTCCTGATTTGAATTTTTCAAATATTCTCTCAAAGCATATATCACTTTATCAGAAGCATATAACGTCATATTATTCCATTCAGCAAATATTTCATTGTGTAAATCATCTTTTGATTTTAGGTCTGGTCGATGGATTATAAGAGTTGGTTTTTCTCGATCATAATAGAGAAAAGTAAAACAAAGAAGAATGATAGTTTTGTACCTTAGTTGTTTAAATTCATGCTTAGATTGTGATTTTCTATTCTGATTTCCGATGAAAAAGTCAAAAGCACTTTTTAACAAACCACCAATCCCTATTAAACCTATAACTGAAACTATATCTTTGATTATCATTATACAAAGAAATGATGAAAATTTTTCAATTGACTGATAGATCAAATATATAGAATTTATTGAAAATAACGATTAAACATAACCCAATACTGAATTAATTTCAGGAAATTGTTTTATCACTTCAATATGTTTCCGGTAGTAGTGGTTAAAACACGTACCATAATTGTTTCTACCATTTTTCTTTAAGAACAGCAGTAGTTTCATTTCTGCTTCCCTAAAAACTTCAACAGCGGTCTTATTTGACACTATTTTACTACAAATGATGTTAGCTGTATGTTCAGTTCGTTTTTTGAAGTTTAAATCCTTAACCATTTTACTAACGTTGATAATAAACTGATACCATTTAGCATAGAGGTGAATGTATTTAGAAGAAACACCTCTCATATAGTAGTTTACAAATTCCTTGAACCCTCTGGTGTATGCGTTAACCGTTTGGTTATGTACCTCTGGTTTGTGTAGGTTGATGTGGTTTTTAGCAAGAAAAGTTTCGTGTTTTACACCGTTTAAATCCTTGAAAAATGATTTGTAAGTAGGATGTCTATCAGTAAAAACAGATGTATTATTTAAGCGGTTACCAAAATAGTTCTGTAAATCTTCGGTATGAGTTCTACCCATGTGCGATCTGTACAGTTCCAAATTCTCACTGTTTCTACTATATGTAAAGAATATCTTAACGTTATGCTTCGAATCACCTGTCTGACTTCTTCTCCATTTCCTGTAAACACTTTTACTCATTGGTTTGTGCATATCTCTACCTTTTCTACTGATCAAAAAATATGCTTCGTCAAATTCAAGTATTTCTCTGCTTAAAGTTGAATTATCTGGTGTAGTGAGTGCTGAAATTAGCTTATGTCTCCAATTAAAAGCAGTTTGTTCGCAGATATTAAGTTTTTCTTTGATTGATTTGAGGGAACTGATATTCATACACAAGAAATCTTCAACAAATTCATTCCACTTGTTGATTTCTTGAACACCGGATAAAACAGAATTTGATTTAAAAGTGAATGATTTCTTACAATCCTTGCATAAGTATCTGGTTATGCTGTTTCTTGTTCCATTTTTAACGATGTTTTCAGAATGACAAGATGGACAAGTATGAACAGAAGAAAAATCATCGAATATGCTGTAAGAAGTCTTGATGAAATCAATTAAATCTTTCTTATCTGATTTACTTAGTTTAGCAATCTTCGATTTTAATTTTTCAATATTCATAAGCATAATGTTTTAATTATTTATGTTTACGATACGAAAAAGAATATGTTTCAAAAAATATGTTAAATTTGACTAATAATTAGATAGTTAAATCATATATCAACCATCTATTAGAGTTGAACCAACAAAGATAATAAACAAAAATTATCACAGTTATGTGTTTTTATAAGAATTCAATTATTGTGCCAAATAATTTAAGTATTTTCGCTTGTTACTTGCAACCTGCAACTAACAACCATCAACTAACAACTATAATATGTACCGGACACACACCTGTGGTGAATTAAATAAAAATAACATCGGACAAACCGTAAAATTGGCCGGATGGTTACAAACTAACCGTGATCTTGGCGGAATGACTTTTATCGATCTGCGCGACCGTTACGGTATTACCCAACTTGCATTTAATATGGAATCCAATTCTTCTCTATGTGAGGAGGCCCGTAAAATTGGACGTGAATTTGTTATCCAGATAACCGGGGAAGTTGTTGAACGTTATAATAAAAATCCAAATATACCAACAGGTGATATTGAAATCCGGGTTAATAAACTTACTGTTCTCAATCGTTCGGCAATTCCTCCGTTTACTATTGAAGATGATACCGACGGGGGAGATGATTTACGTATGAAATACAGGTATCTTGATTTGCGAAGGAAAGTAATACGGCAAAATCTTCAACTCCGGCATATTATGAGCAGGGAAGTTCGAAAATACTTTGATAATTTGAATTTCATTGAAATAGAAACCCCTGTCCTGATTAAGTCAACTCCTGAAGGAGCCCGCGATTTTGTTGTTCCGTCACGGCTTAACCCGGGTCAGTTTTACGCCTTGCCACAATCTCCTCAGACATTTAAACAACTCCTAATGGTAGGTGGCTTCGACCGTTATTACCAGATAGTAAAATGTTTCCGGGATGAAGACCTCCGTTCTGACCGCCAGCCGGAATTTACCCAGATTGACTGTGAAATGTCATTTGTTGAACAGGAAGATATCCTGCAAACATTCGAAGGACTTATACGCCACCTGTTTAAAAATATTAAAAATATTGAATTTATGGAACCTTTCCGGCGAATGACATTTGAAGAAGCCATGGATACCTATGGAAATGATAAACCCGACCTGCGTTTCGGTATGAAAATACATGAAATTACCAATAAAGTTAAAGGCAAAGGGTTTGGAATTTTTGATCAGGCTGGTTATACAGGAGGAATTTGCGCTGAAGGTTGCAGTATTTTTACCCGTAAGGAAATTGATGATCTCACCGATTTTGTAAAACGTCCGCAAATTGGAGCCACTGCATTGATTTATATAAGATATAATTTCGATGGTACAATAAAATCATCGGTCGATAAATATTATTCAGCCCCTGAACTTCAAAAAATTATTGATTCATTTAACGCTAAGCCGGGTGATTTGATCTTTATTTTGGCAGGAAATAAAAAGAATACGCTTGGACAAATTAGCGAATTACGCCTTGAAATTGGCAATCGCCTGGGCCTTCGCGATAAATCGGCCTTCGTGCCTGTTTGGGTGGTAGATTTTCCTTTGTTCGAGTGGGACGATCAAACCAAAAGATATTATGCCATGCACCACCCGTTTACTTCACCAAAAACTGATGACATTGAATATCTTAATACCGATCCGGGCAAAGTCCGGGCCAATGCCTACGATTGCGTTATAAATGGCGTTGAGCTTGGCGGTGGTTCAATCCGTATATATGATCAGCATCTTCAGCAAAAAATGTTTTCAATTTTAGGCTTTACAAGGGAACAAGCCGAAAATCAGTTCGGCTTCCTTATGAATGCTTTCACATTCGGTGCTCCTCCGCATGGTGGAATAGCTTTTGGCTTCGACCGGATGGTTTCAATGTTCGCAGGGCTGGATTCAATAAGAGATGTAATCGCCTTTCCCAAAAACAACTCAGGCCGCGATGTGATGATTGACACTCCATCTGAAATTTCTGATGAACAGTTGAAGGAGCTTAATATTAAGGTGATGAAGTAATGAAGTGAATTGAAAATTTGAAAATGTGCTAATTTGAAAATGGAACCAGGAACCAGGAGCCAAGACATGAAAATGTCCCACGTCCTTCCACGTCCTTTTTCACGTCCTTCCATGTCCTTTTTCATGTCCCACGTCCCACGTCCCATGTCTCACGTCCCATATCTTCAAATTATTTGGCATAAACTTTGTATGAAATTGGATGTTCAATAAAATATATTAATTTAGCGAATAAACCTTATAAAAAATATGAATTATTAACATTTGAAATATTAAACCCAGGAATAACTTATTTAAATATATTATTATGAAAAAGATAATGATAATAATCTCCCTGATTTTAGCCGGATATTTAAAAGTTGCGGCCAATAATGCCGATCTGTTTACTTATGACAAAGCTGCTGTACAAAATTCACTTGCTGACCTAAATGTACTCGAAACATATGTCACTCAGCATCCTGCCCTAGCAGTTATACATGAATCCGGTAACGGAAGTGTCTTTGTAAATGGAATTGAATTGACTTCAACCCCTATGCAAAGAGGTGGCTGGGGACCTGTACCATACCCGTTTTTTTGGGGTTGTGTTTTGGGACCTATTGGTTTAGTGATTGTGATGGGAGGTACTAATGGAAATCAGAGAGCAACATATTTTGCTGCAGAAGGATGTGTGTTATTCTGTATATTTTGGCTTTGGTATTTTGCCTGGGCCCCGGGTTATTATAGGTAATAGATTTTTATTAATAAACAATTGTATTAATACAAGGGATTTTATACTTCCTGAATTTAAAATAGGTTGAATTTAGCTTTACACTAAAAAGGTTTTAAAATTTAAGTTTAAAACCTTTTTTTATTTAAAATATTTTTAACTTAGTATAAGTTAATAATCCAAAACCCAATTCTTAAATATGAAAATTTCTACATATTTATTCTTCATAGAGTTATTAATTAATAAATTTCAACTAACCTAATCTTTATTATTATGAAAAAAACTTTACTTATTTCGATTTTCGCTGGAATTATTTTATCTTTTAATAGCATAGGTGCATTAGCCCAGTCAGATATTGGTAATATCATAAAAATTAACCCATTGAGCTTATTTGTTGCTACTGGAAATATCCAATTTGAACATGTAACAGGACCATCGAGTTCATGGCAATTAGGGGCCTATTATACCGGATTTTCTGTTTCCGGAACTGGATTTTCAGGTTTTGGGATAACTCCTGAATATCGCTTTTATCTTTCTTCCACGAGTCATGCTCCAAAAGGATTTTTTATAGCTCCCTTTTTAAGATATCAAAATTATAGCTTAACCGCCACTGACAACTTTGGTGTTAATGATAAAGCAACCCTAAGTGCTTTTGGAGGAGGAGCAATATTAGGATATCAAACTATTATGGGTAAAAGATTGTCGTTTGAAATATTTATTGGACCGGACTATTCAAGTGCAACGTTATCAACTTCTTCTAATTCAGGCACATTTACTACAGGTAGTGTTGTCGCTAGTGGAATTGGCATTCGTTTTGGTATTTCATTTGGTTTAGGATTTTAATAATATTTCTTTTTTTTAAATTTAATTTTTATGTTGCCCGTATTAATCGGGCAACATTTATTTTATTACCTACTATGAAAAGATTTATAATACTGTTTATTTTTATTTCAACTTTATTCCTGAATGTTTCAGGCCAAAAGTTTTATCGTATAAACGGTGAATTTACCATAAAGGGAAAAACTGCCGACGGGAAGAACCAACTTACCATGGGAAAGTTTTTTTATGACAAGTCGATTAAAAAACTGGTGTATATTTCAAATTTTCCTGTAGATGAAACATGGGTCTCGGTCGACACAAACCTGTATAAGATAGTCGATAACAAGGTAATGGCACGTTATACAAGTCCCCCGATAAGCCTTTTTTCAATTTTTCACCTGGCATTAACTAGCCAGATAAATAATTATGGACTCAAAAACTCAGTATATTCTATTAGCAAGGTTGAAAAACAAAACGATATGGTTATTACAACCTGGCAACCCCCGGCAAATATGGCAAAAATGACCGGGAAAGTGCTAATTTCAAATAAATCGAATACACTTTTCGGAATTGTATTCCTCGACACTAAAGGCAACGTTATTAAAAAACAATTTTTTGAAAATTACCAAAATGTTTCGGGAGTTGAATTCCCTATGGAAATTACTGATATTACCTTTACAGGTGATAAGGAAAATTACCAGGTTACCACCTATAAAAATGTAGTTATTGATGAAACTGCTAAAAATTTGTATTTTGATTTCCCTATTCCTGCCTATTGAGATAAGTTGTATTGGACAGTCAAGGGTTGAAATTTTACAATATCAGCATATTTTTGAAGTGCATAAGCATGCTGAAAGTTATGTATTTGCAAAAAAAAATATTAACAACGATCTGGAAGCAATTTTTTCTGGGTTATACCTGGTATATAAATATGGTATATCTTCACAGGACATTAGTTCATGTGTATTTTATCCATCCTGCTCCACCTATACTTTGCAATCTATCCAAAAACATGGAATAATTATTGGAAGCCTGGCAGGATTCGACCGTTTGTGCCGCTGCAACCCTTTCAAACCAAAGAAATATCCAATTCACAAGGAAACCCAACGTTATTATGACCCGGTTGAATAAAATTATTTTCTCCACTTGTTTTATATTTTTCTCAATTTATGGTTATTCCCAAAATTTATTTGATGAAACTAATGTCTTAAAATTCGCAAACTTTTTATATTCAACTCACCAATATAAATTTGCATCCGAAGAGTTTGAAAGGCTTGTTTTGTTAAATCCTGACGAGTTCGGATACAAACTAAATGTGATTCGAAGCTACCGTTTAAGTGAAAATTTCATACAGGCTGAAAAGAGAATAGGCGATTTTGCAGGCGACAGTTTGAATGTTCTTTCCGGACCGTTAGCTTTGGAATATTTTAAAGTTAAACTATTACAGGATAGTTGTTCCCAGGCACAAAAATATCTGACTCTAAATTACAAGCTCGATTTAAAAACCAAAAATATATACCAGGAGTATATTTGCCTGCTAAGTAAAAACTGGAATATGGCAGATACTATTAATAAAAGGTTTCATCCGCTTGACGTCAGGTATGATAAATTGCTTGCTGATGCCGGTAAAATTAATTATAAAAGCCCTTTTATATCTGGCGCATTATCTACTATAGTTCCGGGGTTGGGTAAGGCATATACCGGATTCTGGAAAGATGGGGCCATTGCTTTGGTTTTTGTATCTGTTAACGCCTGGCAATCGTACCGTGGATTCTCGAAACTTGGTAGGCACAATGCCGACGGCTGGGTTTTCGGATCATTTGCCGTTGGATTTTACCTTGGCAATATATATGGATCTGTGAAAGCTGCCTTTAAACATAACAAATCCGCAAACGATAATATATACAACCGTGCGAAAATTTATATTTATTCTGATTTTCAGTAACGTATTTATGGTTGTTTGGGGACAGCCTGCAGAGGATGTCTTATTGCTTGCAAACAAACAATATCTGAATGGCAATTATGATTTTGCCTTAAAGGAATATCAACGGTACCTATTTTTTAAACAGTCTTCAAATGCTTATATATTTAGCAGTATTGCTGACTGTTATTGGAATTCAAAGCAATATAATCAAGCCGCTGAATTTTATGATAAGGCTTTCTTTACATCAGGTAGTGACAGCCTTCGGTACAGGTCGTTATTCCGTAAAGTTGACTGTTACATACGCACAGGTGATTTTGGGCTGGCCCTGAATGAACTGCTATCTTTAAACGATAGTTTACAAGGTACCAACTATTATATGAAAGAATTTTATTGCGGGTTATGTTATTACGGAATGCAGGATTTTACCAATGCAGAATTGTATCTTGTAAATTCAGTTAATCCTGTTTATAAAAAACAAAGACTTCAAATTACTGAATTGTTTAGTAACAAGAAAAAATTTTACCGCCCAAATTCAAATTCTGCAAGAATAATGAGTATGTGCATCCCGGGATTGGGCCAATTTTACGATGGCGATATACTAAATTCTGCCAACTCATTATTATTGACATCTATACTTGCTTACCTCGCCGTGCGTATCTCTATAACCGAAACATTTTTCGATGCCGTTATTACCATAGCACCTTGGTTTCAAAGGTATTATGAAGGGGGATACACAAATGCAGAAAAAATTGCCATCCAAAAATGTGCAGAACACAGAAGTAAAATATTTGTAAAAATCTCAGATATTATTGCCAGCACCAAATAGAACCAAGAGCCAGGAACCAGGAACCAAGATTTGGAAATTCGTAATTCCTAAATCTCAAATCTCAAATCTGGATTCTTAAATCCTTTAATATTATAATGTCTTATATTCTAAGTCAGATGTCTTGGTTCCTGGTTCCTGGCTCTATTTTTAATTTGCAAATTTATTTTACTTCCTTTCTTACCAGCTCCATCCCACACTTTGGGCATTTTCCGGGTTTGTCACTAATCACGTCAGTATCCATTTCGCAGGTATAGACTATTTTATGTGCAACATTCTGCTCAATTGTTGTTTTATGTTTTATTCTATGATGACATCCAAAAACTGAAAAAATACCTGCCCCAAATACAATAGATAATATAATAGCTTTTGCTCTCATAATAAAAAGTTTAATAATATTTTATCAAAGATACCAAATTTATTTCTGTCTTCTGTCTTCTGTCTTCTGCCTTCTGCCTTCTTTCATCTTTTATCTTTCTTCTTTTATCTGGCCTCTTCTTTTTCAAACGGTTGCCCCGATAAAAAATCCGGCCTGTATAACGTACTACTCTCTATTTCCTGAATCCATCCCTTTTGAAAACCAAGATCATAAAAAGCTTTTACAACCAATTCATATTCCTCGTTTGTTATAGTGCGGTTTAGCCCTGGTAACCCAGCTATACGGACGGTTGGAAAATATTGAGCCATTAGTGAGATATGAAGTTTTGGAGATAATTCTTCTGCTAATAGTTTTAAAATTTCAACGCTTTGATGAGATTCACCTGGCAAAACTAAATGCCTCACAATTATGCCTGATTCAGCAAGTCCGTCATCATTTACAATCAGTGTGGAACCCTTCTGGCGGTACATTTCCTTTAATGCCCTTGTAGCTATTTCCGGGTAGTTACGCGCACGGGAATAATAATATGCCATTTTTTCCCCGATATATTTAAAATCAGGTAAATAAACGTCAATAATCCCTTCAAGCATTTTTAACGATTCTGCTTTATCATATCCGTTCGTATTGTAAACAATTACCGGTTTCTTCCCTATTTCATGAAGTCCCCGGATAATTGCCATCATTTGAGGAATATAATGTGACGGGGATACAAAACCAACGATGTTTTCTGTTTTTTCTAAAACTGATTCTATTCTCCGAATAACTTCATTAAGCGAAAACATCTCCGTAGAAATGGTATCCTTATTATCAGAAATTTCATAATTCTGACAATAAACACATTGCAGGTTACAGTGAGGAAAAAATACATTGCAAATACCCTTCTTTCCGGAAATAGCAGGTTCCTCGCCTTTATGCACGCATATGGATGAGATTCTAAAACCTGCATCACTATTGCAGTACCCCAATTTATCAGAAAACCGGTCAGCATTACAATTACGTGGACACATGCAGCAATTCCGCAATAATATTTTTTCTTCCTCAGTAAACATCTAATTCCTAATCTTCAAAATCCACAATTAGTTTATCCGGAATGTCAGTGAACTCCTTTCACTCATTATAAAAGGGGCTAGGGGCCAGGGGCTAGTGACCAGGGGTTGGTTGATAACTTTGTATCGAAATTGTTCCAAGTATTAATTAAAGCACTAACAACTAACAACCAACAACTATCAACTATAACTCAGTCTCCGAGCTTCAATACTGCCAGAAATGCCGACTGCGGAACCTCAACATTACCTACCTGCCGCATCCGCTTTTTACCTTTCTTCTGTTTTTCAAGAAGCTTTCTTTTACGCGTGATGTCACCTCCGTAGCATTTGGCCGTAACATCTTTTCTTACTGCTTTTACAGTTTCCCGCGAAATTATTTTCGCACCAATGGCCGCCTGTATTGCAATATCGAATTGCTGGCGCGGGATAAGTTCTTTTAATTTCTCACAAATTTTACGCCCGAAATCATATGCATGGTCACGGTGAATAAGAGCTGACAAGGCATCGACATTTTCACCGTTAAGCAGGATATCAAGTTTTACAAGACTGGCTTCTTTATATCCGATAATGTGATAATCAAATGAGGCATATCCTTTCGAAATACTTTTAAGCTTATCGTAAAAATCGAATACTATTTCTGCCAGCGGCATTTCAAAAGTAGCTTCTACTCTGTCGGTAGTCAGGAATACCTGGTTTTTAATAACTCCGCGCTTATCGATGCATAATTTCATTATTGCACCAAGGTAGTCGGACTGACTTATTATTTGAGCCTTTATATATGGTTCCTCGATATAATCGATAAGCGTAATTCCAGGCAACCCGGAAGGGTTATGTACATCAATTGTTTCTCCCTTATTGGTGTGTACAATATATGAAACGTTGGGTACCGTAGTTATTACATCCATATCAAACTCACGATCAAGACGTTCCTGGACAATTTCCATATGCAGCAACCCTAAAAATCCGCATCTGAAACCAAATCCTAAAGCTGCTGATGATTCAGGAATAAAAGTCAGAGAGGCATCATTGAGCTGAAGCTTTTCGATAGATGCCCTGAGTTCTTCGTAATCATCGGCATCAACAGGATAAATCCCTGCAAAAACCATTGGCTTTACTTCCTCAAATCCTGCTATTCCCTTTTCACACGGGTTTAATACATGTGTTATTGTATCTCCTACTTTTACTTCCCTCGCTGATTTAATACCTGAAATAATGTAACCTACATCTCCGCAACTAAGTTTCTGGCGCGGGTCAAGCTTCATTTTCATAACTCCAATTTCATCGGCCTTATAATCTTTTCCTGTATTGAAAAACTTTACCCAATCGTTGGTTGATATTGTTCCGTTTAATATTTTAAAATAAGCTATTATTCCCCTGAAAGGATTAAACACTGAATCGAATATCAATGCCTGTAAAGGTGCCTCATCGTCACCTTTAGGAGCGGGGATTATAGTAATTATGCTCTCCAGAATTTTATCCACACCAAGACCGCTGCGTCCGCTGGCTTCAATTATCGAATCACGGTCACAACCTAACAGATCAACAATCTGGTCCTTAACAATATCAGGCATTGCCGATGCCATATCCATTTTATTAAGTATTGGAATAATTTCCAGGTTATGTTCCAGAGCCTGATAAAGAACTGATATTGTCTGGGCCTGAATGCCCTGAGTGGAATCGACAATAAGCAAAGCACCCTCACATGCTGCAATTGACCGCGATACTTCGTATGAAAAGTCAACATGTCCTGGAGTATCAATAAGATTAAGCATATATTTCCTGTTATTGTACTCGTACTCCATTTGAATTGCATGGCTTTTAATCGTAATACCCCTCTCCCTTTCAAGATCCATATCGTCCAGCACCTGATCCTGAAAATCACGGTCGCTTACAGTGTGTGTTGCCTGGATGAGCCTGTCTGCCAGGGTGCTTTTTCCATGATCGATGTGTGCAATAATGCAAAAGTTTCTGATATGATCCATTTATAATTCTGTTTGCTAAAAATTGGCCTCAAAGATATAGAAAATAGTGCTTAGTAAATAGTGCTTAGTGCATAGGATTATATTCATGTATTTTTTCATGTCCTTCCACGTCTCACATCCCACGTCCCATGTCCTTTTTCACGTCCCATGTCCTTTTTCCTGATTCCTGAGCGTAGTCGAAGGATGGTTCTTGGCTCTATTTTAAATTTGCACATTTTCTGTTCTTTTTTAGTAAATTAGTATTATATTTTATACAAGTAACGTACAAATGACAAACCAAAAAACAGAACAATACGGCCAAACCGACAGAAAACCATATGCTGCAGGTGCATTTTATCCAAACAATTCAGAATTATTGATGTTAAATCTTAAAAATGCATTTTTAAACGCAAAACCTAAAATATCGGAAGGAGAAGTTTTAGCTATTGTTTGTCCGCATGCAGGTTATATTTATTCTGCAAAAATTGCCGCATCGGCATTTAATCAAATTGACACCGCTGTCAGATATGAACATATTTTTATTATAGGGTCAAGTCACAGGGTTGAGTTTAACGGGGCTTCCATATACACTCAGGGAGATTATATAACCCCGCTGGGTCATATAAATACGGATACCCTTGGTAATAAGTTAATAAAAGACAATAGTGTTTTTACTTCAAATCCAACTCCTCACCTGGATGAACACACAATTGAAGTTCAACTGCCATTCCTTCAATATTTATTCCACGGAAACTTTAATATTGTCCCTATTGTTTTAGGAACTCAATCCAGGGAAACATGCAGGAAAATTGCAAATGCCCTGCAACCATATTTTACGCCAAAAAACCTATTTGTTTTCAGTACCGATTTTTCACATTATCCTGCATATGAATCTGCCAAAAAAGTTGATTCTATCGTTGCCGGTGCAGTTGCAACAAATAACCCTGAGTCATTTTTATCTGTATTAAATAAAGAGGAAAATAAAAATATTCCCGGTTTGTTTACAGGTATGTGCGGATGGACGTCTGTTTTAACAATGCTTTATATGACTTCAACTATTCCGGAAATTAATATCCGTAAAGTTGATTATCAGAATTCGGGCGATACAGAGTCTGGCGATAAATCAAAAGTTGTAGGATATGTTGCCCTGTCGGTTGAAAGAAAACATAATATAGTAGTTAGTCTTTCCGTCAAGGATAAAACGGATCTTTTAAAACTTGCCCGTGAAAGTATCAATACGTATTTAAAATCAGGAATTATTCCTGAGCCGGATGAATCAGATTTTTCATTAAACACTAAACAGCTTGCGGGAGCATTTGTAACATTGACTATTGATGGAGAACTAAGGGGTTGCATAGGGAAAATGATTTCGGAAAAGCCTCTTTATAAGACCATAAGGGATATGGCAATTGCCTCAGCTGTTAAGGATTACCGATTTAAGCCGTTAAATCTTACTGAATTGGATAATGCCCGTATTGAAATTTCCATTTTAACTCCAATGCGGAAAATCTCTTCAATTAATGAAATCAAATTAGGAAAAAACGGAATTTATATTATAAAAGGAGGAAAAAGCGGTACATTGTTGCCACAGGTATCTGTCGAACATAACTTGACAGTTGAGGAATTCCTGGGCTATTGCTCACGTGATAAGGCAGGACTGGGATGGGAAGGATGGAAGGATGCTGAAATATTTGTTTATGAGGCAATATTGTTTAGTGAATGAGACGTAAGACATGGGACGTGGGACATGTGACGTGAGACGTGAGAAGACAGAAAACAGAAGATAGAAGTGATTAGGTGATTAGGTGATTAAGTAATATGAATATATTATAAACACATAAACGCATATACGCATAAACCTTATAAACCTTATAAACTTTAGAAACGAATAAACAAATAAATTTACTAATAACTGATGATGGGCATAGGTACCGAAATATCCGGTAAACATAAGCATGAAGCCTTCTTTTACGAGTATACGGCAAGAGGCATAAAGTGTACATTGTGCCCTAATGAATGTACTTTAATGCCTGATAAACTCAGTATTTGTCGCAACCGGATAAACGAAGACAATAAAATATTTTCTGTCGGATATGGTAATCCCTGCGGGGTAAACATCGATCCGGTTGAAAAAAAGCCTTTTTATCATTTTTATCCTGGCAGTGAGGCCTATTCCATAGGTGTAGCAGGTTGCAATTTTTCCTGCCTGAATTGTCTTAACCGGGAAATTGCGCAAACTGATCCCGGTAAAACAAAAAATTATGACCTTATGCCGGAAGATGTTGTTAAACAATGCGCTCAAAACAATTGCCTTTCAATAGCCTATACATATACCGAGCCGACAACTTTTTATGAATATGTTTTTGATACTGCAACCCTTGCAAAGGAAATGAATATCAAAAATATATATGTTTCAAACGGGTATATAAATGAATTACCGTTACGAAAGCTTTGCCAGGTGCTGGACGCCGCATCTATAGATATAAAAGCCTTCGATAATGATATTTACCGGCGTCTTACTACGGGCAAATTAATTCCCGTGTTAAACAGCCTTAAAATAATGAAAGAAGAAGGAATTTGGCTTGAAATTTCTAATCTGGTAATTCCAGGATGGAGCGATAGCCTTGATATGATCCATAAAATGTGCGACTGGCTGGCATTAAATGGTTTTACCGATAATCCACTCCACTTTTTAAGGTTTTTCCCAATGTACAAGCTTACTAACCTCCAACCAACTTCTTATGAAACATTATTAAAGGCCCGGGAAATTGCACAAAATGCAGGAATTAAATATGTGTACATCGGCAATGTACCTGGTGAAGAAACTGAAAATACTATTTGTCCGAATTGTAAAAAAATCCTTATAAAACGTAAATCATTTCACGTTATTCAAAACTTTGTCGAACATGGTAAATGTAAGTTTTGCGGGACGCCAATTCCGGGGGTTTGGGAAGATAAAAGATGAAAGATAAAAGAAAAAAGAAGACAGAGGACAGAAGACAGCATACCAATTTGAACTAATTTTTATTTAAACCTCCCAACCCTCCTTAATAAGGAGGGCTAACTGCATGTGTTATAAAGTTATAGCCCCTTTTTAAGGGGTTGGGGTTAAAATTGCTTATGCCAACAATTTTAATTCTGACAATCAACCTCTACCTTGTAACCTACAACCTGCAACTTAGCAAATGTTGTAGAGTAATAATATTTATAAAGGATTTAATTTACCATGTTTACATCCTTAACAACATCTACAATTTTAATTTTGAAGCAATATTAATGGCATCTCTAAAAACTCCAAATTCGAGGCGGGCAAAAATTTTAAACCGGAGTTTACTAACAGTAAATGAGTATTTAAAATTTGAAGCCCAACAAAGAAGTTGGAGGATTTTAGAGATGCCATATAATTATTTTTCACAAAAACCTATAGCACTCTTAAACGCCTCAGCTACATTCCTGGCTATTTCAACATCATTTTCTTCAATCTCAACATCCGACCCGTAGGCTTGTTGCACACCATTTTTATAGGCTTTAATAAGTTTTTCCTTGTTTTTGCTCATCAAGGTCACAAAAACACTTTTACCGCTTACTTTATAATCAACTGATAGTTTGTTCATATCAGAAAGTGCAAATTCGTATATTTCATCTGTAGTTTTGCCTTTGTCGTCGGCAGTGGTAATTGATAAAGACACTTTGCAAGGGTCGTTATTGGTAAGGCTTATCTTTTGCTTGACATCCTGCCCTTCGCTTTTTATTTCAACTGTATTAGCTATGATAAAATCCATAGCAGCTTGTTTATCGCTCCAAACCCTTGCTTTTGGTTTGCTGTTATTAGCAAGATATTTAATTGCTTCGGCAATATCCTGCGCTTGTCTTGAGTCAAATGCCATTATTTCAATACCGTTGTCAAAGGACTGTTGTTTCCCATCCTTTTCTATTTTAATAAACGATTTCTTGTTTAATACATAAACTGATACTCCCAGATATTTGCCTTCAGAAACAATTTTAACTGATGATGGATCTAATGTATAGGGATAATATTCGAAGGATTGTTCTGAAGATACTCCTTTAGAATCAGTTTTACCCTGTACATATTTAACATAAAGAGGTTCAGTTGTATTTGCACCAATACTTAGCTTATATACATCGGAACCAATTGTTTCACCTTTGATACTGTTAGTAAGATTAGACATAGCATCGCTTATGCTTTTCCATGTAAAAGGTTGTACCTCAGAACTTTTTATGGCAGCTTTAAATGCTTCTGTCATTTCACGGGAGGTCTCTATATCGTTTGTCAGAATATCAACTTCATATTCGAAATCTTGTAAGATGTTATCTTTAAAATATTTGATAAATTTTGTTTTATTTTTTGATAAACAAATAAGGGTTATCTTTGAACTGCTTACCTTAAAATTAACATTGTTTGCATCCATGTCATTCAGATAAAACTCATGCCTTTCTTCAGTAAGCTTGCCCTTCGAATCGGGTTCAGCATAAGTAAATACGGATTTTGTCCCATTTCCGGGGGTAAAATTTATTTTTTGCGTTAAGGTTTTTTTGTCTGAAGGTATATCGATGGTGCTTTTTGTAATGAAATCGATCGATTTCTGCAAGTTTCCAAAATCAGGAAAATTTTGTTTGCTTTTATCCGAAGCTACTGTTAATGCAGAAATTATGCCACGGGCCTGATCAATGTCTTCTGCAATAATTTCAAAATTATTTATAAACCCTTGAAATTCATTATTTTTCATGTATTTTATATACCGGTTGTCTGATTTAGTTTCAATTGAAACAGAAAGTTGTGTACCGCTGATCTTAACACTTAAAGTTTTGTTGTTAATATCCAGTACATTTAATTCATACTTTTCTTCAGTGGATACATTTTTTTGGTCGGTTTTTTTAACTGTAAAAGTGGCGAGATAGTCCTTACGATCACCAAATCCAAAGGATTCATCAACAGATGTTGATCCGGTATTTATTTTGGAAATGTTTTTTTTAAGCCAGTTTAAAGCATCAGTACTGGTATTTAATCCTTTTTCACCGGAACTTACTAAAGGTATAGTTGATTTAAACAGATTAACCATATCCTGTGCTCCATCGGTATTTGAAAACAGAATTTCAAAATAATTAGTATAACTATCCAGTTTATCTTCTTTGTAATGTTTAATAAATTTTTGATTATTATTTATTGATAAGCTTATAAAAAGCTTTTTTCCAGATGTTTTCCGTATAATTGTATTTTTATCAATATCAGATACATAAAACTCAAAACTTTCTTTTGTGGTTTTACCCTTTTCATCAGCTACAATAGATACGAAACTAAGTTTACCTTTTGCTTCATCCAAAATATCTACAGATTGTTTAAACGTACTTTTATCAATTTGAACATCCTGTACTTTTCCCTTAATTGATAACAGGGATTCATGAATGTTACCCTGGGATTTTGCATTATTCATTGAGAAAAATGCAACAAAACTAATTGAAAATATAAAAATACTTACCCGTTTCATAATAGTTAGGTTTAAGTTAAGTTATTGGTATAAAGGTATAAAATTTTAGGATATCAGAATTTTAATTTTTATAATTATTACCTTAAACGTTTGTCTATTAACTTAAATTAATCAGTGCCTGTCTTTACATTCAAGTGTTTGGATCATAAACACTAAACAGGTAAAGTAAATTTAAACTTACTCCCCTTTCCAAGTTCGCTTTCAACCCAAATTTTGCCGTTATGCTTTTCAATGAATTCCCAGCATAAAAGAAGTCCCAATCCGGTTCCATGTTCATGTTCAGTACCCTGGGTAGTAATATTTGTTTCTACGTTAAAAAGCAGTTTTTGATTTTCCTGAGATATTCCAACTCCTGTATCTTCAACCGAAATTTCTATGTCTGACTCATGTCTTGCAGACCTTAATGTTAATAATCCTTTTTCATATGTGAATTTAATCGCGTTTGATACAAGGTTACGTATAATTGTTTTAAGCATGTTTTCATCTGCAAATACTTGCAATTCAGGGTCAATATCAATATTTAATTTAATTTTTTTGTTTATAATATCACTTTCGAACAATTTTAATACCTCTTCTATTAAACTAATAAGGTTAATTTTTATTGGTTCAAAATTCATTCTGCCAGTTTGAGATCTTGACCATTGCAATAAATTTTCGAGCAGGTAATTTCCATTTTTTGATGTGGAATAAATTAATTGGAGATATCGATTAGTTTTTTCTTCTGAAAGTTGTAAATTTTTACCAAGCAACAGTTCCGCAAAGCCAAGAACTACATGGAAGGAATTACGTAAATCGTGGGCAATAATTGAAAAATACTTATCTTTTGTGGCATTCAGTTGTGATAATTTAACATTTGTTTTAATTAATTCTTTTTGTTGTTTTTCAATAAGCTCTTGTTTTTCTGTTAAAAGCTCATTAGTATTTTTAAGATTTTCAGCATGTGTCCTTAATTCTTCTGATTGTTCTTCAAAAAGCCTGTTACGGTCATTCAGTTCTTTTGTTTGTAAATCTATTATCTTTTCCAGTTCACGTTTTCTATTTTTAAACATACATAAACTTATTAGATGAAAGGCCATAATCCTGATCAGATATTGGTATTTGAGTTAATAATCTAAGTTATATAAAATAATTAAATTATTTTCTTCTTTTTTTATCAATATTTATGGCTTTTCAAATAATTTTGCAATTTTTTAAACCTAACGCACAAGTTTATTGTTTTGGATGTGTCAAAGAAACATATTTTAATTAATAACTATAAGTTAATGCAACCTGAATGATTTTGAAAAACCATTATACATTTATTCTTTTTGCAATTCCTGATAGAATCTCTAATTTAATTTTTTTAACTAAAAGTTTTACAATGAAACAATTTTTATGGTTCGTCTTTTTCTTCGCTTTATGCCTGACAGCACAGGTATCTTTTAGCCAGGCACCAACAAGGGGAAATTCCCAGGGAAATATGCCTATGGATGCCAAAGTTACAGGTACAATTATCGATGCAGATAACAATCAAGGCGTTGAATATGCAAGTGTGGCTATTTATAAACAAAAGGACTCTACCTTGATAAAAGGCGTTATGAGTACCACCAATGGAAAATTTGTACTTGATAATCTGCCATATGGGAAATTTTATATCGAGATAAATTTTGTAGGTTATAAAAAACAACGGGTTCCTAATATTTTGCTCAATCCAAATCAAAAGACAGCTAATGCAGGTATCATCAAAATTAACTCTACTTCAACTTCAATTAATGAAGTGGATATAGTAGGAACAAAGTCAAATATTGAATACAGGATAGATAAGAAGGTTGTGGACGTAAGTCAGAATGTTGTTGCAGCAGGTGGAACAGTGGTGGATGCATTGCAAAATACGCCATCTGTTCAAACAGACGTTGAAGGTAATGTAACTTTAAGGGGAAGTTCAAATTTTACCGTCTTAATCGATGGAAAACTTTCACCTGTATCAGGAAGTGAAGCATTACAGCAAATACCGGCCAGTATTGTTCAAAATGTTGAAATTATAACTAACCCTTCAGCAAAGTACGACGCAGAAGGAAGTGCCGGTATTATAAACGTTATTATGAAAAAACAAAAAATAAGGGGGTTCAACGGAGTGGTTAATCTTACAGCAGGCACAAATGAGAAATATAGCGGAAATATTAATATCAATTATAAGGTTAATAAGTTCAATTTTTCCATTGGCGCAGATTTTACGGATATGAAATTTCTTGCATCTTCACAGGCAACAGCATTGTACAGTAAAGATACAATCAAAGGTTATTCAACTGAGGATAATCAATTTCGTTCCGGTAGCGGAAGCTTTCACCGTCAGGGCAAAGGATTAAAAGGAGGCATTGATTATAATATCAATGAAAAAAATACCTTATCCTTAACCGGAAGCATAGGTGACAGAGCTTTTAACAGGCCTTTCACATATAATCAAACTGATATGTATTCTAACCCTGTACTTGGTTCAATATACACTTATAATTCCACTAATGGTGAATATATCAGAAATTATTATAATCTGATTCTTAATTATCAATTAAAACTTAACGATAATGGTCACCAGCTTGCCACATCTCTGTATCTTACTCAGGGACCTGAAGATAATAATAATATTAACTATCAGGATACTACAAATATAAATGGTAACACTTTCGTTGGGAAAAACCCTGTTAATACTCAATCACGTCAAAATAGCAATGAAACAGAATTCCGTGCAAATGTTGATTACACTCTTCCATTATCAGATAAGGGTAAAATTGAAGCCGGGTATCAGGGTAGGATTTATCAAAACCTGGGAGACCAACATATTGATACGGCCTTAGTTAATGGCATCTGGTTAGAAAACTTTTCTCAATTGGATAAGATCATCTTTAAGGACCAGATTGAAGCAGGATATGCAACTTTATCTGAACAAACGAACATTATTGATTTTATGGTTGGAGCACGTGCCGAATATGAAAACCGTAATTTCACACAGGAAATATCAAATACAGTAAGTATTGTAAACCAGTTGAATATATTTCCATCTGTTCATCTTTCAAAGCAACTGCCATGGGATTTACAACTTAACGGCAGTTATACAAAAAGGATAAACCGTCCACGCGATTGGATGATTGATCCTCTGAAAGTACACACTAATCCGTTAAGTATTCAGTCCGGTAACCCAAACCTTCTTCCTGAATTAGCAAATTCATTCGAACTAAGCCTTCAGAAAAAATTTAACGAAGCATCGTATTTAACAGTAGAAGGGTTTTATCGTGAAACAGATAATCCAATGGAATCAGTTAACCGTCCAGTTAATGATACTATATACTCTACTAATGTAAATTATGATTATGACCGTTCTGCCGGTGTCGAAATCATGCTGAATCTGGCTCTATCCAAATGGTTTATTTTCAATGCTTCATCAAGTATTTATAACGATTACCTGTATGCAGGAGATAAATCGTCAATCCTTAATTATTACTATGTTGCTAACAGATCTGAAAATATTGGTACCTGGAATATCAAAATAAACCCTTCCTTCCGCCTGCAAACAGGTACCAGTGCTCAAATCAATTTTCAGTATAATGCACCTTCCAATGCTCCTCAAGGGACCAGGAAAGGAAATTACTCCAACAGTATTGGTATAAGGCAGGATATGCTTAAACATAAAGGCAGCCTGACTCTTCAGATCCGTGACTTTATACCCGGGAGTGATAAGTACACCACTACTTCACAATATGGAACAGTGAATTCATATCAATATTTCAAACGTGAACAATGGGTATTTATGCTGACATTCAGTTACCGGATCAACAATTACAAAGCCCAGCAGGCTAAACGACCCGAAGAGATAAGTAATGGCGATGAAATGAATGGATTTCAGTAATTTTCATTAAACAATATTCCATTTCCAATTATTTATTGGTATTTTTATCAAAAAGAAATAATTGGAGATGCAAAATATTTTAATTGTTGATGATGATGTTACTTTTTGCCTGATGCTTAAAACTTTTCTCAAAAAAAAAGGTTTTGGTGTAACGGAATCATTTTCATTTAAGGATGGCTTGAAAGCTGTCCAAAAATCAAACTTTTCAGTTATACTCACCGACATAAGGCTCCCTGAAAATGATGGGCTTGAACTTCTCGCCGAAATAAAAAAAAAATCATCTCAAACCCCAGTTATATTAATGACCGGTTATGGAGATATCCGTTCAGCTGTTAAGGCTATTAAAATGGGCGCCTACGAATATGTTACCAAGCCAATTAATCCTGACGAAATACTTTTTACAATACAAGCTGCCATTCATGATTCCCGGGAAAATGGCAAATCATTGCCTGCACCCGGATATGTGACAGGTATTAGTGAAACTGCCATTAAATTAAACGAATACATCAGCCTTGTTGCTCCTACAAATTTATCAGTACTAATTTTAGGAGAAAGTGGCACAGGTAAGGAATATGTTGCAAGAAAAATTCATGATGAAAGCCACCGGGCTGAAAAACCTTTTGTGGCAATAGATTGCGGGGCATTGCCTAAAGATTTGTCAGCAAGTGAATTGTTTGGTCATGTTAAAGGTTCATTTACCAGTGCCTTTAATGATAAAACCGGTCAATTTATTGAAGCGAACGGGGGAACAATATTTCTGGATGAAATAGGTAATCTTGGTTATGAAGTTCAAATTCAACTTTTAAGAGCCATACAGGAACGCAAGGTTAAACCTGTGGGCGGCAATAAAGAAATTGTTGTTGATTTACGGATTATAGCTGCCACTAATGAGGATCTCATCAAGGTGGTACAGAAAGGTGACTTTAGGGAAGATCTGTATCACAGATTAAATGAATTTACCCTTCAGGTTCCGCGTTTGCAGGACCGACAGGCCGACCTCATGATTTATGCTAATCATTTCCTGGCACATGCCAACAGGGAATTAAACCGTTCAGTGAGGGAGTTCAACAACGAGGTGGTTTCTGTTTTTAAATCCTACTCCTGGCCAGGTAATTTAAGAGAACTGAAAAACGTAATCCGCAGGGCGGTATTATTGACTTTAGGCGAAATTATAACTATTAATGCACTTCCGGTTGAGTTATCAGATAATCATACCAATTATCCATCTCAGGCAAACAAGTTCGAAAGCGACAATCTTAAAAAAGCAATTGATAAGATTGAATTCGAGAAGATACGATCAGTACTTGAAAAAGTTAAGTACAACAAAACCCGTGCAGCTCAAATCCTTAATATCGACCGGAAAACCCTCTATAATAAATTACGGCAATATGATATTGAAGGCTAAAAATAGTTGTCAGTTGTTAGTTGTTAGTTGCCAGTTGTTATTAGTTTTACTGATTACTATTAACTAACAACTAACAACCAACAACTAACAACTAACAACTAAACATGGAAACCGACATTATTTTTGGAATCAGGCCCATTCTTGAAGCTATTTATGCAGGGAAGGAAATTGACAAGGTATTAATAAGTAAAGATTTAAACGGTGATTTATTTCATGAATTATTAAAAGTAATTAAGAATTATAATATCCCTTTTCAATACGTTCCAATAGAAAAATTAAACCGCATTACACGAAAAAATCATCAGGGTGTAATCGCACTTGTATCGTCTGTAATTTACCATAATATAGAAACCATTCTGCCTGATATATTTGAGCAGGGACAAACTCCATTTATCATGATATTGGATTCAGTTACGGATGTTCGTAATATGGGAGCAATTGCACGTTCTGCCGAATGCGGAGGAATACATGCCATAATAGTTCCTGAAAAAGGATCGGCGCAATTAAATGCCGATGCAATAAAAACATCTGCAGGTGCATTAAACTATATTCCTGTTTGCAGGGTAAAAAATCTTGTAAATACAGTTAAATTTTTAAAAGATAGCGGTTTAATAATTATGGCTGCCACTGAAAAAGCTTCCGTACTATATTATAATGAAGATTACAAAATACCGGTTGCCTTTATTTTAGGCGCTGAAGATACAGGCATAAATCCCGATTTGTTACGTATTTCCAACCAGTTGATCAGGATTCCCGTGTCCGGTAAAATCAATTCCCTGAATGTTTCAGCAGCTGCATCGGTTCTTATTTATGAGGCGGTAAGACAAAGGAGTGGGACGTGAAAGAAGACAGATGACAGAGAAAATAATTTGAAAATTTGAAAATGTGCAAATTTGAAAATAAATTACTAATGTCGAATTACTTAATCACCTAATCACTTAATCACATTGAACTTTTAACCTGTAACTGACAATCCTCATTGGTATCCATTATAAGTAAATAGTAAATTGCTTACCGTATTGGATTAATGAACTCCTGGAACATAAAACCTTTCATATTAGCTTTTTGTGAAGCATGTTCTAAAGTCATGCTAACCAAATTACCAATCGCATCGCGTTCTACTAATATGTCTTCACTAATATCGCAGGTATCATCTATTCTTTTGTCACAAAAATTAACTAACAACGTGTCTGTTTCTTTAAAGTAATTAATTTCCATAGCTTTTAATTTTATTATAAAAAAGGCTTGCCTAAAGGAGGTTCAAAATAGGCATTATGTACAGTCTCACTATCCTCAAGAATTACTATACATAAATATTTTTCATCATCCCTGCTATATGCCCACCTTCTTATTCTACCATCAGCCTGTAGCATTTCAAAATCGGGGTTATAAAACACACTTTCAATCCATCCGGGTTTTATAATAGCACGGTAGAAGCTTTGACGTGTTAACATAAAATATTTTGTGAATTTCATTTTATTACGCTTTAATAGTTTTCCTTAATTGCATATCAATATAAAGTGCAATAAATTGAATAAAAGGTTGGAATTATTGATTAAAATTTTCACTTAACCCAATCAATTTTTTAATATTAAACACAGAGACACTGTGACACAGAGAATTAATTTTGAATTAAATGTTGTAAAATATCCTAACAACCAACAACTGGCAACTAACAACTATTTTACCGGCCTATCCCCTGTGACTTAGTATCGGTTTCCGTTTCCTCATCATGTACTACTTTTTTTACTGTGTGGCCTTTATTGAATTTAAACGTATAACCAACCTGAATATAATATGACACATCGAATCCATAAGACGTGTTGGAATTAAACCCTGGATATGCTGTTTTAGTCCTGCTAAGTGTAATATCTTTTGAAAATGGCAACAAATAGAAAAATTGAAATGTATGGTTGCCAAATGTCCTTTGCGCACCAAACCCATAGAATGGAGTGCTTGTTGTCCTGCTTTGGGCATTTACCGACGGCCCGTTATAATTAATAAAGGCAAATCCATTAATTTTATAGAACAACTGGCCATACATATAACTGTTTAAAGCAAAGGAAGAATAATTGATAGATTGTATACTTGTCTTGGGTGTTGTAGTGTTATCTGTATAAGAATTATAATGTCCCTGGTAAACACGGGCATTTATGTTAAAGAACCATAACATGGCGTTTAACCCGATGCCACGCTCATATCCGCTAAGGATGTTTTTAGATAGGGCAATATTTACCGAATCACCAAACAAAGGTAAAAATTTAAGTTCGTTTTCCTGCCCAATTTTATTGGAGATCATTGTATAATAAACATTGGGTGATATATAGTTTTTCTTAATATTGGCTGTATAGGTTAATTGAAGTTTATCGTCGAATTCAGGTACGAGGTAAGGATTTCCCTGGGTAAATACTAGTCCTGAACTCTTCAAAAAAGGATACAGGTCGCCTATACCTGGTCTTACAATCCGACGGTTGAAAGTAAGTTTAATATTTTGAGTACCCGAAAATTTATATTGAATGTTTGCTGAAGGTAAAAAACACAGGTAATTTGTGTATGATGTATTGTTGATGTCAATATTGCTGTATTCTACACGTCCGGTAGCCTGGAAACCAAATTTTTTATAATTATAGATAATTCCGGCATAAGCTGCATTTCTGGCTTCAGAGTATTGAAAAGGGGTATCAGCTATAGCATTCCTGGAATAGTTATAATTGATCACCTGGCAATAAAGTTGATAACCTGTTTCCAGCCGGGCGGAAATTCCTATCGGGTACACATAATCAATCTTGGCCGTGTATGCCGATCTTTGATCGATGTTTACTTCACAATCCTGAAAAGTATCAAGAGGCGTATTAGAATTATTTAATAAATACCTGGGGTAATTATTGTCAGTGACCGCATGATAATTGTAATACCTAAGTTCAGCTGTAAATTCCCGGATAGGTTTAGGATACTCTTTTTTATAAAATAAAGTAACATTGTATTCATGGCTGGAGACGTTATTAGTAGTGGGGTTCTTCAAAATGGAATCCTGAATAGTATTTTTGATCGAATTGATAGCCTTTTCGGTTCCCTTATCATTGACATTAATATCCTGAACGAACGGTTTAAAATTAAAATTGAAACTAAGGTTGTTTTTATCGTTAATATAGTAATCAAACCCTGTATTAATGGAATTGGCTGATAAATGATATTTACCTGTCCCTGATCCATTCATAATTGAAGAATCTCCTGAGGAATAATAATTGTAATATCCAGCCGAAAATACGTTTAAATTTTGGCCAAAAGAATAACCGGTTAAATAAAGCCTGATTTTCCCCAGGCCATAATCAAGACTGGCGTTAATGTATCCCGTAGGTTCTTTATAGGTTCGTACTCCAAGAGTAAAATTCCCGCTTACCCCATATCGTGCTTCCTTTTTTAAAATCACATTTATTACTCCATCTATGGTCCCTTCATATTTACCCGAAGGGTTACTTATAACTTCCACCGATTCTATATCCGATGGTAAAAGTTTAGCCAGAAATTCCTTGTCACGAATTTTACCATCAACCTGGATTATAAAATTTGAAGATCCATTAAGTGTAACATTATTGTTAATATCCACTTGTATCGATGGAATTTTCTTAAGCACTTCATAGCCATTTACGGAACTTTTTGCAATATTTGCCGGTATGGCGTATACTGTACGGTCGACCAGTTCTTTACCTTTAATCTTTTCGCCTGTAACAGTAACTTCGGCAATTTGACTTGAAGTAAGAGTCATAAAAATTGTATCAACCTGTATATTTTTTATATCTGCCTTCACTTCAATTTTTTTACCATTGCTTAGTAACCCAAGTGAGGTAGCTTTTATGTAATATATTCCGGTTTTCACGTCTTCAAATAAAAACTGGCCCGAAGCCTGAGATGATACTCCGTTTACCACCGACGAATCCGGAAGTTGAAGAAGCGAAACTGTGGCATATTCGATGGGGGTCCTGTCTTTTTCAGAAAACACCCATCCTTTTACAGATTGTGCCTGAGTAGCTACTGAGCTAATGATTAATAACAGGCTTAAAAACTTTTTCATTTAATATATTTTATTAAAGGATGATACAATTACATATATTATTGATTTTTATGAATTTATATTTTTGTCGACAATTTATAAATATCTCATTATAATAATTTAATTATTATTTACTAATAAGGAACTTCTCTTTTCAAATGTAATATTAACTATTGCCTTTATTTGCAACTTAATTTTAACAACCGTTATCCAGCAACCAACATCTAACAACTAACAACCAACAACTAACAACTATATTAGGGTATAGCAACAGTTTCACTATTCGCATCAATTTCCGTAGGTACCTCAAATTCCTGTCCCTGGTAATTAACCCCTATATTTCCCTGCGCATGTGTTCTTGATGTTCCCTTGATTATCCAACCGGTGTTTGTATCAGCCACAAGAGTAACTTCTCCCAATCCTCTTGCATTATATGTAATTTGAGCTTCCCCCATATCTACCGGTTCCGAGCTGGCTGGTTCGCTGGTAACGTCACCCTTTATCTCAGCCTGGTTTCCGGTTACCTTTTTCAACTTATAACTGCTTTTAACAATTATACCTATCCCACTGTTTGATATTTTTACCTGGGTATCCCATTTGTCTCCTGGTTGAACCATTTTACCTGGTAAATATGCCGTATTAATTTCAATCATGCCTTTTATACTTTCTTCACTTACCATTTTCTTAGCCATCAACTTTACCATAAAGGCTGATTCATTTTTTAATGTATCGATACCTGCCAATACAGAATCGGTAATTGTTTTAAAATTAGAAAAGCCCAGCACTTTTCCTGTATTTGATAATTTAACCAAAATTGGGCTTTTACTCAATCGATTAAGAATTACATTCATTACCATGCTTGCATCGCTGGAAGATAACAATCCCGGTTTAGAAGAAGATACATCCATTTGGGGCATGCTATTAGTAAATCCAATGCTATCGAACTTTATTTCAGCATTTATTGCATTGGAATCTAAGCTTAGCGGCTTAACAGACATTACACTATACGCTTTATTTTCAGATGTTTGCGGTCTATCCATAATCGTCTGAGACATAGAGGTAACACTTGATGATTTCAGACGGTATATATTGCCTTGTTTGAGGTTTAGTGAAAGATTTACCTGGTTCTGTGCAATAATCGACAAGCTGATAAAGCTAACCGATAACAAAGAAATGAAATTTTTCATAGTTAGAATTTTTAATTTAGTTTCAAAAAATCGGGAATTTAAAAGTAATAAAGAAGGCCATATATTTTAAACGAAGATGATTTAAATAGTACTTATATTCAAAAAAAAATCGGTGAGTTGACAAAAATGGGGGATGAATGGTCGTCTTGGGAGGTAAATTGTTTTACCTTGCTAAATCAATAGTCATATATTAATGCGAATTAAATGTTGAATAATTTAAGCCACAAAGATCACAAAGGTTTACACAAATGAACGCAAAGGAACAAATCCTTTTAAATTATAAAATCAAGTATATTGTGATTTACCCTTTGTGTACCTTAGTGATTGACTTTGTGTACCTTTGTGGTAAAGCTAATTTTAAAATTTAACCCTTAATTCTCATTATTAATTACTAATTGTTTGTCGATATATATTCTTGTAATCCTTTTACATATTCCTCAAATGCCTCAATCCCCTTTTTAGTAATTCTGCAAATAGTTTGCGGACGTTTGCCTTTATAAGTTTTTTCTATACTTAAATAATTTGCTTCCAGCAACTTTTCAAGTTGAACACTAATATTTCCGGCTGTGGCTCCTGTTTGTTCCCTTATAAAAACAAAGTCAGCTTCCTTTACACTTATTAATATTGACATTATTGCCAACCGTAATTGCGAATGCAATAATGGGTCAAGTTCTTTAAACATTGTGTTTTTTGTATTGTGATTTTAGGATATATCCCGGAATAATATACCCAACAAATATAGAAATGGCGTAAATTAAAAATTGTATTGAAGATCCCTTTAAAAATGCACAAATGATTGCACAAAGCCAAAAAGACACTGCCCCAACAATTAAAGGTTTAAATTTCATTACTGCACCTGTAATATAAACTACAGTCCCTAACAGCAACAGAAATATCAAAATTATCGGGAAATCAACAAAAAAAATCAGGCCAAATATTATCATACTCGTAATGCCCATACTTGTCCAAATTTTTTGGATAAATAATCCTATATAAGTTTTTGCCGTTTCTGGTTTTTTCCTCGTATGATAAATTGACAATGGTATTCCTGCCAATGGTAATAGAAACCAAATAAAATAGGAATAGGTTCCAACCGGCGTTTTTAATAAAATATAACACCCAAGACTGGAAATAACAGTTAACCACCCCCACATTAAAAAATAATAACTGTTATCACTTATCAATACTTTAGTATTAGCAATCATTTGTTGAATTATTAATATGCCTTCTTCAGCAGTAAGTTTTTTTTCATCTGTTTCCATAAATATTTATTTTAAATAATTTTCAAATATAAATCATTTTATTTTATAAACCTAATTTTTATCAATTTTTTTACAACAGAATTGCTAAATTTAATTACTGATTATTGATTACTAATTACTTGTTAATTTTTAAAATATTTACTCGTTTATATGTTTAAAGGATTTCTTATAAACGAATAAAAATATTAACTAATTTTCCTTTTAACTATTAACTAATCACTCTTTACTAACAACTAACAACTAGCAACTATTCACTAAGCACTATTTTTCCACAGGCAGTTGCCGCCTGAAACTCTCATCCAGCGAAATAAAAGTTTCCGTTCTGGCAATTCCGGGTATTGACTGTAACTGATCAGTTAAAATATTTCGCAAATGTTCGTTATTCTTGGCATAAATTTTTATAAAGATTGAATAATTCCCGGTGGTATAATGACACTCAACTATTTCAGCAATTTGATCCAATCTTTTGGCCACCTCCTTAAATTGACTGGCTTTTTCAAGAAATATTCCAATATAAGCGCATGTTAAATACCCAACTTTCTTGGGATCAAGAATAAATTCAGCTCCCATTATTACTCCTTCATTCATAAGACGATGTACCCGCTGATGGACAGCAGCCCCAGAAACATCACAGGCCCTGCCTACTTCAAGAAATGGAGTCCTTGCATTGTTTTTAATTATTGCCAGAATTTTTCTATCTAAATTATCAATATGAAAATTTTCCATAGGTTTCATTATAAAGTAACATAAAAAGTTAAATTTTATGCCTGGATTTTTAAATAAATAATAGCAATATCGAAATAAATTGCATAAAAATCAAAAAAAAAGTTGCATAATAATTTCCTTTAAATATTTTTGCATAATTTTTGTTATCATTTTCAAGTAATCTGACTATTTTATTTTTGATTTAAAACATTATTGTCAAAAGTTGTTTCAGATTTAAACTAAATGGCTATATTTTATATAATTTTTTAAGTTACCCCCATCTGTAAAGGGGGTCAATAAATAAAAAATACAAAATTATTAAGTAATACCCTAAAAAAATTTATATGTGTGGAATTTTAGCAATGGTTGGGAACAGAGACCCAAAAGAAGTGCAGCAGTTATCGAAAAGGATGAGTCATAGAGGCCCTGACGATAGCGGAATGCACGTAAGTGCCTCAGGAATAGTAATGTGCCATGAAAGATTATCAATTATTGATTTGTCCACAGGCCGTCAGCCAATTCATGGATCACGCAATACATACGTAATGCACAATGGAGAAATATATAATCATATTGAATTGCGAAACGGTGAATTAAAACACCGGCATTTTACAACTACATGCGATAGTGAAGTAATAGTGCATCTATATGAAGAATACGGATACGACTTTTGTAATAAAATGCGGGGCATATTTTCTTTTTTCCTCGTTGACGACGATAAGGGCAAATTTATGGTAGCCCGCGATCCTATTGGTATTAAACCTTTATATTACGGTAAAGATGCTAAAGGAAATATGTATTTTAGTTCAGAAATGAAGTCTATAGCTGATCTATGCGTTGATTTTGAGGCATTTCCTCCAGGACATTATTATACGCCGGAAACCGGATTTGTCAAGTATTATATGCCTGTTTGGCAGGATTGCGCTATGGTAACCAGGCCAATCAATTATGATGAATTACGTGATGCCCTTATTGATTCAACAAAAGTACGCTTAATGAGTGACGTACCCTTAGGGGTTCTGCTATCAGGCGGACTCGATTCAAGCCTCATCTCATCTGTTACAAAAAGGCTGTTACGTGGTACCAACCAGGAGTTACATTCATTTTCTGTTGGCTTGAACTCACAGGCTCCAGATGTTAAAGCTGCCAGGGAAGTCGCAAAATTTATCGGAACTACTCATCACGAAGTGCTCTTCACAGTAGAAGAAGGAATCAAAGAACTTGAAAAAATTATCTGGCATATCGAAAGTTATGATGTTACAACTGTAAGGGCCAGTACTCCAATGTATTTTTTATCCAAATACATTTCGAAGATGGGTATTAAAGTAGTATTATCAGGTGAAGGAGCCGACGAAGTATTCGGAGGTTATCTTTATTTCCACAATGCACCTTCTCCGGAAGAATTTGCAAAGGAAACCATCCGTCGTGTGAACCTTCTTTCCACTGCTGACTGTTTACGTGCTGATAAGTCTACCATGGCATGGGGCATCGAAGCCCGCGTTCCTTTCCTCGACCGCAGGTTCCTGGATGTTGCCATGACAATTTGCCCCGAAGATAAAATGCCAGACAGGAAATCCGGTAAGATGGAAAAATATGTCCTGCGTAAGGCATTTGATGATAATAAGGATCCGTATCTTCCCAATTCAATCCTCTGGAGACAAAAAGAACAGTTCAGCGATGGTGTAGGCTACAATTGGATTGATCAAATCGTGGAATATTGCAATAACAAGGTTTCAGACAAAGAATTCAGCCAGGCAGAAAAAATTTTCCCTCATAATACGCCAAATACAAAAGAAGCTTTTTATTTCCGTACTATTTTTGCAAAACATTTCCCACAGGAATCAGCAGCAAAAACAGTATTAAAATGGATACCAAAATGGCAGGCAAACACCGACCCGTCAGGCAGAGTCAGTGATACTCACCAGAATAAAGTTGTTGGGGTGAAATGAAAGACAATTTGCAGATGTCCAAATTAATTTGAAAATTTGAAAATGTGCAAATTTGAAAATTAATTTGGAGCCAGGAGCCAAGAACCAGGAACCAAGACATAAAACGAGGTATTTAAGATTCGAGATTTGCGATTTTAGATTTGGAAATCCCATATTACAAATCTTGAATCAAGATTCAAAAATCCTAAATCAAAAATCAATTTTATAATTACTATTTTTGAAATCTTTAGTTTTGGCTCTTGGCTCTTGGCTCTTGGCTCTTGATTCCTTACCATAAAATAAAATACTTTTATTTATACTGACGAGTCTGAAAAATCCGGTTAAAAATACTTTTGTCAACAAAATTCGTGTGTTAGACATTACTTTTTTATCTAACATCATTAATTAAAACAAAATCAAACTTATTACGTAAAGTTTTATGTTTACTTTAGTATAATCTTGGTAAAAAACGGGTTTTAATTAATTAAATTTTAATGATTTTAAAAAATAATTGATTTTATTTTTGTATGGAAGATATTTTGTATGAGGGGGTTGAAATATTAATAGCAGAGGATAACTATGTAAATTATGAATTATTGGATGCTATAATTAATCGTATTGGTATACAACACTTTTGGGCTAAAAATGGAATTGAAGCCATTGATTTACTTGCCGAACACGAAAATATATCTCTTATCTTAATGGATATCAATATGCCTGTGATGGATGGAATTACAGCTACCAGGATAATCAGGGAAAAAGAGATAAAAATCCCAATCATATTTCAAACAGCATATTATAGTGAAGAAAATCAAAAGGAATGTTTTAAGGCCGGTGGTAATGAATTTTTAAGCAAACCTATAAACCTTATTAGTCTAAATAGCCTACTGAATAAGTATCTGTCAAAAGGTAAAAGATAAAAGATATAAGAAAAAATATAAAAGATATAAGAAAAAAAAATAAAGTTATTTATTTATAATTATTTACTTAATCACTTAATCACCTAATCACTTCAATAATTCATCACTTAATCACATTTTTCCGGCAAGTAACAATTAAAATTATAATCTTTTCATATCCGTAGGCTGGATTTTGATCCTGAGCACTAAGCACTAATCACTATGCACTAATTTACAGCTGGAATATTTTCAATTCAAACTCAGGAATAACAGCGAATATGTGATCTAATAATTCACATTGAAGTCTTTCAAACGAGTACACATCTTTTTCCTTCGTAAAAAATATTATTTCAAGGGGTAGCCCAAATTCGTTCGGTTGAAGATAGTGAATAAGCAAAGTCATTTGAGGGTGAACAGCAGGTATAGTTTTCAGGAATGATTCAAGATAAACCCTTAAAATTCCAAGGTTTGTGAGTGATGTATTCTCTAAATTAACTTTACTTTCATTAATAAATTTTATAACATCAAAATCCTTAGCTAATATAGGGTTCACGGAAAGCTTAGCAATAAGTTCGCCTGAGTAAAATTTTACACTTTTCATATCAATATTAACCGACTTTTTAACACGACGGCCTTCTGATTCCTCCATTCCCCGCCAGTTAGTAAACGAATTTGATATTAAAAAATATGTAGGGACTGTACTATATGTTTTGTCCCAGTTCTGAATTTTAACAGTAGTAAGGCTTATTTCCCTTACAATACCATCTGCTTTTTGGCCAGGAACTTCTATCCAATCACCCGGCCGGAGCATATCATTCACAGATAACTGGATGCTGGCTACAAATCCAAGCAGCGAATCTTTAAACACAATCATTAGAATTGCCACTGATGCGCCCAAAAAGGATAATATTTTGATAGTATCAATTTTTAAAAGAATAGAAAAAATTGCTATAAGGGCGACTGAATAAAGAGTAATAGTTAACACCTGCAAATACCCTTTTATTGAATGGCTCTTCGAAGCAGGCAAGGTTTGAAAAAAATCTTCCACAGCATTAATAAATGCCAATAATACAGATAAACAAACAATAGTAATATAAGTACCTGTTACACGTTGCAAAAAATCCAAAAAATTGGGCAACTCGCTTAACGGCAATACAATTAAATAATAAACTACTATTGGAAGTGCCAGATGTGCTAATTTCTGAAATACCTTTTTCTTCAGTAAAATTTCAATAAAGATATTCTTTGACTTTTTTGCCAAATTTCCGGCAATGGCAAGAAAAATTCTCTTAACAATTAAGTAAATCAAAAATGCCAGAATTATTATAGCTAAAAAAACAACTATAATTTTAACCCAATCTACATTAATTGACTTAATGCCATGGTTAAGTAACCATTGCTTCAAGTCATCCAGTAATCCGACATATGTTCCCATCTAAATACTAATATATTGCTATTTAAATATTTATAATTTTCAAATTTACACATTTTCAAATTTTCAAATTGTTTTACTTTCCTTTTATAGTAACTACAATTTCACCCTTAATTGTTCTGTTCTTTAATTGTTCAATAATTCCTGTGACAGTCCCGCGAAGTTTTTCCTCGTGTAACTTGCTTATCTCCCTCGATATGGATATTAATCGTTCTGCCCCAAAATATAATGAAATTTCTTCCAATAATTTAATCAGGCGAAAAGGCGATTCGTAAAGCACTATTGTCCTCTCTTCCGAAGCGAGTTCCATCATTCTTTTCCGTCGTCCTTTTTTCTGGGGCAGAAAACCTTCGAAACAAAACCTTTCACTAGGAAATCCTGAATTTACCAATGCCGGTATAAGGGCAGTAGCCCCCGGCAAACATTCAACCTCAATCCCATTTTCCAAACATTCCCGGACTATCAAAAATCCCGGATCTGATATCGATGGCGTGCCTGCATCGGAAATTAAAGCCAGAGTCAGGCCACTTTGCAGCATTTCAATAAAACTCTTAATTGATTTATGCTCATTGAATTTATGATATGGTTGTAGTTTATTTTTGATCTTATAATGTTTCATAAGAATTCCTGATGTCCTTGTATCTTCTGCAAGAACCAAATCAGCTTCACTTAGGATCCTGATCGCTCTAAGTGTAATGTCTTCTAAATTACCAACAGGTGTTGGAACGATAAAAAGTTTTCCCATGGTATTAGTGCTTAGTGCTTAGTGCATAGTGCTTAGTGTTTCTTACATTACAATTATTAATTATTATTAAAGGAAAATAAGATATTCAAAAATAAAATTTAAACTAATAAAATATTTAACTTAATAGTGTTACGCAATTTTATTACTATGCACTATGCACTATACACTACGCACTAAGCACTATTATAAGGATTTTACATATTCTGATATAAGTCTAAACAACTTTTCGTAGCCGGTAAAAGGAAGTGCTTCATATTTATCATTCACCGAGTGATAAGGAACTTCCTTCCCTTCAGTAATAAAAAATAAAGCAGGCACCTTTTTTTCATAAAAAGGGTAATGATCGCTGTTTCTTGCATTTCCTTTAGCTTTCAATATAAGATTTAAACCAATTGCTTTGTTTATAGTATCAAGTTTATGAAATTCGTCGGGTAAATTGTTGCCGTTAAAAACAGTTACTCCGCCCGATCCCGTTCCGACCATGTCAAGATTTATCAGGATTTTTATTTTTTGTAATGGGAATAACGGATCCGATACATAATAATATGACCCTAACAATCCTGCCTCTTCTCCGCTAAACAGTATAAAAGCATAGGAATATTTTTGCTTTTCTGAAGATGAAGCATAATTTCTGATAAAATCAAGAACCATTGATGTTCCACTTGCATTATCGTTTGCACCCGGGAAAAAGGTATTTTTGCCCATGTGTCCAAGATGATCAAAATGAGCTGTAAATACAACAAAAGTGTCAATTTTGCCTGGCAAATAACCTATTACATTTCTTGCTTTGTGTATTAGTAGCCTGCTTTGAATATCAATATTTAATGTCTTTGGATTATTAATGCCGGTACGTTTTATCTCTAAGATGCAATTCGCCAGTTGAAAAGTACTAACACTAAAAATTAAATCTTTATCAGTAATGATTCCGACCCCGCACGAACTAAAACTTTTATTTTTAATGATATCCGAAACTTTTTTAATATATCCATTTCTGCTAAACCCTAAAGTATCGAGTAAAATAAATTTGTTTTGAATATCAGGAAAGCTTTGAATATTTCCATAATTATTTAAAAATGAACTATCAATTTTTTCAATTGAAAAGTAACCTTTGCAACTGCCTGAACCCGGATTAACAATAAAGTCAATTCCCGGTGTAAGAAGATGCCCATCAATGTTTACCTGCATCCTGCCGGGAAATGTATTTACCTCGAATTCATAATTTTGATAATAGTCATTCCCAAACGGTCTGAGATAAAACTTCTTAAATAAACCTCCGAGGTATTTGGATACAAGGGCATCGCCGTTTTTTACATAACCCCTTCCCTGAAAACATGCCGATGTAAGTTTTTTTACTTGTTGTTTTGCAAAATTAAGGTCCTGACTGTAACTATTAAAAAAAACCAATAAAAATAGAACAGGTAAAAAACTATTCTTCAGAAGGCATATAACGCCGGTGTACGAGTTCCAAAATCTTTTGCACCTGAAAATCACTAAAATCCCATTGAAAGTGTTCATCTATATATTTAATGGCATTATTAAAATCGCCTGAATTATTAAGTACTTCAATTGTTTGTTTATATAAATTACCGTCATTATTAAATAATTCTTTAATATACAAAAATTTATCGTTAAGGCTTATAGCCGAAGAAATATCCTTAATTGGTTTAGTCTGGTATTTTTTGGATAGGTTTTGCAAGTGTTGAAAATTTGCTAGTGCTTCATTTAAAAAGTCTTTATCAGTACGAAATTGATCCACTATTATAGGCACTGGAGCTTCCGGTTTATTTTTAGCCGGTTGTATAACCTGAGTGTCTGTTAATAGAATTTCGGCACTATTAGTACTAACATCTTCAGCAATTTCAATTAAAGTAAAATCGTTCAATACCGGTTCAGGTTCCGGAATTGAAACTTCTTCGACTTCCTTATCAATAGTTTGTGACCGGATTAAAAGTTCATTGTCAACAGTTGATTCAATTGATTTTTCAACAGCTTGAATCTGAATAATATGTATAAATTCGTAAATATTCCTTAATTTAGAAAGGACAATTTCACGTTCTATATCAGGAATTTTGCCTGTTTTTTGGAATTGTAACAGCATTATTTCCACCCTTTTCAATTCCATTAATATTTTATCTATTGATTCGCTTGACATAGTAAAAGATTATGTAATTATATACATTTGTAAATTTAATGTTAATATCCAGTGTCAGCAAGAAAAAAAGATTTTAGTTGTTAGTTGCAGGATATTAGTTGTTAGTTGTTGGTTGTTAGTTGTTGGATAAAAGTGATTAGGTGATTAAGTGATTAAGTAAATAATTATAAATAACTTTATTTCTTTTATCTTTTATCTTTTATCTTTTATCTTGCAACAAATTTGCACATTTTCACATTACTACAATATGCCTTCTTATTCCATTAAACAAATAAACGACAATATTCACGGTGAATTGCATGGTAATGCAACTCAGGATATCCAACATCTGATTATTGACAGCCGAAGTGTTACTTTTCCTGAAAGTTCATTATTTTTTGCAATTAAAGGTGTTCGGCATGATGGCCATAATTTTATAAACGATTTATATTTAAAAGGAGTCCGATGCTTTGTAGTAGAGGATATTTCAGTTATAAAATACACGGATACAGCTGTTATTTTAGTAAAAAACGCCCTAATTGCACTTCAGCTTTTAGCCGGCTGGCAAAGGCGTCAATTTCAAAAACCCGTGGTAGCAATTACCGGCAGTAATGGCAAAACCATATTAAAAGAATGGATTTTCCAGATAATACGAAATGATTTATTCGTTGTAAGAAGCCCTAAAAGTTTTAATTCCCAGGTTGGAGTTCCATTATCGCTATGGCAAATTGAACCTCAACACGATATAGCTATTATTGAAGCAGGTATATCTATGCCGGGGGAAATGGAAAAACTGGAAAATATAATATTGCCTGATATTGGCATTTTCACAAACCTTGGTGACCCGCATCAGGAAAATTTTTCGGACCTGCGTCAAAAATGCATCGAAAAGCTTAAATTATTTAAAACCAGCAAAATATTAATTTATTCGAAAGACATCCCATACATTGAAGAATTAATTACCGGCAACGATTACCGCAACTTAAAATCATTTTGCTGGTCACGGAAATCAATTGCAAATCTGCAAATTACAAAAGTAGTTAAAGAAAATTGCCAATCGTTTATTAATTGTCTGTATGAGGATCAAAAATTTGAAGTTATTATACCATTCGTGGATGATGCTTCAATTGAAAATTCCATTAATTTGATTGCCTTCCTGCTTGTAATAAAATACAACCCGGATAAAATCCGCGAACGGTTTATTCATTTGAGCCAGATTGCTATGCGCCTTGAACTTAAAAAAGGCATTAACAATTGTACAATTATTAATGATTCATATAACTCCGACATTGGTTCGCTCGCAATTGCACTGGATTATATGGCCTATCAGCAACAACACAGGAAAAAAACCGTGATTTTATCAGATATCCTTCAAAGCGGCAAAAACAATGATCAACTTTATAATGAAGTAAGTACCCTTATAAATCAAAAAGGTATTAATAATTTTATAGGCATTGGCGGAAACCTGATGAGTCAAAAACAAAAGTTTGCTGAAAATTCAAAATTTTATCATACCACCGGCGATTTTTTAGAACATTTCTCAAAGGAACAGTTTGGCAATGAAACCATTTTACTTAAAGGATCCCGTTCATTTGAGTTTGAACGCATATTAAAAGTATTTGAAGAAAAGGTCCATGAAACTGTTTTGGAAATTAATCTGAATGCAATGGTGGACAATTTGAATTATTTCCGGTCAAAACTTAATTCCGGGACCAGGTTGGTTGCTATGGTTAAAGCCTTTTCATATGGAAGTGGAGGTTCTGAAATTGCGAATTTACTTCAATATCAACGAGTAGATTATCTTGCCGTAGCATTTGCAGATGAAGGAGTAGCATTGCGTGAAGCAGGAATTACACTTCCGGTAATGGTGATGAATCCGGAAAAAAACAGCTTTGACCAGATTATACAATATCAATTAGAACCTGAATTATTCAGTTTCAGGGTTTTGATGCAATTTAATGAAGCCGTTGAAAAATCAGTTTACGATAAATTTCCCGTACACATAAAACTCGATACCGGAATGAACCGGTTAGGTTTTAAAGAATCAGAAATTGACAGGTTAATCCATATAATTACAAATCAATCGCATCTTCAAATAAAATCAGTTTTTTCACACCTTGCAGCAAGCGAAGATGTAAATTCCGACTCATTTACAATTAAACAAATTGCATTGTTTGAAAAGTGGAGTGGAATAATTAGTAAAGCTTTGCCATATAAAATCTGGAGACATATTTTAAATTCGGCAGGGATAGAACGTTTCCCCGAAGCTCAATTTGATATGGTACGTTTAGGTATTGGTTTGTATGGAGTTAGTGCTATAAAAAATAGTACTGTAAAACAAGTAAGTACACTTAAAACCGTAATTCTTCAGATTAAGGATGTTCAGCCAAATGAAACTGTTGGTTACAACCGTATGTTTAAAGCAGATAAATTGACCCGGATTGGAATAATCCCTATTGGTTATGCAGACGGGTTACACAGGAAATTAGGAAATGGCAGGGGAAAACTTTGGGTAAAGGACCGGTTAGTACCAATTATAGGGAATATCTGCATGGATATGACTATGATTGATATTACAGGCCTCGATGTGGAGGAGGGCGATCAGGTAATAGTTTTTGGAGAAGTTTATCCCATAACTGAAATATCAAAACAAATGGATACTATTCCATACGAAGTATTAACCGGCATTTCACAGCGGGTTAAGCGGGTCTATTTTCAAGAGTAAAATTAGTTGCTAGTTGTTGGTTGTTAGTTGTCAGATGGTGTTGCAGGTTGCAGGTTGCAGGTTGCAAGTTTCATGTCCTTCCACGTCCTTTTTCAGGTCCTTCCACGTCATTTCACGTCCCATTTCCACGTCCTTTTTAAATCTGCACATCTGCACATTTTCTATAATATTATTCTTAAATTTATAAATTAATAAAACACATCATATCTTCTATGGTTCAGATATCAGCAGTTATTATTACGTTAAATGAAGAGGCAAATATTAACCGTTGTTTGCAATCTCTCCAAGGTGTTGCTGATGAAATTGTAATATTAGATTCTTTGTCAACTGACCGTACCAGGGAAATTTGTAAGGGATTTAACGTTAAATTTATTGAACAGCCATTTTTAGGTTATATAGAACAAAAAAACAAAGCATTGGAATATGCTTCCTATAACCGGGTACTTTCACTTGATGCTGATGAGGCTTTATCAGAGGAGTTAAAACAATCTATATTAAAGGTTAAAGAAAACTGGGAAGCAGATGGATATATTTTCAACAGGTTAACTAATTATTGCGGGAAATGGATCCGACATACCGATTGGTATCCCGATAAAAAATTACGGTTGTTTGATAAAACAAAAGGGTCCTGGACAGGTATTAACCCGCATGATCAATTTACACTACAACCAGGTTGCAGGAAAATTTTTCTGAAGGGCGATTTACTGCACTACTCTTTTCCTTCAATTGACCATCATCTGGATGTTTTAAAGAAATTTACAACCATTATGGCTGATGAAAACTATCAGAGAGGCAAAAAGGCTAATATAGCATCTGTAATTATAAAACCTTTCTGGAAATTTGTAAAAAGTTATTTTATCAGGCTTGGGTTTCTTGATGGATATTACGGTTACGTTATTGCCAAAATATCTGCTCATGCAACTTTTGTAAAATATTTAAAATTACACGAATTATATAAAAACAATTCAACTGTTGATTGAAGTTATGATTAAAAGTCTTATAATCAGCAGGACCGACAGCATAGGAGATGTAATACTGACATTACCCTCAGCAGGGTTGATGAAAAAATTAATACCCGGTATCAAAATTTATTTTTTAGGCCGCTCATATACACAACCTGTAATTGAATCATCCGAATATGTCGATGAATTTATAAATTGGGACGAAGTTTCCGCCTACCCGGAATTTAAAAAAATACATTTTTTCAAATCTCTGAATTGCGATGCCATAGTGCATGTTTTCCCCGATTTAAAAATTGCAGGATTAGCCTTTCAAAGTAAAATCCCCATCAGGGTAGGGACTTCCCATCGATACTTTCATTGGTTATATTGTAATAAGGTTGTTCCTTTAGGACGAAAAAATTCGGTTTTGCATGAAACACAACTCAATATTAAACTTTTTAAATCACTGGGAGCAAAAGATAATATTAATCTGAATGATATATCTCCTTTATATGGATTATCCCATATACAACCCCTTGAAAAGAGATTTAATGACTTTATTGATAATGCACGCTTTAACCTTATTATTCATCCAAAATCAAAAGGAAGTGCAAGAGAATGGGGCCTTGAAAATTTTGGAAATTTAATTTCTATGCTTCCAAAAGAGAAATATAAAATATTTATAACAGGAACCAATGAGGACAGGAAGTTTCTGATTCCGTTACTTGCACAATATCAAACTGTAATTACTGATTTAACAGGGCAATTGTCACTTACGGCATTAATTAGTTTTATTGCAGCAGCAGATGGTTTAATTGCTGCAAGTACAGGTCCTTTGCATATTGCAGCAGCATTGCAAAAAGTTGCAATAGGAATTTATCCCCCAATGCGTCCTATCCACGCCGGACGTTGGGCTCCCGTCGGGAAAAATGCTTCATACCTTTCATTGGATAAAAATTGCAATAAATGCAGAAAATCAGCAATATGCGAATGCATTCTAAAAATAACCCCGCACGAAGTTATGCAAAGATTAGAATTAATGCAAAATAATTAACCAAGATCGCTTATTTTTTCCAACTTATTAATATCCAATATCTTAATCTTCCTGCCATCGATTGAAATTATTCCTTCATTGGCAAAAGCTGATAATGTCCTAATAGCATTGGATGTATCCATATTAGACAAATTGGCAATTTCTCCACGCGATAAGTAAACTTTTATCGATTTTTCATCTTTCTCAAACCCATAAGTATTTTTAAGAAATAAAAGCGATTCAGCCAAACGCCCCCTGACATGTTTTTGGGTAAGTGTTACAGTACGGTAATAAGAAAACCCCAGTTCCATAGCTAACGACTTTATAATTGTCAGGCTTAAATCGCTGTTCGATCTTAACAGTTTAAACAGGGTAATATGGTTAACTGCACAAATTATAGAGTCTTCAATGGCAATAGCCGAGGCATAATGGTTTTCTTCAGCAAATAGTGCCCTGTACCCTATAAAACCTATGGGTTTTGCTAACCTGATAATTTGCTCCCTGCCTCCTAACCCTTCCTTAAAAACTTTAACTTTACCTTCGGACAGGCAAATTAAATTAACTGGTTTATCACCTTCTTTGAAAATTAATTCCCCTTTTTTGTAAAATGTCGCCGTTAAGCCATCTTTCAAAATCTCAAGTTCATTTTTAGTAAGTTTGCTGAAAATAGAATTTTTAGCTGACAGAAATTTTCGGCAGGTTTCCTCTGAATTAAACATTTTATAGATATCTTATTTTATTATAGTAATACATTATAAAAGAAGGTAATGAATTACGACTTCGCTACTAAAGGAATCCTTCGTCCAATACCAAATGCTTTCGATGAAATCCTTAGAATTGGGGGGGTTTGGAAACGTTTATATTCATTGCGGTTTACCATTTGTATTACTTTGCATACCAACTCTTTGTCGAAACCTAATTTAACAATCTCATTCAATGACAATTGATCTTCTATGTAAGCATGCAGCATCCTGTCAAGAACGTTATAATCAGGCAGTGAATCCGAATCCTTCTGATCTGGCCTAAGTTCAGCTGAAGGTGGCTTGTTGATAGTATTAACAGGAATAATAATTTTATGTATATTAATATATTGTGCCAGCTTATAAACATGTGTTTTGTAAACATCTCCCAATACTGATAATCCTCCGTTCATATCTCCGTAAAGGGTTCCATATCCGACGGCTATTTCGCTTTTGTTGGAAGTGTTAAGCAGGATATGGCCAAATTTGTTTGACACAGCCATCAGCAATGTACCTCTAACCCTCGCTTGTATGTTTTCTTCGGCAACATCTTCATTAAGCCCTCCAAATAACGGCCTGAGAGTTAATTCAATTTGATTGCAGATATCATGGATTGGAATTATATCGAATTTAATTTCAAGGTTCTCAGCTAAAGTCATTGCGTCTGCAATTGAATGGTGTGAAGAATATTGAGAGGGCAGCATTAACACTCTGACATTTTCTTTACCTAACGCTTCAACAGCTAGTACAAGAGTTACTGCCGAATCTATACCACCTGACAGGCCCAAAATGGCTTTTACAAATCCCATTTTATTGAAATAATCCCTTATGCCCATTACAAGGGCATGGAATATTTTCTCAATTTCATTTTTGGAATCATGTATTGAAGGTTTATATTTATTTGATAATATTTCATTTACGTCGAAAACTTTATAATCTTCGGCAAACATATCAAGTTCATTGAGTACTTCTCCTGTTGAGCCAATCACCATTGAACCTCCGTCAAATATTAATTCTGTATTTGTACCAACCTGATTTACATAAAACAATGGTAAATGGTAACGTACTGCCTTTTCTAAAAATATCTTTTTTTTGATAAGTTCCTTATTATACGAAAACGGTGACGCTGCTATATTTATCATGAAATCAGGCCGTTGCTTTGACAACTGATCCATTGGTGAAACAGTGTACAGTTTTGTTTTTCCAAATGGATTATCAGTAGGCTGATCGTCCCATAAGTCTTCACAAATGGTAACAGCAATGCGGTAACCTTTAAAGTTTATTATATTAAATTGATTACCAGGTTCAAAATACCTGTACTCATCAAATATATCATAATTTGGAAGCAGGGATTTGTGTGAAACGGATTTTATTTCTCCCTGGTATAAGAAAAATGCGCTGTTATAAAGCTTTTTACCCTGATCGTTCGGATTAATACTGGGACTTCCAACAATTGCAGCTATATCAACGCAGGAATCGGCTATTATATTTATCGATTCCTGGCATTTATCATAAAAATCTTTTAATTCCAGGAAATCCAATGGGGGATATCCGCAAACAGCCAGTTCAGAAAAAACAATCAGATCAACTCCGTCATTTTTTGCCTGGTCAATTCTTTTTATTATGGCTGCACGGTTGCTTTCAAAATTAGCTATGTGGAAATTTACCTGTGCCAGTGCTATTTTCATAAAACATATTTTTTACAAATTATATATCTGATATATTAAAATATAACGCCTATGCGAATCTCCAGGCCGTCCATTGTAATATTGGCAGGACCATCATTTGTTATATTACTGATTCCGTTCATGTAAGTTATACCGGCTATAATCCCCGTTGTTCCAGCAATACGGTATTCCAGGCCTGCCGAAATATGATAGGCAAGATATAATGGCTTTATTTCATTTTCAACTCCCTCATTTGTTAAATTTAATGAATTAATATCAGCCATTGCCTGTACTTTGACCATTGGGTCAAAACCCATCTGCGCAAAAAACGATAAATATCCCATTTGCAAAGTTCGCATTTTTATAGCCATAGGAACATGGATATATTGTATTTTATAATAAACGTCAGTATTGGCAGGCAATATTTTAGATCCATCACTTGTACCAAGTATTTTCCCATTATTATAGTTAAGATCTCCTCCCATATTGGTAATTGAAACTCCGGTAGAAAATGCATACTGAGGTGCAAAATAATTATCTATCGATAATCCGAAATCGATATTTGTACGGGCCCCATTACCCTGGACAGAGTAAACATCGCTATTCATCCAGGAAATTACCGGGTTTGCGAAAACTCCAAGTCTTATAAATTGTGCTTTGGCGCTATTAATAGTTAAACCTGCCATAAGTATTATTATACTATTTTTTATCATAGCTCAAATTATTACAATATTTATTTGCATCAATTTTGTAGTTTTGTCCTGATACAAAATTATTGTTTTTTCCGGCGTTTATAATATTTATTTTTATGAGGCAATTTCCATTTAATATTTTCATAATTGGTTTAACAACTGCATTGCTTTGTTCATGTACCTGCAAAAGAAATACAGATAACAAAGAAGGGAAAAAATTGATTATTCATATCGAACGTTTCGAAAATGACCTCTTTTCAATGAATCTTGATTCTGTTAAAAACCAGGTAATAAAATTAAAATCCAAATATGGGGAGTTTTTTGATATATATAATTATAAAGTAATTCAGCTGGGGTCGAGTGACGATCCTAAATATCCGGATTATCTTAAATCATTTGTTACAGATTATTACATGAACCTTGATTACAATAGGGTTAAAGAAGTATTCCCAAATGTAAATGATATTGAAAAAGAATTGGGCCAGGCTTTTTACAATTACAAAACTTATTTTCCAAACAATAAAATTCCAAGAGTTTATACTTGTATTTCCGGATGGAATCAATCAGTATTTAATTCTGATACCATCCTCGCTATTGCTCTGGATAAATATCTTGGCAGTGACTGCGACTTTTATAAAAAGTTACAACTGGACAAATATATGACTTACACTTTACGACGGGAATATATTGTACCCGATTGCATGAGACTTTGGGGATATACCGAATTTGAAATGAAAGATTCCTCAAGCAATATACTTACCAATATGTTATATGAAGCAAAAATAATATATTTTGTAAAAAAATTATTACCCCGGGCAAATGATACACTTATTTTTGGATTTACACCCGGACAGATTAAATGGTGCATTAATAATCAAAAGCAAATGTGGACATATCTTGTTGAACACAAAATTCTTTTTTCGAATGATTTGCTTCTTGCGCATAAACTTGTATATCCTGCACCTTATACAACTTTGTTTACAAATGAATCTCCGGGGAGGGCGTGTGTATTTTTAGGCTTAAAAATAATTGAATCTTATTTAAATGCAAATAAGGATGTTACCTTTGCCCAATTAATGAATGAAACTGATTATAATAAGATATTACGAAAATCAAATTTCAGACCATAACAATAAAGCCCAAAAAAATTGGGCTTAAATAATTATATTATATTTGGATATCAATCCGGGTGAATAGCTTCAACAGGACAAACATCTGCACAAGCACCACAATCGGTACAAAGCTCAGGATCAATTTTATAAATATCTCCTTCGGAGATAGCTTCTACAGGGCATTCATTTATACATGTTCCGCAAGCTGTGCAATCATCATTAATTTTATGTGCCATTTTAATTATAATTTATAGTTTAATAATGGTGCAAAAATATGCCAAAATTTCAAATGAAAAATATTTTATTTATTAATTTTGATTTTTAACAATTTAATAATGAAAAAAATTTCTTTCCTTGGCTTATTAATACTCATCAGTATAATAAAGTTAACTGCCCAGGAACTGGGAGCAGCAATTTCCTTCAAAGAAGAAAAATTTGATTTTGGGACTGTCAAAGAGGAAGATGGTCCGATAAACCATGTGTTCGAATTTACCAATATTGGAGGAACTCCCTTAATAATTAATAATGTGCAGGCATCCTGCGGCTGTACTACACCAGATTGGTCAAAACAGCCTGTTTCTCCAGGTGATAAGGGTTTTGTCAAAGCAACATATAATCCTTCAGGCAGAGGAGGAACATTTAATAAAACAATTACCGTAACTTCAAATTCAACTATAAGACCAACAATGGTGCTAACCATAACCGGTACGGTTATTGGAAAAAAGCTTTCACCTGAGCCTCAATACACACAAAATATGGACTCTGTCAGATTCATCAGTAAATATTTATCATTTGAAACACTTTTCCTGGGAACTGTAAAAACTGATTCCCTTCAATTTATAAATATAAGCCATAACCCTGTAAAAATGGGATTCGTAAATGTACCGGATTTTTTAAAAGTAACTGTTATTCCTTCCACGATTAAGCCGGGTGAAAAGGGTTATATAAAAGTAACTTATTCTTCTGCAATACGTAACGATTGGGATTTTCTGGTAAACTATCTGTATTTGACAATTAATGGTAAACAGGATCCTGTTAATTATAAAATTACAATAACTGCAACTATTGCCGAAGATTTTAAAAAACTTACATATAATCAACTAATTAATGCCCCCAAAATAAAATTTGATAAAGGAGTTTACGATTTCGGGACAGCAAAAGCCGGCGATAAACTCAAATTTTCTTTTACATATAAAAACGAAGGTAATTCCGACCTTATACTTCATAAAATAAAAACTTCATGTTCCTCATGCATTTCAGTTGATAATTCAGAAAATTCAATAAAACCAGGTGGTACCGGAATAATTAAAGTTGTCTTTGATACACGTGGTCAAAAAAACAACTCTGGTGACAAAACCATTACCTGTATTACAAATGACCCTAAGAACACGAAGATGATTCTATATATACGCGGGATTGTAAATTAAGATATGTTTACCCATGAATATTTCATGAAGGAAGCCATCAGGGAAGCTCAACAGGCCTTTGATATTGATGAGATTCCAATAGGTGCCGTGATAGTTTGCAAAGATATTATAATTGCCAAAGGACATAACCTTACTCAAACTTTGTCTGATGTTACTGCCCACGCAGAAATGCAGGCAATTACTTCTTCCTCAGCATATATAAATGGAAAATACCTTGACAATTGTACTCTTTATGTAACACTAGAACCCTGCACAATGTGTGCCGGAGCATTATATTGGGCTCACCTTGGTGAGCTTGTATATGGTGCCGATGATATTAAAAATGGGTTCAGCTTATTTAAACCTAATATCCTTCATCCTAAAACTAAGGTGGTAAAAGGTGTTTTTCAGGAAATATCGGTTCAACTTATGAAAGACTTTTTTGCAAAAAAAAGAAGTTAAGAAAAAATACTAATGAAATGCTCTCCGAAATATTAATAATCCTGGTCTTAATAATTATTAACGGCTTGTTTGCAATGACCGAAATTGCTATGGTTTCGGTGCGGAAAACAAAACTCGAGCATGGTGCTGCAAATGGCGATTACAAATCTGAAGTTGCGCTCAAAATTATTTCAAAACCGGGAAAGTTTCTTTCTATGGTCCAAATTGGAATGACCCTGATTAACATTTTTACTGGCGTTTATTCCGGAGCAGCTATTGCAGGCAAGCTTGATGTTTATATAAGCCGGGTTTCCTTATTGCAACCTTACAGCCATACTTTATCAATTACATTAGTTGTTATCATCGCCACATTTCTGACCCTTCTTATAGGGGAGCTTATTCCAAAAAGAATCGGACTTATCCGTGCCGAATCGATAGCCAGAAATGCTGCAATTCCAATGCGTATCTTTTCCATAATTATACATCCGTTAATATGGCTTCTCACCCAACCCGGCGAACAAATTATCCGTTTCTTTAACATTAAACCCCTAAATGATTCGAAAATCACTGAAGATGAGATTAAAGCAATTATTAAGGAAAGCACCGAGGATGGGGAAATTCAAAAAATAGAACAGGATATTCTTGGGCGCGTATTTCAACTTGGCGACCGTAAAGCAGGTTCATTGATGACTCACCGTAATGATATCGTTTGGCTGAATATTGACGATCCTGAATTAAAAATTAAAAACCGTATTTTGTCAGGGTTATATAATGTTTACCCTGTATGTGAAGGTTCTCTTGATAAGGTTATCGGAATTATTTATATAAAGGACTTATTTACTGCCAGTTTGAACCAGAAACCTTTTGACCTCCGAAAATTTCTTAACAATCCACTGTTTATCCCTGAAAGTAATACCGCTTATGAGGTACTCGATAAATTCAGGACTGCAGGAAGACATTACGGGCTTGTTATAGATGAATATGGCTCCATCATAGGATTGGTAACTCTCAACGACATTTTAATGGCCCTGGTTGGCGAAATGAAGGTAAATGGCCAGCCGGAATACGAAATATTGGCAAGGGATGATGGCAGTTGGCTAATCGATGCACAATTGCCTTTTTATGATTTTATCCAAAAATTCGATATCCGTTATTTCGATAAAAGAATGATTAAATTCAATACATTAGGTGGATTTGTCCTTTCACAATTGCGGAAGATTCCTGCCGTTGGCGACCAATTCACCTGGAGGGAATTCGAATTTATAATTGTACGAATGGATGCCAACAGAATAGATAAAATTCTTATCAAAAAGATATGAAAATGGGTTTATAAAGTTTATAAGGTTTATAAGGTTTATAGAATTTAATATAAACTTATAAACTTATAAACTTATAAACTTATAAACTTATAAACTTATAAACTTATAAACTTATAAACTTATAAACTTATTAAGGGTTATAAATAAAAAAATGGTTGCTTTCAAAAACTATTGTACAATATTTGTAGTTATATTAAAATTCCGGGATATCCGGATATAATAAATATCTCTGTTTTAAAAAATTTACCGAATGTTTGTCAATAAGATAGGCCTGTCAATAATAAAAATGATTCTTTTGCTGGTTTTTTTGGCCCGATTTATCAATTTAGAAGCACAGTTATCAATTCATGGTTTGCCAGAGAGCTTTTCAATGAAAACTAAAGCCAGCCAATCTGTTCCTGTAACAATTCTGGATGCCATCGATACGGCAAAATGTGTGGCCGATGATAAAAGTCTGGGAATTACCAACCGGATTGGAATTGTTAAGTATGTAAACATCAACATAAAAACACAAGGCGTTAAAACAGAAATTGATGGCAAAGGCTATATCTGGCAGTATAAAATACAATCAAATCAAACCTATTCCTTAGGCATACACTTTAGTACTTATTTTATTCCCGAAGGTTCATCGGTTCATATTTATAACGAAACCCGCTCACAAGTCCGTGGTGGTTTTACAAGCCTTAACAATAAAAAAAACCATGAACTGCAAATAGCAGATTTTCACGGGAATCATGCTATAATCGAATATTTTGAACCCTATAAGCCTGAATTCGAAGGGGAATTGGTGATTGGTTCTGTATCCCAGACTTACAGGGATATTTTTAAATCTATGGCAGAAGGATCGGGTACCGGAATAATCGGTATTAACTGTCCCCAGGGAGCTGCCTGGCAGAATGCCAAACATGCCGTTTGCCTGATTACTTTTGATCAAACTCTTGAATATGAATCTATATGTTCGGGATTCCTTATAAATAATGTTAGGAATGATGGCACGCCCTATTTTCAAACTGCGAATCATTGCATATCATCAAACGTATATACCTCTTCTATGGTGTTCTATTTTAATTATGAAAATTCTACATGCACAAAAAATGATGCATCTTATTCACATACCCTGACAGGGGCAAACTTCTTAGCCACCAATCAGCATTCAGATTTCACTCTTCTCGAAATATCAGAAAACCCTCCCGTAGATTATGTTCCATACTTTGCGGGTTGGGATGCCACAGGAAATAATCCTTTAAGCGGTACCTGTATAAGTCATCCAAACGGAGACCCAAAAAGTATTGCCATTGACGATAATACTGTTGATAGTGACCCTAATTCGATCAACTGGTACGACAGTGGTAATTATATATATACCAGCCCTCCAAACACTCATTGGTTAGTCCCTTTTACTGAAGGAAAAACGGAAGGAGGTTCATCGGGATCACCATTATTCGATCAGAACCAACGGGCAGTAGGTCAGCTGCACGGAGGAGATACCATCACTAATACTGATGACTTTGGCAAATTTTCGCTTTCATGGAATTATGCATCTTCAAGCAACGCTCAGCTAAAAGCCTGGCTTGATCCTGATAATACAGGTACCAAGGTTCTTGACGGGACTTTCCTTAATATAAAACCGGTGGCTTCATTTTCCACTTCATATACGAATGTTTGTCCCGGGGCGGCAGTATTACTTAACAATAATAGCCTGTATGCAACTAATTATTTGTGGTCTGTTAATCCTTCCACATTTAAATTTGTAAATAGTACCGGCGACACCACTGCAAATCCTCAGGTTGCATTTTTAGATACCGGAAAGTATACAATTTCATTAAAGGTAACAAATCAATCGGGTGCCGACTCAGTAACCAAAGTAAATTATATAGCCTCAGACAAAATTCATATAAGCGTTGCCGGTATTCCTGCGGACAGTATTATTTGTGGGCCAAGCCTAAATAATTATGCTTTGATAGCTTCAGGAGCTGATAGTTACACGTTTAATCTTGAAAGAATTGACAAAATTAATTATGTAATTGGTTCAGATAGTATTGTACTTTCTCTTATCCCTTCTGTTAAGAAATACGGTTCTTTTAATACATCACTTATTGTTTCAGGCAAACAAGGTACCTGCGAATCAACTGACAATATATTGCTAAAAATAAGCATGCCGGCTAATGATGATGTTCAAAATGCGATAAACCTTTATCCCGGCCGCAATATAGCCTATTCAAATTTCTGCGGATCCGTTCAAACCAATGAACCCGATAACTGGAGCGATGGCGGCACAATTCAGCATACCATGTGGTTCACATTGCTTGGCCCTGCAGGTGGAATGATAACTATTAATACACATGGGTTTAATGACAGGATAGCTCTTTATGAAGCTGATTCAGCTTCGGCAATATTATCCGGTATATCCGGTAATTATAAATTAATTGCATCGAATGATGACAAATCAGTTACTGACACTACAGCACAATTAACCGATATTACTGTAATTCCTGGTAAACTATACTGGTTGCAGGTAGATGGTTATAAGGGTACGACAGGCAATTGTATTATTGATCTTATAAGCAATGACCTGGATATATTCCCAAACCCGACAAGTGGACTAATGAATGTATATATGTCTAACATACAGGATGGTATAGCAAAAATAGAAATATATTCAGGTGTTGGTACACTGGTTTATGTTAATAGCTTCTCAGTTACTACTCTGGATAACCATTTCAACTTCGATCTGTCTTCTCTTTCTTCAGGTTTATATATTATGGAGGTTACTATTAACGGTAATACTATTAATAAGAAATTTATTCTTGCTAAATAGTGTCTGCAAGAAAACGCCAACTTCTGCGTTATGCTCGTCAGAAAAATGCTCATTTACGAAAAGTAAACTGCGCTTTTTCTGACTTCGCAAGCCTTGAATTTGACGTTTTCTTATCAGACACCGAGAATATACTTGGTACCAAAAATTTAATTTCTGTTATTTATTAGAAGTTATAGAAAAGGTTATATAAATTAATTGTGGTCTTAAAAGTACTATGCACTAAGCACTATTTTACTCGAATTCGAGCATCAACATGTTCTTGGGAATATTATCGCCAATTTTTACATATACTGCTTTAATAGTACCGTTTTGATTTGATTTCACTAAGTTTAACATTTTCATTGCTTCCATAACCAATAATTTTTGACCGTATTTAACTTTGTCCCCCTTTTTAACTTCAACTTTTACAATTGTTCCCGGCAGTGATGAAAATATTTTCTTTTCATCAGGCTTAATCCACGTAGTTCGGTTTTCAAATTTAGATGTTAAAATTGTCTTATATAAGGTCTCTCCTATTTCTAACGTCTTATAAGTTTGAATTTTATCTTCTTTTGAATCCTTGTTGCTCATTATAGAATTGATTATTGATTATTGATTATTGAGAGCCAGGAACCAAGAACCAGGAATCAAGATATTGTACTTAATTTCTAATTGTCAGTTCTAAGTTGTCAATTACTTAATATTATACTTTAAAATTTCTGTATTCTGTCTTCTTCTTTCTCACGTCTTGGCTCCTGGTTCTTGGCTCCTGGTTCAATTTATTAAAAGGGAGGTATCCCGTGCTTTTTCCTTGGCATTCCGGCATCCTTAAAGGTAGATACTTCAAGGGCATGAAGGATCTTAGCCCTGGTTTCGTGTGGTTCAATAACTGCATCGATGTATCCCCTTGACGCAGCCACATAAGGATTTGCGAATTTTTCCTTATACTCCTGTACTTTTTGTTTACGCATTTTTTCAGGATCATCAGCAGCCAGTATTTCCTTTCTAAATATAATATTAGCAGCACCTTCAGGTCCCATGACCGCTATTTCTGCAGCAGGCCATGCAAATACAAAATCAGTACGTAAATGTCTGGAACTCATCGCTATATAACCTCCGCCATAGGCTTTCCTAAGAATTACTGTCACCTTAGGAACAGTTGCTTCGCTGTAAGAATAAAGAATTTTAGCACCATGCCGGATTACCCCGGCATGTTCCTGATCGACTCCTGGAAGATATCCCGGTAAATCAACCAAAGTCACAATAGGGATATTGAATGCATCGCAAAAACGTATAAATCGTGCTATTTTATCAGATGAATCGCAATCGAGCACACCGGCTAAAACTAAAGGTTGATTGCAAACAAACCCTATAACTTCCCCACTCAATCGTCCAAATCCAATTATAGCATTGGCTGCCCAATTCTCCTGAATTTCGAAAAAATCAGAATCATCTACCAAACTACGAATTACATCGCGAACATCATAAGGTTGTTTTGGATCTTCAGGTACTATATTTTCAATTTTAATTTTGGATTTTGGCGGTTTTGGCTGAGTTTTTTCAGCTTTTTTCAGATTGTTCCATGGTACAAAACTTAGTAATTTCTTAATCTGTTCGAAACATTCCTGTTCGCTCTCAGCGTAGAAGTGTGCATTACCTGTAATAGTACTGTGAACTCTGGCTCCTCCTAAATCTTCCTGGCTGATTTCTTCGCCAAGTACACTCTTTATAACTTCAGGGCCTGTAATAAACATCTTTGATATTTTATCCACAACAAAAACAAAATCAGTAAGAGCAGGAGAATAGACAGCTCCTCCGGCACATGGACCCAGAATTACCGATATTTGAGGAATTACGCCTGAATTAAGGGTGTTACGGAAAAATATTTCACCATATCCTGCCAATGAATTTACACCCTCCTGGATACGGGCTCCACCTGAATCGTTTATCCCAATTAACGGCATCTTCATCTTAAGGGCATGATCCATTATCTTTGTTATTTTACGGGCATGCATTGAACCTAAAGAACCTCCGGCTACCGTAAAATCCTGTGCATATATACATACCGGTTGATTATTGATTGTACCTGTACCGGTAATTACTCCATCTCCTGCAAGAGTAACTTTATCCATATCAAAATCCCTGGCATCGTGTTCAACAAAAAGATCATATTCATTAAATGACCCCTTATCAAGTATTGAAGTAATACGTTCACGTGCAGTAAGTTTTCCCATTGCAATCTGCTTTTCGATTGCTTTTTCTCCTCCTCCTCGCTGGACAAGTTCTCTGCGTTTCTGAAGCTCCAGAATTTTGTTTTTCAATGGCATAGTAGTTCTTTTTAGTTAGAAATCAATCCTTTTAAACAAATTTCCAATTTTTAAAATGGATTACAACATTACAAAATACTCTTTATTTAAAAAAACCTTATTACAATTTATTACATTGAGGGGAGTTTATACTATTTTGGTGCTACCCTGTAAAGGTATAATGAAATAATAATGAAAATAATATTTGGTATCCATGCTGCTAATACAGGGCTTAATTCTCCGCTAATTGCAAACTGAGATGAAAATTGCATAAACAGAATATATGCAAAACTAAGCGTTAATCCTATTCCAATATGTACCCCAATTCCACCCCTGACTTTCCGGGTTGAAAGTGTTACTCCAATCATAGTAAGAATAAATGTGGAAAACGGATATGCCTTCCTTTTTTCACGTTCTATAATATATATATTTAAATTATCTGCACCCTGAAGCCTCAATTTTTTAATATATTCGCTTAATTCATGTATGCTCATTGCTTCCACAAAATTATCCCTTCTCTTGAATTCCTTCGGATCAATATTAACAACAGTATCTTTTTGATAACCTTTAATTAAGGTTTCTTTTGTTCCATTAATATTCCTTATATAATAATTATTTAATTGCCATTTATTTGAAACAGAATCCCACTTTATAAAATCTGACATTAGTTTTGAAACCAATATGTTGCCATCGAATTTTTCCATTGAAAACCTGTAACCGATATTTGCGGCATTGTTGAACGACTCCATATAAATAAAGGTTCCGGGTTCAGTTTGTTTATGGATATTACGTTTCATATAGTCAAACGGTTGAGTATGAATATATATATCTTCAAATGCGAACCTTTTTCGGTTGGCATGAGGAATTACGTAATTACTTAATAAAAAAGAAAACACGGAAATAAAGGCTGCAGATAATAAGTATGGATAAATAAGCCGCCTAAAACTCATCCCACTGCAAAGAATAGCTATAATTTCAGTATTATATGCCATTTTCGAAGTGAAAAAAATAACAGCAATAAAAGTAAATATCGAACTGAATAAAACTGCGAAATATGGAATGAAATTTACATAGTAATCGAAAATTACTTGCTTAAATGTGGCATGCCTGGTGATAAAATCATCTATTTTTTCTGAAATATCAAATATTACTGCTATGGTAATAATCATTAGCAGGGCAAAAAAAAATGTTCCCAGAAACTTTTTAATAATATAATAATCTATTATCCTGAGTTTTAATTTATTGAAAAGGTTCATAACCTTGTAGTCAATAGTTTAACCATTTGAGTTTTCCACTTAGGAAATATTCCTTCTATTATTTTTTCACGGGCTTGTTTTACCAGGTTAAGATAGAAGGCCAGATTATGAATACTTGCAATCTGTGCTCCGAGCATTTCTTTGTTCATAACCAAATGACGAAGATAAGCTTTAGAATATAATTTATCAACTAAAGAACTTCCTAATGGATCAATTTCCGTAAAATCATCCTTCCATTTTTCATTCCTTATATTAATAATTCCCTGTGAGGTAAATAACATTCCGTTTCGGCCATTGCGTGTAGGCAATACACAATCAAACATGTCAATACCAAGTGATATACTTTCAAGTAAATTTTCCGGCGTACCCACACCCATTAAATATCTGGGTTTATCTGCAGGAAGTACAAAATTTACTTTTTCAATTATTTCATACATTATTTCCATAGGCTCTCCTACTGCCAAACCACCTATAGCATTACCTTCACAACCCTTTGAAGCGATATATTCTGCAGAGGCAATCCGTAAATCCTTATAAATACTCCCTTGTACAATTGGGAAGAACATCTGTTCATGGTTATACAAACCAGAGCTTTCTGCAAATTGTTTTAATCCCCTGTCCAACCAATTATGTGTAAGTCCCACCGATTTTTTTGCATAAATATAATCCGAAGGATATGGTACACATTCATCAAAAGCCATAATAATATCAGCACCGATAATTCTTTGGATATCTACAACATTTTCGGGAGTAAACATGTGTGATGATCCATCAATATGAGATTTGAACATTGCCCCTTCAGGAGTAATATTACAATTTTCTGACAATGAAAACACCTGGTAACCTCCACTATCAGTTAATATTGGAAGATCCCAATTAATAAATTTATGCAATCCCCCGCATTTCTTCAATATCTCCAATCCGGGCCTTAAATAGAGGTGATAAGTGTTAGCAAGAATTATTTGAGCTTTAATATCGTTTATAAGTTCATATTGATGAATCCCCTTAACACTTCCAAGAGTACCCACCGGCATGAACATAGGTGTTTCAATTTTACCATGAGAGGTTATTAATTCTCCAACACGGGCTTCAGTTTCTATATCAGAGTGAATAATCTTGAAGTTCACATTTTTAAAATTTTGGCCACAAATATATGATTAAAAAGTGGATAATAATCCTGAAGCTTGACCGGTATACTTTTATATATATAATTTTTTTAATAAACTTGCTACCAAAAATAATGTATATTTAAGACACAAATATTTACTTTCCCAATTAATTAAAAAATATCAGGTGGAATTGATTTTTAGGAGTATTAGTATTTTAATGCTGAGTGTTTTTATAATTGTTATAATATCTTTTTTAATCCAGTGTTTTTATTATTTGTTTGTTTTTATCAGGGTATCAGTAATGAATTTTAGGAAGTATCCATCTCAGGATATTCAGGAACCAGTTTCTGTAATAATATGTGCCCGTAACGAGGCTGATAACCTTGCCAGTTTCCTCCCTGTTATTCTTGAACAAAATTATCCTGAATATGAAGTTATCGTAGTAAATGATTGCTCAGATGACGATTCCCAGCATTTGCTCGAAGAATTTCAGAAAAAGTATTCCCATCTTAAAATAACTCAAATAAAACTTGATGAAAAATTTACTCACGGTAAAAAACTAGCCCTGACTATTGGAATTAAAGCAGCTAAAAATGATTGGCTTTTATTAACCGATGCAGATTGTAAACCTGTTGGCAACTTGTGGATCTCAACTTTTCAAAAGAATTTTACCAGCAATACGGATATTGTTTTAGGTTATGGAGGCTACAACCAATGTAAAGGATTTCTAAATAAATTGATACGATTCGATACATTTTTCATTGCATTGCAATACCTCAGTTTTGCTCTTATCAAAATACCATATATGGGTGTTGGCAGAAACCTGGCATATAGGAAATCAATATACAATAAGAATAAAGGATTCGCCTCACATGCCCACCTAACTTCAGGTGATGATGACCTGTTTATTAATGAAGTGGCAACAGGAAAAAACACCAGGGTTGAGTTTTCTGTTCAGGCACATACCCGGTCAGTTCCAAAAATTACCTTCAGCAAATGGGGAAATCAAAAACAAAGACACCTTACTACCTGGAATGTATATAAATTTAAACACATATTTTTTTTAAGCCTCGAGCTATTATCACGCTTTCTTTTTTATACAGGTGTTGTTATTATGTTAATAAACCCAATTACATCGGCTTTAGGTGCAATATTATTATTGGTACGATGGATAATTCTTCTCCTCGTGTTTTATTTTACTATGAAAAAGCTGGATGAGAAAAAAATCTTACTTTTTTCCATTCTATTCGACATAATAATCCCATTATTAAATTTATTTTTGTATTGTGTTAGTAGAATTAACTCAAAAAGGCATCAATGGAATTAAATATTAATTTATCTGACAAGGCACAATATGATTATGAGTTAGTATTGCATGCTATTGATGGAGATCAAAAAGCCTATGCAGAATTACTTGGAAGATACAGGGATGCTATTTATTATATGCTTCTCAAAATGGTTTCAAACCAAAGCGATGCCGAAGATTTAACAATTGAGGCGTTTGGCAAAGCTTTTAAAAACATCTCTCAATATACTCCAAACTACGCTTTCAGTACATGGCTTTTTAAAATAGCTACAAACAATTGTATTGATTTTATCAGAAAAAAGAAATTAAATAATATTTCATTGGATCAGACATTAGGACATGAGGATTCGGCACCTATGGTTATTCCTACTGATACTCCCGATCCGGAAGAATACATGATAAGCCAGCAAAAAGTAATTCTGTTAAAGTCAGTAGTTTCAAAACTCAAACCACGATATCGAAAATTAATTGAGCTGCGTTATTTTGATGAATTATCCTATGAAGAAATAAGCGAAGAATTGGAACTGCCTATTGGAACAGTAAAAGCACAATTATTCCGTGCCAGGGAATTACTCTACAATATTCTCAAGAATTTCAACCATAAGATTTGATTCCTGATGCAGGTCATCAGAAAATATTTCCCCGGATTATCTGCAGAACAAATAGAAAAATTTGCCCGTTTACAGAATCTTTATGATTTTTGGAATGAACGGATAAATTTGATTTCCCGGAAGGATATTGGCAATTTATATCTGCATCATGTCCTGCATTCACTATCTATTGCAAAAGTGATGACTTTTGAAGCTTCGACAACAATCCTGGATGTTGGCACGGGAGGCGGGTTCCCTGGTATTCCGCTTTCAATATTATTTCCTGAAGCCCAATTTCATTTGGTTGATTCAATCGGTAAAAAAATAAAAGTTGTTGCAGATATCTCAGCCAAACTTGAATTGAAAAATGTTACCTGTGAACAAATAAGGGCAGAACAATTAAAAACCCGGTACGATTTTGTAGTTTCAAGGGCGGTTTCTGCATTATCGGAATTTGTGCCATGGGTACAGGGCAAAATTAATAAAGCAAGCCGGCACAATATAAAAAATGGCATTTTTTATCTTAAAGGCGGCGATCTGACTGAAGATACCTTACCATTCCGAAAAACTGCAACAATAATTAATATAAGCGATTACTTTCAGGAAGACTATTTTAGTACCAAAAAAATTATATATCTGCCTTTATAGTTGTTGGTTGTTGGTTGTTAGTAGATAGTATATAATTGCTAAATATGTGTGATGAAGTGATGAAGTGATGAAGTAATGAAGTTTTGAAATATTATTTTTTTATTTAATATTATGTAATTATAATTTAAAATAGTTTATTTTTGCATTCTCAATTTTAAATTGCAAGTAGCACATTACTTTGCATAATTTAATTACCTAATATTAATAACAGTGAAAAGGACATTTCAGCCTTCAATAAAAAAAAGACGCAACAAACATGGTTTCAGGGAACGTATGTCGACTGCCAACGGCCGTAAAGTATTGGCTTCAAGAAGAGCCAAAGGCAGGAAGAAGTTAAGCGTTTCGGATGAAATCAGAAGGAAGTAATAAATAATTCCCGAAAATACACTCCTTATATATAATGACTAATTATTACAGGCAAATCCTTCAACTTTTATACAGGTTGTTGATTGTTGTATTTTTATATACCCTTTGCAGGGTAGTATTTTTTGTCTTTAATTACAATCATTTCCACAATAACAGCTTAACAGAACTTTTAAAAGTTTTCTTTTTCGGTATCCGTTTCGATTATTCGGTTGTAATCCTGTTCAATCTCTGTTTTATAGTACTTTACCTTCTGCCATTCAGGTTTGTAAATCATAAAATATTTAAGGGAACTCTCGGTATATTGTTTTTCCTTATGAATTTTGTGTTATTATTAACTAATTTAGTTGACTGTGAATATTTTAAATATTCAAGTAAACGTTCAACTGACGATTTGTTTAATTATATATTTCTCAGCAGTGATGTTATAAGGTTATTGCCAAAATTTTTGCATGATTTCTGGTACCTGGTACTGGGATTGCTCCTGTTTATTTTTTTATACTGGTACCTTTTACGATTAAACCCATGGCGAAAAATTGAAATAATTAAAATATCTGTCCGGAACATATTTTTTATCGTACTCCTTTTTATTTTAGTCCCTGGAGTACTTTTTTTGGCCGCCAGAGGTCTCAGATTAAAGCCAATAGGTTTCCTTACTGCTTACAGGTATACAAATTCCCAGAATATACCATTATTGATAAATACCCCGTTTAGTATTTTACAATCCTTTAACAACGGACATGTTAAACCAATTACTTATTTTGATGATGCAACCTTAAAAGGCATTTATAATCCTGAACATTATCCTCAGGCAAAAGTGACCCGTCGAAATGATAATATAGTTATAATACTTCTCGAAAGCTTTTCAAAGGAGTTTGTCGGATCACTCACAGGTAAAAGAACATATACACCGCATCTTGATAGTATTATTGACAACGCTCTTGTATTTGAAAATACATTCGCCAACGGAAGACGCTCAATAGAAGCAATCCCCGCTGTTTTGGCAGGTTTGCCGGCACTTACTGATGACGCGTTTATAACATCAAGGTACGCTTTAGATAAACTGACTGCTTTACCTGCAATTTTAAAGAGTAACGGTTACCGCACAGCTTTTTTTCATGGTGGCCACAATGGTACAATGGGTTTTGAGGAATTCTCAAAAAGTGCAGGCATTAATGAATACTATGGATTCAATGAATACGATGGGCCTGTTGCTAATGATGGCAGTTGGGGTATTTATGATGAAGAATTTCTGCAGTATGTTGCAAAAAAAATATCCGGTTTTCAACAACCTTTTTTCAGTTGCCTGTTCACCCTTTCATCGCACCATCCTTATAAATTACCTGAAAAGTTCTCAAATTCTTTCAACGATACTCCCGAAAAGCTCGTTAAATCTATGCGTTATGCCGATTATGCCCTGGGAAAATTCTTTTCAACTATTTCTAAATTACCCTGGTACAAGAATACTTTGTTTATAATTGTGGCCGATCATACTGCCAAAGAAAGTACCTGGCATGTAGGTAATAGTACCGATATGTACAGGATTCCGTTGATTTTTTTCCATCCCGGCGATCCTTCATTCAGAGGCCGTAGCCTCCGTGTTTCACAGCAGACCGATATAATGCCCTCTGTCATCGATTATCTTGGCATTCAAAAACCATACCTGGCCTTCGGAAACAGTATATTTGACAAATCGGCACAAAGTTTTTCCGTCGATTTTTTGGGTGGAATTTACCAGTTGTTTCAGGATAAATATGTAATGATGTTTGATGGTGAAAAATGTATAAGCTTATATAATTTTTCAAATGACAGTTTATTAAAAAATAACCTGGTTTCCGATTCAACAGTTCTCACTAAACACATGGAAAATAAATTAAAGGCAATTATCCAGCAGCATAATAACCGGATGCTGAATAATAAACTTACCAACTAAGCAGTGTTTGATCCATAAAGTCCGGATACTTCGTTATGCTCATCAGAAAAATGCTCATTTATGAAAAATAAATTCCGCTTTTTCTGACTTCGCATGCCTCGTCTGCGAACTTTATGGATCAAACACTTGAATGTCAATATCATTTATTAAAAGAAAGTTAAAAGTCCCTCAAGAATATTAAATAACAATTCATGCATTGTTGCAAAAACTTTATTATCTTTTTTCATTTCCTTCTCTGTCTGAATAAATTTAGCCGGAATAAGTTCAGTTTTGCAATTCGTACTCAAATTTGTTAGTGATTCAGGGGTGGTTTCGAGATGACATTGTAATCCTATAACCTTATTGCCAATTAAAAACACCTGGTTTTTGGTGGCACCTGAGCTGGAAATTAATTCGGCATTTTTTGGAAGATCGAATGTTTCTCCATGCCAATGAAATACTAATATTTCATCTGGGAAATTCTTTGCTAAGGCAGATTTTGGCTTATCATTTTTAAAAATCGGGAACCAGCCAATTTCCTTTTCTTTATTTTTATAAACATCACTTCCAAGTGCACTGGCAATTAACTGAGAACCCAGGCATATTCCTATAACTACCTTATTAGCTGAAATACAATTTCTTATAAATTCCTTCTCGTAGGCAAGCCAGGGAAATAAATGTTCATCATTAACGCTCATTGAGCCACCCATTATTATGAGCCAATCAATATTATTTATTTCAGGTAATTTATCCGGTTCAAAAAAGCGCGTATATGATATTTCAAATTTATTTTCCCTGAGCCATGGTTCTATAGCTCCCAAATCTTCAAATGTTTCGTGCAGTAAACAATGAGCTCTCATTCTATAATATTTTATTATTGCTTAAACAAAATTAATAAATCCCTGTTCTATAAATTTAATGGAATAAAAGATACATATGAAAGACAAGATTATTGTAATTACAGGTGGGGCATCAGGAATAGGTTTTGCAATAGCCAGGCAATTAATAAATGATAATACGGTTATTTCAATTGATCGTAATACTGCTAAAATAGACGCATTAAAATCAGCTTTACCTAAGATCGAAAGTATTAAGGCCGATGTTGCTTCAAACGAAGAGCTGGATAATGCAGTTTCAATTATTAAAAAAACTCATGGGAAAATTGATATATTAATAAATAATGCAGGTAAAGGCGGACAATTTGATTTTCTTAACACATCCGAAAAGGATCTGATGGCAGGTATTGAAACTGAAATTTCAATAAATTATTTTGCTCCTATAATGCTTACAAAAAAAGCTTTGCCATTGCTTAAAAAATCTTCAGAACCTGTTGTTGTAATTGTTTCTTCCGGCCTGGCATATATTCCTTTATCATTAATCGGAACCTACTGTGCTTCAAAAGCAGCTATACATTTTGTAACAATGTCTTTAAGGCATCAGCTGGCACCTGAAAAAATAAGGGTGGTAGAAGTATTGCCACCGGTAGTAGATACTGATCTAAGTAAAAATGCAACAATTGCTAAAATGTCGCCTGACACTTTTGCGAAAATATTTCTTAAAAAACTCTCTTCGGGCAAAAATATAATGAATATAGGACAAACCGGTTCACTGGAAAAATTCAGCCGCTTATTCCCAAGGTTTGCATTTAATATGTTAAATAAAAGTTAAATCAATTTTTCAAAAACTATATTTCAACCTGAGATATATAATCGATAATTGCAGGGAATTACCTCCGATTCTGCCGCTAAATGACTGGTCAAGTAATGTGGCATCAAGGTTTTGGGTAAGTGAATAACTTAAGGTTGGCCCTATATAAAATCCGGTTATTCCGGGAAATACCATTCCTGCCAGGCTGCCTGTAAGAATAGGAGTTATAGGGTAACTGGCCTGTAGCACAAAATTATGGTTCACGAACGACAGGTTTTTAACTGTCATTGGTGCATTAAGGAGAGATACAAATGAAATATTATTGTTAAATTTTAATCCATCGTACAGATATTCAGCAATTAATGATAACGAATTACTGAAAGTGTAGTCTAATGAAATGGCTGCTAGTACTATACCAGAAGTATCCCTGAAATTTTTAACCGGGTGAAAATAACTTACCTCACCACGGAAAGCCAGGCTGTATATGGCTCCGCTCCAACCTACCCCTGCAACATAATCTGTCTGGTTAAGTGTACCACCCAATACCTGGAAATCGTATTCGCAAGCATTGAATTTATATAAGGCTGCTGCTGTAAGTTGTTTATCCTTGTCCATTTTGGCTGCAATTTCAAAAGATGAAACTGCGGAACCATAATATTGCAGCCTGATTGCATCACTTCCGGGACGCTCAACATAATCGAAATCAAAATATGAATAAGCATTAAAAATATCGTTTGGGTTCCATACAAGGGTTTGTCCCCAGTTTATACGTTGCCTCCCAAGTGTAAAACGGGTCTTTCCCGGTTCATATGCAACCCATAACCTGTCAGCTGTGGTATTTAATACGTATGAATTACCCTGAGCAATATTCCAGGTTAAATTAACAAAACCATTATCAGTAGCAAAATTTGAAGCTGTTGCAGAGTTGCCGGCAACGCTATTTTCGGCAGATAACCTGTTTCGCACTTCTAAAGCCATGCTCAACCCGTTACATGGGAAATACTTAAAATTTAGACGATTGTGAATAAGATTATTAAAAATCCATTGCCTGGACAGAGTGTCAATAGTAACACCCGGAATATCGCTTATATATCCTGAAATATTAAATTTCTTCTGAACATCCTGACCCGTAATATTGATGGTTATAAGAAGGGTGAATAGTAATGAAGTGATGAAGTGATGAAGTGATGAGGTAATAAAATGTTTAGTATGTAATCGGCATTTTATCTTCATCATTTGCACATTTTCAAATTTGCACATTTGCACATTATTACCTATATCTTCTTTACTCTTTCTTCTTTCATCTTTTTTCTTTTTCACGTCCTTTTTCACGTCCTTTCATGTCCTTCCACGTCTATTTTCATCTTTTATCTTTCAACTTCTGTCTTCTGTCTTCTGCCTTCTTTCATCCGAAGCAACCTTCCCATCTACTAAAGTTATTACCCTGTGTGCCCGTTTAACCACTCTGGCATCATGTGTGGAAAAGATAAATGTTATAAACTCATCTCTGTTCAATTTTTCCATAATATCCAACAGGGTCTCTGCAGATCTGGAATCGAGATTAGCAGTAGGTTCATCCGCCAGTATGAATTTAGGCCTGGAAGCCAGGGCCCTGGCAACTGCAACACGTTGCTGCTGTCCGCCTGAAAGTTTAGCAGGACGGCTGTCCATTCTATCACCAAGTCCTACCGCATTAAGTAATTCTTCACTACGCCTGGAACGTTCCACCTGGGGCCTCTTTTGCAAAAACATTATGAATTCGACATTTTCCCGCGCTGTAAGCACAGGTATTAAATTGTAGGACTGAAAAACAAAACCAATATTCCACATTCTGAAATCAATTAATTTAGAACCTGATAGTTTTCCAATATTAACATCATTGATTGATATTTCTCCTGTTGTAGGATAATCAATACCTCCTACCATATTCAAAAAAGTGGTTTTCCCTGAACCTGAAGGACCTACTACGGCTGTAAACTCACCCTGGTCAAATGAAATATTCAGGTCTTCAAGAGCGACTACTTCATTGCCATTTTCACGGTAAATTTTTGTTAATGAATTCGTTTCAATTATTTTCATTTTATTAGGCGTTAGGCGTTAGGCTATTAGGCTTTAGGTTTTAGGCTATTAGGCTTTAAGCTTTTAGTATATTAGAATATTTGTTGCAGGTTGAAGGTTGCAGGATACAGTTTTCACGTCTCTTTTCCATGTCCTTTCACGTCCTTTTTTCACGTCTTTTCATGTCCTTTTTTCTTGGTTCCTGGTTCTTGGTTCCTGGTTCTATTTTTACAATTTTCTGATTGCTTCCGAAGGATTAAGTTTTAAAGCTCTTCTTGCCGGAATAATTGAAGATATTATCCCTGCTATTACTACCATTATAATAATTTTAATGTATGTCCCATTTTCAAGTACCGGATATACTATTGAACTAAATCCAAAGCCTGATAATCCTGAAGCAAACTTTGAAAGATCAATCCCATATTTACCTGTAATATTAACTAATGCATATGAAAGAATTAACCCTGTAACAGACCCTGTCAGCATTAATAATACTGTTTCAAGCATAATCATTGTAAAAATCCTGGTTTTATTCATGCCAATAGCCATTAGCATGCCTATTTCCCGAACCCTCTCCAAAACAGCCATAAGCATTGTATTAATGATACCAAAACTGAGTGCAAGAAATATTATCAGCATAAAAATATACAGCATATAGTTCATTGCTCCTGTTAACAAGCCAAGTTCAGGCATAACATCATACCATACTTCTATACTTAATTTATCGTCATCATACTTATTTCTTATTGACTCTGCTATGGTTGCACTTTCACTATCGTTATAAACAGATATTGCAATTTCATGTCCGGTTTGTGCGGGTGTTCCAATAATATCTGCCAATTCAGGTTTTCTGACAAAAACATTGCGCCCGTCAAATGTAGAATTATTGGTTTTATAAATTCCAACTACTTTAAATGCAGCACTTGTAAGTTCTCCTGAAATTGACTGCATTGTTACTACGACTTTTGAATGTAATTTTATTTTCAGTTTTTGGGCAAGTTTTTCGCCAACAAGTATTACATATTTTCTGTTGTCAGCAAAATAAGTGCCTGTTTGAATATATTTACAGATGCCGGTAACAGTTTTTTCTTTTTCAGGATCAATGCCATTCAGCATAATTCCTTCGCCGTTACTGGCTGAATTAATCATAGCGACAATTTTTAATCTGGTACAATATGCTTTTATTTTCCTGTTGGTATCTAAAACTGCGGTTAGCCTTGATATGTGAGGTATTGTATCAATAATTTCTTTATTGCTTTGAAAATGTATATTATGTATTTGAATATTTGAAACCTCATTTCCAATTGCCATTTCAAGCCGTTGATTAATAAGCCCATTCAAAAAGGCGATTATTCCAACACCACCTATTACCCCAAAAACAATTGCAAAAATTATTATGAGGCTTCGGGTTTTATTCCGCCAGATATTTTTCCAGGACAAGCTAAACATACAAATAGTTGTTAGTTGTTAGTTGTTAGTTATCTTCTCATCGCTTTTGTTAATTCCAATTTATAAACTGAATATAGAGGATATATAAGTACAAAGGCCACAATTACAAAAACAATATAAACCTGCTCAAGCATATAATCAAGTTGCCAGGCAGTTGGTAAAATTGCATCCATGCCAAAAGCTGCATATGATTTTGCCATATTAGCACCCATATGGATAGGGAAAAAATGAAAATAAGCAACAATTGGAATACTTCCTGCAAATCCTAAAAACAATCCCATAAAACAAATAAATGTTAATTCGGATGCAACCATTCTCATTAAGCGAAAGCGTTTCATACCAAGAGTTATCATAATTCCAAATTCATGTTCGCGCTCCGCAATCATCATTAATACAGTTCCAAAAACGCCAAAACCAACTATTAAGTATAGCAAAGAAATAATAATTATTCCACTTCCCTCATTACTAACGTATTGTTGATAAAGTTCGATAAGCATTTCTTTCCATGACATAACTTCAAAGTCCTGTTTGCCAACAATTCTATTAATTTTGTTAATTACTTTATCCATTTGCTGAGGGTTCTTCAGGTCGACCACTACTGATGTAATTCTACCCTCTGCCGAATAGTATTCCTGGGCTAAAGGGAGAGGCATGTATACCATTTGATTGTCGATCTCGGGAGACGGAAGCCTTACAATACCAATAACCTTGTATATTCCGTTAGCGCTATTTCCCTGGTAACCCTGGCTTAATAATACAATTGAATCATTAACCTTTAAATTCATGTATTGTGAAAGGCGTTCCGATAAAATAACTCCAACATCGTTGAGTGTAAAAAAACGTCCTGAAACAATCTTTCTATCCAGTTTGGTAAATCCCTTTTCTAAATCCGGATCAATGCCTGCTGTTATTGCCCCTTTGGTTTTATCCCCGGATGAAGCCAGGGAGAATGATTCAAGCCGGGGAATTATTTCCTTAACCTGTTTTATACTTCTTATTTTTGTAAAAACGGGTTCCTTCGCAGCCATACTATAATCAAAAGTCTTTTCATCCCAGTATCCTTTTTTATGAATTTGAACATATCCGGTATAGGAGTGTAAAACATTATCAATAAGGTGAACCCATGCTCCATGCTTAAACCCGCGCATTAAAATTGCAAGAAATACTGCAAAAAATACTGATCCTGCTGTTATTAATGTCCGGCGCCTGTTACGCCATAAATTTCTCCACGCAAGTTTAAACATAGTGCTTAGAAATTAGTGCTTAGTGCTTAGTTGATAATAATTAGTACAATACAAATGTTTAGACAATTTTATTTTCATAATAATTTATTGTTCCGTTCAATAATATCTTACATTCTGTTATTAAATCAATTATCTCATTATTCTGCCTTTCATCAATGAATTCTAAATCATGTGACAAAAGTATCTGAGTTTCCAATTCATATACAGAACCTCTGGAAAAATATAAGAATTGGATAGTATCTTTGGCATGATTTCGTCCAATACCTTCAGCAATATTTGAAGCAATTGATATTGATGATCTTCTTATTTGAAGTGTTAATCCATATAATTCCTCCTTAGGAAATTGTTTTGTGACATTATAAATGATTTTTACCAATACTCTGGCCTTTTTCCAAACATCCATTTCTGTATAAGATAAATTTCCCACTTTTAATTTATTTTTTTATTATTAATCCGTTAGGCCAGATAGTCTAAGCACTATGCACTGCGCACTAAGCACTACCTGACGCCCTTCATATTTTGCTGCGAAAAAAAACCATCGTCCATAGGTTTGTTAAATGTTGCCCTGTCAAAATCAACAATTGTTTTATTTCCAGGTTTATCAGCAGGGATAATTTCAAAGTGTGTAGGGATTTCCCTGTCCCCCATTAATCTGATTTCTGATGCTGATTCTGTTTTTACAAGCTGATTATCTTCATCATAGAATTCAGTCTTTATCTGGAAATATCCTTTTTTGCTCACCCATTTTATTAGTGATCCCCAAACAATTGCAGCATTTGGTTTTGGAATCAGCTTAATTTTATAACAATCCACTCCATTACAGATTTCACTAGCTATAAGTGTATGAACATAATCCTCAACTATTGATGCTGCTTTCAAAAGATCGTCATTAGTAAAGTCAGACCCCATCCATCCCTGTGACAACATCGATGGCGGCAGTTTTATCATACGTTGGATTGCCGGTACCCAGTTCCAGATTTCATTTTTACGTTTCAGGAAGGTTTGGCCTTTTTCTTTGGCGGGATCGGTAATAATTACCAAACTGTATAGTCCTCCTTTCGACCATGAATGGAATGCAATGGTACGTTCCCACGTTGGCCTTACAATGCTCATACGCATATAGCTTTCATTAGTCTGGCCCTGCATAAGATCGTTAGCTTTTCTAATAATTTCTTTTGCATCTGTTTGCTGACAGTTTGCCTTTAACCCAAATGCCAGCAAAGCGATTATTAATGTTGTAAATTTCATTAGTAATTTGTAATTAGTAATTAAATAACCCCTAAGAACCTGCGCCTGGTGAGCCGGTTCAACCGTATAGTTTCAAAATATTCTATGATTTTACGAAGTATATCATAATAAAGAATTATAAAAAGAAGTGAACTGAAAAACCATATTATAAGTAAATTAAACCAGAAAGTATCAATATTTATACCCACAACCCTTTTTACCGGTGAATAAAAATGTGCCCTGCCATTATTATATAACGGATTACGAAATACAGCATCCTTTATCCTTACCAATTCATTATCCTGAATAATGTAATCTTTAATTTCATTTTCATTAGTAACCACACTTGCTAACTGTTTATTATAGTAATCAGACTTAAATTTCAAAAATGCATCATCGCCTCCAGTCTTTTTAGAGAAGTATATATATTTCCAGTCTCGTATGTTTATTGCGTTGTTATACCTAAGTATGTATTGATCTTCGATTTGCTTTAATAAAATATTCACATTTACTCCGGTACTTTTATTATATCTTGCTACTGTAAGGTCCTGTTGAACTTTTGGTACGGCAAAATTAAGTTCATTGCACAGTTTAACCAATTCTGTCCTTAATATAGAAAGTTCCTGGGATATCTTTAAAGTATCTGGAGATAAATATTTCAGCCTGTCACAATCAACAATAAAATTTTGAAGCTGAGGGACTACATAAGATTTATAATAAATTGCATTATGAATATCCTTTTCAGCATCGAAAAAATGCATTTCAAACCTGTTATCCTTAAACTGGGTGACCATTAGAGCTTCATATGCCCAGCGCGATGTCATCATATCCCCGATAACAGGCACTGATTTTTCAGAAGCAATTTTGTAATGCATATTATTAAATTCGACTACCACTCCGCTAAATAACAATTCGGGAACAAGAATTATTGGCACCAGAATATAAATAGTAACAATAGAATTTAGCCCTGCTGATATATTGAGCCCAATAATATTCGCCCAACATGAGAGGGTGAACAGTATAAGCCAGTATTCAAAAACCATTCCCCTGATTTCAAGAATCCAGTTCGTTATCAAAACAAATATTAGTGATTGAATTGCTGAAATACAAAATAATATGGACATTTTTGAAAAAAGATAGCTAAAACGGCTCAGGTTTAGGAATTTTTCACGTTTTAGTATTTTACGGTCCTTAAAAATTTCTTCTGCACTGTTTACTAACCCAAGAAAAAGGGCAACGATAACGGCCATGAACAAAAATGCAGGCAGATTAACGTTGTCTCCAAAAATATATTTAGGAATTCCATTAACAAATGAATATTTTTTTGTAAAAAAAGCCAGGATAAGCGCTAATAACGGAGCTTCCATTGCACTTATAAAGAGATATTGCTTATTGTGAAACTTGGCCAATACATCGCGTTTAAAGAAAATTTTAAACTGCCTGAAATGGTTTGGGATGCCAAAATTTGTTCCTGGAATAGAATTATCGTGTTCACGGATAGTTTTTCGCACGTTCACATCAATCTCTTCAAGATATCGTTTATACCATAACTCCGGCGATGTTTTTCTTTTGCGTGTAAGTCGTCCGTTTGAATCTACCACCCGGGATTCAACTATACGAAGTATTTGATCGGCATTTATATTACCACAGCTTAAACATTCACTTTCCTCTGCATCGGCAAAATGCGAGGCACGTTTGAAATAAGTTATTGCAACTACAGGGTTTCCATAATAAATGACCCTGCCACCCTGATCCATTACTAAAAGTTTGTCGAGCATTTTAAAAACTTCCGATGAAGGTTGGTGAATGTTCGCGATTACCAAATTACCTTTAAGGGCCTGGCGTTTGAGCAAAATGATAATTTTTTCTGAATCGGCCGATGATAACCCTGAGGTAGGTTCATCTACAAACAGGATGGAAGGTTCTCTGATGAGTTCAAGTGCAATATTCAACCTCTTACGCTGTCCGCCGCTTAGAATTGTAGTAAATGCATCGCCTGCATTTAAGTCACGGGCTTCAACCAGGTCGAAATCAATCAATGCTTTTTCTACCAGGTTGTTAATCTGATATTCGTAATAATTGTTAAAACAAAGTTTTGCATTATAATAAAGATTCTGAAATACTGTAAGTTCCTTTATAAGTAGATCGTCCTGAGGCACAAACCCAATGATACCTTTAAGTAACTCCTTGTTTTCATGTATATCGTACCCGTTAATCCTTATATTTCCTCTTTTTGGTTTGATATTTCCGCATAATACATTTAAAAGTGTAGATTTTCCTGACCCGCTTCCCCCGATTATGCCAATTAACCTCCCCGATTCCTCAGTAAGGTTAAACCTTTTTAAACCGTTGGAACTGTTTCTATAACTAAATTCAATTTCATTTGCAGTAAATACAAATTTGCTTTCAAGGTTATCCTGAATAAACTTTCCTGCCATCCGGCTAAAGTAAAGCGATCCGATTTTGGGATTCTTAATTACCGACCCTATTGACCATATATATGAACGGTTTGTATTAATATTATGGCCATTCAGTACCAGATCCAGTTTCCCATAATAACGAAAAACATGCGTGTATGTACTGGGTATGAGTAAAACCACGATCCTCCCGTCCAGCTTTTCTGCCGGCATATGTTTAATTTCGGGATCCATAGAAGATAAGGCGGAATCAATAAAAAGCAACCTGTCCTTATGCTCAACTTCATCAAGTTTATTGAAGGTAAAGGCACGGGCATCCTTAAATTCATCGTCCTTCAACTTTAAAGCAGTTGCAATATCGGTAACAAGCCTGAGTTCATTATCAGTAAGGCTTGCTCCCCTGTTAATGAAATCAAGAAGGTATATTATAACGATTAAACGTTGCACCTGGTCCAATTCTTCATTAATCTGGTTACAAAGAATTGTTATGTTAGTATCGTTTGAGAAAGCTTGTTTCAATGCCTCTGTATTGCTCGAATACATGAGTTCAGGATGATAATTGATTATCTGTTGGTCAAAGTATTCTATATACTTCTGAACAATTTCATTGGAATATTGCAATTCGAGATAGTCAATAACGATACTGCGTTTATTTTCTGATTGGCCTTCTTCATCCACCTCGGCGACGATGGCAAATAAACGCAGTAACGCTTTAAGTATAGACTCGTTCATTAAATTTTCAGTTAAAAAAACAGCCCTGTGCATTTGTGCAAGAGCTGTATTAATAGTTGTTAGTTGATAGTTGTTAGTTGATAGTTGTTAGTTGATGGTTGTTAGTTGTTAGTATACATTGCAAGTTACAGGTTATAAGTTGCAGGTTGTATAAAAGTTGCAGAGTAGAAGTGGTTGTAAAGGTTGTAGACGTTGTAAATGTTGTAGAAGTAATAATTTAGAACCATTACAATTATACAACTATACAACTTTTACAACTAAAGAACCTCGAAGCACTAAGCACTATGTACTAAGCACTAATTATATTATAAAGGATTTTCTTACTGACTGGATAGTCTTAAGTATCAACATATAATCGCTTTCAGTTAGCCCATTGTCGACTTTATCATAAACCGGTTTTAATACCTGAAGCTTCGTTTCTATATCCTTTATATCGGACCCTTTATCGCATTCTTTTAATATATTCATAAGTTTAGTGTACGAATCTTTCTGTCCGGCAATCAATTTAACAATCTCGGAATTATTATAACTATCCTGGGAAATATTGGTGGCAATGTACATAACTTCGACCCAGGCACCCGAAACCATTATGATTGCCAGATCATGATTGTTTTTTTTATCGATAAACTTATAAGTATCGTAAAACATATTGGTAATTATCTTAACCAAAGTGTCTTTATTATTAAGCTTGTCATTGCTATCGCCGGATAACAATTTGCTGTAATCAACATTAATACCTAATTGATCTACAAGACCCTTTAATGTTTTAGAATAGATTTTCTCATCCTGTTTCTGATCGAATGTGACGGCATACGCCAAATCAGCTCCATAAACACCCACGTTGAGAGCCTTGCTTTTTTCATTAAAATATTTTCCCGAATAATCGGCAGGATTAAGGATTGCCGATGTATATTTTACACCCATTGCATTGAGTTTGTCTGTCATTTCGAACGGTGTAGGCAAAGGGTAAACAACTTCCTTAACATTTTGGGATATTTCTGTACGATCTAAACTATCAGTTTTTAAGGATTCTTTGTTAGATTGCTGGCTGGCATTTTTACACGAAAAAAGTAAAACTAACGCAAAGGCTAACATGATTGCAACCTTATTATAAAATTGAATTTTAAGTATCATAATTTGTAAGATTTTATTATTTTTTACTGTTACAAATATAATTAATATTAATGAAAGCTACATGATGACAAAACATAAACATGAACGAAAATACACTCTTGAGGTACATTCCGTCCTTATAATAAATTATTTAAAAATAAAAAAAAGTATCCTCAATATGATTATTAGTTCTGCAAATGTTTTTTAATCATAGATAATAATAAATGTTTGTTGGTAGGTTTACTTATATAGTCAATACAACCGGCATTGAAAGATTTTTGTTTTTCTTCGTTTGATGTATAAGCAGTTTGAGCTATAATTTTCAAATCAGGCTTATGTTTTCTAATTTGCCGTGTAGCTTCATAACCATCCAGGTCGGGTAAACTTATATCCATTAATATTAAATCAATTGGATTTGTTAAAGAAATTTGAATAGCTTCCTTCCCGTTAACTGCGATTAAAAAATTTATATTGCTTTCCGTAAGTATTTCTTTCAGATATTCCATATTATAAGGATCGTCCTCAACTATAAGAATATTTTTATCGGGGAAAATTAATTCTACCTGTTCTTCACTTATTAAGCTTTTTAAGGGAAAAGCCTGAGAAGTTTTGTACGCAATAGTAAAAGTAAATGTACTGCCTTTCCCTGGTTCGGATTCAAGAAATATTTCCCCGCCTAACAACTCCACCAAACCTTTAACGATTGACAAACCCAATCCTGTACCGCCAATAATCCTATTTGAATCCTGATTCAACTGGACGAAACGATCAAAAATTACTTTTTGCTTATCAAATGGAATGCCAATACCAGTATCAGATACATAAAACACTAGATTATGGATTTTATCAAATTTACAACCTCCTTCGATAGTACCTTCATCGGTAAATTTAAATGCATTACTTATAAGGTTAATAAATATTTGTTTTAATTTCACTGCATCAACTAAAATAAAATTATCTGTCTGGTTGCAAAAGGATTGTAAGTTAAGCTTAATATGTTGTTTACCGATTTTTTTCTGTTGCTCGGCAAAAAATAGAGTAAGTTCGTTAAATAAAAAGTTAAGATCGCATTCCTCATAATTAACAGGCAATTGACTTGATTCTATTTTTGAAATATCTAATATTTCATTTATTAAATCCAGTAAATCGTTACATCTCTGGATTATAATATCTGAAAATTTTTCGAGTTTAGGTTTATTATTATATTGTTCTTTTATTAATTCGGCAAAACCCATAATTGCATTCATAGGAGTTCTAATTTCATGGCTCATGTTCTGAAGGAAAGCTGTTTTTAAGCGATCACTTTCTTCTGCTTTTTCTTTAGCTTGTATTAACTCCTGGTTTGTTTTGTTAAGTTCTTCGTTTATTTGAAGGTACTTTTCATTTTGTGATTCTATGGCTTCTGCTTTTTCTTTTAGAAGTAACTCAGATTGTTTGCGTTCGGTAATGTCATGAGAATATCCTGTTGTACCAATTACTTTTCCGGTTTCATCAAATATTGGAGTTTTAAATGTATCGAACCATTTAATTTCTCCCTTGTCAAATATTTTTTCTTCAACAATATATGATTTACCTGAATTTATTACCTTTTTGTCGTCATCAATATATTTCAAGGCTAAATCCTGCGGCCAAATATCCAAATCAGATTTTCCTACAACGGATGCCGGATTTTCCAACCCACAGGAGATTGAAAATGCTGTATTGACAAAAAGAAATTTGCTATTTATATCTTTTAACCATAAAAGTCCGGGTTGATTTTCTATAATAGCCGACAGGTATGATTCACGGAGTTTGTAACGTTCTTCACTTTTCTGGGTTTTTTCTTTGGCAATGTACAATTCTTCATTAGTTTGTCTAAGTTCTTCATTTAATAGTTGATATTCTTCATTTTGTGCTTCAATCTCTTCATTTTGTTCTAAAAGTAATAATTCTGCCTGCTTTCTTTGTGTGATATCACGTCCAATGCCCAAAAGGCCAAAAATCTTGTTATTCTTTTCCCGCAATGGAATTTTAGATGTCAGCAACCATCGTTTTTGTCCGTATTCATCTAAAACATATTCTTCCCTGTTTATTACCGATTTACCGGTTTGCATTACCAATTGATCGTCTGTAAAAAATTTTTCTGCAATTTCTTTGGGGTAAAATTCAAAATCATCTTTTCCTAACACATCTGCTTCTGATTTGGCTTTTAAGTGATTCACATCTGCCAGATTAGCAAGTGTTTTACGACAAGATAAGTCTTTACAATAAATGGAATCCGGAATATTATCAATTAATGTGCGAAGGAGTATTCGCTCTTTGTAAAGCACATCCTGTGCATATTGGGATCCAATAGTGTCCTTTTGTTTAGCTGCTTCTAATAATTTGATCTTATTCCTCAAATCATTATTCTCAATAATCAGCAAATCCTTTGATTTATCGTGGTGTTCCATTTTATGGTTAGTTTAGCAATAATCTATTTACGAAAACAATATAAGCAATATTAATAATTTTGATAAAAATAAATATTATAGTGATTACCTATCTTTTTTTACTAACCCTCTGTGCCTGGTATCAATTTTTAAATATACCGGAAATTTTAACTCGTTAGGTAATGGATCATTTATTTTTAAATTAATATATTAATGACCAGATACATTAATTGATTATTTTGTATATATTTTTATTCCCGGCAATGGTGTATATATATCAAACATTCTATTAAAAAAATCGTATAACATCATAGTCAGGTTCATAATTTTTACAAAATAATTTTATGGAAAATTTATTGCTTTATTGTAATAATCAATCTAATACACCAATAATTGATTTTAAAGTTTCCGGAGAGCTATCAATAGTTGGCCGCTCTGTAAGTGAAAATATTAATGAATATTACCAGCCTGCCCTGGACTGGATAACCGGCCTAAAGTATTGCCCGCTTTCAAATATTTCGTTAACTATTAAAATAGAATGTTTTAATACCAAGTCAAGTATGATTATATTGCAAATTTTAAAGATGCTGGAAGAAATAAACTCTAAAAAACTTTCAAAAGTTGAAGTCTATTGGTTATATGAAGAGGATGATAAAGATATGTTCGAATCAGGAAATGATTATCAAAGCATTATAAACCTGCCATTTAATATACTTTCACTGGTTGAAAATTAAAAACCCCCAGCCTTTTTGAATAATTAATCACCCTAATATTGGATTTTTACTAATTTTGAGTTAATAGTAATTTTAATATGCAAAATTCCATATTTAACCAGGCAAAAGTTCCGGCGTCCGAACTTGAGTCAAGAATGGGCCGTTTTCGTGAACAATTAAATTTTATACAACCTGATTGGGAGATTGTTGCAATATTCAGTAAAATAAATATTTATTACTTTACCGGTACAATGCAGGAAGGAATGTTGCTCATACAAAAAAATGAGTCAGCTGTTTTTTGGGTGCGAAGGAGTTATGATAATGCTGTTGAAGAATCTCCTTTTAAGCCAATAAAACCAATGGATTCATTCAGGGATGCTGCTAAATGCTATAATATTATTCCTGATACTGTTTTTATTGAAACGGAGTTTTTGCCAATTGCTATGCTTCAGCGATTTCAGAAGCATTTTCCATTTAAACATGTTAAACCGGTTGATAACCTTATAGCCAAAATTCGTTCTGTAAAAAGTAATTATGAGCTTTCCGTAATGACTGAAGCCGGCAGAATACATCAATTAGTTCTCGAGGATAGGGTTCCGGGTATATTAAAGGAAGGAATAACCGAAGTGGAATTTGCAACGGAACTTTATTCAGAACTGGTTAAGGAGGGCCATCAGGGATTGGTTCGTTTTGGAATGCTGGATACTGAAATGTTAATCGGTCATATTGCTTTCGGTCAAAATGCAATTCACCCTACCAGCTTTAACGGCCCAGGCGGAAACGACGGTATATGCCCTGCAGTTCCATTTTTGGGTAACAGGGACCGCAAACTTACAAAAGGAGATTTGGTATTTGTGGATATAGGGTGCGGAGTAAACGGATACCATACTGATAAAACAATGACCTACATGTTTGGAAAGAAACTACCACAAGAGGTTATAGAAATCCATGACCAGTGTGTTGCTATCCAGGATAAAATAGCTGCCATGTTAAAGCCAGGTTCTGTTCCTTCGTCAATTTACGACTCCATTATGACTAATTTGACTGCTGGCTTTCTAACAAATTTTATGGGATATGGCAATCGTCAGGTAAAATTTCTTGGCCATAGTATAGGATTAACAATCGATGAAACACCGGTAATTGCTCAGGGGTTTGATGAACCAATAGAGGAACGGATGGTTTTTGCTGTAGAGCCTAAAAAAGGGATAAAAGGAATTGGAATGGTTGGGATTGAAAATACTTTTATAGTAACGCCGGAAGGGGGTAAATGTATTACAGGAACGAACCCCGGCCTCATTTTAGTTGATAGTTGATAGTTGTTGGTTGTTGGTAAATATTGTTTATAAAGTTTATAAAAAGTTTATGAGGTTTATAATATCCTTTAAACATAAATTCGCAATAATATAATCATATAAACCTTATAAACCTTATAAACTCAATTTATTATTTTAAGTACTGATTGACCACATCTCCTTTTGTTGCCAAAAGCTTTTCGAAAACCCTATTAACAACATCTTCCGGATAATCCTTACCTGAAGCTGACCCACATAAATTGGCCCCATATATCGGATTGCCAAATAACCTGATATACTTTTTAATATAATTATGTTTGTTGTTTGCAATCTCCTTCATTAATACCGGGCTAAACAGCCCAATGTTTTCAATCAGCGGAAAACTTAAGGCTTTATAAAGTGCCGTTAGAAATTCTGTACCAACAATATCGGAAGAAATGTTTGTGGAAGGTTTGGATAATTTCATTTTTAAGCGTTCCCATCTAACACTTAATTTATTGCCGGAGTTGAACCGGTATATCCAATGCTGAGGTGATTTAGCAATTGTATTACAAGCGTAAATATAAAAATCAAGAAAGCTATTATCTGCCGTAAAAACAGTAATTGCATTGCAAACCCTTTGTTCAAAATCAACAAAACCAAACCTGTTTTTTTCAACCCAGATCTCTTTCATAAAAGCAAACTGTTCCTGAACTGCAATATCAAATTTATCAGGATCAAATAAAATCAAATCAGCATCAACCCAAATTGTTCTGTCATAACCTTTAGTAAGTAATTCCTTTGCAATTTCGAGCCTGGCCAGGTCGGAAACAGGTAATATCTTTTGTTGCACCTGCTTTTTATACCATTCAGGGACATAATCAAACATGCGGTCATCAATAAAAAGGTATTCAAAACCTTTTGAATTTGCCCATTTTTCGACTATGTGCATGGAATTTTTTATCCAATACTGAACATTATGAGTGCGATAGGACTGATATACGATTGTTTTCACTTGATAGTTACAGTTTAAACTAGTTGTAATCTGTATAAACAGAGCCAGGAACCAAGAGCCAGGAACCAAGACTTTTTGATTTTAGATTCCAGATTCCAGATTTTAGATTTAAGATTTTATTAGTCTTACTAAACCTCAAATCTTAAATTTCAAATCTTTTATCTTTTATCTTTTATTTTTCATCTTCTGTCTTCTGTCTTCTGTCTTCTATCTTCTTTCTGTTTTTTGTCTCCCGTCTTGGTTCCTGGTTCTTGGCTCCTGGTTCTATTAGTTATTTTAGAAAGGTAAGAAACTTATCCTTTGGTGTCCTCACTTTTTTCAGATTCACCAGCCAGTCATTTTCAGCATCCCTGTACCCAAGAGGTAAAAGAGTAACACTTCGCAGGCCTTTTTCCTTTAAATTTAAAAAATCATCCAAAGACGTATTGTCAAATCCTTCCATCGGGGTTGCATCAACCCTGAGTTCAGCGGCGGCAGCTATTGCCATACCAAAACTTATGTATGCCTGGCGTGCGGCATGTTCGAAGTTTTGCTGGGCCGGCCTTTGCGGATATGATGCAGTAAGCCTGTTTTTATAGTCATCCATCGCGTCCGGAGCCAAACCTCTTTCAGCTACCGTATGCTTAAATACTTCGTTAATCCTTTCGATTGTGTAATTATCCCAGGCTGCAAAAATCAATAAGTGGGAACAATCGGTTATCTGGCTTTGATCATTTGCAATAGCGGCAATTTTATTTTTAAGTTCAGGATTTGTAATTACAATTATTTCAAAAGGTTGTAAACCTGAGGAGCTTGGGGCTAAATGTGCCGCTTCAAGGATTACATCCACCTTTTCCCGGGGAACAGCTTTCCCGTTCATTTTTTTTGTAGCATAACGCCATTTGAGAGAATCTATTAATTCCATGTATTATTTTTTTTAACTGTAAATATAAAGACTTAAGACGAAAGATAAAAGATAAAAGAAAAACAGAAGACAGAAAAACAGTTATAACCCCTTTATAAGGCATAGCCGTCAGGTTAACGCTTGTAAAATGCTTATATACAATTATAATACTTTATTTGAGATTTCTCGCTTCGCTCGAAATGACTGTCGTTATTGGTCAGAGAGCGGGAGGTGAAGAGAGTGCGGATTTGCCGCACTCTCTTCACCTCCCGCAACGCCACAATTCTGCTGGTCGTCATTCCGACCGCAGGGAGGAATCTCTTTAATTGGTTGTAATTCATTGACTATGTCCGAAACATGTTGAGAAAATGATTTATTATTCCGAACAAAGCCACGCTCTGTTGCCAGCACTTTCCATTCGGGGTTCTTTTTGTTAATATTGAGTTTTCTCGCGTCGCTCGAAATAAACTTTTGACGGTTCCACTTTTTTAATTCTTTTTCTCTTTGTATTGCCAAATCAAAATATTGAAATTCTTCGTGATAAATACAGTATTCAATATTGTACTTATCTGTAAAAGTGTCATTTATCAAATGATTTTTATGCTCATGTATTCTTCTGCATAAATTGTTTGTAACCCCAATATATAAAGTTGTTTTGTTCTTATTGGTCATAATATATACAAATCCAGTCGTTGACATACGCTCTTAATTACACTAATATTTTATTACATTTACACTAAATATCTATCATTCTGCTCTATATAGACATTAACCTGACGGCTATGCTTTTTAAGGGGTTGGGGTTAAAAATGGCTTAAATAAATATACTTGTACTAATTAACTGATAATATTTACAAATATTTTAATTCTTAATTAGATTAAAATATAATACTAAATTACTCAATACTAAAACCAGCCCTCCTTTATTGGGAGGGCTGGGTAGTAAAATAAAAAAATATAATATCTTCGTTTTTAGGAAAATAGTATTAATTACTCAATTACAATCAGAAATTTCCCTGAGAAATAATACTTACCCCATCAGTTCCATATTCTATATAACTGCCTGTTCCTGCACCGGTCCATGTGAACGACCATTGATTAACAAGCGGTCCTGTATTATTATTTTGGCCGGTTACTAATAAAGTGCCTGACTTACTTGTAGTTGATGTGGAAACGTACTTTTCGTTTAAAGTTCCGTCATTGTTATAAAAACTAAATGTGGAATTGGTAGTGCCATTAGATATGCTCCATGAATCACTTAATGATAATACATTGGATAATGATTTAATACTTTGAGTATTAAACCAATCAATAGTTCCACTGGTGCCTTTATCATCAACGTAATAATATTCTTTGGAATAGGAGGCACTGTCTATAGAATATTTCCACCACGAATCACCGGATGAATTGTAATAAGTTAATGCTACTCCTTCCGAAATTCCATAAGCCGATAAAGTATAACTATATGTGGTTGACCCATCCGAATTTTTTGTTGCTTTATATCCCGGATAATAACTTAATTCAGCTGGGGTTATCCAAAATGCCGAAGATAAAGATGTTGTATATACATTAACTATATCAGCATCATAAACTAAGTCAGAAAGTACAGTAAGTCCAAGGGAATCTGCAGGATATGGAAGGGAAAAATATGCTTGTTCTTTGGTACTTATAGCAGCAGGCAAATTTATTAATGTATCCTTCACGAGAGAAGGTGCTGAATAATTAGCAGGATTAGAATTTGTCGTAGTCGTATCTTTTTTGCAAGCGTTAAAAAAGATTAAGGATAATAGTAATGCACTAATTAAAAAGTTTTTAACAGTTTTCATAAAAATAAGTTTAAAGGTTAATGATTTACTTATTAACAAAAGTATATATAAAATTGTTTAATTTATGCAATTTATTCAACAAATATTACTGACAACCAACAACTAACAACTAACAACTAACAGCCAATTAATTATGAATATTCTATTACACTGGAAACAGGAATACAGCGTTAATATTAAGGAAATAGACCAACAGCACAGGAAGTTGTTCGATTTGATAAATTTATTGTATGATTCTTCACTCCGGAATGAAAAGGAAGATATACTCGAAAAAATTTTTGTTGAATTAAAAGATTATGCATTCGTGCATTTTAAAGATGAAGAAAAATACTTTACCAGAGCTGGTTTGTCAGGATATAAAGATGCCCCTGCCCATATGCAGGAACATAAATTTTTTATAAAAGAAATAGAAATGTTCCAGGAACAATATTGGTTACATGATCCAGGGCTTAAACAAAAGATGATAGATTTTTTACAAAACTGGATCACTAATCACATATTGCGGTCTGATAAAAAATATATGGGGTATATAAGTAACGTTCAGGATATAAAATAATCAGAAAAAATTAACCTTTTATTTATATACACAAAAGATTTAATTAGTACTTTTCTAAAAAATATTAACCTCTTAAATACAATTAATATGTCGACCACAATTCTTATTGTAGTAATCTTCATTATTTTGCTTAGCAGTTTCATAACCGTACGTCAGGGTTATGTTGCTGTTATTACGGTTTTTGGGAAATATTCCCGCATTATGGGTCCCGGCCTTAACATGAGGATACCTTTTATTGAAGTTATCCACCGGAGGATATCTATTCAAAACCGTTCTGTAGAGCTTGAATTTCAGGCTGTTACTCAGGATCAGGCCAATGTGTATTTTAAAGCTATGCTTTTATATGCGGTTTTTAACCAGGCTGAAGCAACAATAAAGAACGTTGCTTTCAAATTCGTGGATGACCGCAATTTTATGCAGGCACTTATCCGTACTATCGAAGGAACCATTCGTAGCTTTGTGGCAACAAAGAAACAAGCGGAAATTCTGGGACTTCGTACAGAGATAATCCTTGAAGTTAAAAAGCACCTGGACAGTACACTTGAAGAATGGGGCTATCACATGATCGATATTCAGTTAAACGATATTACATTCGACGAAGAAATTATTAAATCGATGGCAAGAGTAGTGGCCTCAAACAATCTTAAAGCTGCAGCAGAAAATGAAGGTCAGGCCTTATTGATTACAAAAACCAAATCTGCTGAAGCCGAAGGAAACGCCATTAAAATCTCAGCTTCTGCCGAAAAAGAAGCTGCCATGATGCGTGGCCAGGGAGTAGCTTTGTTCCGGGAAGAAGTTGCCAAAGGTATGGCTCTTGCTGCCAAAGAAATGACCGATGCCAATATGGATGCATCATTTCTGCTGTTTTCCATGTGGACCGAAGCTATTAAACATTTTGCCGAACAGGGCAAAGGCAATGTAATTTTCCTGGATGGGTCAACTGATGGAATGCAGAAAACTATGCAACAGATACTTGCCACTTCAATGACACTCGAACCCAAAAAGTAAAAGGACGTGAAAAGGACGTGGGACATCGGACATGAGACGTGAAAAGGAATCTGTGACGTGATGATTTGAGATTTAAAATTTTATTTGCTTTCATTTTCAAATTTTCAAATTACCACATTTTCAAATTATTTCCATGTCCCATGTCCTTTTTCCATGTCCTTCCACGTCTTCTTGTTTCTTGTCTTGGCTCCTGGTTCTTGGTTCCTGGCTCTCATTTTACAATATCATAAACCTTCCTGGAAGGTTCCTTCCTGAATACTAACCCTGTCCTGCTGGGAATATAAATATTCAAATGATTGTTATACATTATTTTATCTCCATAGAAAGTTGTGTAGTACGTCATTGACTCATTAACCAGGTTATTTCCGCCAAAAATTGCCGAATCAGTATTTAAAACAATTGAATATTTACCCGCATCGGTATCAAAACTATAATCTTTATATGAAGTTGAGGGATTAAAATTAAAGACAAAAATTAATAATCCCCTCTTAAATGCTATTACCTGGGCTTGTCTGTTTTCATGCAATAGCTTAATATCAGCATTTTCGAGTGTTTTATTATCAATAATAAGCTTTATAAGAGCCTTATCAAAATCACCTAAAAAATGGTACTTTAGATTAGGATTATCAACAAGGCTCCACTGACGCCGGGCATACTGATATGACCAGTTATTCCCGTCCCTCGGAAAGTCAATCCATTCAGGATGGCCAAATTCATTTCCCATAAAGTTCAGGTACCCGTTGCCCGCAGTTGAGATTGTCATAAGCCGGATCATTTTATGTAAGGCCATTGCTCTGTCAACTACCAGATTTGGACGGTTTTTTTCCATATTAAAATAAATGTCTCTGTCCATAAGCCTGAATACTATCGTTTTATCTCCAACTAACGCTTGATCATGCGATTCTGCATAACCTATAGTTTTTTCATCATGCCGCTTTTTTATAAGTTCATAAAATAACGCTCCAACATCCCACTCCTCGTCAGGTACTTCTTTAATAACTTTTATCCAATAGTCGGGAGTGCCCATTGCAAGCCTGTAATCAAAACCGTAACCCCCGTATTTAAATGGTGATGCTATCCCGGGCATGCCACTCATCTCTTCTGCAACAGTAACAGCATCAGGCCGGAATTCATGGATAACTTTGTTTGCAAGGGAAAGGTATATAAGAGCATCTTCGTCTTCGTTATTGTCATAATACATGCTATAATTGACAAAATCTTTAGATAATCCGTGATCCATATACAACATACTTGTTACTCCGTCAAATCTGAATCCGTCAAAATGATATTCGTCCAGCCAGAATTTACAATTTGAAAGCAGAAAATGTAATACTTCAGGCTTACCATAATTAAAACATAGTGAATCCCACGCCGGATGGTTACGTCTTGCGCCGGCATGAAAATATTGAAATAAAGTACCGTCAAAACGGTTAAGGCCTTCTGCTTCATTTTTAACTGAATGCGAATGTATAAGGTCCATTATTATCGTAATCTTATTTTGATGGGCAGTATCCACTAATTCCATAAGATCCTCAGGAGTCCCAAATCTGGAAGAAACTGCGAAAAAATTTGATACATGGTATCCAAACGAACCATAATAGGGATGTTCCTGAACAGCCATAAGTTGAATAGTATTGTATCCTGCTCTGGCAATTCTTGGAATAATGTTTTTTGTAAACTCTGAAAATGTCCCTACCCGAAACTCTTCAGTTGCCATGCCGACATGAGCTTCATATACTATCGGCGATTGCTTGGGAACCACAAACCCTGGAATTTTCCATTTATATTCCTTTTCAGGATTCCATACCTGTGCACTGAATATTAATGTTTTTTCATCCTGGACAACTCTTCTGGCCCAGGCTGGAATCCTTTCCGCCTGCCCGTTTTTCCATTTTATAAAAAGCTTGAACAAATCACCATGTTTGATTTTATTAGAAGGTAATTCGATTTCCCATACATGGTTATTAACAGGTTTAAATAAAAATTCAGCAGATTTTTTCCAATTATTGAAATCGCCAATAAGATAAATTTCAACTGCGTTTGGTGCCCATTCCCTTATAACCCAGCCTTTATCAGTTTTATGAATTCCAAAATATAAATAACCTGATGCAAAATCAGAAAGTGATTTTTCATTGGCAAGAAGATCCTTTTCCTTTTGAATTACTTTTATATATCGTTGATTAATAATATTTTCAAATGGTTCAAGCCATGAATCATTTTTTACCAGTTCAAGTTTATTCATTATATAATAATTAGTATTGAAAAAAAAATATAAATAGGATAATCAGGCTATAGTTCATAAATAAAATTACCTATTTTATTCAATAGTTAATGGTATTTTAGCACTATATTTAAGAACTTAATTCTTTTTACTATGTTTATTTATCATTTTATCACATATTTATTGATTTTAGTAAAAACCTATGTTAACTAAATTAAATTATTTGTTTTTTTGTAATATAAATAATATAAAAAAAATTTAATGAGAAAAGTTGCATTAATTTCAGGAATCACTGGTCAGGATGGAGCATATCTGGCTGAATTCCTCTTACGAAAAGATTATATTGTTCACGGTATTAAACGTCGCAGTTCCTTATTTAATACTGACAGGATCGATCATCTGTATCAGGATCCTCATGTCGAAAATAAAAATTTCGTGCTTCATTATGGCGATTTAACTGATTCGTCAAATTTAATTCGTATTATTCAGGAAATTCAACCGGACGAAATATATAACCTGGCTGCCCAAAGCCATGTTGGTGTTAGTTTTGAAACACCTGAATATACTGCAAATGCAGATGGAATTGGTACCCTTCGTATTCTTGAGGCAGTAAGGTTATTGGGTTTAACTCAAAAAACAAGGATTTATCAGGCTTCTACAAGCGAATTATATGGCCTGGTACAACAAATACCACAATCAGAAAAAACTCCTTTTTACCCCAGAAGCCCTTATGCATGTGCTAAACTTTATGCCTACTGGATTACGGTAAATTATAGGGAAGCTTATAAAATGTTCGCTTGTAATGGAATTCTTTTTAATCATGAATCTCCAATACGTGGCGAAACCTTTGTAACCCGTAAAATAACCCGTGCTGTTGCCAAAATTGCATTAGGAATGCAGGATAAAATGTACCTCGGTAACCTGTCATCCAAACGTGACTGGGGTCATGCAAAAGATTATATTGAAGCAATGTTCCTTATTCTTCAACAAGCTATTCCAGAAGATTATGTTATTGCTACCGGTATTACAACTGAAGTAAGGGAATTCGTAAGGTTGGCTTTTGCTGAAGTTGGCATTGAAATAGAATTCAAAGGTAAAAATGAAGATGAAAAGGCTTATGTAGTTAAATGTAATAACCCTGAATTCAAAGTAGAAATTGGTAAAAATGTTGCATCCGTCGATAAGCGCTATTACAGGCCCACTGAGGTAGATTTACTGATTGGTGACCCCACAAAAGCCAAAGAAAAATTGGGATGGAGACCAAAATATAACCTTGCGGCCCTTATAAAGGATATGATTGAAAGCGATGTTAAAATCATGCAAAAAGAACGCTATTTGCTTAATGGTGGTTATAAAATCATGAATTATTTTGAATAAATATTATTATGGAAAAAAACGCAAAAATATACGTTGCCGGACACACGGGGCTGGTGGGAAGTTCTATTATTATGAAACTTAAAGAAAAAGGATATTCAAACTTCGTACTAAAATCAATGGATGAGCTTGATCTGACTGATCAAAACGCTACAACCGAATTTTTTCAAATGGAACGCCCCGATTATGTATTTCTCGCTGCAGCAAAAGTGGGAGGAATTATTGCAAATAATACCTACAGGGCTGAATTTATTTATGAGAATATTCAGATACAAAATAATATTATACATAATTCATATAAATCAGGCGTTAAAAAATTACTTTTTCTGGGAAGTTCCTGTATATATCCTAAAAATGCAGAACAGCCTTTGTTTGAGGATTATTTGCTGACATCTCCTCTAGAATATACCAATGAACCTTATGCAATCGCCAAAATTGCGGGCATAAAACTTTGCGAAAGTTATAACATCCAGTACGGTACAAATTTCATTTCCGTAATGCCGACAAATTTATTTGGCCATAGCGATAATTTTAATCTCGAAAAATCACACGTCCTCCCTGCTATGATTCGAAAAATGCATTTGGGTAAGGCTTTGGAGAAAAATGAATGGAAAGATATAAGACACGATTTAACTAAAAACCCAATAGACGGGGTTGATGGCAAATCAGATGAAAATAAGATTCTAACTACCCTGGCTAAATACGGCATACACAAAACTCAGAGAAATGTTGAAGTTACACTCTGGGGAACCGGAAAGCCCCGCAGGGAATTTTTGTTCTCCGAAGATTTAGCCGATGCTTGTATTTTCATTATGAATACCGTTGACTTTACTGATTTGGTAAGAATATCCTCAAAAAATCCTGATGAAATAAGAAATACCCATATCAATATTGGTTCAGGTACTGACCTGACCATAAAAGAACTGGCTTCTATAATTAAAAAAACCGTTGGTTTTAACGGTAACCTGGTATGGGATACTACAAAACCAGATGGTACTCCTCAAAAACTTCTGGATGTTTCAAAACTTAATGCATTGGGATGGAAATATAAGGTTGCACTTGAAGAAGGGATTTCAATGGTTTACAATAAGTATAAATAAAGTAGAAGGCAATAAAATTTTTATTGAACAAAAATTGTATTTCATTGTCTAAATTTTATATATTTGGATCAATAATATGTCCTTAATTGTTTATAATATTATCCATATATTTAACAATCATATTATTTAATTAATCATATTGTATTATATGATATTAAGTAAACCCGGAACATAAATATGTTAAGGTTAAAATTCGTCAATGGAAAAATTTATTAATAATAAAACTTCAAAATCACCCTATATAAACCTTGAAGAAGGTTTATTTACTTTTAGCGGAAGATCTATACCGGAAGATGCTAAAAAAATTTATAAACCGGTTATTGATTGGATTAGAGCCTATTCGCCAGGTAATGCCAATAAAACCACGATAAATTTTAATTTTGATTATTTAGATACTTCTTCTTCCAAATGTGTATTCGATATTCTTAAAACACTTGAAGATTTATTTGAAAAAGGGCATGAACTTTCGATTAATTGGTATTATGAAGAAGGCGATGATGATATGCTTGATTTAGGTATTCATTTAAAATCGTTCATTAAAGCTCCTTTTAATTTTATCGAAAATGAACCTTTGTTGGGACAGATGGATGAATTTATGTCAAAAGAATAGTGTGTCTGCAAGAAAACGCCAGCTTCTTCGTTATGCTCATCATAAAAATGCTCATTTACTAAAGTAAACTGCGCTTTTTATGAATTGACAATTAATAAATGATTTAAAAGGTATTGTAGATTTCCCATGATATTAATAAATTTAAAAGGTATCATGGGAAATTTGCAAGCCTCGAATCTGGCGTTTTCTTATCAGACACCATATTTTACTACTAAAATTGGTTAAAGTCAAATCTAATATCTGTATTATCAATCTTGAAAATTATTTCAGTTGCAAGTTTATTTCGAATATAAGGATTATCAGGTTAAACGTCCCATAATTACTATTGGCGCTTTTGACGGGGTGCACCTTGGACATTGCGAAATCCTCAATAAACTTTGCCTATCCGCTGCTGAAAAAAACGGCGAATCGCTTGTGCTTACATTTTGGCCACACCCAAGAGTGATTCTGGATCATGACAATTCTTTAAAATTACTGAATACGCTGGAAGAAAAAATTGCTCTTTTTGAAAAAGCCGGCATACAACATTTGGTAATTTTAAAATTTACTGATGCTTTTTCAAACCTTTCTTATTCAGACTTTATTAAAACTGTTTTAGTCGAAAAACTTAATGTTTTTCACTTAATTGTAGGTTTTAACCATCATTTTGGGAAAAACAGGGAAGGAAATTATGATAAGATTTCCGAATATACAAAGATTTATGGTTTTACATCTGAAAAACTTGATGCTAAATATATTGAAAATGTTAAAGTTAGTTCGTCACTTATTCGTAATGCATTGTTAACTGGCAATGTTAATCTGGCTAATAAACACCTGGGCTACGAATATTCAATTTCCGGAAAAGTAATTCAGGGAGATAAAATTGGTCACACCATAGGTTTCCCAACTGCAAATATCAGTATTCTTCATGATTTCAAACTTATACCTCATAACGGGGTTTATGCGGTTAAAGCAAAGGTTGACGATAAAATTATAAAAGGTATGATGAATATTGGGGTTCGTCCATCAATTAATTCAAACGCAAACCTGACTCTGGAGGTACACCTTTTTAATTTTGCTGCCGATATTTATGGTAAAGAAATTACCGTTTATTTTATACAATGGATACGTAAAGAGATACATTTTAATAATATTGAACAATTAGTCCGACAGCTAAATGTTGACAAAAATGAAATTTCGAATATTTTAGGAGTATAAGAATATAGTGCTTAGTGCATAGTGCGTAGAAAAAAGCATATTTTTGATATTAATAGAACCAGGAGCCAAGATAAAATTGATGAAAAATTGAAGAGTTTAGAATAGGTGTAATAAGGTAAATAATAAAAAAATCTGATTACTTTTGATGGATGACTTTTTTGCTTCTTCAAACAATAATAGTCTTGGTTCCTGGTTCTTGGTTCCTGGTTCTGTTTTTTAATACTTACAACTTAAAATTTATAATAATTACAAAATTATGGAAATTCTTACAAATGTTCTTAAATACAAAGTTGCAGATATTAAACTGGCTGACTTTGGGCGCAGGGAAATAGATATTGCCGAAATGGAAATGCCTGGATTGATGGCTCTCCGTAAACGCTATTCCGGGCAAAAACCTTTAAAAGGTTCACGGATTACAGGATCTCTGCACATGACCATTCAGACGGCAGTTCTTATTGAAACTTTGCACCAGCTGGGCGGAGATGTTCGTTGGGCAAGCTGTAATATATTCTCAACCCAGGACCATGCAGCTGCAGCAATTGCAGCAAAGGGAATTCCTGTTTTTGCATGGAAAGGGGAAACCCTTCAGGAATATTGGTGGTGTACCGAACAAGCATTGAATTTCCCTGATGGGAAAGGACCAAACCTTATTGTGGATGACGGAGGAGATGCAACTTTATTAATCCACCTCGGTTATAAAGTTGAAAACGATCCAGCTTATCTTAATAAGAAAGCTGCAAATAAAGAAGAAGAAGTTATACTTGAGTTATTGAAAAATACCTATGCCGAAGATAATGGAAAATGGCACTCATATGCCGCGAATATTAAAGGAGTTTCGGAAGAAACAACTACCGGAGTGCACCGCTTGTACCAAATGAAAGAAAAAGGCGAATTGCTATTCCCGGCTATTAATGTAAACGATTCCGTTACTAAATCAAAATTCGACAATCTTTATGGTTGCCGCGAATCATTAGCCGATGGAATTAAACGTGCTACCGATGTTATGATTGCAGGCAAAGTAGTAGTAGTGCTTGGTTATGGAGATGTAGGGAAAGGTTGTGCCCGTTCTATGCGCGCATATGGTGCGCGCGTATTAATTACAGAAATAGATCCAATATGTGCATTACAGGCAGCTATGGAAGGTTATGAAGTTACAACCATGGATGATGCCGTTAAAGAAGGAAATATCTATGTTACTACTACAGGCAACCTTGGAGTAATAACTATAAATCATATGCAAAAAATGAAAGACCAGTCTATCGTTTGCAATATAGGCCATTTTGATAACGAAATTCAGGTAGACAAACTTGTATCCTACCCTGGCATAAAGCACCTTAATATAAAACCTCAGGTGGACAAATACACTTTCCCTGACGGACATTCTTTATTTTTACTGGCCGAAGGCCGCCTGGTGAATTTAGGTTGTGCTACCGGACATCCTTCTTTTGTAATGAGCAATTCATTTACAAACCAAACGCTTGCACAAATTGATCTTTGGCAATCCGATTATAACATAGATGTATACAGGTTACCAAAAAAACTTGATGAAGAAGTTGCACGATTACACTTAGAACAATTAGGTGTTAAACTGACACAATTAACTGACGAACAGGCAACATACCTTGGAGTTCCTTTACAAGGCCCTTATAAACCGGACCATTATAGATATTAGGTAATTACGGATTACAAATGACTAATGACTTTTATCTGATGACGTGAGACGTGGGACGTGAGACTTTAAACGTAGGAGGTGGGATGTGAATTTAGTTATCGGTTGTTAGTTGCTGGTTCTTAAATGTCTTATGATGTTTAAAAAAATAATATTTATTGGGTTATATTTGTTGTATTCCAATTATATTGTTATCTCGCAAACAGTTAAGTGGCGTAAGGTCCAATTTACCACTGAATCAGGATTATCAAATAATGAAGTATTAACAATAGCACAAGATTCAATTGGTTACATGTGGTTTGGATCAGTTAACGGGCTTAACAGGTTCGATGGCCTTAATTTCAAAATATATTCCAATAGCATAAATGATTCCAATAGCATACCTGATAATTATATTTTTAAAATTATTATTGATTCTGAAGGACGATTGTTAATTGCTACTGGTAAAGGACTATGTTTATACAACAGATTAGAGGATAATTTTTCCCGTATTAATATCAAAAAGGGTAAAAATACAAATTCAGGTATTTCAGTTAGTACAGTGCTTGAAGACAAACAAGGGAATTATTGGCTTGGTACCCAAGGGGCAGGTTTAATTAAGCTTTCACATGATTTTCAATTTATTCACCAATACGGTACAGGTCAAAATGATAATTCCGGGTTATCGAGCAACTATATCTGGAGCCTGTATGAAGACAAATCAGGCACCATTTGGATTAGCGATCAGGAAGGGAATTTTTATTCGTTAAATTCTGTCAACGGAAAAATAACAAAGAACCCAAGCACACGTTACTCCTCAATAATTGATGATTTTAGTGAAGATTCAAAAGGTAATCTGATCGTTTGCACCTTTTCCGGAGTGAAGTTTTATAAACAAAAAAATATATTACGAAATTCGCAAAGTTTAATTGAACTGAATGAATTAAAACCAATAAATCAAAATTTAAACAATCAGGGACGGGTGTATCGTTGTTTGTATGGTTTTGACCATAATATCTGGTTCTTGCATTTTAACGGGTTTTCGGTATTAAATGGCGAAACGCATGGCTTATTGCAATCAAATACTTTAAGCTCTCCTTTCGGTATACCCCCTATTCAAATGTATCGCAAGATCTTATTACTGACAAACAGGAAAATGTATGGATTGGTACTTATAACTCAGGTGTTATCTTATTTAATAAGACGTATAAAAACTTCCATGAATCCGGTTTACAATTTAAAGATATTGACATTACAAGCATATTTGAAGATAGTGAAGGCAATTTATGGATCGGAACACTTAATAAAGGGTTATATTATATTAATAATAAAGGAATTATAAGCAATTATCCATATGTAAATGCGTCTAAATATGGACAAAAAATACCAACAATTTTTTTCACATATGAAACTGCCGATCATGAGATATTCTTAGGAACTTATATAGGGTTATTTTCATATAATAAAACAACCGGCCATTTCAAAAACTATCAATATAATCCGAACAATCCTGCTTGTATAAATCACTATGACATCAGAGATATTATTGAAGATGCAAAAGGCAACCTTTGGATAGCAAGCAATGGTGGTGGTATTAATATACTCAACCGTAAAACCCAAACATTTACACATATTATGAAAAATGTGAATTATCCTGATTCCGGAATTGTGGATAATTATTGTTTACATTTTATGAAAGACCGGAAAGGCAATTTATGGATTGGTACTTACAATGGTTTTACAAAATATGACATAACAAACCATAGTTTTTATAATTTCAACAATGATAAAAATAAGATATTGAGCCAAAATTGGATTTATGCATTATGCGAAGATTTTAAAGGGAATATATGGTTAGGTACGGCCAATGGTCTTGACGTTTATAATCCAAAATCGAATTCATTTAAATATTATTTTAAAAAAGACGGGTTACCCGACAATTTAATATCAGGGCTTCAATGTGATTCAACCGGGAATATATGGATAAGTACATTACAAGGGTTATGTAAATATGACAATGTTAAGGAAAAATTTGTATCGTATTCGAAAGCAGATGGATTACATGTTACAGAATATAATGTTAATTGCACATATAAAAATAAAAAAGGAGAACTGTTCTTTGGTGGAAATGGAGGTTATGTATATTTTAAACCCAATGAAATACAACAAAATAAGTATGCCCCTAAAGTAATTATAACAAATTTGAAATTGTTTTATAATAATGTTCAGGTTACTAAAGGGAAAAACTCGATTTTAAAAAATCAAATCAGTGAAACAAAGGAAATTACTTTGTATTACAATCAAAATATAATAACATTCGAATACATTGCCCTTAATTACCTTAATCCTGAGAAAAACCAATATGCCTATCAATTGGCAGGTTTTGATAATAATTGGTGGAAAGTTGGGTCCAGAAAAGATGTTACATATACAAACCTGAATCCGGGTACCTATACATTTCGTGTAAAAGCATCAAACGATGACGGAGAATGGAACAATACCCCAACAGAAATTGTTATTCATATAATACCGCCATTTTGGAAAACTACATGGTTTATATGTTTATTAATAATAACGGTTATTTTTACTATTTATATATATAACCGTTTGCGCGTAAATACCATAGTGAAACATAATAAAGAATTGGAAGATATTGTTATTAATCGAACAGATGAAATTCGTTTACAAAATCAAATACTTGAAAATCAGGCCAATTCGTTGAATGAAACTAATACTTTGTTAAAAGAAAGACAACAATATATTGAAGATCAATCCCATGAAATAATGGCACAAAGGGATCAGCTTAGCAATCTTAATGCGACAAAAGATAAATTGTTTTCTATCCTGGCACATGATTTGCGAAACCCATTTCATATTATTATAGGGTTTTCAGAATTGCTGGTAACAAATTTTCAAAAACTATCAGAAGTTAAAATTAAAAATTTTTTAACCGCTATAAATAAATCAGCATTTAGCGGAAATGATTTGCTTGAAAATATATTGGAATGGTCACGTGTGCAAACCGGCCGTATGACGTTTGAACCCGAAGAGCAAAATCTTTTAAGGATTTCCAATGAAGTAATCAATTTACTTGAAGGTAAGGCTCAACAAAAGGGAATAACTATTAATCAATTTATTAACTCTGATATTTTTGTAATTGCCGATGAAAATATGTTAAAAACAATTTTCAGAAATCTTATTTCCAATGCTATAAAATTTACACCCGATCAGGGACAAATAACATTATCTGCTGAAATATCAGTCGACCCATCATTCATAGAGGTAGCTGTTTCAGATAGCGGAGTGGGCATTGCTGAGTCAACAATAAGTAATCTTTTTGAATTACATAAAACTGTAACCACTAAAGGAACTGCACAGGAAACCGGTACCGGCCTGGGATTGATTATATGCAGGGAATTTGTTGAAAAACATAAAGGCAAAATTTGGGTAAAGAGCCAGGTAGATAAGGGTTCTTCGTTTTATTTCCTATTACCCAATAAAACAAGCAATCTGTAATTTAAAAAGAAGAGCCAGGAACCAGGAACCAAGACAAGAGAATGAGTGATGAGGTTAAAGGAATTAAGATTTATTTAATCAGGATTTCCAAATCTTAAATCTCAATTCTGGAATCTTGAATAACTTGGTTACTGGTTCCTGGTTCTATTTTTTAATTCTGAATCAGCAATGTATTACCGTCCAACAAAACAGAATATTGTTTTAAAGGATACTGTGCCTGCCCATGCAGCACAGAACCATCAATAAGATTGAAAATTGATTTGCATTTAGGGCATTGTCCTTCGAATCCGTTTATTGTAATTGCGCTTGTATCCTTAGGATAATAGGTACATAAAGCAGAAAAAGCAAGGTAATTAGTGCCGTCTGCAGTATAAAGTATAATACCTTTACCTGCCGCTCCCTGATTTGTACTATTTGGACAAATAACAGGCGTACCAACCGGGATTGGATTGCTTATAAGATTAACACTCAGACTAACTGAGACGTTAGGAAAATTTTCCGAAGGCTCCTTTTTACATGTTATACATAGGAATATTACAGCACCTGTTATTAAAATTTTAATTATCTTTAAAGTGTACATGACCTTATTAAATTACTGATTACTGATTACTGATTACTGATTACTGATTACTGATTACTGATTACTGATTATTTATTAATGATATTTGTAATTTGTAATTTGTAATCATTTTAAAATACATACAAAGTTATGAAATTAAAAGTTTTAATAATTGCAACAGGTAGTATTTTTTGCAGTTTATGCTATTCTTCGCCTTTAATATCAACTAACAAATATTTAGAACCCATAACCTTCAAATTGAAAACCTCAGGAAAAATTCAGGATCAACCATTATACTTTTCTTTTTCAAAAACCTTTTGTAATTTAGGGGGAAATCCAATAATCATCTGTTTTTCATAATAGCTTAACATTGATGTAGTTGTATGTGTTATAACTTATCAGATAGAAAATATTTCTAAATTAAATAAATTGCTTCGGAAAAAGGGTTCCGGGCAATCGGGATTCTTTTTTGTTTTATTATGGTTTAATCTTGGAGGGATTAATATGGCTATTTCTTATTTAACTGAAGAAGGTCTTCAAAAACTAAAATCAGAAATTGATCAACTCACAAATATTGAGAGGCCGAGTATTTCGCGTCAAATTGCTGAAGCCCGCGATAAAGGTGATTTATCAGAAAATGCTGAATATGATGCCGCTAAAGAGGCTCAGGGAATGCTCGAAGCACGGATTGCTAAACTTGAAAATATTCTTGCAAATTCAAGAATTATTGATGAGTCGAGAATTGGCATCTCTAAAGTTCAAATTCTTAATCGTGTAAAAATTAAAAATCTAAAGACCAACGATATACTGGAATATATATTAGTTGCTGAACAGGAAGCAAACCTGAAAGAAGGCAAACTTTCTGTTAACACACCAATTGCAAAAGGACTGATTGGTAAAAAACGTGGCGATGTTGTTGAAATAAATGTTCCTTCCGGAAAAATGTCATTCGAAATAATGGACATCTCCAGATAGAGCCAAGAGCCAAGAGCCAGGAGCCAGGAGCCAAAACAAAAGGCAGAGGACAGAGGACAGAAGGTAGAAGGCAGAAAAAAGATAAAAGAAAAAAGAAGAAAGAATTTGAAAATGAATACTAAAAAATTATATACAAATCAAAAAAAATGTTCCACGTCCTCCCATGTACTTTTTGCACGTCCTTCCATGTCCATTTTAACGCCACATAGTCTTGGTTCCTGGCTCTTGGTTCTTGGTTCTAATACTAATAATTACTTACTATGCACTACGCACTATGTACTAAGCACTATTTACTAAGCACTAAGCACTATACCTATGGCATCAATTTTCACTAAAATTATCAATGGAGAAATTCCTTCTTACAAAATTGCAGAGGATAATAATTATTATGCCTTTCTCGATATAAATCCACTAACTAAAGGACATACACTTGTAATTCCCAAAAAGGAAGTTGATTATATATTTGATCTTGATGATCATACTCTTGGAGGGCTTTTAATATTTGCTAAAAAAGTCGCTGAAGCCATGGAAGAGGTTATCCCATGCAAACGAATCGGAATAGCTGTACTTGGACTTGAAGTTCCTCATGTTCACATACATCTTGTACCAATTAATGGAGCCTTCGATATAGATTTTTCCCGACCCAAACTAAAACTTACCGCTGAAGAATTTATTAGTATTGCCAATAAAATAATCGAAGCATACAGGAATTGAGATTGCCGATTAACAAATGGATTTGAGATTCTAGATTCTGGATTTGAGATTTAAGATTTGGATATTTTGTTCCAACAAATCTTAAATCTATAATCTAAATTCTTAAATCTCAAATCATTTTACCGGGGTTCTTATTAATAAAATCCTTCCAGCTGTTAACCTGTTTACCTGTTGAAACAGAATTTTTCTGGTAGAAGTGACAAATAGCCACTGCCAAACCATCAGTTGCATCAAGGTTTTTTGGTATGTCAATAATCCCTAACATCTGCTGAAGGATCAATGCTACCTGTACCTTTGATGCATTACCCTGACCGGTGATTGCAAGTTTAATTTTTAAAGGAGCATATTCAAATATTGGAATGCATCGGGATAACCCTGCCGCTATTGCAGTACCCTGAGCTCGTCCCAGTTTCAACATAGATTGAACATTTTTGCCATAAAATTGAGATTCTATTGCCAGTTCATCCGGATGATACTCATCAATGAGTGAAATTGTACGATCGTAAATAGTTTTAAGCTTTACGAAATGATCGTTTAATTTATGAAGTTCCAGCACTCCTAAAACAATCATTTCAGGGTTATTCCCCTTTGCACGGATAATTCCATAACCCATAATTGTTGTTCCGGGATCAATGCCCAAAATAATTCTCTCTTTTCCCACTTATAATAGTAGCTTGTTTTGCGAATTTCGAATTAAAATATTTTACCACAAAGGTCACAAAGGTCGTCACAAAGTCACTCAAAGGAATAAATACCGATAAAAAACTATATATTTTCCTTTGTGTACCTTAGTGTAGTACTTCGTGTACCTTTGTGGTTAAACTTATATAGTTTTCAACAATTAATCAATTAAATCAAATTTTGTATATGGAATCAAGACTTCGGGTATTTTAATTCCGGAAAAACATTGATTGTTTTCCAGGATAGCTGCAACTATTCTTGGTAAAGCAAGGGCACTGCCATTTAATGTATGCAACAAATTTATCTTTTTATCGCTTTCGTCACGATAACGCAGTTTTAGCCTGTTAGCCTGAAATGATTCGAAGTTTGAAACTGAACTCACTTCCAGCCATCTATCCTGAGCTGCAGAATAAACTTCAAAATCGTAAGTTAACGCAGATGAAAAACTCATATCTCCTCCACAAAGCTTAATTATCCTATATGGAAGTTCAAGTTTTTGAACAAGGCTTTCAACGTAAGATACCATCTCTTCTAAAGTATCGTATGATTTTGAGGGATGTTGAACCTGTACGATTTCAACTTTATCAAATTGATGCAACCTGTTTAAGCCCCTGACATCTTTACCGTAAGAACCGGCTTCGCGCCGGAAACAAGGAGTGTAAGCCATAGCCTTAACAGGTAAATCGGAAGGAATAAGTATTGAATTTCGAAATATATTAGTAACTGGTACTTCCGCCGTTGGTATAAGAAAATAATTATCAATTGTAACATGGTACATCTGACCCTCTTTGTCCGGAAGTTGTCCCGTCCCATATCCTGAATCTTCGTTTACCATTAAAGGCGGCATATATTCTTTATATCCTGCCTGTGTACCCTGCTCCAGAAAAAAATTAATCAGTGCCCGTTGAAGTTTTGCTCCTTTGCCCATATATACCGGGAAACCGGCACCAGTGATTTTATTTCCCAGTTCAAAGTCAATAATATCATATTTTTTTGCCAAATCCCAATGAGGTAAAGCATCTGATTTTAGTGCCGGCTTTATCCCTCCTTCTCTAACCTGCACATTATCTTCCATGCCATTACCTGTTGGAACAGAGACATGTGGCAAGTTAGGTACCTGATACAAAAGAATTTTTATTTCGCTTTCAGTAAACTCAAGTTCAGAACTTAATTGCCCTGATTCTTCCTTTAATCGTGCAGTTTTTGTCTTTGCCTGTTTGATTTCAATATCGTTGCCATTCTTTATCAAAATACCTATATGTTTAGATATAGCATTTAATTCAGCAAGAATTTTATCATTGTTGTTTTGAAACTGCCGGCGTTTATTGTCAAGTTCCAGTATTCTTTCGATTATCTCCTTCCCCTTAAACCGCTTTATGGCAAGCCGGTCAATAACATAGTCCTTATTTTCTTCTATAAATTTTACTGAAAGCATATTATTATTATAAATTAGAGGCTTATAACCGGCGTACACAAAAATTAAAATCTCCTGAACAATTTACCATATAAAAATAGTAAAAGTACAGGAGACCCCAATGTAATTAATATTCGCTATTCACTTAAAGGAACAACCGAAACGTATGATTTGTTATTTGCTTTTTTCTTAAATTCAACTTTCCCGTCAGTCAGTGCAAATAAGGTATGATCTCTTCCAATGCCAACATTTAATCCCGGAAAGTGAACTGTTCCCCTTTGGCGAATAAGGATATTTCCGGCTTTAGCTATCTCCCCACCAAACAACTTAACTCCAAGCCGTTTGCTTTCTGATTCTCTACCGTTACGGGAACTGCCTGCTCCTTTTTTATGTGCCATTTTTGAATTAGTTTAATATTGCATTAAAAATTATGCCTTAATTTCACCTACCTGAATTTGTGTTAGATCCTGTCGATGACCATTTAGTTTTTGGTAACCTTTTCTCCTGTTTTTCTTAAATACCAAAACTTTATCGGCACGGACGTGAGCAATAACCTTTGCGGAAATAGATGCCCCGGAAATAACAGGCGAACCTACTTTTACCTGGCCATCATCGTCAACGAGCAAAACCTTATCAAATGATATGTCCGTCCCCTCTTTCTCCTTCAAACGGTGTACAAATATCTTTTTATCTTTCTCAACCTTAAATTGCTGTCCTGCTATATCAATAATTGCGTACATTATTCTATTATTTCTGTTATTTCCAATTGGACTGCAAAAATATAAAACTTTAATTCAACTACAAATAATTTAACGTGAAATTTATATGATACCATATTTCGTGAAAGTTTTACCGATTTAGTTATATTTGTGATCCGAATAATTTTTAGATTAAATTATTAAAAACATAACTAACATTTTAAAGGTTATTTTAGCGTGAATAAAATCAGGTTAAATGTTTTAGGTATATCATACAGTCAAACACAATCAGGTGCTTATGCACTGGTTTTAAGTGAAGAAAACGGACAGCGCAGAGTACCTATTATTGTTGGTGGATTTGAAGCCCAGGCAATTGCAATTCAACTTGAAGGGCTAAAACCACCCCGGCCCCTTACACATGATCTGTTTGTAAATTTTTCCCAATCATTCAAAATAAACCTTATTGAAGTAAATATATATAAACTGGAAGAAGGCGTATTTTTTTCCAAATTAATCTGCGATAACGGACAATCAAGGATTTCGATAGATGCCCGTACATCCGATGCTATTGCTTTGGCCTTGAGGTTTAAATGCCCTATTTATACTACTGAAGAAATATTATCTCATGCAGGTATAATTATAGATTTTGAAAATGAAGCCCGTCCCAGAAAAGCTGAAACTGAAGATATTAAATCCGAGATACCTGTATCTGAGAATGAAGAATTAAAAGATCTTGATAAAGAAGAATTGCTCAATTTACTTGAAGAAGCTATTCATAAGGAAAATTATGAAAGAGCCTCAATAATAAGGGATGAGATTAATCGTAAATACCCTGATAATGAATAATATTAACGAATCACTTTTAATCCGTATCGTAAGAGGTGTTATTGGAATTGTTTTTATTATAGGGGTCTGTATTCTGTTAAGTGAAAACAAAAAAAAAATTTCCTGGAGAGTTGTAATTATTGGTATGTCAGCGCAATTTATCCTTGGAGTAGGTGTTGTGTATATTCCTTGCTTTTATAAGACATTCGAATTTCTTGGAAAAGTATTTATTTACATATTGAATTTTTCCAAAAATGGAGCCCGGTTTGTATTTGGAGAATTGGTTGACAGTGATAAATTTGGATTCATTTTCGCATTTCAAATATTACCGGTCATAGTTTTTTTCGGGGCATTGACAGGTGCTTTATATTATTTTGGCATTATTCAGCGGATCGTGAAAATCTTTGCATATTTTTTACGGCATCTTTTGAATTTAACCGGGGCTGAAAGTGTTGCAACTTCAGCCAACATGTTTTTAGGGCAAAGTGAATCACCCTTGCTCGTGAAACCTTATCTGAATATTATGTCACGGTCCGAAATTTTCCTGATTATGTGTGCCGGAATGTCGATGCTGGCAGGTGGGGTATTGGCAGCATATATTGCGTTTCTTGGAGGAAACAATCCTGCTGAACAGTTGTTATTTGCTAAACATCTTATTGCTGCTTCAATTATGGCAGCTCCTGGTGCTATTGTTGTTTCAAAAACTATTATTCCACAAACAGAAGATGTAAATAACGATTTCAATTTTGAAAAACTGTATAAATCCGGAAATGTTTTAAATGCTATATCAACAGGAACATCAGATGGATTAAAGCTGGCCGTAAACGTTGCTGCCATGCTGGTTGTATTTATCGGATTAATTTCATTGTTTAACTTCTGTGCACAAAAAATTGGGGATTGGACAAATCTAAATAATTTAATTTCAGTTGCGACTATGGGAAAGTACCATACACTCTCTCTTCAGTTAATTTTAGGATATTTATTTTCGCCCATAATGTGGCTTATAGGAATATGTTCCCACGATATATTGATTGCAGGACGTTTATTGGGCGAGAAAATGATATTAACTGAATTTATAGGATATTTGAGCCTGGCAAATCTTAAAAATACCGGAGCATTTTTACAGGAAAGATCAATCATTCTTTCCACATATTTTTTATCCGGCTTTGCAAATATTGCATCAATTGGTATTCAAATTGCCTGTATCGGAACTTTGGCTCCTTCTAAAAAGATTTTAGTATCTCAGCTTGGTCTAAAAGCAATGATAGCAGGTACCTTGGTATCATTGCTTTCAGCTTGTTTTATCGGTATATTAATCCCTTAATAATAAAATATAGCAAAACGGTGACCCTTTCTTACGATGATTTAATACGGCAAAACGAGGACCTTAAATATCAAATCAAAACTCTTGAAAATAAGGTTTCAGATTTTGAAATAAGCAATAATCAACTTATTTCTTTATTGGATAATATTCCATTCTTCATTTGGCTCAAGGACAGAAAGGGGCATTATGTTATTGTTAATAAGCAGTTTGCTGATTATTATAATTCTGATAGTGAAACTCTTATAGGTAAAACAGATTTTGACATTTGTTCTTTAGATAATGCTATCAAATACGAATCGTCAGATAATGAAGTATTTGTTCTCAAAAAACGAAAATCCTACCAGGATGTTGCTGAAGTTCATGGACAATTAAAATGGTCCGAAACTTATAAATCTCCAATATTTGATGAAAATGATAATGTTATAGGAATTGCAGGAATTTCGCGCGATATTACCAACAGAAAAAGTGCCGAAATAGCACTTAAGTTCAGTGAAGAAAAATACAAGGAATTAGTTACAATGCTTCCTGAAATTGTTTTTGAAACTGATTTGGAAGGAAATTTTACTTTTTTAAATCTTAAGGCATTTGAAACTTTTGGGCTTACAAATGAAGATTTTTCTAATGGAGTTAAGCTTTATGATGTTCTGGTTCATGACGATTCCGAACGTATCCGGGAACATCTGGAACGGCTTATAAAAAATGAGCCTGTAAAAAGAGAAGAATATACGGCGATAACCAAATCAGACACAAGGTTTCCGGTATTAATATATACAAATCTACTTATAGTTAGTGAAACCATTAATGGATTTCGTGGTGTAATGTTTGATATTACTGATCAGCGAAATGCTGAAGACAAGGAAAAAAAATACAACCGAAACCTTGTTTTTTTATCTAATACAGCTTTAAAATTTCTTAGTTTTTCAAATGATGACGATATCCTTATTTTTATTGGTAAAAAACTAGCCGAACTGACTAAAAATTCGATCGTGGTTGTTTCTTCCTTCAACGATATCGGGAATTCACTTTCAGTGAGATTTATCTCAGGTATAAACCGGTATCTCAATAACATCCTTCAAATATTGGGTGAAAACCCGGAGGAACTAAATATCCATCTGAATAATACTTTCAAAAGACAAATTTTTGACCATAGCCAATCCTTATATCCAATATCAGGGGGTCTTTACAGGGCTACATTGGGACAAATCAATAAAGACAAATGTAATCAACTTGAAAAATTATTAAAGCTTTCCAACTATTATGTTATGGGATTAATGCGTGGCGGTAATTTATACGCCGTTGTATTAATTGCTACTAAAACTAATCAGGATATTAAAGATTTGAAGATTATTGAAACATTTCTTTATCAGGCTTCAATTTCTTTGCATAGAAAACAACTTGAAAATGAATTGATTCGTGCAAAACTTAAGGCCGAAGAATCTGATAGATTGAAATCAGCCTTTCTGGCAAATATGTCACATGAAATCCGAACTCCTATGAATGGAATTCTTGGTATGGCTCAATTGCTTGCCATACAAGATATTACAACGGAACAACGTAAGGAATATATAAGCCTTATAAACAGTAACAGCGATACCTTACTAAGTTTAATTGATGATATTATTGATGTTTCAAAAATTGAGGCGGGACAAATGAAATTTTCACATAAATCATTCCGTCTTAATGCATTATTAGATCAGGTACATGCATTATTCATGTCTAGTTCTGTTTACAAATCAAAAACAGGATTAAGCCTGAATATAATAAAAAACCTGCCTGATAATTTATGTTTATATACTGATCCCGATCGTTTGCGACAAATATTGATTAACCTTATAGGTAATTCTTTAAAATTTACAGATTGTGGTTATGTAGAGTTTGGCTATTCTTTAAAGGAAGATATGCTTGAATTTTATGTTAAGGATACCGGAATTGGCATTTCAAATGAAAAACAAAAAGTGATTTTTGACCGCTTTATTCAGGCAGATGACTCTCTTACAAGAAAATTCGGAGGATCAGGATTGGGATTGGCAATTTCACGGGGGTTGACTGAAATACTAGGAGGTCACATATGGGTAGAATCCCAACTTCATCACGGATCAACATTTTACTTTACAATCCCTTTTATTACAAGTTTTGAGGAAGAAGAAACTATTAAAATACCTGATGACCTGATTACTGATTTTAATTGGTCTGACAGGGCAATTCTAATAGCCGAAGATGATAAGGTTAGTTTTAAATTCCTTGAAGAAATATTTAAAAAAACAAAAGCTAAAATATATCATGCTGATAACGGACTGCAAGCCATTGAATATTGCAAAACACATCCGGATATAGATATAGTTTTAATGGACATTCAGTTACCAGAATTAAGCGGGTTGGATGCTACGAGGATTATAAAAAATATGCGACGGGATTTGCCTGTTATTGCCCAAACTGCCAATGCTATGTCTGAAGATAAAGAAAAATGTATCGAAGTTGGATGTGTTGATTACATAAGTAAACCTATCAATGTACCCAATTTATTCAAAAAAATTAATAAATATATGCCCAAACACTGAGTAAGGTGATGAGGTGATGAGGTAGAATAACAATATTCAATATTCAATAATCAATATGATTATTATAGTTATTTGTACAAGTATTGCTTATATTTTATTAATAACAATATTTTGGATCGGCTGGGAAAGGCTTATCCATTATAATTACTCCTCAACTGATTGTTCTACCTTCGTTTCAGTAATTATTCCCATGAGAAACGAAGAAACAAACATAAAAAATTTACTAAGTTATCTTCTTTTACAAAATTATCCTCACAATCTATTTGAAATCATTGTAATTGATGATCATTCAAGCGATAACTCCTTACAGGAAGCTTTAAACATTAAAAGTAACATTATTAGAACTATTATTCTACCTGAAGGGTTAACCGGCAAGAAAAAAGCTATCCAATATGGTATTGATCAATCAAACGGTGATCTGATTTTAACTTGTGACGCTGATTGTGTTATTACTAACAATTGGATAGTATCCCATGTTTCTTATCATGAAAAATTCAGCCCTGTAATGCTTTCAGGCCCTGTATCCGGAATTTATAACCATGGATTTTCCAAAATTCAATCCCTTGAAATGTTCGGATTAATGGGATCAACAGCAGGTGCAGCCGCATTAAGCCATAATATTATGTGCAATGGAGCAAATCTTTCATTTAAAAAAGAAATTTATCCTGAAATAAGACAAATTTATAATCACAATATAAGCTCAGGTGATGATATGTTTATCCTGCAACAATTAAAAAAAAAATACAGGACAAGAATTCATTTTATAAAATCAGCAGGGAGCGTTGTACGGACAAAACTTGCTGATTCCCTTTATTGCTTTCTGCAACAACGTCTGCGTTGGTCGCGTAAGGCCGTTTATTACAGTGATCCGGATATTATTGCAAGCGGTTTTATAATTTTGTTTACCAATATATTACTATTAACAACATTTTTTATTGGTATAATAACATCAAACTTTCATGGTTTTTTTATTTTATTTATCTCTAAATTGCTAATAGATTTCTTATTCCTGTATCGTGTAACCAGGTTCTTTGATGAGGTACGACTTATGGTGTGGTATCCTGTGGCACAATGTTTTTATTTTTTATATGTGTGTATTACTGTAATTTTATCATTCATATGTACAACAAGATGGAAAGAACGTACCATAAAATAGTCGCAAGTAGTTAATTCGTAAGTCGTAAGTTATTAGTATTTTAATAAGACCCTTTATGATTTAAATTGAATGAAACATTAATTATTATTTATAAATTGTAGTTAATCCTCTGTGTATATGTGTATAATTTAAATTTATAATTATGAGCCACTTAACATCATTTTACTCAAGACTTAAGACCTACAACTTACAACTTTTTATTACTATTTTCTTACGACTAACGTCTTACGACTTACGACTCTTAAATAGATATATTGTGATTTTTATTTTTAATGCTACTATTTTTATTTCATGTATTAATAAAAAAGAAGAAAGGACAGTACAATACTATGGCCAGTTTAAATCAATTCCGGCCAATGCAATTGCACCAGGGGGATGGATCAGACAGTACCTTATTAATCAACGAAACGGGTTAACAGGTCATCTGGAAAATGCAGGGTATCCGTTCAATACTGCAGGTTGGGCTGCTGATAGTATTATTGGAAATAATAGTATTGAAAAATGGTGGCCTTATGAACAAAATGGTTATTGGATAGATGGAATGATCCGTTGCGGATTATTATTAAAAGACACTTTTCTGTTAAATAAAGCACGTAAGAGTATATATTATGTAATGAACCATCCCGATAAAAACGGATTTTTAGGCCCTAAATATTATACCCTTGACAAATGGGTATATGTCGTGTTCTTCAGGGCGTGGATGGCAGAATATGAAGCCACCAAAAACCCGGCTATTTTAGCTGCTGTTAAAAAACATTATCTCAATAATCGTTATGCATATACCGGTATAAGGGAATCAGTTAACATAGAGAATATGTTATGGGTATATTACGAATCAAAAGATACTGCCCTGCTAAATTATGCAAAGGAAATATATAAGAATTCTAATGTGCTTAATAAAAATACTCAAGTGTCCGATGTTGCTTTTTTAAAGGATAGTACTCCTTCAGGTGAACATGGAGTTACATATTTGGAAAAATCAAAACTTGGTGCCATTTTATATTTATATACCGGCGATAGCTTATATCTGAAACCCAGCATTGCAGCTTTCAGAAAGCTTGACAAGTATAACATGTTGGTTGATGGCGTAAATGTTTCTTCGGAGCATTTACAACTACCAACTACTCAGGAGTCACATGAAATTTGTGATATTTCCGATTACACATGGAATATCTCTTATTTATTAAAAGCTACCGGTAATGCTGCTTATGCTGATAAAATTGAAAGAGCTGCTTTTAATGCTGCCCCGGGTTCCGTTACAAAAGATTTTAAAGCATTGCAATATTTCTCCGCTCCTAACCAGGTAATTGCGGCAAGAAATAGTAATATACGAGATGGAGGCGGAACCATGCGTTATGCTCCAAACCCCGGAACCGAATGTTGCCCGGGAAACGTAAACAGGATGATGCCCAATTTTTTAATTAATTCATGGATGACCGATGGAAATAGCGGGCTTGTAGCAGCAATGTACGCACCATCAACAGTAACATATCCTTTAGGGGAACATAAAACTAATGTTACCGTTGTTGAAGATACCTATTATCCTTTTTCGGATACAATAAATTTTATTTTTCATTTAGAAAATAAAAACAAATTCAGTTTTTATGTAAGGATACCGGGATGGTGTAATAATGCTCACATACTTGTAAACGGAGCTGAGTTAAATCAAAAAATCAGACCGTCGGAATATATTAAGATAATGCGAAAATATAAAGAAGGTGATATAGTTAAGGTGATTTTGCCTTCTGATTTTTCATTAACCCCGGGACCTGAAAATGGTATTTCTGTTGAAAGGGGCCCGCTGATATATTCATTAAGGATTCAGGAGTACTGGAAAGTTGATAGTTTGGACAAACGATCCAATTATGACTTTCCTGCCTATGAGTTGTTTGCTAAAAGTCCCTGGAATTATGCATTGCACTTTAGTAAGGAAAATATTAATAAACAAATAAAAGTGAAAAATAAAGCATATTCACTTAATCCATGGAGTATAGAAAATGCACCTGTTGAATTAAAAGTTCCTTCCAGTTTGGTCAATGGCTGGACCCTGGAAAAGAAAAATGAAATGAAATTTGAACACTGGACCGTTGAACGGGACAAAGGTGGTAAAGTACTACGTTGGTATATTGATGATTCCGGAATAAAAAAGGGCCTTTGGTTATTTTCACCTTTACTGCCTGAGGCAGCGCTGTTAAATAGAGAGTCTGCCAATAAGACAGATACGGTAACCCTTGTACCTTATGGTTGCAGTAAATTAAGGATTACTGTTTTCCCCGTGATAAATCAATAAGTGCATAGTGCCTGGTGAATAGTGCATTGTGCTTAGTGCTTAGTTATTCCTTTCAAGTAGGTGAATTTTTAATATTAATATTTAATGTTATTAAGATGTGTATCCGAAGCACTATTAATGAATAATTTATTATTTTGTCTAAAAACGGTTATTAATAATGTAGATATAATGTTTATCACTAAGCACTAAGCACTAACAACTAAGCACTAAGCACTATATGCATGGTTTTATCAAAATAATGTCAAAAAACAGTTTGTCATTAATTGGTTTTGTTATAATTGGAATAATGGTAATTGTTGCCATTCCCGGATACCTGATTGTACCAGATAAAACTCCGTTTTCAAATGAACAGAACTTGTCAATAGCAGCAAAACCTCCAATGTTCAGAGTAAAAATGATCTCCATCAGAAAGAACAGGCTTTTTGCATCCCCCTCTTTTTTAAATATTATGTTGTTTGGCAAAGAATCTCCGTACAATTATATACCTGTTGATTCTTTCAGGTTTAAAGGTGATTCTATAATTATTAATGAATATTCAAATTCCGGGATAGACGGACTGTTACAGACAAAATTTCATCTTGTAAATGCTGTTTTCACTAATAAAGATAAAGAAAAATTAAATAAAGATAAGTCGGGTAATTATCATTTTACCGATTTAACCGGGGAAAAAATAATTGTTTCTCCAACATATCTCAGACAATATATTATTGAAAAACAAATTAAAGAAAAAACCTATATATTAGGTACCGACAGGTTTGGACGCGATATGTTAAGCAGGATGATTATTGGTACACGTGTATCATTATCTGTTGGATTAATCTCGGTATTTATATCGCTTTTAATTGGAATTCCATTGGGATTAACAGCAGGCTATTATAAAGGCATAGTGGATTCGGGAATTTCATGGATTGTGAACATAGTTTGGTCAGTACCTTCCCTGTTGATGGCCTTAAGTATTACATTAATACTTGGGAAAGGATTCTGGCAGGTTTTTCTTGCTATAGGACTTACCATGTGGGTTGAAGTTGCAAGGGTAGTTCGTGGCCAGGTCCTTGCTATTCGTGAGAAAGAATACATTGAAGCAGCCAGGGTACTTGGGTTTTCAGACTTCAGAATATTATTCAGGCATATATTGCCTAACATTATTGCACCAATTGTAATTATCTCAGCTGGTAATTTTGCCTCGGCTATTTTAATTGAAGCAGGACTGAGTTTTCTTGGTATTGGCATCCAGCCACCTGTTCCTTCCTGGGGTAATATGATCAAGGATCATTACGCTTATATTATTCTGGATAAACCATTTTTGGCAATTCTGCCAGGTGTTGCTATCATGTTAATGGTACTGGCATTTAATTTTATAGGTAATGGGTTACGGGATGCTTTTGATACAAGGATGAAGTGATTAGTAATTTTTTTTTGTTCTTGTCACAAAATTTTATAATTTTGCGCAGGTTTTGATTGAATTTAGGGGACAAATGTCCCCTATTTTATTATTTTATATGATCCAGAAAAATCACATTAAAGATATTTTATCAAACCTGATTAACGGTACCGAACTATTTCCGGTAGATATAATAATAAAGCCAGGAAACAACATTACAGTTTTGGTTGACAGTATAAATGGGATTACAATAGACGAAATCGCTATACTTAGCAAATCCATTGATTCAATCCTCAACAGGGATGCAGAAGATTTTGAACTGGAAGTATCATCTCCGGGACTTTCACATCCCTTTAAAGTAAGTAAGCAATACTATAAAAACATTGGCCACGATGTAGAAATTTTAATTAATAATGGGCAAAAATATATAGGTAAATTATTATCAGTAAATACTGAGTATTTTACAGTTGAAATTGAAACAAAAATTAAAACTGAAGGCAGGAAAAAACCTGAAATTATAGTAACACAACAACAATTTAAATATGATGAAGTTAAATCGACAAAAATTGTGATTGGCTTTTAATCGATAAACAGAATTTTAAAATGGAAAATCTGAATTTAATTGACACTTTTTCTGAATTCAAAGAATTAAAAAACATCGACCGTGCAACAATGATGAGTGTTCTGGAAGATGTTTTCAGAAGTACGTTATTGAAAAAATATGGCACTGATAAAAATTTTGATATTATCATCAATATTGACAAGGGCGATTTTGAAATATGGCGAAACAGGGAAATTGTAGCTGACGATGATATATCTGATCCAAACCTTCAGATTACAATAAGCGATGCTAACAAGATTGACTCAGATTACGAAGTTGGAGAAGAAGTTACTGATGAAGTTAAATTGCTGGATTTTGGCAGAAGGGCCATTTTATCGCTTCGTCAAAATCTTACTTCCCGAATCCTTGAACTTGAAAAAGGCAATATTTATGGCAAATATAAAGACCGGGTCGGAGAAGTTGTAACAGGAGAAGTATACCAGGTTTGGAAACGGGAAATGCTGGTTTTAGATGACGATGGCAATGAATTAATATTACCAAAGACAGAACAGATCCCTACTGATCATTTTAGGAAAGGCGATTCAGCCAAGGCGGTAGTTTTAAGAGTAGAAATGAGAAACAATAACCCGCTAATAATTTTATCCCGCACTTCACCGGTTTTTCTGGAACGTTTATTTGAATTAGAAGTGCCGGAAATTTTTGACGGTTTAATTACTATTAAGAAAATCGTTCGTGTGCCTGGTGAAAGAGCAAAAGTTGCTGTTGAATCATATGACGAACGCATCGATCCCGTTGGTGCTTGTGTTGGAATGAAAGGGTCGCGCATTCATGGAATAGTCCGGGAACTTCGCAATGAGAATATTGATGTTATTAATTATACAAATAATAACCAACTATTTATTACCAGAGCTCTTAGCCCTGCGAAAATTTCATCTATAAAGATCAATGAGGCCAACAAACGTGCTGAAGTATATTTAAAACCAACGGAAGTATCGATGGCGATAGGAAAAGGCGGCTTAAATATTAAGCTGGCAAGCCAGCTTACCGGTTATGAAATAGATGTTTATCGCGAAAATGAAGAAGAAGACGACGAAGACGTGAACCTCGATGAATTTGTAGATGAAATAGACGGTTGGATTTTAGATGAACTGAAAGCTATAGGCTGCGATACAGCTAAAAGCGTATTAGAAATTGGTGCTGAAGATCTTTTAAAACGTACTGATCTTGAAGAAGAAACAATTAGAGAGGTGATAAAAATTTTAAGAGCTGAATTTGAGTAAAAAAATTGATAATTCATAAATTAGTACCTGAATTAAGACATTGGTTACAGCATGACAGATAAAAAAGAATTAAGATTGAGTAAATTAGCCAGGGAATTTAATGTTGGTATAACTACCATTGTTGATTTTCTAAAGAAAAAAGGATTCGAAATTGAATCGAATCCTAATACTAAAGTTGCGCCTGAATTATTAGAAATACTTTCAAAAGAATACAGTTCTGATTTAAATGCAAAAAAAGAATCAGAAAAAGTCAATCTTCATAGTTATAGAGAAAAGAAAGATATAGTAACAATTGACGATCATGCTGAAGAAATTGTTGACGAGGATGATTCTGCTGAAAATGAGATATTTATTACTGACACAAGCACAGGTAAAAAGGCCCCGATGATTTTCGAGCCAAAAAAAGAATTCAAAGATCCTGAAATTAAAATAGTAGGCAAAATAGATATTGACAAAATTACAAAACTTAAAAGAACAGAAACTGAACAAATTACTGAACAAAAAAAACCAAAAGAAACTAAAACAACAACTGATTCAGGGAAATCTGCCCAATATAAGACAAAAAACACGCTTACAGAAGATAATGATGACAAAGATGTCACCGTGGCAATTAATAATCATGAATCAGAGCAATTTTCCGGCACTATCACAAAGGAAGATCAGGAGCCTGAAGAATATCTGACTACTTTACCTGAACTGGAAACAGATATAAGGGTAGTTGGAAAAATTGATCTTGATTCACTTAACCAGCGTACCCGACCTCCAAAAAAAACGAAAGAGCAACGGCAGGTAGAAAGAAAAGAACGTTTCCAGCCACAAAAACAGGTTGAACCAAAAGTTGAAGGCCAAACGGTGCCGTCAATTAACGATGATGAACAAAATTCCCAAACAATATCGAGGACTACAGAACCTCATGTAATCCGTGCAGAATTTAAGAAACTGACCGGACCCACTGTTGTTGGTAAAATAATTCTTCCAGATGAAGATAAGACAGTTACCGAAGGATCCTCATTAGAGGAATTAGAAAAACACAGGAAAAAAAGAAAAAGAATCAAAAAAGATAAAGAAAAAGTTACTATCACAGACAAATCCAAATCGGCCGATTCACAAAAAGATAAAAAAAATCCTTCAATTATTAAAAAAGATAAGACTGGCAGTGATAGAAAAAAGCGTCATCCTCTTTTGCATAATGAGGTAAATGAAGTGGATGTCCAAAAACAAATTAAAGATACGCTTGCCCGGTTAACGTCTAAAGGAGGAAAATCTAAAGCCTCTAAATATCGCCGTGAAAAACGGGAAATATTCAGCCAAAGATTACAGGAAGAATTTGAACAACAAGAAAGAGATAAAAATATTCTGAAAGTTACCGAATTCGTTTCAGTAAACGAGTTAGCATCAATGATGAATGTTCCTGCAAACGAAGTTATTGCAACATGTATGAACATGGGATTATTTGTTTCAATAAATCAACGTCTCGATGCGGAAACTATGGCCCTTGTTGCAGATGAATTTAATTACAAAGTTGAATTTGTCTCAATTGAATTACAGGAAACAATAATGCAGGATGAAGAAACTGATAAACCGGAAGAGTTGATACCCAGACCTCCTATTGCTGCTGTAATGGGACACGTCGACCACGGAAAGACTAAGTTGCTTGATTACATCCGTAACACGAATGTTATTGCAGGTGAAGCAGGAGGAATTACCCAACATATTGGGGCATATGGCGTAAAACTTGAGAACGGCCGTCAAATAACTTTTCTTGATACTCCGGGCCATGAAGCTTTTACCGCAATGCGTGCACGTGGTGCCAAAATAACAGACGTTGCAATTATTGTTGTGGCTGCAGACGATGGTGTAATGCCCCAGACAAAAGAAGCAATAAATCATGCATCTGCAGCTGGTGTCCCAATAATTTTTGCAATCAATAAAATTGATAAACCGGAAGCAAATCCTGAAAAAATAAAGGAGGAACTAGCAAATTTGAATTACATGGTTGAAGACTGGGGAGGTAAGTATCAATCGCAGGAAATTTCAGCAAAAACAGGATCAAATATAGGCCTGCTTCTCGAAAAAGTTCTGCTTGAAGCTGAAATGCTCGATTTAAAAGCTAATCCTAATAAAAAAGCCTCAGGTACTGTAATTGAATCATCACTCGACAGGGGCAGAGGATTCATATCTACCGTTTTGGTTGAACAAGGCACATTGAAAAATGGCGACATTGTAATTGCAGGAAACTATTTTGGCCACGTAAAAGCAATGTACAATGAACGTAACCTGAGAATTGATGAAGCTTTGCCTTCAACTCCCGTACTTATTCTGGGCCTTGATGGCGCTCCACAGGCTGGAGATACATTTAATGTTATGGCCGATATTAAGGAAGCCAAAGATATTACAACAAAAAGAGGCCAGCTGATGCGCGAACAGGGAATACGTACTAAAAAGCATATAACTCTCGACGAAATCGGGCGTCGTATTGCTATTGGAAATTTTCAGGAACTCAATGTAATAGTTAAAGGCGATGTAGACGGTTCAGTTGAGGCAATATCCGATTCACTTATAAAACTTTCTACCCCTGAAATTCAGGTTAATGTCATTCATAAGGCCGTTGGCCAGATTTCCGAATCAGATATCTTGCTTGCTGCAGCTTCTAACGCTATCATCGTAGGTTTTCAGGTTCGTCCTTCAATGAATGCGAGGAAGTTAGCAGAAAAGGAACAAATAGATATTCGCCTTTATTCAATCATATACGATGCTATAGAAGAAATTAAAGCTGCCATGGAAGGAATGCTATCCCCTGAAATCAAGGAAGAAATTGTTGCAACCATTGAAATAAGGGAAGTATTCAAGATTACCAAAGTTGGTTCGGTTGCCGGATGTTATGTTAAAGAAGGAAAAATAGCACGTAACACAAAGATAAGGATAATACGCGATGGTATTGTTATTTATAGTGGTGAACTTGGCTCGCTTAAACGTTTCAAGGAAGATGTAAAAGAGGTTACCAGCGGTTATGAATGTGGGTTAAACATTCATAATTTTAACGACCTTAAAGTTGGTGATATTATTGAAGGTTACCAGGAAACTGAAGTGAAGAAGAAGTTATAGTGCATAGTGCATAGTGCTTAGAAGTTGTGAAATCAAGTTGTGATTTACAACTTTTTTAACTTTACCTCCTTCTGCCACCCCCTGATGAAGAAGGAGCAGGTGAAGAATAATTTTGCCTGGCTGGTTGCTCCGGCTGACGGTTTTCCTCTTGCCTGGGTGCAGGAGCAGTATTTTGCGATTGCATCTGATTCCAGGTGTTTTTATGATACTCCTGCGCAGTCCTTATCTGATTAATGTTTGCATTTTCCTTTATATTATTCTGGTTGATGTTTGCATTTTGCTTTATATTATTCTGATTGGTATTTACATTAGGCACCTTTACAACCGGCACTTTAACTGGTTCAGGTATATTTTCCTTAGCAGAATTTGATTTATTATCAGCTACAGTCGATTGCTTTTTAGAAACATCTGCGGATAATAATGGATATTTGTCTTTTACATTTTGTAAATATTCAGATTGATTAACAGGTTGTTTTGGATTATTTAAATTATAATTCTTTCTATCTGTCTCCATTTGGCCATATTCTTTAAAGCGCTGCACCCTGCCGGCATTATCCTTTTCCCAGTCATCCGTAATAATATCACTGTTTCTGTTGCGCCAGTTGTTAACACTACGGCTTATGCTGTTATAATTCCTGGAATCGGTATGACTGTTATAATAATTATAATAATGATTTGATAATTCGGGATATTTTGAAAAGTGTTCAGGATAATAAAAATACCAATTCATAAAATTTGAAGAAGGCATACCAAAATAAACAACACTCCTTCCCGGGCCATAATAAAATCCACAATCGTACCAATATGGATAAGGATTCCAATAATTATAAGGGTACCATGAAGGATATCCAAACCACCAATCAAACGGAGAACTGTCGTAATTTAATGCATCCTGGGTAAGTGGGGCATAATAATCATCAGGCTGATATCCATTGTATTGAGCATAATCCTGCGCCGCCTGTACATATTCGTCCTGTGCCTGAGGATTATTGTTTAAGCTTTGCTTCCAATCCTGAGCTTCCTGAGTATTTTTTTGAGTCAATACCTGGTTTAAAGAATCCGTTTTATGAATAACCCTTTCAGGATTCTTTTTATAATATTCCCCAACAACTACAGTATATTGCATATGATCAAAAAGTAAACTGAGCACTTCGGGCATCTTTATAATTTGCCTGAAAACTGTTCTTACATCATCAGGGTATTCACTTAAGAATAATTCTAAATTGGAATTATAATTTTTATTTATTTTATCAATATTAACAAGAAGGCTAAGGTTATTTTTTTGTTCTTCTTTAGCCGTATTTTGAATTTCTTCCGGATAATCAGTTATAATTTTATTTAAATCATCAGCTGACAGTGGATATTTAGCAGTAAGATCAGATATTAAACCATCGTAACGGGTCATATTCCAAATTTTTTCCTGATCATCCTTACTTAAAAATGAAATTACCCTCTCAAAAGTATCCTGTGAATATTTTTGCATAGAATTCAATTTCACTATAATTTCAGGGTATTCAGTTGCTTTAAATATTATTTTTCTCGTTTCTGTCGGATACAATGCAATTGCATCAACAGCATCCTGGTTTTGTTTGGCTACCTGTCTGAGCAAGGCCCTGTCATCATCCTGAGCTCCTGACTTAATACCGCCAATTGCCAATAAAGATATAATCAATAACCCATTGTAAAATTTATTCATAGTCTTCTCTTACTTCTATTAATCATTTTCTGTAAAGTTAACAATTTCCTGCTTTTATTTTGATCTGAACTATTTGGGATTTGAATAACATCTATTTCTGTAACTTCCGGGGATGGGTTATTTGTCCAAAACTGCACACCAAATTTGAAATATTGATATAAACTATCATTATTGGGATTAACAGATGTGTCGGTTGGCATTCCATAAGTGGATAGCACAAGCGAAATATTATTCCCAAAAGTAATGCCCTTAGTAGTATAACCGTTATAAGGACTTACCAATTGAATTTCATCTACATTTTCACCAGAGTCAATTGTAGTTGGATTTATATTAAAGAAATCAATTGTGATGCCTGATGCGGGTAATTTTAAATAATGGATATAATACCCATCGGGTATATCATAATACACGGACATACTGGTATCTTGTCCTTTAAACATATTTTTAATGTTAAACCAAATATCGCTAAGGTTTAATCCAGCAATCCCAACTCCTTCAAATATTGATATTGTACCAGTAACATTAAAACTTTTTGATGTCGAATTTGTAGAGTAATTTTTACCGATTGAAGTTAAGGACACAGTATAATTGCCGGCCAATGTATATGCATGTTTTGGATTTTTTTGCCAGGATTCGGTATGGTCACCAAACGACCATTCATAATCGCCGGCATTTGTCGAATTATTTGTGAAAGTAATCGAGTCTCCTACAGCATATGGTCCCGGGCTCATTGTAAAACCAGCTGTAGGGTTTTTGCTACAACTGCTGAAAAAAAGTATAAATCCTGTAAATAATGTTATAAACAATATTATAATTTTAGCATACCTTTTTATAATAACTTTTTCAGCTAAAGCACATGTAAACGATATTAGTATATTATAAAAGTACTTTTTCATAGAATTTAATATGGTAATATTCTTCAATATATGTGCAAAAGTAAAGAATTTATTAACCATTTGTTTTAATAATCAGAAATAACTGCCAATTAAGAATTAATATTAAATCAACAAATAGTAAAAAAGAATTCCTTACCTTAGTAAACAACCAATTATTATAATCCTCAATTTAAATTTTTAACAAAAACCCAATTTTGAAATTAATTTTATATATGAAAAATATATTAATTATTATAGCTTTTTTAATACTCTGTGCCAGTTGCAGAAAAAAAACTGAAAGACCCTACCTAATTGTGTTTTCATTTGACGGATTTAGGTACAACTATGCTGACTCAGTAAAATTGCCTAATTTAAATAATATGGCAAAAACCGGAGTCAGGGCCCAATGGATGATACCTGTGTTTCCCACTGTTACTTTTCCGAACCATTATTCAATTGCCACAGGATTGTACCCTGAAAATAGCGGAATATCAAACAACAAGTTCTATAATACCATCCTTAAAAAGGAATACGATTACAGAAACAACATAAATACATCTGACAGTTCATTTTATAAAGGCACTCCGATTTGGAACTATCTTCAGGAAAAAGGAATAAAAACTGCCACTAGCAACTGGGTAGGTTCTAATGCCAATATTAACGGTATGCATTCAGATTTCAGGGTTGTAAATATGGATTCTCCATTTAAAAACCTTATGGATACAGTATTGTACTGGCTGCAATTACCAAATGAAAAACGCCCTCATTTCATAATGGCATACTTCCCTGAACCTGATCATACGGGTCATTCATACGGACCATTTGGAAAACCTACCTTAAGTAAAATACAAAAAATGGATTCGCTTTTGGGGTATTTCATGGATCATTTACAAAAGCTCGATATAGGTAAAAAGGCAAATGTCATTGTACTCTCAGATCACGGAATGGCTGTAGCGGATAGCGCTAAAAATATTTTTATTAAGAAAAAGGCGGCGGAAAAATTTATTGACAGGTTAGAAGGTGGTACCCAATGTTGTTATGTTTATCCAAAAAAAGGGATGCAAAATGAATTACTTGCATATTTAAAGCAATTTGAACATTTAAAATCGTATACCCGTGATAATTTCCCAATAAACTGGCATTTGAATGACACCGTTACTGTACCTGGCTTGGTTTTACTGACCGATGAAGGGTATAATTTACACCTGGAGGGTCAATCACCTACAAAAGGAGGAAGTCATGGATACAATAATACAATTCAATCAATGCAAACTATATTTTACGCATCAGGCCCTGCTTTTAAAAATAATTATATTCAAAAACCTTTTGAAAACATAGATATTTTCCCATTAATATGTAATATTTTTGAAGTAGAGCCCCCTGTTAATATTGATGGTAAAATAAATGATATTGAAGACATTCTTGCTATTCCAATAAAATATTAAGGAGTGCAAATTTGCTGATATGAAAACCTGAAAATGAATTTTTAAAATATTTATATATGAAATTACATCATAAAATAATTATAATTCTTTCTTCTATTTTTTTGGTTTTTGTTCTCGTAACCGGATATAAGGTTTACAAAATTATAAAACATGCTGAAGTATTAACAGGGAAAAAGGAATCCATTCCACAACCATTGAATAAAGTTCCGCCGCTTTCTAAAAATACTGCCGACTGGCCAAACTGGCGGGGCCCGAATATGAATGGCAAATCGGATATTAAAGGTATAAATACCGATTGGACAAAATGCCTTAATAAATTATGGGAAATCAATTACCTGTGTCAGGGAAAAGCCAACTCAACATGGTCAGCCCCTGTTATTCAAGGCAATCGTTTAATAGTAACCGGGCGGGATGACAGGAATGATCTTGTTTTCTGTATCGACCCTGAAAACGGAAAACTTATATGGTTTAAGTCATATGAAGCTGAAGCTGCAACAAGTCACGGGCCTGGAGCACGTGCCACTCCTTTTATTGACGATAACCGTGTTTATACTTTTGGCCGCAGCGGTGACCTTGCCTGTTGGATGCTTTATGACGGAAAGCTTCTCTGGAAAAAAAATGTTAAAGATATTGGTGGAAACGAACCAATGTGGGGATATTCCACCTCGCCTTTAGTATTTGATAACAAAGTAATAATCCAGGGTGGTGGTAAGGCCCTGGTAGCTGCCTACGATAAAATGACAGGCTATATAGCCTGGAAATCCATGGAAGGTGATGCAGGTTACGCCGCATCAGTAATAATGTATATTAATAAAGTACCCAAACTTCTTATATTTCATGCTAAATCCCTTTCACTTCTCAATCCGGAAGATGGGAAGGAATTCGGTAGTACACCCTGGCCAACTAAATACGGCGTTAATGCAACAACACCTTTAATCTGTAACAGAAATGTTTTCATTACATCAGGATATGAAATGGGAGGAGAAGTACTTGAAGTTAATAATAACAATTTTTCCGTTAAATGGAAGAATGATGTTATAGCTTCGCAACATTCCGACCCTGTACTGATTGATGGATTTTTATATGGGTACTCAGGTCAAAGCAACAGGAATGACGGAAAGTTCAAATGTGTTGAAATGTCTACAGGAAATGAAATGTGGAGTACAGGTGAAATTGGATGGGGCACAATTATTTATGCAGATGGATACTTAGTTTGTCTTGATATTAAAGGAAATTTATATTTGGTTAAACCCGATCCTCAAAAATTCCTGAAAATGGGCGAAATAAAGAATGCTTTGGAAGGGGTCACAGCCCCTGCATGGACTTGTCCTGTAATCGCCAATGGCAAATTATACCTTCGGTATCTCCAGAGGTTGGTATGCTATGATTTAAAAAAATAATAACTACATTCGTACTATCATTATCAGGGGTGCCATACTATATTCAGGCTGAGATTAAACCCTATGAACCTGATGCGGGTAATGCCGACGTAGGAAAATATTCATAGCTCCTTTAAATCATCCTGTTAAAAATTACATCCCAAAATAGTTGTTAGTTGTTGGTTGTTAGTAGTATATTACCTTACAACATATACAACCTTTACAACTATTTAATCGCACCCTGAGCGAAGTCGAAGGGTACAACATTTACAACCTTTACTACTTTACATAATATGGAAAACAACATCAAAATAAGTTATCCTGATTCCGAAAAAATTTATGTTCCGGGAAAAATACACTATATAATGGTAGCTATGCGAAGGATTAAGCTGCACGATACTATTATATCAGAAAATGGCCAACGCAGGGTTTTTGTAAATCCCCCGGTTGTAGTTTATGATACCAGCGGAGTTTATTCCGATCCACAGATTAATATTGACCTGACAAAAGGACTCCCCAGGCTTCGTGAATCATGGCTCATTAAACGTGGGGATATTCATCAGCTTAATGAAAATGACTCCTTTTATGGACAAAATAATGCTTCCAAACCAGTTCCGGAACCGGTAATGTTTAAAAATTCAAATTTACCTTACAAGGCAAAAACAGGAAGAGAAATTACTCAAATGCATTATGCAAAGAATGGAATTATTACTGCCGAAATGGAATACGTATCCATTCGTGAAAATCAAATGATTGAAGATTTAGGCATTAATAGCCATATTACTCCTGAATTCGTACGACAGGAAGTAGCTGCCGGCCGGGCTATTATTCCTGCTAATATTAACCATCCCGAAGCCGAGCCAATGATAATAGGACCAAACTTCCTGGTAAAGCTAAATACAAATATCGGGAACTCATCCCTGTCATCAGGCATTGAAGAAGAAGTTGAAAAGGCAGTCTGGAGTTGCAAATGGGGTGGCGATACGTTGATGGATCTATCAACCGGAGCCAATATCCATGAAACCCGCGAATGGATAATCCGGAACTGCCCTGTACCGGTAGGTACGGTTCCCATCTATCAGGCCCTCGAAAAAGTGGACGGAAAAATTGAAGATTTAACCTGGGAAATTTATAAGGATACTCTTATTGAACAATGCGAACAGGGTGTAGATTATTTTACTATCCATGCCGGCGTCCTGAAAGCCCTTGAATTATTGTTAAAAAACAGGCTTACCGGAATTGTTTCACGTGGAGGTTCCATCTTAACCAAATGGTGTAAAATACACAACCAGGAAAATTTTATTTATACTCATTTTGATGATATCTGCGAAATATTAAAATCATTCGATGTTGCCGTTTCACTTGGCGACGGAATGCGTCCCGGATCAATTCATGATGCCAATGACAAGCTGCAGTTTGCAGAGCTAGACGTATTGGGCGAACTTACATTAAAAGCCTGGAAACACAATGTACAGGTAATAATTGAAGGGCCTGGCCATGTGCCGATGAACAAGATTAAAGAAAATATGGATTTACAGAAAACAACCTGTCACGGAGCTCCTTTCTACACACTTGGCCCTTTAACAACTGATATTGCCCCGGGATACGACCACATTACATCATCAATAGGCGCAGCATATATTTCATGGTTGGGAACTGCCATGATTTGTTACGTAACCCCAAAAGAGCACTTAGGTTTGCCCGACAGGGAAGATGTCCGAAACGGTGTAATAGCATACAAAATAGCTGCACATGCCGCTGATTTAGCCAAATGCCATCCGGGCGCACAGGTTCGCGACGACGCATTAAGCAAGGCGAGGTACGATTTCCGCTGGACAGATCAATTCAATCTTTCACTTGATCCTGAACGGGCCCTGGAATTCTACAAGGAAGGATCAAAGTCCGACGAGGGATATTGCACGATGTGCGGCCCAAATTTCTGTGCCATGAAATTAAATCACGAATTAAGTGACTGTTCTGTTAGGCTTTAGGCTTTTAGGCTATTAGGAATTTAAAAAAAATAATTTATTAACCCTCCCAACCCTCCTTAAAAAGGAGGGCTAACTGTATTCGTAAAAAAGTTATAGCCCTTTCTCAAGGGGGTGGGGTTAAGAAACTTAAGTAAATAATTATGAAAGACATTACATTGATTGAGGACTTAAGACTAGTGCGTGAAAAATCACCACTAGTTCATAATATAACTAATTATGTTGCAATGAATAATACGGCTAATGCTTTATTGGCTATTGGAGCTTCTCCGGTCATGGCCCATGCCATTGAAGAAGTCAGAGATATGGTTGATATTGCTAATGTTCTTGTATTAAACATTGGAACTTTAAGCGAAAAATGGGTTGATGCAATGTTAATTGCAGGCGATGCTGCCAATGTCAGGGGTATACCTGTGGTTTTCGATCCGGTCGGAGCAGGTGCAACACCATACAGGAACAAGGTTGCAGCCTCTATAATTAAAATTTGCAAACCATCAGTTATTCGCGGAAATGCTTCCGAAATAATGTCACTTGCAAAAGAAAACACAGCCACAAAAGGGGTAGACAGTACTACATCTTCCAATTCGGCAATATTCGCCGCACAAAGGTTGGCATTAGAAACCGGAGCAATAGTAGTGATAAGCGGGGCAGAAGATTTTATAACCGATGGAAAAGCTGTTCAATCAGTTAAAAACGGTTCGCCACTTATGTCAAAAGTTACCGGGATGGGTTGTACGGCTACCTCCATTATCGGAGCCTTTGCAGCAGTAAATACTAATTACCTTATGGCTGCAACACATGCGATGGCGATAATGGGTGTTGCCGGGGAACTTGCTGCTAAAAAATCCGAAGGGCCTGGTACCTTGCAACTGTACTTTCTTGATGCATTATATACCCTGACAGCAGAAACATTGTCAGAACGGGTTAGAATAGTGCTTAGTGCATAGTGCATAGTTGCAACCTGAAACTTGCAATCTACAATCTGCAACCTGTAACTTGCAACATGTAACCTCCAACTATAAAATATTCCGTATATCAGACATCCAAGCACTGAGTAATATGCACTATGCACTATTACCTTACACCAGATCCTTTACATCCTCCGAAGTCGTTCTTATCGATCGTGTTGTTTTCCTTACCTTAAGCATAAAAGCATGCATAATAAAATACATCACAGGTATAAATATCAGTGTTAAAAAAGTTGCAAATGTCAATCCAAAAATAATAGTCCATGAGAGGGGTCCAAAGAACCGTACACTATCACCACCAAAATAAATATGTGGATGGAAGCTGCTGAAAAGTCCCTGAAAGTCGATGTTAAAACCAATGGCTAACGGAATAAGTCCAAGTACGGTTGCCGTTGCAGTTAACAATACCGGGGTAATACGGGTTTTACCTGCCTGAATGATTGCATCACGGGTTTTATGGCCCCGGCTAATAAGGATATCGGTAAACTCAACCAACAGAATACCGTTTCTAACCACAATACCCGCCAGGGCTACCATACCCATACCCGTCATAATTATGGAAACCGGCATACGGGTTAAAATAAATCCTAACATTACACCCATAACACTAAAAATTACTTCGGTCATTATTATGAAAGGTTTCCAAATGGAATTAAACTGGGTGATAAGTATGAACAAAATAAGACATATCGAAAGCATCATTGCTACTCCCAGAAATGATGAAGTTTCCTGCTGATCTTCCTGTTCGCCTGTTATTTTAATATCAACCAGGTCTGGTTTTTGGAATTTAGGCAATGCTTTTTTTATTTGAGTAATAATTTCGTTGGCATTGAACCCTGTAATTACATTTGAAGAAACTGTGATAACCCTCTTTGAATTTTTGCGGTTTATGCCGCTATATGAATTCAAATAAGTTACTTTAGCAACAGATGCAAGAGGAACCTGGCGTATTGTTCCGGAGTTCATATCCAGAAACGTTATTTTGGTATTTAACAATTCATCAATATTTGTACGCTGGTCGTATTTATATCGTACCTGGATAGGGTATTGATCTTCACCCTCACGATACTTTGAAGCTTCGGTACCATAAATAGCAGTACGTATTTCGGTCCCGATCTGACCGGTGGAAATTCCTTCCCTGTTAGCTCTCACACGGTCGATCCCGATTATAACTTCAGGTTTATTTTTATCAAAATCGCTTTTAAGCTCCTCAACACCAGGAATATCTATTGAATCAAGATATACAATAAATCGTTGCGCGGTACTCATAAGTGTTGGGAAATCGTCCGATATAAGTTCAATATTTACAGGTTTTCCGGTTGGAGGTCCTCCAGCAGGTTTTGTGACAGTTATTTCTGCACCCGGGATATTCTTTACACAATTGCGGATGTTTTCCATGTACTTATTGGTGTTTTCTCCACGACGTTTGGAAAATTCAACAAAGTTAACAGTTACCTTAGCCTTGTTGGATGTTTTTGAACCTGCATCGAATTGTGATTCGGAAGCATTTACGGCCACATTAGAAATCACTGATTCAACAATGGGATTATTTTTTCCCAACACCTTAAATTCCCTGTTTTCAACAATCCTGCAGATTGAGTCGGTTACTGAAACATCTGTACCCACAGGCATTTTAATAAGGGTAAAAATTTGTGACGGTTCGTTATCGGGAAAAAATACAACTTTAGGAGGAGATGCAACCATAAAAACTACTGAAGCAATAAATAAACCAATTAAACTTATAAGTAAAATATAAGGTCGTCTTTTTACCAGTATCCAGGTAATGAATTGTTCGTACCTAGTAAGAATTTTTGGGATAATAAAATGCTGAAAGTGCAATAACACCTTGTATCCAAAAAAATTATGGGCTATAAATGAGATGGCAATAAATAAAATGAGGTTAGCAGTAGCATGTAAGCCACCAAGATGAAAGAGCATTCCAATAATAGCTATAATGCCGGCAGTAGTATAAATTCTTTTACGGCTGAGGGTTTGAATTTCTTCCTCATCCGGTTTCATAAAGGTAACAGCAAAAACCGGGTTAATTATGTAAGCAACTATAAGTGATGCAAAAAGTGTAATGATAAGTGTTACCGGGATAAAATACATAAATTTGCCAACCACCCCCGGCCAGAAACAAAGCGGGAAAAATGGAGCCAAAGTAGTAAGGGTTCCTGATAGTATAGGCTGAAAAACTTCACCGGCGGCAAATTTTGCAGCGGTGGAAATTTCCATTTTTGTTTTCTTAAATATCCTGTGTGTATTTTCTATTACAACAATTGCATCATCAACTACAATCCCCAAGGCAAATATAAATGAGAACATAACAAGCATGTTCATGGTAAAATCAATACCTGGCATCACCATATATGCTAGTCCCATTGATAGTGGAACAGAGAATCCTACAAAGATTGCATTCGTTAAGCCCATGAAGAACATCAGTACTAAGGTAACCAGGATAAATCCAATAATAATGGTGTTATTTAAATCGAATAGGGTTGAACGGGTAAACTTACTGGTATCGGCTGATACAACTATATTCAGGTCAGATGGTAAATTGTTTTTCTGCATATCGGCAATTATCACCCTTATTTTATCCGAAGCATCCAACAGGTTCTCACCGCTTTTTTTAATAATGTTAAGTGTAATTACATTTTCACCGTCCAGGCGGGCATAACTTTCTCTATCGGCATAAGTATCTTTTACTTCTGCCACATCTTTAAGATAGATACGGGCGCCTTTGGAAGTGCTTATAACAATATTCCGTATCGTTTCCATGTCTTTAAATTCACCTACGATACGAACAGACCGGCTCATACCTAATTGTTTGATATTACCTCCTGAAATTGTGACGTTTTCCTTGCTTATCTGACTTATGATATCGTTAAATGTCAGGTTGGCTGCCTGCAGTTTGTACATGTCAACATTGATCTGTATTTCACGGTCCAGTGCCCCTGCTATTTCCACACGGGTAATTTCTTTTAATCCTTCAATTCGATCCTGCATGAGATCGGCAAACTTTTTTAACCTATCCAGGCCATACTTCCCGGAAAGGTTAACGTACATAATCGGTATATCCGAAAATGCAATTTCTTTTACGTCCGGGTCGCTTTTTCTGTCAGACGGTAAGTCAGGTTTTGATTTGTCAACAGCATCTTTAACCAGTTGTTTGGCAACTTCTATTTTTATCCCTGTATGAAATTCTACAACTATTGAAGAAATATCTTGTATAGAAGTACTTTTTATATCCTTTACACCATTAATCCCTTTTAAATTTTTTTCGAGTGGACGTGTCACCAGGTTTTCAATATCAGCCGGAGAAGTCCCAGGATAAACCGTGTTCACCAATACAGTCGGGATTATAATTTCAGGAAATTGTTCTTTTGGGATATTTATGTAACTTATAATCCCAAAAATTGCAATTATAATTACCAAAACAAATATGCTGGTACGGTTTTCGATGCTCCAGCTGGTTGGTTTAAACTCTTTAAATGTATTTTTTTCCATATATATTAAATTGCTAAGAAAAATCCGTCTTTGTCTTTATAATCCAAACACTAATTAGAAATTGATAACCTCACCCTGTTCCAAATCAAGATATCCTGTTGTAACAATTAAATCTCCCTGTTTTAAACCTTTTGTAATTTCAACCAGCCCATTGTAACTTTGCCCCTGTTCCACATACATTTTTTTTGCAACACTTTTAATCCCATCTTTTTGCGCAACATATACAAAGTTACCTGAAGGATCGTTCTGTATGTAGTTTACCGAAACAATTATATCATTATCTGCTTTGTAATCGTTTATTTTAAGTACTGCCACCATATTTGCCTTATAACCGATATTACCCGGATTTAATCTTACCTCAACGGTAAAGGTACGGTTGGTAGGATTTATAAACCGGCTGCAGGTACTTATTTTAGCAGATATTTCTTTATCCAGGTCAGGAAAATAAATCAGAACGGCATCACCGACATTTACTTTATGGGAATATGCTTCAGCAACATCAGCTTTAACTTTTATTGAGCTAAAATTTAATACCCTGAATGGGGGCAAAGGATTTACTGCCGAAGCGAATTGTCCCACCTTGATATTAACTTCTTCGACCGTTCCTGTAATGGGTGCCTTTATAGTCATCATATCAATTTGTTTGCTGATGCCAGCAATTTGCGATTCTAATTGTTCCTTATTTGTTTTGGCTTGCAGGTATTGCATTTCGGAACCAATTTTCTGGTCCCATAAATTTTGTTGTTTTTCAAAAGTTTCTTTAGCAAACTGATATTGTGTTTCCAGCGTTTTCAATTGATCGCGGGCCGGTCCTTTGTCGATATGTGCAAGGGCCTGCCCTTTATCAACAGCTTGACCTACACTTACAAGTACCTCATCAATAACTCCCTGTGATTCCGGAAACACATCTACATTATCTTCTCCGTCAAGCTTGCCTTGTACCTCAATGTAATGTTTGAATGTTTCGGGTTTAGCCGGTTCAACGATAACCCTTAACGATTTTTGAACTTTAGACGGATCGTTCACTACGCCTTTTAATTTATTAATTTCATTGGTAATTTCATCCTGTTGTTTGCGGAGTTTATTCAGTTGGGCCACTTTATCCTGTTTGCAGCCGAATATTGCAATAGCAAAAATTAATAGAAACGGAATTGCTTTCTTCGTGTTCATATCGATTAATTTATAAGATTCTGTTTTAACCTGTTAAGTATTGTATTTTATTATTTACTATAATCACCTTTTGTCAACATTTTTTCCAGTTTATTTTTAGATGTCACCAAATTTTGAATTGAAGTATAGTAATTCGATTGCGCTGTTAAATACTGGTTTTGTATTGTAGTAAGGTCGATGCTGGAAATAACCCCGTTAACATATTTAATAAGGGCCCTGTCGTATATTTTCTTTGCCAGGCGGATATTGTTTGATTCAGTGTGATAATTATCAAGGGCATTTTGCAGGGCCGATTTACTAGTATAAAAATCCAGCTTAATGGCATCGGCGTTTTGATCCCTTGTATTTTTGGCTTTTTCAAGATCCAGTCGTGCCTGCCCTACTCTGGACATGCGTGCCCCGCTGCTGAATATCGGGATACTAAGGTTAACACCTATCGTATGAGGAGCATTAAAAGCAAATTGATTAGGATTAAATATTTTTTCACCCTGGTAATAAGCTGATATTTCGGGTAAAAATTCCGATTCATGCAATTTTAAAACTAAAGCATTTCCTTTCACCTGTGCATCGAGCATTTTATAATTTATATTATCATCCACAATAAAATCGGCCATTAAAATTTTATCGTAAGTCATGGCCTCAACCAGGAAATTTAATTCATCGGTTAACACCAGGGGTTTGTTAAGGTCGACCCCCAGCTGAAGTTTTAAAAGTTTTTCGGCTATGTCCTGTTGACGGTTAATGAAATCCAATGATATTTTCACATTGGATACTGTAATCTGAAGTTGGTCGATATCTGTTTCTTCCACGAACCCGTTTTTACCTAAAGCCTTGGTATCTGACAATGTTATAAGGAGGTTTTGGTAGGTTGAATCAAGAATAAACTTGTTTTCGCGGGCAATCAACACATTAAAGTAACTGTTAACTATTGATTCGAGTACATCCTGTTTTGATTTTACCTGGTTAAGTTCCGAAATGCTTTTATATACTTTTGCAGATTGCAATGCCACAAGGTAGGATCCGCTGAAAATAAGCTGGTTTACTGTCAGGTCTCCTACCAGGTTCCATTTATAATCGTTTAAATTAACAGGAGAAGATGCAGGAGGTGTAGCTTGCTCTGTAACACCTAATGATTTATTAACATTCCATAATAAAAGAGGAAGAGATTCAAATCCTGAAAATTCCGATATTAAGTATGATAACTCTGGCGTATACGTAAACGCTCCTTTTGCATTCACCTGAGGCAACCCTACCGATGTATATTCCCAATACTTTTTCTTTGCCATTTCTATATCGATATTTGCATTAAGAATGGATTTGTTATTCTCCAACGCATACTGTTGTGCCTGTGCAACCGATAATTTCAGCGTATCAGGTTTAGCTGCTTCTTCCTTCTTTACCTGACTAAACCCTACCGGCGCAACCATAAAAAACGCGAGGGCAAGTGTACTTCCTGTTAACCAATTCATATCTGTAATGCTTTAAATGTTATTATTATCCAGTTCTTTTAGCTTTTTCTCCAGCAATTCAATTCCTTTTTCATTAGCTATACCACGTATATGGTAAATAAATATTTCAAAAAATACTTTGGTAGATATAATTTCTTCCATAGTAAATATTTCTGTATCAATAGATGTCTCAATCCTCAACAGCTGAATTTTAGCAATAATTTCTTCATTAAGTTCACTACGGTACAATCCATCCTTTTTCCCTTTTTTTAAGTTTGCACGTATGTTGGCATAAATACGTTCCCGTCTTACTTTCAGAATTTTGGCATATTGTTCAGGGTAATATTTCCTGAGATCGTATTCCTGCGAAGGATTGTGATCCCTTAGCATCCGTGACACCATACTCTGCAACTCAAACAGTTCTTCAATGGCATTTAAGTTCTGCGTTAGAAGCAGGTCAAAGAAACAACCATACTTTTCAATTTCAAGTTCAACAATTTTTTCTACCAGTTCAGTTTTATCCTTTACATACTGATAAAGTGTTTTTTTTGATATCCCGAGTTCACGTGAAACATCATCCATTGTAACGCTCTTGATCCCGTATTTGCCATACAGGCTCTTTACCTTAGTAAGAATATGTATTAACTCGTCATGCATTATTTTAAAATAAACTACAGGCAATTTGGAAACAAATTTTGTGCCAAAAGTTTCCAAAGTATAATATTTATATTATATAAATAAACTTCAGAAGTTTTTTGTTCAAAAGTAGGATAATAAAGTTCGGGAGATTTAACGTTTTTCGGCGAAAGCGGATTTTTTGCCGACGAAAAATTAGAAACAAGAGCCATTAACCAGGAGCCAAGATATTAATACTCCGTCATCAGTAATTTGTAATCATTTTCAAATTAGCACATTTTCAAATTTTCAAATTGTTTTAATATGTCCCACGTCCCTTTTTTACGTCCCACGTCCCTTTTCAGGTCTTGGCTCCTGGTTCTTGGTTCCTGGCTCTATTAATTAATGCTTCTGCTATCATGAGGTCAAATCTGTCAGTAATCTTAATATTTCCCCTGTTACCTTCAACAAGATGAATTTGTCCACCGGATTTTTCAAAAACAATTGCATCGTCAGTAAAATCAGATAAATATGGTTGGTTAAACGCCTGTTTTATTAATCCTGAAGAAAAAACCTGGGGGGTTTGAATTAATTTTAAAGTTGACCTGTCAATAATAACAGAATTGTCATTGTCAATTTGTCGCACCGTATCGTTAATTGAAATACACGGAACAGCATTTCCGTATTTTTCAGCTTCACCGAAGCACCTCTTTATTGTATCTTTACTTACAAAAGGTCGAACCCCGTCATGAATTGCCACCATTCCTTCATCAGGAATTATGGCTAGCCCTTTTTTGACTGAATGAAACCTTGTATCACCTCCCAATACTATACTATGTGGAATATTAAAATTTAGAAGTTTACAAACTTTCTGCCAGTGGTCGGCCTGATCTCCGGGAAGTACAACAACAAATGAAAATGTAATGCCGGAATTAAAAAATGCTTCTATCGTATGCATAAGAATCGGCTTACTTTTTAATTCTATAAATTGTTTAGGTATGGATGATTTCATGCGTTCACCCGATCCTCCTGCCACTATTATTACATACCTGGAAATCATTTTTATCAAAATTTTTTTTTTGAACAAAATTGATATTAATTTTGGAAATGGCAATAAAAAATGTGCAGATGTGCAGATGATAACAAATTACTGATTACTAATGACTAATTACAGATTACTAAATCACTTAATCACTTAATCACATTATTCCAGCAACTAACAACTAAAATCAAACAACTACAATCTTGGTTCCTGGCTCCTGGTTCCTGGCTCTGATATTTATCATTTAAAAAACTACCATATGTTAGAAAAATCACTTTCATTCTTATCAATGCTGAAAGAAAACAATTATAAGGAATGGTTTCACGAAAACAAACCAGTTTATGAGGAAGCCAAAGAGGAATTCGAATTATTGGTAAATCAACTTATAGGAATTGTAGGTCAATTCGACAAATCGTTGGGTATTCTGGAACCTAAGGATTGTATATTCAGAATTTTTCGTGATATTCGTTTTTCAAAAGATAAAACTCCCTATAAAACAAATTTTGGTGCTTTTATTGCCAGAGGTGGCCGCAAAGGTGAAAACGGAGGTTATTATTTTCACCTCGAGCCGGAAAATTCTTTGCTGGCCGGAGGTATCTGGATGCCACAGCCCGACTTGTTAAAGGCTTTACGAACTGAAATTTATAACAACACAGACGAATTTATAGCTATTGTATCGTCAAAAGAATTTAAAAAATATTTCGGCAGCATCGATAATGACTATGTTTTAAAAACGGCTCCCAAGGATTATCCTAAGGATTGGCCTCATATTGATTTACTTAAACATAAAAGTTATACGGTTTCCAATTTATTTACTGATAAAATACTTACAGGCCCGTCGTTATTAGAGCATACATCTGAAGTTTTCAAAGCCATGTTTCCTTTTAATACATATATGAACCATGTGGTATCGGAGTTGAGGTAAGACGTGAAAACGAAGAAAGATGAAAGATAAAAGATGAAAGAAGACAGAAAACAGAGGTCAGAAGACAGATGAGGTGGATAAGAATTATTGCCATTTTTATTTCTGAAAGAATAATTCTATATTTGTAAAACAATAGATAAACAGAATGACAAACCATATTAACATAACAACAACATCAACAATGCGTCAGCAAGCGGAATACCGTGATGTTTAGACCTGTTATGTAGTTGATTTTTTATTCAGGCTTACCACACGGTAAGCCTTTTTTATTTAGTGTCTTTAAGAAAAGGCCAATTTTTTCGTTATGCTTGTCAGAAAAATGCTCATTTACTAAAAGTAAACTGCGCTTTTTCTGCCTTCGCAAGCCTCAAACTTGGCCATTTCTTAAAAGCCACTTTAATTGCACATTTTATCACTTATATTATTATAAATTTTAAAAGTATGAAGGAGAAGGGAAAGGTAAAAATTGGAATTTTGGGGTTGGGGGTGGTAGGGTCCGGACTGATATCGCTAATAAGGAAAAATTCCCTGCGAATAAAACATGAAAAGGGTATTTCTGTAGAAATTGAAAAGGTTTTCGTACGATCAACCTGTAAAAAACGTGACATTGATTTGACAGGGTTATCATTAACTGCAAATATTCACGAGGTAGTTGAAAATAAGGATATTGACATAGTTTGCGAATGCATGGGCGGAAACGGTTACAGGGAGACTTTTGATTATTTGCAAACTTCCATGATAAATAAAAAACACGTTATTCTGTCAAGTAAAAAAGCACTGGCAGAATTTGCAGACAAGTTGTTATTTACCGCTTATACCAACAAGGTACATTTAAAATACGATGCTACGGTAGGAGGAGGTATTCCCATTGCCAAAGTCCTGGAAAATGCTTTTAAAGGGGATAAACTTTCACGGATATCAGGAATATTTAACGCTACATCTAATTTTATTTATACAAAAATGGCTGCTGATAATCATTCGTTTGAACAAGCACTAAAAATCGCACAGGAAAAAGGCTATGCCGAGAATGATCCTTCTGATGATGTGGATGGTATTGATGCCGCCAATAAACTGATTATTTTAAGCCTTTTCGGATTAAATAAGATAATCAGCCGTTCGGCTTTGCGTCCGGAAACTTTTACCGGGATAGAGATAAGGGATATGAATTATGCAAATGAATTGGGATACCGGATTAAACCTCTGGCAACGATTTCAGGCAATAACGGATCTGTCAATTATTATGTGGGACCTTGCCTGGTTCCATCAGGCCATATTATTGCGAATACTTTTAACAACAATAATACAATTGTTCTGGAAGGTGAACATTGTGGGGAGCTTGCTTTCTATGGCCAGGGTGCAGGATCGTACCCGACAGCTTCAGCCATGTTCGACGATCTGGTAAATATACTTTCAGCCGAAAAAGTCCAAAATGATTGTCCTTATGCCAAGGTTGATAATATTAACATCACAAATTCCCCTGCGAAATATTACTGGCGGTTCACAGTTAAAAACGAAGCCGGTATTCTTGCAAATATTACCGGAATTCTGGCAAAGCATGATATAAATATTGAAAGGCTTATACAAAAAAATGCTGTTGAGGGAGGAATTGAACTGGTATTGCTTACAAGTAATGTACAATCAAAATTACCAGTTATTGAAGCTTTAGGTTTATCAGGTATTTATTGTCAGGCCGTAATACCGTATTTATAGAAATAAATCCGTGAGCCTCCCATCATTTATTTGATATCCAAATATCCCGACATTTCGGGCGCCATTTACATTTTCGATTAAGTCGTCAAAAAATATTGTTTCCCCTGCCTTTAACCCTGCATTATCCAATACATATTGAAAACATTCTGTATCGGGCTTGCGAAGTCCAATTTCGTAGGATAAATAAATTTGTTCAAACATTTCATCCAAAGGGTTGTAGCCGGATTTATTTATTAAATTGCTTATTAAATAATCCATATGGATAATATTTGTATTACTAAGTACAAAAGTCCTGTAATTTTTTCGCAGGTTTAAAAGCAAGTCAATATTTTGTTCAGGAATTTTAACAATTACTGAATTCCAGGCAGTGTCGATCTGACTGTCCGACACATTATTTTTAAATTTTCTGAGTTCGTTTCTAAAGCTTTGAGCAGGTATTTTCCCGGTTTCAAATAATTCAAACAGGGAAGTTTGTTTTATCTGTGCGTAAATATCTGAAAAGTTTGTAAAACCGAAATCCTGAAATGACTTATTGAATAAATCAACGTCAACGTCAACAATTACTCCCCCTAAATCAAATATCAGGTTTTTTATTTCAGAAAGTTTTTCTTGTTTAACTCGCAGTTTATCAGGGTTCAACTTTACAGACATAAAAATTTAGTTTTACTTTTGATTATTAACATCAAATATGTAATATTGCATTCCCAAAAATAATCGATTAAAGTAAATTAAAAGAATTTATTTTATTTTGCTTTATAAAGGGCCCATAGCTCAGCTGGTTAGAGCATCTGACTCATAATCAGAGGGTCCCTGGTTCAAGCCCAGGTGGGCCCACCCTTATTAACAGCCATTTGCAAGGTTATGCTTGCAGGTGGCTGTTTTTATTTGCACACAATTTGCACCATATTGTATGTTCCATATGGTTGTAATAGGATTTACTTAGCTTTTCTGCGCTCTGAAATGATCCTTCACGAACTTATTTCCGGGCGGTTTTTGGGAGCTCCCATGTATCCCGAAAACCTGCACGGGAAATAAGTTCGTGATAGTTACGTCGTTTTTACCTATTTAAATTTTATACGGATTGAGGCTGAAAGATAATCAGATATTACATTAGTGTCAATCAGATACTGTTCCATTCGCTTCGAATCTGTTTAATATGATCATTTAGCTTTTGCCCATCTTCTTTACTGATAATACCTTTATATTTTTCGGATAATTTAGGTTGAGTTGGTTTATAGTTATCATTCAATACCTTGATTAAGTGAAGTTCTTCCAACTCATGTAATATTTTAATAGCTTTTTGATTTGTCAATTGAATAATCAGTCAACGTAGGGTTCTGTTGACTGATTATTCATTTTAAAGGCTTTAAAATATCTTTAATATCTAAATCTTTGCATATTTTACGACATAAACTCTCTTTAATATCGGGATGCCTTGGAACGGTTGACAATTTCCCATTATTAGGATTTCTGTAGAGTGTATGATTACCACCTTCTCTTACAAAAGTACAACCGCTTTGTTCAAGATACATAACAAGCTTGTTTCTTTTCATTAGAAACTAAACGACATTGTTTGGGTAATCATCTTTTTAGACTTATACTTTGTACCTGTAGCCCGCATTTCATCAAACATCAAATTTACAGCATCAGCAAGATTTTCCTTTGCTTCTTCCAGGGTGTCTCCTTGTGTGTTGATGCCTTCAATCTCCTGTATGTATGCAATAAATCCGCCTTCATCACAGGGTTCAAAAACTGCAGTCATTTGAATATTTTTCATAAACTATATTTTATTTCTCATATGTTGATTTGCAAATGATTCCATTGTTTCATTTGACCATCCTTTATCATTCCAAAGTTTATCCATACCTGAATCAAATTTGTCAACAAAGTATTTCGAGATTAATTCCTTTAATTCAATCAATTGCGATTCTTCAAGATTGTATCTAAACATCTTTAGAAGCTCCAATTGTAAATTAGTCATCTTATTACCAGTTACTATCATAGTCATTATTTTTAACTTAGCAAAGATAAGATATAAAATGGTTGGAAGTTCTCCTGTCTTTTAATTAACTGCAATCTTTTGTGTAAAACAACTTACAAATTCTACCATTACAGTATCAGTACCTTCAGGAACATTGTCAATGGCAAAATTTCCATTTTTATCAGTATATGTGGAATGGTTAGCTTGATTAACTACCACATGTACCCATAATATCCTTGCACCTACATTGTCAACTACCATACCGGATATAGTTCACCGTATTGCCTCCGAAAATGATTCTGGGAATCAGGAAGCCCCATAAAAATGGAATAAAGATCACTATAATAATATTCAATATTTTTTGATTTTTATTTAAGTTTATGGTTTTATATATTTTAATATAATTCTATATGTGTAAAAGAGATACACAACTAAAACTAACCAAAGAAATATCATTCCATGAATATGTCTTTGATTTTTCGCCTGGCCCAAATCAGGATGAAAATAAAATAAGGGTATGACCTTCCGGTTCTGACACCCCCATCCAGGAGCAAAATTATAAAAATATACAATTACGCTCATTTTCAATGATTTATTATTTTTCTATATTCCAATTGCTCCCAATACAAAAAAAACGGCCTCTTTTAAGAGGCTACATTAAACTATTTCAATAAGGGTTGATATAATATATCACCTAATCCTTACTAAAATTGGACAATTATCAAAATTTTGTAGATAGACATTATGCCGGCAGGACTAAAAAATACATAGTTATGTTAGAAGAAAAAAAGAAATTGGTAAGAACTTTCCAAATAATTAAGAAAATATTTTGATTTGTAAAAATTGTAATATACATTTCGATTTAATTATATAACACCCAAATGTCTGCGGCTATATAATTAAATTTAGAATATTAATCCGGAAACAATTTTATAGAATATTATTTAATAATCCTCTACTATGAGAAAAGTACTAATAATTATTATATGGATATTTTTTAATATTGAATTTTCATATTCGCAATGCATTAATATTCAGGCCGGACCTACAATATCAAAGTATATCTTTAAAATTCATCCCGTTACACATATAACTGAACATCCAAAAATCTTTGGAACGATCTTCAGTGCTCATCGGAACGGTTTTGTAATGATATATTTTGGAAACATCCTCCAGATCAAGTGCTGTTTTACCTTTCTTTCCTCCTGGAATTATGTATTTATGCTTACCAAACGGATAGTCTTCCCGATTCAGTATTCCTTCTTCTATTGCTTTGTTCATAATAGTTCGTAAGGCTCTCATATAAAAACCAACTGTAGTTAAACTTAGCTTGTTAATTATCATCCAGCTTTCATAGCTTTTTAAAAATTCAGGTGTAATTTCATCAAATTGAAGTTTATATCTGTATGGCTTAAGTGAATTTTTCGAACAACTGTAACTACTTTGATTTCCAAGTCTGCCTTCATTCTCCAGTTCTTTCATATACAAATCATATGCTAAGTACACATCAAGGTTCTTCGATTTTTGTTTTATATCAAAAAAAGATTTTTCGAAATCATTAAAAGAAAAACCAGGCATGTTTAGAAATAATTATTTCCCATTCATAAGGAGTGGCATCATATCCGGTAGCATAGAGCTTTTTTTCACGGAGATATATTACTCTGAGTTTTATAGGATGTCTACCCTCCTTTTTTGTATGCCTTGTATCAAAATAAAAGGCTGCTGAAATTTTATTTATCATAGTGTAAAAATTATTTGCACACAATTTGCAACACAATACCGAATTCCCTTTAAGATGCTATAACTATTTAATATACTGCTGCATATAATTAATATATCGGAATAATGGAACATAATAATTTTAAATACGTATTTTTGCAAACCACACATATAATTTTGGATTGACTATGGCACATAAAATATCATTTTTCATTGGATTTTTTATACTCACTATTTGTAGGAACGGATATTCTCAACTTACTCCATCCCAAGCTATTTTGCAAATGAAGCGCGGTATTAATATTGGAAACACCATGGATGCTGCTCCTACAGAAACCTCATGGGGCAATCCTCTCATCCAGCCATATTATTTCGATGATTTCAAGGCCGCAGGGTTTACCTGTGTAAGAATTCCCATAACATGGGAATATCATGTATTGCACACGTCTCCATATACCATCGATTCGGCCTGGCTTGCCAGGGTTGATACGGTAGTATCCTGGGGGTTACAGCGCGGATTAATAGTTGAAATTAATGCCCATCATGAAAGCTGGATAGACACACATGCAGGTAATACTGATTCAGTGGCCCGCTTTGATAGTATCTGGAGCCAGGTAGCTGCGCATTTTAAATCCAAATCCCAAAACCTTCTATTTGAGATTCTGAATGAGCCATATCCCATGGCAGAAGATTCTTTAGACTTAATAAATGCACAAATTCTATCGACTATTCGAAAAACCAACCCTACACGAATAGTTATTTTTTCAGGGAATCAATATTCTGATGTTGCTCAATTAGTAACCGCTAAAATCCCGAGCCTGACTGATACTTTCCTTATAGGTTATTATCATTCCTACGATCCATGGAATTTTGCCGGTTTAGGAGAAGGAACTTATGGAAGCAGTACAGATATAAGTAACACTGAGTCATTATTTAATCAGGTGAAGAGTTGGTCAACAAGTAATAAAATTCCTGTTATCCTTGATGAATTCGCAGCGATAGATACCGCCGCTTATAATCCCAGGATGTTTTATTATGCAACCATAGTTGATCAGGCTCTTAGCCGTAACATCCCGTTTTTTGCCTGGGATGATAACGGAAGTTTCCAGACTTATATCAGGAGTACCAGAAAATGGAATGATGCCAAGGATATCATTTGTCATTATTACCCTCAATCACCTAAAAATCTTGCAGTATCAATTTATCAGGGTAACCGGGTAAAACTTACCTGGGCAAACCGGACCACCCGGAACGATTCCATATTTATCGACCGGCGTTCAGATTTTACTACTTTTGTGCAGGTGGGTTCAGTAATCGCCACAGCAACTCAATTTATTGATTCCACCTTTCATTCGAATGATACTGTATATTATAGGCTGAGAACCATGCTCTCGGATACTACCTTATATTCTTATTCTATTACGATATTTGCCAAGGGTGCTGATGCATTTATTTCATCTACCGAGGAATTAAATGGACAACCTTCAAATTTTGTAGTTTATCCAAATCCCGCTACATCTTTGGTTAGCATAGAAAATCCTGCCCATAAAACTGCCACATTGGATATATATAATTTATCTGGCAGGAAAATAAATACATTGCTTATTTCCGGCGATCGTACTTCTATTTCCACTGATAAACTGGAACAGGGTACTCTGATGTTTATTTTTACATCGGGCAACTCAGTACAAACAGAAAAAGTGATTATTCAATAGTCGGACACTTAGTATCTCCCTTATAAACAGCCATTTTTAAGGCAATCCTTGTATTGGCTGTTTTTATTTTTTTTTGATGATATTCGTCCAGCACATTTATTGCTGCATTGTTTTTCATGTATTGTACCTGGTACGATGGAAATAATAATACGGACTTTTCAAATAAGGTAATAAAATGTAAAGTTGATGTTATTGGGTAGTGTCAAGAATTGACGTTTCAGAGCGCCAAATACTAAAAATATTATAACCGGGGACAATTTTTTCAGTCATTTTTTGTGAAAAAGGTTTAATACATTTACAATTAAATTCTCTAATTATGAAAATATTTAAATATTACCTTTAAAATAACAAACAATGAAAAATATAATATCAAAAATGGCACAAATATCCGGCTTATGCTTTGTTGCGATAATATTGACCACAGGAATTGTTTGGGGTCAGACTGGTAATGATAAGATACCAAAGATTATAGAGAAAGATGGCCGGCATGCCCTGCTGGTAGATGGGCAACCATTTTTAATGCTGGGTGGACAAGCCCATAATTCCAGCGGATGGCCAGGCATGTTACCTCAGGTTTGGTCGGCTATTGAAACCATGTATGCCAACACTCTGGAAGTACCTGTTTATTGGGAACAGATTGAAGCCCGACGGGGCAAATTCGATTTTTCGCTTATAGACACCTTATTAAAACAAGGACGTGAGCATAAGACACATCTTGTACTTTTGTGGTTTGCAACATGGAAAAATGGCAGCAACCATTATATGCCCGAATGGATGAAGCGTGAACCATTAAAATATCCTAACATCACTGATAGGAACGGGAGACAGTTCGATTCTCCTTCACCACTTACTCAGGAGGCAATGGAAGCCGATGCAAAGGCTTTTACGGCCGTAATGGGGCATTTAAAAACGACTGACCAGCAACATACGGTAATCATGGTACAAGTTGAAAACGAACCGGGATCATGGGATTGTGTCCGTGATTTTTCTCCTAAAGCCGAAAGGTTGTTTGAAGGACCGGTTCCCTCAGAACTGCTCAAACCGGAACTACTTAAGGCATTAAACAGACCCATTGATGCCAAAGGGACTTGGAAAGAGGTATTCGGGAACGATGCTGACGAGTATTTTCACGCATGGTATGTAGCCTGTTACATTGGTTATGTTGCAGCTGCAGGCAAAGCAGTATATCCGTTGCCATTATATGTCAACACGGCGTTACGCGATCCTATAAGCAACCCCAGTGCTACGACATATGAAAGCGGTGGCTCTACTGACAATGTGATTCCAATTTGGAAGGCAGCAGCTCCGGCTATTGATCTTCTTGCCCCGGATATATATTTGTCAGGTAGTGAGCGTGATTTGAAGGTAATTGAATTGTACGACCGGCCAGACAACACATTGTTCGTACCCGAGACAGGTTCCGGTGGTGAATTTGCAAAATACTTTTATAAGGTGCTTGAACATGGCGGCATCGGTTTTTCTCCATTTGGTATAGATGATAATGGACAAAATCAGGGAAAAGCTGAGATTGAAGCACGTCTTGACCCTATAGCCAATGAATATGCTATGGCCGGTCCTATGATGAGGGAACTTGCCAAATGGGCTTTTGAGGGAAAGATAAAATCAGTAGTGGAAAGGGAGGATCATGCTGATCAGACTATTGACCTCGGCTCATGGCAAGCAATAATATCGTTCGGAGTTTCTGATTGGCGCAAGGTGCAAACCAATACAAGCCCGATTGGTAAAGCTATGGTGGTGCAACTGGGTGAAAATGAATTTGTTCTTATAGGGACACTTTGCCATTTCACATTTAAGCCCATTGGAACTAACGCTGGTAAAGCATGGCAATATCTGAAGGTTGAAGAAGGCAGTTATAAAAATGGAGCCTTTAACCTCTTACGAATACGTAATGGTGACGAAACGGATTGGGGAGGGCCACGAATTGGTACTTTGCCGGCTGTGCTCCATACTACATTGGTGGTTCGTTAAAGAAGAAAATTTTAACCAGATGAAAAAGATATTAATACTTGGAGCCGGTACCGCAGGCACAATGATGGCAAATAAACTCAGGAAAGCTTTAAACAAAAGCGAATGGAATATTACAATTGTCGACAACGACAAGACACATTACTATCAGCCTGGATTTTTATTCATCCCATTTGGAATTTATGGTAAAAAAGATGTCATTAAAACAAAATCAGGGTTCATTCCCAAAAATACAGAAATGTTATGGGGAGAGGTTGATAAAATAGTGCCGGAAGAAAATAAAGTGATAATTTCAGATGGTAATGTACTAACATATGATTATTTACTTATTGCAAGCGGAGCAAAACTTGTTCCTGAAGAAACAAACGGGTTAACCGGCAAACTGTGGAATAAGGATATTTTTGAATTTTATACTGCCGATGGAGCAATTGCCCTGCATGAAAAATTTAAGAACTGGCAGGGGGGTAAACTTGTTATGGCCATTGTCGATATGCCTTTCAAATGTCCTATAGCACCAATAGAATTTGTATGTTTAGCCGATTCATACTTTACAAAACGCGGAATTCGGGATAAAGTGGAAATTATTTTTTGTACCCCTCTGGCAGGAGCTTTTACCAAACCAATTGCAACAAAGGTATTGGGAGAATTGTTGGATAAGAAAAATATAAAGGTTGTTACTGATTTTTATATCGAACATATCGACAATGAAAATAAAAAACTGGTTTCGTACGATGAAAAAGAAGTGCCATTTGATTTATTAACAATTGTGCCGCTTAATAAGGGTGCTGATTTTGTGGGAAAAAGCGGTTTAGGCGACGATCTGAATTTTATTCCGGTAAACAAACACACCCTGCAACATGAAAAATTTGCGAATATTTTTGTTATTGGTGATGCTGCGGCAATTCCGGCCTCAAAGGCTGGTTCTGTGGCTCACTTTGCCGGTGATTTTCTCTTTAAAAATATGCTGGAAATTTTTAGAGGTAATAATCCTTCTGCTAAATTCGACGGACATGCAAATTGCTATATAGAAACTGGTTTTGGCAAAGCTTCTTTAATTGATTTTAACTATGATACGGAACCATTGCCTGGAACATATCCATTACCTGTAATTGGTCCGTTTTTGTTGCTAAAAACTTCCCGTGTAAACCATTGGGGAAAACTTTTTTTTAAATGGATTTACTGGAATATCCTTATAATGGGAAGACATTTGCCGGTCACATCGTATATGAGTATGGCAGGGAAGAAGTTGATATTGATAATTGATAATTGAAAATTGATTATTGATTATTGAATGTTGATATATAAATTAATAAATAATACTAAACAGATATGGCTGAAAAATTAATTGCAGGGGTTACGGTCCAGGTAAATAACGAAGGTTATATGCTTGATTATAAACAATGGACAAAAGATATTGCAATTGAGATTGCAAAGGAACTGAACATCACGTTAACAGACAAACATTGGGCTGTGCTTGAATTTTTAAGGCAAAAACATGCCAAAGGTGAAAACCTCACTATAAGAAGTGTCGGCAATTCGGGAATTACTGACATAAAGGAATTTTATCAATTGTTCCCCGGCGGACCATTAAAATATTCATCAAAAATTGCAGGGATTCCCAAACCTGTGAGCTGTGTATGATATATATGTATTTTAACAAATATAAAACAATAATATTATGAATAAGGAAGAAAATCCATTAAAAAGAGTGCTAATAATTTGCGCTAAAGGAAGTATTGAAGATGTGTACGCTGCGCTGATTATGGCTAACGGTGCTGTAATGGAAGGCATTGAAGCAAAAATGTTTTTTACATTTTTTGGACTCGACGCTATAACTAAAAAACAAATGAATAAATTACATACCGCCACTGTCGGTAATCCTGCTATGCGTATGCCCGGAGGGTTGCCTTTCCCGACAATTCTTGGTATGTTACCGGGCGTGGAGGCCGGAGTGTCTGCCATGATGAAGAGCCAGATTGAAAAGTTAGATATCCCAACTGTAAAAGAGTTATTTGAAATGATTACAGCAGGCGGTGGTGAAATTTATGCCTGTAAACTTGCCGCCGATATGTTTAAATTAAAAAAGGAAGATTTTTGTGATGAAGTGTCAGATATTATAACTGTGGGACAGTTATATGAAATGGCCGGGGGGGTTGGTACCCAGATCATTTTTGTTTAGATTAGTGCCTTTAAAAAAAGGCCAATTTCTTCGTTATGCTTGTCAGAAAAATGCTCATTTACTAAAGTAAATTCCGCTTTTCCTGACTTCGCAAGCCTTGAACTTGGCCTTTTTTTAACAGCACTAATTTTCAGAGATCATAAATCCTATAGCATGACATCCTAAGCACTATGCACTAAGCACTATGCACTAATATGCAAAAGCGAAATCCTTCATATTTTGAAATTATACGGACTTTCTTCTGGATTGGGCTTACTGCATTCGGTGGTGTTGCCATGTCAGCCCATATTAGAAAACATATTGTCGACAAAAAGAAATGGCTCGATGCTGAAACTTTTGATTCGGGTCTGGCATTATGCCAGGTTATTCCCGGGGCTATAGTAATGCAGCTGGCAGCTTATATCGGTTTAAAGTTAAAGGGGATAAAAGGGGCAGTAATAAGTTTTATAGCTTTTGGATTTCCTGCATTCCTTATTATGTTTATACTTTCGGTACTTTACAAACATTCAAAAAACATATCAGGTGTTGAAGTAATATTAACTGGATTAAGGGTTATTATTGTAGCAATAGTTGCTAATGCTGCCTATATCTTTGGCAGGAAAAATTTTTATAATATAAATGACTTGTTAATAGCAATAATTGCAGCAGCTTTATTCTTTACCAAATTACATCCGGCACTTGTATTGGTAATTGCGGCTATTTTGGGACTGTTATTAACTAATAAAAAATTCAATGGTTCAGTTGATAATGTAAAAACAAATACATTTAAATTTTTCATCAGGGTGCTGGCTATTGTCATTCTTATTTCAGGAATACTCTATATTGTTAATAAAGAATATTTTACGCTGGCAACTATTATGTTACGGATTGATCTGTTCTCTTTTGGCGGAGGGTTGGCGGCAATGCCGATAATGTACCACGAGTTAATAGATTTAATCGGTTGGTTTGATGAAAAAACCTTCATGGATGGTGTTATACTTGGTCAGGTAACTCCTGGTTCCATTATTATAGCAGCTACGTTTTTTGGTTATATGCACTTTGGAATATTCGGCAGCCTGTTGGCTACAGTATGTGTATTTACACCATCGTTTTTAATTTTGATGGGCATTATTCCCTTTTTCGATAAACTAAGTACTTATCCTCAGTTCAATAAGGTAATAAATGGCGTGTTATGCTCATTTGTCGGTCTGCTTACTGTTATTACGTACCGGTTTACAATTGGTGTACACTGGAATATATTTAATATTTTGGCTTCGGCAGTTGCTTTTATTCTTTTAGTATGTAAAGTTGATGTTATTTGGGTAGTGTTGGGAGGGGTTTTACTATATTTAATTATTTGATATTTTTATTACAACTCCTCCTGTTTTATGACCTTTTTCAACATATTTATGAGCTTCACTTATCTGGTCAAGGGGATATATTTTATCTATTACTGCTTTTAACTTACCTGCCTCAACTAAATTTTTAAGTTCAACAAGTTCATCAATATGAATTTTTGGATGCCTGTCATCCACTGATATAAATTTTCCCCCTGGAGCCAGCACTTTTTTAAACTTTAATTTTGAACTATATCTTTTCCCAACTGCATCAAAAATTAAGTCATATAATTCATTACCTTTTGTAAAATCATCTTTTGTATAATCAATAACTTTATCAGCACCAAGTGACTTAACTAATTCCAGATTATTTGTACTGCATACGCCGGTTACATATGCCTTAAAATTTTTTGCTATCTGAACTGCAAATGTTCCGATACCTCCGGAAGCGCCATAAATCATTACTTTTTGGCCATTTTGGATATTTGCCTTTTTCAGATAATAGTTAGCCAACATACCTCGTGATGGAATCGTAGCTGCATATTCCCAATTTATATTGGAAGGTTTTTCTGAAATAACACTTTCCGATGGTAAATATGTTCCATTTTCAGGCAGACAAATATATTCAGCGTATGCTCCAAAATTTTTACCTGAGAATGCAAAAACTTTGTCACCTTGTTTGAATCTTTTTATTTCACTACCAATTGCTTCAATTTCCCCGGCCAATTCAAATCCTAAAATAGACTTTCTTGGTCTTTTGAATCCAACGAAAATTCTCATTGGAAGCCATAGTAAAAAATTCACCTTTCCACTTCTGACAATGCAATCTGAAATAGTCACATTTGAAGCATATATTTTAATAAGCACTTCATTATTCTTTGGAACAGGTTTAGCTGTTTCCCCGATTTGAAGTACTTCAGGCAGGCCATACCTTGTACATATAATTGCTTTCATTTTATCAAAAAATAATTATTCCGATAAGAAAAAATAGATTTAATCATAGTCCTCATTTAATCATTAAAATCAAGGTTCAGGACAGTGTTCGGGATTGACTCCGTCGATCCCCGGGGGAAGGCTAAAATTGAAAAGCAACCTTGCTTGTTAATGTATTTATATACAACATTGTAATACCGAATAATCTCAAAATGAAAAAATTAGTCTCAAGTATTTCATAAAATTTTCCTTAATGAAAATATTGTAATTCTTTTTGTTCTATTCACAGCAAGATAAAATTTAGTCATTATTTTCATTCAAAGCATCGTTTTTCCGTTTTTCCTCCAATTGCTTTGCATTTAACTTTGAAACAACCTTTCTGCCTGTTTTTTCTTCAATCTCCCTGCGGGTATTACCGGCAATAGTACCACCTTGTTTGGCAATTTTCCGGTTATCCGGAAAGGTTTTAGGTTTCTTTTCCTTTGATATTTCTGTGGTTGTAGCTTCGGCCAACATGTTTAATACTAATTCCAGGTTGGTCATGTGGTCACGGAGGTTTTCTTTCTTCAGGTCTTTGAATTTTTTATATTCTTTGGTAGTAAATCCGCTCCATGCCTGGGTAATATCATCTGTAAGAATGGCAAAATCCTGTCCTTTTTGTACTCCCCTGTTTTCCCATTCATCAGTTAATTCCTTTCGGATTTCAATACTTTTAAGTCGCTGGTTGACCCATTCTTTAGTGTAGCCCTTACGTAAATATGTTTCCATGAGCCTGTCAATTCCTATTTCGGGGTCTTCAATTTCATCTAATCTCTCCCTGGCAGCTTTAGCTAACCAAAGCTTAAAAGGTTCAGCTTTGGGTGAAGGAATAGCCTGGATTAATCGAAACAGTTGTTCGGTATCGGCTACATCTGTTTTGTAAAATTTACCATCTGAAGATTGCATTTTCAGTTGACTACAATTTGTAGCCAACTCACTTCCTTCAGCTTTCAGTCTTGTTTTCAATACGCTCCAATACTTGCGTGGATTTGGACTTTCTGTTAAAACTTCAACAACATCATTTATAGAAAAATACCATTTTTCAGCTTCCGAATCCCAAACAGAACGAACCTGCTTTGATTCAAATAATTTAATTGCGGTTTCTTTGGTCATGGTTTGTTAACAAATTTAATCTTGACAAGCAAGATACTACATTTAAGGAAAATTTCCGGAATTTTAAACATTAACAATTACAGACTAAATTTTCAATTCTTCCCGAATTTGTATATTTCTGAATTTGATGTAATAAGTATATCCCATTGGTAGATTTTTGTCCTTTTTCACATAACAAACACATTATGTAAAGGATAAAGGTTACCAATAGTCGTATATCCCACCGTTGTGTTTCCGCCATTTTCACAAAATGTTTTAATATACAATCTATTATGTCTGAACTGTGATTTTTTGGATTAAGGGATTTTGGGATTTTTTAATCACATCATCCAATAAATCATACAAATCCCAGTTCAGACATTTATTGCGGGATCAAAATGCCATAAACCCGAAAGGATTTTGATTTGTTTTCTTTTTTCGGAAAATATATCAAAATTCTTTCCCGAAAATGAAAAAAGCGTTTTAGGGTTTATGTAGTGGAACATAACAAGGTTAAGGCATTGGTGAGGTACGAGACGGTGCCGTACCGAAGTGAAGTAGAACGAAATAAACACTAAATGGCTTTAATATATATTTAATAAAGTTTTGCGGAGAGCGAGGGATTCGAACCCACGGTACCAAAAAGGTACAACAGTTTTCGAGACTGCCACAATCGACCACTCTGCCAGCTCTCCTTATCTCTTTATATTTCCCAAAATTAATTCTTTTATTGGGTACCTACAAAAAAAATAATGAAACTCCCATAACACTAATAAAAGCTCCAATAATTTCCAATACCGTAACTTTTTGTTTAAAAATTAAAACAGACGGAAGAATAATCAAAACCGGAACCGTTGCCATAATTGTAGCTGCAATACCTGTGGAAGTATATTTCAAGGATAATAATGACAGAGATACCCCTAAAAACGGACCAAAAAATGATCCGATTGAAATTCCTTTCATTGCAGAGCGATTGCCAATTGCATAGAATAATTGTGAGCTTCTTCGCAGTATAAAAATAATAAATGCAAAACCTGCAATGCCGGTTATAATGCGAATTTGAGTGGATGCAAAGGCATCATACCCGTTCATCCCCTTTTTACTGAGAATTAATCCAAATGCCTGTCCTAATGCCCCGCCAAATGCAAAAAGCAAACCTTTTACCGGAACTTTCAAAGTTAACTTTTCATTTTCCCTGTTATGTCCTGTAACAGCAAGGCAAACTCCTGTCAATGTAATTAATATTCCAAGAATACTATAGATTGAAAAATTTTCATTAAGCAGGATAAAACCTGTAATGGCTGTAATCGGAGGAGCCAGTGTCATTATCAGCATCGCCATACGAGAGCCAATTATTGTAAAAGATTTAAATAAGCACAAATCCCCAAACACAAATCCGACAAAACCTGACAGGCTGAGCCATATCCACTGATGTATTCCTGCATCGGATGGAAAACAATTACCCCTGTAAAAAAAATTAAAAACAGTTAAAAAAATAAATGCCAATATAAGTCTTATTAAATTGACTGATAATGAGCCAACTTTTTTACTTGCTGATTCAAAAGCAAGTGCTGTAATCGTCCAAAATATAGCAACTGATAAAGCTGAAAATTCTCCAATGTGATTATGAAACATTTTTGTAATTTTGAAATCAAACCTACAATTTTTTTTTAAGAGTGGTTACTTTTTATTTTATTTAGAACCTTTTTATTATTTTTAAGTATAAAGGCCTAATAGTTGTATCTAAACAAAATAGTATATGCCATTTTGATGGTAAAACCAAGGAATATTAATTTGTATAAGATTAACATCAACCAATGGTAAACAGGAAAATTACTGTCAAACATTACATTAACAAGAGGGCTAATGCCAAATTACTTGTAAGGGAAAAATTTTTCCCATTATATATACAGATAATCGTAAATGGGAAAAAAGCACAGATTAAAAGTAAGATAAACGAACATTTAAAGATATATCGAAGTGATATTGAACGTATCACAAAGAATAATCAGGAAATGAACAGTTTATTGATGCAAGGTTATGTGTCGGAACGCTTCTTTGAAGATATTGAAAAATCAAAATTATTTCCTCTCTATCAATTGCTTATAGATGAGGTGTCAGTAATCACCAGAATAATTTCATTACAGCAACCGTTTACAAATAAGGAATTTACTTTAAATAACTTTAGTGACGATTACTCTAAATATACTGAAGAAATAACACAAAAACTCGATACAAAGATTAAAGAATTATATCTGAATGAATTAAAAGGGATGTTTTTAAAATCAATCAATCAGGAAGATGACAAGGACCTTTTCAAAATCACTAATTATTTAATCCATTTTATAAACTGGCAAAATACTTTTAGTAATTTTTATGACACTACTTTAGAAATCCTTCCTGACGAATTGATAACCATTGACAATCTTTTAAGCAATGAATTGCGTACCCAAATTAAAGCATTTATGGCATATCACTCTAAAGTAAATGTATTAAAACGATTTTTCGAAAAGCGCGAATTGGGGAAGATATCCACACTTTCGTACCTTGATTGGCAAACCGATATTCGTGATTATGTTTATAAGGAATTCGAACAGCTTTTTGGGGAACAAAAAACACTTCAATATATTATCAGCCTTGAGGCATTACTTACACAGGACCTGAAAATGGCCATATAGGGGTTAGCGGCTAGGGGCTAGTGGTTAGGGAGAATAAACTACAACATCTACTCATTTACAACGTCTACAACCTTTACAACCTTTACCACTTTAAAACATAATATTACTATTCTCCAGTCCCTAACCCCTAGTCCCTAACCACTAATATACCTGCGTACGGTAATCTTTCATCTCCTTTGCCAGGGCTTTTGCATTTCCGGACAATTTATCCAGCAGAAACCAAAATTGTTTCCCATGATTTTTATGAATAGTATGGGCAAGCTCATGCAATAACACATAATCCATTAAATGAACAGGCAAACGTATCAGGTGAATATTTAAATTTATTTTATTAGCCGAAGTGCAACTTCCCCATCTCGATTTCATGTTTTTAATGCTTAAATCTTTATATTTTAGCCCATGATGCAAAGCCAGATATTTTAACCTTTCAGGTAAAATTTTATTTGCTTCAATTTTTATAGCATGGTTAATACCCTTACGAATAAGTTGTTGACCGTAATCTGAAATCAATTGTTGCTGAGTTGTATAAAATACTTTAATTAATCCGTTTGCTACTCGTACTTTTAATATCTCAGCGTTATGCTTAACAAACTCAAGCCTGTGTTCATTTGTTCTATATTCAATACCAGGGATAAACAGAGTTTGTTTTTTTTCGACTGATTTTAACCTTTCCAGACTTTTTATTATCCAATCTGCTTTATTCTCCACAAAACGGTAAGCTTTTATTAAAGAAACATGATTTGGAAAAGTTACTTTTATTCCCAGATCAGGTTTTACGGTTATTCTTATATTTGTCGATCTGCTTGTTTTTTGAAATGCAACTTCACCGATATTTTCAAAATAATAAACTTTCTTAAGCATATAAATTTTTCTAAAATATCCCGAAATATATGGCTTTTATGTATACTTTTATGTTTAACTTAAGTTTAATAATAAATATTTATTAACAAATAATGGCTTTAATTTTAAATATAGAAACTGCGACAGATATCTGTTCCGTGGCTTTAGGTGATGAAAGTGGCCTGATTGATTTGATAGAAAATGCTGAAGGTCGTTCTCACGCTTCCCTTTTAACAGTAATAACCGGGGAATTGTTAAAAAAAAACGGGATATTCGCAAGTAACCTTGATGCAGTTGCAATTAGTATGGGGCCAGGTTCCTATACAGGATTGCGTATTGGCGTCTCAGTTGCAAAAGGTCTATGTTTTGGTGCCGATAAATCACTTATTGCAATCCCAACTCTGGAGAGTATGTTTCATGGGATAATTTCCCGATTAAAGGGAAATGAGGAAGAAAAATTTAATGATGCATGGTTCTGTCCTATGCTGGATGCAAAACGACAGGAAGTTTATCTTTCGTTTTTTGATAAATCCGGGAATGTTAAAATTAACACAAGTGCAGTAATTTTGACAAACACTTCATTTGAAGAAATATTAAACCTCCGGAAAGTTTTATTTTTTGGAAACGGATCTCAGAAATTTTCAGGTCTTATTAATAATTCTAATGCCATATTTATTGATGGCTATACAAATTCAGCAAAAGACATGGTTAATCTATCTCAAAAATATTATTCATTGAATAAATTTCAGGATTTAGCTTATTTTGAACCTTATTACCTGAAAGATTTTGTTGCGACTACACCTAAAAACAAGGTGTTAAAAAAATAATGTACAAATATGCTAACTCTAAATTAGGTTTATAAGGTTTATAGGGTTTATAAGGTTTATAAAATCTACAGAATTTCATATAATTATAAACCTCATAAACTTATAAACTTTATAAACTATCATCTCACAACTGACAACTGACAACTAAAATATATATTATGAGAATCAGGATCATTTTTTTCACTTTATTTATTTTATCAACCTCCTTTCAAACCAATACCGTGAAACCTCCAATAAATCCTGATCCTGCCTTTATTGAAGGAGAAGAATTAAAGTACTCTCTTCATTATGGAATAATTACAGCAGGTTTAGGAATTGTAACGCTTAATAATGAATCATTTAATAGCATTCCGGTTTTTCATGCAATTATAAAAGCTCATACAGTTGGATTGGCTGACAAACTTTTTAAGGTGCTGGATATTTACGAAAGTTATTTCCTGCCATCCTCCAATTTGCCGGTAAGAACAATACGAAACATACACGAAGGAAATTATAAGCAATACAACGACGTTGGATTTGATCATGATAATAATACTATAACCAGTAAATTGTCAGGCGAACATAAAGTCCCGGAAAACATACTCGATATGGTATCGTCCTTATTTTATCTGCGCCGGATAGATTTTACAAATTTTAATATTAATGATGTTATTTTTGTAAACACATATTTTGGGGATGAAGTATTCCCCTTTTATATAGTTTTTAAAGGACGGGAAGTTATTGAAACAAAAATTGGAAAATTCAAATGCCTTAAATTTGTTCCGGTGGTTGAACCGGGCCGGATTTTTAAAAATAAAGACGATATGACATTCTGGCTTTCCGATGATTCAAACAAAATCCCCGTAAGTGTAAAATTCGATATGATTGTTGGTTCATTTAAATGTGACCTTATTTCGTTTAAAAATCAAAAGTATTCTTTAACTTCAATGGTAAAATAGTGCTTAGTAATTAGTGCTTAGTGCATAGAAGTTATTTAATAATAAAATAATTATCTTAATTTAGAATTAAATCCACATATTCATTATTTTGAAGGGGTTTATTGCACAGTTAATCAAAAAACAACAATATCATATCAGAACGCTGATATTTTTAGTTTATTTTTGACAAAAATAATAGTGCATCTGATGACTAATAGTCTAATGCCTATAGCCTAAATACCTAAAAAAATGTTTGAAACAAAATATCATTCAGAAGACCTAAGTCAATATAGTTTCCTGGTTACAGGCGGGAGCGGTTTTATTGGATCAAATCTTGCAGAATACCTGCTTGCCTATGGCGCTAAAAAAGTAAGGGTTTTGGATAATTTATCAACAGGTTCGTATGGTAATATCAGTGAATTTGAAAAAAACAACTCTTTTGAATTTATTAACGGCGACATTAGGGATCTTAGCGTTTGTAAATCAGCAGTTAACAAAATAGATATAGTTCTTCATCAGGCTGCCCTCGGTTCAGTTCCAAGGTCCATTAGCGATCCGGTCACGACAAATGAAGTTAATATTTCAGGCTCACTAAACATGTTGGTAGCTTCCCGTGATGCAAAAGTCAGGCGATTTATTTACGCTGCAAGTTCTTCTACATACGGGGATTCTCAGGAAATGCCCAAAGTGGAGTACCGTATTGGCAAACCTTTATCACCATATGCAATTACCAAATATGTGAATGAACTTTATGCTGATGTGTTTACACGAACATATGGTTTAGAATCTATAGGATTGAGATATTTTAATGTATTTGGAAGAAAACAAAGTCCTGATGGTGCATATGCTGCAGTAATCCCAAAATTCGTTATTCAATTGATGCAACATGTGTCTCCTGTTATTAATGGCGATGGTGAATATTCAAGGGATTTTACTTACATTGAAAATGTTGTTCAGGCAAACCTGTTAGCTGCATTTACTAAAAACCCCCAGGCTGTCAACACAGTTTACAATGTGGCTTATGGGGAACGAAATACATTAAACCAGCTTACAAAACATTTAAAAGAATTCTTATCGGAATATGACCCGGCAATTACTAATGTTGAAATAAATCATGGCCCTAACAGGCTTGGAGATATTCCTCATTCGCTGGCATCTATTCAAAAATCACAATCACTTTTAGGGTATAAGCCGTTATTCGATTTAAGAAACGGATTGAAGGAAGCCATTAGGTGGTACTGGAGTAATTTGAAATAGTAGTAAGTCGTAAGTCGTAAGTCCTAAGTGAAATTTGAAAAAAAGGAAGATAAGGGAAGGTAGAGAAGGTAAGGGAATGTAGAGAATAAAAATTATTTACAAATTTTATATCTTTTCTCATTCTTTACCTTCTTTTTTTGTCTTACGACTTACGACTTAATACTTACGACTAATCCGTGGGTTGTACTGGATTCGAACCAGTGACCCCTACCCTGTCAAGGTAATGCTCTAAACCAACTGAGCTAACAACCCGCAATTAGTGTCTCAAAGAAAAGGCCAATTAAATTCACAAAATTAACAATTTAGTTTAAATACCTTCCTTCAATACATTTAATGAAATATTTAAAACAAAAAATTTATGTATTTTCATAAAATATAAAAACAATGCAATGACTAAAAAAGATTTATTCCGATTGATTATTAAAATTTTTGGATTATACTATGTGATTACAATCTTATTCTCCGTATTTCCAAGCAATGTTGGCTTAGTGATTAGTCAAATGGATTTTATTGGGATTGTTTGGTTAATTGTTAGTTTGATAGCGATAATTTTGCTTTTCATGTTTTTAATTTATAAACCAGATAAAATCATAAGTTGGCTGAAACTTGACAAAGGATTTGATGATGATAAAATTGAATTTCAGAATTTTAACAATTCAAATATCTTAAAATTAGCCATAATAGTGATTGGCGGCATTATGTTGATTCAAAATATCCCTGCTTTTTTAAGTAATTCTTTATTTGCTTTTAAATCCTCAGTGGGGAATGGTCTAAATGATAATTTATTTAAATTTGGATTACGGGATTATATTCGTTGGGCGATAAGTTTTCTGAATATTATTCTTGGCTACTGGATGTTGGCAAATTATAATTATATAAGCAAGATGTTTAAGGATAAAGACAATAATAATATTAAAAATGAACCAGTTGTATGACTGACGGATTTTATATCATAATTTATCATTATGTCTCAGATTTAGTTTTGGTGAATTTTGATTATAGTGCCTTCAATAACACATTACATTTTGGCGGGCATAAAGTAATTAACTATTTTTAAGCATCTTAGTCGATATAATAAAAGGACAATATTATTATTTATGTATAAAAGTTCATCATTGACATTTATTTATAAGTATCTATTTACTCCATTATGGGGATTGGGATTTCTTGTTGGGATTATTGCAACATGGAATCAAGAGGGACAATTTTTTTATGATTGGTCAAGAGGAGCAGCATTAATGGTTAGTTGGGCAATGATTTGGCTTATTATTATGATGGTAAGACTTAAAAATATTGAGGCGAAGGAAGATTCCATAATTATAGATTCATTTAACGGACAAAAGATAATTGATTATAAGGAAATTGTTTGGATTTATCAAATTGCATTCATACATCCTGCAATGATTTCTATAAAATATTATGACAAGGAACTTGATGAATATAAAAAGATTTTGGTTTTACCAAGTATTGGTTCTCAGTTGTTTAGAATTAATTTCCTCAAAGAACTTGAAATGACTGAATATATCAGAGAAAGAATAATGAATAAAAAGTCTTATTATTCTAAAGAAAATGAACCTTCCCGATGGATGCCAATAATATATATATTTTTGTCAGGACTGCCTGTACTTTTTATATTGAATATATTCTTTTCTTCAAGTTTAAAATAAAAAACACAGGGTTCAACATGTGGCGTTTTTTAAATTACCAATCCGGAGTTTAAAACCTCCTTTAGAAACCCACTTTCATCATGACTATTTTCAATCAAAATAGGTTCTATCCTGTCATCTATCTCTCGCCGAAGTTTCCAGAGAAGTGGTGCATAAGAAAAATAATCCTGATCTATCGAATTTACTATTATAGCAACATCAATATCGCTATCTTCTCTCTGATTGCCTTTTGCATATGAACCAAAAAGTACAATCCTGTCAATGTCAAAATGCTTTGAAACTAACATTTTATATCTCAACAATTTATCTATAACTTCTCCTTTATCCATTGCTGTATATTTCTGGTATTTTGAAGTATTGATTCACATCTTTCTTTAGAAAGGCTTTTGAGTAATCGCTCTTTATGAGAAGGATAATGAGCCTCAATATTTAAAGGCTCTAAAATATCAATAAAGTCTTTAAAATCATCTGTAAAACTATCATATATATTTGCTTTCCTGGCTAAATAAGAAAGGCTATGAGAATATGGAGCCGGGTCACTGCCTTGTAAACTGAAATAAGCTTTTAATATTTTTTCTATTGTTTGATGACACATGAATCCTACATACAAATATCTGCCACTTTGCTGCATTGCCAAAGCAGTATCGAAATCATAATCAGATAAATCAACCCAATATTTTATTTGTTCATTCATCAAATCAAGTTTATAACAAACTTACAAAATATTTGAATTGCATTGGATTATAAATTTATGCCCTGAAACTCAATATTTCAGGGCATTTTTTTTAAGTGTTTGAAATATTTACTTTTGAAGTGATAGTGTGTTGGTTAATTGATGTGATGCTTTTATGTTAAAATAGTACAAAAATGTATCTTTTTACGATTATAAAATAACCTAAAAACCATACTTTAAAACCCATAAAATGTACATTTATAACAAAATATTTGATAAATTTATAATGTATTTCAAAATTTCCTGATAATTGTCAGGTGCAATTTCATAATAAAACCAGTGAGAGATGACAAAACTAAGTATTAATTCAAAAAAGGTACTTTGGGGTAGCCAAAACCCTTACTATTCGCTCTTTAGCAATAACTCTGCCTCTATGCTTTTGATCGATCCTTCCACTGGCAAAATCGTTGATGCAAATGAGGCAGCAAGCAAATTTTATGGATATTCCCTAAGTAAGCTGACCAGCATGTATATCCAAAATATAAATACTTTATCTGATAAACAGGTTGCATTAGAAATGGCAAGGGCAAAAGGTATGGAACAAAACTTTTTCCTGTTTGAACATCGCTTAGCAAACGGAACAATTAAACATGTTGAAGTATATTCCGGAAAAATCGGCCTGAAAGACAAGCCTTTTCTTCTTTCCATTATTCATGACTGCACCATTCGTAAAAAAGCAGAAGAAGCATTAAAAGACAGCGAAGAAAACTTTCGTTCAATATTTGAAAATAACTCGGCAGCTATCATCATAATTGAACCAGATACTACAATTACATTGGTAAATAATGAATATTGCAGGATAACAGGTTATTCAAGAGAAGAAGTTATAGGAAGGAGTTGGACAAATCATATTACACCAGAAGACATTGTCCGATTAAAAGAATATAACCGAAGGAGGCTGTTAGACCCAAAAGATGCCCCTGATAGGTATGAATTCACGCTTTATAAAAAAAATGGTGATATTATGTCTGCATTAATGTCTGTAGCAGTGCTTAGAAATAAAAAAATATTAGCATCATTCTTAGACATTACCGAAAGTAAGAAGGCAGAATTGGAAATTAAAGAAAACGAAAAACAGTTAATTCAGTTAAATGCGGACAAAGATCTGTTTATGTCGATTCTTGGACATGATTTAAGAAGTCCGTTTAATTCATTCCTTGGTTTATCGGAATTATTAGTTGAAACCATTAGCCGGAACGATTTTGATAAAACAATAGATATCGCAAACAATATAAATACATCGGCTCAAAAAGCGTTTAATTTACTGGAAGAATTATTGATTTGGGCTAACACCCAACAAGGCAAAATCCAGTTTATACCTCAAAAATTAAATCTTGCAGGTATATGTGACCATATTTTTACAATTCTGAAACCTACTGCGAAAACAAAAAACATCATACTAAATTATATAGCTACAAACCCCATAATTATTTATGCTGATATTGATATGTTAAAAACGATATTACGAAACCTTATTTCAAATGCCATAAAATTTACAAATGAAGGGGGCATAATAAATATAAATGCTGTGGAACTTTCCGGAAATATAACAATATCGGTTTCGGACAACGGGATTGGAATAGAACCCGAAAATTTATGCAAACTCTTTGATATTTCACAGGTTTATACAACAACCGGCACTGCAAAGGAATTAGGAACAGGTTTAGGATTAATACTTTGTAAGAATTTTATCGAAAAACATGGAGGCAAAATTTGGGTGGAAAGTGAAGTCGGAAAGGGAAGTCAATTCACTTTTACATTTCCGGTACAATAAATATCCACAATTTAATTATCTTAGTCGTATATTTCAATGAAAGGTTGAATTATAGAAAATTTATATTTATCTTCATATATTTTGACGTAATTTAAATTTTTTGCATAAAATAGATATTGTATGCTTTATATTCAAAAAACAATAAATACACCTAAAATAAAATTCGAAGACGGAGTATTAAGTATATCAGGGAGATGCATTCCTGAAAACGCAATTATTTTTTATCAGCCATTGTTTAAATATCTTGTAGAGTATTCCCTGAAACCATATCCGCTCACAGAGATAAATATTTCTCTGGAGTATTCAAATAGCAGTACAAACCGATCATTGATGACAATCTTTACATTAATTGAAAAAATATTTGAAAATGGCAATAATGTCAGGGTAAATTGGTATTATGAATCCGGTGACGAATTTATGATGGATTTAGGCAACGATTTCAAATCCATTTTAAGGATGCCTTTTGTCGTTGAAGAACGCGATTTAGCTTTATAAAGGTTGGAATCTCCTTATTGCAAGATCTGCAATAGTCTTTCCAATCGATAATGAAGCAGTAGCAGCAGGAGAAGGTGCATTTAGTACATTTATTATATTTGGGCCTTCATAAATAAGAAAATCATCTATAAGGTTTCCGTCAAAAGTACAAGCCTGTGCCCTAACGCCAGCTCCGGCGGCAATCAGGTCATTCTTTTCAATTGCAGGCAATAATCGCTGCAAAGAATGAGTAAAGGCATTTTTACTGAAGCTACGGTAATATTCTCCAACGCCCGTTTTCCAATATTTTATCATTACCTTTTGAAACCCTCTCCAAAGGAGAGATTCGCCCAATTCTGAGAAATTAATATCCGATTTACGATAACCTTCTTTACAAAATGCAAATACCGCATTCGGCCCGGCTTCAATTCCACCTTTTAGTTTACGTGTAAAATGAACGCCTAAAAATGGAAAAGCCGGATCAGGTACAGGATAGATTAAATTCTTAACCAAATTTCGTTTTTCCCTTATTACTTCGTAATATTCACCACGGAATGGAATTATCCGTATATCAATTTTTCGGTTAAAACCGGCAATTTTATCAGCATAAAGACCTGCAGTATTTATAATCAGATTAGCAGAAAAAGTATCTTTACTTGTTATTACCTGAGTTAATCTTGGCTGAATTAAAATATTTTCAACTTTCCGGTTTAATAATATTTCACCCTGGTAACGTTCTACAAACAGTTCGGCATATTTAGCACACACATCTTTGTAATCAATGATTCCTGTATATGGAACCCATATACCCGCAAATCCATAGGCATTGGGTTCATATTCTAAAATTTCATTTCCGGTTAATTTTTTTATTTTTGAAAGGCCATTCTCTGTTCCTCGTTTATAAAGGTCATCCAATCGGGGTAATTCTTCTCTTTTTGTGGCAATAATTATTTTTCCGCATATTTCAAATGGTATATTTTCCTTATTGCAAAATTCAAGGAGCTGATGGTAGCCGTTTATACAATTTATTGCTTTTCGGGATCCGGGTTTATAATAAATCCCGGAATGGATTACCCCGCTATTATTACCGGTTTGATGACGGGCCAGCCCATCTTCTTTTTCTAATAATAAAACTTTTAAACGCGGGCTTGATTCCTTTATTCTCAAGGCAGTGGCTAATCCAACAATGCCCCCGCCAATAATTGCTATATCATATATCATATCCTATTTATTACAGTAGTAACTCGCTAATTAGAATCAAGAGCCAAGAACCAGGAACCAAGATTGTCTTCTTTCCTCTTTTATCTTTTATTTATATTCTGTTTTATTCTTCTTTACCACTTCCCATTTCACGTCCTTCTACGTCTTTTTATCCTGGCTTCTGGTTCTTGGTTCCTGGCTCTATAATTAATCAATTCTATTGCAACAAAGATATGGAAAATTGAAAGTCCGGAGTAAATCGTGCCTGCCAAAATAAAGGTTTAACCCCGATTTTATGCAATTCATTATTTAAATTTTAACATTCATACTATTTTTTTTTACATTAATCAATTATTTTATTAATTTAGGGTAACCATAAGGCAATATTTGTAAACTGAAGGCAATTTTTTGTTATAAACAATTAAATATTAATACAATAAATAATTAATAAGATAAAATTATTTTATCGAACAATGATATATTACCCTCGTATAAGTAAATAGTATTTATTTAATGAATAATTAAATAAATGAGTATACATTTATGGATGATAAGTTAATTTTTGTAGTTGATGACGATAAGGTAATCCTTAATCTTTTAGAGTATACATTTAAAAGCAGGGAAGGTTATAATGTAAAAACTTTTATGTCTGGTGAAGAATGTCTTGAACATTTGGACCAGGTACCGGATCTGATTGTATTGGACCATTTATTTTATTTACAGGGTAAAGAAAGTATGACCGGCCTTGATACTTTAAAAGAATTGAGAAAGTTGAATGTTAATGTACCGGTAATTATTCTGTCAGGCCAGGAAGATATTAAAATAATTAAAGAGTTTATATGTAATGGCGCTATTAAATACATCCCGAAAGAAGATTATTTTATTGATGTATTATTGGATTCAGTGGAACGGATTATTTCATATAATTAATTCTATTTGGCAGATCGTTTTCTATTCGTTTCATTGAGAATAATTTTACGCAAACGTATACTTTTAGGCGTAACCTCTACATATTCATCTTCCTGTATATATTCGAGGGCTTCTTCAAGTGAAAAATTTATTGCCGGGGCAATTTTCATTTTTTCATCGGAACCTGTTGCCCTCATGTTCGTTAGCTTTTTAGTTTTTGTAATATTAAGCCCCAGATCACCTGAACGCGAATGTTCACCGACTACTTGCCCTTCATAAATTTCAACCCCAGGATCTACAAAGAATTTACCCCTGTCCTGAAGCTTATGTAACGCATAGGCAATAGCCGTTCCGGTCTCTATTGCTATAAGTGAACCGTTTATTCGTTTTTCTATTTCTCCTTTCCAGGGTGCATATTCAAGAAATCTGTGTGTTAGAATTGCTTCCCCTGCTGTCGCATTCAAAACTTGATTTCTCAGGCCTATTATTCCCCGCGCAGGTATATTAAATTCAAGGTGTATACGGTCACCCTTTCTTTCCATTTTAAGCAGTTCTCCTTTTCTTCGTGATACCAGTTCAATAGCTTTTCCTGAAGTATCTTCAGTTATGTCTATTGAAAGTATTTCGACAGGTTCGCATTTTTCTCCCCCAATATCTTTAATTATAACTTTAGGTTGGCCCACCTGAAGTTCATATCCTTCACGTCTCATAGTTTCAATTAAAATCGAAAGATGCAATACTCCGCGGCCATAAACTGTGAAAGCATCAGCTGAGTCGGTATTTTCAACTTTCATGGCAACATTCTTTTCAAGTTCTTTATCTAAACGATCCTTGATGTGCCTGGAGGTAACATATTTTCCATCGCGCCCGAAAAAAGGTGAATTATTAATTGTAAATAACATACTCATAGTAGGTTCATCAATTGCAATCGTATCTAATGGCTCAGGATTTTCAAAATCTGCTATTGAATCACCAATATTAAATCCTTCTATACCTACCAGTGCACATATTTCACCTGAGGTAACAGATGAAACTTTCTTTTTTGCAAATCCCTCAAAAATAAGAAGTTCTTTGATTTTTGTCCTTATAATCGATGAGTCCCTTTTAACTAATGAAACCTGCATCCCTTCCCTTAACTCGCCACGATGAACTCTTCCTATTGCTATTCGTCCAACATAAGATGAGTATTCAAGTGATGTAATCAGCAGTTGTGCTGTACCTTTAATTTCTATTGGAGCAGGAATATGTTTAACAATACAATCGAGCAATGGAATTATATCTTTAGAAGGTTTTTTCCAGTCATCGGACATCCAACCTAGTTTGGCAGACCCATAAATTGTCGGAAAATTCAGTTGGTCCTCACTGGCATCAAGATTGAACATTAATTCAAAAACCTCTTCATGAACCTCTTCAGGCCTGCAATTTGGTTTATCAACCTTATTAATTACCACTATTGGTTTTTTACCCATTTGAAGAGCCTTCTGTAACACAAATCTTGTTTGGGGCATTGTGCCTTCAAACGCATCCACCAAAAGCAATACCCCATCCGTCATATTTAGTACCCGTTCAACTTCACCTCCAAAATCTGCATGACCGGGAGTATCAATTATATTAATTTTAATACCTTTATAAATCACGGAAATGTTTTTAGCGAGTATAGTTATTCCCCTTTCCCTTTCTAATTCATTATTATCCATGATTAATTCACCGGGAATTTCATGATTTTTAAAGAGGTTGCCTGACAAAAGTATCTTATCGACTAAAGTCGTCTTACCATGATCAACATGAGCTATAATCGCTATATTTCTAATTTTTTGCATTATTTTCCGGATTCGAAATCAGGGCTGCAAATGTAACAAAAATTATTCCGTTTAATTTTCTTTTTATATTAAGATTAAAATTTATACTTTTGCACCTTTAAATTTATTTTGGTGAAATATAATCGTCAGTTTGTCATCCCATTTAAAGGGTTAAAATCTGGTAAACACGATTTTTTATTTGATATCGACGAAAAGTTCTTTAATTTATTTGAAGAAAGCGAAATAAAAAGAGGCAAGGTTCATATAGAAATTTTGCTAATTAAAAATATCAATATGCTGGAGCTGAATTTTACCCTTGAAGGAACTGTTGCCGTTATGTGTGACCGATGTCTTGATGATTTGGACATTCCGGTGTCGTATACTACTAATCTGTATGTTAAGTTTGGCGATACTACAGAGGAACAAACTGATGAAATTCTTATTCTTTCTCATAATGAATTTGAATTGGACGTATCACATTATATTTATGAATTTTCTCATTTAAGTTTACCTTATAGGCGTATTCATCCTGATAATGAATCAGGAATATCGATGTGCGACAGCACAATGCTTCAAAAACTAGATGAATACCAAATTGAACCGAATATTAAAAATATTGATCCCCGTTGGGATAATTTAAAAAGTCTTTTGAATAATAATTGATTAATACTATTTAAAATGCCAAATCCTAAAAGAAAACATTCAAAACAAAGAAGAGATAAAAGAAGAACACACGATAAAGCTGTTATTCCTGCAACTGCAAAATGTAGCAATTGTAATGCGACAGTACTATATCACAGAGTTTGTCCTGAGTGCGGTTATTACAGGGGGAAGCTTGCTATAGAAAAAGAAGTTACTGCATAATCTTTTTAAATAGATGGCTAGGATAGGTTTAGATGTGATGGGCGGGGATTTTGCTCCAGAAGCTACTCTTTCCGGAGCTATACTGGCACTTGACCAATTAAATGAGGATGATAAAATTGTTTTAATTGGCGATCAGGGTACAATTGAATCATATCTTAATAACAAGAAAGTTCACTCTAAAAATTTCGACATAGTTCATGCAACAGATATTATTGAAATGGGCGACCATCCGGCCAGAGCTTTTAATCAAAAGCCCCGTTCCAGTATTTCTTTAGGATTTCAGTTGCTTGAAAGTAATAAAATAGAGGGCTTAGCAAGTGCCGGAAGTACCGGTGCCATGATGGTTGGTGCAATGGTTACTGTTAAGGCTATTCAAGGTGTTATTCGTCCAACTATTGCATCTCCTATGCCTAAATTAAGCGGAGGTTTTACAATTATTCTCGATGTAGGGTTAAATTCAGATTGTAAACCGGATGTACTTTATCAATATGGTATATTAGGGTCACTTTATGCAGAATTCGTTTTTAACATTAATAATCCCAAAGTAGGGTTATTAAATATTGGTTCTGAATCAGAAAAAGGCAACCTCCTTACAAAAGCCGCATATCAATTAATGCAGGATTCAAAAGATTTCAATTTTATTGGTAATATAGAAGGAAATGAATTATTTGACGATAAGTCAGATGTGATAATATGCGATGGATTTGTAGGCAATGTAGTATTAAAGGAGGCAGAAGGTTTTTATAATTTGATAAAAAAGAAAAATTTGGAAGACGATTATTTTTCAAGGTTTAATTTCGAATATTATGGGGGAACTCCGGTATTAGGAATTAATTCAAACGTAATAATCGGACACGGCATATCTAATGATATTGCCATAAAAAACATGATTCTTCTCACAAAAAGCGTAATTGAAGCCAATTTACCTGCTAAAATAAAAGAATACTTTAAATAGTGTTTGTCTTTAAAGTCCTTTACAATCCAGGCACTAAAATTTCTTAGAAATATAATATAATGAATAATATCAGAGCCGCTATAACAGCATTAGAAGCATACCTGCCGGAATACAGGTTAACAAACGATGAACTTAGCAAAATGGTTGACACTTCTAATGAATGGATTATGCAAAGAGTTGGTATTAAAGAACGCCGGATATTAAAAGGGGAAGGGCTTGCAACCTCCGATATGGGCGCCGAAGCCGTTAAAAGGTTACTGGCTAAAACAAATACCGATCCTGGTGATATAGAATTGTTAGTTGTTGCCACGGTTACACCGGATATGTTTTTCCCACCAACTTCCTGCATAATAGCCGATAAAACTGGTATTAAAAATGCATGGAGTTTTGATTTAAGTGCGGCTTGTTGTGGTTTTATGTATTCCCTGCAAACAGTATCACAATTTATTGAAACGGGACGATATAAAAAAGTAATATTGGTAGGTTCCGACAAAATGTCATCAATAACAGATTATACAGACCGAACCACATGTCCTCTTTTTGGTGATGCTGCTGTTGCATTGATGCTGGAACCTTCAACGGAAGATGTAGGCATTATTGATCATATTTTTCATGTAGACGGATCGGGCCGTCATCATCTTTATATGAAGGCTGGTGGATCGCAGCGACCTGCAACTCATGAAACAATAGATTGCAAGGAACATTTTATTTATCAGGAAGGTCAAACGGTATTTAAAGCTGCTGTATCCAAAATGGCCGACGTTGCAGTCGAAATGATGGAAAAACATAATATTACATCTGATGATATTGCATGGTTGGTCCCACACCAGGCAAATCTTAGGATAATTGAGGCTACCGGACGCCGGATGGGCCTTCCTAAGGAAAAAGTAATGATTAATATCGAAAAGTACGGTAATACTACAGCTGCAACTATTCCTTTGTGCTTATGGGAATGGGAAAAGGAATTAAAAAAAGGCGATAAAATTATAATGGCTGCCTTTGGAGGAGGTTTTACCTGGGGTTCCCTATATCTCAAATGGGCCTATAATAGTTAGTCGTAAGTAGTAAGCCGTAAGACAGATGACAGAAGAGACGTGGGACGTGGGACGTGGGACGTGAGACGTGAAAGGACGTGAAAACCTGTAACCTGCAACCTGCAACTTTTTACTTGCGACTTACGACTTACGACTTACGACTCATCTTCATTTTTATTTCAATATAAAAGCAATATTTTCTATATTTGTTCGTATCAAATTTGAAACAATTAAAGGACAAAAACTATGGCAAAATATATCGAGAGCGAACCTACATCGCATAACACTATTAATGCTGGTACTGAAATTATTGGCGATATAATTTCCAATGGAGATATCAGGCTCGATGGTGTATTAACAGGAAATATAAATGCAAAAGGGAAGCTTGTTGTAGGTGAATCAGGCAAGGTTAAAGGAATTATCAATTGCCGGAATGCTGATATTTTTGGTTTGGTTGAAGGTAAGCTGAATGTTTCGGAACTATTATCTTTAAAATCAAATTCCCAGGTTTTAGGTGATATGGTTACCAACCGGTTATCTATTGAACCCGGATGCAGGTTCACGGGTAATTGTAATATGATTGATGAAACTGTTTCCTCATTTTCAGATTCAATTGAAAAAACAATCGATTAAACCAAAAAAACCTGACGATAGCCCTTTAAAAAATTATGTCAGGTATACTTCCCTATTTATTCAGATGGCTATAATAATTGCCGCAGGTACTTTTGGCGGGTATTATATTGATAAGTCAATCGGCTTGCCTTATCCTGTATTTACAGTCGTTTTATCCCTGGGATCAATAGCAATTGGATTATATTTATTGATCAAGGGATATGACCGTAATTAATGTGAAACTAACTACTAACAACCAGCAACCAGCAACTGACAACTGACAACTAACAACTAACAACTAATAATGGCTAGCCCGATTAAAAAATTTTTATTTAAAGCAATAATAACTTCTTTTGTTTGTTACATAATAGTTATATTTTTAGCATTTAGTTTGATAAAAAGGACTTCGTTTTTGGAAGTTTACATTTTAATTCCATATATCATGTTTATTACCATAGCGTTTCATACGTTACTTATAAAAGCAACAAAATCAAATAACATGCTATTTGTAAATAAGTACATTGCTTATTCCGGGCTTAAACTGATTATCTACTTAATATCTATACTCATATATTTGATTTTTATAAAATTTGAAATAATAGTTTTTCTTTTATCATTCTTAATCATCTATTTTATTTATACAATAGTTGAGATAACATCACTTTTACAAATCTTTAAAAAAAATTGAAACAGGGCCATTTTATAATAAAATAGTTTTCTAACTTTAAATTACTTTTTATTAAATACAATTATGTATTGTAGTTTTTACAGGGGAAGGGTTGTCATGTTGCTCATTTTATCAGGGTTGATCTTAAATCTGCAGTTTATTGGAGCAGTACAAAAAGAAAATCAACCGGGAAATACTAATGTGCCTGATAAAAGCAAAGAAGCCCTTAACCCTGAAGAAGTAATTATGGAACATGTTTCAGATTCTTATAACTGGCATATATTTTCGATTAAAAATTTTGATCTTTCTATTCCGCTTCCTGTAATTATTTATAGTAAGAACAGTGGATTTCATATTTTCAGCTCTTCAAAATTTGGCCATGAGGCTGAACAGTCCTTTATGGGTTTTCAAATTGCCGGACAAGGTGATAACAAAGGAAAAATAATTGAAGTGCAACCGGATGGATCAATGAAAAGGCCCATTGATATTTCAATTACTAAAAATGTTTTGTCACTTTTTATTAGTCTTGGATTGATGTTATGGATATTTATTTCAATCGCCAGACGATATGCAAATAACCCAAACAGGGCTCCCAAAGGTTTACAATCACTCCTTGAACCATTAATTGTATTTGTCAGGGATGATATTGGGATACCTTCCATAGGCAAGGACAGGTACGAAAAGTATATGCCTTATTTGCTTACTGTTTTTTTCTTTATTTTTTTTAATTCCTTATTAGGATTAATCCCTGTTTTTCCAGGAGGGGCTAACGTAACAGGAAACATTGCAGTTACCATGTCGTTGGCTTTGATTACTTTTATTATTACAATGGCAAGCACTAATAAACACTTTTGGATTCATATGGTAAATACCCCGGGTGTTCCGTGGTGGTTAAAATTACCTATACCACTTCTGCCATTTATAGAATTTTCGTCAAGCATGATTATAAGACCATTTGTGCTAATGATCCGGCTTTTTGCAAATATTCTCGCGGGACATATCAATGTGTTAAGCTTCATCATGCTCATATTTATTTTTGGAGCAATGAAACCTGCAGCAGGTTTCGGGTTCTCTCCTTTTTCAGTAGCCTTTGTCGTATTTATATATTTCATTGAATTATTGGTAGCCTTTATTCAGGCGTATGTTTTTACGCTATTATCGGCATTATATTTTGGTATGGCAAAAGAAAGTAGTCATCATTAATTTTAAAAAAAACAATTATGTTAACATTGACAGTTATTTTACAGGCAGCAAATGAAGCACTTCAATATGCCCCGTTTGCTAAGCTCGGTGCAGGAATCGGAGCAGGTCTGGCAGCAGTTGGAGCAGGACTTGGTATTGGCGTTATCGGAAGAGGCGCTCTTGAAGCTATTGCCCGTCAACCGGAGGCAATTAACGATATCCGGTCAAACATGATTTTGCTTGCAGCACTTGTCGAAGGGGTTGCTTTCTTTTCGATAGTAGTATGCCTTCTGATTGTTTTCATGAAATGATAATACTAATATCTTTTGCAAGCCAGCAAAAAAGTACCGGCTTGCAATATTTAATATTAACAATTAAAGCAAAAAGCTGATGGGAATAATTATTCCGGACCCGGGATTACTGTTTTGGATGATTATATCATTCGTGATTGTATTGCTTATTCTTAAGAAATATGCCTGGAAACCTATTATTAATGCCCTGAAGAATCGTGAAAGATCAATTGAAAACGCTTTGCGTTTAGCCGACAAGGCAAAAGCTGAAATGACTAAACTGTTGGCTGACAATGAAAAGATTCTGGCAGAAGGAAGGCTTGAGCGGGACAATCTTATTAAGGAAGCCCGTCAGACAAAGGAGCGGATCATAGAAGAAGCAAGGACACAGGCTAAGGAAGAAGTTAAGGCTCTTATGGAAAACGCACGTGTATCAATTAATATTGAGAAAAAGGCAGCAATAGGAGAAATTAAGGACCAGGTGGCCATGTTATCGGTTTTGGTAGCAGAAAAAATTATTCGTGAAAAATTATCTGAAGGTAATAATCAATCTGAGTATATCGATCATTTATTGAAAGATATAAAATTAAATTAACTTTTGGGCACCTCTTGGTATGAATGAAAGTTCAATAGGCGTAAGGTATGCCAAAGCATTATTTTTGCTGGCTCAGGAAAAAAATATACTGGAACAGGTTCGTGAAGATATGTTATTGGTAGAAAAGGCTATGAAAGAAAATAGCAGGTTTGGTTTGTATTTAGATAGTCCAGTTGTAAGGCCTTCGCAAAAAAGAGAACTTATCAGTAAGGTTTTTCAAAATCATATAAATGTGATTAGCTTAAATTTTCTTGATTTGTTAATTCAAAATAAACGCGAAAATTACCTTGAATCAATTTTCAGAAGATTTTTTTCAGATTACAGGAAATACAAAGGAATTAAAACTGCCATGATAACTACTGCCAATAAAATTAGTAATTCAACCTATGAAAAGATTAAGCTGATGATATCTAATATATTTAAATCAGAAATAGAACTTAATATAAATATAGATGCCGGAATTATAGGTGGTTATGTGTTGAGGGTTGAAGACCAGCAATATGATGCAAGTGTTTCAACCGGTTTAAAACGGATTAAGAAATCGTTGCTGAACAGCAACTAACAATTTTTCTGTAACACATAAGGAAAAATCAGGTGTCATTTTGCATACAACAATTAAAAATAATTACTTTAATAATAATATACCAAAAATATGTCGGACATTAAGCCTGCAGAAGTATCAGCGATACTAAAAAAGCAGATTGAAGGATTTAAATCTGAAGTTGAATTAGAAGAAGTAGGCACTGTGCTTGAAGTTGGCGACGGTATTGCCAGGATATATGGTTTATCGAATGTGCAATCGAACGAGATGATTGAATTCGAAAATGGTATTCAGGGTATTGTGTTAAACCTTGAAGAAGATAATGTCGGAGCTGTTCTTTTAGGCTCATCAGAACTTGTACAGGAAGGAAATACTGTCAGAAGGACAAAGAGGATTGCCTCAATAAATGTGGGAGAAGGGCTTTTGGGCCGTGTGATAAATACACTTGGAAAACCGATTGACGGCAAAGGAGCAATTCCCGGAGTAACATATGAAATGCCACTTGAACGCAAAGCACCAGGTGTAATATTCAGGCAACCTGTAAAAGAACCACTGCAAACAGGAATAAAAGCAATTGATGCTATGATCCCGATTGGCAGGGGGCAACGTGAGCTGATTATTGGTGACAGGCAAACAGGGAAGACTGCTATTGCTATAGATACAATCCTTAATCAAAAAGAGTTTTATGATAAAGGGAAAACTGTTTATTGTATATATGTAGCCATAGGACAAAAAGGATCAACAATTGCCAATATTGCCAATGCACTGGAACGATATGGTGCTGCGCCTTACACAGTAATTGTGGCAGCCACTGCATCTGATCCGGCTGCTTTACAATTTTATGCCCCTTTTGCCGGTGCGGCAATAGGTGAGTTTTTTCGCGATCAGGGCCTCCCTGCACTCGTAATATATGATGATTTATCAAAACAGGCTGTATCTTACAGGGAAGTTTCATTATTGCTTCGTCGTCCTCCCGGACGTGAAGCGTATCCCGGAGATGTTTTCTACCTTCACTCAAGGTTATTGGAAAGAGCTGCCAAAATTATCGAATCTGATGATATTGCAAGACAAATGAATGACCTGCCGGTTAGCATTAAACATCTTGTTAAAGGCGGAGGATCGCTTACTGCATTGCCAATCATCGAAACTCAGGCAGGCGATGTTTCAGCATATATACCCACTAACGTAATTTCTATAACCGACGGACAAATTTTCCTTGAATCGAATTTATTTAATGCAGGGGTTCGTCCGGCAATAAATGTTGGAATTTCAGTTTCCCGTGTCGGTGGAAATGCTCAGATTAAGTCAATGAAACGTATAGCGGGAACCTTAAAACTTGACCAGGCTCAATTCCGTGAATTGGAAGCTTTCTCAAAATTTGGTTCTGACCTTGATCCTGCTACGCTATCTATACTTGATAAAGGTTCGAAGAATGTCGAAATATTAAAACAAGGTCAATATTCGCCAATCCCCGTTGAAAAACAGATAGCTATAATATACTGTGGAACAAAGGCATTACTTCGTGATGTACCACATCTAAAAGTTAAAGATTTTGAAACCGAATTTATTGAACAATTGGAACTAAAACACAAAGATGTTTTAAAGCAACTCAGAGAAGGTTCCCTAAACGATGAGATAACTAAAACACTTGAGAAAGTTGCCCAGGAAATAGTATTGAGATATAAAAAATAATACAGGCACTGCTTAATAATTTGATATTAATTTAATGGCAAATTTGAAGGAAATACGAAACAGGATAACCTCCGTTTCTTCGATGAGTCAGATTACTAATGCTATGAAAATGGTTTCTGCGGCAAAATTTAAAAAAGCCCAGGATGCCATCATACAATTACGGCCTTATGCAATTAAATTACAAGAAATTCTTACAACCTTAAACAATAGTGATAGTAATAATTCCGATAATCCTTATGTAAAAGATAATGGCCCAAAAAAAGCATTAATTGTTGTTATAACATCAAACAGGGGATTGTGTGGAGCTTTTAACTCAAATTTGATTAAATATGCTTTAATTACAGCTAATGAAAAATTTAGCGGACAACTTTCTAAAAACAATTTGTTTTTCCTTCCAATTGGACGTAAAGCCACTGACTATTTTAATAAGAGAAAATATCCTGTTGTTGCGGGAAGTTATAACAATCTTACCGACTCCCCCAATTTTGAAAAGATAATACCCATAGCAGAGATGATTATAGGCGCATTTCTTGATGGAACATATAACCATATTGAAATAGTTTACAATCAGTTCAAGAATGCAGCAGTCCAGATTCCAAGTTCAGAGAGATTTCTGCCTGTTCCTGTAATAACAGCCAAAAAAAGTAAGGATGAAATAAAGGCAATACATTATGATTTTATTTTTGAACCTTCTAAGGAACACATTATAAAAGATATAATTCCACGATCGTTAAAAATTCAATTGTTAAAGGCGTTATACGATTCTGTAGCTTCCGAACATGGGGCCCGAATGACTGCAATGCATAAAGCAACTGACAATGCAAGTGATCTTGTTAAAGAATTACGCTTACAATATAACAAAGCACGTCAGGCATCCATTACCAACGAAATTCTGGAAATAGTAGGTGGGGCAGAAGCGTTAAAATAATCAGGACCAAAATTGATTTAAGATTTAAGATTTTTGAATCTTGATTTAAGATTTTTATGACCGGATTTCCAAATCTTAAATCACAAATCACGAATCTAGAATATTAAATCATCTTTAAGAGTAAATTTTTTAATATCTAATATAATTATTTCTAAAAAGATGAAGGACGCAATAGCAATTATGTGCGCCGGAGGACCGGCACCTGGAATTAATACTGTAATAAGTTCAGTAACAAAAATCTTCACTAACTATGGTTATACGGTTATTGGGATACATGGTGGATATAAAAGTTTATTCTCCGAAGAGCCTGATTACGAATATCTTGATTTTGAATATGCCGATAATATATACACCCGGGGTGGCTCTGCATTAAGGATGAGCAGGTACAAACCCAAAGATGATGAATTCAAGACAACTTTTTTCGAAAAAAATAATATAAAACTGCTAGTTACTATAGGAGGTGATGATACTGCATCTACGGCAAACAGGCTATCCAAATTTTTAATTGATAAAAAATTAAAAGTATCAAATATCCACGTTCCAAAAACTATTGATAACGATCTTCCGTTACCCGAAGGATTCCCTACATTCGGATACCACTCAGCAAAGGAAGAAGGTGTGCGCATTGCCACAACTATTTATGAGGATTCACGTACCAGTGGAACTTGGTTTGTTTTATCAGCAATGGGACGGGAGGCAGGACACCTTGCTTTTGGGATTGGTACTGCCTGCCATTTTCCTATGATTATTATTCCTGAAATGTTTAACAAAACAAAAATTACATTTGATAAAATTATAAACCTTGTAATTTCTTCAATGGTTAAACGCAAAATTTTAGGATTAGATTATGGTGTTGCAATAATATCAGAAGGTGTGTTTCACTTTATGAATGATAAGGAAATAATTGATACCGGTATTAATTTTACATACGATGATCATGGTCATCCGGAACTTGGAAATGTTAGTAAATCACATATTTTTAATATGTTGGTTCAAACAAAGTTAAAAGATCTCCAGATAAAAGTAAAAAGCCGGCCTAATGAAATGGGATATGAGCTTAGGTGTTGCCATCCTATCGCTTACGATTTGACCTATGCAACACAACTTGGTTTAGGAGTTTATAAGCTATTCAGCCAGGGTATTTCAGGATGTATGGTAACTACTGACCGAAAAGGAGATATATCTCCTCTTTATTTAAAGGATGTGGCAGACGAACATGGGAAAATTAAACCTCGTCTCGTAAATATTGAATCGCAAAAGGTACAAATGATATACGCAAATAATCTTCATTATATAACTAAAGATGATTACCGGGCAGCCTTGAAGTATGTTCCTGTTCCTGAGGAATTTGATTTCCATAAAATACTTAACTGGTAATTAGTGCTTAGTGCTTAGTGCATAGTGCATAGTGCATAGTACTTAGTCCTTAGTCCTTAGTGCAAAGTTATTGGAATTTATTTTAAATAAAACTTAGTATCTGATAAGAAAATGACAAGATCAAGGCTTGCGAATTCATAAAAAGCGCAGTTTACTTTAGTAAATGAGCATTTTTATGATGAGCATAACGAAGATATTGGCGTTTTCTTGCAGATACTATTTAGTATTCGTCCCAGCTCTTAATTTTAATATCATCTGGTTGCCGCAGGCAAATGGCTATAAGAAACGCACTAGCCAATCTCGCGTTTGTTAAGAGTGGAATATTATAATCCACGGCACTGCGACGGATAGTATAATCGTTACTTAGCTCAGTTTTTGAAAGATTTTTAGGAATATTCACTACCAGATCTATTTTCTTTTGACTGATATAATCAAGGGTATTGGGATGTTTAGGTTCATCGGGCCAATGAAGTGTTGTCACTTCAACTCCGTTACTCCTGAAAAAATCAGCCGATCCTATCGTTGCGAAAAGCTTATAACCATTTTCAACCAGTAATTTTGCTGCAGGCAATATTTCTGCTTTATCCTTTGCCGGGCCGGTTGAAAGAAGGATATTTTTCTTTGGGATAGTATAACCTACTGAAAGCATAGACTTTAAAAGTACTTCGTAATAATTTTCTCCAATGCAACCCACCTCACCGGTTGAAGCCATTTCAACTCCTAAGACAGGATCTGCTTTGAGTAAACGCTGGAAAGAAAACTGTGGGGCTTTTATACCTATATAATCAAGATCAAAAATTGATTTGTCAATTCGTTCTACCGGTATTCCAAGCATAATTTTTGTTGCCAGGTCAATAAGGTTAACTTTTAGTACTTTTGATACGAATGGCATTGAACGTGAAGCACGAAGGTTACATTCGATAACTTTTATATCATTATCTTTTGCTAAAAATTGGATATTAAAGGGTCCGGATATATTCAGTTCCTGTGCTATCTTTTTTGAAATTCTTTTGATCCTGCGAACAGTCTCGAAATAAATTTTCTGCGGAGGAAATACCATCGTGGCATCTCCGCTATGGACTCCTGCAAATTCAATATGTTCAGATATAGCATAGGCCATTACTTCCCCGGAACTGGCTACCGCATCTATTTCAATTTCTTTGGCATCCTGAATAAACTCTGATACTACTACAGGATATTGTTTCGAAACATTTGCAGCTAATTCGAGAAAATGTTTTAACTCGTCGCCGTTAGAAACTACATTCATTGCTGCTCCCGATAAAACGTAAGAAGGACGGATCAGAACCGGAAAGCCTACAAATTCTGTAAATTCAATAATATCATCAACATTGGTTAGTTCTTTCCAGCGTGGTTGATCAATTTGCAGGTTATCGCACATCATCGAAAATTTATGACGGTCTTCAGCTCTGTCAATTGACAATGGTGACGTACCTAAGATTGGAATATGCTGATTGTATAACCGGATTGCCAAATTATTGGGTATTTGTCCCCCTGTAGAAATTATTACTCCCCGGGGTATTTCAAGTTCGGCAATGTCAAGAACCCTTTCCATCGATAATTCATCAAAATACAAACGGTCACAAATATCATAATCTGTACTAACCGTTTCAGGATTATAGTTGATCATTATTGAACGAAACCCTTGGGCTTTAATGGTATTCAATGCACTTACCCCGCACCAGTCAAACTCAACTGAACTTCCAATCCTATATGCGCCTGATCCAAGCACTATTATTGATTTATTATCATTTTCAAAAGGAATATCATGTTTCAATCCATGATAAGTAAGATACAGATAATTTGTCATTGCCGGATATTCAGCCGCAAGAGTATCTATTTGTTTTACAGCAGGTACTATTCCTTTCGATTTACGGAATTTCCGGACATTAAGCAGATAATCTTCCATATGATCGTTATCTCCTTTAAGGACAAACCTTGCTATCTGGAAATCAGAAAACCCTGCACGTTTAGTATCAATTAACAAATCAAGGGGAAGTTCATCAAGTAAATTGAAATTTTCCAAACTGTTTTTCAATTCAAATATATTCCGAAGCTTAAATAAAAACCACCGGTCGATTTTTGTGAGATCATGTATCTGATCTACTGTATAACCTTTTTCAAATGCACTGGCAATTACAAATATACGCATATCAGTCGGCTCAGACAATTCTTTTTCTATATTTTCGACCTTAAGGTCCCGGTTACCAACAAACCCATGCATGCTTTGGCCAATCATACGTAAGCCTTTCTGAATAACTTCCTCGAAACTTTTTCCAATTGCCATAACTTCTCCTACACTTTTCATGGAAGAGCCTATCTGGCGCGAAACACCTGAAAATTTGCTCATATCCCATCGTGGAATTTTACATACAATATAATCAAGTGCTGGTTCAAAAAATGCTGACGTTGTTTTTGTAATAGAGTTTTTAAGTTCGTGTAATCCATATCCGATTGCGAGTTTTGCTGCAACAAATGCCAATGGATAACCAGTTGCTTTTGATGCAAGCGCGGATGATCGCGATAATCGTGCATTGACCTCAATTACACGGTAATCTTCCGAATTCGGATCAAGTGCATATTGAATATTACATTCTCCTACAATACCGATATGCCGGATTATTTGAATGGCTAAACGGCGAAGTTTATGATATTCACTGTTTGAAAGAGTTTGTGAAGGGGCTACAACAATACTTTCACCGGTATGGATGCCAAGAGGATCAAAGTTTTCCATATTACAGACGGTGATGCAATTGTCATATTGGTCTCTCACTACTTCATATTCAACTTCCTTCCAACCTTTCAGTGATTCTTCAACCAGTACCTGTGGCGAATATGCAAAAGCTTTTGATGCAAGCTTATTTAACTCATCCATATTATTGCAAAAACCTGAACCTAACCCTCCAAGAGCATAAGCCGCTCTCAGAATTACCGGGAACCCCAGCTTTTCTGCAGCTTTAACGGTATCTATAATTGTAGAAGCAGCAATGCTTCTTGCACTAGATACATTTATTTCATTGAGCTTATTTACGAAAAGGTTGCGATCCTCAGTATTTATTATCGCTTGTATTGGTGTTCCAAGTACTCTGACTTTATATTTTTCAAAGATTTTTTCCTGATAAAGGGCGATTCCACAATTTAGTGCAGTTTGCCCGCCAAATGCAAGCAAAATACCATCCGGTGACTCCTTCTGAATGACTTTCTCAACAAAATAAGGTGTTACAGGAAGAAAATATATTTTGTCAGCTATTCCTTCCGATGTTTGAACTGTTGCTATGTTCGGATTTATAAGAATTGTATAAACCCCTTCCTCCCGCAAAGCCTTAAGTGCCTGAGAACCTGAATAATCAAACTCTCCGGCCTCTCCTATTTTAAGGGCTCCTGACCCCAGTACAACAACTTTTTTAATGCTTGTATCCATTTACTAATATTTTATACAAATAAATAATAAATATTTTACAAATTAAAAATTCTATTTTTGTGTAAATTTAAATATAACCAAATATGGCGTTTTTATCAGTAATTTTACAAGTTCATGAATCGTTAAACAAATTAAATGTTGAGGATGTTGCCAATCACCATCTTTCATTTTTCGAATTGTTGGTAAAAGGAGGAGTTATTCTTATTCCTTTAGGGTTACTTTCCATTATAGCAATATATCTTATTGCTGAAAAATATTATGTAATTAGCAAGGGGACAAAAGTTAACCTTAATAATATTTCAGGCTTTAAATCGCTGATAAAAAATAGAGATTTAACAAATGCCTTGTTAGCTCTTGATACTGAAAAGGGAGCTTATCCGGTAATTTTCAGGCATGGCCTTAAAAACATTGACATTCCGGTAAAGGAAATTGAAAGTGAAATAGAAAGTATAAGTAATATTGAAGTAGCCAAACTTGCCATTAACCTGAATTATCTTGGTATTATTGCCGGAATTGCACCTATGCTTGGTTTTATAGGGACTATTTCTGGAATTATAAAAATATTTTATAATATATCCGTTACCGATAACATTAGTATAGGCGTTATCTCGGGAGGGTTATACGAAAAAATGATTTCAAGCGGATCGGGATTAATCGTTGGTATTGTTGCTTATACAGGATATCATATTTTAAACATGAAACTCGACCGTTTTATTTCATTCATTGAAGCCGAAGCCTTTGAGGTTATTAATATAATTAAAGATAATGGCAGTAATAATTAGAACCAGGAACCAGGAACCAGGAAAAGAAATTTCAATTATAAAATATTAATTGCTAATTATCAATTAATCTGGCAGTGAGAATGAAATTAAGGTTTATATTTTTAGTACTTATATTAATAACTTTTAGCCAAATAATTTATTGTCAGGAAATTAATCAGTTAAAAGATTATTTTTCCAATAGTTTATATAATTTAAACCCTGCCGCAGCCGGATATAATGGAGGTTTTATAACACAACTTTCTTTTTCCAAAAACTGGACGGATGTTCCCGGTTCTCCCGAATGCCAGGTGCTAAGTAATAGCATTCGTTTGGGCGAAGAGGAGTTTTATGATCCAAAAATGTTTAAGACCAAACCTATACTCAACCTTAGCAACCACGCAAGCCTTGGTTTTACAGTTTACAATGAAACGGAAGGCCCGCTGCAACATACAGGTTTTATGGCAGCCTATGCCTATCATATTTACATAAACGATATGCGTTTATCTTTAGGACTGGCCGGAATGCTTACGCAATATAATTTAAACACTCAGCTTTTTAAACCGGCAGATATACCTGATCCGGATTTATATAATAATAACTCAGCCTTTATTCCCGAAATTAATTTCGGGGTAATGTTATATAACAGACTTTTTTATTCAGGCATATCATTCAATGGCCTTAAGAACTTTAAAAAAATTATGGACCATCAGCAGACCCAACCGGATGTTGTTCTTTTTGCTGGCAATAAATTCATCCTCAATGAAAAATATATCTTTGAACCTTCTTTATTTTTATGGAAGTATGGTAACGGGACCTATTCGGCAGACATAAACGCCAAAATGTATTATAAGGACAATAACTGGTTATTGTTTGCCTATCACGGTACAGGTGAGATAATAGCAGGAATAGGAATAGGTTTAAAACAATGGTTACAGCTCGGTTATACTTATAACATAAATACAAGCGGACTGTCTTCTCTGTTAGGTGGTAGCCAGAATATTACTTTAATCGCGAATATAGCGGTTTTAAAACAAAAAAATTATTCATGGTAATAATGAAGTAAAAAGAAGAAAGATAATAGATAAAAAAGAAAACAGAGGGCAGAAGACAGAAGGCAGAAGGCAGAAAAAAGTGATGAAGTGATCAGGTAATTAGTAATTAATCATATAAGATTTCTTATAAACCTTATAAACATATAAACTTAAATTCTGAAATGAAGAGGATACCCCTGATATTATTTACATTATTGCTAATGAATAATTTGATGTCGCAACAGTGGATAACTTACGACACAACCAATAGCGGATTAATTAATAATTTTGTATTCTCAGTTGCAATTGATAAACAAGGGAATAAATGGTTTGGTACATACGGTGGAGTATCTGAATTTAATGGAACTACCTGGCAGAACTATACTACAAAGAATGGGCTTGTTGGAAATAATGTTACATGTATTGCTGTTGATAAAAACAATAATAAATGGATTGGTTACGGACAATATGGTTCATTAGGAGTTTCTAAATTTGATGGCATTAATTGGACTGCATATAATGCAGTTAATACTGACAGTGGTTTGGCTAACAACCAGGTAACTGCCATTAATGTTGATAAAGCAGGAAATGTATGGTTTGGGACTGTTAATGGCATTTCAAAGTTTAATGGTAGTGCCTGGACAAAATATAATGTTAGCAATAGTAATCCTTACTTTATTTATGCCGTTTGTACTGATTCATCCGGGAATGTATGGTTTGGAACAAAGGAAAACGGCGTAACAGAATTTAACGGCACAGGTTGGACAAATATTAATGCTACTCCTAATGGATTAATTGATAATAATATATCTTCTATTGCAATCGAAAATAACGGAAACAAATGGTTTGGTTCAGCGGATAGTGGTTTATCAAAATTTGATGGTAAAAACTGGACTACATATAATGATAATAACAGTGGTTTGTCTTTTAACAATATCAACGCCTTGGCTATGGATGCTGAGAACGATATCTGGATTGGAACTGACGGAGGCGGAATATCAGAATTTAATGGTACGCTTTGGAAAAATTACTTCATCCCTAAAACCGGGTTGTCAGGTAATACAGTTTTTGCGATAACTAAGGATGCGCAGAATAATCTTTGGTTTGGTACATATGGAGGAGTTCTGGAATTAATTCCATGTGACAGTACTCTCTTTACTAATCCAAAAGTAATATTGGATATCGTCACATATCCCGATAACCCGATAAATTTGAATGCTCCACCCGGATCAGGTTACATCTGGCAACCTTCTACAGGATTAAACTGTGACTCTTGTCAAAGCCCAATTGCAACTAACTCTCAATCTGTAACCTACACAGTTACTTTAACCGATACGTTCAATTGTCCTGTTAAAGAGAAATTTATAATACAAATTCCTGATTGCGATAATTACAGAGATACAACTATTTCGGCAACCATTGTACCTGGTTCAAGCGTAAAATTAACAGCCTATCCGGCAGTCCCGCCTGCTCTTACAACCTGGCAATGGTTGCCTGAATCGCTTGTAAGCAAATACCACAGTCAAAGTACTTTTACCAAAAATATTTTACAGGATACGGTAATTACCGTTACAATGAATTATTACCAGTGCAGTTGGACAGATACCTTTAAAATAATTAATAACTGTAAATTAAGCCCGTTTTCTTTTTATACAGGATTCGATTCAATAGCTTATCCCGGGTTAATTGTTATGCTTAATGCTGATTCAGGTGCATTATCCTACAACTGGCAACCAACATCCGGCTTAAGTTGCCTAAATTGTAAAAATCCTGAAGTAACTATAAATAATCCAATTTCATACACGGTAAATATTGAGGATAAATATCATTGTAAATCAGTCGAAAATTTTGTTTTTACTGTAAGAAATTGTGATACTTTAGAATCAAATGTTCCTATACCAAAGTTAGATACTACATTCGCAGATACTGCAATAAACTTTCAACCTTTTCTGTCTCTTAATGCTTCATTTAGTTACAATGGTTATACATGGAGCCCTTCAATAGGGTTAAGTTTTGGAATTAATCCTCAAATTCCTACTCTGACTGTTCAAAGATCAATGTTATATACAGTAACTATTGAAGATAAATGGAGGTGTCCGTATACAGAGACATTCAAAATTAATGTTGACGTTCATAGCCTTTTGATCCCAAATGTTATAACTCCAAATGCTCCCGGAATTATCAACTATTTTTTCAAAATAGATGGCCTGGTTAGCCCCAGTCCTTTAAAAATATTTAATAATAAAGGTATTGAGGTATATAGCAGTGATGACTACCTAAGTAACTGGCATGGTTTGGATTCTGAAGGAAGGGAATTACCTGAAGGTACTTATTATTATATACTGTCTACACCAGATAGGGGGGTGTTTAGAGGATGGGTGTACTTGAAGAGATGATGTGCAGATGTGAAAATGGGACGTGAAAAAGGGACGTGGAAGGACGTTAAAGGACGTGAAAAAGGACATGGGATGCGGGACGTGAAAGGACGTGTAGCATATAACTCCATTTATTAATTTCCTTATGTTTCACTAGTCCCTGATCCCTGGCCCCTAATTACTATGTAATACAAACTGCAATACCAACTATGCACTAAGCACTATTAACCAAGCACTATATTACGATGAAAATAAAACGCAGGCACGATTTCAAGGCAGAAGTGGCAACGGCCTCATTAAACGATATAATGTTTTTTTTATTATTGTTTTTCCTTATTGTTGCCACTTTCGCCAACCCTAACGTAATTAAACTCATGTTGCCTAAGGCCAGCTCAAGCCAGACAATTTCCAAGAAACAAGTAACGTTGTCAGTTACTTTGGATAAAAGATATTTTATCGACGAAGTTGAAGTACCAGCTGCCAATCTGGAACTGGCCATTACAAACAAGAAAAAAATAATTAATGATCTTACAATAGTATTGAGAGCTGACCAGAAATTAACCATTCAGGATTTGGTCGATGTACTTGAAATAGGCAAAAGGGCAGACGTTAAAATGATTTTGGCAACGGAAAAAGAATAAAATCAATTAACAACTAACAACTACTCCTTATTGCGTTCAAACTTCAGAAAACTAATCATAACCAGGCTTATTATAAAAAACAAGGATAACAGCAAAGCGCTGTTGCGCATGCTTCCGGTTATTTGTTTAATAAAGCCGAAACTGAACATTCCACATACTATAGCGAATTTCTCGGTAATATCAAAAAAACTGAAAAAAGATGCAGTATCCGTTGTGCCGGCAGGAAGAAGTTTTGAATATGTAGAACGGGCCTGGGACTGAATGCCGCCCATGACCATGCCTACCAATGCCGCTAAGATATAGAACTGCATTTCGCTAGTTATTGCATAAGCTGAAATACACACTAATATCCATATACAAAGCATTAAGATAAGTGATAACTTATTTCCCCAAAGGGATGATATTTTTCCAAACAGCATTGACCCTGCTATACCCAAAACCTGTATTATTAATATAGTTAATATTAATTTTGAGCCGGTAATTCCCAGTTCTGAACTGCCAAAAAGCGTTGCTACCAGTATTATAGTTTGCACACCCATGCTAAAGAATAAAAAGGCAAGCAAAAAAAGCCGCATTGTAGTATGCCCTCTCACTGATCTGAAAACTGCCATTATCTCGAGGAAGCCTTTAGAAAATACACTTGTTTTTAATGTAAATTGTCCGGGATATTCTTTTAAAAAGTAGATTGGTATTTGTGCAATTGCCATCCACCATATACCAACTTCAAGAAATGAAAACCTTACAGCATCTATCCTGGAATGAAACCCTAAAGATTGAAAATTCTCTATAGTTAAGAGATTAACAATAAGCAGTATCATGCTGCCGCCATATCCCCATGAAAAACCCCTGGCGCTTACCATATCCTGTTTATCAGGTGTAGCAATTATTGGCAAAAAAGAATTATAATACACCAGCGATCCTGCATATCCAACTACTGCAAGGCCGGCCAGCGATAAACCATAATTAATATTATGTCCGGTAAACCAGTACAGTCCGAAGCAGGAAGCCGAACCAATAAATGTAAAAATTTGCATGAAACGTTTCCGATACCCTCCCAGATCTGCAATCCCTGAAAGCAAAGGCGTTAAAAAAATAATAAGAAAATAGGCCGCTGCAATCACATAGCTGTATATTACCGTATTACTTATTGTAATACCCATAAATTTAACCATTTCCCCACCAAAGGCATCACGTGTAACCGATTCGTAATAAAATGGGAAAATAGCCGTTGTAATTATAAGGTTATAGGCTGAGTTGGCAATGTCGTAGGAGCACCACGCGTTTATAACCTTTCTGACGTTTTTTTCAATAATCATAGGGAAAATAATTACTGATTACTAATTACTGATTACTAATTACTAATTACTGATTACTAACAACCAGAAACTAACAAATATCAACTAATTTTTTTAAGGCAGCAGTAGCTTTTTCAAAATTAAATGCCGATAAACAATTTGAAAATTTATTCTTTATTTCCTGATTACATAAATTGCCTATACTGCCCTCATGAGAATGATTTACGCTGGTATCGGGGCGAAAGTTTCCTTTGGCAATCTCCATACCTGTCATTCTATAGGCATCCCGGAACGGGAAACCCCGGAGCACCAGTTTATTCAATTCCTCCACGCTGAATATATAGCGATAACGTTCATCCTGAAGTATATTGCGGTTAATAATGAGTTTATCTATCATAAATGCTGCTATATCAATACAATCTATTAATTCCTTAATTGCAGGAAAAAGCATTTCCTTTAATATTTGAAGATCGCGGTAATAACCTGATGGCATATTTACAGCCATTAAGGTGATATCATTCGGCAATGCTTGTATCTTATTGCATTTAGCACGGATTAATTCAAATACATCGGGATTTTTTTTATGCGGCATAATGGATGATCCTGTAGTAAACTCATCGGGTAAACTCAGAAAAGCAAAGTTCTGGCTCATGTATAAACAAACATCCGTGGCCAGCCGCGAAAGAGTAGCGGCTACTGAAGACAGGGCAAAAGCAGCTATTTTTTCAGTTTTACCACGCCCCATTTGGGCATATACGACGTTGTAACTTAGATCGTCAAAGCCTAACAGACTGGTTGTTAACTTCCTGTTCAATGGAAAAGATGAACCAAAACCGGCAGCGGAACCTAAGGGGTTTTGGTTTGCAATTCTGTAAGCGGTATTTAAAAGAAGCAAATCGTCCGCCAGGCTTTCTGCATATGCTCCAAACCACAATCCGAATGAAGAGGGCATTGCAACCTGAAGATGAGTATATCCTGGCATAAGAACATCTTTATATTTTTCACTTTGGGCAATAAGTAAATTGAAAAGGGCATTTACTGATTCAACTGTATTTTGTATCCCGTTCCTTATAAATAGTTTACAATCCAGCAGTACCTGGTCGTTACGTGACCTGCCGCTATGGACTTTCTTCCCTGTATCACCGAGTGCAAGGGTAAGCAAATGTTCCACCTGTGAGTGTACATCTTCCACACCCGGTTCTATAGAAAACGACCCTTGTTTTATCCGGTGATAAATATTAAACAATTCCTTTTTAAGGACCGACAATTCCTCAGGTGTTATTAATCCGATTGTTTCGAGCATAGTTATGTGAGCTATCGTTCCCAAAACATCAAATTCGGCAAGAAACAAATCCATTTCCCTGTCGCGTCCCACAGTAAAACTTTCTATCCATTCGTTAACCGACGTCCCTTTATCCCAAAGCTTCATTATTATTGACTATTGATAATTGAATATTGAATATTAAATTCATATTTAACTTATTTTTAATAGAGTCAGGAACCAAGAACCAGGAACCAGGACTTTATGGTTTTTATTTATATATATTATTTAATTAGGCTATAAATTTAATTAAAATAACAAGCTATTACAATCAGTAAAAAAAATACCAATTAAGATTCCAGATTTTGGTAATTCATTAATATAAATTATAAATCAAGATTAAAAACACTTTTTTACAAAATACATTATCTTGGCTCCTGGTTCTTGGTTCTTGGTTCTTAGCTCTTGATTATTGGTTCCTGGCTCTATTTTATGATATCATTAATAATATCTAAGGTATTATTAAGGTCGGAAGAAGAATGTGCCGAAGAAATAAAATTAGTTTCAAATTGGGATGGGGAAAAGAATATTCCTTTATTTAAAGCTTTTTTAAAGAATTGTTCAAATCGGGAAAGGTCACAATTTCTTACATCTTCGAAATTGTTAACTTCTTTATCATTAAAAAAAATGGTAAACATCGATTGAAATGAATTTATAACAATCCCTTTATTTATTGTAATTTCCTTTAGATGTTGAATAAAGGTTAGTGAAGTTTGGTTAAGGTCATTATAAAAATCGGGGGATCGCAATTGGGAAATTGAAGCAATTCCGGCGGCTACTGCCACAGGGTTACCGGAAAGGGTGCCGGCCTGGTAAACATTTCCTTCCGGAGCAATCATTGACATAATATCTCTTCGTCCTCCATAGGCACCAATTGGAAATCCTCCTCCGATGATTTTCCCTAATGTACTCAAATCCGGAATTATGTCATAATATCCTTGTGCACCGCTTAGTTCCGGGCGAAACCCGGTAATAGCCTCGTCAAATATTAACAATGAATTGTTTTGCATAGTAATTTCCCTTAGAAATTGCAGGAATCCTTCACGTGGTAAAACTACTCCCATGTTTGCTGGGACAGGTTCCACAATTACTGCTGCAATTTCATTTTTATACCTTTCAAATGTTTCTGCTACCTGTAATTCGTTATTGAATGGAACCCTTATTGTATGCTGAACAAATTCCTCCGGCACTCCCTGGGATGAAGATATCCCCAGCGATGCCAGGCCTGATCCCGACGATACCAGCATGTAATCAACGTGCCCATGATAACACCCATCGAACTTAATAATTTTATTTTTACCTGTAAACGCACGTGCAAGGCGAATAGCACTCATTACTGCTTCTGTACCTGAATTTACCAGCCTTGCCATTTCAATTGAAGGCATTGAGGATGTGATCAATTCCGCAAGGTCAGTTTCTCCGGGGGTTGGCAATCCAAAACTTGTTCCATTCCAAAGTATTGCTTCTACAGCATTAAGGATTTCTTTTTTTGCATGCCCTGCAATATGAACACCCCATGATAGGCAGAAATCTAAATACTGGTTATCGTCAAGGTCAGTTATTTTTGACCCTGAAGCTTTTTTTATAAATACAGGATCGCCGTTAATCCCTTTAAATGAACGCACAGGACTGTTTACCCCGCCGGGGATATATTTTTTTGCTCTTATAAATTCCAATTTTGAATTCTCAATCATATAAAATAATTTGAAAATGTGCTAATTTGAAAATTTGAAAATGAGTTTATAAACTACAGAATTTAAATTATATTTATAAACTTTATAAACTGGTATCTGACAACCAACAACTAACAACTAACAACTGACAACTATGTAAGCACTATGCACTACGCACTAATACAAAACTCCTTTGCATAATACGATATAATATAATCCGCTCCGGCTCTTTTTATTGCTGTTAATGCTTCGGTCATTGCAGAGTTTAAATCCATATAACCTGCCGCTGAGGCTGCTTCAATCATCATGTATTCTCCTGAAACCTGGTAAGCAACAAGGGTTGAAGCAGGAAATTTAACTTTTACACGTTGTATTATATCAAGGTAGGTATGTGCAGGCTTAACCATTACCCAATCAGCCCCTTCGTCAATAGCTGTGGCAACGGATTCAACAGACTGTTTAACAGTACGGTAATCCATCTGGTAATGTTTCCTGTCGCCAAAAGATGGCGTTGAATGAGCGGCATCACGAAATGGACCATAAAATGCCGAAGCGTATTTTGCCGAATATGATAATATTTTTGTATTGTGGAACCCGTTTTTATATAATTGAGAACGAATGGCTTCGACCTGACCGTCCATCATAGCAGATGGTGCAACAAAATCAGCTCCGGCTCCGGCATGAGAAACCGCCATTTTTGCAAGCAGTGGCAAAGTAGCATCGTTTTCTATTTTGGTTCCGTCAATTAATCCACAATGGCCGTGTGAAGTATATCCGCAAAGACAAATATCAGTATAAATTATAATAGAAGGATATTCGCTTTTGATAGCTTGTATAGCTTGCGATATAAGGTTATTATCAGCGTAAGCTGCTGAACCTGAATTATCTTTTTTATCATCCCCGATTACTCCAAACAGAAGTATTTTATCAATGCCAAGAGAAAGAGTATGCCCTATATCTATCAATAATTCATCTATGGAAAACCTTTTTATTCCATTTAATGTCTTAATTGGCTGACGCTGTTTTATACCCTCTATTACAAAATACGGATAAATAAAATCAGGGGCACTGAGATTGACCTCCGAATTATTGTCGCGTATCTCCTGGTCTGTTCTTAAATGATGAAATCTTTTCATATCATATATTATCCGGTTAACTGTTTTCTAAAATAAAGGTTTGTTTAGTAATGATATTTGATTTATTAAAATTGTAGGCATTTAGTTTTTTCATAGTCTCAATCCCTTGAACTATAAATTTTTGATTGCAGAATTGAGTATAGTCGTGAAACCTGTAAAAATTTTCAATACAGGAAGGTGAATTAAAGACTATATATTCGTATTCATCCGGATTAATTCCTGGAATTACATCCGGTAAAACATTTTCGTAGACGGTTATAATTGTAACTTCATTATTCAAATATTTTAATCCATCAGGTAATATTTTACTGGTAATATCAGAACGTGGAATAAGAATTTGTTTGTTTCTAATATTGTTTTGAGTAAAAAGATCTGTCAATCCTGTTGAAGATTCATCTTCAGGTTCCAAATCAGGTAGAATGCCGTAACCGGATAATTCTGCAGAAGTTGATTTACCTATTGAAGCAATACTGATACCGGCAAGATGCCTTGAATCCCTAAAGAAATTATGAAGGATATTAAAAAAGTATTTTACAGCATAGCGACTGGTAAAAATAATCCATTGAAACTTTTGCAAATCATCGATTATTGGTTTTAGATGAGAATAATCGTTAAGATGTTGAATTTTAATAAAAGGGCTGTGCTTAATTCTTCCATATTTCATAAAACCTTCAGGATTAGTTCCTGTAACAAGAAACGTTGGTTTTTTAATAAGGTGGGCCTGATTGCGTTTAAGTTTTATTACATCCCCTATTATAACTATGAGAGGTGTTTTATAAGGTTGTGTTTCATTTGCAGCAACTCCAAGAGTGGTTATATGTTCTTCCTGATCGTTATTTGATACATTGTATATTGTTAATACAGGTGTATCCTGCAACCAACCCTTAAGTATTAACTTTGCAGATATTAAATTAAGGTTGGATGCTCCCATGTAGTATACCAATGTGCCTGATTCCGGAACACTTATATCTGTTATTGAATGTCCTGTCAGAATAGTTACTGATGATGCCAAATCTCTGTGAGAAAGAGGAATTTTAGCATAAGCCGCAGCAGCAAGAGCAGAGGTGATGCCTGGCACAACTTCAGTTTCGACAAGGTATTTTTGAAGATATTCAATTTCCTCACCACCATGTGCAAATAACATGGGATCACCGCCTTTAAGGCGCACTACATTTTTTCCTGAAGTTGCCGAATTATAAAGTAATTTGTTTATTTCTAACTGACTATAGCTATGTTTACCTTTCCGTTTACCAACATAGCTTTTTTCAGCTTTGAAATTATTAAGGAAATTACTGTTAATAAGATCGTCGTAATAAATGATATCAGCCAATTGTAATATTTCAGAACCCCTTAATGTTAATAAGCCGGGATCACCCGGGCCAAAACCTATCAACCATACTTTACCATATTTTTTACGTATGTCTTTTTCTGAGAATATACTTCTTAAACCAGGATTATTCTTTTTTGACAATATTGCCAAATGTCCCTGTAAAGGATGGGTTTCGAAAGGGAGCACCTCAGCTGTTAAGCTTTCCATACCTAACCGTTTAAGTGCACAGGAAGCAATTATAACCGCATCAAATTTCCCTTCGTTCACCTGTTGTATGCGTTCTTCTATAGTTCCACGAATGCTGGTAATCCGAATGTCGCTTCTTAAGTTTAACAATTCTGTTTTACGTAAAAGAGAACTTGTCCCTATTTTGGCATAGGGTGGAAGATCGGCCAGTTTATTATTGTTGAGGCTAACAATTGAATCACTTTGATCCATTGCTCCCATCAGCGCAATAATTTCAATATTATCAGGCAAAGGGTATGGGACATCCTTAGCGGAGTGAACAGCTATGTCAGCTTCTCCTTTTATTATAGCATTATCCAATTCGCGGGTAAAAAAATCACTGATATTGTTACCAATGAGCGATATATTTTTATTTTTATCGCCAAACGACTCTATTGGAACTATTTTATAATGTAATTCGGGAAATTCAGAAAATATTTCTTCAACCTGTATTATAGCCAGGTTGCTTGTGCGGGATGCAACTCTTATAACTTTATTGTTCCATGAATTGTGCATACGGGAATTGTCGTTTATGTTTTTCCTGAAATAGATTAACTTCTTCTTCAATTATTTTCTCTGCAATTTTGATATTAGTTTTTCGTTTTTCTATGTTTTGGTTTACTAAAGAGTCGATGTTTTCCAAATTATAGAGTTTAATTCCCGGCAGATCTCCAATTTTTTCATCCACATCACGTGGGAAAGCCAGATCTATAATCAGCATTTTTTTATTCTTTGGAAAATTCTCATATTTAACAATCAGGTGTGGTGCTGAGGTAGCTGAAATAAGTATATCTGAAAAATTAAGAATTTGTTGCAACTGATCCAGGCGCATTATTTTGCATTTATAAAGATCAGCAAGCTGTTCAGCCTTTTCATACGATTTGTTAGCAAGAAATATAGTCTCGGCTCCCTTATACTGAAGAAATTTTATAATACCCTCATTCATTTTGTGAACCCCTATTAACGAAATCAATGCTTTATTTATATTTATTCCGTTTTTAGATATTATTTCAACAGCTGCCTGGCTGTATGAAATAGCACCCCGTGAAATTCCCGATTCTGTACGCACGCGTTTACCAACGAATAGGGCAGTTTGAAAGAGTGTATGTATGCCTTTGCCAAGTCTGAATTTTTCACAAGCTTCCAGATAGGCAGATTTTATTTGTCCCTGTATAGCTATCTCACCCAGGAGACTCGACTCAAGACCGCAAACTACACGAAAAAGGTGGGTTGCAATATTAGCAGGAACAGTACCGCTGCCAAAATAAAATTCTACCCGATCGCATGTATTTACCATTACCCCTGAGGTTACAGTTTCTGGAGATAATTTTTTTAATGCAGCTTCACGCTCAGCCAATGAATTATTTAACCGGTTTATAGAAAATAACTGTATCATGTTCTAAATATTCTTTTATTTTATTACGTAAAGCAACAGACCTGTATATATCCTGAGCATTGGAACCTACAGCGACAGTCATATTGTTGTGTTTATATATGGCGGGTGAAACGAAATCACAATATTTAGGGTTATCGACTACATTAGTAAGAATACCCAAACTTGCAGCATCGATTTTTACCTTGAGATTCAGGTCAATAATATTGGTGCAGGCATATACCAGGAAGAAACCTTCCAGGTCTGATTTTTCATAAGGTTTTTCAGTAAAGTGGTACCCTTTTTCCTTTATTTCGTTAATTACTTCAAGCGCTACGACTGAAATATTACTTGTAAATTGCTCCAGGAACCCTATTTTATGGAATGCAATCCTTCCTCCTCCAACCAGAAGTATTTTTTTTTCCGTGATATTTATAGAGATAGGCAGAAAGGTCATTTAGATTTAAGATTTAAGATCCCAGATTTAAGATTTAAGATTCCAGATTTATGATTTAAGATTCCAGATTTTAAATTTTAGATTTATAAATTTTTGTGGCAGAAATATATACAACTCTACAACTTTTACAACCATATATAACTATTCATGAAAATTAAGGCCTTCGGTAGTAGTATTAATATAACCTTTACGTATTACGAAATTTCCTAAACGCTCGCTCATTTCCCTGTTATTTGCATAATCTTCGAGTATTGGGGTTAGTATTTCCAAAATCTCAGGTTCGGAGACATTTTCTTTGTAAAGTTTATTAAGACGCTCGCCGGAAAACCCTGCTCCAAGGTATAGGTTATACCGTCCGGGAGATTTGCCTACAAAACCAATTTCACCCAGGTATGGCCTGGCACAACCATTGGGACATCCTGTCATCCTTATTACAATAGGTTCTTTTTCAATTTTGTTAGCAATAACTATTTGGTCCAGTTTGTCAATGAGTGACGGCAAATATCTTTCAGCCTCTGCAAAAGCCAGGCTGCAGGTATTGAGCGCTACACACGCCAGCGAATTAAGCCGCAGTCCTGTTAAATTATTGTTCGGCCAAACATGGTTTTCGTGTAAAATTTTACTAACCTTTTGTTTTTCGGAATAAGGAATATTGGCAATTATGAGATTCTGGTTACCGGTAAGCCGAAAATCTCCGGTATGGGTTTCTGCAATATTTTTTATTGCCGATTTTAGTTTTATCGTTTCAGTATCTTTAATACGCCCCCCCTCAATGAACAAGGTCAGGTGCCATTTATTTCCCGTACCTTTTACCCAACCGTATGTATCGCCATTTGATGTAATTTCATATGGCCAGGGATCCTGTAACAAATATCCCAACCTTGTATGAAGTTCCTGTTTAAATTTATCGACACCCATTTTATCGAGAGTGTATTTAAGACGGGCATTCTTCCTGTTGGAACGGTTACCATAATCCCGCTGAATAAGTACTACTTTTTCAGCTACATTTACTGCCTCATTTTTAGGAATAAAGCCAATTACAGTTGCAAGCCGGGGATATGTGGAGGGATCACCGAATGTCATTCCCATGCCACCCCCAATTGCAATATTAAAACCTGTTAATTTGCCATTTTCTCCTATTGCAATTAAACCTAAATCATTTGCAAACACATCACAATCATTATTTGGCGGAATTGCAATTGCAATTTTAAATTTTCTGGGAAGATATGTTTTCCCATAAATTGGTTCTTCATCCTTTTCACCACCTGAGATTAGTTTTTTGTCCATCCAGATTTCGTAATATGCACTGGTTGTAGGGGTAAGATGCTTGCTTATAAGATTTGCAATTTCGTATGCTTCTTCATGGAAAACAGATTGGTTCGGATTAGGATTACACATAACGTTCCGGTTTACGTCGCCGCATGCGGCAATGGTATCCAAAAGCGCACGGTTAATATCCCCGATTGCCTTTTTCAATTTAGGTTTATATACCCCATGAAGTTGAAACGCTTGTCTTGATGTAAGCTTAATAGTACCATTGGCATATTTGTCAGATAATTCATCAATCACGAGCCATTGTTTCGATGAAGCAATGCCGCCTGCAAGACGAACCCTTATCATGAACGAATATAAAGGTTCCAGCTTTTGCTTTTTCCGCTCGCTCTCCAAATCCCTGTCCCATTGCTGGTATGAACCATGAAACTTTATAAGGTTTGTATCAGCAGGATCAATTGCACCCGTTGTTTCGTCTTCCAGACTTTCCAGTATAGTGCCCCTGAGGTAGTTACTGTTTTCTTTAATTATTTCGACTTCAGATGGGGATATTATATTTTCGTTCATAAAAGTTTGTTTATATTTAAATTTTGGGTACTTACTATTAGAACCAAGAACCAGGAACCAAGAGCCAGGAACCAAGAAAGGGGGACATATGGTGGTGATTTAAAATCTAAGACTAGAATCAAAATCTAATCTTCTGTCTTCTGCCCTTTTTTTTCTTTTATCTTTCATCTTTTATCTGTCTTCTGTCCTCTGTCTTCTGTCCTCTTTTTCATGCCACTCCTGTCATGCATCCTGGTTCCTGGCTCTTGGTTCCTGGCTCTATTCAATACACATCCGCCTGGTATCTTTTCGTTTTTTTTAAATGCTGCAAATATTCTTCTGCTTTTTCAGCACTCATTCCTCCCTCCTGTGATATTATTTTCAGTAAAGTTGAATTTACATCGTTCCACATATTTTTCATGTCGCCGCACACGTAAAAATGAGCACCGTTTTCCAGCCATGAAAATAATTCCTTTCCATGTTTTTGCATTTTATGTTGTACATAAATCTTGTTAGTTGTATCGCGGGAAAATGCAACATTAAGATGGGACAGAATGCCCTTTTTATAAAAACTTTGTAATTCGGTTTGATATAGAAAATCAGTTGCAAAATTCCAATTACCAAAAAATAACCAATTTTTTCCCCTGGCGCCTAAAGCCTGACGTTCGTATAGAAAAGCCCTGAAAGGAGCCACACCTGTTCCGGGACCTACCATTATTACAGGAGCTTCTACATCCGAAGGCAGCTTAAACTCAGGATTCTTTTCAACGTATATATTGATTTGTGCATCGTTATCCAGACGATCTGATAGAAAAGTAGAACAAACTCCTTCCTTGTAACGTCCGTTGGTATAACGTACGGCGGATATGGTGAGATGAACCTCCCCGGGATGTGTCATTAAACTCGAAGAAATCGAATAAAGCCGCGGCTGAAGTTTTCTTAATATCCCCAACAAATCATTTGATGAAATTTTTACAGGGAATTTATTGATTAAATCGACTACATCGTGACCATAAATAAAATCCTTTAATTTTTGATTATCGGACAATATATGAGTTAATTCCTTATTTTGGGCAAATTCATTATATTTTGCAATTACATCAGAGGTTAGTGAGGAGATTTCATAATTATTTGTAAGGGCATCATCAAGGGTAGTTTTTATTTTTCCAAATTCAACTCCTTCTCCGGGATTCAGATGCAGGACATTAGTTAATTCATTAACGAGGAAAGAAGAATTGATGGGATAAACCCCGAGTGCATCGCCAGGTTCATAATTGATACCTGAACCTTCGATTGAAAGTTCAAAATGGTAAGTTTCTTTTCGCGATCCTCGGCCATTGAGTTTGATTTTTTCCATCAGGGTTGCCTTAAATGGATTTTGTTTATTGTAAATTTTATTTTGGTAAACACTTGTAGCTGAGACAGGGTAAACTAATGTATCAGGCTTTAGCCCTGATATATTACATATCACTCCTTCCAGCCATTCTGAAGATGCAGTTTGAAAATCCACATCACAGTCAGTCCGTTTATAAATACGCTCTCCCCCCAGTTCTTCGAGGCGTTTGTCAATATCTGCACCAGTTTTACAAAAATTTATATAAGAACGGTCACCCAGAGCCAATACGGAGAATTTAATGCCTTTTAATGAAGGAGCCCTTTTCCCATGGATAAATGTATAAAATTCTTCAGCAGCAATAGGAGGTACACCTTCACCATGAGTACTTACGATAACCAGCAGGATTTTCTCGTCTTTTAATTTGTTTAATGGATATTCATTCATATCCTGAAGGTTGATTTCAATACCTTTTTTCAGGGCAATATCTTTGAATTGATTTGCGACTGACAATCCATTGCCGGTACGTGAACCATATAATATTTTAATTTTGCCTGCTTTTGTATGACTTGTTCCCGGAGCAGAAACTACATTTTCAGCAGATTCCAAAAGTTGGGTTTTTAAAGACTGAGGTAAGGCAATACCAGTTAAATATCCTGCCAGCCAGGTAAGTTGCCGATCGTTTAAATCCCGGAGCAGGCTTTCTACTATTAACTTTTGATTGTTGTCTAGCGGAAGTAAATTTGTCAGTACCGGATTCTTCATGTTTTACAAATAGAAGCCAACCTGACAAATCTATTATGTCAGGTTGACAATTTAAAAAATTGATTCATTGTTTGATTGAAATTCTGATTAACTGCGGATAAATTATAAAAGACTTTGTTACACTGTTGCAAGTTCAGGTTTGGTTTGTTCGTTTTCGAATGCATACAACAATGTTGATAAGTAACGTTCACCCGTATCAGGCAGTATTACAACAATTCGTTTACCTTTATTTTCAGGACGTTTTGCAACCTGAAGAGCAGCAAATACGGCAGCCCCGGAAGAAATACCAATTAAAAGCCCTTCAGAACGTGCTAATTCCCGGCCAATCTGAAATGCTTCTTCGTTTTTTACCTGAATAATTTCTTCATATATGGCGGTATTTAATATTTTTGGAACAAACCCTGCACCTAAACCTTGTATTTTATGCGGACCAGGTTTTCCACCAGACAATACAGGAGAATCAGCAGGTTCAACTGCAATAATTTTTACTTTGGGATTACGTGATTTTAGCACCTCTCCCACCCCTGTAATTGTACCACCGGTACCAATTCCGGAAACAAAAATATCGACTTTACCGTCGGTATCGCGCCAAATTTCTTCGGCTGTAGTCTTTCTATGAATTTCAGGATTGGCAGGATTATTAAATTGTTGAGGAACAAACGAATTTGGGGTTTTAGTGTGAAGTTCCTCAGCTTTACGTATAGCTCCGCCCATTCCTTCAGGTCCCGGTGTTAAAACCAGTTCTGCACCTAAAGCTTTCAGCAGGTTTCTGCGTTCAATACTCATAGTTTCGGGCATAGTGAGAATTAACCTGTAACCCTTTGCTGCTGCTACAAAAGCCAGTGCTATTCCTGTATTTCCGCTCGTTGGTTCAATAATAATGGTATCCTTTTTTATAGAACCATCCTTTTCACCGGCTTCAATCATGGCAAGGCCAATTCGGTCCTTTACGCTTCCGGCAGGATTATAATATTCTAATTTAGCTATAATAGTCGACTCAAGTTTATGTATCTTATTAAAATTGGATAATTCCAGTAAAGGAGTGTTTCCAATTAAATCGGTAATATTTTTTGCAATTTTTGTCATGGCTGGGAAGTTTAAATTATCAGGTCAAAATTACTAAGGTCTTAATTGTATTAAAATACCATTTACGAGGTATTTTATATACCTAAAAATAGGTATTGAGCACTTACGCCATTATTAACAAAGGAATACATTCCATAGAGTTATACGCATTAAATATCAAAAAATATTATTTTGTATCTTTATTAGATTTAATATTTTTCATATATGAGTAAATATTCAAAAATTCAAATCATACGAAAATTTTTAAAACTAAAAGGGCGTAAACCTCTTTGGAAGATAGTTATAGAATGTTTATACCTGATAAAGTTATATAAAGCAATTCCTACTCATTATTTTGGGAGGTATTTGTTTAAAAAAGGGATAACCAATATAACTGATTACATACCGGGTAAAATCCAACGTAGTTTTAAGAGGTTTTTTAATGAAAGAACAGCTATAGAAGTTCTGGAAAACAAGCTTTTTTTCAGCCTTTATTATGGCCAGTTTGAACTTAATAATCCAAAGATATACATGTACAATCAACATAAGTTGTTTATTATTGGTAATAAACCTGTTGATATAAAAACATCTGAAGCTTTTTATGACTTGTTAAAAAGCATAATTACTAATAATTCATTGGATTCCATTTTTATCAAGGCTACCTGTTGGACATGGGGTGGATCCAAAATTTATAAAATTTTTGCGAATCAGCTTCTTACTGACCATAATAAAATTGAAGCTTTATATGAAGAAGTTATAAAAAGCGGATATCTATTCCAGGAAAACATTCTCCAGCATCCTGAAATGGCAAGGCTAAATCCTTCCTGTATTAATACTATTAGAATGGACACGTTTATTGATTGTGATGGTAATATTGAAATAATATCCGCATTCCAGCGAATGAGCATAAAAAACGCCTTTGTTGATAACCATTCTGCAGGAGGTTGTATTGTTAAAATAAATCTTAAAACCGGGATGTTACTTTCCGAAGGTTATTTAAGTTTCCCTCAGGATTTAGGTGTCCCGCTTTTAAAACATCCGGTAACCAATGTAGTATTTGAAAATTTTCAAATACCATATTTTGATCAGGCCAAAGAACTTGTAATTAAAGCCGCCGGTTACATCCCGGGACTCAGGCTTATAGGCTGGGATATAGGTATATCGAAAACAGGGCCGGTGCTAATAGAAGGCAATACTGAACTTGATATGGCACTTGGAGATTTTTCTGCAGGCGGGTATTTGTCAAGTCCTGTTTTTAGAAAGGCCTGGAATGAGTTATATCCTGATAAACATATTAAAAATTGATTGATAAAATTAAAGCAAAGATATTTAATTTAAAATTACAATATAAAAACCTAAATTAAATAGAAAAATTTTCCAATAACCTGATATAAATATTTATACCCTCTTTAATTTCATCCAGATAAATATATTCGTCAGCTGTATGGGAACGGGCCGAATCGCCGGGACCGATTTTTACCGATGTCAGGCGCATAACTGTCTGGTCAGAAGTTGTGGGAGAGCCATAGGTTGATAGTCCGATTGCCAGTCCTTGTTTGACAATCGAGTGCTGAATTGATATGCTTGAGGAATTATGATGCAGTGAACGCGGAACTATCGTGGAGTTTTTCATGTTGCTTCTGATAATATCCAATACCTGTTCGTTAGTATAATGTTCGTTGGTGCGTACGTCTACGGTATAATTACATTCGTCAGGAATAATATTATGTTGTGAACCGGCATTAATCATAGTAACTGACATCTTTACCTTTCCTGTTAGAACCGACTCTTTGGGAAATTGAAAATCCTCAAACCAAAGGATATCATTTATAGCACTATAAATAGCATTAATGCCTTCGCTTCTGGCAGCATGTCCTGCTTTACCCCTGGCTTTACAGTCAAGCACCATAAGGCCTTTCTCGGCAACGGCCATTTGCATTTGAGTGGGCTCTCCAACTAAAGCCAAATCAATTTTCCCCAAAACACTTAAAATACTTTTTACTCCGTTAATTCCCGTTCTTTCTTCTTCAGCTGTTGCAGCGAATATGAGGTTATAGGCACGGTCTTTTATTGGGGCTAAACAGTAAAAAACCATCATCAGGCTAACCAATGAACCACCTGCATCGTTACTTCCAAGGCCATAAAGTTTTCCATCCTGCTCAACGGGTGTGAAAGGATCCTGTGTCCAGGATGGTGAAGGTTTTACAGTGTCGTGATGGGATATAAGTAATACAGTCGGCAAATCATTTGAAATGAAGGAAGTTACCCAGAGATTATTGTTTTTCCGGTGTACTGAAAATCCATCCGATATCAAACATTTTTCAATGAGATCGGCAGTTTTATCCTCCTCGCCGCTTACCGATGGGATTGCAATAAGTTGCTTGAGCAATTCAACTGCCTTATTATAGTATTTGTACGATACTCCCATAATTAAATATTTGAGTCAGGAACCAATAACCAAGAGCCAGGAGCCAAGAACGCGTATTTGTGGGACATAGAAGGAGATCAAAATGGATTTAAGAATCTAGATTTGAGATTTAAGAATTACGTCTAAATTAGAAATATTAAAATCTTAAATCACTAATCAAAAATCTTAAATCTTAAATCACCACCATCTGTTCCCCTGTCTTGATTCCTGGTTTCTGGTTCTTGGCTCTAAAATAAGTTCCTGAAATTTAATTACTACTTCAAGCCTTGCAGAATATTTTTCAATACTGCCTGTGCTGCATATATCCGATTTTCGGCCTCGTCGATAATTATTGATTCGGGACTGTCAATCACTTCATCGGAAACTATCATATTTCTGCGTACAGGCAGGCAATGCATAAATTTTGCATTATTGGTAAGTTTCATTTTTTCTGAATTTACCGTCCAACTAAGGTCCATGCAAAGCACTTTACCATAATCGGTATAGTTTGACCAGTTTTTTGCATAAATAAAATCGGCTCCTTCAAAGGCTTTTTTTTGGTTATATTCAACTTTTACATTTTTCATAAACTTCTTATCCAGTTCATAACCTTCAGGGTGGGTAACCACAATATCATAACCTGCTGCAACTGTCCATTCAATGAATGAATTTGGAACAGCCTGCGGAGTTGCTTTGGGATTAGGTGCCCAGGTTAAAACTACTTTTGGATGTTCATGTTTTTTATATTCTTCAATAGTAATAATATCGGCAAAACTCTGAAGTGGGTGACGTGTAGCTGCCTCCATACTAACAATAGGGACACCTGCATATTTTACAAACTGATTTATGACATTTTCATTATAATCGGCCTCCCTGTCAACAAGCTTTGCAAACGACCTTATACCTATAATATCGCTGTAACGGCCTAAAACTCCCGCAGCTTCCTTAATATGCTCTGATTTGTCGCCATCCATTACAACACCATATTCGGTTTCTATTTTCCAGCCATCCTCATTGATGTTAAAAACTATTGCTTTCATACCAAGATTTTCGGCAGCACTTTGGGTACTAATCCGTGTGCGCAGACTTGAATTAAAAAACAATAAACACATGTTTTTATGTTTTCCTATATGTTCGTACCTGTATGGGTCTTTTTTAATTTCAAATGCTGTTTTTAACAGTTGTTTTAAGTCAGTTACGTCATTGATGGATAAAAAGTGCTTCATTATTTGTTAGATATTTATATTAATTAAAAGAGCCAGGAACCAAGAACCAGGAGCCAAGACTTGAAAAGTAGCACATAAGACATTATAAAGTCAAATGATTTGAGAATCTAGATTTGAGATTTAAGAATTAAGATTTAGGAATTACTCCTAATTTAGAAATATATAAATCTTAAGTCACTAATTAAAAATCTTAAATCACTAACCCCTAGTCCCGAGCCCCTGGCCCCTAATCCCTGATCTGGCCTGAACCCCGTACAATCCACTTATAGCTTGTTAATTCAGTTAAAGCCATCGGCCCTCTTGCATGAAGTTTTTGAGTACTTATTCCAATTTCGGCTCCCAAACCGAATTGAGCTCCATCTGTAAAGGCAGTGGATGTATTAGAATACACTGCAGCGGCATCAACTTCATTTAAAAAACGTTCTATTTGCCGGGGGTCATCACTTATAATTGCCTCGCTATGTTTAGAGCTGTATTTATAAATATGAGATAAAGCATCATCTATATTATCGACAGTTTTTACTGACATTTTATATGATAGGAATTCTGTTCCATAAGAATCCTCTCCCGAAGGCTGTAATAATTTATCAGGGTATTTGCCTGCCAATACCATTCTGGAACTTTCATCTGCATAAATTATAACACTGCTTTTTGTAAGAGGTTCCAGGATAAATGGCAGGTTTACAAGTTGTTTCCTGTGTATCAAAAGACAGTCCAGGGCATTACACACACTTACCCTTCGTGTTTTCGCGTTATTGACTATTGCCCTGGCAGAATTAATATTTGCAGCTTCATCAATATAAGTATGGACAATGCCTGCACCAGTTTCAATGACGGGAATTTTAGAATTTTGAGTGACATAATCAATTAAACCCTGGCTTCCGCGGGGAATAATGAGATCCACATACCCGCGTGCAGTTAACAGTGCATTTGTTGCCTCCCGTTCTATTGGCAATAGTTCAGCAATAGACGGATTCAGCTTATGGGCAATTAATACCTTTTTAATTATTGAAATAATAGCTTCATTTGAATAGCGGGCATCGCTGCCTCCTTTTAGAATACAGGCATTTCCTGACTTAAAGCATAACGAAAAAACATCAAATGTCACATTCGGTCGGGCTTCGTATATAATTCCAACAACTCCCAAAGGCACAGATACCTTGGAAATCTTTAATCCGTTAGATAATATATTTTCGTACAGCGTCTTACCTAAAGGTGATTGAAGCTGAACAATGTTACGGATATCAGAAGTAATATTTTTTATCCTCTCATTTGTAAGTTTCAGGCGATCGAACTTAGGATCTGCAGTATCCATTAAATCCAGATCCTTTTTATTTTCAGAGAGTATAAAAGATGATCGATTTTCGGTTTCGTCAGCAAGAGCAAGCAATAATGCATTAATATTTTCTTCCTTAATCGTCGCCATTTGACGTGAGGCATCCTTAACCCGTTTAAAAATATGTTCGTACATTCGGTATATTTCTAAGTTATAAAATTGAACCAAGAGCCAAGAGCCAGGAACCAAGAAATTAGTAGTAAGTCTTATTTAATAAGGCGTAAGTTAAAAAGTGAAATTATTGATTATTAAAAAATTCATTAATTAATTCATCGCCGTTTCTTGTCTTGACTCCTGGTTCTATAAATCCTGTTCAACAAAATTAGATGTTTTTCAAATATAGGTAATCATAATGAATGATAGGTTTATTATTTTTCTCCCCAATTTTTTTAATCGCAGTATCGGCGTTATATTGTGATTTTCCAAGCCCAAGCACAATGCCTTCGTGATCGATGATTTTAACTATGTCACCTTTAAGAAAATTGCCTTTAATATCTGTAACTCCAATTAAAAGGAGGCTTATAGCTTTATCCGAAAATAATGAATCGCGTGCACCTTTATTTATGTATACCTCACCTTTTGAACTGAGTTCTGAGAAAGAAATCCAATTTTTTATTTTCGTTGTTTTTTTGCCTGGTAAAAAATAGGTCTGTACCGTTCCGGGTTTATTTTCAAGTATATCAACCAGAATATTTTCCCTGCAACCATTGGAAATATGAACAGGAATACCTGATAATGCTATTTTCTTAGCGATACTGTACTTTGTAATCATTCCACCTCTTCCAAAATCAGATTTCGAAGGAGCGATCGTGCTAAATACCATATGGAAATTATCGTCAATAACAGGTATAACTTTACTTGTTTCAGCACCAGGATCACCATCGTAAATGCCATCCACATTACTTAACAATATAAGTGCCTCACTGTTCATCATTGAAGTTATTAATCCAGCCAATTCATCATTATCGGTAAACATTAATTCAGTTACTGATACAACGTCATTTTCATTTATAATAGGTATAATATTATGGTCCAGTAATGTTTCAAGGCAATTACGGATATTTAAAAAATGATGGCGATCGCGAAAATCTTCTTTGGTGACCAGTACCTGAGAACAATATATTCCGTGTGCCCACAGCAATTCGGAATAAACCTGGATAAGCTTTACCTGGCCGACTGCAGCCCACATTTGGCGGCAAGATACCGGATCGTTTCTTTTAACGCATTTTATAATTTTTTTCCCTGATGCTACAGCCCCCGATGAAACAAGCAAAATATTTACCCCTTTTGACTTAAGGTATGCCATTTGGTTTACAAGACGGGAAATATGATCCTCGTTCAACATGCCATCGTCGGTAGTTAAAACGTTTGATCCGATTTTTACTGTGATAGTTTTGTACATGTAGTATAGTCGTAAGTCGTATGTAGTTTCTGTAACTTGGTAAAGTTAATACTTAATTATTAATGGATTTTTGTAATCCTCTAACCATTTTTTCAATGTCAATTATTAGGATTGATAATTCATTAAAATTTACTTCGGAAAGATATCCTATCCTATTAGCAATTTGTAGGTGTGTATCTAATTCAAATGCAGAACCAAGAGCGATACTGAGAAAATGAAAAAAAACCTTTTTACTGCTCCTTGCTGAACCTTCAGCAATATTAGCTGCGATAGAATTGGCAGAACGACGAATTTGAGATGTTAATCCAAATATTTCATATTTTGGAAAACCAATTGTAATATTATGAAATATAACTGCTACTTCTATAGATTTTTGCCAAACTTTTAGTTCTTTATAATTATTCATACCTGATTTTACTTACGACTTACGACTTACGACTTTTATTATTTATTTCGAAATAGATTTTCAACTGATTTGCCAGAATCCTGGTAAATCCTTTAACATCTTCGCCGCTGAAGGCAGTATTTTCTTCACCGTATTTAGCGAATTTAGCATTCATAAGGTCGTGATGGGAATTTATTCCGGTTACTTCGAAGCGATATGGGAAAAGCTTAATGTAAACCTTACCTGTGACGTTTTCCTGCGAATCGTCGAGGAATTTTTCGATATTCCGCATTACAGGATCGAGATATTGAGATTCATGAACAAACATTCCGTACCAGTTGGACAATTGTTCCTTCCAATATAATTGCCATTTTGTAAGAACATGTTTTTCGAGTAAATGATGGGCTTTAATAATAATCAGAGGGGCGGCCGCTTCAAAACCGACTCTTCCTTTTATACCTATTATTGTATCGCCCACATGAATATCACGACCTATAGCATATGGTGCCGCGAGTTTTTCAATTTCACGGATAATATCTACCGGATTTTTAAAATTATTTTCATTTAGGCTTGAAAGTTCTCCTTTTTTGAACCCGACGACGAGTTTTTCTTCTCCATTATTGTGAAGTTGTGATGGATATGCGGCTTCAGGCAATGCAGAACCTGATGTTAAAGTTTCTTTACCTCCAATGCTGGTACCCCACAAGCCTTTATTTATTGAATAAACTGATTTGGACCAATCGGCAATAACACCATTTTTATTCAAATATTCGATTTCCTTTTCCCGCGATAGTTTCAAATCTCTTATAGGTGTTAATACTTTTATATCAGGGCACATTATCAGAAAAACAAGATCGAACCTTACCTGGTCGTTACCTGCTCCGGTACTACCATGAGCTATATAGTTTACTCCGGTTTTTTTGGCCAGGCCGGCAATGGCAATTGCCTGAAAAACTCTTTCTGAGCTTACAGATAGTGGATATGTGTTATTTTTCAGTATATTTCCAAAAATAAGATATTTAATACATTTTTGATAATATTCTTCCGTTACGTCAATGGTTTTATGTGAGGATACTCCAAGATTATTTGCTTTTGCCTCTATCTGTTTTAGTTCTTCAGCAGAAAATCCTCCTGTATTTACAATGGCAGTATGGACTTCAAGGCCTTTCTCTGTACTTAAGTATTTGACACAAAATGAAGTATCTAACCCGCCACTAAATGCCAATAAGACTTTTTCTTTCATTTTAATAGATTCAAAGTTTATATGTTTATATGTTTATACGTTTATATGTTTATACGTTTATAAGAAATTCTATAAACCTTATAAACCTTATAAACCTCAAATACTTTATAAATCCCTTTCCAAATTTTCAAATTGATTTATATTTTTTAACTGCCTGAATAAAATCCTCGAATAAATACTCAGTATCTGTTGGTCCGCCGGAAGCTTCAGGGTGAAATTGTGTTGAAAAATATGGTTTGAATTTATGACGCATACCCTCGTTCGTGTTATCATTCAGATTTATAAAATAAGGTTCCCAGTCACTGTTAAGGGTATTATTGTCAACTGCAAATCCATGATTTTGGGATGTAATATATGATTTACGTGTGCCTGCTAACAGTACTGGCTGGTTATGGCTTCTATGCCCGTATTTAAGTTTATAGGTATCAGCGCCGGATGCCAGGGCCATCAATTGATTGCCAAGGCATATTCCCATTATTGGGATATCCGTTTTAAAAGCGTTCGAAATATTATTAATGGCAATATCACATTTTTTAGGATCGCCCGGGCCGTTTGAAATAAAAAGACCATCATAATTTTCGTTTAAAAAATCGTAGTCATGTGGCACACGAATAACAGTAGTATTTTTAGAAAGAAGGCATCGGATAATGTTATATTTTACTCCGCAATCAACGATCACTATCCTGTATTTACCGTTGCCGTATATCTCTTTTTTAGAAGTACTTACCTGGCTAACAAGGTGATCCTCGTTAGGGTTGTACCAGTCTGCTTCCTGATTATTAAATATTATTTTACCAAGCATAGTACCTTTTTCACGCAATACTTTAGTAAGGGCACGGGTATCGATACCAAATATTCCGGGAACCTTATTGTCTTTTAACCAGTTGGCAAGGCTTTGAGTTGCGTTCCAATGGCTGTATTCAAATGAATAATCTGAAATTATTAAACCTGAAATGTGAATCCGGTCCGACTCAAAAAATTTCAACATATTATTCTCTTTACTATTTCCGGGAACTCCATAATTGCCTATTAACGGATAAGTAAGAGTTAATATTTGTCCCTTATATGAAGGATCGGTAAGGCTTTCGGGATAACCGGCCATTGAAGTATTAAAAACTACTTCGCCCGATAATGATTTTTCATAACCGAATGATTTTCCGATAAATTCAAATCCATCCTCCAACACAAGTTTTATTTCTTTTGATTTGGTCATTGTAATTTTTTCACTATTAATTTTATATTTGTTGCAGGTTACAAGTTGCAGGTTACAGGTTACAAAGTACTATTTTTTCATGTCCTTTTTCATGTCCTTTTTCACGTCCTTCCACGTCCCATTTTCATATCCATTTTCAAATTTGCACATTTTCAAATTTTCAAATTATTTTTCCCTTCTTTCTTCAAAATTAATAATTTCCAAAGCTTGTTCAGGAGTTATTTTTTTAGCTATAATTTTTTTGTTTTCGTCAAGTACATAAATAACGGGAGTAGTGTAAACATCGTATAAGTCCTTATATTCATAGCTATAAGGACTCCAGGCATTGATCCAGTCGTACATGTTATGGCTGTTAACAAAATCTATCCATTTTCGTTTTCCTTCAATGCTGGATATCATATGTATAGCTAAAACTTTAACTCCTTTATCTTTAAGTTGAGGATAAATACTATCATAAAGAAGTGGAAGAGCTTTTTTACAATGTCCGCAATCAGCCTCCCAAAATATTACAATCAGATATTTAGCTTTAATACCAAGAAGATTAATATTATTGCCGACATATGGATTGCTTTTAAGCGCTGTGTCGGATTTAGCTATTATAAAATGATCGGCAGGCACTTCTACCAATTTTAAATCGACAGCAATATTACCAATCAGGTTAGGTTTCTTTTTGTCTACTTCCTTTTTTAATTTTTCTATATAATCGGGTTTCGCCCAGGTGGCATAAGGGATATAATATTTTTCGGAAATGTGAACAAATACTGCATCCTGACCCATCACCTGGCTGGATGCATATTCGTTAAAGAATGTCACTAAAAGATACCGGAACAATTCGTTATTCTCCTGTACTTTATCGAGCAGCATATCAATATGGCTATTTATGGAATCCGGAACCTGAGGAATTACTTTTGTAATGTAATTTTTAACCTTTTGCTCATAAAATGGAGTTCGCAGTAATCTGGGATCTGAAAAATCAAAGTTGTCGAAATAATGTTTTAAGTAATAATGATATTGAAAGGCAGAATCTGTGATTTTACCATTAGCGTCTTTTGGAGGTTCCGGTACATCTATTTCCTGCAAACCCTTTAATATAGCTGCAATTAATGTTGAAGGATTAGAATTAATAGTGTTTTTAATAAACCCTGTTACTTCCTGGTTAATTTGTTCTAAAGCTTTAGTAATTGAATCCTTTTGTATTTTATTTGTGGAATTCTTTTTTAAATTCACTAAATTTTTAGCCTGTTGTCCTTTATCTTTTATTAGATTTTGATACTGGTAAAACAATTGATTTTCATTTGATTTAAAAAATTTTACTTTATTTGAAAAATCGGAAGTATCAGACTCTATAGAAAAAAACTGATTTTTATCCAATAAAACATCGAAAAACTTTTTTGAAGGCAGGTAAATTAGATACATGCCACCAGGCATGGATTTTTTTCCTTTAAAAACCCCTGCTCCTTTTTTATCGAGTTTAATAGTATCATCAGGTATCAACATATTATCTTTGGCAAAATGATGGCCAAGTAATAAGGTTGAATCTTTTAAGGCACTTATTTTGATTTTTATTTCATACCCTTCTTGTGCATAAGCATGAATAATAATTGAAGCACAAAACATCAGGACAAAAAATCTAAAAAGTTTTTTCATAACCAATTTTTTATAGAATTTTTGAATATAAGGTTATCAGTGTTAAACCATACCTGCAAAAATAGAAAATTTAATATTATAAAGGTCAAATATTATACCTTTGCGCAATAATTAAAAGTTGCAAATGTACAACCTGAATTCTTGTCTGCAGATTATTAACTGTGAGTTGGAATTGTTGAAAAATGACAGGAATCTGCCAACTGAACTCTATGAACCTATTTTTTACATATTAAATTTAGGTGGTAAAAGAATAAGGCCCATACTTACACTAATGGCTTGCAATCTTTTTTCAGACAATATTAATAAAGCCGTTAAACCCGCTCTGGCAGTAGAAGTTTTTCACAATTTTACACTTATCCATGACGATATAATGGATCATTCTCTGTTGCGGAGAAATAGTACAACAGTACACAAAAAATGGGATGAAAATGTTGCAATTCTTTCTGGTGATGCAATGCAGATATATGCATACAAATTACTTTGTGAAACAGAAATGCCACTTTTAGAAAACCTGATTCATATATATAATAATACAGCTCTTGAAGTGTGTGAGGGACAGCAATATGATATGAATTTTGGGAAGGTTAATAATGTTTCGATGAAGGATTATATCCGGATGATAGAACTTAAAACTGCAGTATTATTAGCCGCAAGCTTGAAAATTGGAGCAGTATGTGCAAATGCCTCAGAAGTTGATTCAATGAATCTTTACGAATTTGGGAGAAATCTTGGCCTGGCATTTCAGATTCAGGATGATTACCTCGATATATATGCCAATCAGGATATTTTTGGAAAAACAACGGGTGGAGATATCACTGAAAACAAAAAGACATTTCTTTTGATAAAAGCCCTCGAAAAGGCTAATTTAGATCAATCAAGGATTTTAAACCAGAAAGCAGGCAATAAAATATCAGGTTCAGAAAAAATTGAAAAAGTAAAAAAAGTATTTAATGACCTCGATATACCGGCCATTACAAGGAGCGAAATAAATCGATATTCTGATCTGGCATTTGATTTTCTTGATTTGGTAAATGTTGAAGATAGCCAAAAAAGTGAACTTCGTCTTTTAGCAAATGAATTAACAACCCGTATAAAATAGTTGTTGGTTGTTAGTTGTTGGATGTTGGATGTTAGTGAAATCTACTATATTTTTGCAATTTTGCCTGCAATTTTTCTTTTAAACTATATTGTCCGAATTGGTTTGCCAATTGAGTTAATTCTTCAATAGTGCGGATTGTCATAGTAATGTCGTAATGAACCAAATTCGAAAGACGCGGAGTCATTGAATGATAAAAAGCCAAATCCTGAAAACACTGACATGCATATTCATTAATTATCTGATTAGCAATATCAATAGCTTTAATTTTATAAGCAGCCTTAGCTAAAAAAAGCGAAAAAATATCATGAGGATAATTATATTCCGGCATCAACTCCATACATCGTGAAATGACTTTTTTAGCAGAATCTTTTTTACCTTCAAGAAACAACTGTTCTGCCAATCTTGCAAAATTAACCCGTATTTTTAGTATTTCCGTGGTCTGTATGTTTTGATCATCAATCAATACATTTTTTTTATTCATGCCCCCCCACCGGAAAGTATTCATTAAGCGATTGTACATAATATTAGTCTGGATACTGCCTGTACAATATAAATCCTTATTTTTGGCATAAACAGGTGTTAACCTGTAGGCAAATCCTTCAAGCCTGGTATAAGCCCCTAATCCTAAAGAGCCTTCCGAATTAGGGTACAAATAATAGATTGGCCTTTCCCAGTTGTTATTTGCCAAAATATCAAGAATTATCAATTCATTTTTAGAAATATATTCACGGTTAAACTTAAGTTCAATATAGGGCAAAACATTCTTATGCAATGGATTCTCAAACGAAAAATCAGATAATTCCTTATTAGTATCTACCGGGATTTTTAAATAATTGGCAGGTATACAATCAATGGCTTCGCCTGATTTAAGAATAATTTTTTTGCTGGTGTCGTCACTTGCAACGTATTTCACAGCATCTTTTATATCCATACTACTATTCCCGTTGCCTGTGAAAATAATATAATCACAACTTCCTTGCCGGTATTTGTTTGAATTCAAACTAATAGGAAGAGGATCAGAGTTATATGATTTAAGTTTCATCTGATCGATATACCAGTCAAAGCTTAATAACAATACATTAACTACACGCACATCAGTGCGCACGCTTTCAACTTCCTGCAGGTACCAAAGCGGAAAAGTATCATTATCGCCATTAGTAAAAAGAATTGCATCCGGAGCGCAAGAATTAAGGTAATTATATGCAACATCGCGGGCAGTATAACGTCCTGAACGATCGTGACCGTTCCAATTTTCAATGGCCATTACTGACGGAACTGCCACTACGGTTATAATAAAAGCTAAAATTGCAGATTTATTACGATTAATAAATTTTAGTAAAAATTCTGTTAATGACATTACTCCTAAACCAATCCAAATTGCAAAAGCATAAAATGACCCCGCGTATGCATAATCACGTTCACGCACCTGTAACGGAGTTTGATTTAAATAAACTACAATTGCTATTCCCGTCATCAAAAAAAACATCAGTACTACTGAAAAGCATGGTTTACTTCTCCGGAACTGATAAACTGCCCCAATTAATCCCAACAGCAAAGGCAGAAAATAATAAGTATTACGGCCTTTGTTATCCTTTAAACGATTAGGGAGCATATTTTGAGGCCCGTAGAAAAACGAATCAAAAAAGTTAATGCCACATATGCAATTCCCTGATAATATTCCACCATCGCCATCAAAATTATTCTGGCGTCCGATAAAATTCCATCCAAAATATCTGAAATACATGTATCCGATCTGATATTTCATAAAGAACAGGATGTTTTCAGTTAAAGTTGGTTTATAATAAGCTTTTTTTAAATTATTTTCGGAATATGTAACAGGCGTACCTTTAATATTAACCCAGCTTTTATAGACATTTATATGGTCGGGGTCATCACTGTACATACGTGGAAAAATTGTCATAAAACGCCGGTCATATGCATATTCTGATTTATGGTAATCTATAACATATTTCCCATTTTCCCTTCGATAAACAGGATTACCGTTAACAATTCCCTTTACCGGGGCATTAAAATTTTTGCCATAAATTAAGGGAGTTTCTCCATATTGATCGCGGTTGATATAATTGATAAGAGACAGAATGTTGTCGGGACGGTTTTCATTCATCGGAGGTTTTGCCTGTGACCTTATAACTATTAAAAGATAGGAACTGTAGCCGCTTATAATCATGGTTATTCCTAATAACACTGTATTAATAACAGTTTTTCTGGTTATTAGTGTAATCCATATTCCTCCCACGAGAATTATTATTAATAAAATTACATAACATATTATACCGGAATTAAATGGCATTTTTAATTCATTAACGCACCAAATTTCAATTTTGGCACCTAAATTCAGGATGCCGGAAATAATTCCGAAAAGCACAAAAGCAAGAAGTGCAAATGAAATTAAAATAGCCAAAATAAATCCTATGGTATTGGTCTTGAATTTTTTAAAGTAGAAAACAAGGACTATTGCAGGTATTGCCAATAAATTAAGCAGATGAACGCCAATGGACAAACCAATTAAATAAGCAATTAGTATTATCCAGCGATTACCGTATAAATCATTACATTGCTCTTCCCATTTTAATATTGCCCAAAATATAACCGCAGTAAAGAGTGATGATGTTGCATAGACCTCTGCTTCAACTGCGGAAAACCAAAAAGTATCAGAAAAAGCATAGGCCATTGCACCAACAAAACCTGCACTTAATATTGCAAATGACCAGCCCTTATTGCTATTGAATTTTTTAAGAATAATTTTCCCGGTTAAACGGGTAATAGTCCAGAACAAAAACATGACAGTAAGAGCACTTGTCAATGCCGACATAGCGTTAATCATAAATGCCACCTTGGTTTTATCAGGGGCCAAAAACGAAAATACTTTTGCAAGCATCAGAAAAAGTGGTGCTCCGGGAGGATGGTTTATCTCAAGCTTATAAGCTGATGCAATAAATTCACCACAATCCCAATAACTCACTGTTGGTTCAAGTGTAAGCAGATAAACTGTTGCCGCGATTGCAAAAACAAACCATCCTAAAATATTGTTCCATTGCTTATAATTGATCATCCGGAATTTATTATTTTGCTGCTAAAAGTAAATAAAATGGAACCAAGAACCAAGAACCAGAAGCCAGGACTTTATATACTAATTGCTAGTTGAAGGTTCCCATTTGCATATTTGCACATTTGCAAATTATTTTAAAGAGATATGTTAAATATTATAATTTTGGGAAATTTATTAATATGCCTAAAAATAAAAATATAACAGGAATAGTTTATTCCACTAACCCGGATTTTAAGTATACATCTGATATTGACCAGGGACAAAATACCCTGCCACCACAACAGCAAAACTTAAAAGTTTGGCTTGATAAAAAGCACCGGAGTGGGAAAATAGTAACATTAATAACAGGGTTCGTTGGCAATAACAGCGATCTGGAAAGCCTTGCGAGAATTTTCAAATCAAAATGCGGAGTAGGAGGTAGCGTAAAAGATGGAGAGATACTTATCCAGGGTGATTTTCGTGATAAAATTATTGAAATACTTGTCGCCTCAGGCTTTAAAGTAAAAAAAGCCGGAGGATGAGCTGAACAATTATTTCGGATTAACATGACTAACTTATAAGAACATTATTTCATAAATTAGAGAGTTTTTAGAGATACCTTTGAGTAAATCATTAAGTGTATACAAAAGTGTTAAATTTTCTTGAACGGCATAAGGCAGGTATACTGGCAACTATTCTTTTTCATTTGTTGCTGATAACGGTATTTCTGATAATTCAGCTGAAAACTTTGAAACCAAAAAAGGAAACACAGGTATTTATTGATTTTGCTTTACCCGAAGATTTACAAAAAGAAATTAAACAAAAACAGGAAGAGGTTAAAAAATTAAATTCCCAGGAATTTATTAAAAACATGCAACAGGAATATATTGGCCACAACATAGCAGTTAACGAAGCGGACAATTCCAGGCAAAATATTGACAAAATGGTTGATGATATTAAAAATGAACTGAATATTAATGATAAACGAACTGATAATAATCCGGAGGATCAAAAACCATTACAAAAGATTGAAACCAAGACCTTACCTGTAAATAAGAATACAGCTTATACGACAAATGCAAAGGGTGAAAGGACTTTTTATAAAGGTGCCACCACAATAACATATTTCCTTGAAGGCAGAACCGATGTTTACATACCTGTTCCTGTTTATAAGTGCCAGGGAAGCGGGAAAGTATCACTTGAAATTGAAGTGGATAAAAATGGTTTTGTTATTACTGCAACGATTAACAAAAAAGAATCTGTGATCATGGATGAATGCTTTAGTGAAGCAGCGACTAATGCGGCTTTAACTACCCGATTTAATGCAAAAAGCACGGCACCTGAAAAGCAGGCAGGGAGGATTTCTTATATTTTTGTGGCGCAGTAGGAAGAGGAGAGATAAAAGATAAAAGAGGACAGAGGGCAGAGGACAGAGGACAGAAAGAGACGTGGGACGTGAAAAAGGATTTTAGAATCTAGATTTGAGATTTAAGATTTAGGAATTACATCTAAATTAGAAATATTAAAATCTTAAATCACTAATCAAAAATCTTGAATCTTAAATCACCTCTATTTGTACCAATGTCTTGGCTCCTGGCTCCTGGCTCCTGGTTCTTGGTTCTATTCAATGATATTTACATTTAGTATGGAATAATGTAAACCCATTATGAGTAACATTCTCTGTCCCCATCCATTGATTAAAAAAACTAAATGTGTTTGTATTGGTTAAAACAATTGATTGAGGTTCAACGGTTGCGTTTAAAAGGAAACATTTATTATTGGAGTAAATACAAAATGGCATCTCAAATCCCGGATCAACTTCATCCCATTGAAAAGTTATAACAATATCCTTCCCTTCTTTTTTATAGTTGTATAATAATACAGGTAAATTTTTATCATATAGAAATTTTTTAAAGAATGGGGTATAATTTTTCCCGGTGAAATTGTTCACCATTAAAATGAAGTCATTGGTTGTGACTATTTTTTTTTCATTTTTTACAGCAAAATCTTTAAGGAGTTTGAAAAACATTGAATCGTTATCCATTGATGAGCGCAGATTGTTTAAAATTGCAGCTCCCTTTGTATAACAATCGTTTGAAGCAAAATCATCTTCATTTACATTATAGTTTTGGACTACAGGCCAAAAGTTTATTATATAGGTTTCTTTATTTGCCAGCTGTTTAAGGTATTCATCATAACCGTACTTATGTTCCAGGAATAAAAGTTCCGAATAGGTTGCAAAACCTTCCTGAAGCCAGATATCTGCCATGTCGGCAGCTGTTACAGAATTGCCCCACCATTCATGTGCGGTTTCATGTAGAATAATTTCATCGTCTTTTTTATCAAGATATACCTGGGAATTTTTATTATAATTATTTCCATAAGCTATAGCGCCCTGATGCTCCATGCCTTCGAAAGGTGCTTCAACAAGTGAAAATTTGTCATTCATAAAAGGGTAATCGCCAAAAGCCTGTTCATAAAACTTCAATACATCTTTAGTTTGTTCAAAGGTTTTTTTGGCTTTGGCCAGGTTATAAGGCAAAACATAATAATCGAGGGGATACTTGCCTTTATCATTGGTAATGGTATCGGAAAAATGTGCGAATTTCCCAAGATAAAAGGTAATGTCATAATTATTTATCGGATTTGCGACAAACCATGTATAACTGGTTAGGTTGTTTTCAAAATTTTTAACTGACCGTAACCTGCCATTCGAAATAATATCGTAACCTTTTGGGCCGGTAAATGTAAGTAATGCCGAGTCGGGCTCATCCGAAGGATGGTCCTTATCAGGCCACCAGGAACTGGCCCCAAGATGTTCACATGCTACCCCGCACCACCAATTTTTATATTTATCCTTTTTCCAGACAAAACCTCCATCCCAGGGTGGCATTGGGGCCTTACGGGGAATACCGGAATATTCAACAGAAACTGTTTGATTGCTTCCGGGAGTCAGGGTATCGGGAAAATCGATAAAAATTGCATTAAATTCACGTTTATAATTTAGCTCTTTCTGATTTGAAGTAATATGATGTATTGCATAATTATCAAAAAGGTCGATTTGTATTCGTTTAGTAGCAAATACTACTTTGAAGTTAATATCAACTGAACCGGAAATAGATTTTAATTTTGGATCGATTTTAATGTTAAGGTTGTAAAATGTTACATCGAAGCAGGTTCGTTCAGGCCGTAAAGCTCCCCGTAATGAATCTTTACGTGTATACCTAGGCCGCCAGCCCAATTCAGGATAAACTTTCTCATCTTTATAATAGAATTTTATTAATTTCTTTGTCATTTTGTCCAGATTATAAATATACTTTTTTTCTCCTGAATGGGAAAGATCGTCAATAGCTCCGGTAAAATCACCAAGGAAAAATTTTGAAAGTCCTTTATAATAATATGCCTTTTTGTTTTTAGGATCTGTTTTAATCAAATCATTGCATGTTTCTATACACCCTATATAATCCCTAAGGCTAAACTGAACATGTAATTTATTTGCAAGCTCATTTGCTTGTTGTGCCTTTAATTCAGTAAATGTAAAAATGATAAAAAAAACAATAAGGAATTTTGTTGTATTTTGTAAGTCAGTTGTCATAAATCCTAATAATTAATATATCAAATGAATAAAAATTAGAATCAAAAATATGTCAAAAAGTCTTGGCTCCTTGTTCTTGGCTCCTGGTTCTATACTGACAAAATGTTAGTAAAAAATTTGGTAAGATTTTTGTTAATATTGTCAAACTTAAAATAAAAATTTAATATTATGTATATGTCGTATTGGTTAATTTTTGGTGTATTCATGTTGCTTAGCTGGTTAGTAGGCTATCAGATGAAATCGAGATTTAAAAAATATTCTGAAATACCAATCAAATTTGGTATGACTGGCAAGGATGTAGCTGAAAAGATGCTCCGTGACAATGGAATTTTCGATGTTAATGTTATTACAGTGGACGGGCAGCTCACGGACCATTACGATCCGTTGAAAAAAACTGTTAACCTTAGCCATGATGTTTATTATGGAAATAATGTAGCTGCAGCTGCTGTTGCTGCACATGAATGCGGACATGCCGTCCAGCACGCCAATGCTTATGTATGGCTTCAAATGCGATCCTCAATTGTTCCTGTGGTTAGCTTTGCTTCCAACTGGGTACAATGGATATTGCTTGCAGGTATTATACTTATTCAATTTCCGTCGATACTGCTTATAGGAATAGTTTTATTCTCATTGACAACATTGTTTAGTTTTATTACCCTTCCTGTTGAAATTAATGCAAGCAGCCGGGCGCTTGTTTGGCTTAATACTGCAGGAATTACAAGTTTTGAAACTCATCCCAAAGCTGTAGATGCCTTGCGTTGGGCTGCTTATACTTATGTAGTTGCTGCAATAGCTTCGCTAGCCTCATTGTTATATTACATAATGATATATTCGAGAAGGAGCTAAATAATAAGTTGTAAAGGTTTATGTGGTTTATAAGGTTTATGAGGTTTATAAAAGAAGTATTATAAACTTTATAATCTTTATAAACTTTATAAACTAATAACTAACAGCTAATAAACTGACAATTAGCTACTAATAACTAACAACTAAACTAAAGCATTTGGTTATTTTAAAAACTTTATATTTGTACCTGTAAAACCAAATACCATAAAGAAAATGGCAGAGAGTACAAATAAAAGTGGAAATAAACCCAAAAAAGGCCAACCAATCCCTTCACAAAATACCAACAAAAATATTATTCCCGTAAAACGCGATTTACTTGACGCTTGTGATCAGTTTTTATCCAAAAGGATAAAAACTATATTTTATATATCTCTTGGATTAATAATCCTGTTTTCTTTCCTTCTCTTCGATGTAAAGGTAGGTCCCGGGGGCGATGATTCAGCTTATTTGCTCAGGGCTTATGATTTTATACATGGTTTCAGATATCCGGGATACCAGGGACCGTTATACCCGATAATTTTAAGTCTTGTTATTTTAGTATTCGGCATTCAAATTCCGTTACTTAAGTTACTTTCCTTAATTTTCATGGTTACTGCATTTGTTTTTTTCTTCAAAACTTTTGTCAACCGCATCCCTGCTATCATATTAACGTCAACGTTGCTACTGGTAAGCATAAGTTATTTCGTTTTGTACTTTTCCAGCCAGACCTATAATGAAGCATTTTTTATGATGGTTCAGTTTATATTTTTCTGGTTTTTCACTACACGTTTTATTGATGAGCAACCCTCAGGTGATACAGGGTACAAAAAATACATCCTTCTCGGGTTTATGTTATTCATATTATCTATAACTAAAAATATCGCGGTATTTTCATTCCTTGTAATTGCATTGTGGTTCTTAGTTTACAAACGATGGAAGGATGCTGGTTTATCAATGCTAAGTTTTTTAGGATTTTTCGGACTTTTTGAAATTATTAAAAGACTTTTATGGAAAGGACAGGGATTCCAGCTTTCTAGCCAGGGCAGTGGGCTTATGTATAAGGATTTTTATAACCCTGGTTTAGGAAAGGAAGATATAATGGGATTTGTACAACGTTTTATTGATAATTCAAATTTATATTTATCAAAACATTTATTTAAATTTTTCGGATTGGTAAGTGAAACTGCAACAGATGTGAATCCCTTCCTTACAATTTTTATTTATTTATTAATAATATTTGGCATTTTGTTCGTTTTTAGAAAAAATAAACTTTTATTCCTAACAGGTATCTATTCATACTTGGCAATAATTTCATTAATTTTCATTTCTAGTCAAAAAAATTGGGATCAGTGGAGAATGATTATTATTTTTTATCCGTTTTTGCTTTTAATATTATTTTCAGCCTTATACCATCTTTTTAAACGGTCGTCTGTGAAAGGCTGGCAGTTTATAGTCCCACTGTATTACTATATTACTTTTCTTTACTGAATTTAATGTTACTTCAAATCATGTTAAAGTACAACGACCAATCCTGGCACGCAATCTTGAAGGAGACATGCTTTATGGACTTACACCCGATTGGATTAATTATATTAAAATGAGCCAATGGGCCGCGGATTATGTGCCAAAAAACGAAAATATCGGAAGCAGAAAGCCTGAAATATCATTTGTATACAGCGGAAGAGAATATTTTGGTATTTACAAAGTGCTTTCAGTTACAACTGATTCCATTGTAAATTATATAAATAATAAACCTGATATATATGTTGGGGTAAGTTTACAACAATTTGAAAAAACAATGCTTTTTGCTGAACCTGAATTTAAAGCCAGAACTGTAGGTTATATTAGATGGAAATTTCGCTTTTGGTAACGAAAAAACAGGTGACGGAAAGGTAATTGGGATATTTCGCTTTACAACTGAAGAATTCCCTAAATGGGAAGCCCTGTTAAAACAAACCGGATTATATTATGACAAGGACATAAAAAATTGGTTAATAAATATACCGAATATATCAAAAAAATATTCTGTATATTTCCCTGATATGCTTCTGGATCAACTCAGGAAAAACAATGTAAAATACTTATTATTGCCAAGCCTTAGGATAAATCCTAATGAAAATACCGGTAATATAATAACTACTGTACATATGTATGTTTACTTTATTCAATTACGATACCCATATATTTTTAAGGAAATACATAAAATTGGTGATGAAGAATCAGCCTCTTTATATGAAGTTAACCTTAATTAGTGCCTGAAAGACCATAAATATTTTATATTGTACTTTTATTAAATAATTCTAATAAAATGGGAAATAAATTACCTATCACGAAAATTAAAATAGCAATTGCCAGAATTCTTTATAAAACTGTAAAAATTTTTATCAGAAATAACCCAATTGACGTAAAACGTGCAGGAATTAATTATGAGCTGGATTTAACTGAAGGAATTGACTTGTCAATATTTTTATTTGGTGGTTTTCAAAAACATGTTTATAAAAACCTTGATATCGATATAAATTCCGAATTTACAATACTTGATATAGGTGGTAATATTGGAAGTATGTCCCTTTCATTTGCTAAAATGTTCCCGCATGCAGTTATAAAAGCTTTTGAACCCACCCACTTTGCTTGTGAACGGTTTAAAAGGAATGTTTCGTTAAACCTGTCTCTGGCAAATCGCATAGAATTGATACAAAGTTTTGTTTCTGATTCAAATGATGAAAACCCTGAGATAACTGCCTATGCAAGCTGGAAAGTTGGAGGAAAAGATAATGATGGGGAAAAACATCCTGTGCATATGGGTACTGCTATGGATACAACAGGAGTTGGGGCAAAAACTTTAGACTGGTTCAATAAATCGAAAGGTTTTCAAAATGTTAAACTGATTAAAATTGATACTGATGGCCATGAGTTTAAAGTATTGAAAGGTGCCATCGAAACTATAAAAACTCATAAACCATCAGTAGTATTTGAAATTGGAAAATATATAATGATTGAACATAAAGTAGATTCATTTTTCTACCTTAATTATTTTGCATCCATTAACTATGAACTGTTTAACAGTTCAAATTTAAAATTAATAACTCCTGAAAACTGGAATAATGTGATACCTGAATATGGAACGATAGATATTTTAGCAAAACCTGTTCACTCAAATTAATCAATAAAATTTGACCAATATGTCAAATTGATTGATATAAATATTAACCTTTTGAACGTTAAACACGTAAAATTTATAATTTTATGTTTAAATTATATTGTATAAATACTAACGCTTAAATCCAAAAAATCATGAAAAAAGGTTTTTTTTTTAGTTTTTCCTTTTTGTTTTTATTAATTATAAGTTATGCTTGCAATAAGGATAAGAATGAATATGCATCTTCCAAGGGTAAACTTCAATTTTCAATTACAAGTAACAATTCTCAAAAACTGAAGTTAAAGTCAGCATCCGATTCATCTGTATCCACGGTATTAACAGCTGCAGTTGTAACTATTGAGGATGCTTCAGGCAATATAGTCCAAAACTCGGTAAGCATACCTCTTTCAAATATGAACGGGAATTATATTAGTAACCCGATATCATTGGTTACCGGGAATTATCAGTTAACCGGATTTATGCTGGTTAACCCGAGTAACCAGGTTGTTTATGCCTCCCCTTTAAAATCTTCAAAATTGGCATACCTGGTATCAAATCCACTGCCAATTTCTTTTCTTGTCCAGACAAATGCCGTAACAAATATTGCACCTGAGGTTATAAGTGCTACAGATAACACCCCGCAGGATTTTGGTTATGCTACATTTGGCTTTAATATCGACTCTACATTTAATTTTCTGGTCGGGGCATTTATCTACAATCCAATAGTTAAAAATTATCAACTTACAACTGCATCAATTTCTATTTCATATGATTCACTGGTGGTTTATTCAGGACAACTTGGTTCAATTGGAAAGGATAGTTCCGGCATAGTATCACCATCCGATAGCCTTGGTTTAACAACTAAAATTACTCTTCCGGCAAAATATAACAATTTTACGATCGTAATTTCCAAACCAAATTATGCCACTTACAGTCAAACCTTCACAAAAACACAACTAAGAAAATATTACCTTAGTTCCAATAAAGGCCCTTTGATTGTAATACTTAATAATTCTTCTGCCAATAACCTTTCAAACGGACTGGTTGCTTATTATCCGTTTAACGGGGATGTCCTGGATCATAGTGGTAACAATAATAATGGAACTTATTACGGAAGAGGCGTATTCACTTCTGATAGAAATTCTTCCCCAAATAGCGCAATTGATTTAAACGGAACAACGGATTATATTTCAGTACCAAATAGCAATTCACTTAATCCTACAAACCAATTAACAATAAACATTTGGATTTCAATTGATTCATTTATGAACCGGTATACATCATTTATAGATAAGGGAGGTCCTACAACAGAGGGTTGGACAAACCGGGAATATTATGAATATTTTAATGATCAGGGTGTTATTTGGATTGAATCATCAGGTAATGACCAACCTCATAATTATGTTGGAGCATATATACCAGGAATGGACAACTGGTTTATGTTTACTGGTGTGGTAGACATGTTAGTCAACCACCAGATGCAGGTTTATATAAATGGGGTATTAAAAGGAACAATAGCAGATAATTATACCAATTTTACTATTAATAACTATCCTTTACTGATAGGTGAGATGGCTGAAACAAATGAGGAATACGCTCCATTCTTCAAAGGTAAACTGGATGAACTGAGAATATACAACAGGGTTTTGTCACAAGCTGAAATTACAAGTTTATATAGTCAATAAACCAATAATATATACTATTCTGAAAATTAAAGTTATAGTAATATTTGTGTGATATTAAATAAATAATTTCATACTTTTGAATATGGGAACAGAATTTTAACTGTTCCCATTTATTTAATATACAATTTATAATGGCATTGTATTCAGATAAGATTCTGCAATATTTTGAATCTATTGCAGAGAAACGGATTATTTACAGAAAAAACAAATCATATTACTGGAATTCAATTAGCAGGTACTGCGATTATTTTTTACAGGATGATTGTTCGGTTTTGGAAATTGGCTGTGGAACAGGCGAATTACTTGGCTGGATAAAAGGGAACAGAAAAACAGGAATTGACTTCAGTAAAACAATGATACAACATGCAGGTAGTCAATTCCCAGATATTGAATTTCATGTAATGGATGCCTGTGAAATAAATCTTGCTCAAAAGTTTGACGTAATAATTCTTTCAAACCTTATAGGATGGCTACCCGATATTCAAGCCTGCTTTAAGGAAATTAAAAAAGTATGCCATCCACGTACCAGGATTATAGTAACATATTACAATTATCTATGGGAACCTGCTATTAAATTTGCTGAGTTTATTGGTATTAAAAAGAAAACGCCGATCCAGAACTGGTTAACCCGGCCTGATATAATCAATTTACTTAAACTGGAAGAATTTGATGTCTACAGACATAACCGGAATATGTTAATTCCATTTAATATTCCCGTTATTTCGTACTTGTTTAACAGGATATTATCTAAACTACCTGTTTTAAATTTTTTTGCTTTAAATCAATTTATATTTGCACGTCCTGATAACAGAATATTTAAAGAGAGGCAGGATTATTCGGTTTCAGTAATTATACCCGCACGCAATGAAAGCGGAAATATTGAAAATGCCATAATCCGTTTGCCGGAATTTACAGAAAAGTTAGAAATAATATTTATCGAAGGTAATTCTACTGACGACACCTGGGAAAAAATAATATCAGTACAGGAAAAATACAAGGGGAAACGTGATATAAAGCTTGGAAAACAGGAAGGAAAAGGCAAGGCAGATGCCGTTCGTAAAGGTTTTGACATGGCTAAGGGTGACATCCTGATGATACTTGATGCCGACCTTACTGTTCCTCCGGAAGATATCCCCAAGTTTTACGAAGCTATCTCAACCGGAAAAGGTGAATTCATAAATGGCTCCAGATTGGTATATCCTATGGAAAAACATGCTATGCGGTTTTTGAATATCCTGGGGAATAAATTTTTTGGTAACGCATTTTCCTGGGTATTGGAGCAACAAATAAAAGATACCCTTTGCGGTACAAAAGTTTTGTTCAACCGTGACTATAAACGTTTAAAAGAAAACCGGAAATTCTTTGGTGAATTCGACCCTTTCGGAGATTTCGACCTTTTATTCGGTGCATATAAACTAAATCTTAAAATCATCGATTTACCCATCAGATACAAAGAGCGAACTTATGGCGACACAAACATTTCGAGGTTCAGGCATGGATTAATGCTGCTGAAAATGTGGTTGTACGGCGTTGTAAAGATAAAATTCTGGTAAATATATTATAATAATGCCGATTAAGGGTTGAATTATTGCTCTAATTATTCAAGTCAATATTTATTCACTTTAGTATTTTTTAACCCCAACCCCTTAAAAAGGCATAGCCGTCAGGTTAACGCTTGTAAAATGCTTATATACAATTATAATACTTTATTTGAGATTTCTCGCTTCGCTCGAAATGACTGTCGTTATTGGTCAGAGAGCGGGAGGTGAAGAGAGTGCGGATTTGCCGCACTCTCTTCACCTCCCGCAACGCCACAATTCTGCTGGTCGTCATTCCGACCGCAGGGAGGAATCTCTTTAATTGGTTGTAATTCATTGACTATGTCCGAAACATGTTGAGAAAATGATTTATTATTCCGAACAAAGCCACGCTCTGTTGCCAGCACTTTCCATTCGGGGTTCTTTTTGTTAATATTGAGTTTTCTCGCGTCGCTCGAAATAAACTTTTGACGGTTCCACTTTTTTAATTCTTTTTCTCTTTGTATTGCCAAATCAAAATATTGAAATTCTTCGTGATAAATACAGTATTCAATATTGTACTTATCTGTAAAAGTGTCATTTATCAAATGATTTTTATGCTCATGTATTCTTCTGCATAAATTGTTTGTAACCCCAATATATAAAGTTGTTTTGTTCTTATTGGTCATAATATATACAAATCCAGTCGTTGACATACGCTCTTAATTACACTAATATTTTATTACATTTACACTAAATATCTATCATTCTGCTCTATATAGACATTAACCTGACGGCTATGCTTTTTAAGGGGTTGGGGTTAAAAGATGACGAATGTAAATGACATTCTGCTAATTAATGGATAATATGTATAATTATTTTAACTCTTAATTCACATTAATATTTAGATGCTAACTAAAAGTTATTAAGTGATTAAGTTATTAGGTGAATAAGTCGTTATTACTTTGACAGGAAAACTAAGCACTATGCACTATTTTAAAGTTAAAAGAGTCTTTTTGCCAAATCGCTTATTTCCTTAAAGCTAATTTTATTCATACAATTAAAATGTCCCTTCGGACATTTTTTGTATCCTATTTTTGAACAGGGACGACATTTCAGGCCCTTAATTTCAAAAACTTGTGAATCAGTATCAGGCATATAGGGATACATACCAAATTCCGGAATAGTATTACCCCAAACGGAAATTATTTTCTTTTTAAATGCAGATGCTATATGCATTAGCCCTGTATCGTGAGTGATAATAACATTAGCCTGTTTTACCAAAGAGGCAGATTGTGCAAGATTGAATTTTCCGCAAGCATTGTAACATAATTCTCCGGTCTGCGATTGAATATAAGAGCCCTCTGATAGATCTTCCTTACCCCCCAGTAATATTACAGGTAACCCTGTAATATTAATAATACCAGCAATTTTGTTTACCGGTAATTTTTTAGTGTTATGTTTTGCTCCGATAACAAACCCTATATACCCGCCTTGAAATTGTACAGGCAATGATTGCAAATCAACCTCATTGTCCGGGCATATATAAAAATCGAGCCCTATATTATCATTGGCAATATCAAACAATCGCAGGGTATTTATATAACGATCAACAATATGTATATCAGGCAAAAGGTTAATTTTAAAATTCACAAGCAACCATTTTGCAATATTTAATTTATTAAATGAAAAGGATAGAACTTTTAAACGTGATTTAACCAGGGAACTTCGCAAATTATGATGAAGGTCGATAATATAATCAAAATTTTCCTCCAGAAGCTGATCGGTAGTTTTTTTTAATGAATCGTCCAGTAAATGAAGTTTATCGATATAGGGATTTGTTTTTAAGATGGATTCGAACGATTTTTTTGTAAGATAGTGAATCTGGACATCCGGAACCTGCAATTTTAAACATCTGATAACCGGTGTAGTGAGAACTATATCTCCAATGGAGCTAAAACGAATTATAAGGAATTTTACCAATTTATAATAAGCTTTTGAATTAAAGAATCATCCCCGTTTATAATTCTTACAAAGTAAATTCCATTGGCAGCTCCTGCATTAATTTCGGTTTCCTTTTCAATAAGGGCCGATCTGTATACAGTAATACCATGTAAATCATAAATCTGGATTTGTGCACCGTTATTTAGATTATTAAGCAATACAAAAAATTTACCATTTTTAGCCGGATTGGGAAAAATACTTATACTGCCTGAAGTACTCAAAGAATTAATTCCCGCAGGATTGTTCAGAACAGTCAGTTTTAAAGTATCCTTAATTTGGCAGTAACTATAACTGTTAAAAGTTACAATATAATTGCCAGCCTGGTTTAATTGAATATTTTTTAAAGTATCTTCGTTTAATGCCGAACTAAAACCATGAGGTCCGGTCCATGCCCAGGTACCATAAGCAGGGGCCTGCATTTTTAAAATAATTGTATCGCCTGTATATACTGTAGTATCTTCAATTTGAACTAATACACTCTTGTTTACCTGTATAAATGGAGTGATTTGAGTTATTTTGCAGTTTACAGTCAGGTTAAAAGTATCAATACTCTTGCAATAACCACCGTTAGTAAGTGTTGCAATATAAATTCCTGATTGTGATGCTAATTTTGGTATTAATCTGACAGTTGCAGAAGTCGATTTAAATGAATTTGGGCCACTCCACGACCATGTGCCACCTATTGTAGCCAGGGGGCTTAGTGTTACAGTATCGCCTGTATTTACGGTTGTGTCAGCGATATTGGCAATTCCACCATGGTTTACAATAATATAAGGAGCAATCTTGGTTACCTGGCATCCTCCATAGAGGGAGTCCATTTTTTGGGCCCAGAGTTTTTGAATATCTGCTGCCCCGGTAGCGTTAGGGTGAACACCGTCGCTTTTATAATCACCCGGATGAGCACGAAACCATGAATAAATATCAGGCCCTGCGATAAGGTTGTTTACCCTGGTAAGACTATCAACAGCTGCTAAAAAAGCGGGATTTACTTCCCATCCGGCTAAACTTGAATCAGTAGCAATGATGCGGGCAATAACAGGTTGTATACCTATTGCTTTGCATGAATCAATTACTATCTGCATATTATTAACGAAGGTGGGCAAAGTGTAAGTAGATCCTCCCCATGCATCATTTGTTCCCATTTCGATTGCCCAAAAATGTACATTATTTGCCATTCTTAAGTATTCCGAAAGGTTGTTGACAAAATCGGTGCTGGTAATACATCCTATACCGGCCCTTACCAATACAGGATTGTATTTAGTATGATACAAGTTTACCAGGTCAGCATAATTTTGCGAAGGTGGCGTAGCTTTAAAAGTGTTTGCTGTAATACTTGTTCCTGCGAATAACCAGGTATCTTCTGTCCCTTTGGAAACATCAAATACTTCCACCTGATCGAGCTGTCCGCCACCGTTAATAATGCTCATTTTTACCCAGCTGGCGCCGGTAAAATCGATTATATGACATCGGGCCGATACGATATTTCCCCTGATTGAATCGGCAATGACCCAGTCGCCATCAGATCCGTTTGTTGAATTAGAAGATGTTAAAATATTGTAATTAACAGGAAATAAAATAGAATTCGGGCATTTTGCAGGTGATAGCAGGTTAGACCAAGGATAAGCAGGATTATTCCAGTTAAATAATACCTTGGCAGGTCCCGGATCAACCTTTATTGCAATCCAGGAATTATTGTAAACATTCCAGGTTGTGGTATTGAACTTGTCATTGGTCAGATAAGATGCCATACCGCTTGAAGTATATACCGATTTACCCCTCGATAATATTGGGTTAGGAGTTATTGCAGAGAAAACCAGGTTGGTCATCAAAAAATTTACAACAATCGCGAATATTAATTTTTTCATAACAATCATTAAATTAAAATATTATAAATTATCATTAAATTTTATGTTGAAAAATATTTTTCTTATTATTTATAAATTTGCAAGGAATTAAGAATTCAAATCTAATAATTATTTTTCTATTGCGATTAGCTATTTATTTCTGTTAATAATCTGTAAAATATTATATAAATTAGAAACGATAAATAAAGACTAATGAATTTAAGTATTTTACAAATAATTGCTCTATTCTCAAGTTTTTTATTGTTTATATTGGGTATTGTATTTATTTATTACCCACATGGGAAAAAGACGAGTAATTATTTATTAGGAGCATTTATGATTTCAAATGCTGTTTTACTGGGAAATTTCTTTATTATCATAACTTTTCAATCTAATAATTTTAATTTCCAAATCATTAATAATATAGGATTACATAGTTATTTATTATTGGCCCCACTTTTATATTTGTATATCATCTCTCTATGCAAAAATGATTATTATTTCTCTGTAAAAGAACTATTACATTTTTTACCATTCCTGGTAATTGTAAGTCTGGATTTTTTCATTACTCTTGTAGGATCAGATCTGGCCAATTACTTTCCGAAACCCCGATATTATTTTGATATTATTTATAAGCTGATTCTTTATACTCAAATTCCAATATATATTTTCGCCTCATTCAATAAATTAATTAAATATCGTTCACAATTAAAGGAATTATATTCCAATCTTATAAAAATTGATTTAATATGGGTTAACCTTGTGTTATATTTTTTGATAATAATGTGGTTGACTGATTCAGTAAATTTCATTCTAAATACCTTTCATTTATTTAATACATCAGTATCTTATTATTTGACTTATCAGTCCATTTCAATAAATTTATTCTTATGTATTAGCCTTATATATAAGGGTATGGGACAAACAACCATTCCAACCGGAAAATTGTCATTGCCAAAATATGTCCAAAATACTGAAGATCCATCGACATATAAGGAATATAAAAATCTGCTCAGCCAAATTATGGAAAAGGAAAAACTTTACTTAATTCCTGAACTCAATCTGGAAAATTTGGCAAAAAGGCTGAATATATCATCAAGGCAACTTTCACAAACCATTCATGTATGCTTTGGTCAAAACTTCAAAAATTATATTAATCAATTATACAATTTCTGAGCTACCAGCCACTTTATTAATATATAATATTTCAGGAGAAGTAATTAAAAAATATGAAAATCTGGAAGGATCAGGTTCTCTAACGTTTGATGGAAGCAAACTTCCATGTGGAATTTATTTTTATAAATTATTTACTCAGGGTAATTTTGAAATAACCAAAAAGATGATTATAATGAGATGAATTTCCTCTTAATTTAATTATTATGTTTCTTTACAGTTGAGAGGGCTGATGAGATCGAATCTATTTGAGCTAAAGTTAATGTTTTTAACTTAAACTAAAACATAGGATTATGGCAACAATTTTAAAATCAGACCAAAGAGAATTTCAGGAAAATCCTGATAAGATTGACAATTACAGAATATTCACCGATCTATCAAGAATGAAAAAGGGCTTAAATCCTGAAAACCTGAAATTTGACTTAAGACAATTAAATCCTGGCCAATATTCTGCCCCGTATCACTTCCATCGGTATGCAGAGGAACTCTTTATGGTAATTTCCGGTTCTGCAACAGTGAGAACTCCAAATGGATTAGAGATTGTAAAAAGGGGTGATTTATTATATTTTGAAAAAGGGGAAACAGGAGCCCATCAACTGTATAACCATACATCTGAAACTTGTGTTTATTTGGACGTAAGGACTTATATTGGATTTGATGTAGCTGAATATCCTGATTCAGATAAAATATTTTTAGCCCCGACATTTGAAATTTTTAGTAAGGGTTCACAATTAAACTATTTTGAAGGAGAGAAAAATATTAAAGAAAAATGGAAACAAATTGAGAATAAAAATGAATAGCAGCTAACTGATAACATTAAAATATGGTTAACATCTGGCAAGCTTTTTATACCACATCTGTAATCATACAATCCAGTAACTTACATTGCTAAGAACCCAAGAAAAAAAGTCAAATGGGAAGTTTAACCGAATTGATTAGTATTTAAAATGTATGTATCTTTGATGAAAGAAACAAGAAATTCAGATATGTTGATTAGCAATTTAATATATACGATTGGACATTCAAATCATAATATTGATTATTTTAAAGAATTGCTTGACACATACAATATTGATTGCCTGATTGATGTCCGCAGCATGCCTGCAAGTGCGTATAATCCTCAGTTTAATAAAGAATCTTTGAATAACTACTTAAAGCTGTACCAAATTAATTATTTACATTTTGGAGAAGAATTTGGAGCAAGGCATACTGAAATTGATTTATTGGATGACTTTGGCAAAGTAGATTTTGATAAAGTCAGAAAAACTGAAAAATTCCTGTCAGGGGTTAATAGATTAAAAATTGGCCTATCAAAAGGATTTAAGATTGCATTGATGTGTTCTGAAGCAGAACCTTTTGATTGTCACAGATTTTCTATGATTTCATATTATTTGGTTCGCAATGGTTTTGATGTTAACCATATTTTAAAAGATAAGTCATTAATTGACAACTCAGAATTAGAAAAAAGATTATTAAGAAAATATGAAAAAGCTATACCTAAACCAACTTTATTTGACAGCAAAGTACTTTCCTTAATCGATCAGTTAAATTTGGCATATAGGTTAAGAAATATGGAAGTAGCATATGATACCTTAAAAGATTAATGAATGATAAAACTCTTTACTATTGGATTTACAAAGAAATCTGCGGAACATTTTTTTGAATTATTAAAAAATAACGGCGTAAATAAGATTGTAGATATCAGGATCAATAATTCCAGTCAGTTAGCTGGTTTTACGAAAGGTTCGGACTTAGCTTATTTTGCAAAATCAATTAATAATATCGGATATATTCATATTCCGGATTTTGCTCCAACTAAGGAACTTTTATCTAATTATCAAAATAAGAAAATTGATTGGGTCGGTTATCAAAAAATATTCATGAGCTTAATTGAACAAAGGAAGGTTTTTTCTAAATACGACATAACTGGTTTTGATGGTGCCTGCTTTTTATGTAGTGAGGAATCACCGGAAAAATGCCATAGGAGACTTTTGGTAGAATATTTTAAAGAAAAAAACAAAAATATTCAAATCATTCATTTAATATAGCCATCAATTGTGAAAACAAGAATTGTATGTCTTGCTAATTCTTATAAAGAAAAGGGTCGTTGTGTTGCCGGAATTGAATTAAATCAAATGAACGAGTTAATTTACAAAGATTCTATACCAAAATGGATTAGACCTGTATGCAAAAAAGAACATGATGAAATTCCTAATTATTTGGTTTTAAATATTAAACCTCTGGATATAATAGAATTTGAGATTATTGAACTTGTTCCAAAAGGATTTCAATCAGAAAATGTGCTATTCAAGGAAAATTCAATACGGGTTGTTGGATTTTTTGAAAGAGAAAAAATAGGTACACTTGGCATAAATATCAGGAATAACCTTTTTGGAAATAAAGGAAAAGCATTAATACCTAAAAGTGCTGAGTTTATTAATTATTCATTAATTATCATTAATGTAAATGAATTTGAGATTTTCGAAGTAAAGAAGGAAGATCAAAAATATTCAAAGATTAGATTAAAGTTTAAATATAAAGCTTTTAATAATGATTTACCTATTACAGGCCCGATATTCCTTGAAAAATACAAGAATGATAATAGTATTTTAAAAAATGCCAATCAATTATATTTAGTTGATTTCTTTAGGAATTTTATTTGAAGGTTGGCATTCTAAACTTATAGCCTGTATATTATATTAAATGTTTAGTTCCATACTTAATGCGGGTTTCTGTGGTCTTACAAATTCTAAGACAAAGTTTTGGTTAAAGTCCTTACTTTTCCTGGTTTTGGAAAATTTGGTTGCTATTAGACTACTTTTACTTACATTATGTCCCTTTTAAAGCAATAGAAAACAATTCAAGTGCTTTCGCTGAGGGATATGTTGAAAGAGATGCGATTTTATTTGCAAGTTCAATGGGTAGAAGCGCTCCTTCAAATTTGTTGCTTAAAATCTTTGGTAGTGTAGCTATTATGTTTTTGAAATTAATTAAATTAATCTCTGAAGGCATTGTCACAAATTCCCCTCTTTCACCAGTCGGAATATTAATTACCATTTTATGGTAGTCATTCATTTTCACAAAAAGTTTTGCACCGTAATTTGTGTCTGCACCATAAACCGATGACGTATTATTATGCTTTATAAGTTCTTGAATGTATTTGTTATCGGGTATAAAATATGAACCCGATGGAGCAGCATTTCCGATCAATTGTAAATGATCATAAAATTGTCCAGATTTTTCCTGTCCAATCATAGCCACATCAATTCCCTTAGATTTTGCATATTTAAAAAAACGTCTTATGGGTGCAGAAAGTTTCGCAAGTGTTGCACGTAAAGAAAGGGGACCGTCTTTTACGAATAAACAATTTTTTAAAACCTCTTTTTTTGTTTCCCAATAATAACGAATTGGTGTGAAAATCATTAAAGTTTCACTTACTCCCATATAATCAGATGCAACTTGGTTTGGAGCAAAATCATCAGTCATGCTTTGATGTAACCCAAACATATCCGTTATGAATATTTCTTCTTTGCATTCAGGGCATCTTCCTTTTTCTTGGTTATAAGGAAGTGTGGCAACATTTTGTTCACAATGAGGACAACCAAACTTTTCGAGTTCTTGCTTGGGAATATCCAACCACTTTTCAAAAACAATCCATTTCAATGTATCCATCATAGCCCCTTCGAGTGAATCATTTAATCCTTTGTCTTTAACAGAATCAAACATTATTTCTCTTATTGCATTGAAATTTGTTTTTCCTTCAATAAATACATTACGTAAAGGGAAAGCAGTAGAATGATATAGTGCTGATTCTTTCATTAAATCACGTAAGGCAAAAGGGTTTGGAGTATCTTTGTCAATTTTTGCAATTGCATATTGGTCAACACGTAATAAGGCTGATTTTACGAATGCAATAGCCTTATATGGTGGATTGGGATTTTCTATTACTTGAATTGAACCATCAGTCGAAAAAATTATTTTTAATTCGATACCATCCATAGGTAGTTGATTCCACTTTGAAAGGGAATTAGTCTGTTCCACAATTAAAGGGTCGTTGAAACTTTTACATAGTTTCTGCACAAGGTCACTTTGAATAACTTCTAAATGTCCTAATTTACTTGCCTTCTCAGGCGGTAATCTATTTCCTTGTTGATATGGCATTATTATTTAATATTAATGGAGTAAACCTATTGGCTTGCATAGAGACTACAAACCTATGTGAACGAGTTAGCATACGTATATATCCAGGAGTTTTTGCCTGAAGAATATCATTTTTTATGCTATCATAAGCAATATTAACCTTTGCTAACTTGTTTGTATCATCTTGTGAAGCAAGATGAGCAATGAAGAAATTTTCTGTTTGTGCAAGTAAATCCGAATTTACTGTTGATGGTGACTGAGTTGAAAATACCATTCCAATATGATACTTAGCACCTTCTTTAGCAAATCTTCTATAAATCCTTGTTTCATTACTATTATCATTATATCCGAAAAGATTATGTGCCTCTTCAAAGTATAATTGAATATAGTGATTTCCAAGATTATTGTTTGTGAACTTATCTGTTTGATGGTAAAAAACTGCTTCTGAAAGTTGTCTTGAAAAGTAACTCATTAAAATTTCATCTGCGTTACCTAGGTCAAGTATAACTGTTTGTCCATCATCTAAATGTTTTAATATACTTCGTGTATAATCGCCAGCTAATTCATTATGATAAGGTCTGTATCTTACAATGATTCCAAAACCACTTCTTCCTACAGTTGGTTCTAAAAACTCAAGAATTGCTGTATCATCTTGGTCAAATAGAGGATTACCACTTGAAGTAATCAAATTCGCATCATTTGGATTATTTTTTTTAAATCTCCAAATAATTTGAAGTTCTCTCGTCAGGAAATCTAAGGAATTTGGCCTATTAGGAACTGGATTTTGAGCAAAGTTATATGCTGCTTGTCTTAATTCCTCTTTAAATCCATGGTCAAATCCACTTACCCTCTTGCTGAAGGAATGGATTGTCTAACTTCGTTTTCATTACAAGTGAAACCAGCTCTGTTAGAAGTGCAAAATAAAATTGTAATTTTCTAATTGCACGCTTTTTTTCGTTAAATCGATTTTGTGGAATTTGATTTATAACATCGGAACTCAGGTAATTCTACACTTAAAAATGCATCAACATAGTCTGAACCACTTCTTCCAGATTGTCTAATTAAACTATTTATTACTGTCTTTGATGAAGCAGGATTTAAGTAAAAATTTAATTTCAATGGTTCAGATGGAGTATTTAGTTTTCGAGTCAATGCATAAACTACACACCTATCTGGATATACTCCTCTGACAGAGATTATCGTCTTGAGGATTATCATTAGCGTATTCCCCATTAATATCAAAAATAATTTGCCCGACATTTTTTGAGTCTTTTGTAGTTTCAATTAGACTTTGAACAATGAGGTTTACAACGTTACTTTTACCTAAACGAGTTTTTCCGAACATTGCAGTTCTACAGCCTTTAAAATCATTTGTTGAAAGAAAAATATCAACATTGGCATTTTCTTATTTGGTAAAGGTAATCTGCATTCTGTTAAGCGGAGTTTACCAATTGCAAATCTATTTTCTTTAGGAACCGTTGAATTATTCACCAAAAAAGTAAAGCATCATCTGGGGAATATAACCTGTATTTGTGGGCACTAACATAATTATTTAAGTCACCTAAAATTCAATCGAGTCCATTTCCGAAGGGTGAGGATAAAACATTCCAAGAACTTTTGTTTTCAATGCGCCCCATTGCAATTCGCTTTGAGTAAATATATCTAATTCAGGCATTGATTTTTTTTGAAGCTCAAAATAAGTTTGTTGAACTTCTTTTGTCAGGGGGGTTGGAGCAGAATCCAAAACACGCAGAAGCGTAAAGTGCAGTGGTATTGTTGCTCCATTTTGTTCAAACGAATCGGGAACCATAATAAGTAACGAATTTCTTGGAATTCCTCCGACATTGACTTTAAAAGGGTCACATGTGATTATAGTAATTTCATCGTAGCTGATTTCCAAAACATAGCCAACAAACCTACTCTCATTATATCGCTTTGCTTTTTCAATATTGCTTTCATTGTTAAGAAAGTCAGACAATACCCGTAAAGGATGACTTTGATTTGCAGCAGTTTCTAAGAATTGTTTCATTGTTTAATAGTTTGTAATTAGTACCTCATTTGAATTTATATTTTGAATTCCAGGCCTATCACTAGTACCAAATGGAATTTTTTTTACATTGAATTGGAGTATAATTTCAAAAATATCCTATGTGATGAATTTGTCATTGCCCAGCGAATTTGTTTCACTTTTGGTAAGCTTTTCAAGGTTTCAGATAATCGAACCTGTTCTTTATAAAGGAATTTCCCGTTAATGTAATGTAACTCATTTAAATCCTTTTCACCGGGTTTATATGGTGGATCAAGAAAAATAAAATCATTTTCCGATGCTTGTAAAATGGTTTTTTCAAAATCATTATTAAGAATTTTTACATTCCGAAAATATTGGGAAAGTTCAATAATATTTTGATGAGTAATAACCCATCTTCTATCTTCACCTCCGTAACCAACATTAAAATTGCCTTTGATATTATGTCCCACATACCTTTGAAACAAGTTCGGTTCAAATAAAGGTTTTCGCGCTGCTTTATAATATAGGGGTGTATTTAATGTAAATGTATCTCTAATTTTATAGTAAGCTAACTTACCAGAAGGAAATGATTCATAAGTTTCCCAAACCTTATGAGGATAAAGTTTTATTCCCTTGTAAAGTGTTATAAGTTCTGAATTCAAATCTGAAATTATTGCAATAAGCGGATTTATATGAAAAAAAATTGATCCTCCACCAACAAATGGTTCAATATAGGTCCCTTTAATATCTTCACTTTTTGGTAAATGATTAACTAAGAAAGAAAGTAGTTTCGTTTTTCCTCCTGGGTATCTTAAAAATTTCATTTTAATAGATTATATTCAAATATAATAAAATAAGTGTATTAACAAAAAATTAAAGCATAATTTGATAGGTAAAATGAATTGGTAGTCATCCTATAAAGGTGTAATTTCAGTAATTATTTAAAGAGAATAATCAAAATTAAATAAACTAATGTTTTTTTATTAGCTCCTTTTAAATTTATACAATTGTTCAACTAAAACATTATAATTATCTTGAACGTATTCCCCTCCAATTGTGCCCCTATGAATTTTAATATTTAATTCATGTGGTTTTGAAATTTCAAAATTTTCAAAATATGTTATATAATTAATTTCTGCCAACGCGCCTGTATACTAAATTAACCTTTGCCCCTAAAATATTGGCAATTCTTGTAATAGTTTCAATAGTGAGGTTGCGCGTTCCCTTTTCGATTTTTGATATTTGTGTTTTGTCAATACCTACCACGTCAGCCAATTGTTGCTGTGTAAGCTGTTGTTTAATCCTTAATTTCTTCAAATGGTATGCAATAACTTCAGTTTGCAATTCTGCTTCATACTCATTACGTTTTTGTGTTCCTTGTTTACCAACGTATTTATTTAGCATTTCTTCATGTGAAACTGTTTTAAACTTATTTTTCATGATAACCGATATATTTTTTTCAATTGATTTTAACCTTATCTAATTCTTAAAAACTTTCACGATCTCTTTAATAGGTGGATGCGAAGCATAAAATAAAATACCTTATTTGACTGGGCGCCGTCCAACTGAAGGCGATGTGTGCCTGAGCGAGTCGAAGGCAGAAGCCGGAAGGCGTTCGCCCAGTCAGATATTTTTTTTGTCCCTTTTATGATCGACTTCAAAAAAAGGACAAAAGAAACCTATTTTTTATATTTAAATGATAGAAGAAATCTCTTCCTTTAATTTCGGCAAATGATTGATAACGATACTCCAAATTAAATCATCAGATATTTTATCATAACCATGAATAATCCGGATACGTGTACCAATTATCTTTTGAGCATTTTCTAGTTTAAAATTATTATCTTTTTTTAGAATCCGGTTTATAGCTTCGCCAATAATTTCAATATTTCTTTCAATTGCACGCTTTGTCTTTATATCTTTTAAATAGTCCTAAAATTTTTTAGGCTTATTCTCAAAATAACTCTCAATCTCAATAATTGACTGTAATACATCAAACAGCCATGTTTTAATTTCGTTATCCATAAATAAGTTTTTTCGATGAATCAATCGATTTTCTCAGATATGGATTATTTATTGCCTTATCTTCCAATAAATCAACTTCCCGTTTAAAAATATTTTCAAGTGAAAATTTCAAATCAAAATAATTGTCAGCATAATCATAAAGATCAACTCCTTTAAAATCAACAACAAAATCAATATCGCTATGCGATTGAAATTTATTTGTCAATACAGAGCCAAATGCAAATAGTTTTCCAACTTTATGTTTTGCACATAAATCACGAATTACATCAATATTTCTTTCTACCAAATCCATTAAACAAATATACTAAAATTACGTCAGTTCAAATTAAGAAATTAGGCTTTTATATTGTATAATGCTTAATCTCTACCCATTAAAAAGGGGCAGTTCCATTTTTGCGATTAAAAAGGGACAAGAAAAAGGGTTATTCAAAAAGCAGAATAACCCTTAATGTAGTCCCACCGGGAATCGAACCTGGATTTACAGTTTAGGAAACTGTCGTTCTATCCGTTGAACTATGGAACCAAAATTTTTGCAAATATAACCGTTTTGGGTTAATTTAAACAATAAGTAGGAAAGTAGAAAGGTAGAATTTCGATAACCTCCAAATAAAAATATTATGATAATACACAACAATGGATTGATTTAATTATTTTTGCCAAAATTTAAATGCAGGATTTGAAATGGCAACAACAGCAGATTTAAAAAACGGGTTATTTTTAGAGTATAACAATGATATTTATGTTGTTGTACAATTTCAACATGTTAAGCCGGGCAAAGGTCCCGCCTTTGTGCGTACAAAACTTAAAAGCTTATCCAACGGCAGGGTTATTGAAAACACATTTAATTCAGGTGTTAAAATTGATATTGCAAATGTTGAGCGTCGTCCTTACCAATTTTTATATAATGACGATTCGGGATATCATTTCATGCATCAGGAAACATTTGAACAGCTTAGTATGGATGGAGAACTGATAAATGCTCCCAAATTGTTAAAAGAAGGACAGTATGTAGAAGTAATGTACCATGTAGATACTGAAACTCCAATGTCGTGTGACCTTCCTCCGATAATCGACCTGCTGGTTACTTATTCTGAACCGGGAGCACGGGGAGATACCGCTTCATCAAATGTTACCAAGCCTGCCACACTTGAGACAGGGGTTGTAATACAGGTGCCTCTCTTTATAAATGAAGGGGATAAAATCAGGGTAGATACCAGGGACATGTCATATTACGAAAGATCGAAAGATTAAATTTATTTTTTGTACTTTTAAAGGTGTTTTTGTTAATATAACGCCTGATGTCTGAAAAATCTTCGATTAAACGTATCCAGGTATTTAATTTTAAGCTTAATGCCTTATTGGAAATTACCCAGGCAATTAATGCTAATTTATCTGTTGGAGATTTGCTGGAACGATATCAGAAAATCCTTCACGAGAATCTTAATATTGGCAAAATTCTCATCTTAAAATATCAGAATGGATCATGGGATTGTCTTCTAAATACTCCCGAATGTGAAAATTCATTCAAGGATATTAACGTAGAAGAGCAGTTAAAGCCTTTTACTGATATCCGCTTTATTTCAAATGCCCCAAATTCTTCGTTGCGTGCTTATGACATCGTTATCCCTGTTTATAATAACAATGTCCCTATTGCTTATGTATTAATTGGTGACATAGATGAAGAAATGGAAGGAATAAGTCCGGTTATAAAGCATTTGAATTATATACAAACCATTTCGAATATAATAATAGTGGCTATCGAAAACATAAGACTGGTTAAAGATAGCCTTCGCCAGGAAGCGCTTAAAAAAGAACTTGAGCTGGCCTCGAAAATGCAAAGCATGTTAATCCCAAAAATAAGTCTGTTGCCTAAAAATGAAAGAGTATCGGTAAATGCTTTTTATCATCCTCATTTTGAAGTAGGTGGCGATTATTTTGATTATATCCCCATGGGAAATAATGAATTTGGATTTTGCATTGCCGATGTATCGGGCAAGGGTATGTCAGCTGCGATATTGATGTCAAATTTTCAGGCTACTTTGAGAGCATTATTCACCAGGGAAATACCACTTAACGTACTTATAGAACGCCTTAACGACCGGGTAATGTCAAATGCAAACGGCGAAAAGTTTATCACGATGTTTATTGGGCGTATAAATCTAAAATCGAGAGAATTGGAGTATATCAATGCCGGGCACAACCCTCCTTTATTATTTGAGGTTGAATCAAAAAAACTGGCTTTTTTACAGAATGGCAGTGTGGGTTTGGGTATGCTCGACAATATACCGTTTATTTTAAAAGGGTACTATCTTATTACCGGCAATACAAAATTGCTCTGCTATACAGATGGCCTGGTAGAATTAATAGAAGATGACAATATATCCCTTGCCACAGCAAATCTTGAAAAACAACTGTGTAACGGAGGGTTGCTGGAGGACAATATTAAAGAAATAATCAGGGAATTAGGCATAGAGGAAGGTAATGTTGCCATTTTTGATGATGTTACTATGCTGGGAATCCAGATCTATTAAGGGGCCAGGGAATAGGGGTTGGGGGCTAGGGACTGGTGACTTCACCCTTCTATGTTCAATATTTTGTGTTCGAAATTACGTTTATTCACTGGCCACTAACCCCTGGCCCCTGATCCCTTAAAACTAACAACTAATATTATTCATTAACACATCTTTCAATACTATGCCATATCTGTTCTGCAGATTTGTCCCAACTAAATGCCTGACGGCGTATACGACCTTTTTCAACAAGTGTTTTTCTTAACATTTCATCTTTGTATATAAGCAGCATACCGTTTGTAATACTTTCAACAGAAAACGGGTCGACGAGAAAAGCGGCATCAGCTGCAACTTCAGGCATAGATGTAATGTCAGATGTTATCACCGGTACATCCGAATTCATTGCCTCAACAATAGGTATGCCAAATCCTTCGAAGTATGAAACATAAAGCAATGACAGTGCCGAGCCTAAAATATCTTTAAGGCAGATGGGTGTTATTTGCCCGGTAAAAATTATATCTTGCTTAAAACCGGATGATGAATAAGTCTTCTCCGTTTCAGATGTCAAAAAGGCTTTTTTCCCTACTATTACAAGTTTAATATTGCTGGCCGATAGTTTTTTAAAATTATCAAAAGCCAGTAGCATCCTAACCACATTTTTCCGGGGAATTAAATCACCTATATATACAAAAAAGTCGCAATTATCAGTAAATTTAGATTTGACTATATGTTTAGTATTTTCATCTAAAGGTTTAAATATTTCATTAGCACTATTGTAAGCTACATCAATTTTATCAGGAGATATATTGTAAAATGCCGATATATCTTTTTTTGAATACTCTGAAACTGTTAAAATTCTTTTGGCAACTTTTGCATATTTTGGGAAAAAGTATTGGTAAAATATTCTGTCAGAAACCCTTAAATCTTCAGGATAATGTTCAAAATTAATGTCGTGGATAACAGGCAAAGAAGGGATATTATTTATTTTAAGTGATAAAAATCCATCGGGTGAAAAAAATATATCAGGTTTATGTTTTTTAAAAACATTTTGAATAGCAAATTCAAGCCAGATATATGAAAGAACAGGATGTCTGGTTGGAGGGAATATTACTTCAGGAATAACATTTGATCCAAAAATATATTGTTCGTCAAACTTTCTGTCAAACAAAAATATAAATTGTTGTTCGGGATGCTGATGGACTATTTTTTTTAATATATTGTATGAATACCAGCCAATACCATTTAGACTAGTTGAAAGTAATAACCTTGTATTAACGATAATCTTCATCGTTATTTTTGTTTTTTACCTGATAGACATCAATTGCAGCTATAATTGCCGTAAAGCCCCAAAACAATGAAGAAACCTTATCAGTATCCAAAAAGTTATTTACAATCGCATGCATGTAATAAGTAATTAGCCCAAGAATTGCACACATTAACCATATTCTTGTCTGCTTCTGTTTTATAACTTTCGGATAAAGTTTAATTCCTGAATATAAAGTTACTATAAGTATCAATATAAAAGACAGGCTACCAAATAAACCTGAATCTGCCAACGATTCAATATAATCACTGTGGGCATTTCCCCGATCTCCTAAATTAGTACTGATTACTGTCCTATCGCATGACATTTGAAAAGGTGCATATTGAAACATGTATGTATTAGGCCCCCAACCGAAAACAGGACGCTCCCTGAACATTTTAAATGCACTGTTCCATCTGTTGAGGCGTTCAGTATTGGAGGCATCAGTTTCGATATTGGATATCGACTGTACATGTTTTGAAAATTCTATGGATGAATCCTGGTTGTTTTGTTGGAGAAAAAGAAATAACTCCGTCCTGAACTGTAAAAATAATGCTAATCCAACTATTGAAACTAAAAGCACCGTTCGGAATTTAATCCTTAAAATAATAATAATAAAAATTATCAGGGCTACCAAAATGCTCACCCAGGCTGCCCTGCAATATGAAAGGATTAATGCAAATATTAATATTATAATCAGTAAAAAAGAAAAAATCCTTATATAAAGCCCTGACTTCGAATTTATGAAAAATCCTATTGCAAATGGGAGCAGCATAGCAAGTGCAGCTCCTAAAGCCGTATGATCATTATAAAATGGATTTGGTGCCAGATTCGCAGCTTGTATGTTAAACAGACCAACATGTGACAAATTGACAACTACATATCCAATCACAACAAGCAATAATGGAATATAACACCAAAAAAATCTTCGAATTGCAGATTTATTTTTAAAAATCTGGGTAGCCAGGAAATAAAAAGTTGCTATAAACCAAATCCTCGAAATTAAATATTTGAATGATACTAAAGGTATTGTGCTAGTGATACAGGTAATTAACATCCATACAAGATTTATGTATATGGCAATACTTATAGGATGTAATAAAACCTGCCTGTCAAACTTCCGTTCTAAAATTAATTTAAAGAGCAATATTGTAAAAATTAAAACCAGTATGGGATCAGTCGGAAGTTGAACATTAAATCCCATATCAGGTTTAAAATAAAGCAAAGGGACTGATATTGGGACAAAAAATACAAGAATGTAAAATAGGCTGTCAATTGACAGAAAAGCCAGATAAACGCCGTAAAGTAAGAAAGGAAGAGCTAACAGGTAATAATTATTATTAATCATTAACCGACCGTTAATAATAATAAAAACTACTGTTATTATAAATACCCAGTAATTCTGCTTCAATTTTAATAAAAACTTCATCAGTCTTTATAATAACTTATTTTTTCAAATATTGCTGCAAACAGCAGGGCCAGGAATAATGCAGATAATGTTGACACTATTACAATAAGCATTCGTTTTGGTGAGTCTTTTTTATCGGCCGGATAGGCTTTGTCAATTACAAATTTATGAGACATAACATGTTCTGCTTCAACTTTTGCTTCGATATAACTTTCTCTGAGTTCCCTTAATTTTTGAGTTTCGATACTCAATAAATTGTTTAACTTATTATAAGTAACTGCATATTTAGCAATAAGTTTTAATTTATTTTCCAAAGTTTTAATTCCTGAAGTCTTGCCATCTGCAATTGCTCTTGCATAGGCTTTATGGTAAGCTAATGCATTAACGTCATATCCTATTATGCCAACATTATTAAGAAAATTAATTGAATCCTCTATAGCTTTCATGCGCTTTTGGATATTTGAATACTCAAGTTGAACAACACTCAGGCTTTTTGCTACCCTTTGATGTTGTGCCCTGTTCACTACCGTATCAACCAGATTTGAAATATCATTTGCAATCAATGCAGCTGTATCAGGATTGTGATCCAGTACTTCAATAACCACCGACATATATTCAGTTCTGTGAAAAGATATATATTCTTTAAATTCTTCGGCCAAATTCGTTCTCCAGTACTTGGCAGTAGTATCGATAGCATAATGTTTCTTCAGATGAAAATCCTGCACTACCTGATCTCGGATTTGAGAAGATTGCAGAATTTGCATAAGCTGTTCCCCTTCTTCCTGGCTTCCGAATTTAAGTAAATCATCCCTCGCGAAGGCTGAATTAAATATTGATCTTGCAACTGACGCGGTAGTAACAGGATACAAGACCACAGTAGATTTAAATTTAGGTTTAATCTTGTAAGAAACAATTGTTGAAACAATAATGGCAACAAGTGCCACCCATAGTAAAAGTTTTCCTTTAATCCAGATATACTTAAAAACGTTAACTGAATCGAATTTAAAGCGATCTTTTTTCTTTCCCATTTTTTATAATTATAGTTTATAACCTAGTTAAAATAAAATACTTTATTTGATGATTTTTATAAGGAAATAATTTTTCTTTCCTTTCTGCACCAATATATATTTATTATTCAGAAGAAATTTACTATCTATTTTGATTTCAATATTTTCAATTTTAGATTTATTAATACTTACACCACCTGCCAGGACGGTTTTACGTGCTTCGCTTTTACTTGGAAAAACACCTGTATCGGCTAAAAATGTAACCAAATCCAATTCATTGTTCAGGTTTGCCAAATTATAAATGAAGGTTGGCACACCTTCAAACACCTCGAGTAATTGAACTTCACTCAGGCTCTTCAGGACTTCTGTTGTAGCATTTCCAAACAAAATTTCAGAGGCCTTTTTTGCAAATTCATACTCCTGCACACCATGTACAAAAGATGTAACTTCCTTCGCAAGCCGCAATTGAAGCAAACGTAAATGGGGCATACGATTATGTTCAGAAATCAATTCTTCAATTTTTTCTTCAGGCAACCGTGTAAATATTTTAATCCATTGATTAGCATCATCATCAGAGGCATTTATCCAAAACTGATAAAATTGATAAGGCGAAGTCTTGTGAGGATCGAGCCAAACATTACCCTTCTCTGTTTTGCCAAATTTGCCTCCATCGCTCCTTTTTATGAGAGGACAGGTGAATGCAAATGCTTCCCCCCTGTTTTACGGCGAATAAGTTCGGTGCCTGTAATAATATTACCCCATTGATCGCTCCCGCCAAGCTGCAATTTGCAGTTCATATTAGTAAATAACCAGTAAAAATCGTATCCCTGAATTAATTGATATGAAAATTCTGTGAAACTTATTCCGTTTTCACTTTCCAGCCGTTTCTTTACACTTTCTTTGCTCAACATGTAATTAACGCTCATGTTCTTTCCTATATCACGAATAAAATCGAGGAAATTCATAGAGCGAAACCATTCGTAATTATTTGTTAACACGGCTGAGTTTTTAAGTTCAGGATCAAAATTGAGGTACTTTTCCAATTGTTTTTTAATACATTTTACATTTTCATTAAGAACCTCTTCACTTAAAAGATTGCGTTCTTCACTTTTACCTGAAGGATCGCCGACCATTCCGGTTGCCCCTCCAACGAGTGCAATTGGCTTATGACCGGCATCCTGTAAATGAACTAATAGCAAAATAGGGACTAAACTGCCAATATGGAGACTATCAGATGAAGGATCAAATCCGACATACAATGTAGTCATTTCTTTATTTAATTGTTCTTCGGTACCTGGCATGATATCCTGTATCATACCTCTCCATTTTAATTCTTCAATTATATTCACCGTAATATATTTGATAGTAGTCAGCCGACTGTTTAATTGTAATTAGTATGTATTAATAGAACCAGTAGCCAAGAGCCAGGAACCAAGACTTTTTATCTGTCTTATGTCTTCTTTTATCTTTTTTCTCTTTTTTTCTCTGTCCTCTGTCCTTTCTGTCTTCTGTCTTCTGTCTTCTTTTATTTTCGCGTCAAATATAAAAATTATCTTGTTTTATTTAACAGGCCTTTTTTAATTTCTTCGAAATGTATGTGAGGGAAAATAGCCGGTGCAATTTTACCGATAGGCTTATATAAATATGACTTATTAATATCGGGCAAAGTAATGAATTTATGTTTTGTATCTGATTTATCAATTATTAGTATGCAAATACTTAAAATAAATGCCATTTTCAGAATTCCGAATATAATCCCTCCCACCCTGTTAAACTTGCCTATTAAAGTTTCATGAATAACTGAAGTTATTATTATGCCAATAAAATGAACAATTATAAGTACCAGGATAAAAATAATTGTAAAAGAAACTATCGGAATCATCTTCCCTGTAATAGAGTAATGAGAGAATAAAAAACCATTAATCAGGCATGAAAAATGAATACCTGCCCAAACCGCCAACACTAAGGCAACAAGGGTTAAACTTTGAATTACAAATCCTTTAATAAACCCGTTGATGGCACCCCAAAGTAAAACCAATACTATAATAATATCGATCGTATTCATTTATTAATTTAAAAGTCGATTTCGACAGATACAGGACAATGATCCGAATGAATGGCATCTGACAATATTCCTGCCGATTTAAGTTTGCCGGTTAAAGATTCAGATATTAAATGATAATCAATTCTCCAACCCAGGTTTTTTGCCCTTGCCTGAGCCCTGTATGTCCACCAGGAATATTGTCGCGGTTGATTATTAAAAACCCTGAATGAATCAACGAATCCCATATTAAGTGTTCGATCAATCCATGCACGCTCTTCAGGTAAAAATCCGGACATAGTTTGATGTTTGGCCGGAAAATTAATGTCAATATCTTTATGTGCAATGTTAAAATCGCCTGAAATAATCAGGTTAGGCCTTTCCTTTAACAGGTCTCTGATATAGGCTGAAAAGAATTCAAGAAATTTCATTTTAAATGATTGCCTTATTTCGCCGGTGGTGCCTGATGGAAAATAAGCCGTAACATGAGTAATATTGCCAAAATCCGCACGTATTGCCCTACCCTCACTGTCATAATCCTTATTGCCCAAACCATATTTTATTGAATCAGGCTTAATTTTAGTAAACAATGCCGTCCCGCTATATCCTTTTTTTTCAGCCGGGTACCAATAATGATGATAACCTGCCTTTTCAACAAAAGACAAATCGATTTGTTCCGGAGATGCTTTTATTTCCTGGAGGCATATGATGTCAGGTTTTGTTTCGGCAAGCCATTTATCGAAACCTTTATTAATTGCTGCACGTAAACCGTTAACATTATATGAAAATAATTTTACTATCATCTTAGTTGCTGGTTGTTAGTTGTTAGTTGTTAGTTGTTATTCGAATTAACCTTGCTAAAATAGATAAAATTATTATTAATATTGATACATAAATAAGCGCAATTGCAAAAAGGATTAGTTTTAAAATCGACCGGCAGCAGTTACATCGTTAAAACAGACGAAGGTATAATTATCCCATGTTCAATAAAGGGGAAATTGAGAACATTCGGATTTAAAAGTACTAATCCGGTTTCAGTAGGCGATTGGGTTTTAGTTGAATATACCGGTGCAATTACAGGCACTATAGTAGATATATTTGACCGGAAAAATTATTTAATAAGAAAATCGACAAATCTTTCAAAACAGACACACATTATAGCAGCCAATATAGACAAGGCATTTTTAATAATTACTCTGGCACACCCTGAGACATCCTTTGAATTTATCGATCGTTTTCTTGTAGTTGCAGAAGCTTATCAAATTCCGGTAATCATTGTAATTAACAAAGTTGATCTCTATTTTGGCAAACTGGAAGGATTAATCCGCGAAACCCACGATATTTATGAACGGGTCGGATACAAGGTAATTGATACTTCAATAGTTAATAAATTAAATCTTGATTTACTATATGAATATTTACAAAATAATGTAAGTGTATTATCCGGATATTCGGGTGTTGGCAAATCGTCAATAATTAATGCCATTTGTCCTGAAATGAATAGAAAAACAGGTGTTATATCTAATTTTCATCAAAAAGGAAAACACACTACCACATTTACTGAAATGATTGAATTAAACGGAGGGGGTTATATAATCGATACCCCTGGAATAAAAGGCTTTGGTATTTTAACCATCGACAGAAAAGAAATATTTCACCATTTCCCTGAAATTTTCAAAATATCTTCATCGTGCCAGTATCACAATTGTCTTCATTTAGAGGAACCAAATTGTGCAGTAAAGTATGCCGTTGAAAACATGCTTATAAGCAAAAGCAGATATGCCAGTTATTTAAGCATTATGGAAGATTTGAATTCAAAATACCGTTGATTTTATTAAATTTGTGATAAGAAACCTTTAATTAATGAAAAAAATTTACCTGATTTTTATTTCATTTGCAGTAGCAATAATTTCTGTCCAATTAGTTATTTTTCAAATTGTAACGACATTACAAGTTAATAAATCAAAAAATCAAAATATTAATCAGGGCAATAATTGTATTACCCGGCTTGATAATATAAATAAGGATTTTGAAAGTCAAATCCTAAAGATTGTATTATCCGATTACACCAGGACTATTTTGGAGGAACAGGGAAAAAATGAAGTTTCGATTGAAAGCCTGAAGATTTTATTTGCTTCCTTTCCAAATTTAATATCGGATATTTCTATCTATGATTTAGATAATCACTCCTTTAGTTTGGATAAAGATAAAGATAGCTATATCCATAATTTTTATACTACTCATATTCAACGTCAATTAATTGACAAACAAACATTAAGCTTTGAAAATGATCAGTATCTATTAAGTTATCCTGTTTTTTACAATAAACATTTAGCAGCTAATTTAGTCGTAAGTTTAAATTTTAATGCCTTTTTTGAGTCGGAACTGCAATATTTTCACTCCGAACCTTTCAGTTTTCAATGGATTTACGATGAAACCGGTAAATTGATATTTTCAAATTTACATAGCCAGATTAAAGATACAAATTTCTTAACACAAAGATTATCTGATAAATCATTAAATATTATTAATAATAAACTTGAAACAACAACTGGTACAATAAACTTAATAACTGCTTTATATAAATTTAAATTTGCAAATAAAACCTTTAATATTGCATTCTCTTCTGACCGAAAGATGATAACCCGGCCCCTGTTTTGGCGTGGATTTATAATTTTCTTTATAGTTATTCTTTTAATTTCTGCCCTGTTGTTTATTATTAATAAAGTTATACAAGAAAAAGAAATTCAAAATCAGAAATCGCTTCAAGCCGAATCAAAACTTATGAAGATTTTCGATTCTATCCCTATAGGGGTAATGATCCTTGACCAGGATAAAACAATAAAACTTATCAATCGTACCGCATCTGAACTATTATTTGGAAAAAATAAATCAGAAGCAATAGGCCGGAATGTTTCTGAAATTATAATTCAGCAACATTTCTGGAATAAGGGTAAAACTGATACTGCATTTGATACCAGTCATTTTTATGTATTTGAAAAAGAAGGATCAGAAATTACTATTTATAAAAAAGAAATTCCATTAAATATAAACGAAGAACAATTAATTATAGATGCATTTATTGATGTAACGCCAATTGAAAAGGCCCGTAAATTAGAAGCTGCTGCAAACCTTGCTAAAAGTGATTTTTTAGCTAAAATGAGCCATGAAATAAGGACTCCTATGAATGGAATAGTTGGTATGGCCGATGCATTGATCAGGCAAAAGCTCACTGCTGAACAAAATGAATTTGCCGAAATAATAAAAAAGTCTTCGGATTTGTTACTAACTATTATAAGCGACATTCTTGACTTTTCTAAAGTTGAGGCTGGTAAAATGATGCTTGAGGAAATTCCATTTCAAATTTCGGACGAAATTAACCTGGTAAGGGAGTTGTTTAAGCCATTAGCTGAGCACAAGCGATTGAAAATTATAACACAAATTGCTCCTGAAGTACCAAATAATATTATTGGGGATCCGTTCAGGCTTCGACAGGTTACTACAAACCTGATGAGCAATGCAATAAAATTTACTCAGGAAGGTGAAATCCAAATTAAAATTGAATTGCTTGAATCCTATTCAGGACACCTTACACTTCAGTTTACAATTGAAGATACCGGAATTGGAATTCCAAAAGAAAAAATCGATACCATTTTTTCATCATACAGCCAGGCTGAGGGAGCAACTACCCGTAAATATGGAGGAACCGGCTTAGGGACTACAATAAGCAAACAACTGGTTGAATTAATGGGGGGTGAAATCTGGGTGGAAAGTCCTTCTTCTATTTCATCAAATCCTGCTTTTCCGGGTTCCAGATTCTCATTTACAATTGAAGCATACTCAAATGAAAGGCTCCCTAAAAATATTGATTTTAATAATATTCAGGAATATTCACAGATAAATGCTCTGATTATTGTTGCATCTTCAAAAGATAATGAACCTATCTTTACCTATTTTGATAATTTCGGCATAAGGTATGAAAAATATGAGTTGCTTCAGCTAACAACTGATTTATTAATAAATAAACTAAAAATAGAAAGCGAAAAATTTCAATTACTTATTATAACTGATAATTTGAATTTTGATGGTTTTCGAATTTCTAAAATATTAAGTGATAAAGATTTGTTAAACAGATTTTTATGTATACTTATCAGCAGTAATGATATAATAGGTAATTATATCCGTTCAAGACGGCTGGGCATTGACTATTATCTTATAAAACCATACGAATCCTCTGAAATATTCGATCTTATTCAAAATAATTTTAAATCAATTGAACCTGATGCAAGCATACCGGCAAAACTGAGCAAAATTCGCAAATCGATTAATATTTTGGTAGCAGAAGATAATATGATTAATCAAAAAGTTGCTAAAACAATATTTAAAAACCTGGGTTATGAAATAGAATTGGTTTCTAACGGGGTTGAAGCAGTTGAGGAGGCTATGACACGAAATTATGACATAGTATTTATGGATATTATGATGCCGGAAAAAGATGGAGTTCAAGCCACAAAGGAATTAAGATTGCAAGGCTTTAAAGCACCCATTATTGCCATGACTGCTAATGCTACCAAGGAAGGAAAGAATAAGGCTATTTCTTTTGGCATGGATGGTTATATAACCAAGCCTACAAAGATGGAAGCTATTAAAAAGATATTGATAAAATACTTCTCAGAACCTATTTAGTTTAAATTCGATATAGCATTAAATTTGATTTTACTAATATCAAAATCACCTTAAAAAAAAGCATAATCATCATATTTACAATTATTTAACCCCAGCCCCTTAAAAAGGGGCTATAACTGTACTTTAATTAATGCTAAATTTCCCAAAAAAGAAAATTAAAAATAACTTATGTTCACTAATGTCTGATCAGAATACAAGTTATAGCCCCTTTTTAAGGCATAGCCGTCAGGTTAACGCTTGTAAAATGCTTATATACAATTATAATACTTTATTTGAGATTTCTCGCTTCGCTCGAAATGACTGTCGTTATTGGTCAGAGAGCTGGAGGTGAAGAGAGTGCGGCTTTGCCGCACTCTCTTCACCTCCAGCAACGCCACAATTCTGCTGGTCGTCATTCCGACCGCAGGGAGGAATCTCTTTAATTGGTTGTAATTCATTGACTATGTCCGAAACATGTTGAGAAAATGATTTATTATTCCGAACAAAGCCACGCTCTGTTACCAGCACTTTCCATTCGGGGTTCTTTTTGTTTATATTGAGTTTTCTCGCGTCGCTCGAAATAAACTTTTGACGGTTCCACTTTTTTAATTCTTTTTCTCTTTGTATTGCCAAATCAAAATATTGAAATTCTTCGTGATAAATACAGTATTCAATATTGTACTTATCTGTAAAAGTGTCATTTATCAAATGATTTTTATGCTCATGTATTCTTCTGCATAAATTGTTTGTAACCCCAATATATAAAGTTGTTTTGTTCTTATTGGTCATAATATATACAAATCCAGTCGTTGACATACGCTCTTAATTACACTAATATTTTATTACATTTACACTAAATATCTATCATTCTGCTCTATATAGACATTAACCTGACGGCTATGCTTTTTAAGGGGTTGGGGTTAAGTATTACAATATAAAAACATATTACTTAAATCAAATTGACGTTATTTATTGTTTGTTGGGAACAATTTTATATAATTTGTCGGATCGACGGATATGCTCATCAATTTGCATAGAAAACCTGTCACCTTTAACAGCTTCATTTACCGGTAATAAATTAACCCTGATTTCTTTAATTTGAGTTTCTATCAAACCTGTTGTGGGACCAGTGATTAATATTTCATCTCCAACACTAACCGAACCGGTTTCCACTAAAAATTCAGCAATATTCAAATCAGTAAAATAATTCATGCCTTTCCCAATATAAATTTTCTTTTTTGTAGCTTTTGAACCATATGAATCACTCCATTCATCAATTGTTTTACCCAGGTAATAGCCATCCCAAAAACCTCTGTTAAATACAGTTGACAAACGGTCTTTCCATTTAGCAATATTATCAGGGCTGTATGTCCCGTTATAAATAGCATTTACAGCTTCACTGTATGCTTCAACTACTGTTTTAACATAATCTGCCGGCCGGGCCCTGCCTTCAATTTTTAATACGCTAACGCCCGAATTTAATATTTGATCCAAAAACTCTATTGTACATAAATCTTTAGGGGACATAATAAAATGATTGTCAATTTCAAATTCGTTATTTGTTTCCTTATCAGTAACAATATAGGATCGGCGGCAAATCTGAAGACAATTGCCACAATTAGCTGATTTATTATAACTGTGAAGACTCAGGTAGCATTTACCTGAAATTGCCATACACATGGCCCCGTGAATAAATAATTCAAGTTTTATATAATTACCGGATGGGCCTCGAACATCATCCTGATAAATAGCCTTATATATTACATTAATTTGTTCCAATGTAAGTTCCCTGGCTAATACAATTACATCTGCAAATTTTGAGAAAAATTTAACCGCCTCAATATTGGAAATATTTTGCTGAGTGGAAATATGCACCTCAACACCAATGGAATTTGCATATTCAATCACCGAAATATCTGAACCGATAATAGCATCTATATGATTATCTTTTGCAGCGTCAACTAATTTTCGCATTAGTAAAAGGTCCTCATTATATATAACAGCGTTAAGGGTCATGTACGTTTTAACCTTATGGGAATTGCAAAAATCAACTATTCCTGATAAATCGTTTAGGGAAAAATTAAGGGTTGATTTTGACCGCATATTTAATCTGTCAATGCCAAAATATACTGCATTTGCCCCTGACTTTACTGCAACTGCAAGGGACTCCCATGATCCAACGGGTGCCAGTATTTCTATATCTTCTCTCTTCATAAATAAATTAATAAAATAGGATCCAAGAGCCAAGAGCCAGGAACCAGGAACCAAGACATGAAAATGTGATAACATGATAATCCTCTATTCTTTTATCTCTCTTCTTTCACCTTTCTTCTTTTTCACGTCCTTTTTCATGTCCCACGTCTCACGTCCCACGTCCTTTTTGTCCTGGTTCCTGGTTCTATTTTGAGCCCGGTAAAATTATTCTAAAAGTAGTATTAACATTTGGTTCAGATTGTAAAACAAATATTTTCCCATGATGAAAATTTTCAATTATCCTTTTAGACAACGATAAACCTAATCCCCAACCTCTTGATTTGGTTGTAAATCCTGGTTTAAATACCCTTTTTAAGTTACTTTTGGAAATACCTGTACCATTATCTGAAATATCAATATATACCTGTTTATTATTTCCATGGATTTTCACTTTTATTAAACCTTTATTTTTTACAGCATCGAGGCTGTTTTTTAAAAGGTTTTCAATTACCCAGCTAAAAAGTTGAGGATTAATCCATATAAAAACCGGGGACGTTTCCGATAATTCAAAATTTACTGATACGGGAGTCCTGCTTTTTATATAAATAATAACCTCTTCCAGCAATATCTTTAAATCAACGATTTCCAATTTTGGTTTAGACCCCATTTTTGAAAATCGGTCAGTAATTATACTTAAACGTGAAACATCTTTCTCCAATTCATCAATTATATCCTTAACTTCAATTTTATCTTTTAGCAGTTCAACCCATGCCATTAAGGAAGAAGTTGGTGTACCCAGCTGATGGGCTGTTTCCCGGGAAAGGCCAAGCCAAACATTATTTTGTTCCGCTTTCCTCGATGCATTAAAAGCAAGGTATGAAATCGCGATAAAAATACCAACAACAAAAAATTGAATATACGGATAAATGGTAAGTTGTTTAATTAAGATTGAATCGTTGTAAAAAATATAATTTTGTTTTCCGTGTTCAAGAGTTATTATTATAGGAGGATGCTTTCGTTTCATAATATTCAATTCTCCTGTGAGGTAGCCCTTCTTTAATGCGCTAATGCTGTCAATATTGCGATAAGATACAATCTGGTAATTATCATCACATAACATAACAGGAACTGTATTATTGTTTTCTACAACTTTGAATGGGAAATTTATATCAGTATAATGTGAAGTCTGAGCCAATAATCTGGTTGCTTCTGACCATAATTCGACTTTCTTGCGTTCTTCAAAGGAAAGTTTTGCAACAAGATGATGAGTATATAATACTGAACTCAGGCCAATTAATGTTGCCATTATCAATAATAATAATTTCCAATGTTGTTTTAAAATGTATATTTCCACCTGAATATAGTTGTTAGTTGTTAGTTGTTAGTTGCTAGTTGCTAGTTGCTAGTTGTCCGGCCATTCCACTTTAATATCATCATCTTTCTTATCCTTTTTGTTTTTAGTTGTTGAATTTGATGGAATGGTTACGGAGTTCGAATTATCATCATCCCAACTTACTCTTAAATGTTGCTTTTTTGAATCATTTTTATGCTTAAGGGTTGAATCATTTTTATACCAACCAAACTCATTATTTAATGCCTGTTTAATTTCAATTCTTTGATTACTTAGAGTAGACTTAAACATATTGAAAGCTTCTTTTGTATCGTACGATATTTTATAATCACTGTTATATCCAACAATGGAAAGTGGAATCGTAGTTTTTCCAAGACCATCATCTTCAACTATTCCGAATTCTTCATTTTCCTTTTTATGCCTTTTTGCTTTTCCCCATAATATATCGGACAATAAAATTTTTACCTTATATGTATAATGATTATCAAAATTATGAATCCCTGATACTTTAATATTAAATGCCGAAGAGTATATATCCATTTGAGGAATATTTACTTTATTGTCCTTTACAGCAATCCTGTTTTTTAAGGTTTTAAAATTAATGGTTTTTAACTCATCCATAGAAATAAACTTCGATAATGCTTTAGCATAGATAAAATCTATCAATTGACCATCAGCGATATTTATATCTCCGTCTGCAAATAGCTTATCCTTATCCAAAATAAAATTATTATCCCATTGACTGGACACAAATAAGGTTCCATTTAATTTACCACTTAAATTATTATAGGTAATAATATTTTGCGTAAAATTATTAAATGCTGCAAACAAAAGATGAATATCAACATTTGACAAATCCAGCTGACTTTTTGTAATAAAATTTTTATCAATATCCTGAACTATTAATCCATTGCCTGATATATTCCCTGACATGGATTCAAAATAAACCGATTTAACAGTAAAAATAGTAGGCTTATAATTTATATTACAAGAAACCCATTTAGCATTAAATTTATGTAATTTAAAATTACTTATTGAAAGTTTAACATCAAGAGATAAATTTTCCGGAAATAATAATTGCCTTGAAAAAGAAGGATTTGCCGAATTATTTTCAGGAGACTTTTCAAAATAATTTGACATATCAAGATTATTTGAACTTATATCAGCTATTAGATTAGCCTTTTGATCAGTGCATAAAAAGAAAGGTATTCCGTTAAATAAAGTGCCGTTTATATGAAAATCATTCCCGTGCAGAGTAAAACTCAAATTATTAAATAAAATATCGTGCTGTAATTTAAGTTCGCCGTTAATGTTTCCAAAATTATATTCAAGGTTTTTAATTTTAAAAAATCCATCTGTAATATTAACTGATCCTGAATAATTTAAATTGGCAAAATCAGAAATTAAATAACTTGATTTGAAAGGCAACTTTCCACTCACTGATATATTACATTCAACCCTCCCTTTTAATATTTCAATGGCATCGATATTAAAGAATGATTTTATATCACTTAAATTTAATTTATTATATATAGTTAAATAAACTAAAGGTTCATTTAAATTCCTTAGAACAATATTTCCATTCAAATTTCCATTTCCTAATTTTGCAGAAAAGGAACTTAAATTGAGCATATCAGAATTTCCGGGCTTATTATTAAAATTATTATATTCACCTTGTAAGTTAATATTATAAAGTTCAATATTATTTGTTTTTTCAATTAAAGCAGCTTTATAAACATTAAATTTTAAAGTAACAGCAGGGTATTTTCCTTTACCAACAGGTCCGTTAATTGAATATTTTAAAGAAATTGTTCCTTTTGACTTATAGTTTAGTTTATTAATAACTTTGTCCGGTAATAAGTTTATTAATTTCGAAATATTTAATTTTGTTCCGTAAGCTTCGAATTTTATGAATGAATAAGGGTTTGTCTGATAATAGCCGTTACCTGAAAAATTGACTCCCTCTAAAGCAAATTTTGATAAATAGAATTGATACAGATTATTTAAGATATTAATCCGGGATAAAATATTCAGATGTTTGTTGGCAATATATGTATTTCCCCCAACATCAAAGTTAGAAATGAATAAGCTGGCATCAATTCTTAAAATGGCGCTATCCTTTCGGATATCTCCGATAACCTTCAATTTATCTGCATTGCCTATACATTGAACCTCAACCTGTTTGTTTGTATATTCGAATTTAATATTTTTAAATAAAACGTTATCAAAGTTAAAATTTTCATGACCTGATATTTTAGGAGTTATCGGTTTTTTTAAAATATTAAAATTTGTAACTCCTGAATTATCAACATATAATTTTATATACCCGTTGTAAATCTTAAGTAATTTAATATTATAATTCCCAGTTAAAAGATCTAATGGATTTAATTGAAGATATATTTTTTCAGCCTTCAAAAGTGTGTCATTGGAGAAATTATTCTCCGTTATAAATAAGTTTGTATTCGCAGATTTTATAATTACATCATCGAATTCAACTGAAGCATTAGGAAAAGTTTTCCAAAATTCAAAATCAATATTGTGTATGTTTACAGGTACAATAAGTTGTTTATTTAACTCATTTACTGTGAACTGTATTATCTTATCCTTATAAAAATAATTAATTAATACTGCGGAAAGTATTAATAATAAAAATAATATACTAATAAAAATAAATATACCCTTTAATAATATTCTGATTCTTTTTTTAAACCGTTGTGTAAAAAATTTTGCCATTTTAAATTATTAAAATTCAATTTCCCTATAATTAACGTTTTAATGTTCAAAATATATATTAATTGTTTATAAAGTTCCTAAATTCTTAATAAATAAACCGATTTTCATTTTGCATTTTATTCAATACTTTGTTTATTAGCAATCTAATAATTTATTAAAGGATGAACCAACGCACCCCGGATAAAATTCGCCTTAAGGTAAAACTTGATTTTAATTTGTCACCTAATAGCGAAGCAGGAGATTTCAAAATTACAGATATTTTTGATAAGGATCAATTGCAAAGTATTCAGGATGCTTTTGCTCTTTCGCATAATATAACCTCTATTATAACAAACGTTGAAGGAAAACCGGTTACTCACCCCAGTAATTTTTCACCAATATGCAGTTTGATCCGAAATACTAAAACGGGTAAGGTTATGTGTGAATTATCCGATAAAAATATAGGTGAAATGGTTCGTAAATCATTAAAGCCTTATTCTGCCAAGTGTTTAAGTTGTGGATTTATTGAAACCGGAGCTCCTATAATAGTAGCAGGCAAACATATTGCAAACTGGATGATTGGCCAGGGATTAAACAGGGGCATTGATGAAAAATATATGATAGAAACATCCTTAAAGTTTGGTATTGAACAATCTATATTTCTCGACGCATATAAAAATACACATTTCGTTAAACTGGACCAATTTAATAAAATAATCAATTTTTTGTGGATTTTGGCAAGAGATATATCTTCACTTGGATATAATAACGTTATTTTGGCCCGGGATGTTGAAGAAAGAAAAAAAACTGAGGAAGAATTAATAAGGTCGAAAAATAAAGCTGAGGAATCGGACCATCTTAAAACGGCATTTTTAGCAAATATCTCCCATGAAATAAGGACTCCAATGAACGGAATACTGGGATTGGCGAATTTATTAAGCGATGAAGATTTATCAACTGATCAACGCAAGGAATACATCGAAATCATAAATCAAAATTCTACACTTCTGTTAAAGCTTTTTGATGATATACTTGATATTGCTAAAATGGAGGCTAACCAAATGGTTCTTGATGAAAAACCGTGTTACATGGATCAGTTTTTACAAGATTTGTATCCACAATTTAAATTTCAAATTGATCAGCAGAAATCAAAAGACCTTCAGTTAATACTTAAGCTTCCAGAAAATAAAATTGATTCTCTGATATATGCAGATAGCATTCGTCTTAAACAAATATTATCAAATTTATTTACAAATGCATTAAAATTCACCCAATCAGGATTTATTGAATTTGGCTATGTTACTGAATTGCCCTTTCATTTGAAATTTTATGTAAAAGACACAGGAATAGGTTTACCACCCGAGAAAAGGTTAATTATTTTCGACAGATTTCGCCAGGCAGACGAAAGCACTTCCAAAAAATATGGCGGGACAGGATTAGGGCTTGCTATATCGAAAAATCTTGTAAAACTCATGAAAGGAGACATTTGGGTTGAATCGGAGGTTGGTAATGGTGCAACTTTTTATTTTACAATTCCTTATAAACACTTTAATGATTTTGAAATAACTCAACAATCAATTAATAAAAGAAGTGAATTATTTGGCGTTTTTTCGGAAAAACAAATTTTAATAGTGGAAAATGAACAGCTTAACTTTCATATGATGTACGAAATATTTCTAAATACCAATGCAAAAATAATTCATGCTCAAAATGGAAGGGAAGCTATAGAAATTTGTTTAAACAACAGGTATATCAATTTAGTATTTATGAATATAAAAATGCCTGATATTGATGGTTATCAGGCGACCCGTGCTATTAAAACCAATTATCCTTTCCTGCCAGTAATTGCAATAACTGACAGTATGTCTCCTTTTGAAAAAGCACGATGTTTCGAAGCCGGTTGCAATGATTATATTACAAAACCAATTTCCAATGATAAGATTCTAAATTTAGCCCGTACATATTTATTTAAAATAGAGGTAAGAGAATAGAAAATAATTCCTTTTATAGTATCTTTGCTATATTAAATTATTGAATTTCATTGTTGTGGAAAATGCTACTCCGGATTATTTGTGGCAGGGAAAGATTATACTGGTAGGTGAAGACGAAATAATCAATTTTCGACTGCTTGAAATTATGCTGGCCATTACCAGGGTAGCTCTTATCCATGCCAAGAGTGGTACTGAAACACTTAAATTATTTCAGGATAGCAAGAATATAGATTTAATACTTTTAGATATAAAAATGCCGGAAATGGATGGAATTGAAGTAACCAGGGAAATAAGAAAATATAGTCTCCAGGTACCAATAATTATTCAAACTGCGTTTGCTTTGGAAGAAGAACGTATTAAATCGATGAAAGCCGGATGTAATGCATTTATTACCAAACCGATCAAGCAAAAGGAATTGCTTCAGATTATAGATTCGTTTATTAACAGGGACGTGAAGACGTGAAAAAAAGGACGTGGGACGTGGGACACGGGACGTGAGACACGGGAAGACATAAAACAGATGACAGATGACAAAATAAAATTTTGAAAATGAGTATATTTGATAATATAAAAATTAAAAATTTCCTGCTACTTAAGTCTCTCGTACTTTCACGTCACTTTTCCACATCCTTTCACGTCCCACGTCTCTTGTCCCTCGTCCTTATTTGTTTATGGCTTTTTGGTATTGCCGGCTTCGCCCAGCAGGGAAAAATTGAATTTACTGAATTCGATTTGACTAATGGATTACATGTAATTTTGCATCAAAATAACTCTGTTCCAATAATATCTATTCGTGTAGTTTATCATGTTGGTTCAAAAAACGAAACATCTGACAGAACGGGGTTCGCTCATTTTTTTGAACATTTGATGTTTGAGGGATCTGACAATATTAAGCGTGGAGAATATTCCAAAATTATTCAAAATGCAGGTGGCAATGAAAATGCATCTACATCATTTGATATTACAGAGTACCACGAATCTTTACCATCAAACCAGCTTGAACTTGGACTTTGGCTGGAATCCGAACGTATGATGCATCTTAAAATTGACAGTATAGGTATTGAAACACAAAGGCTGGTTGTTAAAGAAGAGAAAAAACAAAGATTTGAAAACACTCCATATGGGAGGTGTATAATTGAGATTATGAGAAACTCATTCAAAGTGCATCCATACCAATGGATGCCAATTGGAGAAGATCAATATATTGATGAGGCAGGTTACTCTGAATTTATGGATTTTTATAAAAAATATTATGTTCCTGAAAATGCCGTATTAGTTATAGCAGGCGATTTTATGCAGGAACAGGCTAAGGCATTGATTAAAAAATATTTTGATGATATACCAAAAGGAAAGTTTGATATTTCCAGGCCTGTAATTAAAGAACCTGCCCAGGAATCGGAAGTACGAAAAACGGTTTTTGATAAAGTTCAATTGCCGGCAATATTTTATGCATATCACACACCTGCTTCAGGAACATCTGACTCATACGCAATGGTATTGCTGCAAAAATGGCTTACCGGTGGTGAAAGTTCTCAATTTTTTAAATCACTTGTCGATCAACAGCAATTAGCTATGCAGGTTGGCGCCATACCTCTGAATTTGGAAGATCCCGGGCTATTTATTATTTATTCCATTTCAAATATTGGCGTAACTGCTGCAGATATGGATAAAGCAATGAATATTGAAATAGAAGAGGCTAAAACAAAAGGATTAAATGAACATGATTTTCAGAAAATTAAAAATCAGATTGAAACTGATTTTTATAGCAGCAATTCTACAATGGAAGGTATTGCTGCATCTTTAGCTGAATATTTTACTTATTTTAAAAATACTAATTTAATTAATACTGAAATTGAAAAATATAATAGTATTACACGAGAGGATTTACTTAGAGTTGCTAAAAAATACCTGATGCCTGAAAATCGTTTGGTTTTATACTACTTACCGGACGAAAAATAGTGCTTAGCGCTTAGTACTTGGTTTAGGGTTGTTAGATTAATAAAAGTCTTTTGTTTATAGGTTTATGAGGTTTATAAAAGAGGTTTATAACCAAAATATTATCAATATATTATGATAAAAAAAGTAAATAATATTGCAATAATATGGCTGTTTTCCTGCGCCAGTTTATTTTCACAGGTTGACAGGGCAAAAATGCCAGAACCGGCCCCGGCTGCCAGGATTTGTATTGGAGAGGCTGCAAAATTTGAACTATCTAATGGTTTAAAGGTATTTGTTGTTGAAAATCATAGGATTCCAAAGATTTCATATTCCATTTCTCTAATATTCGATCCGGAATTAGAAGGAAATAATGCTGGTATAGGCGATTTAGCCGGCAACCTGATTGGTACAGGCACAACTACCCGCACAAAGGCCCAGATCGATGAAGAAATTGATTTTATAGGGGCGGGTTTATCGGCCAGAGCAGATGGAATATTTGCATCCTCGCTAAAAAAGCACACGGAAAAACTCCTTGAAATTTTATCGGACGTAACAATAAATTCTGAATTTAAGCAGGAAGAACTTGAAAATAAGCGTAAGCAAATTCTGGCTGGCCTTGAAAGTGATAAGGATGATCCTAATGCTATAGCTTCAAATGTATTCGATGCTCTTGTATTCTCTAAAAATCACCCATATGGAGAATTTGAGACAGAAAAATCAGTTAATAATGTCACCATTGAAATGTGTTCAAATTATTACCACAAATATTTCAGGCCAAATATTGCTTATTTAACAGTAATCGGAGATGTTACCCCTGATGAAGCTAAATTATTGATAGAAAAATATTTTGGTAACTGGCAACGCAGGGAAGTCGAAAATAAACAATATCCAATTCCACAAGCACCTGAAAACAGAAAAGTTGCAATTGTTGACCGGCCTCAATCAGTACAATCGGTTATACAACTTGGCTATCCGGTTGATTTAAATGTATCTGACCCGGATTATATTAAAGCCAGAGTTACAAATACAATATTAGGAGGAGGGGAATTCCGCCTCTTTTTAAACCTTAGGGAAAAACATGCTTACACCTATGGAGCTTATTCCGGCTTTAATATACGCCCATTAATAAGTTGTTTTAAAATAACTGCAAGTGTTCGAAATGCTGTAACGGATAGTTCCATAAACGAAATTATTTATGAAATGAACCGTTTAAGAGATGAACCTGTATCATTATCAGAGTTGAACATAGTTAAAAATTATCTTACAGGCAATTTTGCTTTATCGTTGGAAAATCCTCAAACTATTGCTTCATTTTCAGTTAATATTGAACGGTATAAATTAGCCAAAGATTATTATATCAATTATTTAACAAATTTATCGGCTGTTACGGCACAGGATGTTCAACAAATGGCACTGAAATATATAAAACCTGATCAATCAATACTTTTGGTTGTAGGAAAATCATCTGATATTGCAGAAAAGGTTGCTAAATTTAGTTCCACCGGGAAAACAGAGACTTATGATATCGAGGCAAATATTTATGATCCTGCATTGAAAACTAAAAATATACCATCAGGCATTACTGCCGAAAAAGTATTGGAAACTTATATAAGCGCCATAGGCGGAGTTCAAATGATTAATAAAGTTAAAGATTTGACAATTAATGCTAAACTAAATATCGAGGGGAATTTGCTTGATTTTAATTTAAAATATAAACTTCCTGATAAATTCCTGTCTGAAGTAATTATGAATGGCCAAATTTTTCAAAAAGAAGTGCTCAATGGCGATTTTGCAAAAGTTTGGGATATGCATGGCAGTCATGAAATTACCGGAAATGAACATGAAAAAATAATAATTGATGCAGATCCATTTCCCGAATTGCATTACGGGAATCTGGGGTATATAAGTAAACTTTATGATATTAGTGAAGTTGACAGTTCTAAAGCTTACCGGCTTGAAATAATGTCGCCTTTGGGAAATTCCAGTATAGATTATTTTTCAGTTGAATCAGGTTTGAAAATAAGATCGGTAAGTGCTGAAAATTCTTCCAATGGCCAAATAACACAAACTACAGATTATTTAGATTATATAGAAGTCGACGGCATAAAATTCCCAAAAAAAATGACCCAAAGGATGGGAAGTCAATTTATTGATATCACAATTGAGTCAATTTATATAAACAAAGGCATAGACGATGAAATTTTTAAATTAAATTAACTCTGATGAACTTCCGTATGGAGCATTGATTTAGCTATATCAAGAATAGTAGTATCATCCAATGATACAATTCCTCCATCAGGTCCCTGTTCCAAATGAATACCGACACAGTCCCCGCTTTTATAATTAGTGGCACCAAAATAGTTTCTTACTGTATCTTCTGTAACATTTAACCTGTCAGCAATTGATTTCATGCTGCCTGCAGGCAGATGATCCTTAATTTTCCTAAGTTCATTGAATGTAATATTCATAGCTAAAAATATTGAAGTTAATAATCAAATCAGCCTCACAATTTAATAATAATTTATTATAAAATATTAAAAAATATTAACAATAAATTAATAGGACAGTAACATAATCTTAATTCATGGTATTTCCAATTAATTATTTTAATTTTAACGTAATTATCAGGATATATCGATAAAAGAGGTTAAAAAATATTTATGAGACGATTGTTTATTAGTTATATACTCTTCCTTCAAGTTATTGCTTATCAGGAGTGCTTAGCTATGGTAAACAAAAATTTAGGATTACAAAATAATAACCAGGCTGTTAACATAAATAACATAGACATTCTGCTTGGTTTGGCCACAAAGGTTTATAATAAAACTCCGGAACGGAGTATGCAATATGCTGAGGCGGCACTAAATTTATCGCGTAAAAACAGAGATTTATACTCTGAAGCTAAATCTCTTAAAATTATTGGAGATATCTATTGTAAGCTTGATTTTCAGCAACAATCGTTACCATTTTATTACCGGTCACTGGAAATTTTAAAAAGGGAAAAACGTACTTCTGAGGTTGCAGAAGTTACTCTTCAAATTGGAGATGTATTTTATCTGTTTAATAAAAATGATACTGCCCGTGAATTCTTTATAATTTCAAATAAACTGTTTAAGGAATTGCATGATGATAACGGATTTGCTCTTTCATCTTTAAAAATAGGCAATACCTTTTGGTATACCACTGATTATGATAAGGCTTTGCAGTATTACCAAATTGCCTTGACTACTTTTGAAGCAACTAATAATAAAAAAGGAATTGCGAAGGTTTATAATAATATAGGTTCACTATATTGCATGTTGGGAGATAATTCAATAGCATTGAATTATTTAGAAAAATCCTTATCTTATTTTTCAAAAATATATGACCAGGAAATACTATCTGACCTTTATTTCAGATTAGGAGTTGTTTACCAGAATATGAAAAAAAATAATGATGCAATTTATTATTTAGATTCAGCAAAGGTATTAATAGATTCGTTGCATAACATCCGCAAATCAGCTTACATTGACCTGATTAAAGCTCAAATATATTATTCCAATGGCGATGTAAACAAAGCTATTAAATTAGCTGAAAGTGCTTTAAAAGTATTTGACCGCAATGAATATATTTGGGGTATAATAGAAACCTGTAACGATTTGAGTAAATATCAGATGGAATTACAAAATTATTCGAAGTCTTACGGATATTTACAAAGAGCTCTTAAACTTTCCAAGCAGATAAAATCATGGATACTTTTGAAGGATACATATTTAAATTTAACAAATTTATATGATAAAAAAAATGATCCTAAAACTGCACTTATTTATCATAGAAAATTTACTGTAGTTAACGATTCTGTATTAAATATTGAAAAAAACGCAAGAATAGCTGAGCTACAGGCAAAATATGAATCAAATAAGAATAAAAAAGAATTAAAAGAAACTACAGAACTTCTTAATAAGAAAAATGAACTTGTAAAACGACAGAAGTTTAATATTTATCTGTTTGCAACAGGCATAGTTTTAATATTGCTTATGTCTGTTGTATTATTCAGGCAAAATAAATCTATTGCAAATAAAGGAAAAAATATTGCCAAAATAAATGAGGAACTCGATCTGAGGGTAAAAGAACGGACAGCTGAATTACAATTGACGCAGTTTTCAATCGAACAAGCTGCAGATCCGATATTTTGGATTGATTCACAAGGCCAGTTTGTTTATGTTAACTTATCTGCCTGTAAAACTCTTGGATATTCTAAAAATGAGCTGTTATCAAAAAAAATTATAGATATAATTCCAAAATTTTCAATTACTGATTGGAAAGATTTTTGGGACATTGCAAAACAAGACCTTTCACTTTCACTGGAGACCAGGTTTAGAAAAAAAGATGAGGCGGAATTCCCTATAGATTTGATAATTAATTATATATTTCATGAAAAAAAGGAATATGCATTTGCTTTTGTAAGAGACATTTCAGATAGGATACTCAGAGAAGAAAATCTTCGTAAAGCAAAAGAAAGAGCAGAAGAAGCAGATAAAGTCAAGTCTGCATTTCTTGCCAATATGTCTCATGAAATACGGACACCTATGAATGCAATTATTGGGTTTTCGGATATGTTATTGCATGAAGAGTTTTCTGTTGAAGAAAAACAGGAGTTTGCCAATATCATTAAAGGTAGCGGGGATACATTATTAAAACTAATAGATGATATAATTGACATTTCTATTATAGAATCCGGCCAACTTAAAATTCACCAGGCAAGATATAATCTTAATAATTTATTAAAGGAAATCCATCGTTACTACCAGGAAGAAAAAGTCAGAATTAATAAATCACAAATAGATATAATTTTAAAATTATCAGAAATAAACAATAAGGTTACTATTTTTTGTGATAAAATACGTTTCCGGCAAATTTTAACTAACCTTATTGGCAATGCATTAAAATTTACAGAAAATGGGTTTATTGAGATTGGTTACGAAACTTCAGATAATAAAATGGTATCAATTTATGTAAAAGATAGCGGAATTGGGATAACTTCTGATAAAATTGAACTGGTATTTGAACGTTTTCATAAACATCACGATGATAAAAAATTATATGGCGGGACCGGATTAGGATTAACTATATCAAAAAAGCTGGTTGAACAAATGGGAGGTCAAATAAGTGTTGATTCAGCGATTGGGAAGGGTTCAAAATTCAATTTTACCATGCCTTATGAAATTTCTTTCAACAATTTTGAAAATCAGGAGGAGCCTGTAATTAAAAAATCCAACGGGACATTTAATTGGGATAATAAAAATATTTTAATTGTTGAAGATGTTGAATCAAATTTTCATTATTTGGAAATACTTTTAAAGAAAACACAGATAGCAATACATTGGGCAAAGGATGGAAAGACGGCAATAAAAATATGCAAGAAAATACCTTTTGATATTATATTGATGGATATTCAGTTACCTCATAAAAGCGGGTACGAAGTAACTCGTGAAATTCTTGAAATTTACCCTTCTATTCCAATAATAGCACAAACTGCCTATGCCTTTAGCGGCGAAAAAGATAAAATTCTGGAGGCAGGTTGTATCGAATACCTCACAAAACCTATTAATGCGGAGTTGTTACTGGAAACAATCGAAAAATATATATAGTGTCTGCAAGAAAAAACCAACTTCTGCGTTAATATCAAAATAATTAATTACTTTCGCACAAAATTTCAAACATTTCAGTATGTTAAAGGGTACTACTTCAAATGTATTTCTAAATAATACTGAATTCATCAATAATAATCCACTTATCACTAAAAATATCTCCGATAGTGATAAGGATAGTATTTCAGTCAAAACACATTCAAATTCAGGTTTGCCTGTAAACCTTAATCAGCCTGATACTCCAAAAATTCATAACATTGTATCCAACCACGATACGGGGAAAAATGAGGATTCGATTTTTGCATCTTCAGTTGAAAGAAAATTAAACGTTTTATCTCAAAAGAAAAATTTAGTTATTTCACTAAAGGACAACACAGTTAAACAAGATACAGTTCAGGAATCCATTATTTCCGGCTATCCTGTTTCAGGCAAATTTCACCGCATGGATATCACCCAGGATCAACAAAACATATACAAAACCATATCCTGTAAAAATATTACTAATCATTATGATACGTCATTAATTAAATGTTTAAATATTCCAGTAAGAATAACTGAACATCAAAATACCATTAAACAAATAGCTACAGGAAATTATGGGTATGAAGGCAAAATGATAATGAAAACTTCAATTGATTGGTTACCAATATTTATTTTGATCTCGTTATTCATGTTTTCACTTATTAAAGTAATTTTCAATAAATATATATTGCAGGTTTTATATTCATTGGTAAATTATCAGGCATCTGTTCAATTATTAAGGGATAGAAATGTTCTTTTCCGCAATATGGCATTTGTGCTTAACATCATATTTGCTTTAAATACAGGTCTTTTTGTCTATTTTTTTATTGATTTTTTTAAATTGGGACAAATTAATCAAAGTGGATTATTAAGTTTTTTAATTTATGCCATTTTGATATTAGCTTTTTATAATATTAGGTTTATTATTTGTAAAACTGTAGGTTATATATTTTTAGTTAACGAAACCTTTGAAGAATATAATCATAACGAAAAACTTTCAAATAAGAACATCGGTCTGCTGTTATTTCCAGTTATAATTTTAATACCTTATGTACCAGTAATTTTTAAACCTTTAATTCTATATTTAGGTATAGCAATAGTTTTTATAATTTTTATTTTAAGGATCATACGGGCATTTCAAATTATAATTAGAAAGGAAGTCTCATCATTTTATTTGATTTTGTATCTTTGCACAATTGAAATTTTACCCATACTTTTTTTGGTAAAATATTCATAAGCGCTGATATAATACTTTTAATATATTAGAAACCCTTAAACTATAAAGCCTTGAAAATCAGGAAAATTTTAGTTTCTCAGCCCCGACCATCAGAACAGGAAAAGTCACCTTATTTTGAACTCGCAGATAAAAACAACCTTAAAATAGATTTCCGTCCTTTCAGTTATACTGTCGGAGTAGCTATAAAAGAATTCAGGCATACCAGAATTGACATTCTTTCTCATGGTGCAGTTATTTTTACAAGTAAAACAGCAATTGATCATTTTTTCAGGATTGCTGAAGAAATGAGGATTGTTGTGCCTGATACTATGAAATATTTTTGCATATCAGAATCTACCGCATTTTATTTGCAAAAATATATTGTTTACAGAAAAAGGAAAATATTTTATGGAAAAGGGGCTTTCCCTGATATGATTGATATAATCACAAAACATAAGGATGAAAAATTCCTTTTGCCTTTATCGGACAGCCATAAACCTGAAATTCCAAAGTTGCTTGATAAGTTTAAATTTAAGTATACCAAAGCCATATTATATAAAAATATGAGTTCGGATCTTACTGACCTAATAGGTTTAAATTATGATATTTTTGTGTTTTACAGCCCTTCATGTATAAAATCGCTTTTATATAATTTCCCTGACTTTAAACAGGATGATATTAAAATAGCAAGCTTTGGAAATTCTACAGCCAAAGCAGTAAAAGATGCCGGATTGCGACTTGATATCCAGGCACCGTTGCCGCAATTCCCATCTATGACTATGGCTCTCGAACACTATATTAAGGACTTTAATAAAAACGAAACCAAAAACGGAAAACAAACCATTGAAGATAAAACAGAAGTAAAAATTAAGTAAAAATTATTTTGAATTTTTCCTTTAGCAAAGAAAACCGCCTTTGTAGCCGTAAAGATATAGAGTCTTTAATTTCAAACGGGAATTGCTCATTTTTTTATCCTTTTAAACTGTATTGGAAAATAGCAAACGATCAAAACCAACCGCTTAAAATTGCCTTTTCAGTATCTAAAAAAAGATTTAAGCGTGCCAATAAGCGAAACCTTATTAAAAGACGGATAAGGGAAGCTTATCGTTTGCAAAAACCTAATCTGTCAGCCGACTTGCTTACAATGGATATTAAGTTGCAATTGCTTATGGTTTATATATCCGCGGAGGTTTTAAATTTTAATGAAATTGACAGGAAAGTCAAAATTATACTGGACACAGTCCGGACAGAAATACAAAAATCTGCCCGGTAAAATTATTATCCTTTTAATTCGGGTTTATCAATATACACTTTCACCATTTTTTGGAAGATATTGCAGGTATTATCCAACTTGTTCTGAATATTCAATTGAAGCTATAGTTAAACATGGCTCTATTAAAGGATTATATTTAAGCATAAAACGAATATTATCCTGTAACCCATGGGGTGGACACGGGTATGATCCGGTACCGTAAAGTGGTTGTTAGTTGATGGCAATTTAAGATGATGTTCCAGAAAATATTTATGTATTGTAATTGATTTTTATAGGAAACAAAATGCGTAGGAATCGTACTTTTAACCAGCATGACAGTCCTCTTTTTTCTTTCCTCTTTTTTCTTTCATCTTCCTTCTTTTATCTCACTTCTTTCCAGCCACCTCAAACCATCGCGAAAGCATTTTCCCGTTGTTGTCTACTACTGTTAATAAATGTTTACCCGGGCCCGGACTTAAGGCTATCTGATGAATAGTCCTGGTTGACCCTATAAATTCATTGTCGATATGCCAATATAATATTGCGCCAGGATCGCGATCAGCCATTTCAAAGATCGCTTTTCCGGGAGATCCGTCCATTTCTGTCGGTACAATTATTTTTAAATAATCAGCAGGGTAAATTAATTCCATTGAATTAATATTGTCATCATCATTACATCCTTTCATTAAAGGAGGCAATATCTTATAGAAAATATTTTTTCTGCGGTAATAATATTCCATTGCAGGTGGAAGAATAAACCAATTCATATGTTTCATTTTATCAGTATCATAACACTTACTGCTTACACGGTTTGTTGAAGTTTTATCAAGATGTATAAGCATGTGATAAGGACAAGTAGCAGTCTTTATTCCTGATTTTGAAATATAAACAGAATCTTTGCCGTCACAGTACAAACCCGATTTATAACCACTTAAACGGCAAACTGATATTTTCTCCAAATCATCATATGGTTTTAAAAACCAGGTTGTGGCCGGAAGCAAATTAAATAACCGGAACATAACGGGAGCAGCAACACTAACTCCGGTAAGCCCGGGACGACCTTCCCCGTCAGTATTTCCTACCCATACTCCGACTACATATTCCGGTGTGGTACCTATGGCCCAGGCATCTCTGTAACCATAACTGGTACCGGTTTTCCAGGCTATTTTCCTCGATGATGAAAAATTTTCCCATCCCGTTTCCTCATCCGGCCGGTTTACCTCCAGCAAGGCTTCAAATGTCAACCAAATTGCACCTGCCTCTAATTCTGATTTTAATACATTATTATAAAATTCATTTCCCTTGTATAATGAAGGGTAAGAAGAATTCCTGTTAAAATAATTTAATTTATAAGCCAGAGCGGCATATATATTTGTGAGATCCCAAAGTTTACCTTCAGCGCCACCGACGATTAAAGTCAAACCATAATGATCAGGTGAATAAACCAGTGTTGACATGCCCAGTTTTTTTAACAGATCCTCAAATTTTGGAATTCCATATATTTGCAGCAATCTTACAGCAGGAATATTAAGGGAGCGGGTTAATGCCCTCCTGGCAGGAACTGCACCATCGTAACCCATGTCGTAATTTTCAGGTTTAAAACCTCCTATCCTTGTCGGTATATCGGGTAATAACGTTGACGGCAATATCAATCCTTCCTGCTGGGAAGCCATATAAAGCAATGGTTTAAGGATACTCCCGGTACTTCTGGATGCCTTAATGCAATCGACACTTTGTCCGTCAATTTTTAAGCCTGTTGATGGAACATTTCCGATATAAGCTAATATATTTCCCGTTTTCACTTCAATTATTACTGCACATAAATTATTAATTTCATTATTTCTTAATGTGTTATAATAATCGGAAATAATACGGTTTGAGTTTTCCTGCAACGATTTGTCCAATGTTGTTATTGTTGTTTTACCCGGATATTGTGTTTTTATATTTTCAGTCAACTGAGGCGCAATGTCTGCAAGAGACACAGGCTTTATTGGCAATGGTTCTAGTAAAGAAAGTTTATATGTTTCCTTTGAAATTTTTCCATTTAATAAAAGTTTATATAAAAGCTTATTGCGCTTATCAAGCAATATTTGCCTGTTTTTACCCGGATGAATAATAGCAGGGGAATTTGGAAGCACTGCAAGCAAGGCCGATTCGGCCCAGGAAAGGGTTTTTGGAGATCTTCCGAAATATCGCCACGATGCCGCAGTGATGCCTACTACATTTCCTCCAAAAGGAGCGTGATTGGCATAATAAGAAAGTATTTTATCTTTTGAAACATAAAATTCAAGCCTTGTGGCAAGCAATATTTCAATAACCTTTTCAACTATGGTACGGGGCTTGTTTACCCGATGCAGTCGAATTACCTGCATAGTAATTGTACTGCCCCCGTTCACTATTTTTTTTGCTTTTATGTTTTGCCAGGCTGCACGGATCAATGAGAAATAATTAATCCCCAAATGGTAATAAAAATGCTTATCTTCAAATAATATTATCGATTCCTTAAATTTGTCAGGTATTACACTGTCCCCATTAAAGCGCCACTGTCCATCGTCAGCAATCCTGGCCCCGATTAAATCTCCGTTTTTATCAACAACTACGGTAGAATAATTACTTTTAAAATAATTGGAAGAAGGTTTTAAAATGTAGTATATTATTACTAATAATGATAACGATAAAAGAAGAATTTTGTATTTAGGTTTCATTTATTCGATTTAAGATTCCAGGTTCTAGATTTGAGAATTAAGATTTTGGGAATTCAGTAATTACAAATCTTAAATCTAGATTCTTAAATCTAAAATCTTAAATCAGTTATTTTATTACTTCCACCCATTTACCCGGAATAAAAGCATTTACACCTGGTTCATACATAGCTTCGCACAATGTCCCGGGTAAATAATAACGGCCTGCATAAGCTGCCGTTAGCCTGATCCTGAAAGTTTTGCTTTCATTATTCATTAAATTGAAGAATGTTAATACCCTGTCGTCACGAATATCCTGGTAAGTAAATTCTTTTGCCGATGCGGAGGATATTTCCTCCTTATCCATCCTGTCGTTTCCTATTTCCCAGCCGGAAGCAACTACCTGTTTTAAAACCATATTTGTAACATCGCTGCTATACATATTTTTAACAGTAATATCCAAAACAAAATCGGTTCCCTGTTCTAACCTGCTTACATCTATATTTTCACCTTTTAAATTCCTGAATGCAACTGAAATTTTCAGGTTATTCTCAAAAGGATCATTAGTTTCAACAGCTGGAATCCCGCTGGTGGTTACCCTGGCAAACAGTACTCCTTTCCCCGTATTATTAATAGCCGCCTTATCATCTCCGGCAATTTTATTTCCCAGGTTTATCTGGACTATCGGCACATGCGTATCCACCTTAACCGGCTGTTTATTGGCAGTATTATAACTGAACTGTATTTCCTGTGAAGTTTTTTCAGATTCCAGAAATTTTGATATTGCCAACAAACTGTATGCAGTTGTTTGTGTACTCAACCATCTTTTGCCGGAAAGAGCAGCAGAAACTTTTTTTACAAATTTAAAAGCTTCGGTTTTATTACCCATAAGTGTGAGAGTTTCAAGCATCATAGCCATATCACGTTCTTCTGAGCCAAATGTAGAATTAAATCTCCCGTACAATTTAATATCCGACGAAAGGTGAGCAAGAATATTTTTAGCCACATCAGCCTGGCCGGTTAAAGCATATGCAGCTGCTAAACGCCATGAAGCAGAATTTGTAAGGTTTGTAATTTCCTTCATCCGATTCATGGCTCCCATATCCGGTTGTTTTGCCACTGCGAGTGTATACAGGCGATATGCCTGGGTGAGTTCATCATCAAATATTTCGTAAGTATTATACTTATAGGAAGATCGCCAGTTGCGGGCCATTCTTTGCTGATAGCCCAGCCAGTTTCTTTTCATTTCGCCAGGGATGGCATATCCCCTGGATTCCGCTTCCAAAAGAAAATGTCCCGCATATGAAGTCCCCCATTCATTTGCTGTTTGTTCCCCAGGCCAGTATGCAAATCCTCCACTATATACCAACATTGAATTTAACCTTTGAATAGCATTTTTTATATTGTTATCCTTATCTTTCATTTCCCCGGGGTTTAACTGTACCAGTTTATCCAGGAACAATTGAGGAAATGCTGAAGAAGTTGTTTGTTCAACACAACCATATGGATAGTGTATTAAATAATCAAGCCTGCGGCTAAGATCTATTGGCGGAACTGAAGAAACCTCAAGTTTTGCGCTATTAGTTCCGGCAGTTCCAATCAGGCTATAACTTATACCTGAAGATTTGCCTGACTCCACAACAGATTCAAAATATTTTACTATCCTCAGATTAGGATTCCTTATATTAATTTCAATATCGTATTGTGAACGAAAAGTTCCACTGGCCGCAATCACCTTAACTTTACCAATACCTTCACGGGAAGAAGTTTTTAATTGAAATGCAAGATCATACTCTCCGATATCATTAACATAAACTGTTTTTGATTTCTCATCAGTAACATTAAAAAATTCATTAGGAACTACTTCGACAGAAAAATTCTTGATCTTTTTTTCCATTGCAAAAATGGAAACCGGTAAACTAACTGTTTCTCCGGGACCTAATACTCTGGGTAAAGTTGCCAGCAACATTAAAGGCATTTTTACCGGGACAGTTTTTTCCGCCTTTCCAAAAGCGTCGTTATCTCCGGCTACAACCATTACCCTTACTGATCCTATATATTCCGGTAATGTTACCTGATGTGTATTACTACCTGAATTTAAAGTGAATGGACCTAATACCTGAACAACAGGTTTAAAACGATTTGCTTTTCTGCCAACTCCGCCTTTTATTTCTTCATCTCCTCCTATAGCAAACAAAGATTCAATTTTACCACTATAGGAACCAATGACATCATCGTACAAATCCCATGTTTTTACTCCAAGTGCTTCTTTTGCATAGAATGAGTTCCAGGGATCAGGCGTTTTAAAACGGGTTAGGTCAAGCAATCCATCGTCAACTATTTCGAGGGTATAAGTCATAGGATGGTTATTTTTCTCACTAACTTTTATCAATACAGGTTTTTCAGGTTCCATAACATCCGGCATACTGATAACCGGAGTTAAATGTGTCCCTGCATTTTCCACCATTATGGGTATAACTCCGTAAAGCCGTATAGGCAAATCATTATTTACCTGAGCATGAGGTTGAATTAATGAAACATTAACAAATATATTCGGAGTCATTTTATCAGTAATATCAAAAGTAGCTTTAGTTTCCTTCTTTTGAGTTTCAACCCAGAATGTATTTAGTACCTGGGATCCTGATTCAAGAGAAACAAGCATTCTTCCTCCATCAGTGGAAGGAACTGTAATAGTAGCCTTTTCTCCTACCACATAGGATTTTTTATCCGAATTGAACATAAGCATGGCAGCTCCTTTACCATCACCTCTGTCGGCGCGACCACGCCACCCCGGCCAGTCAAAATAAACAACCGTTCCGGTACTATGGCCACTTTCCGGATCAGTTACATGAACCAAAAAGCGTCCCCAATCGGGATAATTTATTTTATATTTTACATCAGCTTTCCCGTTAACAGTTGAAACTTTAGTTTCAAAAACAGGTTTTGAATATGTATTATTTACAAAATTAGCCATGTTATCATTTCCTGAATCCCACCACCAGCGCCATTCCAACTTATAAATTTTAAATTCAAGGTTATTTTTGTTTACCGGAAGGCCCTCCGGAGAAACAGTTGCAACTTCAAAAACCTGGTTTGTGTCGGTATACAGGTATCCCCAATCGCTTTTTGGGGGTTTTACTCCAACATATGATGTATATGGTGAAAAAGGAACGGTAAACCTGTCAATACTGAATTCTCCGCCAGGTTCGAAAACACGGGTTAAAAAATTTGCCTTTAACATTCCCGGGGCATTATTTCCGGCCGACAAATCAGCTTTTACATCAACATTGCCTTTTTCATCCAGTAACCCTTCAAAAATTGGTTTTTCATCATTTTGAAATTTTTTAAGAGGATCGTCGAATACAAAATCATTATAACCTTTAAAATTTGTATTAGTTGAAAATAAAGTTACTGCAACAGAAGCTTTCATATTTTTTGCAGGCGCCCCATGTAACCATTTTGCATTTAAATTAGCATGGAAGGTCCCTTTAAGAATTTCTTCATTTAAATTAAATTGTATTTTTAACCTGTTTGGCTTAATGGTTTCAATTTTTAATGTTTTACTAAAGGTAGTGCCACCTATTTTAATATAAGCCATCCAATTGCCTGTTTGATCATTTTCAGAAGTTGAAAATTTATATAAGTAAAATCCATTAATCCCTGCAGTTTTAATGATACGCTTGAATAGTTGTCCCTGAGGATTATATATTTCCAACACCACCGGATGGTTTGCCGGTAATTTTTTAAGCTTATCCTCAAGAATAAAATTTAAATAAATTGTATCACCGGGTCTCCAAACTCCACGTTCTCCGTAAATAAATCCCTTTAGTCCTTTTTGTATAGTTTCGCCCGAAACATCAAAATTACTTAATGCCAAGGCATTACCATCGTCAACCCGCAGATAACCACGCTCATCGCCATTTTTTGCAATTAAAAGGAAAGGTTTATTTGATAATGGAATGATACAAATGCCATCTTTATCAGTTTTGCCGGTACCAATTTTCTGATTCTGGTAATTATACACTTCAATATCTATACCTCCCAACGGCCTGGTAGTGATAATATTTGCCACTGCTACAGTTAAAGTATTGTCGGATGCCCCTTTTGCAATAATTCCAAGGTTAGATGCAATAATATTTCTGCTTACTTTGGTATTTTGACCGGTATAATAAGATAATTTGCAAGGATCGTCCCTTTCCTGCCAATTATAATTGTAGCCATATTCATAATCATAATTTTCATAATTATTTTCCGGTGAATCCCAGTAATCAATTTCATTTTCAGAATCCTTGTCATTTATATCGGTAACTGACGACATGGTTTCACGGGAATGATCCTCTGTGGCGTCGCTGCACGGGTAAGTTGAATATTTTTTTAAAAAGGATAGTTCAACTCTGTATATTGCGCCCGGTTCCTGTTTAATTAACGTGGAAAGATCAATGGAAAAGGTATTATAGTGTGTAAAATCTATTTGTTTTTCGGCATCCAGCCTGATTGTTTTTTTCAGTATCAGGCGGCCGGCCCGTTTTAATTCATATTCTCCGTCCAATTGATTAACCTGTAAAAACTGGCCTATATTATTTTCAAATATTTTTATAATCCGCAGATCAACTGCTTTCAGGTTAACTGCAGAGAAAGGAAGGATGAGGCCTTTAGAATCAGGCAGTATGCTTCCTTTGCCAATTAATTTGATGCCCGGCTTAATATTTTCGAACAACACTTCAAAGCTATGTTTTTCCTTTAATTTAGCCCCTGCCGCATTTTTTATTCCAGATTCAATATTTACTGTTAATGAACCCTTCTGATTAGTTGATGGAAAAACTTTTATAGTCATGCCATCAATTTCAAAAGTGCAATCTGCAGAATTATTGAGTGTAATTAATCCCGTTAAATCCTGGTTTGCCTGAAGAGGATCTGAAAACCGTATTGAAATATATTGCTGAGTACCTTGTGTTGCCTTGGCTTCAATTACAGAAAAATCGTAAATTGATGGAATTTTTATTATTGCCTCACCTGTGTTTTTTACTTTAACGGGCAATCCATTCCAGGATACCTTTACCGTACTTTCCTTATCAGAACGTATAACACTATCGATCTTAAATTTATGTTCATTTTTTATATCATCGTGCATCCATGTTATTGAAAGGTTTTTATCATTTTGTGCAGCTTTCAAAATCTTTTCAAGGGTATTGTTATCAGTAACATCAGCAGTATTAACAACACCAGTTATGAAATTCCAGGTGAGGCTTGTCATCGTGTATGGTTCATAACCATTAACCACAACTGATAATTCCTGCGTAATAGTTTGAAATTCAAAATTAAAATCCCTATATTTTGAAGGTAAATTCTTTATAATTTTTGATAAATAAAATTTGCATTCATAAGTTTGAGAATTTTGTAAAGGTTTATCAGGCCTGAATTCTAAAGTTTTATTATTAATCCAGTAAGTTTTACCTTCAATTCCGGGGCTCATCGAAAAATATTTTTCATTAACTTCTGTATTTAGCTCAACAGACTCCGCTGGCTTTGCAAGTTCAATCCTTATGCAGGATTGAACCGGAATAGTTCCGGAGGTAAAAGCTGAAATATATTCGCTAAAACCCGGGTCGATTTCCATTTTCTTATGTTTACAGGATGTGGATAATAAGAATAATGAAATAAACATCAGCGATTTGACAGTAGTTTTGAGTAATGAATTTGTGCCTTTCATATTATAGTTGTTAGTCGTTAGTTGTGCGCTTCAAGCCAGTTATTGCCATATCCTGCGTCGACATTTAACGGAATATTAAGTTGAACAGCATTTTCCATTTCATATTTTACCATTTGTATCATCCAATTTAGCTCAGGTTTATAAACATCGAAAACCAATTCGTCATGAACCTGAATAATCATTTTTGAAACAGTATTTTGACTTATCATTCTTTTATGAACATTTATCATAGCCAGTTTAATAATATCTGCTGCTGAGCCCTGTATTGGTGAATTAATAGCATTACGCTCGGCAAAACCACGTACATTTGCATTATTTGAATTTATATCAGGGAGGAATCTCCTTCTGCCCATAATAGTTCTTACAAACCCCATTTGTCTTGCTAATTGAATGCAAGACTCCATGTAAGTTTTAACGCCAGGGAATGTTTTAAAATACCCATCTATGAGGTCGCCGGCTTCCTTTCTCGAAATGTTAAGCCTTTGAGATAAACCAAAGGCTGAAATCCCGTAAATTATCCCAAAATTTGCAGTTTTAGCTTTACTTCTCATTTCACGATTAACATTTTCATTATCAACTCCAAATATTTTAGCTGCAGTAGAAGTATGAATATCAGCATTATTCCTGAAAGCCTCAAGCATATTTTCATCCTTACTCAAATGGGCCATTATCCGGAGTTCAATTTGAGAATAATCAGCCGATAAAATAACATTTTCAGCAGATGATGGAATAAAAGCTTTTCGTATCTCACGTCCCCTTTCCTCGCGAATAGGGATATTCTGTAAATTAGGATCAATGGAGCTTAAACGTCCTGTTGAAGTAATTGCCTGACTAAACGATGTATGAATTTTTCTGCTTTTAGGCTGAATCATTTTTGGCAGGGCTTCTACATAAGTGTTTAAAAGTTTTTTTAACCCGCGATAATCTAAAATCAAGGGTATTATTTCATGTTTATTTGCAATTTGCGCTAAAACCTCCTCATTAGTAGCATATTGTTTAGTTTTTGTTTTCTTCTGGTTACCCTCTATTTTTAATCTTTCAAATAAAATATCTCCCAACTGTTTAGGGGATGAAATATTAAATTTTATACCGGCCAGTCCATATATTTTCTCTTCAAGCTGAATAATATCTTTTTGCAAATCTTTGGCAAAATCGCTGAGGGAGGAAGTATCCAGGCATACTCCGGTATATTCCATATCTGCCAGTACCGACACTAAAGGCATTTCAATTTTCCCGGCCAATTGATCAAGGTCCTCCTTTACCAATTCATCTTTAAGAATTTCGTATAGTTGCCAGGTTATATCAGCATCCTCAGCGGCATATTCCTTAATTTGATTTACTGGTACATTACGCATTGATAACTGCCCGGTTCCTTTTTCACCAATAAGATCTTCTATATGTACAGGAGAATAATGCAGATACTTTTCAGCGAGGTAGTTCATGTTGTGGCGTTGTTCCGGCTGAATCAGATAATGTGCCAGCATAGTATCGAATATATTGCCTTTAACATTTATTCCATAATTTTTAAGGACTAACATATCAAATTTAATATTTTGTCCTGCTTTATCAATATTCTCATTTTCTAAAACTGGTTTTAATTCATTTGCAATTTTCCCGGCCTCATCCTGATCGTCAGGAAAAGGCAGGTAACAGGCTTTTTTACCGGTCCATGCAAAAGACATTCCTACCAGCTCGGCTTTCATAGTTTGAAGTGAAGTAGTTTCGGTATCGAAGCAAAAAATACTTAATCCTGATAATTTTTGAATCAGTTCGATCCTTTTAATTTCTGTATCTATCAATTCATAATTATGCAAAGTATTACTGATAGTATCATAATTATTTTCGGCCATGGCTTTTTCGGGTGGAGGCAAAGAGAATAATGTACCTTGTACAACTGTAAGTTCACTGATTGGATCAGATACATACCTGGACAAAACTCTTTTCTCAAGTGTTTTAAAATTCAGAAAAGCAAAAATCTTTTTTATTTCTTCAATATCAGGTTTGTCCAAAATCAGATTTTCTTCATCAACAGTTATAGGCACGTCAATTCTAATAGTAGCTAATACTTTTGATAACTCTATCTGATTCTTATTATTTATAAGTGTTTCCTTAAGTTTACCTTTAAGTTGATCAGTATTTAGTAAAAGATTTTCAATTGAATAATATTCACTTATAAGTTTTATAGCTGTTTTTTCCCCTACACCGGGAGCCCCCGGGATATTGTCAGCTGCATCTCCCATTAATCCAAGGATATCTATAAACTGCAACGGGTTCTTCAATTGAAAATCGCTGCAGGCTTTGGCACTATCGATTATTTCCAATCCACTGTTATTACGGCCAGGTTTTATAATAAAAATATTATCAGATAAGAGCTGAATAAAATCCTTATCAGGAGTCATCATAAATACAGTATAGCCATCCGACCCGGCTTTTTTTGCAATTGTACCAATAACATCGTCAGCTTCATAGCCATCAATTTGCAAAATTGGTATACCATAAGCCTTTAAAATATCTTTAATATAAGGCACAGATTTCCTGATATCTTCAGGTGTTTCGTCCCTGTTTGCCTTATATGCCGGGAACAGATTATGCCTGAAGTTAGGCCCTGAAGGGTCAAATGCAACAGCAATATGGGACGGGCGTTCCTTTACAAGTACCTCTTCCAATGCATTGACAAATCCAAAAATACATGAAGTATTAAGTCTTTGTGCATTGTACATAGGGTTACGGATAAATGCATAATATGCACGAAATATTAAAGCATAGGCATCTATTAAAAATAATTTCCTTTCGGTATTCATTATAATTAAAATTTATATGCAATTTAGACGTTTACAATCAGAAAACAAATATTTGAATGTTCATTATTGATAATTAGTTGTAAGTCTTAATAGAACCAGGAGCCAAGAGCCAGGAACCAAGATAAAGAGGCCAGGGGCCAGGGACTAGTAGTTAGTGATTTCAGATATTAATATTTCACATATAGTTGTAATTCTTAAATCCTAAATCTCAAATCCAGATTCTATTATTTTTTGACTCCACAATGTGTTATATTATAAGTCTTAAGTCTTGGCTCTTGGCTCTTGGCTCTTGGCTCTATTAATTACTTAATCACTTAATCACTTTTTTATTAGGTTTGTATTAAAATATCAATTAAACGGTTTAAACACTTTTAGGATGGCAATTCTTGATAATATAAAAGCCCCAATAAAAGATGAAATGAAATCTTTTGAAGCAATTTTTAAAGCTTCGATGAAAAGCAATATTCCGTTGTTAAGCCTGGTTACAAATTATTTATTACGCAGGAAAGGTAAACAAATGAGGCCTTTGTTTGTTTTTCTTACTGCAAAACTTAACGGTAATATTACTCCTGATACATATACAGCAGCATCTTTAATTGAATTACTTCATACGGCAACACTTATACATGACGATGTTGTTGACGATTCCTCTGAACGGAGAGGTTTATTCTCCATTAATGCTATTTGGAAATCTAAAATAGCTGTATTGATGGGAGACTATTTATTAACGAGAGGTTTGTTAATAGCACTTGAAAATAAGGCATATGATTTACTTGAAATTGTATCCGAAGCTGTTCGTGAAATGATTAAAGGAGAACTTTTGCAGATACAAAGGTCAAGATCCTTTAATACAACGCGTGAACAATATTTTGAAATTATCAGGATGAAAACTGCCACCCTGATTTCAGCCTGTACTGCATGCGGAACAAGATCAGCAGGGAGTAGTGCAGATACAGTGGCCCAAATGAAACTTTTTGGTGAATATATAGGGATAGCGTTCCAGATTAAAGATGATATACTTGATTATCAATTGCAGGGTATTACGGGGAAACCTTCCGGCAATGATATAAAAGACAAAAAACTTACTTTGCCTTTGATTTATGCACTGGAAAATTCTTCTTTCCTGGAAAGGAAATCCATATTTATTAAAATAAAAAAATACAAAAAGAAATCTAAAAATATCAGTGATATTATTGATTTTGTTAAATCAAAAGGAGGGTTAGATTATGCAACGACTGCCATGCATGAATACAAGGAAAAGGCTCTTGCTTTGCTATCGTCCTACCCGGAATCCGATGTAAAAGCTGCTTTAATTGATTTGGTATATTATACTATTGACAGGAAAAAGTAATATTAAAAAGTTTTCTTCATTTCTTTTTGCGCACAAAAAGAAACGAAGCAAAGAAAAGTGCATCTTATTCATTTCTTTTCTCGCAAGAAAAGAAACGAATCAAAGAAAAGTGCTTAGCTGCGGGAACTCGCTCCGGCTGCGCCTTCGCTCAGACAGCCCGCCGCTAATATGGAATTAATCCACTACCCCTTAAAAGGGGATTATTGAATTTCAAGTATTTGGAATATTTATGCTAAAGGAATGATATATTGCGCAATGAGCACCTTAGATAAAGCTACTCCTATTTGTTAATTTTTTTAATTTTATTAATATTTCAATAACTTCATAAACGAAGCTGCCGAAGGCATAAATAATATACCATATTAGCTGGGCGCTGTCCGAGTGAAGCCGTTAGGCGGAACGAGTTCGCCCGGCTATAGAGTTTTTTGGTTACTTTTTTGCTCCCAAAAAAGTGACATAAGAAAATTTAAGTAAAAGCTATTTTAAATTATCGGATCGAACTTGCATTTAATAATTAATTTAAATGGCGTTGCCCGTTTTATTTTTTATGGGGAAAAATGAATAAAAATTACTTTTGGTCACAAAAAGAAATGAAGAATTATACATTAGGATTATTTTGAAAATAAGAAAAAAGCAGAAGTGCTTTTTTCTTCCCGATAAGTTCAACTATTTCTTCTCTTGGAGCTGATTTAATTTTTGATATTGAGGTATATTTGTTATATAAATATTCTATTGACTTTTGTCCGATTCCATCAATATTCTCCAATAATGAATTTAGCATATTGTTTGACCTTTTATTCCGGTGAAAACTAATTCCAAAACGGTGGGCTTCATCTCTGATTTTTTGGATTACTTTTAAGGTCATCGATTTTTTATCCAAATACATAGGAACCGAATCTCCGGGAAAATAAATTTCTTCCAATTTTTTTGCTATGCCAATAATAGCAACTTTACCATAAATATCGAGTTTTTTCAGGCTATTTACTGCCGAATGAAGTTGTCCCTTGCCTCCGTCAATAACGATCAATTGAGGTAATGGCAGTGTTTCTTCAAGGAGGCGTTTATAACGCCGGAAAATAATTTCTTCCATTGAAGCAAAATCGTTCGGGCCAACTACCGTTTTAATATTATAATGCCTGTATTCACGCCTGGAAGGTACAGCATCCCTGAAAACTACACAGGAGGCTACCGGATCGGATCCCTGAATATTTGAATTATCGAAACATTCTATATGTAAAGGAATATCATTTAAATGTAAATCCTTTTTCATTGTTTCTAAAATCCTTTCTATACGGATTTCAGGGTTATTGTTTTCAATGTTTCTGTTTCGCTCCATCAAATAATATTTTGCATTTCGTTCTGAAAGGTCCAGTAATTTCCTTTTATCTCCTATTTTAGGCACAAACATTGAAACACCCGGCAATTCAAATTCCGGAATAAATGAAACTATTATCTCTTTTGATTCGCTGTTAAGCTTTTTTCTGATATCCCAAATGGCTAATTCCATGAGGTCATTTTTATTTTCATCCAAACGCTTAACCAATTCAACAATATGAGATTGAATAATTGCACCATCCATTATTTTAAGATAATTCACTACTGTCACGTTTTTATCCTCAACCAGCGAAAAAACATCTACATTATTAATAGCAGGGTTGACAATAGTAGATTTGCTCTGGAAATTTTCGATAATTTGAATTTTTTGCCTGATTGCTTCAGCTTGCTCAAAATTATAATTATCAGAAAAGGTTTTCATTGTATCTCTTAAAAAACTTTTTACCTGATGCAAATTCCCTTTTAATATATTTTTTATTTGTTCAATAGTTTCGTTGTAATCCTGTTCCGTCTGTAAACCTGTACACGGGCCTTTACAATTGCCAATATGATATTCCAGGCATATTTTAAATTTTCCGGAAGCAATATCAATATCAGTTAAATTCAGTGCACATGTCCGAAGGGGAAACAGTTGCCTTACAAAGCTCAATAGTGTACGCACCATAACTGAAGATGTGTAAGGCCCAAAATAAAAGGAACCATCCTTTTTAACATTCCTTGTAGAATAAACTCTTGGGAAGTTTTCGTTATTAATGCAAATCCATGGGAATGTTTTGTCATCCTTAAGTAAAACATTATAACGAGGCAAATATTTTTTGATTAAATTATTTTCTAATAATAAAGCATCTGATTCTGTTTCTACGACTATATATTTTATATCGTAAACTTTCTCAACCATTAACCTTACTTTATTGTTATCATGAACAGAATTTCTAAAATAGCCAGACACTCTTTTTTTTAAACTTTTAGCTTTCCCTACATAAATTATTTGTTCATTGATGTTAAAGAATTGATAAACTCCTGGCTGATCAGGCAGTCCCTTTACGATGTTGTTAATATATTCCCCTCGGGCTTTTTCTGTCATAGATTAGGATTAAAGGATTAAAGGATTTTAGTTGTAAATTTTTAAGCGATTAAGTTTTGACTATTAGTAATCAGTAATTTGCAATCATTTTCAAATTAACTTTTCTGCCTTCTGCCTTCTTTTATCTTTCATGGATAAAAATGTTCCACGTGGAACATAAATTTGATATAATACTATTTTTCTGATCATTATATAATTTGATTCAAAGTAATACTAAAAATCAATAATAGTCTTTTCAAATTTATTATTTTTAAAAAGAAGCTTATATTTTTTTTGGATGGCCAGGTGGCTGAGCTTGTCGAAGCCACAGTTTAAATTTTTTTGTTAATCTTAAATTTTGCAATTTGTATTCACTTCCAGTTTCACGTCCTTTCACGTCCCACGTCTCGTCCCACGTCCCATGTCCCACGTCCCACGTCTCATGTCTCACGTCCCTTCATGTTCCACGTGGAACATTACCTCCCCAGGTGCAATAATAAAACATTAATATCAGAAGGCGAAATTCCGGAGATTCTTGAAGCCTGACCTATTGATTTAGGTTTAATTTTTGATAATTTTTGTCTGGCTTCAGTAGAAAGAGACTTTAAAATTTTAAAATTAAAATCGTCAGAAATTTTAACGTCTTCGAGCCGGCTTAATTTATTAGCAATAATCTTTTCTCTTTCAATATATCCGGAATATTTAATATTAATTTCAGAAGCTAAAAATATTTCTTTTGCCAATTCTCCAAATTTTAAATATAATTTTTTTAAATCATCAATATCATCAAGTAAATCAATGTAAGATATTTGTGGTCTGAGTATTAAGTCCTTCAGTTTAACATTTTTTGAAATTACATTTGTTTTTAATTTAATAAGCTTCCTATTAATAAGATCGGGGGTTACAGAAAAATTATCGGTAAAATTAATTACTTCCAAACAATTATTACTTTTTTCATAAAATTGATTAAATCTGTTTTCTGTAACAATGCCAAGATCATATCCCATTTTAGTTAACCTGGCATCAGCATTATCCTGCCTTAGTAAAATTCTGTATTCAGCCCTGGAAGTAAACATCCTGTATGGCTCATCAACTCCCTTAGTAATTAAATCATCGATCAAAACACCAATATAAGCTTCATCTCTTTTTAATACAAATGGTTCTTTATTTTCAATATTCAGCGAAGCATTAATTCCTGCTATAATACCTTGTGCAGCTGCCTCTTCGTAACCTGTAGTTCCATTAATCTGACCAGCGAAAAAAAGGTTATTTAAGATTTTTGTCTCCAAATTAGGCTTTAACTGTGTAGGAGGAAAATAGTCATATTCAATGGCATAGCCAGGACGGAATATTTTAACATTCTCCAAACCTTCAATATTTCTGATTGCTTCGTATTGAATATTCCATGCCAAAGAAGATGAAAATCCATTAATATAATATTCATTTGTATTAATTCCCTCGGGTTCCAAAAATATTTGGTGGCTATCCTTCTCAGCAAAGGTAACAACTTTGTCTTCAATGCTAGGGCAATATCTTGGCCCTATTCCTTTAATAGTACCATTATATAAGGGGGAATCTACAAACCCTCTTTCAAGTATACGATGAACCTTTGAATTTGTATATGTAATATAGCAAGGCTTAAGAGTGGGATTATTTTTTATTTCTTTCAAAAAAGAAAATTTTCCTCCATCCTGTTCACCTTCCTGTTTGCTTAAAACTGAAAAATTAATAGTTCTGCCATCGAGTCGTGCAGGAGTCCCGGTTTTCATACGTCCAACTTCAAATCCAACAGATTTTAATTGTTCAGAAATACCTTTTGAAGAAGGTTCAGAAATTCTGCCACCTTCAACATTAGTCCTGCCAATATGAATTAATCCATTTATAAAGGTGCCATTAGTTAATATAACGCATTTAGAATGAAATGTAACTCCCATCTTTGTTTGAATTCCCTTAACAACTCCTTCATCAATCAATAAAGAAACCACAGTATCCTGCCAAAAATCAATATTTGGTACATCTTCCAATATTTCACGCCAAAATTTTGAAAACAATAACCTGTCACACTGTGCCCTTGGACTCCACATAGCAGGTCCCTTTGAACGGTTAAGGAGCCGGAACTGTATGGTTGATTTATCAGTAATTATTCCTGAATAACCACCCAAGGCATCAATTTCACGAACTATTTGCCCTTTTGCAATTCCTCCCATAGCAGGATTACATGACATTTGAGCAAACTTTGACATATCCATTGTAACCAATAACACTTTAGAACCAATATTAGCAGCAGCTGCTGCTGCTTCACATCCGGCATGCCCGGCTCCTACGACTATAATATCATATATAAAATTCATATAGTAAATTTATCAATATAAAATAAAAAACAAACTAAAGTGAATTAGGTTAAGGTTTAATTACTCCTTAACCATGGAGTTTAATATTTCAAGGTATAGGTTTTCTAAATTACTCATAACTTGTTTATTTTCCTTTGAATTATCATTATACCCAACCATATGCAATATTCCATGTACAATAACACGATTTAATTCATTATTAAATAAACAATTATACTTTTTTGCATTTTTTTTTACAGTATCAATACTTATAAAAATATCACCATTTAAAATATCATTGATACAATTATCAAAGGTAATAACATCAGTAAAATAATTATGATTTAAATATTGCTTATTAATCTTTAAAATAAAATCATCGCTGCAAAAAATAATATTTATATTGCCAATAGTTCGATTTTCCTTACTTGCAACCCTCTTAATCCAGTTTTTATAAATTGACCTGTAATTTAACTTAAAATTAACCTCTTCACTAAAAAAATATATTGCCAATAATTACAAATTAAATATTAGTTCAACTTTACTTCCGTTCTCAAAAAAATATATATTATCAGATAGTTTTTCCATCAAAAAAACCCCTCTTCCATTAATTTTTTCAATATTTTCAGGTGAAGTCGGATCCGGGATATTAGCATAATCAAACCCAATACCTTGATCCTTGATAATTACACGTAATTTGTTGTTTTCTATTTTAAAATTAATATCAACGTTTTTGCTTTCATCTAACTTATTACCATGCAATATAGCATTATTGGCAGCTTCAATAGTTGCAATAAGCACATTTCCATATAACTCGCTATTTAAATTACATTCGGTAGAAATATCGTCTACCGCCTTTTCAATAATTCTAAGATTTTCAATTTTAGAAGGAATTTTAAGATTTTTTTCCATTTTATATAATTTATACCATTATACTAAAAATGAATATTTTGGTTACTAAATATAAATGCAAATATCAATTAAAACTACAAATTAAACAAATATAATTATATTCAACGCTTGGTTAACCAAATTTCGGGGTTTAATTTTTTCAATTCATCCCAAATTTCTACATGCAATACAGTTGACTTTGAATTTTCATCGGTAAAAACTTTACCCAGCAATTGTCCTGTTGCAACTTTATCTCCATTTTTAACTTTAACATCAATAATATTTTGGTATACGCTTAAAAAATTTCCATGTCGGATTATAATAATAAAATTTGACCCTAAAATAAACAATACAGCTTTTACTTCCCCCGAAAATATACTTTTAACTTCAGCTCCTTCCCTGGTACTTATATCAATACCATTATTCCTTAAAATAACCCCTTTATATATAGGGTGAGGATGTTCTCCGAAAAAACTGGTAATTACACCATTTTCTAAAGGCCAGGGAAGCTTTCCCTTGTTTTCATTAAAATTTGATCCTAAACTATTATCAATAATATTAGGTAAACTATTAATATCTTTAGAGGAAATTTTATTTTTTCGATCCAATTCAGCTTTTACCAAATTTTCTATTTTCTTTTGAAGCCTGTCTGCACTGCTGTTTTTACTGTTAATTTTTAATGTTAATTCCTTTTCTTTTGATTTTAATCTATTTATCAATTTCTTTTTATCTGTAACTTCACTTTCAAGCTTAAGATTTTCAATTTTATTTTTCCTTACCAATATCAATTTTTCTGAACGTTCTTGTTCAAGATCAGCCTTTTGTAAATTCAAATCCTTTTGGATATCTGTAATAACATCTACCTGACGTTTACGATTAATAGTATATTGTTTTAAATATAAAAGCCTTTTATATGCCTGGTTAAAATTTACAGACGATAAAAGAAACATCATCTGACTGTATTTATTTCTGTTTAAGTATGCCAGCAATATCATATGGCCGTATTCCTTTTTAATTTCATCAATGTCATTTGACATTGCTGAAGTATTAGCCTCCAGTTCCTTTATCCGTTTATCAGCTGAAACACTTTCCTGCAATAAATTATCTATTACCGAATTCCTAAGGCTGATCATTTTGTTTAAAAGTTCCAGCTTGTCAAGAGATTCGGTTTTTGATTGCTTAGTACTTTCCAAAATGCTTTCAGTTTCATCAATATCCTTTAAAATAGAATTTCTTTTTTTCTCAAGGTCGATCTTAGATTGACTATTGCAATTTAAAATGCAAATACAAAAAAAAATAAATGAAAAAAAATATTTTAACATTAATTTAAGCTTATAAAAACTAAAATTGAAAAGAAATATAATCCAGGATTATTGAAAATTCATTATTGTTATTTTGTCCGATATTAATAGTTACATTTTTAGGATAGCTGCTTCTAAATTTATATAATACTTTTAAATATTGTGAATTAAAATTATTAACAATTGTAAATTGATTCGTATTATGAAAAATATTTAAATTATAATTATTACTATTTATTTTTGATATTTCATTATATAAACTTTCAATATCTCCGATCAAAAACAAGTAAAAGCATTTCTTATTAATTTTAAAATTATATTTTTTTAAGATAACATCTTCAATTTCTGAATAATCCCTATTTTCAATATTATTAAAATAACTTAATGAATTTATATATGATCCCTTAATTATTTCAATGCCCAAAGGACCAAAAAATTTAAAGCGAATATTATCAGAGTCCTTTTGAAGACTTATATTTCCTTTAGCTTTATAAATATCATTATTATGTAAAATAGTCAGTTTAACCTTATTAATTATTAAAGGCCGATTAACAAAATTTTTTTTTGTAGTTGCACAATTATTAAATAATAATAAAATGGAAATAAATAGAAATAAATATCTTTTCATAATTTTTTGAGCTATTCTCAGCCGGTATGTCCAAACCCTCCACCACCCCTTGATGTTTCGTCAAGTTGGTTACAAACTTCCCATTCAATAGTTTCAAATTTATTTATAACCATTTGACATATTCTGTCACCATCATGTATAACGAAAGGGACATGAGAAAAATTGATTAAAATAATACCTATTTCACCTCTGTAATCAGCGTCGATTGTTCCTGGAGTATTTACCAAAGAAATTCCGTTTTTTAAGGCAAGCCCGCTGCGGGGACGAATCTGAGCTTCGTATCCTACAGGCAAAGAAATAAATAACCCGGTTGGAATTAACAAACGTTCTCCTGGGATTAAAACAATTTCCTTGTCGATATTTGCCATAATATCCATGCCGGCAGAAAATAAAGTACTGTATGATGGCAATGGGTGCCGGGATTTGTTAACAATTTGTATTTTCATTGATCAGGATTTAAGGATTTAAGGATTTTAGGATTAGGATTTTAGGCTATAAGTATATTAGGAGTTAGGTCATTAAGTTATAATTTTACAGGTTACAGTTCTTAATATAAAAGTGATTAAGTGATTATATTATTATATATCATATTTAATTTGTAATTAGTAATGCGAATTAAGGGTCAAATTATTAAATTAAGCTTACCACAAAGGTACACTAAGTCAATCACTAAGGTACACAAAGGATACATAACAATATACTTGATTTCATAACTCAAAAGAATTTGTTCCTTCGTGTTACATTGTGTAAACCTTTGTGAGCTTTGTGGCTTATATTTTTTAAATTTTAATTCGCATTAGTAATTTGTTATCATTTGCACATTTCTTGCCCTGAGCGTAGTCGAAGGGTCAAATTTTCAAATTTTCAAATTTGTTCTTTTATTTCTTTTCTGATAAATATTGAAATTAAATGTTCCCTGCGTTCCAAATACAGTATAAATCCGGCTAATACAACCGAATTTTTAAATAAGTCAGCATACATATTTGAAAACTTAAAGTTACAGCATATAAAATATATAATTATTCCTATGCCGAAATAAGATATTAACGTATTAACCGGGTACCTTACCGGAAAGTGCACCTGGCCCCAAAAATAAGAAATCAATACCATTACAAAATAGCATAAAAGCCTTACCCATGCAGAACCAACATATCCATAACCTGGTATAACAAAAATATTTAATACAATAGTAATAACAGCACCAATACTGGTAATTAATATTCCATAATAGGTTTTTCCTGTTAATTTATACCAAAACGATAAATTAAAATAAATTCCCAGCATAAAGCTTGATATTAAATTTATTGGAACAACATTTAAACCACCCCAATATTTATTGTTTATATAGTATTTAATAACATCGAGATACAACATTACAAAGAGAAATATTATAATTCCGAACATTGTAAAAAACTTGGTTACTTCAGCTAAAATAGCTTTTTGATCGCTGCTTTTTTTCTGATTATAAAAAAAAGGTTCAGCTGCAAACCGGAACATCTGTGTGAACAAAACCATAATTACTGCAATTTTAATATTTGCTCCATATATGCCAATTTCAGCAATTTTATTAACATTTGAAGGTAAATAATGCAATAATAGAAACCTGTCAAGAGTGTCGTTAATTGTACCGGCCAATCCAGCAAAAAGTAAAGGATATGAATAATTCAACATTCGTTTCCATAGTGAAAAACTAAACGAAATCCTTTCCTTTACAGTATCAGGCAATAAAATTATAAGTGTAATGAAGCTCCCTAATAAATTGGCTACAAAAATTAATTCGATATCAAGTTTATAATGAAAACCTAAAAAATAACCATTTCTTAAAAAATATTTTGGTACAATCCATATCAAAAGTAAATTGAAAAATACTGTGAAACCTACACTGAGTAAACGAATTATTGCAAATTTTATAGATTTGTCCTGTTGCCGGAGTTTCGCAAAAGGAATTGCCGTGAGAGTATCGCAACCCAAAATTAAGATAAACCAGAAAATATAACGTATATTATTCGGATAACCCAGGAAATTTGAAACTCTATGTAAATTTAAAAGAGAAAGAAAAATAAATAACAATGTTGTAAACAACAAGCTTAAAAAAGCCGTTCCATATACTACTGAAAAATCTTTTTCTTTTCTTGCAAAAAAGAAAAATCCCGATTCCATTCCATATGTTAATATAATATTTACAAAAGTAACATAGGCATATAGAATTGTTACATTGCCATATTGCTCAGGAAGAAACAAATATACATATAATGGCGTAAGCAAATAGTTCAAAAAACGGGGAACAATACTGCTTAATCCATATATAATTGTTTGACCTCCCAGTGTTCTTATATTATTCAAAGCTTATTCCTTTTTATTAAGTCATAAAAATAGCAGAAAAGCAGGTAAGCAGGATAGTAGCAAAGCGTGACATCAGTCCTTCTTCTTTCCTACTTTTCTACCATCCTACTTTCCTACTTTCATTTAAATTATTATTTTTACAGACAAAATTATTTTATGCTTGATCAAATAAACAATATTTTTTCAGAAGCAACAAAATTTAATGCTTCCAATTTAGAAGAATGTGAAAAATTCAGAATTACATATTTAGGTAAGAAAGGCATTCTTAATCAATTATTTGAAGACTTTAAAACTTTATCCTCCGAAGATAAAAAAAATGTGGGGCAAAAATTAAATGAATTAAAAAATTTTCTAAATCAGGCCTACAATAATTCGAAAGAGTTGTTAAAATCAACAGTAATTTCAAAAGAGAAACCTGATCTAAGTATGCCGGGAGATCCTTTTGAATTAGGATCTCGTCATCCAGTATCAGTTGTATTAAACGATATTAAGGAAATATTTTCACGAATAGGATTTACAGTTTCAAATGGTCCTGATATTGAAGATGACTGGCATGTTTTTTCAGCTCTTAATTTTCCATTAGATCATCCAGCCAGAGATATGCAGGATACTTTCTTTATTGAAAAAAATCCTGATATTTTATTACGGACACACACTTCTTCAGTACAGGTAAGGATGATGGAACAAGGTAAACCGCCTATAAGGATGATTATGCCGGGAAGAGCTTACAGAAATGAGGCAATATCGAGCCGTTCGCATTGTTTTTTTCATCAGGTTGAAGGATTATACATTGATAAGGCTGTTTCCTTTGCTGACTTAAAGCAAACCCTTCTTTATTTTGCAAAAGAATACTTTGGATCAGCAACCGAAATACGTTTACGCCCATCATACTTTCCATTTACAGAACCTTCTGCTGAAATGGATATCACATGTACTATCTGTAAAGGAAAAGGCTGTAAAATATGCAAAAACTCAGGCTTTTTAGAAATTTTGGGATGTGGAATGGTTGATCCCAATGTTTTATACCTTAATGGAATAGATCCGGAAAAATATACAGGTTTTGCATTTGGTATGGGACTTGAACGAACAGCTCTGTTAAAATATCAAATTAATGATATTCGCATTTTATCGGAAAATGATGTCCGGTTTTTGTCACAGTTCTCTCCGGCAATATAGGGGCCAGGGGTTAGGGGCTAGGGGCTAGGGGCCAGGGACTAGGGATCAGGGACTAGGGACTAGGGATCAGTGGCCAGTGTTTAGTAGTTAGAGCATCTGATTTTCTATAAATCATTAAACAGGTTTACTTTTTTATTAATAAGGAAATTTATATTTTTTCCTAAATTAGGACAAAACAATAATAAATTTTGGTAACTATATACGAGTTGGGACAAATGTAAAATACCTGAAATCCAAAGCACTTTTTAAGTTTTTTGGATTTGTATTTTAATCTTCATTTGGTTTTGATACTAATGCTTTTATTGCAGTATCAAAACTACCATTTATCTTCAATTTTCCTTCATATTTTTCTGCTCTCTTTTTTTTTGTTTTTTTGTTTTCATCTGGATTAATGATACGAGTTTCAATAACTTCATCCCAATAATTAAAAACAAATTTTGCTTCAGTACCAACTACTTTCCAATGGTCTGTACACCGAAATGCAACTTCCCAAACTGAATCGTGTCTTACATTATAGTATCCGTTTTTTTTAATATCTTCCATATGTACTACAACATATATTTAGTTAATTAATTTGATACCGATTGGGATAATCAAATATACATCGATATTATTTCCATTAAGTGTTGCTGGTCTTATTTTTGGCATTGAATTAATTGTTATACAAACTGATTTATCTAATGGTTCATCAAGACCATTAATAATGCTAATATTGTCAATTTTACCATTTTTATCGATAGTAAATTGAACATTAATTTTACCCTGCAAGTTTTTTTCAAGTGATGATTGCGGAAACATCATATGTTGTCTTATGTACATGCGGTTATCACTACCATCAAATAATTTTGGCATTTCAAACAACCCATCAGGATTATTTATCAATTTTTGTTTTGGATAATCAATTTCCAAAAATCCATCAGGAATAAATGCTCCATATCTAAAAACAAAATTATGATTCAAAATATGATTAACTTCTCCATTTTATTTATAATAGGTACTAATTCCATAAGCATGACCTTTAAGTGAATTTGATTTCCACATTGGTATCTTGGTTTTTACATTGGTAAAAGTCGTAGAAGTAATGCTATCATTTATATGGTATGTAATTTTTAAATATTTTCCCTTTTGTTCTGTTGTTTCATTTTTACCATATTTATCTGTATAATATTTCTTAATATTATCACTTTGAGAATAACAAATATTTGTTAAGAATATAATCATTAAGAGTAGTAATATTTTTTTCATAATTTTCTTATATATTTAATTTTAAAATTCAGTTTCTATTCTTTCCCTATTAACTGGTTACATTTTAACATACCATTTAATTTTGTCAATGTAAAAGCAAATATATACATATCGTTGTATTCTTTTGTATTGTAGCGGTATGAAAATTCATCACAATACCTTGTTAAATGTTTTGCACTTACATAGTGGTAAATACCAAAGATACCTCTTTTTAAAATGCTCCAAAAATCTTCAATACTGTTAGTATGAAATCCATTACTAACCACTAACCCCTAGTCCCTAGTCCCTAGTCCCTGGCCCCTAGCCCCCAGTCCCTAGCCCCTAGTCCCTAATAACGATTTCATGGCTTAACTCCATCGCATCTTTCAGATTCGCATAAACACCGCAATACTTATCGATTGATAAATTTATTGCCTTTTTAACTTTTTCAAAATCAATATTTTTACCTTTAAATTCATAAATAATTTTCATTTTTAAAAATTTTTGAGGGTGATCTTCTTTTGTTTCGCCTTCAATTTTTAAATCAAATGTTTCGACGTCAACTTTCATCTTTTTTAATAATGAAATAACATCCATTCCGGTACAACCTGCCAAGGCAACCATAAGCAGCGCTTTTGGCCTTGGCCCCTGATTTTGTCCTCCAACTGATTCCCCGGCATCAAGAATTAAATTATGCCCATTGACCGAGGTGCTGAATTTCATATTATTTTCCCACTTTACAGCAATATTGTTCTTCATAATTTAGGTTATTAGGTATAAGGCTTTATCAGGTTATAGTTTCAGGTAGCAGGTAGCACGTGATTTAAGATTTAAGATTTGTGATTAGTGATTTAAGATTTAAATAGTTTTACTAAATTAATAAATTCCAAAATCTTAAATCTTAAATCTCAAATCTAGAATCCAGAATCCAGAATCTCAAATCTATTTTTCTGTGCTCAGTTCTCAGTCTTCTTTTATCTGCCGACTGTTTTCTGATCTCTGTCTTCTTTTCTTCTAAAACAACAGGTTTTCCTTATCTATATATACAAACCCCAGGTTTCGGTAACTTAATTCTGTGGCTTCTCTTCCACGAGGTGTTCTTTTAATATAACCTTCCATAATTAAAAAAGGTTCATAAACTTCTTCAATTGTACCAGGATCTTCGCCAATTGCAGTAGAAATTGTTGATAACCCGACAGGGCCCCCCTTAAACTTTTCAATTATTGTTCTTATTATCCTATGGTCCATTTCATCCAAACCATTTTTATCGATATTTAAGGCATTTAAAGCGTACTGTGCAATTTTTTTATCTATGCTCCCATTTCCCATCACCTGGGCAAAATCCCTCACCCTTCTGATTAAAGCATTACAAATCCTGGGTGTCCCCCTGCTTCTTGATGCAATTTCGTGCGTTGCGTCCTTATCAATTTCAATTTTCAAAATTCTTGCTGAACGTTCAACAATTTTTTTAAGGATATCAAGATCGTAGTATTCGAGGTGACAATTTATTCCAAACCTGGAACGCAGCGGGCTTGTTAACAAGCCTGACCGTGTAGTGGCCCCTATTAAAGTAAATTTGTTTAATTTTAACTGAACTGATCTGGCATTTGGGCCCTTATCAAGCATTATATCGATAATATAATCTTCCATTGCAGAATAAAGGTATTCTTCAACTACAGGACTCAACCTATGAATTTCGTCTATAAATAATACGTCATTTGTATCAAGATTTGTAAGGATGCCCGCTAAATCGCCAGGTTTATCCAAAACAGGCCCTGAAGTTACTTTAATTTTAACTCCCAATTCATTAGCAATAATATTTGAAAGAGTAGTTTTTCCTAAACCAGGAGGGCCGTGCAATAAAACATGATCTAAGGATTCATTCCTCTGCTTAGTTGCCTCAACGAAAACCTTTAAATTATCGACTATTTTTTTTTGACCTGCAAAATCATTGAAACCTACCGGACGAATAGAATATTCAAACTCCTTTTCTGAATTTGAATTTTTCTCTTTAAAAAAATCGAAATCTTCCTTATTTTCCATTAAACTATTTTAAAAACCTAATTTTTCAGAAATTTCAAGCATTCTTCTTATAGGCCGTTCAGCTTTAATTCTAACAGATTCGTCCAATAAAACTTCAAATTTATTATTTATTAAACTATTATTTATCTTTTCCAAAGTAATTAGTTTCATAAACTGGCAATCGTTACATGCACAGGTTGAATCGTTAGGTGGTGCAGGAATAAATTTTTTTTCAGGTTTGCTTTTATTCATCTGGTGAATAATGCCTGATTCGGTACAAACTATATAAGTTTGAGCTATATCATCATGAATGAAATTTAATAAGGAAGATGTAGATCCAATAAAATCGGATATTAATAATACAGGTTTAGTACATTCCGGATGTGAAATAATTTTAGCACCGGGATTATTCTTTTTCAGATTTAAAATTTTTTCTAGTGAAAATCTTTCATGAACATGACAAGCCCCATTCCATATCAACATTTCTCTTCCCGTAATACTTTTAATATAATCCCCTAAATTTTTATCAGGAGCGAAAATAATTTTTTCATCAACCGGTAAAGATTCAACAATTCCCAAAGCATTTGAAGAAGTACAAATAATGTCAGTCATTGCTTTTATTTCAGCTGTTGTATTGACATAAGATATTACAGTATGGCCGGGATTGCTTTCAATAAAGGCTTTAAACGCAACCGGATCACATGAATCAGCAAGTGAACATCCTGCCAAAGGATCAGGAATAAGTACTGTTTTTTCAGGAGAAAGAATTTTAGCAGTTTCAGCCATAAAATTAACACCAGCAAAAACAATTACATCAGCAGAAGTTTTTGCTGCCTTTTGTGACAATTGTAAACTATCGCCAACAAAATCAGCAATATCCTGAATTTCTGATTCCTGATAATAATGAGCAAGAATAATTGCGTTGCGTTTCTTTCTTAAGCTTTGTATTTCCTTTATCAGCTTTTCTTTTCCGATATTAATTATATTATTTTTATCTTTAATTAAATCAATCATTTTAACATAATATTATTAATTATTTATTTTAAATATAATATATGATAATAATAATGTCCTGTTAATAGTGTTAGCAAAAAAACAGAGAATAGCTTGTTAAAATACTAATTAAAAAAATGGTAACAAGGTATTAACTCTCAGTAATAGTAAAAACCTTTTAATTTCATATAATTATAAAAGATATTAACAGATGTTAAGAGATGTGAAATCTGAAAAATAAAATTCATTATCATTGTTTTTTAAGTTAAAAATTGGTTGAAAAATACATTTTAAATAACAACTGAAATTTTTGTTAGTTTAGGTTTAAATTTTATACATACATCAAAACATAAAAAGCAATAATTTTTATATATATTTTTTATTAGATAATGAACGATATATTAACAATTAAAGTATTTTTGAAAAGGTTAATTAGTGTCGTTAATAGTATGAATATTAATATTTTATTAATAAAACTTTGGCGATACCTGTATTTTAGCCTAATCCTGTTTGTGCTTTTTTCGGTATCAGGGGTAATTACTTACAGGTTTATTCCTGTACCTTTTACTCCACTTATGTTTGAAAGGTTTTTTGAGAAAGCGGGAAAATCACAAAATATAAATATAAAACAAAAGTGGGTACCATTGAAGAAAATGTCTCCAAATATAATAATTGCGACGATAGCTGCAGAGGATAATAATTTTGTTTATCATTTTGGGATTGATTTTAAAGCCATTCATGAAGCATATAAATTTAATAAACAAGGCCGTAAAATAAGGGGGGCAAGTACTATATCCCAACAAACCAGTAAAAACGTATTCCTGTGGTTAGGAAGAAATTATCTAAGAAAAGGGTTAGAATTTTATTATACGATATTAATTGAAATTTTTTGGGGTAAAGAAAGGATTATGGAAGTGTACCTGAATTCAATTGAAATGGGAGATGGCATATATGGAATTGAAGCTGCTTCGGAAACATATTTTCATAAGCATGCCATGCAATTAAACAGGGGAGAAGCCGCTTTAATTGCTGCAACATTTCCTGATCCGCGAAACAGAAACCCTGCATATCCTAATAAATATCTCATTCACAGGAAACAGGTCATTTTATCTATAATGGATAATATTGGGACGGCGGAGTTCGTAAGAAAGACGGAAAATAAAAGATGAAAGGTAAAAGAAGGCAGAAAACAGAGGACAGAAAACAGAAAACAGAGGACAGAAAACAGAAGACAGAAAAACAGATTAAAATTTGAGATTATAAACCTTATAAACGAATAAACTTTTACTAAACTAACAACCAGCAACTAACAACCAGCAACTAACAACTAACAACAAGTATTTTGGACGACAGCGAACTTATAAAGCGATTGTGTAAAAGGGATGAAGGGGCATTCAGAGAGATAGTTGAAAAATATAAATCTCTGGTATACAATGCTTGTTATCATATTCTTCAGAATAGTATTGATTCGGAGGACATTTCACAGGAAGTATTTATAGAAGTGTTTGAGTCAATAGATAAATTCAGAAACGAATCGAAGCTATCAACCTGGTTATACCGAATATCAATTAATAAATCGCTGAACCATAACCGTAAGCAAAAGTGGAAATCAGGCATTAAAAGTATTGATATTTTATCTGGAAATAATAATAAACTAATTGAAATAGAAGATAAAAATGTCGGGAATTCCCCTTTCAGTATTGAATATAAAGAAAGGAACCAGGTGTTGCAAAATGCCTTAAACAGTCTTGCTGAAAATCAACGCATAGCCTTTACTTTAAGTAAATTTGAGGAACTATCGTACCAGCAAATTTCAGAAATTATGAATTTATCTTTATCCTCTGTTGAATCGTTAATTCACCGCGCAAAATTAAATCTGCAAAAAAAATTGGTTAATTACTATAAAAGAGAATAAAGAATAGCAAGTTTTCTTAATTTTAAGTGTCAAAGCAAAGATAAGGTTAATGGAAGGTAAAGATGAATTACTTTATGTATTTAGAATTGGAATTTTATATATAGCATGATGAATTGTAAAATGTTTGAAAACAATATGATTGGATTTATTGAAGGCCAACTTCCTGTAAATCTTAAATCAGCCATGGATGAACACCTGGTTAGATGCGAACATTGTGCATATACCCTTGAAAATGTTAAGGCTACATACACCATTTATAGAACCTCAGGAATTCCGCCACTCAATCTTTATTTTTATACACGGTTAGAGCAAAAACTAAAACGGAAAACAAGCAATAATTCTTACATTTTTAGTTTTATAAATGGACCATGGCAAAGTATTGCAGCAAGCATATTAATAGCATCAGGAATATTTATAGGGGTATATATTGGGAAATATTTTGAAATACCGGAAAAAAGTGCGAATACAATAAATGAAAATGATGTATTAAATATTTATGCTACTGAATATTACATGGGAAATACAAGTGATGAAAGTGTTGATAATTTTTTAATTAATCAATAATCAGATGAATTACTTTTCTAAATACAGGTATGCCATATGGACAATTATTGTTCTGGCCGTTATCATAGTAACTGCAATTATTGCCAGTGTGATATTGAATTATAGCCATAAAACTTCAATGGGAAAGCAAGGCCATTTTCACGACATGAGAAAAATGCTGCATGTGGAACTAAAATTATCACCTGATCAGGATGCCAAAATTGAAATTATACAAAAGGATTTTAAAATTGCAATACATCCAATAATTAAGGAGATTAAAGAAAAGCGTGAAGCAATGACTAAAGAACTTTCAGTTAGTAACCCTGATACCTCCGTTTTATATAGACTATCTGCAGATATAGGTAATTTGCATAACCAGTTAAAACATGAAGCACTTAAACACCTTTTACAGATAAGGGCGATTTGCGATACCAGTCAAATTGAAAAGCTGAATATTATTACCATGAAACTGCTGGAAACAGAAAATCTCCCGGGCGGAGAGAAGAAAGATAAAAGATGAAAGATAAAAGATAAAAGAGGACATGAGACGTGGGACGTGAAAATGGGACGTGGGACGTGGGACGTGAAAAATTCTTACAGAATAAAATTTTCTTAATCACTTAATCACTTAATCACTTAATCACCTCATCACTTAATCACTTACGACTTACTACTAATTAATGGATTTAATGGTTTTCAGTTTATCCTTGTAAACTAATCTGAATTTATCAAGTTTAGGCTGAATAATATACAGACAATAAGGTTTGTGATTGTTTTTATGAAAATAATCCTGATGATATTCTTCAGCCTTAAAAAAATTTGTGAATTTAATAATATCGGTTACTATTGGTTTGGGATAAAATCCTGAATCGTTAAGCATTTGTTTATATTCATCAGCAGAATATTTTTGTTTTTGATTGTGATACAATATTATAGAACGGTATTGACGCCCAACATCTACTCCCTGACTGTCAATGGAAGTAGGGTCGTGTATTATCCAGAATATCTCCAATAGCTCATCAAAAGAAACTATTTTGGCATCAAAATCAATCATACAAACCTCAGCGTGACCCGATTCCCCTGAGCTTACATTTGAGTAGGCAGGGTTATATGTTGTACCTCCGGCATAACCGGGAACTACGCTGACCACACCTTTTATTTGCTGATATATGGCCTCTATGCACCAAAAACAGCCTGCACCGAAGGTAGTTGTTTCAATGCCTGATATGATATGATTATTGTAATTTTGTTGTAAATGGAAGTTCATTAGCAATAAAATATTTTTCTTTTATCTTTCATCTTTCATCTTTCATCTTTCATCTCTTTCATCTCTCATCTTCTTTCTTCCCTTACAGTAACAATGCAATTATTTAAAAGTTGAAAAAATTTGTTTTACGAGCAAGTTTTCATCCGGATCTTTGTCTAATTAATAAATCAAATTATTATTTATTAAAAATTATAAATATGAAACGAATTTCATTTTCAGTTATAACATTAGTTTTTATGATGTTATTAAATAATTACAGGGTTTTTGGACAACCAGTTGCCACTGGCCCTGCTGACAATAAAGAATTTCATGACAGGCAGAGTTTACATGCCCGGGAATATTGGATTCCAAATCTTACAGAGGATCAAATCGCAAAGATTAAAGAATTAAGGATTGCTAATTTGAAGGAAGTAAAAAATTTACAGAACCAGTTGGGGGAATTAACGGCGAGGGAACGTACTCTTTCAACTGCTGACAAGGCTGATATTAAGGCAATAGATGCCAATATAGATGAGATATCGAAGGTTAAGGGGAATATTATGAAATCGAGGGCTCACCTTAAACAGCAAATACGTGCATTACTTACTGAAGAACAAAGGCTGTTCTTTGATTTACACAGTAAAAACCATCACTTTCACAAGGGCAATATGTCAGGTTCAGAAAAACCGTATGAAGGTGTATGGCATCACGGATCAGGCAATACAGAAGAAAGATAAAAGGTAAAAGATAAAAGAAGAAAGAGGTCAATGGTTTGTTTAGGTTTCCCGGTTACTAATTTATTTATAGTAGCCGGGTTTTTTGTTTCAGTAAGAAAACGCCATAGTTGCTAGGTTAAAAAAAGTTTATAAACTTCATAAACACATTTTATTAATTAGGGCATACAATTTGATTAAGTACATTCACATACATTAAAAAATTATAATTAGTTTTACATAGATAAACCTTAACCCAAAAATTTTATTATGGAAAATATTACTAATCCACAGACAGATGTGCCGGACCAAAGACCTAAACCTAATCATGGTTTAAGTATCCTTTTATTTATTATTATTCTGATTTTAGGAGCCGTGATTGTATATTTTGTTTCGGAGCTCAACAAGAAAAAGCAGGAATCAGCTGAAGTACAACAGGTATTAGAGGGCCAAAAGCAATCGTTGTCAAATGAATTGAAAGGATTAATAGTTACCTACGATTCATTAAAATCGAACAATGACAGTATTAACCATTTGATGAGTGTTCAGCAGGATAAAATTAAACGATTGCTGAATATGCAGGCATCAAATATTGAGAAAATTAAAACATATGAAAAGGAACTGGGAACTCTTCGTGATGTATTAAAAAGTTACATTGCCCAGGTAGATTCGCTTAATACACGTAATCAGCAGTTGATTAGTGAAAATGTTGAAGTGAAAACTCATTTGGAACAAGCCCGGAATGAGAATATTAAGGTAAATAAGGAAAAAACAGAACTTTCCTCCCAGGTTCAAAAGGCTTCGGTTATAACGACCAGTAATATATTAATAAATCCATTAAATAAGCGCGGAAAAGATGAAACAAAAGTAAGTAAAATATTAAAAATTAAAGTTTGTTTCACATTACGTGAAAATGCTATAGCCACTGCAGGCACAAAGGATGTGTATATGCGAATTACAAGTTCGGACGGTTCAGTAATTGCGTATTCAGAGTCTGATTTATTTACTTTTCAGGATCAACAAATAGTTTATTCGGCCAAACGTCAGGTAGATTATGAAAATAAGGATCTTGATGTTTGTATTTATTGGGATAACAGCAATAAACTCACTGTTGGCGAATATACGGTAGATATTTTTACAGATGGCAATTTGATAGGGACTTCTAAGTTTGTGCTGAAAAGAAAGTAAAAAATTATAGAGCCAGGAACCAAGAGCCAGGAGCCAAGACGGAAGACGTGGGACGTGGGACGTGAAAGGACGTGAAAGACGTGAAAGGACGTGAGAGGAAGATGAAAGAAGACAGAGGACAGAATACATGAAAACAGAAGAATGAAGACAGACATGAAATGCACGTTTCCCGGCCTTAAGTCTCCCTAGTCCCTGGCCCCTGGCCCCTGATCCCTGGTCCCTGGTCCCTGGCCCCTGGCGCCTCATCACTATATAATACAAACTGCAATATCAACTAAGCACTAAGCACCAGGCACTAAGCACTAAATTACGCCCAAAAAAGTGAAGAAATAATCCTGTCTGAAATGAACATACCTTTTTCAGACAGGGTTATTTTATTATTTGTAATTATAAGCGAATCACTATTTGATAATTTCTGTAATTCTTTACCGAGATATGTGAGGAATTTTTCCCCAAAATTTTCTTTTATAAATGATTTATCAATTCCCCAAATGGTTCGTAAACCTGTTAGTAGATAACCGTTATAATGGTCAGTTTCAGAAAGGAGCTCTTCTTCGAAATAATTTTTGTTACGTTCAATGGCATTTATATAGTGTTCATTTACTGAAACATTCCAGCGTCTGCAAAGTCCATTATATGAATGTGCAGATGGTCCTATTCCCATATATTTGCCTTGATTCCAATAATTAAGATTGTGTTTTGAAAATAAAGCATCTTTACAAAAGTTTGAAATTTCGTAATGTGTATAACCATAATTATTCATCGCACTTATTAAAACTGAGTATTGTTCGAGGCTTTTATCTTCATCAATTTCATACAATAACCCTTTTCTTTTTTGGTAGCCAAATACTGTTTTAGGTTCAAGAGTCAAATGATAAGCTGACAGGTGAGGAATTTGCAAATCACTGAATTTTTTTAAATTTTCAACTAAATGATTTTCCGAATTTGTTGGAAGTCCATATAAGAGATCAATGTTAATATTATTAAAACCATTATCCTGGCATAATTTAACAGAATTTTCAGCCTCTTTCGACGTATGCCGGCGGTTCATCCATTTAAGTTCGTCGTCAAAAAAAGATTGAACGCCAATACTCAGGCGGTTAATTCCAAGTTTGGAAAGATTTTGCAGATAGGTATCGGATATATCGTTCGGATTTACTTCAATAGTAATTTCAGCGTTACCTGAAACATTAAAATCAGTGTATACTTGATTTAGCATACGTTCAATTTCCTGAGGATTAAGAATTGACGGGGTTCCTCCTCCAAAATAGATTGATTCAACGGGAGAATCATCTAAATATTTGTTACGGGAATGTATTTCGGCTATTAAAGCATTTAAAAGCCTATCCTTATGTTTTAATGAAACCGTAAAATGAAAATCGCAATAATAACAAACGCTTTTACAAAAAGGGATGTGAATGTATATGCTGGACATGAAAATAGTCGTAAGTCGTAAGTCGTAAGTTAAATACAATAAATATATAATTAAATAGGTGAAATATTTTATAAAATAGTAAAATAACTTCAATAATTTCAATAACTTCGTTTTTAAAAGTCTTACTACTTACTACTTACGACTATTTTAAAGTACTAATTTTACGGTGCTTTCTCTTATCCGGTCGGCCAAAATACCCAGGTTTTCTGACTCGAATAATTTTTTAAGGTTTTCGCGAATTTCCGCGTAATCCTGGTGAACAGGACAATGAGTCGATTCTGTGCTGCAATTGCCCAAACCAAGCACACACATGTTAAAACTATCCATGCCGTCAATTATTTCGACAATGTCCATAAGAAAAATATCATGGGCATTTTTGCTGAGAGAAAAACCTCCATGAGGACCTTTTGAAGAAGAAAGAATTTTTTGTTTAGCCAAAGCCTGCATTATTTTTCCTAGAAAGGGCATTGGAATTTCTAAATCCTTTGATATTTGTTTAATGCCAATTTTAGAAATCATATCTCCCTTAAGTGCCAGGTAGATTAGTGCTCTCAGAGCATATTTACTAGTATTTGACAGCATGTTGTATAGTTGTTAGTTGGTTAAGTTGATGAGGTGATGAGTTGTTGGTTATGAGAAATGCAGGTAATCAAGACTGCAAAGTTACAGGTCGCATTTCCTTCCACGTCCTTCATGTCCTTTTTTCATGTCCTCACGTCTCATGTCCCACGTTTTCTGCATTTTGTCCTCTGTCTTCTGTCTTCTGTCTTCTGTCCTCTTTTGTCTTTCGTCTTTTTTCTTTCTTCTTATTTTAAAGGTATAGCATTAATTCTTGCAATATGCCGGCCTCCTTCAAAAGGAGTGTTTAAAAATTCGTCAACAATTTCTATTGCTTCATCATAAGTAATAAAACGGCCAGGTAAGCTACAGATATTAGCATCGTTATGTAGCCTGGCCAGTTTACTTATTTCCTTTTTCCAGCAGACTGCAGATCGGATGAAAGGATGTTTGTTCGCTGCCATGCTGATTCCATTACCGGTTCCACAAATTGATATGCCAAGGTCTACTTCATGATTTTCGACAGCTCTTGCCAATTGATGGGCATATTCAGGATAATCGACCGGTTCAGTTGAGTTAGATCCAAAATTTACGGTATTAATACCTTTATCTATTAAATAACTAATTAACTTCTCCTTAAGAGGGAAACCTGCATGGTCATTTGCTATTCCTATTATCATTAATGAATTATTACCATTATTGATACAAAAATAGAAAAACAATTCATTAATATTTAAAAAAGATGACAATATTAAAGTCGTAAGTCGTAAGTCGTAAGTCGTAAGTCGTAAGTCGTAAGTCGTAAGTCGTAAGTTAAATACAATAAATATATAATTAAATAGGTGAAATATTTTATAAAATAGTAAAATAACTTCAATAATTTCAATAACTTCGTTTTCAAAAGTCTTACTACTTACTACTTACGACTATTTTTAAAATGGTATGAAAAAGAAATTTTTGGCTGCATTATTTATTTTATTGATAATAGTATTGTTTGCCGTACAAAATGCCGGAATAGTTACTATTAATATTTTATTCTGGAACTTTACAATTTCGCTGGCGGTTATTCTTGTGATTTGTTTTGTTTGCGGGGCGTTGGTTGGTGTATTGGGTTCGATAAAAAAAAAGACAGAGGACAGGGAAAAGAAGACAGAAGTCAGAGGACAGAGGACAGAGGTCAGAGGACAGATGACAGAAGACAGAGAAAAGATGAAAGATGAAAGATGAAAGATGAAAGATGAAAGAAGGAAGATAATTAAAATATTTTATGATATTATTAATTTAATTTTTCCAATTCAATGTGAGATATGTGGCAACATACTGCAATCAGGCGAAAAATCGCTTTGTACCCTTTGTTTATCAGAACTTCCAAGGACGAACTTCCATCTTGACCAGGATAACGAAGTTGCCAGGATATTTTGGGGCAGGGTTGAAGTTCACTTGGCAACAGCCTGGTATTATTTTCAAAAAGGTGGTACAGTACAAAATATTTTACACAGATTTAAATATGATAAACGAAAAAAGATTGGATACGACCTTGGATATTTGATAGGAACATCACTCCAAAAATCACGGTTTAGTGAAATAGATGTGATAATTCCGGTACCGCTTCATAAAACACAATTTTTTAAAAGAGGATTTAACCAGAGTGAAATTATCTCACTTGGTTTATCGCGTGGCATGGGAAAACCGGTTGATACAAAAACACTTTACAGGAAAATAGCCAATCCAACCCAGACAAATAAGCACCGTTATGAAAGATGGCATAATGTTAAAGGAATATTTGCACTGAATAACAGTGAAAATATAGAAAATAAACATATTCTATTGGTGGATGATGTGGTAACAACCGGAGCTACCCTCGAAGCTGGCGTGATGGCCCTGCTTAAAGCTAATAATGTGAAGGTAAGCGTATTTGCTCTTGCGAAGGCTTAAAGTACAAGTTGTAGCTTAAGCCTTCGCTAACGATGAAATTGTAGATTTGTGATTTGTGAATGGCGATTTGCGATTTCAGAATCTTAAGTTGAACTGATATTAATTAACATTAATTCGATTTAAGTAATTAGGTTTTTATATTGTAATATTCTTAACCCCAACCCCTTAAAAAGGGGCCATAACTGTATTCTGTTCTCTGCCTTCTCTCTTCTTTTATCTTTCATCTTTTAACTTCCCTTACATTAGAATATTGTTACCAAGCACTATGCACTAAACCACCCCATTAACGATTAGAGGACCCGCCGCCGGAAAACTGATAGCAAATCCCTATGGTGAATAAATTATTATATAAACCGCTTCCCAGTGCCAGATCGTTTGGATTAAGATAGGTATGTGCGATTTCGGTAAAAGAATAGGAAAACCTGGCTATGGCGGAGAAGGTTTCATTAATGCGGTAGTTGAAACCCAGTATTCCGCTAAGTTCAAATGATTTGAAGGTAAACTGTGAAGTTTGATAATAGGAGGAAAGTGTTTGAGAAGAGTCAAACAAATATCCAAATCCAAGCCCAAATTCGAAGCCGAAATTTTTAATGGTATTTAACCGTAAAATAACAGGCAATTCAATATAATTTAAACTAATTGTAAATTCCGTCTGAGTACCTTCTTCATTATCGCTAACTGCCTGGGCACCCTTACCCATATATTCGATTTCAAACTGTAGGTCCCAATTCCTTGAGATGGGGGTATAAATAAATGCCCCACCCATTAATCCGAACTTATCATAACCGGATTGGTTATCGCCATCAACCTGGGAACCATTAAAACCAAGCAACAAACCTCCTTTAAAAATCTGGGAATTTACTATGTTGGTAAAAAGGAAAAGTACTGACAATAAAGTAATAATTCGTGTTCTCATAATATATGATTTATGTTACTAAACAAAGATATAAATAACAATTAACATTTCTTAACATATAGTTATTGTCTACGAGCATATATTTGTGCAATTTAAAATTTGTTTAAAGTATAGGTATAGAATGTTTTAATACTTGTGTTACCATGAACATTGTTGTTAAAAATTTAACTAAAAAGTATGGAATTCAACGGGCAGTGGATGATGTTTCGTTTGAGGTAAAGACAGGTGAAATACTTGGATTCCTTGGGCCAAACGGGGCAGGAAAAACTACCACGATGAAAGCAATTGTGTCATATATTGCTCCTAATGAAGGTACGATTGAGGTGGGAGGAATATCAGTATTGGAAAATGCTGATAAAGTGAAAAAATTTATGGGATACCTGCCTGAAAATAACCCGTTATATGAAGATATGCCTGTTATTGATTATTTACAATACGTGGCAGAACTTCAGGATATTTCAAAAAACCTAATAAAAGGTAAAATCCTTGAAATGATAATTACCTGTGGCCTGGAAGGAGAGAAACATAAGAAAATAGGAGAACTTTCCAAAGGATACAGGCAGAGGGTTGGCCTGGCACAAGCCCTTATACACGATCCCCAGGTACTTATACTGGATGAGCCTACATCGGGGCTTGATCCAAACCAGATAGTCGAAATAAGGGAACTGATTAAAAAAATCGGAAAGGAAAAAACGGTGATTCTAAGTTCGCACATACTTGCAGAAGTTGAAGCAACCTGTGACCGTATTATGATAATAAATAAGGGAAAAATTGTAGCAGACGGATCGCCCGATCAACTGCGCAAGCAGGCTACCGGCCGCGAAGTTTTAAAGATTACAGTGGAAGACGGGGACAGGAATGATATATTTAAATCCCTGCAGGAAATAGAAACAATAGAAACAGTTGATTTTGCTATAAAAGGAGGGAATTCCTTTGAAGTACAAAGCCGGCAGGGGCAATCATCGGGCAGGGCAGTGTTCCAGTTATGCAAAAAAAATAACTGGGCATTAACTGAGCTTACCCCTATGGAAACTAAACTGGAAGATATTTTCAGGGAACTGACCCTGAATTAAGATTTTAGAATTAAGAATCTAGATTTAAGATTTATAAAACCGGATTTCCCAAATCTTAAATCTCAAATCTGGAATCTGGAATCTCAAATCATAATAGATAAAGATATTAATACGGATTTTTTAATTGTAATTGAAATAATATGAAGAAAATATGGATTGTAGCACGTCATGAATTATCAACATTTTTTGATTCATTGATGGCATATATCATGATTGTTGCATTTTTGGGTTTTACCGGATTTTTTACATGGTTGTATGGCCAGGATATTTTTATGGTTAACCAGGCAAGCCTGCAATCGATGTTTGGGATTGCATACTGGACCTTGTTTTTCTTTATTCCGGCATTAACTATGAGGTTAATAGCTGAAGAAAAAAAGTCGGGCACACTTGAGTTGTTATTAACAAAGCCGATAACCGACTGGCAGGTTGTGACAGGTAAATTTACAGCAACCCTGATATTAATTTGTATTGCATTGGCGTTAACTATTCCCTATTATATTACAGTAGCGTCCTTAGGGCCGGTTGACCATTCCGCCATATGGTGCGGATACCTCGGACTGATACTTATGAGCGGGGTATATATTAGTATAGGCTTGTACACAAGTTCGGTTTCAAATAACCAGATAATAGGATTTTTACTGGCCCTGGTAATTGGTTTTTTCTTTCATGTAATTTTTGAATTGCTTTCAGGTGGCTTTTCAGGTATCGTTGGAGAAATCCTGAATTTTTTAAGTGTTTCTACTCATTTTGAATCTATTTCGAGGGGAGTAATTGATTCAAAGGACCTGATTTATTTATTTTCACTGATATTACTTGGACTTGTTGCTACCGAAGCAAACCTTTCAAAACGGAATTTAGTTGATTAATAAAATAATATAATATAATAACAATGAAAAACCGTAAACAGCTTACATATACTTTTACAATTTTGGCCGTTGTATTGGTGCTTGTGAATTTTTTGTCAAACGACTTTTTTCTCAGGCTTGATTTTACAGCTGATAAACGATATACACTCAGCAAAGCCACAAAAAAGATTTTAAAGGATATAAAAGAACCTATTACAGTGACGGCATATTTTTCGAAGGATGTACCGCCGGAATTGCAGAAAACAAGACGCGACTTCAAGGAAATGCTTGTTGAATACTCAAATGTATCGAAACATAAAGTTGTATTTGAATTTATAAATCCCACTGATAATGATCAGATACAGCAGAAAGCTGCTCAGGGTGGCGTTCAGCCGGTAATGGTGAATGTTCGTGATAAGGATCAGGTTAAACAGCAGAAGGTTTTTTTAGGAGCCGTTGTCCAGGTTGGGGAACACAGTGAGGCAATCCCTGTAATTCAACCGGGGGCAGCAATGGAATATGCCTTGTCGTCGACAATTAAAAAAATGACTGTTTCTGACAAACCTTCCGTGGGAATACTCCAGGGCCACGGGGAACCCAGCCTGGCCAATATTCATCAGGTTTACTCGACGTTGGAGATTATGTATAACGTTGATTTGGTATACCTCACTGATACGGCATATACCCTGAATAAATATAAAACCATAGCAATAGTTGCACCAAAGGATACCATCAAAGACAGGTTTCTTGCCCAGCTTGACCATTACCTGGCTGATGGAGGGAATTTATTCATTGCACTAAACCATGCAGATGCAAATTTCCAACGTGGCATGGGTTTTATTACTAATACCGGATTTGAGGCCTGGCTTAAAAATAAAGGCCTTACAATAGAAAATAATTTTATTATTGATGAAAATTGCGGAACAGCACGTGTACAGCAACAACAGGCCGGATTTACCATGATGTCTGATATTAAGTTCCCTTATTTGCCCCAGATATCAAAGTTTGCAAAACATCCTGCTGTTGAAGGGCTGGAGCAGGTAGAGCTAAGATTGGCAAGTTCAATAACTTTTAAGAGTGATTCGGTATGGACATTTGTACCACTTGCCTTTACATCAGAAAAATCGGGGACACAGGCATCGCCTGTATATTTTGATATTAACAAACAATGGTCAGATAATGATTTTGCTCAAAAAAACCTCGTTGTGGATTGTGCATTAATGCCAAAAAAGAATACAAAAAGCGGCAAGATTATAGTAGTCTCAAACGGAAGTTTTGTTTTAAACGGAGAAGGCCAGCAGGCTCAGGAATTACCTGCAGATAATGTAAACCTTATGGTAAACTCAATAGATTGGCTGGGCGATGATACAGGATTGATAGGGCTGCGCACCAAGAGTGTTTCTTCACGGCCTTTGAAACAGATAGATGAAGGTAAAAAATTGTTTCTCAAATATTTTAATTTTCTGTTACCAATCCTTATTATTATCGGATATGGCATATACCGTTTAAACCGGAACAGAAATATACGGATTAAAAGAATGGAGGCACGCTATGTTTAAAAAATTAAATACTACTATACTTGTTATTATTTTAGGAGTTTTAATAGCCCTGGCAATTATTTCCCAGATAATTAGCAATCACAGGGGTGATAGGAATTTCAAGAGACTACTGTTTGATACTGACACAACTAAAATTTCCAGTATTATTATTAAAACTAAATTAGCCAAAGAGGATGTGGAAATTGTAAAAGATGGCAAATTATGGCACGTTAAAGCAAAAGGCAAAATTTATAGTGTAGATCAAGGTATTGCAAGATCAATGGTATTGGAAATCTATAATATGAGGGCAGAAAGGCTGGCCGCCATGGATAAGTCGGAATGGGTTAAATACCAGGTAACTGACACTTTGGCAACGCATGTTAAAGTGAAACAGGGAAATAAACTGGTAGCTGATTTCCTGGTTGGGAAATTTTCGTATAGCCAGAACCCTCAAAAGTTTAACACATTTATAAGGTTATCAAAAGAAGACGAAGTTTATGCCGTTGACGGATTTTTAGCAATGACATTCAGCAAAAGACTGGACGATTTACGCAATAAAGTTTTGGTTAGTGTGCCATCAGCCCAGATTACAAAAATAAACTTTTACTATCCTGCAGATAGTTCCTTTGAACTGATTAAGGTGAAAAACGGGTGGAAATTAAACGGGCAGGAAGCTGATTCGGCTAAGGTTGCCGGTTTTGTCAATTCTCTTTCCTATGCAACCGGCAACGAATTTGTATCGGATTCAATCACATCAGGGTTGCGCATTTATTCCTTAAAAATTGAAGGCAATAATTTTAACCCGGTAGAAATAAATGCTTATAGTGCCGATACTGCGAACAAGTACATTATAACTTCGAGTATCAACCCTGACGGAAGGTTTAGTGGTATAAGTTCCGATTTGACTAACAGGATTTTTGTAAACAAATACAGGTTTTTGAAGGGCAAGAAATAGTGCTTAGTGCTTAGTGCTTAGTGCATAGTGCATAGTCCCTAGCCCCTAGTCCCTAGCCCCTAGCCCCTAGCCCCTAGCCCCTAGCCCCTAGCCCCTAGCCCCTAGCCCCTAGCCCCTAGCCCCTAGCCCCTTACACAATAAGGTTCCGCAATTCCATAAGATTTAATATGGATTCGGCTATTTCATCAACAGTGAGGGTCATACAATTATATTTAACGTCGACCCAAGTGTAGTCGTTTCCTTTGCCGTTAAAATGTTCCCTGAATTTAGCCCTGCGTTTATCAGTTTCGATTACATATTTACGTGCTTCTTCCATTGTACAGCAATGTTTTGTAAAAGAAACAGAAACACGCCATTCGAGCGGGGCTTCAAGGTAAATATGAAGTGACCGCTTAATGTCCCGGGATAAGGGTGTGCCACCCCGGCCAAGAATAATCACATGGCCGTCATTAGCCATGGATCTGACGACTTCGCCTATAGTTTTTATTACAGTGCGGTCGTTTTTATAATATCTTTGTGATTGGGAGCTTAGTATTTCATCAATTACAGTCCGGTTTTCTTCAAAAATAGCTTTTATATCCACCGGGTCAAGTTGCAGCTCATTTGCAGCCTGGACAAAAACTTCCTTCCCAACCCATTTCCATAGTTCTTTTTTACCCAGGGATATAAGGCGCTGATTGAGTAAATCTGTAAGCTTACGGGAAACATTTTTTCCAGGGCACCCTGTTTCGCGGGCAATAGTTACCACAGGGCCCGGATCTGAGCTTTGAATTCCTTTTTCAAGATATCTTTCTTTAAGATATTGGTTCAGATCTATTTTCATTTGTTAATTTTTTAACCCCAACCCCTTAAAAAGGGGCTATAACTGTTTTTCGATTAATGAGAAATTTCTTAGTGTTATTAGTAAATAAAAATAGTTTTTAAATATCAATTTTCAAAGAAATAATAGTTCTTTTAAGAATAATCAGTGTTTTCTTACAGACACTACATAATAATCCTATTGCGCAAATTCTTAGATAATTCCCGTTTAAAATTGTTTAAAACTAGTATTTTTTGCTGCAGTACGTTCAGAGTTTCGAAATCGGATAAGCTTTGGGCTTTAAGCAATTGATCCTGAACATCTTTAATCATAAGCATTATTCTCTTGCTTTTATAAATAAGTATTATTTCAGGCACTATCGATTTAAGCCTTAATTCTTCAGTTTCGACAAATATTTCAAGTTTACGGTACCGTTTGCTGAGCTCATATTTTTCTGTTACGAGGTCGGCTGCAGTTTTGCTTATCTCGCTGTCAGGATGATAAATAAAGTACTTACTGCCGGGCAAATCGCCGTTACTTATAAAATGCTGGTATTCCTGAAATATTTTACGATAAACAATATTACTGAATTCCAGTTCATCCCGTGATATTTCACGGACAAAAAATTCCTGGACGGTAAATTCACCTTCAATATTAAGTTCTTCATCGTTGCCATCAAACAATACCATGGTACCGAAATTAAGCATTATACGTATTATTTCTTTTTCGACGACTTCAAGTTCATTAATTTCAAGGTTAGAGGCAACCTTGTTATTGACTTCAGGGACAAAAGCAGAATTATCGGGTTTGTAGAGGTTTTTACTGAAAGCAGCTCTTCGTTGATTGCTTACTTCAGAATAAAGTATTTGTTCGCTAACATTTAATAATTTTGAACATTCGTGAAGAAACAATGACCGTACGATAGCATCAGGTACGATGCTTATGGATTTTACGATATCGGATATTGCATAACCCCTTTTTACCGGGTCGTTTTGTGCATCAGCTAATAACAAATTGGTTTTGAATTGAATGAAATCAGTTTCAGCAGTGCGCAGGAAATCAATAATTTCAGAAGAGCTGTGTTTTCGTGCGAAGGAATCAGGATCTTCCGGTGAGGGCAGAAGGATTACCCTTACATTCATCCCTTCTTCCAGTACAAGGTCGATGCCGCGAAGAGAAGCTTTAATACCGGCAGGATCGCCATCATAAAGTATTGTAATATTATTTGAAAATCGCCTGATAAGTCGTATTTGTTCAACCGTTAATGAGGTTCCTGAAGAAGCCACTACATTTTCAATGCCTGCCTGATGCATTGAAATTACATCCGTATATCCTTCAACAAGATAACATTTGTTTTCCCGTATTATACTTTGTTTTGCCTGAAAAATGCCATAAAGCACATTGCTTTTGTGATATATTTCCGACTCGGGAGAATTAAGATATTTGGCAATTTTTTTGTCGGTTTTCATGACTCTCCCGCCAAAGGCTATTACTTTTCCGGTAATATTTTGAATGGGAAACATCACCCTTCCGGAGAACCTGTCAAATGGCGGAAAATTATCATTATGAATTGTTAAGCCCGTTTTAACCAAAAAGTCGAGGTTAAAACCCTCTTTCAGGGCTTTACGGGTAAAATCGTCACGCTGATCAGGACAATAGCCAAGCTGGAATTTTTCGAGGGTGTCGTCACGAAAGCCCCTTTCCTTAAAATATGATAATCCGATAATGCGGCCTTCGTTTTCGTTGAGAAGGTTATTTGTAAAAGTTTTAGCGGCAAAATTTGTGACCAGCAGCATGCTTTCACGGTCGGTTTTTTGCTGAATATCTTCATCCTCACGGTGTGTTTCAACAATTTCGATATGGTATCGTGCTGCAAGATATTTTAATGCTTCGTAGAAGTTTATCTTTTCATGTTCCATTATGAAATTAACAGGATTGCCTCCCTTGCCGCATCCGAAACATTTATATATATTACGGGACGGTGAAACTGTAAAAGAAGGAGTTTTTTCATTATGGAACGGACACAAACCAATATAATTAACCCCGCGCCGCTTAAGAGTAACAAAATCCTGCACCACATCCAATATCTGGGATGCATCAAAAATACGGTCAATTGTGGGTTGGTCGATCATTTCGGAATTTTGTAAAACGTAAAGTTAATTAATAGGAACCAAGAACCAATAACCAGGAACCAAGACGCAGAAAAAAATTTGAAAATGTATAAATTAAAAATGATGACTTTGTTTTTATACTATAAATTATTTAAATTTAGGACTTTATAAATAATAATTATTTTCTTAAAATAAAAGTCCTGGTTCCTGGTTCCTGGTTCCTGGTTCCTGGCTCTATAATAATAATAATTTTAAACAAAATAAAAACAATTGAAAAAGCTGTGTGTATTAACTGGTGCAGGAATGAGCGCCGAGAGTGGAATAAAGACATTCAGGGACAGTGGCGGCTTATGGGAGGAGTATGATGTGATGACTGTGGCAAGCATAGAAGGATGGCACGCAAATCCACAGTTAATGCTGCGATTTTACAATGAACGGCGTAAACAACTGGAGACAGCTAAACCCAATGAAGGACATACAGGGTTAGCCTTACTTGAAAAATATTTTGAAGTTTATATTATTACACAAAATGTAGACGATCTGCACGAGCGGGCAGGAAGCAGGAGGGTGTTGCATTTGCATGGTGAACTTAAGAAAGCACGCAGCAGCGATGACCCGAAATTAATTTATGATATTGGCTATAATGAAATAAAATGGGGGGATAAATGTGAGAAGGGTTCGCAGCTGCGACCTCACATTGTTTGGTTTGGAGAGGCGGTGCCCGCTTTTGAAGAGGCAACGAATATAGTGGCTGAAGCAGATGTGTTTGCAGTTATTGGTACATCGCTGAACGTTTATCCTGCAGCCGGGCTTGTTAATTATGTGTCGCCCAAAACGCCGGTATACCTAATTGATCCGAAGGATGTGCCACAGCCTTATGGCCGGAAGGTGGTGTTTATTAAGGAGAAGGCTAGTGTGGGGGTTAGAATATTGACGGACAAGTTGTTGAAGAGTGATTAAGTGATTAGGTGATTAGGTGATGAAGTGATGAAGTGATGAAGTTTTCCTACTTTCCTACTTTTTTTATAACAACTTACTTATGCGAATTAAGAGTTTAAAAATTTAAACCACAAAGATCACAAAGGTTTACACAAAGTAACACAAAGAAACAAATTCTTTTAAATAATAAAATTAAGGATATAGTGAATTATCCTTTGTGTACCTTAGTGATTGACTTAGTGTACCTTTGTGGTAAAGCTAATTTTATATTTTAAACTTTAATTCACATTACTATTATAATACTAATACTATTGAAAAGGATCCTGATATTCATAGACTGGTATCTGCCCGGTTATAAGGCAGGAGGACCGATTAGTTCCGTTGCTAACCTTGTGGATCATCTTTCAGGAGAATTTGAGTTTATGATTATTACCCGGGACACAGATTATTGTGAAACTATCCCTTATACGAAGGTTAACTCTGATGCATGGAATAATCTTCCGGGAAACCTGAAAGTATATTATTTTTCACAGAGAAAACTTTCAATTAAATCGTTAATAACAATAACCAACAATATAAATTTTGATTTAGTGTATGTTAACGGCATATATTCTTTATATTTCTCAATATTTCCCCTTGTATGGTTTCACTGGCTTAAGAAGAAAAATGTTATAGTTTCGTCGCGGGGTATGCTTTCAAAACACACTTTTTCATCGAAAAGGCTAAAAAAGAAAATGTTTTATTTTATGGCACGTTGTATTGGACTATACAGGGGGATCATATTCCAGGCTACCAACATGCATGAGGCTGAACAGATACGTCACACCCTTGGTTTTAAAGGTGATATAAGAGTTGTGCCAAACCTGCCTCCTAAAAAAATAATGTCCGCAATATCGCCAATAATGAAAGAACCGGGTGATTTAAAGTTGGTAAATATTGCAAGGATATCGCCCGAAAAAAATATTTTGTTTGTGTTGGAAGTGTTAGAAAATGTATTTAATACTGAAAAAAATTCAGTTAAGGGTTCCTCCGGTAAAGTAACCCTTGATATTTACGGGACAGTGTATGATGAAATTTATTGGGGAAAATGTAAAGAACTTATATCCAGGCTTCCGGATTTTGTAAAAGTTAATTATTGTGGCCCGGTTGAAAAAAGTGAAATTACCAAAACATTGGCCAGGTATCATTTTTTTATAATGCCTTCTCAGGGTGAGAATTATGGCCATGCAATAGTAGAGAGTTTTTTAGCCGGCTGTCCGGTAATAATAAGCGACAGGACGCCATGGCACAATTTAAATAAAGCAGGTTGGGACATACCACTTGAAAAACCAGGAAAATTTAAGGAGATAATTGAATATTGTGTCGGGATGGGTGAGGCGGAGTATAATGAAATGAGCCGCTGGGCGTTTGATTTTGGGATAAAGGTTGCAGAGGACAGGGAGGTGCTGGAGGCGAACAGAGAGTTGTTTGAAATGAGAAGATTAAAGACTTGTTATTAGTATTTAAAACTTATTTACTCGTATTTTATTTTTTGATATGGTGATGAAACAATTTTCCTTAAAATTTAAAGAATCATCGATACATTTTACAAATGATTTTTCAATTTGTTTATAATTTGGTTGATCGTATCTCATAAAAATAACAGAAATTTTTTCTAAACCATGTGAAAACAGAAGTTCTCCAAAATCTTTATCTTCAGTAACTAAAATTCCTTTATATTTTCTGGTAATTTCAATAACTTCCTTATCCGAAATTCCGGGACAATTTTCACGAATAGAAAAATAATCAAGTCCTTTATTCTTTATTATTTGAATCCAATACGTTTCAACGTTTTCATCAAGAATAATCATACAATTTCAGCAATTTCCTCATTTGCAATTAAATCAGCTGCGAATTCAAGAGCTGCAAAAATTTGTTCCTGAACAAGATGAGGATAATTTTCAATTATTTTTTCTATAGTATAGCCACCTGCCAGTTTTCTCATTATCAGTTCAACTGAAATTCGTGTGCCTTTAATTATTGGTTTTCCTAGCATTATTTCAGGATTTCTTACAATATAATTTTTGTAATTCATAAATGTTTAATTAATATCATTATAAATAATTTATATATATAAAAATTTTTTCATCTGCACATCTGCACATCTGCAAATCTACACATTATTCATTTATATTGTTCTTCTCCATCCAATGTGATAGGACTACCACGGGCCAAATGCGTGACCAGGTAATTAAAGGATCGTTGTTGAGGAAGCGGTGCCATAACTGTTCTATTTGAGGGCCGTTAAAAAATGGATATTTTTCCAGATAATGTAAATGGTGTTCGCAAAAAGATTTTAATTCAACGCGCATCCAATAATCCCAGGGGAATGAAAATCCCATCTTTTTACGGTTTACTACTTTTTCAGGTATAAGGCCATTTAGCGACTCAACAAGCAACTGTTTGGGCGTGTGAGGATATTTGAGGCTATTATCAACATTAAGGACATATTCTACCAATTCATGGTCAAGAAAAGGAACACGTACTTCCAAAGCATGGGACATGCTCATTTGATCGGTATCGCGGAGTAAAGTGTTTAGCATGTATGTACTTAATTCTGCCTTGCTGATTTGAGAAATATCTCCATACCTGTTAATGGTACTGTCAGATATCATTGTGGAAATAATCTCCATAACACGATCGGCCGGAAGGTTGTCACTGTAAATAATTTGTTTGATGGAAGCATCAGAAAAAAGTGCGCATTACAGGATAGGTATTTATTAAATTCCATCGTGACAATTGTAACAATTCCCTGGATTTTTCAATCTGTACAGTAGGATTTCTGTAATCGAGAAATTTCAATGCCAGGTACTTGGATAGACCAGGCAAATGGTTGAACAGGTTTAATTTTTGTAAAAAATAAAGCCGTTTGAAAATATTATAGCCTGCAAACAGTTCGTCGCCACCCAGTCCACTTATGGCCATGGAAATACCGGCCTGTTTTGTTATTTTTGAAACTACCCAGGTATTGGGCCCGTCACCGCTGGGATGATCGAGAGACTCCAGGGCAGGGGCAATCATATTTACAAAATCGTCAGGCTTGAGATGGATTTCCTGATGACGCGTAGAGAATTTTTTGGCTATCATTTGTGAATATGGTGACTCGGAGTAACCTTTTTCGTCGAACACAACAGAGAAGGTATTTATGGGCTGAGTCGATACCTGGCTCATTAAACCTACCATGGCACTTGAGTCAATGCCCCCGGAGAGAAAGGCACCAAAGGGCACATCTGCAACCATACGCTGTTCCACCGATTTACCTAACAGTTGATAAATGTCCTTATGTACTTCCTTGTTTGCTTTTGCCTTCGGGAGAAAGTTTTACAGGTTTGTTATTAAGGTTCCAGTACTGCCCGGAATGAAACCACGGGTTGATCCCTTTGTGAACCTGTGCTGCTGATTGTTTCAACCCGCATCCATTCCCCTGGCATGAGCATGTACACATCTTCAAGAATAGTTGAAGGAGCATGGACGGTTTGATAGCGGAGAAAATCGATAACGGATGAATACGACATTTTTGAAGAGGACATGCCGGTGGCAAGGATAGCCCTTATTTCGGAACTGAAGATGAAAAGTCCGGGTTTTTGACAGAAGTAAAGCGGCTTAACGCCTAAACGATCGCGGACAAGCAATAGCTCTTTTTTGGAGCAATCCCAAATTGCAAAAGCGAACATCCCATTAAAATGACCGGCGCAATGGTATCCCCATTTAATGTACGCTGCAAGTATAACTTCCGAGTCGGTTCGGGTGCGGTAGGGATAGTCATTTAGCTCCTGGCGCAGTTCCCGGTAATTATAAATTTCGCCATTAAAGACAAGGACCAGGTTTCCGTCAGAGCTCAGCATTGGCTGGTTACCTTCGGGAGAAAGGTCGATGATGGCCAGCCGACGGTGCCCCAAAACGATATCGTTGTCGTTCCAAAGTCCTTTTCCATCGGGCCCGCGGTGGGATAGGGCCACATTCATGAGTTGGACTTGTTCCCGATAGCGGTGAGCTTTATTAATTGCTATTATTCCGTTAATACCGCACACTGGTTTTTAGTTTAAAATACTTAATTAATATAAGAAGACAGAAGACAGAAGGCAGAAGGCAGAAGGCAGAAGGCAGAAGGCAGAAGGCAGAAGGCAGAAGGCAGAAGTTAGAATGTGTGCCATTTTTTAATAAGTGATGATAGCATTGCAACAACTTCATCATATGCAGAGCTAAAGTTTTCGTGATCCTGAATGGAAATGTAATTGAAATCTTTAGAAAAGTCTATCCATGTTCTTGATTCTTCTGCTGATCCAATTGCATCGATCAAATGTCTAATAAATATATTCTCATACTTTCTCTTAGCATAACCTTCCCGAATATTAGATGATACAGATCTGGAAGATCTTCTTAATTGATCTGTAAGGGAATATGTTTCCTCTTTTGGAAAGCCTTTAGTCAAATTAAAAATTTTCAAGGCTAGTTCATAAGAAAGACAATAGACTTTTAAATCTTTAACCGATTTTATTGTATTTGCCATGTATTCTTTTTTTACTTTTCTGTCTTCTGTTTTTCTGTTTTCTGTTTTCTGTCCTCTGTCTTCTGTCATCTTCCTTCTGCAATATTCCGGTACAGCTCTGCATACTGCGCTGCAATATTTTTTGGCTGAAAGCGCAGGATATTATTTTGTCCTTTACTGATGAGGTCTTCGCGCAATGTTTCATTATTTATTATGGATAGTATTCCTTTTCTTATGGAGGCTATATCGAACGGATCGGCAAACAATGCCCCATCGCCTGCCACCTCGGGCATACTTGAGATTTTCGCTGTAATGACGGGACGGCCAATTGCCTGGGCTTCCAGAATGGGAAGGCCGAAACCTTCGTAAGTTGAAATAAATGACAGCAAATCGGAGTTTTTGTATAATTCAATTACATGTTTATAAGGGAGGTTAAAATAATTTTCGTATTTGATTAAGGAATACTTTAATAAATTTATTTGTTCAGGCTCAAGTTTCCCTACGATAACCAATTTGCATGAGAGGCCTTTAATGGCTTTAATGAGACGTTCGAGGTTTTTGTTGGACCTTGTCCCGATGTGCAAAATAACAGGGCAGTCGGCATTAAAAGGCTTGGGAGAATAAGATAGCTCGCCGGGAATACAATCGTGTATTACTTTGATATTATGGCAATTAACGCCACTGAATTTTAACAGTTCGGTTTTTGTAAATTCGGAAATTACAGTAACATAGCGTACCCTGCGACATGGGATAATATACCAGAAGAAAATAAGAATCTTTCGGAGCAAAAATCTGCTGCGGTGCACAATTTCCAAATCGTGAATGGTGAGTATGGTTTTTCGTTTTCTTAAAAAGCAGGAGATGTAATGTACATCGCCGGTGATATGGTTAACATCCTGCTGGTAAAAAGGCGCCGCAAGCATATTTATAAGGCGCATGGTAAACCCTTTGCTGTGAAAAGGCATTATATTTATACCGGGTGAGATATCGGAGGGCAGATTCTTAATGATTGAAGAAAACAGCTCTTCTATACTATGGTAGCCGGCAACAGGCTTGCGGAAAAAGAATTGTGTGTAAATCATGGCAATGTTTTGCAACAGGAAATGAGGAAAGGTTAAAAATATACATTTTTATTCAGGATTCCAGAATTGAGATTTAAGATTTGCGATTTGCGTTTGGTGATTTAAGATTTGGGCATTTCGTGATTACAAATCCTAATTCTGTATTATTAAATCTAAAATCTAAATAATTCAAATTGTAATTAGTAAAATAAAAGGAATATGCAAATTATAATTTGGATAGTTCATTTGGATAAGTTAAATGCCACTGTGCTGAGTTAAATGGACATTGATTCCTCTTATTGGCGTAATATTAGTAATTGAAGGTAAAAAAATACGCGTAAATTTTATTTATTTGAGCAAATAAATATAAGCTGGTACGACATTTATTTCATATTCATTTTGTTTTATAAAATCAGTATCAGAAAAGGTTACAATAGTTGCTTTAAGCTTATTAAAGAACTTCATAGCTTTAATTAACCCATTTAATTCACGTTTAATATTATCAGGAGTAAGTTCGAAACATACCTGCACCAACTCAACAGCAATACCTTTTTGCAAAGCTATAAAATCGCATTCGCCATTATCATCGAAATAATAAAGTTCTTTATATTTTTTCCGAAGATGTAAAAATATAAGGTTTTCCAGTTTCCTCCCCGAATCCCCGGTATTTGTGTTTGAAATTAAATCAATTAAGCCTAAATCAATAGTATATACTTTACGTGGATTTATAAGTTGGGCTTTAGTGGAAAAGCTAAACACAGGTAAAAAAGAAACCAGATATGAAAGTTCCAGATAAGAGAACCAGGATAAGATAGTACTGGTAGCTCCAATTGAAAGAGGTTGCTTTAGTTTTGTTGCCGTAACACGATTACCAACGTTTGAAAATAAAAATGATGCCAACCTGTGTAGACTTTTTATATCCTTAATCCCATATCGAGTAACGATATCACGTATAAGCACATCGTCGAAAAGTGTCAGAAGCTGTTGTTCGTCGCCAGTTTTTAAATATTCAGGGAAACCCCCTGTATGCATGTAAGTATATAAACTTTCTGTACCGGGTGTTAACCCTTTAAAAGAAAGAAATTCATTATAGGAAAATGGAAAAAGTTCCTGAGATATATGACGGCCTGTTAGTTTTGAACCCAATTCATAACTTAACAATGAAGCATTTGAGCCGGTAATAATAACTCTGAAACCCTCATCAATTTTTTGCCGGACGTACAATTCCCAGCCTTCTATTAATTGTAATTCATCAAGAAATATTGTATTTACGCCTTTTTGGGATATTACCTTATCTAACCGGGTAAAATCTGTTAATGAAAAATCATATAATTGGGGCGATTCAAAGTTTAAGTATAAAACAGGCAAATCATCCATTTTTTTCATCATTTGCATCAGGAGAGTGCTTTTACCACAACGCCTAACGCCTGAAATAATCAATGCATGAGAGGACAAACTTTGGGTTGACGGAATAAACTCCCGGATAAGTCCGGTATCCCGAAGCGCTATTTGGTTCATCTGCCGCTCTACAGCACTATATATTACGCTTTCTAATATCATTTAATAAATATTGTTCGATACAAAAATACAATTTTGTTCGATAGCATCAAACAAAACTACCTACATTTCTTTTTGCGCACAAAATGAAACGAGCATCACCTTATAAATAAAATATTAAATGCGAGTTCGACCATTCCATATAAATCAATTATTAATGGTCAAACGAATCAAAGACCCTTCGACTTCGCTCAGGAACCGAACCCCTGCTCCTTTTCAAGGGGATAATTGAAATTAAAATAGTTGGAGTATTTATTTTAAAGGAAATAATGCAGATTTACTAACAACCAACTACCAGCAACTAGTTTATCGCTCCCCCGCCTCTTTTCCTCCTGAGGAACTGTGAATTTATGAGGAAGTCGCCCCAGGCGGAGAAGAAGAACCAGGTTACCAGCAAGGCCTTGGCTAAATGGTTGAGGACGGTTACGAGGCTGGTTTCGGCCTTTACAACCTGCAGGAAGATTAACGGCAGCCAGAAGATGAGGTCGGGGTATTTATTACCCCAACGGGCCAGGCGGGCGACGACCCAGTTAAAAAACAATCCCAGCAATAACATGAATATCATTCCTCCCGCGGCCCCAAAATTAGCATATGCTTCACCCACCTCGCTGATATCCATGCTTGTACTGGCGTTTAACTCCATTCCCGTGTACTTAAGCATATTATCGTGCCCACCGGCAATAGCCTTATTGGGATCGAGAAAACGGGGCAATAAACTTGCTATTAAGGCATCTTTTACTGTTTCTCCATTTGCATAGGGCACGCGGCTTGGCACATTGTCCATGATCCTGGCAATAATCCACCCCTCATTAATACGGACGACGTTATTGCCAAACTGTGTTTCAGCCAAATCTTCCGGCTTATTTATATTTTTATTGATAGTAGTTATAAAAGCCCCTATTTTGGAATTCTCCGCCAACTGGCCAGACCAGAGCAATTCGCGATAATCATTCTTTGCTATTTGTATAAAATAAGCAAAAGTTAAACTACAACCAATAATTAACAGGCGTACCCAGAATTTTTTAGGATAGGTAAGGAAATAAATCATAAGGAAAAAACTCCCCCACAGCAATAAATCGTGAAATAAACCTGATCCTAAGGAGAAGAGGAAGAGGTTGCCGAAGACGAAAGCTATCCAGTAGTACTTTAATCTGTTTGTAGAAGCAAACATGTAAAACACACCTATGAACATAAGTCCCGATAACAAATAACTTAAGAAAGCAATGGGGATGAACCGGGCAAAAAAACCGAATATGATAAAAAAGGTGCCTTTACGGTAGTAATCGATGTCTAAAGAGCGTAGTAACTGTATGCTGACATGTTGTTCCTTATTAAAATACAACCCTGCGAGGAATAACAAAGTTGCCGGCAGCACATAACCGAAATATACTTCTTTAGGAACGGCCATGCGGTAATCAAAATATATAATATCAGTATAATAATAACCCAGTACGGGACCAAGGAGCCACTGAAGGGTGGCAATGAAGGCGATTATGTTTTTAATTGAAATGTTTTTACCTAAATCGCTAATAAATTTAAAAAGGTGGGTAATACAAAAAGCTATCGACAAACTCTCGTACCATTGTATGCTGCCAAGGGTGAAGGCAAAGACAAGGATAAAGGAGGCGGCGAGGGTTAAGAAATATTTTTGGGTGGAGTTCATAGGGATAGAATCAAGAGCCAGGAACCATCCTTCGATTACACTCAGGAACCATCCTTCGATTACACTCAGGAACCATCCTTCGATTACACTCAGGAACCATCCTTCGATTACACTCAGGAACCATCCTTCGATTACACTCAGGAACCAGGAACCAAGATAGTGGAATATTTTCTAATATAAATTGATTATTGAAATTAAATCTGGATTCAAAAATCTAAAATCTAAAATCAATTTTAAATTTTGTCCAGGTATTGTAATATCGTCATTACATTTTGGGTGTTGGAGTTGGCATCGGGTTTGATATTTTGATTGGTTGAGCGGGCATTAAAGGAGGAAAGGAGGGCAGATTTTAGTGAAGCAGGGTTGTTGGATTTGAAAAGCCAGCCGTTAATGCCTTCGTTTATTAAATCGAAAGCACCGCCAGCCTTATCGGATGCTATTACCGGACGTCCGCATGCGAGGGCTTCGTTCAAGTGCAAGTCCCCAGGTTTCACCCGGGCCCTGCGAAGGAAGGCAAAATACGTTGCCAAGACGGTAGACGACGGGCATTATGGCTTTGATTCTGAAAGGGGAGGAAGTGGATGTAAGACTTGGTGTTACCAAGGAGTTTTAATTGGGGTTCGAGGATGCCGTTGCCGACGAAAAGTAAGTGAATTTGAAAATTTGAAAATTTGAAAATTTGAAAATCGGGTATAGTACATTCATTAATTGCAATAATGGTATTTAGCAATAGTTCGGGGTTTTTTTTGGGTTCGAGCTTGCCGGCAAAGAGAACGACGAAGTCGTCATCAGAAATACCCAATGACCGGCGCCACTGCTTTGCAGATGTTTCGCGGGATTCATTACCGCTGCTGAAAAACTCATTATCGACTACATGCGGCATTTTCACAAGCTGATTTTCCTTTATGCCGTGTGCAAGGAAATAGGCTTTGTTGCGGGTGCCGGTGTAAAAGGCGGTGTCAATGGATCGGTATATATATGACAAATAAAGCTTCCGAATTTTAAAGATTATGTATGATTTAAAAGGACGTGAAAAAAGGGACGTGGGACGTGGGACGTGGGACGTGGGATTTGAGATTTGAGAATCGCGATTGTCGATTGTCGAATTAGGGATTTGAGATTCTAGATTCGAGATTTGAGATTTAAGATTTGATAAATGGTTCTTATCCTGGTTCCCGGTTCCTGAGCGAAGTCGAAGGATGGTTCCTGGCTCTTGATTCTTATTTAAATAATGGTTAAGTAGGGTCTTTAAGGATCGAAAATCGTAATCGAGGAGGGTGGAATCGCCACGGAACCAGACGGGTATTTTTCCTTTGAAGTGGCGCATAACACGAAGGTGAGCATGAAAATTCCATCCGTAGACGAGAATGGCATCCGGATGCCACGAGGTTATTTCTTCGATGAGGGAAGGGCAGACGATGCCGTTATAATATATTCCCGGTTTTTTTGAAGTATTTTTTACGAAGGTATAATTGTAGCCTTCCAATAAAGGGATGTCCCATTTTATTGTTTTGCCGAAGCCGGGGTCGTGAATTTCCTCTGCTGCCTGCGGGAAGGTGTAAAAGACCATGAGGCCGACCTTACCGCTTTCGGCAAGCTTTCGGAAGAAAGGGGCGTTGTATTGGATGGGGTGGGTGGAAATTATTGCTAATTTTTTCACTAGCGGTAGGGTTGAATAATATTAATGCTAATATTCATGAAGTAAATGGATATTAATAGCGTAACAATATTCTAATAAAGATTTATTTTTGTCCCTTTTTTGATCGCAAAAAAGAAACGAGCATCACCTTATAAATTATTATTAAATGCGAGTTCGACCATACATTAAAAATAAATAATAAATGGTCAAACCAAAAAACTCTGTAGCCGGGCGAACTCGTTCCGCCTGACGGCTTCACTCGGACAGCGCCCAGCTAATATGGAATTTTTGTTTGTGCCTTCGGCGGCTTCGTAGATGAATTAATTGGAGTAATTATTTTATAGGGAATAATGCAGAATTACTAACAACTAACAACCAGCAACTAACAACTATTTAGAGCGGTGACTTTTTCTGCATTCTCTTTTGTCAATTTGTCAAAATATTATTCATGCTATTTTTAATTCACCATCGAGTAATTCTACATTAAAACTAACCTTTGCCTTTAATGCTTTAAATACCCGCATTATAGTATCTATTGTAACGTTATTTGCATTATTCTCCAATCTGGAAATTTGGGATTTTTTAACACCTATCATATCACCTAATTCAGCTTGTGTTAACTGTCTTTGTTTTCTCGCAGTTTTAATCATTTGACCAAGTATATCTAATTTCAATTCATATTCGTATCTATCTCTTTTGTTTGTACCAATTTCTCCAATATATTTATCCTTTAATTGGTCTAAAGTTGTTATTTCTATTTCATTTGTCTTTTTCATGGGTTAACCCTTTCTTTCCTTTTTATTTAAAAAATACACATGCATAATGGCCTTAGCTTTATCTAATTCTGATTTAGAAACTTTATCAGTCTTTTTAATAATGCCATGCGATGCCAATACCAATGTGTCCATATTGTTAGATTTATCCCAGAAAGCAAAAAGTCTATAATGTAAACTCTTATATTCAGTTCTAAATTCCCATATTTCACTATCCAGTTTTTTAAATAGTTTAGGATCATTCAGGTATTTAGCCTTATCGACATTATAAATTATTTTATCCCTGGTCTTTTCATCAAGTTCTTTTAAGAATCTTAGTACTTCACTAAGAAAAATAACATCAAATCTTTGTTTCATTCAGTTTATTTTCAGTACAAATATACATATAGTTTCGTTATATGTAAACATATTTTTGTTATAAACATTTAAGGACATTTCAGAGAGAGGCCAAAAGAATATCGAATAAAGAACACCGAATTTCGAATGATGAAGTGATGAACAGACCCTTCGACTTCGCTCAGGGGCCAGCCCTTCGACATTCATTAATAGATATTCAGTATTCATAATTCATTAAATTCCTATATTTAGAAATAATGCAGATAAACTAACAACTAACAACTAACAACTATCTTATTAGGGATTTTTCGATAGCTTGAACCAACTTACGGGCGGAGGATTTGGCGGAGTAGGGTTTAAGGGCTGAAAGGTCCGGGGACCATGGAAGGGAGCCGGCCAGGAAATTTTGTAAAACAGAAGTGGTACGGGCAAGAAATTCTTCATGAGTTTCATCTGGATGGTAAGTTATCAGGTAATTGCCGGTATTTGATTCCTTAAGGATTTGAACGGCCGAACTCTCATGATGGAACATGCCGAGGAAAGGACGTTTGCTGAGGATGACCTGGAAAGTTTTTGAAGCAGTATAATGTTTTTCAGTACTTCCAATAATTAAAAGTTTACCGGCTTTTGACAGGAAGTTAAGTATATGCAAGAACGGAAAGCGTTCGCGGATTTCAGTTACATAACTGCTTATACCATTATCGGCCGCATATGCCGTTATAGATTTGTGAGTATACATTCCGGTACCCAGGAAATACATATGTACGTTGGCGGGGATGCTGTTGTTTTTTGCCAGTAATGAAAATGCCCTGAAAAGAGTATTGAGAAACATTTGTGAGTTGGGCATGAAGGCCCCGGCGTAAACGATAGGGATACAACCAGGTTTGTCGTCCCATGGAAGGGAGAGGGACGGAATTTCAATTTCGTGGTCGTGAGGATCGAAGCCGTAGGGGAAATAGCAATGGTAAAGTGGACGTGGGAATGGGACGTGGGACGTGGGACGTGGGACGTGAGACGTGGGGATTTGAGATTCGAGATTCGAGTTTTCTGATTTCAGTGATAATTCTACTTTATCAGAGAATAAGTTTTCTGACTTCTGATTTCTGACTTCTGACTTCTCTTCTTTTCTTTCATCTATTATCTTTCTTCTTTCATCTTCTTCCTCTAGTTTTACTTCTACAATTGTCCGGTTATTCTTAAAGTTCCGGTCTAAAACAGGTTTGTAATATTCATATGCAACGCCGGTGATGAGGCTTGCCTTTTTTACGGCGATGGGTTCGAGGAATTTTGCCAGCATAAGGCTTAGTGTGGCACGTAATGACCTGTCGCCAGAAATATTGTATATCCAGGGGTCGATATAATCGATACCGTATGGAATGCCAGTTTTAAAATGAAGAAAGCGGCCGAGTAAAGCCGTGTAAAAGGAAGGGATTGGGATCCACAGGAAATCGGGTTTTTCCTGTTGAATGATTCTTTTTCCTTCGGAATAGAGATTTGTAAATGCCCGCAGGCCGATGTCGCCGGTAAACCTGAATTTGCCTATTTTACGTGCGTTTACACGGTATTCGGTAAAGGCCGGAGAAAAGAGCAGGTGGATATCGGGGTCGGGGGGTTCCTCGTAAAACTCAGGTTTTACGGTAAGGATTAGCGGTTTCCAGCCAAACTCCTCCAGGAAATTACCTATAAGCCTGGGACGGTGGACACCGGCGAGGTTGGAGGGGTACCAGTGGGGGTAGATTATTAGCAGGGAGTTCATTTGTTGTTAGGAAGAAAGATAAAAGATGAAAGATAAAAGAAGGAAGAAGAGAGAATAGATTAAAGATGAAAGAAGACAGACTTTATTTCTGAAGTTTGAAATAATTATTTTTTAAAAAGTTTAGACAAGATATGTAAGTTAATTCCAATGTCAATTATATTAATTAATTGTTCTGTTTTATCTTTTAACATAATGTAATGCCTTCCTCAATTGCTGTTTTATGAATATCACGGTTTTCATCAGGCCTTTTTACTATAACGTCAATCTTTTGATCGTCAATTGAATTTTTAAGATTTATAAGAAAGTTAATTTTTCTGGAATATAATTCATTTAAACTGATATTTCCCGGGATTATAAGAAGATCTATGTCTCCCCCTTTAGCCAGGTCATTTACCCGGGAACCAAATAATATTACCCTTGATCCGGGTCCAAATTGATTTCTGGCTTCGTTGATAATTGCTACTTTTTCTTTTTCAGAAATACGAATTTCTTTAAATGAAATTAGGTGAATATGTTAAAGGTAGCATTTTTTACAAATTTGCAATGTCAGATTTGAGTATTAGAATTATAAATTTAGTCAATTCCAATAATATTTCGTACTTCCAACAAATGATAAACGAATGTCAAGTCCTCGTTTTTGCATTGGAAGATCGGAATCCTGAACAATCAATAAATCTAAATCACTGTCATCATTAGGAGTTCCGTTAGCATATGAACCAAATAGAATAATATTATCCGGATTGAATTGAGTTGCAATTTTAGTTACAACCTCAGAAATTTTATTTGAGTCAATCATTTTTCAAAATATTCACCAAGTTAACAAAATTAGTTTTTTAAGGTTAATCAAAGTTGATTTTTAAATTTAAAATAATTCAGCCTTAAAGGCTGACATTTAGCAGCAATGTTCAAAAATATTACCAGTATACAGGCTGTATAATGGAAATACTAAATCCCAATTTCGACCCCAAACTATATTACCATTTTCTATTTTAAATTTTTTAAAATTTGTAATATTCTTGTATTTGTCCCATTGCGGATGTGAATTTTCTATTAAAAAAGGTTCAAAATCAATAATTTTGAATGAATTATCTGAGGATTCAATTTTTATTTTATAGGATTGGAGATAAGAGGCTTTCGTGACTAAAATTTTTTTCATGGTTTTATTTTTTTAGTTATTTTTTCGCTTCGTATTTTTTGCTTATAAACATAAAATTGAAGCCATTTATTAACTATATTGACTCAAGAGCTCCATTGTCCTATAGGAAAATTACCTTACTTTCAAATTCACCATATTGAACATGAACATGAATAGGTTCATGATCATTGGCATAGAAAAAAAATACAATTCCGATGTAATTTTATCCTTATCCAAAAGAATCAGTAAATCCCAGTCAGAATCAGACTTAGCAGTTCCTTTTACACGAGAACCATATAAATATATTTTTGCTGATGGTTCTCTTTTAAGAACAAGCATTTTAATTCTTTGAAGAATGTTATCTTTTGCAATCATATAAATTTTACCTCATTAAGAATGCTTTCTTTTAGAGGTTCCTTGTAACATCAAAGATAAACTTTTATTTAGAACTCGCCAAATATGAGGGAATTGTAATAAAATATGTAAGTTGCAGGTAACAGGTTACAACGTTTACAAATTTACAACTACACGACGTTTACAACTCTAAAACTTTTATAAACCTTATAAACCTCATAAACTTTATAAACGAATAAACGCATAAACGAATAAACGCATAAACGAATAAACTTTTGACAGACAGAATATAAGCGTTATTAAAACGACACTGAATTTATGGTTATTTTGCGTTGGTTTTCGACCCGTGTTTTAACGAAGCCGATATCGCGGATATAAATAGTATTGCCGTTCGGTTTAAAGGTGGGAAGTTGATTTAACGTAGGTTTACCAGAAATTCAAATACTCCGTTCTATAAAAATATAAATAGAGATGGGGTTAAGTTATGAATTGGGATTAAGTGATCTAAATATTAAAATGATTACTTTTGTATAAAAAAGCTTAATAATGGAAACTTTTAATGATAGAATAACTATTGATAATACAATTTGTGGTGGGAAGCCTACAATTAGAGGAAAACGAATAACTGTTCAAACAATTCTTGAATTTTTAAGCTCCGGAGATTCAAAGGAAGAAATTCTTTATCAATATCCTTCCCTTGAAGAAGAGGATATTAATGCTTGTTTACGTTTTGCAGCTGAATTAATGAATCATCAATATTCGATAAGGGCAATTGCATAATGAGCAAGTATTTAATTGATGTAAACCTACCATATCGTTTTGCATTATGGCATAATACAAATTTCATTCATGTTAAGGATTTAGATGATACTATGAATGATGATGCGATTTGGCAATATGCACATGATAATAACCTTATTATAGTGACTAAGGATTCTGATTTCGCTGCTAAAGTATTTTATAAAGGATGTCCGCCGAAAGTAATACATTGCAAATTTGGCAATCTACGTTTAAAGGATTTTCATTCATTGATTTCGAAAATTTGGCCAGAAATTGAAATTGCTATTATTGAGAATAATATGATAAATATTTATTTAAATAGAATTGAAATTATAAAATAACTTAATTTTTCTTTTGTCACTTTTTTGGGAGCAAAAAAGTAACCAACCCTTCGACTTTGCTCAGGGTCCAAACTCTATAGCCGCGGGAACTCGGCTGCGCCTTCGCTCAGACAGCCCGCAGCTGATATGGTTTTTATTTTATGCCTTCGGCGTCTCCGGAGACAAAACAAAGCACTAAAATCTTGTTAAATTTTTATAAACTTTATAAACCATATTAACGAATAAAGAAAAGTGTTATTAAAACGATACTGAGTTCACGGTTATTATGCGTTGGTTTTCAACACGTGTATTAACGAAGCCGATATCGCGGATATAAATGGTATTGCCGTTGGGTTTAAAGGTGGGAAGCTCTGTTAACGAACGTTTGAAGGGGTTGTAATCAAAGGGTTTGAAATTATAGGAGGATAGAAATTGGTGAATAGTAGTGTCATCAATGCCATACCGGTTTCCGCTTCCGTTCAGTTCGATGATAATTGCCTTTAATTGTGAGTTTTGTAAGGTGGTAGTAGCCCCTTTTAATACCTGGTATTCAAAACCTTCGACATCTATTTTAATGAGGGAAGGAACGATATCCGTGCAATAATCGTCAAACATACGAACAGGAACCTCCACTGATGTTTTACATACCTCATTATTAGTTAAGACATGGTTAACAGTATCCAGTTCAGTTGAAAAATTCAGTTTACCCGGGGTATTTCCCAGCCCGATATTTAAGGCATGAACTTTATTTTCCAAACGGTTGATATAAATATTATCCTTTAAATGAGCATAAGTTGAAGGGACAGGCTCGAAGGAGAGGCTTGTGGCGCCTATTACACCCGAAGCTAAAACGGCATAGGAACCAATATTGGCACCAATATCTGCAAACAGATCATCGGGCCTAAGAAAATGAAGGGTGAAGCCCATTTCTTCGAAATCGTGCAGGCCGCAATAGATATTACCGGTGGCGCCGGTCATTCCCTTACCTACAATTAACTTACAGTTTCCGGCAAAGGGATAGATTATCGGAAAAGGAAGCAAGCGAACTCCCAGCTGCCAATTGAGAATGCGTTTAAATGCCTGCCATTTCTTTTTACGGGCAAGAGGGTGGTTGAGAATAAATTGAAGGGTATTATAAATATTCATTAATAATTAATACAAGTTGCTATCTATAAAATAATATTTTCACTTAAGCAAAATGAAATGAGTATTTACAATTAAAATAAACTAGTAAATTGCGAATTCGACCATACCTTAAAAATAAATTATTAATGGTCAAACAAAGAAAATATTTCTTCATTTCTTTTTGCGCACAAAAAGAAACGAAGCAAAGACCCTTCGACCGCGCTCAGGGTCCGATGCTTGGCTGCGGAAACGCGCTCCGGCTGCGCCTTCGCTTGAGCGGCCCGCAGCCGATATGGAAAATAACCCCTGACCCCTTTTCAAGGGGATTATTGAATTTCTAATAGTTGGAATATTTTATATTGTAAGAATTAAAATAATTTTATATAAGTAATTTATAGTGTAGTAAGATAAGGAAGGCCTTAGAGAAAATGCTTTAAAAAAAATCGTGTAATGGAACGGCCAGAACCGACGCTGTTTGAGCGTCTGAAAGACGCGAGTTCGGCGGTTTTAGCGAATTATACATGATTTGAAATTTGCATTAGATTTAAAAAGTTCATTATCAAGTATAATCGATGTGGCCTTTAAAATTAATTATAACACATCAAATGCAACAATTTTTTAGTATTTTATCGAAGGCGGTGCCTTTTTCTGTATACTCTTTTGTGTTGCAAAATTTAATTCACCTGATACTTTTATTGATTATTTTTTCAAATTGTTTTGGATCTTGTCTGCTATCCCAAATAGTAAGAATTTCAATTGTTTTTTCAGTTTCCCGATATGTAAAGTAATAATCTTTTATAATTTTAATTCTAACATCTTTAATATCTGTTAATTTACCAATTTTAGGATGTTTACTTATTAACTCTGTTGTATTTTCAAATATCAGATTAAGTCTAATACTATAGGATGTTGATTTATTATGATCTATCCAAAATTTAAGTATTTGTTTCCTGTCATTATAGGCGAGCCTTGACTATTTTACTTTTTTAACCATTTATCAATGTCATTATTTACCTGATCATTAGTTAAAAAATCTCCATCCTTTATTTGATTAATAGCTAAATTAATGGCATTTTTATGATCATTTGACAATAGGTAGGTTTCTGTATCAAATATGTTATCGTCAATAAGTTTATTAACTTCCATTAATATATTATTGTCAGTTAATTGAGCAATTTTATCAATTACTTGATTTTTCAATTCTACTGTAGTCATAATAAAATTTTTTTCAAAATTACAATTTTATAACGAATTAAAGAGGATAAGTAAATTATTTAAAAGGTTACTTCGGCAATTGTTTCTTTATCTTAATTAAGTCTGTAATTATCATAGTCTTCAGTACAACTCCCAGACCGATATTAAACGCCCGGACATTGCCTTACAAGATGTACTATATTTTATTGGTATTTAATACCTTATCCCAAATGTTCACTAATTTAACGCTTTCGTTTTCCCAGGAATATTCTTTAGCCCTTTCGAACCGATCTTTTTTCTGATTACGAATAGTATCAATGTTATTTACAATATAATTTAATGTATCCTCCAAAGATTTATATTTCTCTGTCCTCTGTGCCTCTGTGTTGATCTGACCCCCGTGCCTCTGTGTTAAAGCATCAAAGACCAACCCCATGCCCCTCATGTTCCTGCTATAAATGCGACTTGTGCAGGCGTATCGGTAGCCAGAATATATAGTCCGGCCTGCAGGTATGCCCATATTTTGTTGGTAAGACAAATACCCCGGTTTTCATCAACTGAAGATAATTCCAGGGCGAGTCCAACATCGAACTGACAGATAAACCTGTTTAATTCCTTTTGAGAAACAGGAGGGTAGGTGGATATAAATTCCCGGTTA
>CAWJWO010000008.1:0-102323 GCA_963846585.1 uncultured Bacteroidota bacterium
AGCAAGATGAAAGGCTTAAAAATGCAACCCTGTTAACTAACTTTTAATACTAGCCATGCATTTATTCAACACTCTAATTGATAAAAAAGAAAGTCATGTATTAGACTTATGGGCGGATTTTAATTTGTTATTCGATTTTAACGAAGAAACGGCAGAAATTGAAAAACTTACTAATGATTTTATCCTGAAATTTAAATCCGAAATTCAGGAAAATTTAAGCCAACTTAGTGAAAATCAACAGTATCTTTATTTAGACCAATTAAAAATAGTGTTTAGTAAAGAACTCCCTGGTCTTAATAATTATCTTCATGAACGCTGTGTTAAAAGTATAGTAGAAAAAGAATTTCCAGAAGACAAGGAAGCCGTTTCAGATAATTTAGAAGAAATTCTAACCGCCTTTAATGCCAAATACAAGTATGTTAAAGCCGACCTATCAACCAATACAATTAATACAACTGAATCATTCCCCTTTGTAAACTATTGGTTAAAGGTAAAAACCAGCATTCTTGATTTTGTGAATTTTGCTTTAAATTCTGTAACTGCAAAAAATTCAAATATAATCTCACAACCAAAACTAACCGGTTTTAAAAAAGTATTGTTACCAAATCAAATTGAAAGCCTTTACAATCAATTTAGTTTAAATCCTTATCGGGCTGTTTTGGTTGCTCTCGATATTTTGTTAACTGAAATGGACGAAATAACAGAAACAAAGCAACTCATAACTTATATTGGCAACATTCTAAATTCTACAAGTACCCTAAATACTTTGGGCAAGCTTGTTTCTAAAATTGACACAACAGACCCAGAAACCCAAATATTTTTTAATGTTGTGCGTGATGCTGTAAATAATTATACAGCCTTTAAGTTTCTTCCAGATGATTACACGGAAATTAGGGAGTTTTTTGAAGAAGCCTATTCGCCAGTGAAAGTTTTATTAATGGATGCTTTAAAGAAAAAAATAATTTCTTTGGAAGAAATGCGTAAAATTAAGTTGTATTCTAATAGTAATTTAATTGACCTCGACAGGCTTGCAGACAAAGACCCTGAAATAATGGAACACTTAAAAGAACACATTCAACTTTTATACAGAAATATAATTTTAGATACATGTATATTCCCTTTAGACCCTCTTTTAAACGGCAATTTCAAATATGAACGCCAAAAAAGCACCTCACTATTTCCAAACAAAGAACGTTCGCTACTGACTATAAAAGAAAATATTTTTGGTAAAAGCACCAAAAAACAAGAACCTGACGAAGTTTGGTTAAGCCGCTTTTTTAACAATGATTCTAAACTTGAACCTATTTTCCCAAACAGCAAAGGGGCTGGTCGTAAAGGTGATGAATTTACAGAAGCCAAAATATGGCAAGCTGCATTATTAGATATAATTAAGGACAAACTCAAAGATTCTGGCTGCATAGGTACAGCAAGTAAATTGTATTTCCTTACAAAGTGGGGTTTGGATAAACACGATACTTTTATAACAAACCGCTCCGAAAAAGAATCTTTTGCCAAGGCAAAAAATCAATTTCAATCACTACTTCAATAAAATCCGACAGAATAAGAAATAGGTTCCCTATTTACTTTGAAAAAAACCTATTTTACCAGTTTTCAACTAATTGGTAATAAGTATTATATATTTTACATTTTCTTAATAGGTTTTTTGGATTCCCTATTTTTCAGGTATTTACTTGCATCCATAAATTATAAATAAAAAATTATGGACTTAATTATTACTACACCTGAAGCACTAGAGCAAAACATCGAAAGTGCACTTTTAAAAGTCCTTTCTCGTATTGAGAAAGCACAAGCCCAACCATTAGAGCAACCCGACAGAATTAATATTGACGAGGTTGCTGTTATAACTGGTTTAAAAAAATCAAATATTTACAAGCTCACTTGCTATCAAACCATCCCTTACGAAAAATTTGCAAAACGGCTTGTATTCAGCCGCAAAGCAATTTTAGAGTGGATGCAATCTCAAACAATTGCACCAGTTAACACCTCTGCTGCAATGGCGGCTCAATTATCAAAAGAGGCAAACAAGAAAATCCGCAAAAGCTATAAACTTTAATAAATAGTTTAATAGCTATGGAAAACATGGATAATGCTATATCAACCTTATTAGAAGATGTTAAGGTAATTAAAGAGCAATTAAATAGCTTAATTCAGTCTCAATCATCAAAAATTAGCGACAATTGGCTCGATTCTCAGGAGGTTTTAATTTTATTGCACATGAGTAAAAGAAAGTTACAATACTTACGAGACAGAAATATTCTTCCATTCTCTCGTATAAATGGCAAAATGTACTATAAAACCACTGATATACTTTCCTTATTAGAAAGTAACTATAAGGATTTCAAAACTATTATCCCCAAAAAATAAACATTCAAATTATGAATATATCCAAATCGGATATTATCTGTAAAACAAATTACGGATTAAATATCTATGCCTATATATTACAGGAGTTTCATCCTAATGAGGTTGTTTTAAGTTTGTCTGGTAAATTTTGCAAACCCGTTAAAAATCCTTTTACTGATAGCGAGGATGCAACTTTAATAATTCAAAATATTGATAATATTTTCATGTTTACCGATATTGCTAACCCTGCTTATAAAGGTGACCCATTCGATTTTGCAGAATTGTATTTTAAACTTTCAGGCGATGAATTATTATTTAAACTTGCAGAATGTTTAAATATCTGTAATAATAGTAAATATGGGTTTTATGGTAATAGCAACATTAAAAAGGAAATCAAAACAATTATTCCACTAAAGCCCGTAATAAATATTCCTGTTTGTAGCTTTTTTAAAAAGCCTGTAACAAATACAATTCCAACAAAAGATGAACTTTTAACTTCAATTTATAGTCGCATTAAGGGCGAAACATACAAGCAAATAACTTCACAACTTCGTTTAATAAATGATAAATCAGAATCCCGTAAATTCAAAGCACAGAATTTTGATTATGTTACCTTTTCAGGTACTTTTTCTAAACGTTCTGATGATAGTTTAATAAAACACACCAATCTTATAACAATTGATTTTGACCATGTTTCAAATACAAATAAGCTCAAATCTGATTTATTAAATGACAAGTATTTCGAAACAGAATTATTATTTACATCACCTTCCGGTGATGGGTTGAAATGGGTTATACCAAGTGATATAGCCAATTATACGCATGCTTCGTTTTTCGATGCAGTTAAAAATTATATCTGGTCAACATATCATTTGCAAATCGACAAATCAGGTAGTGATATATCCCGTGCCTGTTTCTTGCCGCACGATAATAGCATTTTTATAAACCCAAAATATAATTCTTATGTCTGATAAATTAAAATTCAATGCCGCTGAATGGCTTAATAATTCAGAACCTGTTGAGCAACCAAAACAAAATTTACTTTATTCAACCGACTTACAAACAAAGGTTGAAAACATAATAATTCAAATAGAATCAAAACAGGTTGATATTTGTCCCGACTATAAAGACTGGCTTGCTTGTGGTTTTGCACTTGCTGATTCATTAAATGAATCTGGGCGTGATTACTTCCACCGTATAAGTAAATTTTTCCCAAATTATAATTATACCGAATGTGATAATCAGTTTAATAATTGTCTCAAAGCAAAAGGTTCAGGCGTTACAATAGCTTCATTTTTTCGCTGCGCTCAAAATGCGGGTGTTTACATACCAACAGATAAACAGCAAAGCCAAATAGATACTTCAAACACCGATTTTATTGAAACCCCTGTTATACCTTCAACAGTTTATCAAAACTTACCCGATATACTGCAAAAGGTCTGTAATTTATTTTCAACCGACCGTGAACGTGATATTGTATTATTAGGGTCAATTGTCACAATTAGTAGCTGCATTCCTAATGTTTACGGTATTTATAAGGGAAGTAAAGTATATTCTAATTTATTTCTTTTTATAGCTGCGCAAGCCTCTGGTGGTAAAGGTATTTTAAAACATTGCAAGCGTTTAGTTTATCCGATACATAAAATGTTACGTGATATTGCTTCAAAAGAAAAAGCTCAATATGAAGTAGAACTTGCTGAATATAATTCGAATAAAAACAAAGCATTAAACTTGGTTAAACCTATAAAGCCAAAAGAAAAACTACTATTTATTCCTGCTAATAGCAGCGCATCTGGCGCACTTCAATTATTATTTGAAAATGATGGTCGGGGTTTGATTTTTGAAACCGAGGGCGATACATTAGCAGATATTTTCAAAACCGATTTTGGCAATTACAGTGATAGTTTACGAAAGGCTTTTCATCACGAAACAATTAGTTTTTTCCGTCGAACAAATAGTGAATATGTCGATATTGAAAACCCTTGTTTATCAACAGTGCTTTCAGGCACTCCAAAACAAATTTCAAACCTGATACCCGATGCTGAAAACGGTCTTTTCTCTCGGTTTATGTTTTATCAATTTCCAATGGTCAATATTTGGTTAAATGTTTTTGAAGTTACAAACAGCAAAGGTTTTGATTGTTTATTTGACGTTCAGGCTCAAAGACTTTTCGAGTTATACAAAACACTTATAACCTGCCAACCTATCGAATTTCGTTATTCAATTAACCAAGTACAGGAATTTAATATATATTTCTCAAACCATCAAACCGATATAATACAGTTTTTTGGTACTGAAGCCGTTGCTAACATTCGTAGGTTGGGCATTATTTTCTTTCGCTTTTCAATGATTATAACAATATTAAGGGTAATTGATACGGGCGAATTTCCAGCAACATTTATTTGCAGTGATAACGATTTTAACACAACCCTTCAAATTTGTAATGTTCTTTTAGAACATTCAAAAGCAATTTTCCTTCAGTTAGCAACGCAACCAAAGCAAATTAAACAACCAGCTATGAAAGATAAATTTTATGAAATATTACCTGAGGAATTTTCTCGTAAAGAAGCTGTAGTCTTAGCAGAAAAAATTCGCATCAAACCTCGTACAGTCGACAAATACCTTAAATCATTCAAAGGCACTCTTTTAACTCAGGATGGTGAATTTGGCAAATACAAAAAGTGCGAAATGCAATCCATGCAATCTATACAAAGTATGCAAAGTAAATAGTTTGCACTTTTGCACACTTTGCATGCTTCGCATAGGTAGTATTAATTATATTGTATAAATAACGCCTAATATTCATTTCAATTCTTAAATTTGATGTTTGCTCAAAATTTACTATCACAACCTGATTTTTAGATAAAAAACCAATGGCCTTTAACGAAAATACAAGAGTAAAAATACCTGCAATACTGCATCTTTGCAGATTGGGATATAGATATATATCACTTTCTAAAGCTAAACGGGACGAGAGTACAAATATATTTACAGATATTTTTACAGAAAGCATTCTTCGGATTAACCCCGAAATAGATGCAAGCGAGGTAAAAAGGACTTTTGAAAATGTATCGTTGGCTTTAGATAATGAAGATTTGGGCGAAGCATTTTCTAATATGATTACGTCAACTTCTGGTGTTAGGCTCATTGATTATAAAGATTTCAATAATAATTCATTTCATGTTGTAACCGAGTTAACATACAAAAACGGTGATGATGAGTTTCGACCAGATATTACCTTACTTATAAACGGAATGCCATTGGCATTTATTGAAGTTAAGAAGCCGAACAACCAAGAGGGCATCCTTGCAGAGAGAGACCGAATAAATACCCGTTTTAAAAACAAGAAGTTTCGTAAGTTTATTAATATTTCGCAAGTCCTTGTTTTCTCCAATAACATGGAGTACGATATGGAATCTATTGAACCGATTCAAGGTGTATTTTATTCTACAACTTCTTATTCAACCGCAAACTTTAATTGTTTTAGAGAAGAAGAAACTTTTGATTTAGCTACTCTGCTGAAGGCTGAAGAAGATGAACTGGAAAACTTCGTTTTAAAAGATAACAATTTACCTTCAATCAAATATTCGCCCGAATTTATTACCAATAAAGAACCAAACACTCCAACAAATCGGATACTTACTTCATTGTTTTGCAGGGTTAGGTTGGAAATGCTTTTAAAATATAGCTTTGCCTATGTGTTGGAAGAAAAAGGGCTTGAAAAACATATAATGCGTTACCCTCAATTGTTTGCTACCAAAGCAATTGAACGCAGTTTAGAAAACGGAATAAAAAAAGGAATAATTTGGCATACGCAAGGAAGCGGGAAAACCGCTCTTGCTTATTTCAATGTAAAGTATTTAACCGATTATTTTCAATCGAAAAATATTGTTCCCAAATTCTATTTTATTGTTGACCGTATTTACCTGATGAATCAGGCAAAACGTGAGTTCACAAGCCGTGGATTAATTGTTCACACGGTAAATTCAAAAGATGAACTATTAAATAACTTTCGCCAAAAACAGGCTATTCATAATCTTTCTGGTAAACGTGAAATTACAGTAGTTAACATACAAAAATTTAAAGACGATACAGACGTTTTGCGAGCCAACGATTATGATATTAGCTCACAACGGATTTATTTCCTTGATGAAGTTCACCGCAGTTATAATCCATCAGGCAGTTTTTTGGCAAACTTGACTAATTCCGATAGAGATGCCGTTATTTTAGGATTAACTGGTACACCACTTATTGGAAAAGACAGAACCTCAAAAGCCACTTTTGGCGATTATATTCATAAATATTATTACAATGCCTCAATTGCCGATGGATATACGTTAAAACTTATTCGTGAAGACATTGAGACTACTTATAAAATTCAACTGAAAGAAGCATTAAAAGAAGTTGAAATTCTGAAAGGCGATGCAGACAAACGTATAATTTATGCACATGCTAAGTTTGCAGAGCCAATGCTCGATTATATTATTCAGGATTTTATAAAAAGCAGGATTCGTTTTGCCGACCATACCGTTGGCGCAATGGTGGTTTGCGATAGTTCCGAACAGGCTCGTAAATTATTTGAGATTTTTATTAATAAGTACAATCCAACTCAAAAAGTAATTGAACAAGTACAAACTTATTCAATGGCTGCCGAGCCTGCTGCTGAATATGGTATTTATCAGAAAGACCAAAGCAAAAACCTTACAGCTTCGTTGATTTTACATGATATTGGCTCAAAAGACAACCGAAAACAAGAGGTTGACGATTTCAAAGATGGCAAAATTGACGTTCTGTTTGTTTACAATATGTTGCTTACTGGTTTTGATGCAAAACGCCTAAAAAAGCTATATATCGGGCGTCTAATTAAGGACCATAATTTGCTTCAAACTTTAACACGAGTAAACAGACCTTATAAGAAATTCAGATACGGTTATGTTGTTGATTTTGCCGATATAAGCCGAGAGTTTGACAAAACAAACAAAGCCTATTTCGATGAATTGCAGGGCGAATTGGGCGATGAAATGCAGTTTTATACCAACCTCTTTAAATCGAAAGAAGAGATTGAAGCAGAAATAAAAGACATTAAAGAAAAACTGTTTCATTACGATTTAAACAATGCTGAAATCTTTTCGCAGCAAATAAGCCAGATTGAAGACCGTACAAAGGTTTTGGAAATAAAAAAAGCATTGGAAAATGCAAAAAATCTTTACAACTTAATTCGTTTGTATGGGCATTTTGATATGCTTGAAAAAGTCGATTTCAAAAAACTGAATCTGCTTTATAACGAAACTGCACGGCATTTGGAATTGCTCAATCTTAAAGAATCGGTTCAAAACAACGTGGACACTACCAATTTGCTGAATGTAGCGTTGGAGAATGTGTTGTTCATGTTCCGAAAAGTGAAAGAGGAAGAAATGGTAATTGCCGACCAGTTAAAAGACACACTTCGTAAAACCCGTGAAGCATTGGGCGGAAACTTTGACCAGAACGACCCTGAATTTGTTTCGCTATATGATGAGCTGAAACGTTTGTTTGACAAGAAGAATCTTGATGAGATAACGCAAGAGGAAATGAAAAACAACATTGTTTCATTACAACAGATTTTCGACAAAATATCGGAGCTAAACCGAAAGAACAATTTGCTGAAAGCCAAATATGAAAACGATGCAAAATATGCACGTATTCATAAACGAATTTTAGAAAAAGGCAATATATCAAAACGAGAAAGCGAAATTTGCGAAACCCTTTTAGATATTAAAAAACTGGTTGATGACAAAGTTCTAATTAATACGCAAATGTTGAATAACGAAAGCTATTTTGAAAAGCTTTTGATTCAGTTGGTTATTAGTAGTTTTGGCAAAAATAAAATTGAATTAGACCCCGAAGCGGCTAAATACATTAATAGCTGTTTGGTTAAAGAATATATGAACGAATACCTTGGAAGACACGCAGCATGACAACATTAGATTTTACGGCTCAAACAAAAGAATTGATTGATAACCTGAAAGGTATTTGTGCCACCTATGGTTTAGGAAACGATGGTAATGAATTTAAAATCATTACACAGGTGTTTCTGTACAAATTCATGAACGATAAGTTTGGCTATGAAATAAAACAACTGGAACCCAAACTGAAAAATGCTGAAAGCTGGGAACAGGAAATTGCAAAATATACAGACAGTCAATACGAGATGCTGCTTTTGCGTATGAATCCCGATAGTGCGAAGCTAAAGAGGGCACATTATTTATCTAATTTATACAATCGCCAGGACAAAGAAGAATTTGCCAAATTTTTTGACGACACCTTACGTGATATTGCCATTTTCAACAACGAAATATTCTCCGTTAAAACGGGTACAGGTGCTAAAATTACTCTGTTCGATGAATTAAGCAATTACATTACCGATAGCAGCCAGCGTGATAATTTCTGTAAAGCCATTATCAACCAATTGGTAAATTTCAGTTTCGAGAAAATATTCAGTCAAAAGTTCGATTTTTTCTCTACTATTTTTGAATACCTCATTAAAGATTACAACAAAGACGGTGGAGGTAAATATGCCGAATACTACACACCTCATGCAGTGGCTAAAATTATGGCTTCAATTTTGGTTGATAAACCAGTAAGCAATGTTAGTTGCGATGACCCTTCGGCGGGTTCAGGTACGCTTTTAATGAACCTTGCCCATGCCATTGGCGAAGACCGCTGCACCATATATTCGCAGGATATTTCACAGAAAAGCAGCAGCATGTTGCGCTTGAACCTGATTTTAAATAATCTCGTACATTCCATTCAAAACATTATTCAGGGCAATACCCTGCTTACGCCCTACCACAAAGTGGGCGATAAGCTAATGACTTTCGATTATATTGTATCGAACCCACCCTTTAAACTCGATTTTAGCGATTACCGCAACGACCTCGAAAGCAAACAAAACCACGAACGTTTTTTTGCAGGCATTCCCAATATTCCCAATAAGGATAAGGATAAAATGTCTATTTACCTGCTTTTTATCCAGCATATTATGTTCACCATGTCGGCAAAAGGCAAAGCGGCCATTGTAGTACCTACAGGTTTTATTACTGCCCAAAGCGGCATCGAAAAGAAAATACGGGAACGTTTGGTAGAACAAAAAATGCTTCGTGGAGTTGTGAGTATGCCAAGCAATATTTTTGCCACCACAGGCACTAACGTTTCAATTTTGTTTCTGGACAAGACAAATACCAAAGGCGACATAGTATTGATGGATGCCTCAAAGCTCGGAACAACTGTAAAAGAAGGCAAGAACCAAAAAACCTTACTCTCTCCCGAAGAAGAACAATTGATAATTAACACTTTTAACAAACACGAAGCCAAAGAAGATTTTACAGTCGTAGTTTCTTATGAGCAAATAAAAGAAAAAAATTATTCGTTTAGCGCAGGGCAATATTTCGAGGTGAAAATTGAATATACCGACATTACCGCCGAAGATTTTACCTTTAAAATGAATAGCTTTTCAAAGAACCTCGATGCTCTATTTGCTGAATCAAATTTGCTTGAAAAAGAAATCAAAAAGCAATTGGGAGGCTTGAAGTATGAGTAATTTAATAGAGTTAAAAAAGGCAGTCAAATACAATACAAAGAGAATTTCTTCAGACAAAATAACACTTGAAACATTTGTAACAACTGATAATGTATTACAAAACAAAGCTGGTATTTCAATTGCTTCTAACCTCCCCCCTAAAGGAAGCTCAATGCCTGCTTATGAATCAGATAATATTTTAGTTGCTAATATTCGCCCATATCTCAAAAAAATATGGTATTCTGATAGGGTAGGTGGCTGTTCAGCCGATGTTTTAGTATTTGAAGTGAATAAGGGTTACTATCCAAAATATGTTTATTATTCAATGTTCAGAGATGATTTTTTTGAACATATGATGCGTGGTTCAAAAGGTACTAAAATGCCACGTGGCGATAAGAATCAAATTTTAGATTTTCTTATACCAGACTTTGAATTTCTAACCCAACAAAAAATAGCATCCGTACTTTCCGTCCTCGATTCCAAAATCGAACTCAACAACCGCATAAATTCAGAATTAGAAGCAATGGCCAAAACCATATACGACTATTGGTTTGTGCAATTCGATTTTCCAGACGCAAACGGCAAGCCATATAAAACAAGTGGTGGTAAAATGGTTTGGAATGAGGAGTTAAAAAGGGAAATTCCTCAGGGTGAAGGATGGTGCATTGGCACATTATTAGATATTGCAAACTATGATAATGGCTTGCCTTGCCAAAAATTCCGACCAACTGGGCAAGAATATTTGAGAGTAATAAAAATCCGTGAAATGAATGAAGGGTTCTCATCAAATACCGAATTAGTACGGCACAATATTCCAGCAAAATCAATTATTGAAAATGGAGATGTTTTATTTTCATGGTCTGCGTCTTTGGAGGTAAAAATATGGTCAGGTGGGAAAGGAGCTCTAAATCAACATATTTTCAAAGTTACTTCAATCGATTTTCCGAAATCATTTTACTATTACCAGCTTTTAAATTATTTGCAGCACTTCAAAATGATGGCTGAGAATCGTAAAACAACTATGGGTCATATAACTCAAGAACATTTGCAACAAAGTAGAATATCTATTCCACCAAAGGTTTTAATAAAAGAATTAGAAAAGATTATAGCTCCAATTTTTGCAAAAAAATTGAATAATGAAATTGAAAATCAGCAACTTTCAAACCTTCGTGATTGGCTTTTACCAATGCTCATGAATGGACAGGTAAAGGTAAGCGAAAGTGCAAAAGAACTGAAAGCTTATACAATGGGTAGCGTGGTAAATATTACAGCAGAGCCTTGATGCAATTAATAAATATTGATTTATGGCATACAATCAAGAGGCAACTATTATAAAACCAAATTGCAATTTTATTGACACAACCGCTACTGGCGTAGCTGAAATATTAAACTTTTATAAAAAAGCATGTGCTTCCGGCTCGTCAAAAATAACATTCGACATTCAAAATCTTTCAAATTTCGATGGCAATTTGTCTGCTATCCTTTTAGCTTTAATTCACAAATTAAAAAAGGAGCATCATAAATATGTTTATGTTGAAATACCAAAACACATAAATGTCTTATTCCGTAACGGGTTAGTTTCTCATTTAATGGGCAAAGGCAACGAAAACCAATTCGAAGATTCACGGGAAAGCACAATACCATTAAGGTCGTTTCAATTAGATGAAGATGAAAAATTTTCAAATTATTTGCATACTGATTTTTTTGGCCATCGTGGTTTAGATAATATTAATTCTGCAATTAAGAAAAGTTTGTGTTCCCAATTCGTGGAAATTTATAACAATGTTCAGATTCATTCAAACGCTATACATCCAATGTTTACTTGTGGCCAATATTTTCCACAACAATCAGTTTTAAAATTCACAATGGCTGATTTAGGTGATGGGTTCTTGAAAAAAATCCAAATACATACGAAAGGTGAAATTTCTACAGATACTAAAGCAATTGAATGGGCTTTATTGAACACAAATACAACCAAAGATTTTAAAATATATGGGCCAGGTGGTACAGGGTTAAAAGATTTAAAAAAATATTGTGAATTAAATAATGGCTCATTACAAATTGCGTCAGGTTCTAATATGTTAACATTTGTTAAGGGCAAAATTGTTGACAGTAAACTATTGGTTCCCTTCAAAGGGGCTGTTGTTAACTTGATTTTTAGGGATTTAAAATTAAACTAAACATTGGGTTGATTGTTTCGTATATATTATATAATTTTATACTTTTGCCAATCACATGAAAAAACTAATTTCTGATATTATTGGCTCTAATGTTGCAATCTCACCTACAAAAGGCAACATCCTTTATGAGCATTTTTTGGCAGTTTTAAAATCACTTGAAAAAGTTGAGTATTCCTTTTCTGGGTTACAGGATTGTTCTTCTGCATTTTGCAATGCTTCAATAGGTAAATTATATATGAATTTTTCACCTTCACAAGTCGCAGCAATTATTTCATTTACTGGTTTTGAATCCAATGAAATTTGGATTGATAAAGTAAATCGTGCTATTAACTTGGGTACTGAAGTAAATTTTAGAAATAGCAATCTTCAGGCACTTGAGGCTGTAATGGCATAGCATTCAATCCAATGGCTTTTGAGAACATTAAGAACATCAAATCCGTAAACCCAAAAGAAGGAAATTACTATTTACTTGATACAAATATCTGGGTATATGCAATAAACAGCATTCTTTTACCTCAAAACCCAGATAAAGGAAACTCCTTATACACCCAATTCTTTTTTAATTTAATTGATTGCGAAGCAAAACCACGTCCTCGAATTATTTTAGGTAGCTTGTTAATGTCTGAAATAGTGAATACCTATTTAAAAAAATATGCTATGCCCGAATATCTATTTTTAACCTATGATAAAAAGGGAGAAAAAAGACCACCGAATTTTGACTATAAAGCACATTATCGGCCAACTGACCATTTTAAAACAAATTATCGCCTAATTCTCAACGAAATTAAAGCGTACAATGAAGTAATACATTTGGTCGATGATAGTTTTAACGAATTTAAGCCATTTCAATTTGGCAAAAATTGCCCTGCCGATATGGATTTTAACGACTATTACTATTTTTTAATGGCCTGTAAATTAAGCAAAACTCACAATCAATTTTCTTTCGTAACAAATGATGGAGACTTCCACGTTAATAATTTCGAGATACTTACAGCAAACAAAGCATTGTTAGATTTGAAGTTGAAATAATTCAGGTATAATTTTGGGAAGTAAAATTAGTTGCTGATTTTTTTACAATACTCAAATTTTTCTAATTGTGAGTAATTGGGTTCCTCAATTTCTGCATACTTAGCAATAATAGACCTAGTTTCTCCGCCTAACCTTTTTGCCATTTTCTTTTTTTCTTTCTCTGGTAGTTGATGCCAATAAATTCCATCTCCTAAATCCCATCGTATTGAGAAATGCCAATAATTCCATTTCGCAGGTGTATGTTGTATTTTACAAATTGCATTGCATTGCTTAGAAATATTAGGGTTAGTATAATCGGCTCGTATTCCGTTAATCTTTTTTATTAGAATAACCCAAAAACCTCTATTGGGGTTATTGATAAATTCAGTTTGATATTCAGGCGGTATAACATCTTCATCTGGTTCACAATATGAACCAAATTTTTCATTTCCTAACTCTGTTAGTTCAATATGTATATGTTTTGTATCATAAACACCTAATAGACTTGTTGATAAATCATTCATTCTATCTCTTGGTGTACAAATATGTTCTTGCTTAACTTGTTTTAATGTTTCATCATATATATCTTCCCTATTATTTGTTGTTGTAAATCGTATTAAATAATGATTAAATAAATCACTATTAATATGTTTATAATTTGGATTGGGTAAGATTTCAGATGGATACTTCTTCATTATATTGCAACTCAAATTTCAAAGCAGTATTGGGTAACAACATATTGTTTACTTCAAAAATTGTATCAGTTAAACTTCCCGCAAAACTTGGTAATTTATCATCCCCCTTAAATACAGTTAAAGTAGCTTCATCATCTTCAATATCTTCAACATTTAAAAAGTGCTGTATATAAAAGCTATAGTTATCTTTCTTTAATGTATAGAAGATACTTTGTTCATGCGTCAGTTCCATTGAAATAATATCAGGTTCTATTTCAAGTAAACTATTTAATGATTGTGACATTTTTAATTTTGCAGCTTCAAATTCAATGCCTTCTAAATAAGGTTTAAGCTTTTCGAATTGTTGTTTAAATAATAAATCAAACTCAACAAATTTTTTATTTTTATAAAATAGCTGCAAATTATTAGCAGTCCTTTCATTTGGCTTACATGCGTAATAGGAGTTAAAATTAAAAAAAGGATTATCATCAGCACAAATTGCATAAGATGTAGCACCAGTGAAATTAGGGTTTCCCCAATTATTCCCTATCCTCCATTCGATAACCTGTATAGGTCTTATATCGTTTATATGTGCAGTTTGTACTGGCATTAATAAATAGGATTTAATGTAGCTAAAAAATTTTCATTCAGAAGATTGAAAAATATATCCTTTTCTTTGATATGTACTTCTTCTATATTTTGTAAAAGTTTATTAATATCTGTTTCGCTAAAATTTTCCTTAATAACATCTATATCAATAATAGAAATTGGCGCAATTGCAACCTGATTCAAAAAAGCTTTGGGGCTAATGATTTGTAATTTATTATTAAGATTTAAGTTTACTCTCAAATCATCTACTTTAAATTCTGAATGAAATGTATATGTTTCAGAATTTATTTCTGGCATCCCAAAAGAAAATGAAAACTTAATACAGTTTTTTAAATCTATATTAGGATAAACATTAATATATCTTATTCCTATCCTTGTATAATTTTCAATAATTTTTGCTTCTGTTAATTGATTTAGAACTTTCTCAATTTCGGGTTTATATTTATCCCATGTAATATATTCCTTAAGGCAGTTAAAAATAATTGAGTTAGGTTTAAGTTCTATTTTAATTTTATCATTATAAAATAATGTTTGCTCTCCAAATGATATTTTTAATTCTTGTGGCAGATTAAAAGGCATTGGCATTGGTACAGGCAATTGCTGATTGCCTATTGGTCTATTAGTGTATGTATATGTATCATCAAAAGTTTTATAAAATAAACCAAAAGCCACTTCAAAAGGTACACTTGCAGTATATTTTATTTCAACGATTGCGTCCTTTAAATTGTCAGGTGTAATATGTTTTGGTATTTTCATTAAAATTTGAGTTCATAATGTTTGCCACTACTACCCTTTATCACAAAGATATGTTATTACGATTAATCTAAAGGTTGCAAAATTATAATTTTTAGCGCAAATTCACCATCTTAATTCTAATTTTTCCCTTTTCCTAATCATTACAATATTAACTCTTAATTTGCGAAAATGTTATTGTAAGCATTGAAAAATTGTTAAATGCATCTTTTTTTAATTTTTAAGCAGTTTATTCTAGTAAAACTCTTTCCCATTCCAGCCGCACAAGCAGGTTATATGGTATTCACTCCATCAAGTCAATACAAAAAGACACGCCAAGCCGTCACAACCCATTTTTATAAACTTGCTTATTTTTTTAAGGTATAAAAAAGAGCTGTGCCGCCCTTCGGGTGTTCCGTTACACTTCACAGCTTGTCATGCTTTTCATTGCCTTGCTTCCGTTCATTGCAGCCTACTTTGTCCTGCAATAAAGCTTCACTCATTACGGCTACATTACATTTCAGGGCTTCGCTGCGCTCAACTACCTTTCATTTCATTTCGCCTCCATTCCTTTCAGCCTTTTGCAGTCCACCGGCTGCATTGTTTGGCTCGCCTGCGGGTCGCTACGGGCTGCGGCTAACTTTATTTGACTGCCTCCACTTCGTTCTGGCTATTAAAGCGGTAGCCTTGTGTCGTGCGCTACAGGCTGTCATAGTTTTTGCAAAAATAAAAGGCAAAAACCCCGCCAGCCTTCCGCTTCCACATGTGCCGTCCATCGCCTTCGTACCTCAGGCTTCTTGTCCACCACCCTTGCTTAACTCGCAGTGGCTTCGCAAGTCAAACCGTCGGGCGCAAAAAAATTGCACCCTTTGGTTTGCCTCTTTAGCTCATGGCTGTTATAACCTGCTTTTTCCACCCACAGAAAAAAAATAAAAAAAACAAAGGCTAATTTATTTATATAACACATACACCAAAACATAATAGCAAAGTTACAGGTGTGGTTGTCAAAGCTGTCAAGTGTTCACTTCGTCATCCTCAAAAAATCTTCCTTTTTCTTTTGCCCAAAACCAAAGAGGTCAAAACAAAAAGAGTATTTTTTGGTCTGCACTTGCATCATTGCCCCCCAACCTGTGGCAATCAGGCATTATGTTTAAATGTATCTTTCGCCGTAGGTTGGCTGGCTGGTGGTTAGTTGCCTACACATGCAGTAAGGTTCGCATTCACTATTCTTTCATAGGTGGTGCGGTTCCGTTGGTTTCTATTCAGCTTTTATGGCTGCAATTCTCATTAAGTAGGTTGCCTTTCTAGGCAGCTTACTTTTTTTTGGCCTATCTGTCTCAAACTGTTGACGCTTGATATATTTTGAAAAAATAAAAAATAAAGCAAAATTAGGCGGGGCACACTCAAAGCCAACCCGAAAAGTTTTGTAAAGGTCAAGTTCCTATGTTTGTTTTTGGAAGCTATATCAAAGTAATTTGTAATTGATAACAGATTACAAACGAAAATATTTTTACTATGGAATCAAAAGCAAACAAATTAGACTTTTCTGGGCAAAACATTTACATTGGCCTGGATACTCATAAGAATAGCTGGAAAGTAACTATTTTGACGGATACTATCAGTCATAAGACTTTTTCCCAAGACCCCGTTCCTGAAGTGCTGTATAATTATTTGACACGGAATTTTCCGGGTGCAACTTATTATAGTGCTTATGAAGCCAGCTATTGCGGTTATTGGATACACAACAAGTTAACAGAGCTGGGCATTAACTCTATTATTGTGAATCCTGCAGATATACCAACTACGGATAAGGAAAAAGTGCAAAAAGAAGACAAACGGGATAGTAGGAAAATAGCAAAGTGCCTGCGCAACGGGGATTTAAAGCCAATATTTGTACCCAGTATGAAATCGCTACAGGATAGGACATTGATGCGCTCACGATATACGTTGGTAAAAGAACTAAGCCGGTTTAAGAACAGGATAAAATCCTTTTTATTTTTTTACGGTATAAAATATCCCGATGAATTTTACAGGAGTAATACACATTGGTCAAGACGTTTCATTGTTTGGCTTGAATCCCTTTCATTTGGAGAGGCTTCCGCCACGTACGCATTATCAATATTAATTAAACAAGTAAAGAACCTGCGAGAACTCCTACTTGATGTAACAAGAAAAGTGCGTGATTTATCCAAGACAGGACAATACGGACATAAAGTGGGATTACTTTGTAGCATACCTGGTATTGGTATAACAACGTCAATGTTGATATTAACAGAATTAGAAGATATTGGACGGTTTAAATCATTAGACCAGTTATGTTCTTATATTGGTCTTATTCCTTCAACTAACTCATCCGGGGATAAGGAAACTGCAGGGGATATTACTTCAAGGAAACACAAGGCCCTTAACTCAGCCATCATTGAAAGTTCTTGGGTTGCAATCAGACACGACCCTGCATTGTTAATGAAATACTCTGTTTTATGCAAAAAGATGGAAGGGAACAAAGCAATAATTAGGATAGCAAAAAAAATACTTAACAGAATACGATATGTGATGAAAAATCAACAAGTCTATGTTAAAGCAGTTGTTTAAAATTTACAGAAGCATGTTTTTTATACTTGAGACCGTTTCCGTAGGGGTGCAGCCCTAAATGGTGTCTGTTTTGGTCAAGTTCACGGCTCAAGTTAACTATAAAAATTAATTGGGAAACTGCAGCCTGGTTAACAGGTCTGTTTATAGAAGCATGCTTTTATAGATAAAATAATGTCTTTAAATTTTGGTAATGGGAATGGCATATCATAATTACCTGTAAAGCAAAGGTAACCCCATTGAATAAATTAATCAAGGACATAGCCCTTCGGGTTTTTCAATAAAAATCTCCACACCTCCTATCGTCGGGTAGTATTTTTATTGAAAAATCCTTGCTCAATTTATTCAATGTCGCTGAAAGTGGCTTAACAGGTAACAATGATAAGGTCTGCATTATTTACCCGGAAGTATCTGGGCTATAACTTTTTTGTCTAAACTGAAAAACACTCAAAATAATATTTTATTATTAATCTGATAGTTAATGCAAAATACAAATAAATTATTACAAATTATTTGGAAAACAACATAGAAGCCCTTCGGGTTTTGCCATTTTTTTTGATAATCATATTTATATTTTAATGAATCAAATAAAATGTCAAAAACCTTGACAAAACGCCTTGCCCCGCCTATGAAAAAGGCTTTCTTTTTTCTTTTTTTTCTGTTTTTTCTTTTCTCTTTTGAAAAATGTTTTGATAAAGAAATCTTACAATAGTGCATTTCGATGCAATTTGCAGCATAAGAACCATTTACATATATCCCTCACATCAATAAATTAACTTTGACATCGAATTGAAAAGCGAATGTATTAGGACGAAAATAGAACCAAGTCCAAACCAAAGCCGTACCAAATCCATTTTGCTTCGAAAAATTTAGTATTAACATAAAATTTTAAATGTATGGGTGTAATTAACAAAGGCATTTTAGGAGGCGTTGCTGGTAAGGTTGGCAACGTAGTAGGTGGTACTTGGAAAGGTATAGATTATTTGAGGTCAAAGCCTGCCTCAGTAGCCAATCCAAAAACCTTGAAACAATTAACTCAGAGGGCAAAATTTATTGCCGTTATGAACTTTCTGAAACCATTAACCAGCCTTTTGGCAATTGGGTTCAAAAACTCTGCTAATGGCATGACAGCTTTTAACGTTGCTATGTCATATAATGTGAAGAATGCCATTACAGGCACATATCCGAGTTTTACAGTTAACTATCCGTTAACTCAAATTAGTAGGGGTAATCTTACAGGAGCTTCCACTCCGGCAGTTGCTTCAACAGTTTCTAAAGTGATAAACTTTACTTGGGTTAACAATGCTGGTACAGGTAATGCATTGGCAACAGATGTTGCAATATTGGTTGCCTTTTTCCCAACTTCAAATGAAGCGGTTTACCAGGTAACAACCATTGCAAGGTCAGCAGCCGCAGCTACTTTGACTTGTCCTGCTAAATTTAGCACTAAACAAGCTCAGTGCTGGCTTATTTTCCAATCAGCAGATGGAAAAACACAGGCAACAAGTGCATATATTGGTACTGTAACCGTTGTTTAATCAAAACTTTGAGGTGATAATAAAAAAGGTGCTATCCCGAAAGAAAGCACCTTTTTTATTTTATTCACAAAAAAATAAAGAAATATAAGTTCAATAACTTATAATATTAAATTTCAAATATGGCATTATTAATTATCAATTGTCTAATTTCAAATTTCAATATTTTATTATCTTTCATACCTTGCGTTGGATTTAAGATAGGTTCTTCATTTTTATTGAACAGTTCAAAAAAAAGTATACAGTGATAATAATTTGAAACCGTTGGCGAATGTTTAACATTCGAAATAAATTTATAGTCGTATCCTTCTGAATTTGCAGGAAATGGGAATTTACCTTCTTTATCTAATATGTCCCTTATTTTTAAAAAAAAGTATTTTCTATCTATCTCTTTAGTAAATTTCTCATTTGGTATTTTTAATCCACTTTCACCTTCATTCCAAGCTCTATTATAATTCTCATCTAAAACTTTAATGAAAACGTGTTCAATTTCTGAATATGGTATTTTATTTGTTGATATATCAAATAAATTTGTCCTTATTGCTTCAGCATTTAATTTGCCTACACTATCTTTTAACTGAACTTTCGGATCAACCCATCTACATAAATAATGCGTTTTATCGATAGTTGTGATTTTAATCTGCTTACTATTAGGGACTAACCTATCGGGATACATCAATTGAACTTGCTAGGAAAATATTTGTTTCTGAAATAGGTTCTATCTCTTTTTTAATCAAATTAAATAGAGCGTCTAATCTGCCATATTGTTTCAATATTATTTGATCGTTATTATAAAGAGATATTATCGCTTCAATATCCTGGTCGGTACCAATATAATCATAAAATACTTCAATATGTCCAACATAACCATCTTTATAAAACCTAAAATAAATACTATTTGAGTCAGTCAAACTATAAATTAAATTATTAAAAGGAATTCCCGCAAATTTATTTATTGTAATATTGAAATATTCTGAAGCCTTATTCATCAAGTTTTTATCAAAATATGGGTATCTTTCAACATCTGCAAGAAAATTAATTCTTAACGAATACAAAATTGTACTTATTAAATATTCAATAGTATTATTATTTCTTGTAGGATTAATCCTATTTAAAAAAGTAATGTTTGTTGCTGAAGAACATTCATTTTCTAAATAGAATTTATTTTTAGTTTCTATTTGTAAATCAATAAATGGATTAAAATCTAACCCTGTCATAAAATTTTAATTAAATAAGTTTGGTATATATTCTTCAACAAGTACTTTATATTTTCCCCATTTTTCTACAAAATCAATATTTATATCAGATAATGGAATATCATTAAATGGGTGGTGAAAATTTAAATCAACGATTGCAAAATCATTATTATTTTGAATAGTAAGTATACAAATATTATCGCCATCAAATGGCACTGAAAAAACAATATTATTTACATTACTATTATGTATCTTGGTTAAATTACGTTTATTAAACCAGGTTTTCACATCAAACTCGGTTACTTTAACTACAAAATTTATACCAATAGCCTTTGATTTAATATGTGGTAAAGCAATACAGTATTTATTAGCATAATCATAAGGTTCTTCAGAAATTACAGGTGAAATAATATGTAACCTCAGTGGCTCTATTGAAAATGTATTCATTTTAACAGTAAACTGACTAATAGCAGGTGTTATAAAGATATTTTGTTTATTGAGTTCAGCGAAATCTTTTAAAATGCCGATTTTTAACAAAAATCCTTCGGAAATCAAGGATGGGTTATGTATATTACCTAAAATTACAACACTATTATTAATAAATTCAAATTTCACCTTGTTTAGTTTTGTTTTTAAAGTTACAAATTAATCTGTAAAATTAATTTTTTATTAACAATTTTTATACCTTATTAGTTAAATTGATTAGGCTTAAAGGTTAAATATCTTAAAATTCCTTTTTTTAAAGTTGTGTGCAATTTGTGTGCAAATAAACAAAAAAGGGTTTCTGTATAAATCGGAAACCCTTGTATTTGCTGGTGGAGAATATCGGAATCGAACCGATGACCTCTTGCATGCCATGCAAGCGCTCTAGCCAACTGAGCTAATCCCCCCTGAACAATTCTCAAAAATAATATATTTTATTTAATTAGGGCATCATTTTTGCAGTAGTTTGACACTTAATTCATTTGTCCAATAACCTGAATGGAACCGAAGAATCTTAAACCTGTATGGCCTGATATACGTAAATGGTTGCTTTTCTTCACAATTTGTACAGGAATATCTGGTCTTATGTTAATGATTGTAAATTGTCAGCATCACAAAAATGCAACCGTTCCTAAAGAAAGGACTGTCCATTATGAGTTTGACAGAACCGTTGACTCATTTGTAAATGAATCCAAAACTAAACCTGAAGCCTCATTTGAAAAATCTAAAATATCAGCCCCAGATATTACATCTATGGAAGAAATTCAAATTGAAGATAATGACAGTCCATCAACTGAGTATTCCAAAAATTTCACTGTACCTTCCATTAATAAGATTATTACAATGCCCGGCGATGATAATAACTCTTCCACTGATGAGATTTATTATAAAGCTGAGGAGATGCCTAAATTTAATGGAGAAAGATACGAATCGTTCAGGGACTGGATTGCTGCAAAGGTTCAATATCCTGAAATAGCGGCCGAAAATGGCATAACAGGAAGGGTGGTAATTCAATTTGCCATAAATACAACTGGAAATGTCTGCGATGTTATTGTAGTAAAAGGGGTCGATCCTTGTCTCGACCAGGAAGCAATTCGCGTAATATCCTCCTCTCCTAAATGGACTCCTGGCAAAATAAAGGGACACCCGGTTAAAGTACAGTTTAATTTTCCCGTATTTTTTGATTTAAAATAGTTGTTGGTTGCTAGTTGTTAGTTGTTGGATAAAGGTTGGAGGTTACAAGTTGCAGGTAATAGGATTATTTTTACCAAATTTACGATTTATATGACCAGACAACTAGCAACTAACAACTAGTCAACTAACAACTAATTTTAATGGCAAAACTTATTTCAACTGACCCAATTACCGAAAAAGCAATACTTATAGGGATAATAAATCATGAACAGGGTGAAAACGATGTCAGGGATTATTTAAACGAACTGGCCTTCCTTACTGAAACTGCCGGTGCCATCCCCGTTAAAACTATTATACAACATATTGAATCTGCGAATCCCAGGACATTTGTCGGATCGGGGAAACTTTCCGATATTGAAGTATTTGTTAAAGAAAATGACATTGATCTGGTTATTTTCGATGACGATCTTTCACCTACCCAGCTACGTAATCTTAGCAGCGTATTGGACTGTAAAATACTTGACCGTACCAACCTGATCCTTGACATTTTTGCCAAACGGGCTAAAACCTCCTATGCAAAAACACAGGTTGAACTGGCTCAATATCAATATTTGCTCCCAAGGCTTACCCGTATGTGGTCGCACCTTGAACGTCAGCGTGGCGGAATAGGGTTACGGGGCCCGGGTGAAACTGAACTGGAAACAGACAGGAGAATTATTCGTGATAAAATTGCACTTCTTAAGGAAGATCTCAAGCGGATAGATAAACAAATGTCGACACAGCGGAAAGGCCGTGGCAATATTGTCAGGGTGGCGCTTGTTGGATATACAAATGTTGGTAAATCCACACTAATGAACCTTTTAAGCAAAGCGGATGTATTTGCGGAAGATAAACTATTTGCAACTTTGGACACAACTGTCCGTAAGGTTGTAATTAATAATCTTCCATTTTTATTATCCGACACCGTTGGATTTATAAGAAAATTGCCGCATCACCTGGTAGAGTCCTTCAAATCAACCCTTGACGAATTAAGGGAAGCAGATATATTATTGCATGTGGCCGATATTTCGCACCCTAACTTTGAAGAACAAATAAATATAGTTAACAGTATTCTATCGGAACTAAAATCGGCAGATAAACCTATAGTTTTGGTGTTTAATAAAATAGACGCTTATTCCTATGTGCGCAAAGATTCAGGTGATCTTTCACCGTTCACCAAAGAAAATCAAAATCTTAAGGAGCTTAAAAATAGCTGGATGGCCAATCACAGCGAAACTACAACTTTTATATCGGCAACCCGCAAAGAAAATATTGAAGAATTGAAAGGTATTTTATATGAAACAGTTAAAAAAATTCATACCCAACGGTATCCTTATGATAATTTTCTGTATTAATGTAGTGCTTAGTGCATAGTGCTTAGTTGTTTTACAGTCAAACAAAATTCATACTTATAAAATTAAACACAGAGATGCTGACACACAGAGAAATAAATTGTAATATATTTTGATCTTTCATCTTTCATCTTTTATCTTTCATCTTTTTTCTCTGTCCTCTGTCCTCTGCTTTCTGTCTTCTGCCCTCTGCTTTCTGCCTTCTGTCTTCTCACGTCCCTCGTCTCACGTCTCATGTCCTATTTTCACGTCCTTTCACGTCCCTTCACGTCCTTTTTCACGTCCCACATCACCTGCGTCCCGATTCATTCATCCTGAAAAACCGACTGTAATACGCCCAACGACTTAATCTCCCCTATCCCCCCAAGGTGCAGGCTAAAATAATCGATAATTGCCTGCAAAACGATTAGCCTTGTATGATGTGAAAGTTGCAGGGTTTCCATATCATTAAAATCAGTATTCAATAGTTTATGGATAATAAAGCTATTATCCCTGTCATTTAATCCGGTTTTGGTAACATGTGAATTAAAATTACCATTTACTAAATCAAATAAACAATTTACATCAGAATAGTTATCTGTTGGATTAAACCCAAGATACCTTGATAAATTCATTAAAAAAACGAGATGAAAATTGACAATTCCATTGTTTTTTATATCAAGCAGTTGAATGCTTGTATAAATGAATTGAAATAAACCCGTGTTTGCCTCTTCTTCTTTAATTGTTTTTAATAGCATTTCAGCCAAAAAAAAGGTGATTGAACGTTTTGAACCGTCAAATGGAATTGTTAGAAATGGCTGTATTAACGATACTTCCCTGATCCGTTGAAGATCGCGGTTTGGTTTTTGATCAACCTGAATATTAAGCATTGTAAGGGGTTGAAAAAAGGAAGAATGAAAACCTGAATTTTTGGTGAAAACATGCTGAACCATGAAAGATTTCCGGCCCAGTAGTTCAGTATATATGGTTGTTATCAGACTTTTTTCACCATATTTAAGATTATTAAGAACAATTCCCCTTGTTTTCTGCAGCATTGTTATTAAAATATAGTGCTTAGTATTTAGTGCTTAGTGCATAGATTGCAGAAGTTGTTTTTTTTTACAGAAATTATTAAGTACCCATCATTAAATTCTGGTGTTTGGATTATTAAGCCCTTAGCCGAGGCTTGCGAAGTTTAAAAATCAGGAGTTTATTGAAGTAAATGACTGATTTTTAAACGAGCGTAACAAAGGTTAAGGGTTTTATAATCCAAACACTAATTATACAGCTTTTGAATATATTTTAGGCGTGACGATATTTTTAACTGTATTTATTATTCCCTGAACATCATAGCCACATTCATGGTAAAGTTCACCCTGTGTTCCATGTTCTATGAAATGGTCAGGCACTCCTAAACGTATTACCTGAATATTATATCCAGTTTCAGAAATGAATTCAAGGACAGCGCTGCCAAAACCTCCGACAATAGTACCATCCTCCACTGTAATAATTTTTTTGTGGCCTTTGCATATCTTATGTAACAATTCCCTGTCAAGAGGTTTAAGAAAACGCATATCAGCATGTGCTGCTCCAATACCATCTTCTGCAAGAATTTTACATGCATCTTCCACATAATTTCCTACATGACCTATAGATAAAATTGCCAGATCCGAACCTTCCCGAAGCATCCGGCCTTTTCCAATCTGAATTGATCTGAACGTTTTATTCCATTCGGTCATTACACCATAACCTTTTGGATAACGAATAACAAACGGACCCCTGTTTTTTTCCTGTGCCGTAAACATAAGGTTTCGCAGTTCCTCTTCGTTCATAGGCGACGAAATTATCATATTTGGAATCATCCGCATATATGCAAGATCGAAAACACCGTGATGTGTTGCTCCATCTTCACCAACCAAACCGGAACGATCGAGACAAAAAACCACATGTAAATTCTGAAGGGCAACATCGTGGATCACCTGATCGAATGCCCTCTGCATAAAGGAAGAATATATAGTACAAAACGGAATCATACCCTGAACTGCTAAACCTGCTGAGAAAGTTACAGCATGTTGTTCAGCAATACCAACATCATAAGAACGTTCCGGGAACTTGTCAAACATCAGTTTCATGGAAGAACCACTAATCATGGCAGGTGTTATGCCAACAATTTTTTTGTTATTTTCAGCCAGTTCTACAAGTGTTTTACCATAAACATCCTGATATTTCAAAGGTTGTGGCACATCAGATTTTATTTTGATAATTTCACCCGTATGTTTGTTAAATAACCCGGGAGCATGAAATGTTATCTTATCCTCTTCAGCAAATTTATAACCCTTGCCTTTTGTTGTTACTATATGCAATAATTTAGGGCCCTGTATATTTTTTAAGTGGCTCAGTACTTTAGCTAAATGTATAACGTCATGTCCGTCTATCGGGCCAAAATACCTGAAATTTAAAGATTCGAACAGGTTAGAATGATTCAGTATGGTTGATTTGGCAGCATTCCCGATTTTTTTGAAAATCATTTTAGGAGCATACCCAATTCTTCCAAAAGTACCCAAAGCATTCCAGACATCGGCCTTAAACTTATTGTACATCCGCGAAGTTGTAATATCGAGAAGATATTGCTGCAACGCACCAACATTATGATCGATTGACATATTGTTATCATTCAGGATAACTATAATGTTAGCCTTTGCAAATCCCGCATTATTAAGGCCTTCAAATGCAAGACCGCCTGTAAGGGACCCATCCCCGATAATTGCAACTACCTGGCGATCCTTTTCTCCATTCAGCTGAGATCCGACAGCAATACCCAAAGCCGCAGAAATAGAGGTTGATGCATGCCCTACTCCAAAGGAATCGAACACACTCTCATTTATTTTGGGGAATCCGCTTATTCCATTATACTTCCTGTTTGTCTGAAAAACATCTTTCCGGCCTGTAAGTATTTTGTGAGCATAAGCCTGGTGCCCCACATCCCATATTATCTGGTCATAAGGAGTATTAAAAACATAATGTAAAGCAACGGTCAATTCTATAACCCCTAAACTCGCACCTAAATGACCCGAATTATTACTTAATATATCAATTATAAATTGACGAAGCTCTTCGCTAATAACAGAAAGTTCCTCTAATTTAAGTTTCTTCAGGTCAGATGGAAAATTCACCTTTCCTAACAGATTATGTTTTTGTTCATCCATCAGGTTATTAATATTTTAATACAATATTGCTGAACCTCAAAGATATGAATTTTATTTCAAAACTCGTGATTCATATCATTAAGTAATATTATTATATTTGTAGGAGTAGTCATAAATAGAAGTGATGAAGTGATGAAGTGATGAAGTGATGAAGGAAAATGATTTGCGATTGGCGAATCGTAATTTTAGATTTGCGATTTAGGTTAAAATTTATTTTAAATTTAAAAATATAGATTTTAATTAATAAGATTTGTAGGAACAGAATATCCAAATCTTAAATCTCAAATCTTGAATCTAGAATCTAAAATCGCCAATCGCCAATCGCCAATCGCCAATCTGAAATCACAAATCATTAACCCCTAGCCCCTAAAATATGAAATACATAATCTCATTAATAATAGTTCTGACAACCGGGATATTTTCCTGTGTCCCGGTTTCAAAATTTAATGAAACTCAACAGAATCTGGATAAATGTAATGAGGAAAATACAAGTAATAAATCAAAGTTAGAAAATCTTGAGGTATCCAATAAGGAACTTACTTCAAAATTGGAGCAATGCAGCAATGAGAATGAAAAACTTGTTAAGGATTCAATTGCTCAATATCAACAGTTAAAGCAAATGCAACTTGACTATAATAAGCTTGAGGGCGATTATAACGATTTAAAACTTGCAGAGGAAAATCTTTCCAAAGGAAATGCAATGGAAACCAAAAAACTTCTTGCACAATTGCAATCTACTCAGCATGACCTTCAGAAAAGAGAAGACGATCTCAAAAAACTTGAATCGGATTTTAATGAAAAAAAACTAAAATTCGATATGCTTACAATTGAACTCGATAAACGCAATGCGAGGATGAAAGAACTGGAAGGTATACTTAGCAGGAAAGATTCAGTAGTTACTGCTTTAAAAACAAAAGTTTCTGCAGCCTTGTTAGGTTTCGAAAACAATGGTTTGTCAGTTAAAATTAAAAATGGTAAAGTGTATATCTCTCTCGAAGAAAAATTGCTTTTTAAATCAGGCAGTACTTTTGTAGATCAGGGTGGTGTAAATGCATTAAAAAAATTAACCAGGGTTTTGGAACAGAATACCGATATTAATATTATGATAGAAGGACACACAGATGTTATTCCATACAAAACTGATGCGGCAATTAAGGATAATTGGGATCTGAGCGTAAAACGCGCAACTGCTATAATCAGGATCCTGCTTGACGGGTCAACTATCGATCCTATACGCCTTACTGCGGCCGGACGAGGAGAATTTGTACCGGCAGATAAGGCAAATACTGCTGAAGCAAGGCAGAAAAACAGGAGGATAGAAATAATTCTTACTCCTAAGCTGGATGAGTTGTTTAAAATTCTTGATAACAATTAGTGTTAAAAAAATAGTTATTAGTTGTTAGTTGTTGGTTGTTAGATATGAGTTATGAAGTGATGAAGTAATGAGGTGATGAAGTTTATTAGTTTATAAAATGTTACTTAAATACACAAACGTTTAAACGAATAAACATATAAACCTTATAAACCTTATAAACATCTACAAATTAATCACCTAATCCCCTTTAATTATATAATCCTATTCAAAATTGATAAAGGATATACTAAATTTCATTAACAAGCTTACTATAAGGAAGATAGTAAACATTGTTAAAACTGAATGCTCCTATTGGATTTCAGTAATAATAAAACAGCCCATAGTATGGGGAATGCCTCATTCTTTCTCCATTGAACCTACAAGCTTATGCAATCTTCATTGTCCGGAATGTCCTACAGGTAAAGGAGAAATTCTCAGGAAAAACATTGACATCATTCCGGAACTGTATAAATCGATTATCGGACAAATAGCTGATACCACAACCTATTTAATGCTGTACCTTCAGGGTGAGCCGTTTCTAAATAAATCGATATTCGATATGATACAATTAGCTGATCAAAAAAATATTTACACTTGTATTTCAACTAATGGCCATTTTCTGAACGAAGAAAATGCAAGAAAAACTGTTGAATCGGGCCTTGACCGGATTATTATCTCACTTGACGGGACTACACCTGAAGTATACCGAAAATACAGAGTCAAAGGTAATTTCCATGAAGTTATTAATGGCATTAAAAACCTGGCGGAGGCTAAACAACAGTTAAAATCAACCACTCCGCATATAATTCTTCAGTTTATTGTATTTAAACACAATCAGCACCAGGTTAAAGATTTTAAAATGCTTGGAAAATCACCGGGCATTAATAAAACCAAACTAAAAACGGCACAATTATATGATTTTGAACATGGTCACGAAATGCTTACCGATTTGGTTTCATTTGCCCGTTATCGCAAAGCAGGGGAAAAATATGCAGTAAAAGGCAAAATGCACAACCGTTGCAAAAGGATATGGACTATAGGGGCTGTAACAACTGACGGAAACATGACACCTTGTTGCTATGACAAAAATGCAACATATTCAATGGGAAAACTTTCAACCAACAGTGTAAAAGATCTCTGGAAATCCTCCTCGTTCATGAAATACCGGTTCAACCTGCTGCAAAACAGGAAGGCTATCGACATATGTTCAAACTGCACAGAATAGTATTTGTTTGAATTATAAAGCCCGTATTGACAAGGTCATAATTAATTTTAAAGGTCTTGTCGATTACCCATGATAAAATAATTATTTTAAAGGTATCATGGGAAATTCTTCGTTACGCTCGTTTAAAAACTAGCTATTTTCTATAGGACACGCACAAGGCGTGTCCCTACAAATGATGGTTTCGCAAGCCTCGGCTACGAACTTTATAATCCAAACACATGACTCTAATTACTTACAAATTTCAATATCTCATAGTTTATAGAACTCACCTTAATTTTATTGATCTTGATTCCTGGTTCTTGGTTCTTGGTTCTTGGCTCCCCTAATACACAAGTTATATTTTAATAATTTAATATTGCCTTAACATTTTAATAACGTTAAAATATTATTCGTTATATAGCTTTGTAACCACTTATCCTGTGAGCTAATATTCCCTTTTAAGCTTTTACGACAAAAGCCATACATTCAAAATTTTAGTAAAATAATATGAATTTATCTGGTATTGGATTATTTAATGAATGTTTCCCTCCTATTATGGATGGAGTATCTGTTACTGTGAAAAATTATGCATTTTGGCTAAATAAAAAAGTAGCCCCTACAATTGTTGTAACACCAAAATTCCCGGGATATACTGATCATGAAGACTTTATGGTATACCGGTATTTTTCAGCACCACTTCCCATGAGATCTCCTTACAGGATCGGACTTCCTATACTTGACCAGAATATATACACTGATTTGTCTGATATTCCTTTTGATATTTTACATGCACACTCACCATTTTCATCAGGAACAATGGCATTAAAAATTGCCAGGAAAAAAAAGATACCAATTATTGCTACATTTCATTCAAAATACCGAAATGACTTTGAAACGGTAATTTCAAATAAATATATTGTTGATCAACTAATTAAAAGGATAATAACATATTACGAATCTGTCGATGAAGTATGGATTCCCCAGGCCCATGTTGAAGAAACCCTTAGGAGGTATGGTTATAAAGGTCCGATAGAAGTCGTTGAAAACGGCGTAGATATGGATTCTGTTTCAAATATTGAGTTATATCGAACGGAAAGCCGAAAAATATTAGGCTTAAGACCAAATGATTTCATTTTTCTTTTTGTCGGACAACATATTTGGGAAAAAAATCTCCGTTTTCTTATTGAATCGTTACATTTATTTCAAAACCATAACTTTACGGCATTATTTGTAGGTGAAGGTTATGCGAAACCGGAAATGGAACAATTGATAACAAGTTATAATCTAAATGATAAAACAAGATTTTTAGGATTAATTTCCGACCGTGAAAAATTAAAAAGAATTTATGCATCAGCTGATTTGTTCTTATTTCCTTCGTTATATGATAATGCTCCTTTAGTAGTGAGAGAAGCTGCCTTGATGCACACCCCTTCCCTGCTTATTAAGGATTCCACAGCTGCTGAAGTTATTCAGGATGGCATAAACGGATATCTTTCGGAAAACGATCCGCAATTTTTCTTCCAAAAAATTTGTGAAATTTATTGTAATCCGGTAGATTTGAGAAAAACAGGGGAAAATGCTGCACTAACTCTATGCCGTCCCTGGAAAAATATTATAGAAGAAGTAAGTGACAGGTATCAGAATATAATCTGGCGAAAGAATAATCAAATATTTGTTAAGGTACCAAAATTTATACCGTCATAATTTCATGCTCTTTTTTAGTCATAATATCTTCAATCTTTTTATAATAAAGTTCAGTTAATTTTTCAACTTTTTCTTCCGCAACTTTAACTGTATCTTCAGGAAGGCCTTCTTTTTGCATCCTTTTAAATTCTTCTATCACATCCCGTCGTGCTGTTCGTATACTTACCTTTGCATTTTCTCCTTCATGGCGTAACGATTTTACCAGTTGTTTACGCCTTTCTTCAGTAAGTGGCGGCAGGTTCAGCCTTATCGTTTCACCATTATTTACTGGTGTTATTCCAATATTAGCCGCAAAAATAGCTTTCTCTATGGCCTCTGTCATTTTTTTTTCCCAGGGCTGAATAACGATCGACTTTGCATCAGGTGTATTGATATTAGCAATTTGAGATAATAGAGTGTTCACTCCATAATAATCGACAAAAATATGATCAAGCATGTTTGGGTTAGCTTTTCCGGCACGAAGTTTAATCATTTCATTCTGAAGGTGGACTATAGCTTTCTCCATATTATCCTTAGTATCATCCAGGTATAATGCAACTTCTTCTTCCATAGCGTTGAAGATTAGTATTGATAGATTTTGATTGTGTACAAATATATAAAATTTTGTTGTTAGTTGTTGGTTGTTAGTTGTTAGTTGTTAGTTGCAAGTTGCAGGTTGAAGGGCAAGTGATTTAAGATTTAAGATTCCAGATTTGAGATTTGAGATTTGAGATTAAAAATTTAAGAATTATCTATAATTGTACAATATATTATAAACCTTATAAACCTTATAAACGAACAAACGAATAACAAATAAACAAATAAACAAATAAACTTATTTATTACTAACAACTAATTCCGAATAACAGTGCCAATCTTCTCACCCAACAGCAAACGTTTTAAATTTCCGCTTTGATTCATATTGAAAACAATAACCGGGAGGTTATTCTCTTTACACATGGTGAAGGAAGTTAAATCCATCACATTAAGCTTACGGTTATATACCTCGTCAAAAGAAATATCATTGAATTTTACTGCATTTTTATCTTTTTCAGGATCGCTTGAATACACACCATCAACCCGTGTGCCTTTTAACAATACATCCGCTTCCATTTCAACCGCACGAAGGGCAGAAGCAGTATCAGTTGTAAAATAAGGATTCCCGGTACCAAATGTAAAAATTATAATTTCTTCATTAACAAATGCATCCTTAACTTTTTGCTTACTGTAACGTTCCCCTACCGGTTCCATTGAAATTGCAGTAAGTAACCGGACTTTTCCCCCTATACTTTCAATTGCTGACTGAAGGGCCAGACCATTTATAACGGTAGCAAGCATTCCCATATAATCGCCCTTAACCCTGTCAAAACCTGCGTTTACTCCATTTAATCCACGAAAAATATTGCCTCCGCCTATAACTATTCCTATCTTTACTCCTAAACCTGCTGCTTCCTTTACCTGAACCGCGTACTCAAGTAACCTTGGCGTATCAATTCCGTAAGGTTTATCAGCCATTAAAGCTTCTCCGCTTAATTTCAGTAAAATCCGTTTGTATATTTCCATTTTTTATTGGGGGCTAGGGGTTAGGGGTTAGGGGTTGGGGGTTGGATATTATGATATTTGTAATATACAAGTCGAAAGTAAAGTATCAATTTTCAAGTATTAGATCGCAAGTTACAAGAAAAAAGATTCTCATATTAAAAAAAAGAGAACCATTTAGTTCTCTTTATAATTTTATTAAGGTAATTATCTAATCACTAGTCACCAGCCACTAACCCCTAGTCCCTAGCCCCTGATCAGGCATTAAGCGAGTACCTGACAAACCCTGTAACCTTAAGCTCTTGATCCTTGCCAGCTATGTACTGACGAACAGTAAGTTTTGAATCCTTTATAAATTCCTGATTGAGCAAGGTATTTTCTTTAAAAAACTTTTCAAGACGGCCTTCAGCTATTTTGGCTATAATAGCTTCAGGTTTCCCTTCGTTTTTCTTATCAAGTTTAGTCTGTTCAATTGCAATTTCCTTTTCCTTTGCAACAATCCCGGCTGGAACAACATCCTTGTCAATAGCCACAGGGTTCATTGCAGCAATTTGCATTCCAATATCTTTTCCGGTTTGTAAATCTGATAATGTTTTATTAAAACCAACTAAAGTTGCAAGCTTATTCCCAGGATGAACATAAGCAACCACTTGAGCCGCTTCAATAACTGAGTAGTTGATAAGATCAATTTTTTCGCCTATTACACCAACTTTTTCTATAATAGCTTCAGCAACTGACTTGTTGCCCAATTTCAGATTCTTTGCAGATTCAATATTTTCAGGCCTTTGAACAATAACCAGGTCATTAATTGAATTAGCAAACTGAATAAACGATTCATTTTTAGCTACGAAATCAGTTTCACAACATACTACGGTTAAGGCACCAAACTTTTTGTCAGTAGAAATATTAGAAAGCACTACTCCTTCAGTAGCTTCACGGTCGGCACGTTTTGCAGCCACCAGCTGTCCTTTTTTTCTTATGGTTTCAATTGCCTTTTCATAATCTCCGTTAGATTCTTCGAGGGCCTTTTTACAGTCCATCATTCCAGCCCCTGTCATTTGTCGCAGTTTATTAATTTCTGCAGCACTAATTGCCATTGTATAATATTTTAGTATTATTATTCATCTTTTTTAACTTTCCTGGCTACCTTACGAGGTTCCCCTTTTTCCAATTTTGCTTTAGGCACTGTTAAATCAACTTCTTCAGTTTCCAGATCGCTAATTTTTGACCTGGCACCTTTCCTTGCCTTTGTTTTTTCAGGTTTAACTTCTTCACCGGCATCTCCTTCTTTTTCACGTTCTGATTTGCGCTCGTTTAAACCTTCTTCGATAGCTTTTGTTACAACATCAATAATAATTGAAATTGAATTTGAAGCATCGTCGTTGGAAGGGATAGGAAAGTCAACAATATTAGGGTCAGAATTTGTATCTACCATTCCAAAAACCGGAATATTAAGCCTGCGGGCTTCCTTAACTGCAATTTGTTCTTTACTTACATCTACTATAAATAAAGCTGCAGGAAGCCTTGAAAGATCTGATATACTACCGAGGTTCTTTTCAAGTTTGGCCCGTTGCCTGTGAATTTGTAATCGTTCCCGTTTTGAAAGATTATCAAAAGTTCCATCAACTGCCATTTTATCAATAGAACTCATTTTCTTAACAGCTTTTCGGATAGTTGGAAAGTTCGTCAGCATTCCACCCGGCCATCGTTCTGTAACATAAGGCATTCCAACTGTTTTTAGCCTTTCTGATACAATATCCTTGGCTTGCTTTTTTGTTGCTACGAACAGAACTCTGCGTCCCGATTTAGCTATCTGCTTTAAAGCTGTGGCAGCTTCTTCCAGTTTTGCCTGGGTTTTATGAAGGTCAATGATATGAATTCCGTTTTTCTCCATAAAAATATATGGTGCCATTGCCGGATTCCATTTTCTTTTCAGGTGTCCAAAATGTACACCTGCATCTAATAATTCCTGAACTGTTACTCTTGACATTTAAAGTTTATTATTTGTTTACATTCGTTAAAATCAATTGTTAAGTAGTTCCGTCATTCGAAAGTCTTAACAATTTAGATACTAAACATGAAGTTAAAGAAGTTCCTACCGCTTGCTGAACTGGAATCTTTTTCTGGCTTTAGGTTGTCCCGATTTTTTACGTTCAACTTCACGTGGGTCGCGAGTTGTAAAACCGGCTTCCTTAAGCTTTGGCTTACAGGTTTCGTCAATCTTGATCAACGCACGGGTAATTCCTAAACGAAGAGCTTCGGCCTGGCCCTTTACCCCACCTCCATCAAGATTAACCTTAATGTCGTATTTTTGATCAGCCTCTAATATTTGCAACGGTTGCTTTACAATGTATTGAAGCAAGAGATTCGGAAAATATAATTTATAATCCATATCATTAACAGTGATATTACCTTTACCAGTGCATACATATACGCGGGCAACGGCAGCTTTTCTTCTTCCTATTGCGTTAACTACTTCCATTTGTGCTATTTGATTGTATTAATATTAAATTCTTTAGGTTGTTGGGCTTCATGTGGATGATCCTTGCCAACATATACATGTAAATTTTTATATAAACTGTCTCCAAGCCTGTTCTTAGGCAACATGCCTCTTACAGCCTTTTCTATAATCGAGATCGGTTTTTTCTCCAATAATTCTTTGGCTGTAACTGAACGCTGTCCACCCGGATATCCGGTATAACGGAGGTATACTTTATTATCCCATTTCTTCCCTGTAAGCTTAATTTTTTCAGCGTTGATAACAATAACATTGTCACCACAATCTACATGAGGGGTAAAATCCGGCTTATGCTTTCCCCTTATAATTTGTGCCACTCTTGAAGAAAACCTTCCAAGTGTTTCGTTTGTAGCATCAACCACTACCCACTCTTTATGCACTGTTGCTTTATTAGCAGAAACCGTTTTATAACTTAAAGTGTCCACTTTATATCTATGTTTTTAATTAATACACATATACAATTGAATCCATCTTAAAATGGACTGCAAAAATACAATTAATTTTATTAAATTAACAATATTGAAAAGAATATAATGAGTAAATTTAAAAATGTGCAAATGATAAAGATGAAACTGGATGCTGAATTTTTCCAAAGGGATGTTCTTGAAGTTGCCCCCGATCTTGTTGGGAAAATCCTTGTAAGACAATTTGATAATGGATTAGTATTACGTAGCAGGATAACCGAAACTGAGGCTTATCGCGGAATGGAGGATTTAGCATGCCATGCAAGCAAAGGCAGGACACTTCGGACAGAAGTGATGTTCCACTCTGGGGCTTTAATATATGTTTATCTTATCTATGGTATGTATTGGATGATGAATTTCGTTGCCGGAGAAAATAATAATCCGCAGGCGGCCCTTATAAGGGGATTGGAAGGCATGTATGGCCCCGGGAAAATAACCCGTCACCTTAAAATAGATAAAAGTTTTTATGGAGAAGATATGGCTGTTTCAACCAGAATTTGGGTGGAGAAGGATAATTTCAGTGCAATATATTCAGAAAAACCCCGTATTGGCATAAATTACGCGGGAGAATGGCGTAACAAACCATGGCGATACACCTTAATTCAGGGGCCAGGGACCAGGGGCTAGGGATTAGTGATTTGCGATTTTAGATTGGCGATTAGCGATTTTAGATTTAAGATTCTAGATTTGAGAATTAAGATTTGGGAATTATGTACATACAAATCTTAATTATAGATTCTAAAATCTAAATTCTTAAATCGTTTACAATTCGCAAATATCAAATCATTTCACCTCATAACTTCATCACCTCATCACATCATCACTTTTACTATCTTTACAGTAATTGAAATATTAATATGAAGAGTATTCTGTACACCAAATTATTAAAGTGGATGCTCCCCCAATTGGTCTGGGATTTGCCTTCAAATGAAAAAACAGTGTACTTAACGTTCGATGATGGCCCAACATCATATATAACAGATAAAGTACTTGAAATTTTACTTAACTATAATGCTAAGGCTACATTTTTTTGCCTTGGCCGGAAGGTTGCAGAATTTCCTGAATTGCTTGAAAAAATTAAATCAGAGGGACATTCTGCAGGGAGCCATGGTTTTGACCATTTAAACGGATTTATAACTCCGTTTTCTGTTTACATTGAAAATGCTAAAAAAGGTATACTTGCTGTAAACAGTAATATCTTCCGCCCACCTTATGGTAAAATTACTCTCAGGCAGATTAACAAAATCAGCCCTATGGTAAAAATTGTAATGTGGGGTACCATGAGCAGGGATTTTGATAAAAATAAACAAGCTTCGGAATGCCTTGATAAAGTAATTAAAAATATCTATCCCGGTGCTATAATATTATTTCACGATACTGTTCAGGCTTCTGAAAAATTATTTTATATTTTACCCAGAGTAATGGATTACATCGTCAAAAACGGATACACGGCAAAAGCAATTACCTTATAATTGATTATTGATTATTGAAAATTGAAAATTGAATGTAGTTCTTATATATATATACTTTACAAGGCATAAAAATTAAATCTATATTATAAATTAATAAATTACTTAACTAAGAATAACCAACTGATTTTAATTAATTATTTTTCATTAGAAGGTGTAAAAAAGGTTGTTTTGATTTTAAAAATATAACAAGAATTAAAAATTATAATGTCCACATTATTGAGTTATCGTTAATATTTCAAATTTCAAAACAGGCAAAAACCCGGTTCTATTTATCATAAAATAAATTATCGGACAAACATGCGTATAGCTCAGAAAAAGAAATAGTTAGTAATTATTAATGTCCATAACGACCTTCCAAAATACCAGTAATAGTTAAATCTTCATCTAAATCAGGCCAATGCAACCCTGTTCCATTGCATATGATTTCAATATTATTTCTTTGATCATCAGAGGCTAGATTTAATAATTTATTCATTTTTACAGGAAAGCGTATTTCTTTTTTATCAGAAAGTTGAATACAAATCATACCATTTTCATACCAAGCCTTTTCTGCAACGAACATCAATTCAGCTACCATGTATTTCATACCATTTTGTTTTTATTTGATCCAAATGATCCATTATTAGCTGTTCAGCAACTTTAAGATCATTAATTTTCATTCCCTGGGAAAAATCAAGTTCGACAGGCTCTATCCAATATTTAGCAAAACCACCTGCTTTTCTAACATGTACATGCATAGGTTCAATTCCTTCATTTGAATAAAAAAAGAAAACAAAACCTAATTCTCTAAATATTTCAGGCATAATTAATAAAAAAATTTTAAACAATAATCAAATATACTATCAAAATTGATGAAATCATTATTATGTGGCTTTTTCAATGATTTCAAATGTAAACACAAGCCAAAAAGGTTTCTGCTTAACATAATACAAGTTATAGGGCAAAAATTTTGCTTATTATCAGGCAGTTAAATTTTTGGTCCGCTGTTTTTTATCGTTTTGTGGCCCTTTTTGTCACTTTGTCAGTATATTATTCATGCTATTTTTAATTCACTATCGAGTAATTCTACATTAAAACTAACTTTTGCTTTTAATGCTTGAAATACCCGCATTATCGTATCAATTATTACGTTATTGGCAATCAAATCTTCTCCTATATCAAATTTAATCGAAATGTTTTTCCAAATAAACCTGATTTCTCAATCAAGATATTACTCTCATTCTTATTATTATTTTAAATTAAAATAAATGATGTTAATTTTAAAGTTTGTTATTATTATTTCCGTTTCTTACTGTTAAAGTTAACAGTTTAAGCACATATTAAATAAATTACAATAACAACCATGCACATGTTTAATTCATTTCCATAACGATTATGTACATATGAAAATTGCTATCATTGGAACAGGAGGAGTTGGAGGATACTTTGGCGGGAAACTGGCATTTGCCGGTAATGATGTTACTTTTCTCGCAAGGGGAGAACATATGCAGGCAATTAAAAATAATGGCCTCAGGATAAAAAGTGTGCAGGGTGATTTTGTTGTTTCTCCTGCAATGGTGACTGACCGCATTGAGGAAATGGAACAACCCGATCTGGTAATTTTGGCGGTGAAAGCCTGGCAGGTTAGGGATCTTGCCAGGAAAATCAAATTAATTTCAGGCCCGCATACTTCAGTTTTGCCATTGCAAAATGGAGTAATGGCTGCGGATGAACTGGCTGCGGAAATAGATAATAAACATATAATAGGTGGATTATGCAGAATTTTTAGTATGATTGAAAGCCCCGGAGTAATTAATCATTTCGGTATCGATCCGGCTATTGTTTTTGGGGAATTGGACCACTCCGACACTGAAAGGTTACAAGTTTTGAAAAAACTTTTCGATGATGCTAATATTACATCAAAAGTTACCAATGATATTCAAACTGATTTATGGGAAAAATTCATTTTAATTTGCGTAGGTGGCATTTTAGCTTTAACAAGAACAAACTATGGTGAAATATCAGAATTCCCAAAATTAAAAGAAATGATCCGGGACCTTCTTACGGAGATATACACTTTATCTTTTAAAGCCGGTGCCCATGTTGAAAAAGATTTTGTCCAAAAATCAATTATGTATATTGATACCTATCCTAAGGAATCTACTACATCAATGGCACGCGATATCTGGGCAGGAAAACCTTCTGAACTCGAATACCAGAATGGCACAGTTGTCAGGCTGGGAGAAAAGTATGGAGTTGAAACACCGGTAAACAAATTCATATACAATTGTTTGCTTCCTTTTGAAACAAAAGCAAGAAACAAATAGTTAGGACACCTCTTAAAACTTCAACTTTTTCGTTGGGCTTCAAATTTTAAATCCTCATTTACTGAAAGTAAACTCCGGTTTAAAATTTTTGCCCGCCTAAAATTTGAGAGTTTTTAGAAGTATCCTAAAGAATAAGGTTAAAATATTGTTTTTAAAATTTTATTTTTGTTCCAATGCTTTTTTAATTGCCCCTTCTACAATAGGTTCCATGACTTTATAACCTGCATCATTCGGGTGTACGCCGTCAAAAGTGTAATCCTTTATCATACCTTTTCGGTCGTCTACCATCGATGAAAAATAATCGGCATATACGATACCGTTTTTATCGGCATACTGCTTTAACATATTATTCAGGGTTATAATCTTTTCAGCAGGTTCAAGGCCAGGTTTCCAGGAATAATCATAAACCGGCAAAACTGAACAAAAAACAACAGTAATACCATTGGATTTGGCTAATTCAGCCATGGATATTATATTGCCCGCTATCTCATCAAGTGTTGCAGTTCCCGTATTGCCCGCAATATCATTAGTACCTGCAAGTATTACCACAACTGCCGGTTTCAGGTTTATTACATCCGGCCTGAACCGTATCAGCATCTGTGGCGTTGTTTGTCCGCCAATACCACGATTGATGTATGTTTTCCCGGAGAAGAAATCCGGATGCATTTTAATCCAGCCTTCAGTAATTGAATTACCCATAAAAACAATCCGTTTTTCTCCAGGCAATGGCTCTCCAAGTTTAGCATTTTCAGCTGTATAGTGATTAACACCTGCCCAATCCTGGGCTTGAGAAATGCCGCCAATAGTAAGTGGCAATATTAATGCAAAAAATGATTGTATTTTTTTCATCTGATTTTTTTGATAAGAGGAATCCTTAAATTTTTATGGTTTTATAAATATTATTTATTATTAATAATGATTTAAATATAAAAATATTCCCTCAGAATTTCATCATTTCGCTGTTATTTTAAAATTCAGGTTAAAAAAATATTTAACGTTGTAAACACTTATAAATAATTTTGATTTATTTAAGATAATTAATTTGTAAGAATAAACACTGTTAATTATATTTGTATCGTTAATAAATTAATTAATGGGGATTACCGAAAGAAAGGAAAGATCAAAAGAAACCATTAAGAACAAAATACTTAATGCTGCAAAGGAACTATTTGTTAAAAAGGGATTTACTGAAACCTCTATTCGTAATATTGCTGAAAAAATAGAATACAGCCCTACAACCATTTATATCTATTTTAAAGATAAGAATGCTATTTTTCAGGCAATTCATGATGAAGGTTTCGGATTACTGGGAGACCGTATGAAAATCCTTTATAATGTCCGGGACCCATTTGAAAGATTAAAGGCTATGGCAAGGGTATATGTCAATTTTGCCCTGGAGAACAAAGAGTTATATGAACTTATGTTCATGGTGGATGATCCGGGTATCTGCTCCGATTCCCCGGAAGATGATTGGGAAAAAGGGAAGATGTCATTCGAATTATACAGGAATACAGTGGAAGAATGTAAGAATGAAGGCCATTTTAAAGATTACACAACCGATAATCTTTCATTTATATTATGGTCAGCCGTTCATGGAATGGTTTCACTGCATATAAAAGAAAGAAGTGAAAAAGTATTTACTAAAGAAAAAGCAAATTCAATCCTTGACGAATGTATAGAAATATTAATAAGTATTGTTAATAAAATTAAATAACAATAAACATTGTAAATATAAATAACGATGGTAAGTTTTAATAATAAATTGGTTTTTAACATTGTAGTATTGTCCTTTTTTATTCCATGGAAAACCAATTGCCAGGTTTTAAACAGCTATATTAAGGAAGGCCTGGATAATAATATAGTATTACAGGAGAAATCCATATCGCTTGACTATGCTCTTTACTCTCTGAAAATTGCCAGAAGTTATTTTTTACCTTCCATCTCCATTCAGGGTGACTATACTTCAGGAGAAGGCGGTCGGAACATACCTTTGCCTATTGGAGATTTATTGAACCCTATTTATGAGAAATTGAACAGCCTTACCAGAGTTCCTGATGAAACTATAAATTTTTTCCCTCACGATTTTTATGATGTAAAACTCCATTCTACTTTACCTATCATTAATACAGATATTTATTACAACCTGAATATTCAAAATAAACAGGTAAAACTTAAAGAATATGAACTAAATATTTACAAAAGGGAATTAGTCAAAAATATCAAAACGGCGTATTTCAATTATCAAAATTCTATATATGCAGTTAAAATATTAAGTGAAGCCATCGATATGCTTAATGAAAATGTAAGGATAAACCATGATTTGATCGATAATGGCAAAGGCTTGCAGGCCACTTATCTTCGTTCGTTAAGCGAAAAGGAATCAGTTTCCGTGCAATTAAGCACTGCTCAAAATGAGAAGAAAAATGCAAAAAGATATTTTAATTTCCTTTTAAATAAACAACTTGACACATATATTGATACTTCATATTCTTTTGATGAACAAGAAGTAAGTCACTTAATGACAACTCTTTTTCTGGCCAATGATTCTTCGCGGGAGGAACTTTTAATGCTTAAAACATCGGAAGATATTTCAGATGTAATGGTTAAAATGTCAAAATCATACCTCATACCAAAAATAAACGGTTTCCTTGATCTTGGGTCTCAGGCATCAAATTGGACTTTTGACGCTAAATCAAAGTATTATTTAACCGGGATTGATATTAATATTCCAATTTTCTACGGCGGGAAAAATAACTACCAAATAAAACAATCAGTTCTTGAAAATAAGAATGCCAAATTAAATTATGAAAATAATATTCAGCAACTCCAACTTTCAAATGAACTGGCCAAAAGCAATTTATTATCTGCCTGGCAGGTTTATACGGCTGCCCGATTGCAGGTAAAATCGGCACATAGTTATTTTAAATTAATTAATAAAGGCTTTAAAGAAGGCGCTAATTCATTGATTGAATTTATTGATGCAAGGAACCAGTTAACATCGTCAGAATTAACCTTAAATATTAATAAATATAAGTTAATGATTGAGATAGCCAATTTGGAAAGGGAAACTGCATCCTATGATCTTGCAGGAAGTAAGTAAAAGTAAAAAGATGATGATATTGAGAACCAAGAGCCAAGAACCAGGAACCAAGACTTGTAACAATAAACATTAAAATATAGATAAAAGAAAACAGATAACAGAACATATTAAAATATTATAATATCAATTTTCAAATGTTAATAAATAATCCTCAAATAGTCTTGATTCCTGGCTCTTGGTTCCTGGTTCCTGGTTCTTGGCTCCTGGCTCTATTATTAATTAAAAAATAAACTCCCAATGAAAAATAGCAATTTAATTTTGATGACGTTAATTTCAGCGATATTAAGCTCCTGCGGTCATAAACAAACAGAAAATATAATTCCGGCATCTACAGATACTATACCTGTAAAAATCAGCAATCTGACAAAAAAAGAAGTTGCAATACCGGTTTATGCATCAGGACAATTCCTTACAGATGATGAAACTGTTCTGTCATTTAAAACAGGTGGCATTGTGGAGGATATTTTCGTAAGGGAAGGCGATTATGTAAAGAAAGGCCAGGTATTGGCTACTCTCAACCTCACTGAAATAAAAGCTCAGGAACAACAGGCAGAATTAAGTTATGAAAAAGCAAAGAGAGATTTCGAAAGGGTTAAAAATATGTACAATGACAGTGTAGCTACACTGGAACAATATCAAAACAGCAAAACTGCCCTCGATATGGCCGGTGAGGCATTAAGCAGCGTAAAATATAACCTGAAATATTCAAGTATAATTGCAGCTGATGATGGTTACATTCTAAAAAAATTTGCCAACCAGGGACAATTGGTTGGCGCCGGAAATCCAATAATTCAATTTAACGGAGCCGGAAACAATATATGGAAATTCAGGGCGGGACTAAGTGATAAGGAATGGGCAAAAGTGGCTGTAAATGATAAAGCTGAAATTATAACCGATGCCTTCCCCCAAAAAAAAATTCAAGGCCTGGTATCTAGAAAATCAAAATCAGCTGATACCTATTCAGGAACTTTTTTTGTAGAAATAGCCATAGTTGACAGGGAGGATTTTTTGGCTTCCGGTTTATATGGCAAAGCTACAATTATCCCTAAAGAAAAGCTGACGGCATGGGCAGTTCCATATGAATCAGTATTGGATGCAGATGGTATAAATGGTTATGCTTATGTTACAAACGATAAAAAAATAGCACGTAAAATAAAAATTTCAATCGTACATCTGGGAAAGGATGAAATATATGCAGACAAAGGTCTGGAAAATGCTTCCTGGCTTATTGTTTCAGGCAACGCCTACTTGTCGGACGGATCGTTTATAAAAGTATCTAAATGAGGGTGATGAAGTGATGAGGTGATTAAAATTGATTTAAGATTTAAGAATTTAGATTCTTGATTTAAGATTTGTAAGAACAGAATATCCAAATCTTAATTCTCAAATCTAGAATCCAGAATCTAAAATCTCCAACCTGAAATCATAATCATCATAATAAAACTTATAAACCTTATAAACCTTATAAACCTTATAAACCTTATAAACCTTATAAACCTTATAAAAAAAATTACTATTTACAACTAATTGTTATTAATAGATAAAGCTTTTGCCAATGAAAATATCCGATTACGCTGTTAAAAACTATCAGTTTACACTGATAATATTCATAATGTTAGTAGTTGTAGGTGTTTCTACATTATTTAATATGCCCAGGTCAGAAGATCCTGAAGTTAAATGGCCGGCCTTCCCAATAATAGTTGAATTTCCGGGCACCAGTCCCCAGGATATGGAAGAGTTGGTTGTAAAGCCTATAGAAAATAAGATTAACGAACTTGAAAATATCAAGGAAATAAGAACTACCATAAAAAACGGATTAGCAGTAATTAGCGCTGAATTTAAATATAACACAAATGTTGATAATAATTACCAGGACCTGGTAAGGGAAGTAAATGCTATAAGAGATAAGTTACCAGCTGATATACATAGTCTTGAAGTAAAGAAATATTCACCGTCTTCTGTAAATATCATGCAAATTGCCTTAGTAGCTGAAAATACTTCATTTGATATTTTAAAGAAACAGGCTGACCGTCTGCAGGATGAGCTTGAAAAGCTTCCTATGCTTAAAGAAGTTGAATTCTCAGGCTTACCGGGACAGGTTATACGAATTGACCTCGACCTTGATAAAATTGCTCAGATGCACATTCCTTTAAATACGATAATAGCTGCCCTGAAAAGTGAATTATCTACCATACCGGGAGGAAGCATTAATGCCGGGGAAAAATCCTTTAATATTATTACAACAGGCAACTTTAATTCCGTAGAAAAAATAAAGACCACGGCAATCTATTCCTCTAATGGGAACCTGATATTTCTGAAAGATGTGGCAAATGTTCATGCTGATCACGAAGATATGCAATACATTACCCGTCTTAACGGGCACAGGTGTATTTTTGTCACGGCAGCCCAAAAACCCGGTTTTAATATATCACAAACTCAACAGGTATATAAACCTGTTTTGGAAAAATTCTCAAAATCGTTGCCTGCAAATATTCAAATGGTTCAGAATTTTGACCAGGCAGACAATGTCAACAGAAGGTTATCAGGCCTCGGCCGCGATTTTCTGATTGCAATATTACTGGTTTCTATTACTTTGCTGCCATTAGGCTTCAGGGCCGCTTCGGTGGTAATGATATCCATCCCGCTTTCTGTGGCAATGGGTATTACTATATTAAATATTCTTGGGTTCAATCTTAACCAGTTAAGTATTGTAGGCCTTGTGGTCGCCCTTGGGTTACTTGTGGATGACAGTATAGTCGTGGTCGAAAATATCGAACGTTGGTTAAGAGATGGATTTACACGTAAAGAAGCTACCATAAAAGCAACTAATCAGATTGGACTAGCCATTATTGGCTGCACCACAACACTTATCATAGCCTTTCTGCCTATAGTTTTTATGCCTGAAGCTTCAGGGGATTTTATCCGGAGTATGCCTATGGCAGTTATATGTACTGTTTTAGCTTCAATGCTGGTAGCACTAACTATAATACCTTTTCTTTGCAGTAATATCCTCAGTGAAAAGTACGCACACAGAGAAGGAAATATATTCCTCAGATTATTAAAAGCAGGAATCAGGCGCAGTTATGGCCAGATTCTCGATAAATCCTTAAAAAAACCACTAATAGCAATTATTATTTCGGTATTGTTGTTTGTATACTCCCTGATGATGTTCCCGGTGATAGGTTTTAGCCTTTTCCCGCCTTCGGAAAAACCGCAATTCATCATAAATATTACTACTCCGTTACAATCGAATCTTCAATATTCCGATGAGGTTACAAAAAATGTAGAAAAGGTATTAAAGCATTATCCTGATATTAAATATTATGCTACCAATGTTGGAAAGGGGAATCCATTGATTTATTACAATTTTTCCCGCGAAAATGAGCATACGGATTTTGCCCAGATTTTCATTCAATTGTATGAAAACACCGAACCTAAGCGTAAGATGGAATTAATTGATGAATTAAGAAAGAAATTCGATGATTATCCCGGGGCAAAAATTGAAGTTAAAAATTTTGAACAAGGCCCTCCGATAGTTGCTCCTGTAGAAATTAAAATTTTCGGGGACAACCTCGATTCGCTTAGTAAAATTTCAGGGCAAATGGAAGAATTATTGAAAAACACTGAAGGTACAATGTACGTGAATAATCCAATAGATCATAATATTTCAGATATCAAAATTAAAATCAATAAATCAAAAGCACAAATGTATGGTGTTTCAAGTAATGATATATACCGTAATGTAAGGATGGTTGTGGCTGGTTTAAATGTTGGTACAATAACTGATGTAGATAACAATGATTATGATATTATTTTAACTTCCCCGAACTCGGGAAATGCCAATATGGAAGTTTTTAATAATTTATTTATAAATAGTTACCAGGGTAATGTAATCCCAATCAGGCAGATTGCAAGCCTTGAGCTTGAAACCTCACCGGTTACCATAAGGCATTTTAATAAAACGAGGATGGCTTCTGTTACGGCTTTTGTGAAAAACGGGTACCTGAACGATAATGTTAATAAAAAAGTAGTAGCTCAGCTAAATAAAATTAAATTTCCTGAAGGATATACTTATGCTATGGGTGGTGAAATTGAGAGCCGTGGTAAATCCTTCAGCGGATTCGGGACAATAATTATTGCAACTGTATTTATATTTTTAGCAGTTCTCATACTTGCATTTAAAACATTTAAAAGCACCTTAATAGTTCTTTCGGTAATTCCTCTCGGTATGATTGGTGCCATTACAGCCCTTTTAATAACCGGAAATTCATTATCCTTCGTGGCTATCATTGGTTTAATTGCCTTAGCAGGAATAGAGGTTAAAAATTCAATATTACTTGTGGATTTTACAAACCAGATGAGAGAACAGGGGATACCTTTGGAAACTGCAATCCGCGAAGCAGGTGAAATACGTTTTCTTCCCATTTTGTTAACTACAATGACTGCCATATTCGCTTTATTGCCAATAGCAATTTCAACAAACCCACTGATTTCACCATTAGCTATTGTAATAATCGGGGGACTTATTAGTTCCACATTACTTTCGCGCATCGTTACGCCTGTAATGTACAAGCTTTTACCCCCTGAAGTTGAAGTAAATAAGCCAGTTAAACAATAAATAATCAGAAATTCACATTTGCACTGGTACATAATTTTCTCTGCCTTCTTCCTTCTTCTTTAAATTGTCAACAACTTATACCAAAAATTAAGGCAACTCTAAATCTAAGTAATTACCTTTGACCCTAAACATATTTGTGAATTATTGTGTCAAGTGATTATCTGAAAGACCTTAGCGAAAAACAAAAGGAAGCTGTTATAAAAATTTCGGGCCCGTCATTGGTTATTGCCGGGGCCGGTTCCGGCAAAACCAGGGTGCTTACATACAGGATTGCCCATATTCTTTCAAAGGGAATTTATGCAAATAAAATCCTGGCCCTTACATTTACCAATAAGGCCGCCCGTGAAATGAAGGACAGGATCGGGAACCTGGTAGGCGAAAGTCTTGCAGGAAATCTTTGGATGGGTACATTCCATTCAGTTTTTGCCAGGATTTTAAGAGCCGAATCTCAATGTCTTGGATATACATCTACATACACAATTTACGATACGCAGGATTCAAAAAATTCGGTAAGGCAGATAATTAAAGACATGAATCTTGACGACCAGATATATAAGCCGGGTGAAATTTATGCAAGGATATCCAGGGCCAAAAACAATTTAATTACGGCACAGGCATACGGCGTTAATGCACACTACCTTGAAGCGGACCGCCTTCAGCGAAAACCTCAGTTGTACGAGATATACAGGGAATATGCCTCACGATGTTATAAGGCGGGGGTCATGGATTTCGATGATTTATTGTTGAATACTAATATCCTGTTTAATAATCATCCTGAAGTATTAAAAAAATACCAGCGGATGTTTCAATATATACTTGTTGATGAATACCAGGATACCAACCTTTCGCAGTACGTGATAATAAAAAAATTAGCACACGAACACCATAATATCTGCGTAGTTGGCGACGATGCCCAGAGTATATATTCATTCAGGGGAGCCCAAATAGAAAATATACTTAATTTTCGGAACGACTATCCTGATTATACTCTTTTTAAGCTGGAACAAAATTATCGTTCAACACAAACAATAGTGAATGCGGCAAACAGCCTTATCCGTAAAAATAAAAATCAAATTCAGAAAATTGTTTATTCTGAAAACCAGGAAGGGGAAAAAATAAAGGTACTTAAGCTTTCCACTGATACCGAAGAAGGTTTTGTCGTGGCAAATTCAATTATTGACACGCGAATGGAACAAAGGTTACTGTATCGCGATTTTGCAATTCTTTACCGTACCAATGCCCAATCCCGTATTTTTGAAGAAGCACTCCGGAAACGTAACATACCTTATAAAGTATACGGAGGACTTTCATTTTATCAACGAAAAGAAATCAAGGATTTGCTGGCCTATCTGAGGCTTGTTGTAAATAACCGCGATGATGAAGCCTTTCGCCGGATTGTCAATTACCCACCGCGTGGAATTGGTGACACTACTGTAGGAAAGATAGGAGAATATGCCCGGCAAAACGAAATCACACTTTTTGAAGCAGCTTCAAACATCCGCAATTTACCTATAGGCATCAACAAAGGCACTCAGACCAGGATTAATGCATTTGTTACTTTTATACTTAATAGCGGAAAGAATATCCATACTTCTGATGCTTATGAGGTTGCATACCAGGTTGCTATTGGTTCAGGAATATTGACCGATTTAAAACAGGATAAAACGCCCGAAAGTATTAGTAAATTGGAAAATATAGAAGAACTTCTTAATAGTATCAGACAATTTTCAAGTCAGAATGAAATAGATACAGGGATTTTAACTTTGGGACATTTTCTTGAAAATGTGGCACTTCTTACTGATTCAGATGTTGATAAACCTGAAGATAAAGATAAAGTAACCATTATGACGATTCACTCTGCCAAGGGTTTGGAATTCAATATTGTGTATATCGTAGGCATGGAAGAGAATTTGTTTCCTTCGCAGATGGCATTTCTTAAACCTGAAGACCTTGAGGAAGAGAGAAGGCTTTTATATGTTGCTGTAACCAGGGCCAGGCACAGGATTTTTTTATCATACGTTGAAACAAGGTTTAAATGGGGAACTCCAACCAGAAGTTCTCCCAGCCGGTTTATAAATGAGATAGAAGAACAATACCTCGACTTACCGAAAGATAATAGTGCTTTTGCTCCGGCATTCGATATGGAGAATAACAGTCCATGGAATTCAAAGCAAAAATTTTTTAAAAATAACCATAAATCTCCTGAACAGATCAATTCCTTTATAAAACCAAAAAACATGGCCAGAGTGGATCATGCCCGTGCAATACCTGATGCTCAAGCTGCCTTTCAGGCCGATGACCCTGCTGAAATACAGGTTGGAATGGATGTTTTGCATGAAAGGTTTGGCAATGGAAAAGTAATTCATATGGAAGGGGATCTCAACAATATTAAAGCAACGGTATTTTTTCAGGGCACAGGTCAAAAACAGCTGCTATTAAAGTTTGCAAAACTTAAAATCCTTTGATTATGTGCAGATGTGCAGATAATTGACAAATTACAAACTTATATATTAATTGTTTATGAAGTTTATAAGGTTTATAAGGTTTATGGAATTTTTTATAAACATATAAACGATTACTATTAGTAAATGAGCATTTTTCTGACAAGCATAACGCAGAAATTGGTTTTTTCATATAGACTCTTAATACAAATACATTAGATTTGCATAAAATTTATTATTATTATGAATATTATGGAATACGATTACAATACATCCAGAAAGAACCTTGTTTTACCTGAATATGGCAGGCACATTCAAAAAATGGTGGACTATATCCGGGATACTGCAGACCGCGAGGAACGTAATAGTTTGGCACAGGCTTTAATTAATGTAATGGGTAATCTTAACCCTCATTTAAGAGATATACACGATTTTAAACATAAGCTTTGGGATCATCTTGCCATTATGTCGGAGTTTAAGCTGGATATCGATTATCCATATGCAATCCCTGTTCCTGAAACATTTCAGGAAAAACCAAGGATTGTTGATTATCCTCAGTATCCTATACGTTATAAACATTACGGGAAAGTGTTGCAACAAATGGTTGAATATGCATGTACCCTTCCTGATGATGATGACCGCAGGGCCCTGGTTCAGGTAATAGCCAATCACATGAAAAAATCATACCTTACGTGGAACAGGGATGCAGTTGACGATAAAGTTATTATTATGGATATGAATACTCTTTCCAAAGGACAAATTAAACTTGATGATTCATATAAACTTGAAGAAACTAAGGATATCCTTAATAAAGGTAAGAAGAAAAAAGTGATGATACCGTCACCCAAAAAATCAAAATATTAAACTAGTTGTTAGTTGCTGGTTATTAGTTGTTAGTAATATGTTGCAAGTTACAAGTTGCAGGTTTCAGGTTTTTGAACTTCATCACCTCATCACTTCATCACTTTTTCCAACCCTATGCACTAAGCACTAACCACTAAGCACTAATTATCTAATGGATACATTCGAAATTACCGGAGGCAAAAGATTACACGGGGAAATTCATCCACAGGGAGCAAAAAATGAAGCTTTACAGGTAATTTGTGCCAGCCTGCTTACTCCTGAACTTGTTACAATACGTAATATTCCTGATATTAAAGATGTAACATCACTAATAGATCTTCTAGTTCTTTTGGGAGTTACTGTTAATCGGCTCGATTCACATACTTATACCTTTAAGGCAGATGGAGTTAATGTAGAGTTTTTAAATCTGCCGGAAGTTAAACAGAAAGCAGGAAATCTGCGTGGATCAATTTTGATCATTGGACCATTATTAGCCCGGTTTGGAATTGGATATATTTCACGTCCTGGCGGCGATAAAATCGGCCGTCGCAGGCTTGATACTCATTTTATTGGATTTGAGAAACTTGGAGCACGTTTTAATTTCGATCCATTCGAGAATTGTTTTAAAGTAGATGCTAAAAACTTAAGGGGAACTTACATTCTTATGGATGAAGCCTCAGTAACCGGTACAGCCAATATTCTTATGGCTGCAGTTAAAGCGAGGGGATTTACCACAATATACAATGCTGCCTGTGAACCATATATACAGCAGTTATGCCGGATGTTAATTTCTATGGGGGCAAAAATATCAGGTATAGGTTCTAACTTACTTACAATTGAAGGCGTTGAATACCTTGGAGGTTGTGAACATGTTATCCTGCCGGACATGCTTGAAGTTGGAAGTTTTATTGGAATGGCAGCTATCACACATTCGGAGCTTACTATAAAGAACGTATCATATTATAATCTGGGTATAATTCCAAATGCATACCAGCGGCTGGGTATTAAGGTTGAACAAAGGAATGATGACATATTTGTGCCTGCAATGGATTTCTATGAGATTGAAACTTTTATTGATGGTTCTGTTATGACCATTGCCGATGCTCCCTGGCCTGGTTTAACTCCCGATTTGCTGAGTGTTTTTCTTGTAGTTGCCATCCAGGCAAAAGGGAGTGTATTAATACATCAGAAGATGTTCGAGAGCCGTTTATTTTTTGTAGATAAATTAATTGATATGGGGGCAAGGATAATCCTTTGTGACCCGCACAGGGCTACTGTTATCGGTTTGGATAATAAGTTCAAATTAAGGTCAATAACTATGTCCTCACCGGATATCAGAGCAGGGGTTGCTTTATTAATTGCTGCTCTTTCAGCAGAAGGAACAAGTGTTATATATAATATAGAACAAATCGACAGGGGATATGAAAAAATTGATGAGAGGCTAAATTCCCTTGGAGCAGATATTAAAAGAATTGATTATTGAATATAGTCGTAAGTAGTAAGTAGTAAGTCGTAAGTATTTTTATGTGTATAATATTATATCTCTGATTACCCGGAATTAGATACTTACGACTTACGACATACGACTTACTACTATTTTATGCCAAAATGACTGGTTTGTTGTATGGCAGGTATTTTGATTCAGCCTTAAAGAAAAACAGATAAATTATTGACAAATGGCGAAAGGCAAGGGTAAAATCTTTGGAAATAAAGGCAATAAGATGACACAAGATAAGAATGTTAAAAATGAAAATGCAATATTGGAAGAATCGTTAAGTTTTTCTGAAAAAATGTCAGAACCTGTTGACATTGAAACTACCGAAATTAGTAAAGAAAATTTATCAAAAGATAAAGCGATATATGATGCATTAGAAGAAACTGATAAAAAGGATATTGACAAAGAAAAAGAACTTCAGTTAAAAGTTGATGAACTTCAGGATAAATATGTGAGGTTAATGGCGGAATTTGATAATTTCCGCAGAAGGACCATGAAAGAAAAAATAGAAATGATAAAATCAGGGGGTGAAGAAATTTTGGTTGGCCTTTTACCAGTTATTGACGACTTTGACAGGGGACTGCAGGTAATGGAGCAATCTCCGGATATTGAATCTGTTAAACTTGGAATTCAACTTATTTATAATAAATTCAAAGAATTTCTTACTCAGCGCGGAGTGAAAGAAATTGATTCAGTTAACCAGGATTTTAATGTTGAATTGCATGAAGCATTATCAAAAATCCCTGCCCCAATGGATGAATTAAAAGGTAAGGTTTTGGATGTAATACAAAAAGGTTATTACCTCAACGATAAGGTAATACGATATGCCAAGGTTATTATCGGGGAATAAATGTGACAATTTGAAAATGTGCAAATTATAATGACAAATGCAAAGGGACGTGGAAGGACGTGAAAAAAGGACATGGAAAAGGACGTGAAAGGACTTGGGACGTGGGACGTGAGAATACAGAAGGCAGAGGACAGATAAAAGAAAAAAGATGACAGATAAAAAATAAAAGATGAAAGATAACTAAATTATTTCATCACCTCATCGCCTCATCACTTAATCACCTCAACCTGCAACCTGCAACTGGCAACCCTGGAACATAAACAAATACTGACAACTAACAGCTACCAACCAACAACTATATATAAATAAGATAAAATGTCAAAACGAGATTATTACGAAATACTTGAAGTCCCAAAGAATTCATCAAAGGAAGAAATTAAAAAGGCATACAGGAAACAGGCTATAAAATTTCATCCTGATAAAAATCCAGGAAATAAGGAATCTGAAGAAAAATTTAAGGAAGCCGCTGAGGCCTACGAAGTTCTTAGCGATGACAATAAAAGGGCCAGATACGACCAGTATGGACATGCCGGGGTTGGAGGTGCTTCCGGTGGAGGTGGCTTTGGACAAGGCATGAATATTGAAGATATATTTGAACATTTTGGCGATATTTTTGGCAATTTCGGCGGTTTTGGAGGAGGATCAAGGCGCGGAAGCGGACGTAGGACTAATAAAGGTTCAAATATACGGGTAAAAGTAAAACTGAACCTTCAGGAGATTGCTCAGGGTGTTGAAAAGAAACTGAAGGTTCAGAAATATGTTTCATGTCAGCATTGCAAAGGAACGGGAGCTGAGAATGGAACTGCTTACAGCGATTGCTCAACATGTCATGGTACGGGCCAGGTTACCCGGGTTACACAAACTTTTATAGGCCAGATGCAAACTTCAGGGGTTTGTCCCAATTGTCAGGGAGAAGGCCGGATTATCAGAAATAAATGTACACATTGTTTTGGAGAAGGTATTGTTTACGAACAGGACGTAATTACTGTTAAAATACCTGCAGGGGTAGGTAATGGAATGCAAATGACTGTTAGCGGAAAAGGAAGTGCCCCGCGCAGGGGAGGCGTAAATGGTGATTTGTTAGTAGTTATTGAGGAAGAAGAACATGTTGACCTTATACGTGATGGCAATGACCTTATTTATAATTTATACCTCAGTTTTCCTGATGCAGCCCTCGGATCAGCAATAGAAGTACCTACTATAGAAGGCAAGGTTAAAATAAAGATCGATCCTGGTACCCAACCGGGTAAAATATTAAGACTTCGTGGAAAGGGCCTGCCGGAAGTAAATGGTTATGGTCATGGCGATTTATTGGTTAACATAAATGTTTGGATCCCTAAATCATTAAATAAAGAGGAAAGGAAAATTGTTGAAAAATTTTACGAATCACCTAATTTTAAGCCTAATCCGGATAAAAATGACAAAAGCTTTTTTGAACGGATGAAAAGTTATTTTGATCAGGGGTAATGAATTAGTCGCTGGTTGTCAGTTGTTAGTATATAGCACTTAATACTAAATTTATTTTTTTGAGTTATAGGTAAATGTATATATTTGTATTTGTATTTGTATTAATCCTTGAACAACGAATATTAATTAAATTATTAAAATTATGAAAAAAAAACTTCTTTCATTATCTTTAATCATTGCAACATTATTTGCAATTAGCAGTTGTACAAAAGATTACTTGGTCACGGTAACAGGTTCTTTAAGTGGCACGATTGATGATTATACCACATTTTCATTTATTGCTGGCGTTAAAGTGGCAGTTAATGTGAACGGTGATACCGCACATTATACAGCTACTACTGATGCCAATGGTTTCTATACAATAAAAAACATTCCATTGGGCACTTATAACGTTATCCTGCAAAAAACCGGGTATGCTACTTACTATTCTACTATTTATGTCCGCTCTACATACATCAATAGTGTTACCACCAATAGTCAGCAATCTTATTCAGTAGGCATAGCACTAAGTGCTTCATTATATCCTCTAACAGGACAAACTCAAGGTGTTATAACTTATAACAGTATACCTGCAAATGGGGTAACAGTAATCGCTTATGCAAATACTTCCAATAATACCTTAAACTATAGCAGCACAACAACCACTGATGCCCATGGAAATTATTCTTTAACCGGCCTGCCTATAGGACCGGATATCACAATTGCTGCATATGGTGTTTCGGCTTCAGGATCAACTACTGAGTCCCTGTCATTAAATAATAAGGTAGTTCCATCTGTTGAAAGTTTCAGCATATCGGATAATGGTCTTACACTAAATAGTTACACAGGAGAAGGTACGAGTGTTTTTGTTGATACAACATCAAGTATCAAATTATATTTCTCCGAAAATGTTTCCCAGGCCATTACTGCATCCATGGGAGGATATGTAACATTGTTTAAAGGAGGTAGTTCGGTTGCCGTAAATGTTACATACCTTAATGATACTGTTACTTTGACACCGGTAAGTGGTTATTTAACTAATGGTACAACTTATACGGTCAACTATTATGTTTTTGCCACGGCTAGTAAATCATCATCAAATAGCATTAACTTTACTACCGTAAACCAACAGGCGTCGATTACAGGAGGTACTGTTATAACTATTGTAGAAATAAATTCAAAATATTATTTACAGGTAGCAACTTCTCCGGTAGTGACCGGTTCACCAATTATTTATTATTTGGTTTATGAGAAATTGCCAGGACAAAATGATTTTACTGGTTTGAATCAAAACCCTTTAATATTGACAGGAAATGGACTTAATATTACTAACAGTCCGGTTGGAACAACATATTATGTAGTTCCTTACATAACAGTTAATTCAATTAATTATTATGGCTCGCCATCAAATATTTCCCCTGCATTGCAGTGATAAAAAAACCGGGCAAGACCCGGTTTTTTTTATTTTCTATTTTTGATTAACTACCTTTGAAGAGATATTTAAAAATCTCAAAGAATACTTATGGAAATATTTAAGGCACAAAATATTGAGAAAAAATATGGAGAGTTTACCGCGTTAAGCGATTTCAGCATAACTGTACCTGAAGGTTCTATATACGGATTGCTGGGGCCCAACGGAGCAGGCAAAACAACTCTTCTAAGAATAATAAATCATATTTATGCACCTGATAAGGGGGAAATGTTCTTCAAAGGCCGAAAAATGTTTTCAGAAGATGTGTCCGATATCGGTTACCTGCCTGAAGAAAGAGGATTATACAAAAAAATGAAAGTAGGTGAACAAGTACTTTATCTTGCGAGATTAAAAGGCCTTTCAAGGAACGACGCTCTTAAGAGATCAAAATACTGGTTCGAAAAACTGGAAATTCTAAGTTGGTGGGACAAAAAAATTGAAGACCTGTCGAAAGGAATGGCTCAAAAAGTCCAATTTGTTATAACTGTATTACATAACCCCGGTTTGCTTATATTCGACGAACCATTCAGTGGCATTGACCCAATTAACGCTGCGATGCTGAGGGATGAGATACTTGATCTCAGGAAAAATGGAACAACGGTTATATTTTCAACTCATAATATGAGTTCTGTTGAAGAACTTTGCAACAGAATTACATTAATTAACAAATCTAAATGCATTCTTGAAGGGGATATAAGGGAAATAAAAAAAAGATTTACATCTGATATTTTTGAGATATCTTTTATTGGCGAATTTAATCTTATAAGTGAAAAGTTAAACACGCATTACAAATTGCTTGATAATAAAATTGAAAACGGCGAGAATTTTGTCAAACTCAAAATGTTGGCGGGACATAACGACAATAAATTGTTATCACTAATCCTTCCATTTGTTCATGTTACTTCATTTTCAGAGGTATATCCAAGTATGAACGACATTTTTATTAAGGTTGTCGAATCTTCAAATAAACAGGAGTAGTAATATAATTATCTGGAATTCCAATGAACAAAATTTGGCTCATAACCCAACGAGAATTTTTAACCCGCGTCCGCAAGCGTAGTTTTATAATTATGACAATCCTCGGGCCTGTTATATTTGCAGGTTTTTTTGCTATGATGTTCTATTTTGCTTCCGCTGGGGGAGATACGGAAGTTAGAACTATTGCCGTAGTGGATAGTTCCGGTGTTTTTATAAAGAAAATTCCCGACACAAGATTTGTCCGTTTCGAATATCTCTTTACTAAAGTTGGAACAATAAAAAAAATTCTTAATAAGACTGATTATTATGGCATTCTTTATATTTCGCCAATTGTTTCATATTCTCCCAAAGCCGTGCAGTTGTATTCATACCAGAATCCGGGTATTAATATTGTACAACACATTCAAAATTCTATAGAAAAAGAAATCAGGAACCAGAAACTTAAAGCATATAATATTGATAATATTGACAATATATTAAAATCGGTTGAGACAAGAATTGATATTGAAACAATTCATATTTCTGGTACAGGGGAAGAAACAAAAACTAACAAATTAAGCAGGTGGGTAGGATATGTGAGTTCCCTCGTAATATATATGTTTATCCTTATGTACGGTGTTCAGGTAATGAGAGGTGTGCTGGAAGAGAAAACGAGCCGCATTGTTGAAATTATTATTTCTTCGGTTAAACCTTTTCAGCTAATGATGGGTAAAGTGTTGGGAGTCGCTTTGACTGCAATATCTCAATTTATGGTTTGGATTGTTTTGAGCTTTATATTTATTACTCTTATTAAGGCAATATTTATTCCTGATTTGTCGGCAGCTTATTTAACAAGCCAGCCGAATAATATTATGGAAGGATCAAAAACAGTAACTCAAATACAACAACCTGCAATACAAATAAATCCGGATTTAGCAAGTGTTATGTCAATATTGGATTCAATCGATTTTTATGTGATAATAGGTGCCTTTTTGTTTTATTTTATAGGCGGATATTTATTATATAGTTCATTATTCGCCGCCGTCGGAGCAGCAGTTGACAATGATGCGGATACACAGCAGTTTGTTTTTCCATTAACTTTGCCATTAATAATAGGAATTATCGCAATGGTATTTGCTTTTCAGAATCCTGACAGTTCCGTTGCATTTTGGTTTTCGATGATCCCATTTACTTCACCAATAGTTATGATGGCCCGCATAGCGTACCATGTTCCGGTTTACCAGGTTGCCATTTCTATGCTGATTTTAATCGCTTCCTTTATTTGCACAATTTGGTTGGCCGGGAAAATATACAAGACAGGGATTCTGATGTATGGCAAAAAAGTTAATTTCAGGGAAATTTTCAGATGGATTAAATATAAAGGGTGATATTATGGAACGATTTTATAAGTTGACTTTCAAATATTTAAACATTGTAGTATTCTGCATTTTTTGTTATGTTAATGTTATGGCTCAGAATGACGAAATAAAAGAAACGAAGGCAGTTTCAACCCAATTAATTGGTGCGTCGGACCCTAAAATTCATTATACGGGCAGAATTGATAAACACCTGACAGACCAGTATAAGTATTCTGCACCCGGAGTATATATTGAAGCAAAATTTAAAGGCACTGCCTGTAGTTTTGATATGGCGGCAGAAGGCAACCAGAATTATATAGAAATAGTGGTTGACAATGGAACACCTGAACGTATTCTGGTCGATAAATCAAGGAAAACTTACGTGGCTGCTTCGGGTCTTTCCAATGGGGAACATACGGTCCTTATTTGTAAAGATACTGAGGCCGGAATGGGATCACTCTTTTTCTTAGGTTTCCGGTGCGAAGAGCTTATAAATTTTCCTGAACCCACCCGTAAAATTGAATGTTATGGAAATTCGATCACATGCGGGGCTAAAATGATTACCGGGGAACTATGCGAACAAACTTCGAACTGGAATGCCCCAAACAAAGCTTATGCATCGTATGGCGCGGTTACTGCCAGGGCGTTAAATGCACGCTGGCAACTGACTTCTGTTTCAGGAATCGGATTAATTCACAGTTGCTGTAATATGCCTAACACCATGCCTGGTACATATGACCGCCTTTTCCCTGAAAATCCGGAATCTGAAAAATGGGATTTCGGGCAATACATTCCGGATGTTGTTACCATTTGCCTGGGCCAGAATGACGGGGCATCGGTAGTATCTTCCAGTGAATTTAAAGCTAAATACATTGAATTTATAAAAGCTCTGAGATTAAAATACCCTTCAGCGTCATTTTTCCTGCTAACCAGCCCCATGGCTGATTCAACCCTGTTTAATTTGATGAAGTCATGTATTGTAAATGTAATTGAACAACTCAATAGCGATGGTTTAACTAAAATATATAAAGTTGAATTGCCTTATGGCCTTACACATGGTTGCCAAAGCCACCCTAATGAAAATGAACATATTGCCATTGCTGAAGTGCTTGAAAAAGCATTTAAAGAAAAAATGGGGTGGTAAAACATCTTAAATTTTAATCAAGGGCATCTCTAAAAGCTCTCAAATTTGAGGCGGGCAAAAATTTTAAACCTTCGTAGTGACACTTCATGACGTGTCACTACTAGTAAATGAGGATTTAAAATTTGAAGCCCAACAAAGAAGTTGAGATTTTTAGATATGTCTTTAAAACCTCATTAAACTCTTAAGAGCCTTATAACCACTATCACTTACCTTTAGTTTTGCACCGTTTGAGAGTACGGCCATGTAGGAGTTCTTTTCGTATAGTTCAAGTTGTTTGATTGTTTCAATATTTACAATGTAGGAACGGTGGGTACGAACAAACAACGACGGATCGAGCATTTTTTCGAACGATTTCATAGTCTGCTGTTTGAGGTATTTGCCCTGAGGCGTGTATATCATTACATAGTCATCCTGCGATTCGATGTATATTATGGTCTCTATGGGGATAACAGTAATTTTGTTTCCTGTTTTAACAACTACCCTGTCTATTGTATCATGATTTTCGTTTACATGAGCAATAAGATTTTTCAAGGGAACAGTTGCAGAACCTCTGGTTATACGATCTATTGCCTTTATTACAGCACTATCGAACCTTTCCCGGGAATATGGTTTTAACAGATAATCTACAGCATTCATCTCAAATGCTTTAATAGCAAACTGGTCATAAGCCGTAGTAAAAATAATGTCAGGTATATTATCTAACAGTTCCAGCATTTCGAAACCGGTAAGTTTAGGCATCTGGATATCAAGAAAAACCAGGTCAGGTTTAAGGTCTTGTATTGCCTTCAAACCGTTAAAGCCATCGGCATATTCACCAATCAATTCAATCTCGCTATTTGCCGAAAGGTAATACTTAATAATATCACGTGCAGGATTTTCATCTTCTATAATAATTGCTTTAATCATATTATAAGGTTTTTAGGTTGCAGGAATTACAATTTCTGCAGAAAAAAGATTTTCCGTCTTAGTAATTGTAAGAAGATTATCCGACTGGTACAATAATTTAAGCCGGTTTACAATATTCTTGATTCCCATATTATTCCCCTTGCGTGGAAGTGCAACAGGGTCGAAATTATTGGATATTGTAAGCTTTAATCCTGAATTAATTGATTCACAAACAAATGTTATGGTAACCTCTTCTGTAGATTCATAAACTCCATGTTTGATCGCATTTTCAAATAAAGGCTGAAGAAGCATTCCGGGTACCAGCTGCTCGCAACAAAAGTCAGCAATTTTAAAGTCATAACGCAATCGGTCACCAAACCTGATTTTTTCAATATCAAGATAGTATTTGATATGTGTAATTTCTTCCTGCAGCGGGACTAAATGGTCATTTTTTTTATTTATTGAATGCCGGAGAAATTCTGAAAGCTTAATAATCATTTCCTGTGCTTTCCCGGGATTAGTCAGAGTGAGAGAACTAATTGAATTTAAACTGTTAAAAAGAAAATGAGGATTAATCTGCGATTTCAACAGGTTCAGCTCTGTTTCTTTTACCAGTGCCTTAAGTTCTGCCTCGTTACGTGTTTTCTCCTGCAGGTCTCTATAGGAAAGCAATAAATAATAGAACATTATTGATAATGCATAATACACTATTCCAAGGCCGAAGTGTATTGGAACTGATTGAAATAAAATGGTTTGATAATCATTATTATTAGAATAAATGTTCTTCAATACAATAAAACAAATCAATAACCACAATGCTGAAATAATAATTGCCTGTAAAATATGGTATAAAAGCCTTTTAACCACATTAGCTTTTTCAAAATTACTGTAACGAACAGTATACCATAATCCAATGGTTAATATCGCATATGACAAGTTATGGATTGTACTGTCGGTTAACGCTATATAAAAATTTAACTTGTAATTATACAAAATAAGGCTGGCACCCATAAATATCAGGAGCAGCCAAAAAATGCTATAGATTAAGAGATACTTATAATTCGACAGTATCGGATGGGACATTTGGAATAGTGCTTAGTGCTTAGTAAATAGTGCTTAGTTGCTGGTGCAGGTTTATAAAAAGTTTATAAAGTTTATAAACTTTAATAACCAAATTTCAAATTTTAACTTATTTCTATAGCTTAAAGTCTATGTGTCTGATTAAAAGCTTTTTATTTCCCCGCCTCCAAAGATTGCAATACCAGTGAGGTAGAGTTCCTTGTTATCCGATTCATTATTTACCAGGTTTGATCTTTTGTCGGAGAACCCTCCAAAAATTGAAATTACCTGAATATGAACTTTCCAGTGTGGGGGTATTATCATTTTGGATCCGCCAAAAATATATACCAGGTCAATTTTAACCTTTCCTTCTGCTAACTCACAATCCCTCATATCGTAAGTACCACCGCCAAATATAGAAGTAATAGTGCCTCCAAGGAAATTCCGGGAAGTTATTTTTCGCTCACATCCTCCAAAAATGTTAACCTCATCAATCATATCAGAATTAGATTCCGATTTCCTGAACCAGGGCTCATGTTGTTCGGTTTTTAAGTGTTCCTGCCAATGATGGTGATGTTTCCATGAATAATGATTATGCCGTTTATTATGCAGGAGAATTGTCAGCCCAATAGATATTAGCACTATCGACCAGAAAGCCCTCTCATGATTGTATTGAATGTTTAATATTTGCAATAATAAAAATATAGCACCGACAATAATTAACATATATCCGAAAACATGCGATCTGCCTCTTGTTATGCTAATAATACCTATCATAATAGCAAGAAAAGGAAGTGAAAATATTACATCCATAAGGTTGAAAGTCAACCATCCAAGATTATCTATTAATAGCAACACTCCTAAAAATAACACAACCAATCCTAAAATGGCCCGGTTATCAAAGCGGCGCGAAGGTTTTGAATCCATATATTTTAATTTAATCCCTATGTAAAAATATAAACCATTTGTTAACATTTTTATAATAATTCGGCAAAAGCGATGAATTTACCGGCAAAATATTTGGTAATCAGTATTTATCGGGAAGAGATTGAATTTTTAATATCCCCTGTTGTAAACCATTTGCTGATGCTTTTAAAATTATTTCACCTGATTGTTTGGTTGACTGCACAATTACTTGTGCGAGGCCATTAAAAGTATTACGTTTCCATTGTCCCGGGGGATCAATCACCTGAACTAATCCCGGATCGGTGTTGGGCTCATCGTATAATTGTTTCTTTTTGAACCTTTGCCCTACCACGGCATATACATTTTTACCAGGTTTTAGTATTGAATGATCTGGCCGGTATGATTGGTTTGGTTCGTCCCGTCTGACATTTGCTGCCAGTAAATGGCCATTTAAATATATCGATTGGTTTTCGAGTATGCTTTTTGTAAAAAGGTTAATTTCAGTTTCGTTTGTAAATTCAGGAAGTTCAATAGTTCCGCGTACTACAAGGAGAGTATCTTTATAAACCCGCCAATCATCGTTTCTGGAACTTTTAAAGGCCTGTTTCCAACCTGAGTCGTTAATTTCCGGATTAATTTCAGGCCTGTTATCGAGATTTTCAACAGTCATTTCCCGAAGATTCTCAATTTTTATGCCCTTAACAGTTTCGAAGTACCTTTCAGCTTCATGACTCGTTGGATCGCCGTTGCCAACACCAATTATTTTTCCCGGTCCTTCCAGGCTGAAGCTTACATGGTAATTGGCACCGGGCACCATTAAACCCTTCGCATCATTAACTTGAACAGTAATAACCGATACGTCAGTACCATCCGCCCTGATCGGATTTCTGCCGGCTGAAAGCTCCAGGGAAGTGGCTTCACCGGTAGTTTCAACCATATTTGAAATTATTTCTTTCCCTCCTTTAAACCCCTTGGCCATCAATACACCCGGTTGGTATTTTACTTTCCAGTCCAAATGTCCATTTATTGGCATATTCAGTTTACCAAGGATTTTCCTGTTAAGGAACAATTCAACCTGTTCGCAATTGCTAAATACGGTAACACGTATTTCTTTGCCTTCACTGCCTTTCCAGTTCCAGTGTGGCATAATGTGTAAAACAGGCTCAGTGCCCCACCACGATTTGAAGTAGTAAAAGATATCTTTTTGAAAACCACATAAGTCAAAGCTCCCCGATTGATTAATTACCGCGGGCCAGTTAAATGGGTTCGATTCGCCCCTGTAATCGAAACCTGTCCAATAAAACAATCCGGAAATGAAAGGACGTGCGGAATAAAACTTCCAGACAAACTCTGCATTAAAATCATCGGACGATTCTTCGTATGGGCCAATATAAGCTTTAGAAGGATCGGAAAAATAAATTCCTCTTGTTTGATGTGTATTTGTTTCTTCAGTACCTATACCTCCTTGCTGAGGGTACATTTTGTGATGGCCGTCAATATTTCCATGACCGATGTAGTTGTACCCTGCAACCTGAGTTGACATACCACTTCCATAATCCCATCCGCCGCTAAGTGCCGTTGTAAAAGCACGTGAAGAGTCGAGCCGTTGGGCAAAATTTTGCATGCTGGCAGTTATGCGTGCACCTTTAATGTTGGTTTCTATGGCCCATTCTTCATTTCCCATCGACCATAAAACCACACTTGGGTGATTCCTGTCACGTTTAATTAATCGTTCGAGACAATTTAAATGTTCTTCATTACTACCCATCAGGCGGTTTTCGTCCAAAACAAGCATGCCCATGCGGTCGCATGCATCCAATAATTCAGGTGCAGGAGGGTTATGTGAAGTACGTATACCGTTAACTCCCATTTCTTTTAACCTTTTTATCCGGTATTCCTGCAAGGCATCGGGAATGGCTGTTCCCACTCCGGCATGATCCTGGTGCATACATGCTCCCACAATTTTTATGTGTTTACCGTTCAGGAAGAAGCCTTCATCAGGGTCGAACCTCACAGTGCGTATGCCAAATGTAGTTTCATAATTATCAACAACTTTTCCGTTTACCCTTATAACCGTTTTGAGTTTATGCAGGTAAGGGGTTTCGATTGACCATAATTTAGGTTTGGCTACACTCAATCGGGTAAAAAACTCCCTATTATCGGCTGAATTTAACGAGAGATGGTCAGTTGTCCGGGTTGCTATGACTATTCCATCAGCATTAACAATGGTTTGCTCAATATCGAAATCCGTTCTTTGTGGTGATTCGTTAATAACCGTTGTACGCGCAGTAATAAAGGCCATGTTATCTTTTAATTCGGAAGTTACAAATGTTCCATTTTGAGGAACATGCAAAGGAGATGTTTTTGAAAGCCATACATGACGGTATATTCCCGCTCCCTCATAAAACCAACCTTCTTCCATAGTAGCATCAACACGGACAGCTATTACATTTTCACCGCCATAATTGAGATAATCGGTAATGTCATAACTAAATCCTGAGTAACCGCTATGCTCGGTTCCCAGGTAAAATCCGTTTACCCAAACAATAGAATTGCGGTGAACCCCATCAAACTGAATGGAGATTCGCTTTCCAAGGTCAGATTCCGGAATTGTAAATGTTTTGCGGTACCATCCTACACTATTCTCAGGGAAATTACGACCAATTGCTTTGTAGCCGTGACTATGCCCCCCATTGGCATCGAATGGCAGTTCTACACACCAATCGTGAGGAAGGTCGAGCTTTCGCCATGCACGATCGTCAAAATCTTTAGATGCAGCACCATCACCGTATCCGGCTTTTGCAAAGTATGAGAAATAGCCCGTACCGTTATTGAAATCCTTAGTGGCATCGAACGAATTTCCCAAAGCAAACAACCAACCGGAATCAAAAACCAATTTTTTACGTTCCGAAGTGTTTGTGTCAATCTGACAAAATGTTGGATGGAATTGAATTAACAATGCCACCAGGAGTCCTGTTTTTTTTATCATTAGATTTTATATTTAATTTTTATTTCTTTCCCTGAATAATGAATATTTTGTGATTTTTTAGCCGGTTCCAAACCTTTCCCGCTTTTACTGTCAACCCATACAACACGGAAAATACGATCTTTAACCATTCCGGGGAAATCACCATTTCTGTCACCAATAGTGAAGTCCTTTTCAGCTTCCGTCCAGCTCATTTTAATTGTAGAATACATACCATGTTCGTAATTATAATTGTCGTTTTCGTCTTCATATAAAACGAATCCTGCATCAGCTCCTGTATAAATACGCAATTCTACAGTATCAGCAGCTTTTTCGGTTGCATATTGCATATAAGGTCCCATGGGTACAATAGAGCCTTCCTTTATAAACAAGGGTATGGTTTCGATAGGTGCAGCTGCATCAACTATCTGTCCGCCTTTAATTTTTTTGCCTGTCCAGAAATCATACCAATCGGAGGATTTTGGAAGGTATACTTTTCTTGCTTTTCTGATGGTTTTACCATCAGGCAGGCTGTACATACGCTGTGTTACCGGGTTAACAAGAAATGCCGTGCCAAACATATACTCATCAGGAATTGATTTAATCATGGTATCAGTGCGAAAATCAAAAGCAAGGGATCTTAATAAAGTGTATCCTTCGCTGGTTACTTTCCAGGAAAGGGAATATATGTATGGCAACAGGCGATAGCGCAGGTTATCGTATTTCAGCAATATAGCTTTTGTATAAGCATCCCAGTTATCAGAGAATAAGGCTCTCTCTCCCTTACCGTGAATCCTGAAAATAGGGCAGAATGTTCCAAACTGGAACCAGCGGGTAAAAAGTTCCCTGTTAACAGGGGCTTTCCAATCAGGTGAATCCCAGTTAAGGTGGTAACCTCCGATATCGGAAGTCCAGTATGGTATGCCCGAAGCACAGGAATTTATGGCCTGAGGTATCTGGTTTTTATATGCGTTCCAGGTACAGGTTATATCCGATGACCATAAGGTTGCGGCATTTCGTTGCTGGCCTGCAAATGCCTGGCGGATAAGGAAGAAGGCACGCTTACCAGTGATGTCCCTTCTCCAGTTACTATATAAGCCAGTTGCATGCATTAAGGAATAAGTGTTCATATAGTCAATACCTCTGCCGATCGCAAAATGGCTTTTTCGTCTCGCATCAAGATCGTTTCCATTATCGGGTTCACATTGGTCTATCCACCAGGCATCCCAACCATATCGACCCACAAGGCTGTCCCTGGCCTGCTGCCAGTATAATTCGCGTGCCTGCAGGCTGTGTGCATCATAATAACTATCCAAAATATGTGTATAACAATTATCCCAGAGAATATCTGTTAGTCCACCGGAACGGGCCATCTGATCGAATGTATTGGTACCTTTTGAGAAAACCGGCCAAATGGAAATCATCGCATGAATATTTGCTTTATGAAGTTCATCGACCATAGCCTTTGGATTAGGGTACCTTTCGGGCCACATTACATGCGAACCAATTACATTGGGCTCCCAGTAAAACCAGTCTTGTACGATACAATCCAGTGGTATTTTCGCATTTCGGTATTTATCCTTTACTGATAAAATTTCAGCCTGGCTTTTATACCTGTCCTGCGACTGGAAAAGGCCAAACGACCATTTGGGGAACATGGGTGCCTTGCCTGTTATATCCCGATATGAAGATATAATACGGTCAAAACCGGGTCCGTAAATAAAATAGTAATCAACCATGTTACCGCTTTCCGATAAGTACCTGAATTTTGTATTGCCAGCTTCGGCACCGTAAAATTCGGAAGCTGAATAATTATCCCACATTAGTCCATAACCAGAAGTTGATAAAAGTACCGGAATGGCACCAGTCATATACTTAATAACCATATGCTGGTCGCGGCCTTTGTAGTTTATCGAAAGTGAGTCTTCGGGATGGCATCCCAATCCATAGAGGGCTTCATTAGCTGGTGAATTAAATTGTGTGGCGCAATTGTAAGTCTCGATACCTGCAATTGTCGCAGACGTCATTTTTTTACCATGAATTCCATCTTCACTAAGTATGATTTTATCGTTTAAATCGGTAAACCTTACTGAATTGTCTTGTTTATTGACAATAATCTTTATGGCAGATGTAGTAAGGATAATTTCTTTAATATTATCCGTCACGCTGAATTGTTGTATAACCTTCCTGTCATTGGTTACAACCAGTGAAGGTTTATTGAGGAAAAGCGGCAGGGAGGTGTATTTAACTTCAGCAACGTTATCCTGACATATTTTAACCTTTATAAGGCCATTGTCCAGTAAACAGGTAATACCGTCAGTATCCTTTTTAAAGGAAACGACAGAGGCATGCATTTCGAAGCTCAGCATCGAAATAACTATTACCAAAAGAAATTCCTGAAATTTTAGTTTTAATATTTTCATATATAAATTATTTTGTTAATAAACGTTTGTTTGTGAAGCTGTTATCATTTAATTTTTTAGTTGTTTGTTGCAGGTTGAAGGTTGGATATTTGAGATTCTAGATTCTAGATTCTAGATTCTAGATTCTAGATTTGAGATTTGAGATTTAAGATTTGGATATCCTGTTTCTGCAAATCTTAAATCAAGATTCTAAATTCTTAAATCTTAAATCAATTTCTTATCTCAAATCGCCAATCGCAATTTTTAAATCTATTAACCTTATCACCTCATCACCTCATCACCTCATCACCTCATCAATACCCATATACCTTCTTATGTTCTTTAATCCTTTTTTTAAAAAATTCGTTTAAAAGAGGTTTGGGGTTCTGGCCTAAATAAACCTTTAATCCATTTTCCCGAAAATAGTAATCATTTATTACACCAATTACAATATAATTTTTAAAAAGTCTTGGAATATCTCCTAATTTGTCATCACTAACAATATAATTTGAGGCCGATAGTGAATCGGGTGCCCAAAAAATATAACTATCACTTAAACATATGGGGTCAGGAAGATGATATTTTTTTCCATAGAAATCAAATGCACCTGCCTGTCCATAATCATTTGCATAAATAATACAGTCTTTTTTCTGATCAATGCTTAATTTATTATATGCAGCTGAAGCCAGAGCTGCCAATTCATCCCAGCCTGACATATCCATATAATCCTGTGGTATTGGGTAATAACTATAATTTTCATTTCGCATTGGTGCCGAAGTAATGTGTTTTGATATAAATGTACAATATTTTCCCATTTGTTCTTTAGGTAATACCGGCAAACCTAACGGTAAAAAAAGAATAGATGCAATAAATGAAACCAATAATATTAAATAACTTATAATCTTTAGTTTACCAACAAAATATTTTTCTAAAAAATAACCTCCAAAAGCAAACATCATAATATAAACACCAAGTGTGTAATACGATTTCCCTTTTGTAATTAAAAACAAAAACACAACTATCAAAAATATGTACCCGAAAACTCTGTACTTCTTTTCTGTTTTAAAAAAAATAACCATTATAAATCCGGATATCCAAATTAAAATAACTGTGAAATTCATAAATATTTGATCAAGAAGAAAAGATTGTTTGGAAACATATACCAGTTGAGTGCGATATAACTCGCTCATGTGGGTGATAACGGCAAATTTGTGATTTATTTGCCAGATTATGTTTGGAGAAACTATGAGCAAACAAATCAATGCGCTATAAATCAGATATTTTGAAAATATTAATTTCCTGTGTTCACTTATTAATAAGGCAATAATAGTTGAAAATCCCAAAAAAAGAATAGAATATTTATTTAGAAAAGCAATTCCGGAGACAATTCCAAGGCCAATCCAATATTTTGGATTTTGCTTGTTTATGAGTTTTAATACAAGCAATAAAAAAAGCATCCAAAAGGAAAGTTCGAATATTACCGGCATAAAAAGGGACGAGGTGCGAAGCATAGCTGTTGAAATAATAAATGCAAAGCAGCCTGTAAATATTGCAAATCCTTTACCACCAATTTCCTTTATAAACAAAGCAATAAGTACAATGATAGAAGAACCGGATAATGCAGGGAATAATTTTATAAAGAATACCCTGTAACCAAAAATATCTTTTATAATAAACGACAGGAATGACATAAACGGAGGAGTGGATGCAAATCCAAATGATAAGTGGCTGCCCATTGAAAAATATAACATTTCGTCCCTATGCAATTCATAATTAGTGCATGTAAAAAAATGAACCAATAATTTTACTAATACGAGGCTAATCGTTAATAACCAGAACGATCTCTTATTCATATGTCGTTTTTAAATAACTTATCAATTTATTACCTCTTAAAGTAGGATATAATTGTAATTTTTACAAAAATAATAGTTTTACCTACACCGGATAACAATATTATTAATTGTCAATTATTTTTAGATTTGTATATTAAAGGTTTCAAAGAATAATTATATCTAATTGTTTAAATTTAAAAATTATAGATATCCCTTCTTATATCACTTTAAATTTATATAAATGAAAACAGTAAATCTGATTATCGCATTCATTTTGTTAACAACAGGTTGTGTATTTGATGGCGAGCATATTGCCGGTTCAGGTAATGTCATACGAAATATACATAAAGTAACCTCATTCAACACTCTTAATTTAGGAGTAGTATTCAATGTCGTAATAATCCCATCGGATTCAGAAAAGGTAATTGTTGAAGCCGATGACAATCTGCAGGAACTGGTAATTGTCGAAAAACATGACAGTATACTTTCAATAAAAATGAAGCCTCATCTTAATATAATTAAAAAGTCTTCCGGTAAAATTTATGTTTACATAAAAGGACTTGTTGCAATTACAAATGAATCGGTGGGTCGGCTTGAAAACGAAGGTGTTTTGAAATCAGGAAGAATAGCAATAAATAACCAGGCTGTAGGAAAAACAAAGTTGAAATTTGAATCAAACGATATAATATTTAATAATTCTGCCGTCGGTAAAACTGAACTTTCCGGTAATTGCAATAACCTAAAAATTAAAAACAGCTCGGTTGGAGAATTTAATGCTTCGGAACTGCAATGCAACTATTTGGATTTGGAAAACGAATCTGTGGGCAAAACATCAGTATTTGCAAATAAGGAGATGATTATTAACAACTCGGGAATAGGGTCACTTGACGTGTATGGCCATGGTATTATTAAGAAAATAAGCACCACGGGGATAGGTTCTTTTAAGAAGCACTAATATCTCCTACATTACTTATCCTTTATTGAACCATGAACCATCCTTCGACTTCGCTCAGGAACCAAGAGTCGGGAACAAAGACTTGAGATAATTTGAAAATGTGCAAATTTGAAAATTTGAAAATGAGTAAATAAAGTTTATAACCTACTTGATGTCATAATTATAAACCTTATAAACTTATAAACCTTATAAACTTTTAACTGACAACTAACAACTATTTAGACTAGTGTAAATACAAAATAGTCATTTTCTTATTTAACACTAAACAGGCTTGTAAACGATGTTGGCAGTAGTTCTACCTCAGCAGTTCCGTTACTTACATTTAATTCGCCTGTTTTAACCATTCCTTTGGTTTGATCAGTAACAAAAACCTCAAGTTTTGTTACTCCGTCAGGCATTCCTTTAATAATAGCTTTACGGCCTGCGCCGTTGTTTACCATATGCAAAGCATACTTTCCCCGGGCAATATTTCCGAAAGCTGCACAGTTTACCGATTCGCTGGAACAAGTGAATGGCAGTGAAAATGCATCTGCAGGTGTTGAAGCCAGTTGTTTCAGGTTCCAGAAACGGCGGGTGGGGCTTAAAGGACCGGTAGTTCCATATATTCCATTGCCTGAAAGTACTGAGTAATCGGAAGTGAGTTGCCACTGTAATATTGAAAGCGGCTGACAAATAGAACAAAGCCGCATATATAGGTTGATCTCGTATAACGCAAAAGTTTGTTCGTAGAATATTTCGGCATAGACATGGGCTGAGGCATCTGTGCTGCCTTCGGCAACCAATAATGGCAGGTTGAGCTCCCTGGCAGCGCCCGCCCATTTTCTAAGGGTTGTATCGTCACAACCACGCCACGAATGGAAAGACACTGCACCAATATATTTGTGCGATTCAGGATCTTTCAATGCAGGAAGGATAAAATCGAAAGTGGTGGCATCGGAATTATCACCCAAAAGCATTTTGGTCACAATACCCCTCGATGCAAGGTGGGCACCCAATGCCTTAATAAATTCGTTGTGTTCAGCGCCGGTATGCCGGATGTTAATTCCCAGGTCAGACTCATTGAATGAGAACAAGGCAGGCTCTACACCATAGTTTTGTTTTAAATATTCAAGATAATCCCCTATTGACTGATATATTTTATCCAGTTTTTCAGGATTCAGGCGATAACCAAATATACCTTTGCTCCTGTTACGATAAGCATCTTCAGGTTTTCCGATAATAGCCCATGTAGGTGCAAACCAGTCACTTATAATTATTGGTATGCCTTTTTGAGAAAGCCTTTGTGCCATCAGCATCGCCTGGCGCACACGTTTGTTTAGTTTACCGGCATTTGCTTCTTCGATAGGATTAATATTTTCTTTAGGCTGCCACAAACTCCAGGGCATTTCAACTCTTCCCCAGGCCACTCTTAAGCTATCAAGGCAATATTGAATTACCGCAGAATCTTTAAATGAGTTTTGCAACCTGAAGTTGCCGCCTAAACCTGCAAACCGCCGACCCGGATGTAGCGCATCAATGGCGATTTCAGCAGTTGTATTGTCTATTGGCCCATCAGCAGTTATAGCAATTGTGGATTGGGAGGCCTGATCCTTTTTGACTGTGGGGCCCGCCAGCCTCAGGTAAATTTTAAAGAATCCTGCCCCTCCGTCTTTTCTATAATAAATCTGTAATGCGCCGCCGGCGGATAATTTAATACTGTGCCCACCGGCATTTACTTCTATTGACTGAACATCTTTTTTGGCCGGTTCAACCGTTTCCTTTAAACCAGATAGTTTTAATAATTTTCCCGGTTGTAACTTAAGTGTCCCTTCTTTATAAAGTTTGTAAGGTATTTCGAGGCAAAAGAATACCCCATCAACAGTAGTGTCGGAAAGTGCTTTTGTATCGATTGTAATTATGGCGCTGCCTTTACCATTTTCCTTTACTGATTGGTTAAACTGAAACCCTCCCAAACTTGTTGATACAGTTTGAGTTTCGCCATCGCGGTGAAATTTGGGCTGTTGTTTTTCCTTACCTGTTTCAGTGATTTTCGTCCAATTATTGCCAACTACGCAAAGGCTTGTCCGGAATTCCATTAGCTGGCCTTCGACCCTTATGCCATTTAGGTTTCCCCAGGCCATTACTTCGGTCTGGGCATGAATTTGATCAATAGAGAATGAATTCAATAGAAAGGAAACTGCGATCATTTTGATTGAATAAATTAAAATACCAATACATTTGAATTGTATATGTTTACTCATTGCAATAATAATTAAGAAGGTTTATCAATTGTAATTAATCCATAAACATAATATAAAAGGTTAAGTTCTCCAATAACTTTCTTTTTCAAATTCGCACATCTTCAAATTATTTTTTAAACCGTTATCTGCAAAATTTCAATAATTTCCTCCATTTGCACCGGCTGAACTGATAATCTTGTATTTTTTACCAGGGCCATATTTTTCAATGATGGCATTTGCTTTATCTTCTGCAAAGTAACTAGCCTCTTGAATTTGCGGATTGCCTTTATATCCACAACCGACCAATCGCCTTCTTTTGCCGTAGGATCAGGATAATGTTCCTTTATTACTTCAGCCAGACCAGTAATTTCAGGATTTTTCCCGCTATGATAAATTAACACCTGGTCACCTGTTTTCATTTTACGTAAATTATTTCTAGCCTGGTAATTCCGCACACCATCCCACATTGACGTACCGGCTTTTTCAAGCATATCCCAACTAAAGGTTTCAGGTTCAGTTTTTAAAAGCCAATAATTCATTTTACACCTCAATATTTATTTTTGTTTTACAATATGATATAAATAAACAATTCAAATTTATTATATGTTTTTATTATTTTTACACACTTCAAAATTATATTCTTTTTCTTTACACATATACGAAAATCTTAGTGATGCCATTTACTGTTTGCATTATTACTATATCTGCTATATTCATTGTTTTAACCGTATTTGTAAAAGGTTCCTGGAAACGAAATATTACCCTGGCCACGGTAATTATAAATGCTGGATTAAGTTCGTGGCCGGCAATATATGCTTTGTCAGGTTATCCCTTTCAGGAAATAATGCCGGGAGGACCTGTTTTTGGAAATATACCCATTAGAATTGATGCACTGTCGGGATGGTTTATTATTGTGTTGAATTTCACCATAATTACAGGTATATTGTATGGCAGGAGCTATATGCAGCAATATGAAAATAAATCCGGTATCATTACTTTACACTATGTCAATTATATTATAAATCATATTACCATGATTGGTATATTAATTGTGCAGAATAGCCCGGCATTTCTTTTTATTTGGGAGATAATGACATTATCTGCATTTATGCTTATCATTTTTGATTATAATAAACCGGAAACAATAAAAGCTGGCATTAATTTCCTCATTCAATCGCATATATGCATCCTGTTTCTTATCATTGGGTTTATCTGGATAAGTTCACACACAAATTCATACGATTTCAAGGCAATTGGACAATATTGCAGTTCCCTGATTCCTGCAAAAAGCTTTTCAGTATATTTATGCTTTTTTATTGGTTTTGCAATTAAGGCTGGTTTTGTACCTTTCCACACCTGGCTGCCTTATGCTCATCCAGTGGCTCCTGCACATGTCTCAGGAATAATGTCCGGGGTAATGATTAAACTGGGTATCTTCGGTATAATAAGGATGCTCATATTAGTTAATCAAAACTATCTGATAATAGGGTATTTTATTTTGATACTGTCATTAATATCAGGCCTGTATGGCGTTATTCTTGCTATCGTGCAGCACAATTTAAAGAAGTTACTTGCTTACCACAGTATTGAAAATATTGGAATTATAGGAATTGGAATAGGGCTTGGATCAATAGGAATAGCTATAAAGGACCCTTTTCTTACGTTTGCAGGTTTTGGCGGAGCTTTATTACATACATTTAATCATTCCCTGTTTAAATCATTGCTATTTTATACTGCAGGGACAATATATCAGGCTGTACATATTTTAAATATTGACAGTATGGGTGGCCTTATTAAAAAAATGCCACAAACAGCAATTTTATTTCTTATCGGAGCTGTATCTATATGCGGACTACCGCCATTTAACGGCTTTATTTCTGAATTCCTCATATATCTTGGTTTGTTTAAGGGAATTTATTCAGGTTCATTGGCATTAACCACCTGTTTTATTTTGTCAATAACAGCATTGGTTCTTATTGGAGGGTTAGCTATATTATGTTTTACAAAAGCTTTTGGAATAATTTTTCTTGGTACTGAGCGAATCCAGTTCGGTCATGCAATAAAAGAAAGTTCCCCGGCAAAGTTATTCCCGGGTTACCTTATAGCCTTATTTATAGTTATTATTGGAGTGTTTCCCCAGGTATTTATTTGTTTGCTCAAAAATCCTGTAAATATTATTTCAAATGGGTTGACCATAGATTTTCCTGAAATAAAAATTATCAATACCCTGAATTCAATAAGTCTATTAGCACTTTCATTTATAATTGTTACAGTTATCATTTTATTAATAAAACGCTTTGTGGTAAGAAAATATCAAAATGTTATTACACCTACATGGGGTTGTGGTTATGTAGCTCCAAACAGGAGAATGCAATATACTGCCAGTTCATATGTACGAAGTTTCAGGAAGTTGGTTCAGCCAATTCTGATGATGAATAAAAAAGAAGACAATATAACAGGGATGCTTTCCAGTCCGATTCAATCGCAAACTCATCCCTATGATAAGTTCGAATCGGTTTTTATCGACATCCCTTTGAAATATTTTAATAAAATATTGGCAAACGTGAGGTTTATACAAAATGGAAATGTCAGACTTTATATTTTGTACGGGGTGATATTTATATTTTTGATAGTAATCTTTACAATATTTGGCAATGCCATACCCTACATAATTAAATTGTTAAAACATATATAGTGAAAGTAGAAAAGTAGGATAGCAGAAAAATAGAAAAGGTGAATTTACAACTTTGAATAGATTACAAGTTGCAGATACTCGTACCCTGAACGGAGTCGAAGTGTACAAACTATTCAACTTCATCACTTCATCACTTTTTTAAAGACTAAGCACTATGTACTAAGCACTATAAACTATATTTCAAAAAATATGCATTTCCTGGCTCTGATATTTATCGTAACAACAAGTATATTTTTTACCGGAGTAGTAATAAAAACAAAGAGTATTCTTTCCGGAAGGAAAGGCCCGGGAATCTTGCAACCTATGCATGATATATGGCGTCTCATGCAGAAAGGCAGCGTTTACAGTGAGACATCCGGAATTATATTAAAAATAGCACCATCTGTATATTTTGCTTCTGTTGTTATGGCAATTTTTATAATCCCTTTTGGAAAACATCCGGGAATTTTTTCATTTAGCGGTGATTTTGTATTTTTTGCCTATATATTGGCAGTTGGTAAGTTTTTTAACATCATCGGGGCTCTGGATACCGGAAGTAGTTTCGAAGGAATGGGAGCCAGCCGTGAGGCTCTTTATTCATTGCTTGCCGAACCTGCTTTCTTTATATTAATAGGCTCATTCGCATTACTCACAGGCCATTACTCGTTTGCAGATATTTTTACCGGATTTCATTTAAATTCTTATGTTTCATACTCCGTTGCCGCAATATCTTCATTTGTACTTGTTTTAATTGCAATGATAGAAAACAGCCGTATGCCGGTGGACGATCCAAAAACCCATCTTGAATTAACGATGGTGCATGAGGTAATGATTCTTGATAACAGTGGCTTCGATCTGGGATTAATTTTTTATTCTTCTCATTTGAAATTTGCAATTTATGGGACAATAATAGCGAACCTGTTTATTGTAACGGTAAATAATTTTTACATTTCGATGCTTATTTTCTTTGGAATTCAGCTCGTATTTGCAATATTAACAGGAATGCTGGAATCTTTTATGGCCAGATTCCGGATTAACCATAATCCTCAGTATATTTTTACTCTTACCTCTGTTTCACTTATTATTTTTATTATGGTACTCATTGGTTTGCGATAAATATCCTAATTTGAAAATGGTTTATAAGGTTGATGATGTTTATAAGGTTTATAGAATTTCTTATAAACATATAAACACATAAAAATATAAACGAATAAACATATAAACATATAAACGAATAACTTAATTACTAATGATAAACATCCTGCTGATCACCCTGGCAATAACCCTGATATACATAGGAATTGCCAATAGATTGTCTACATGTATTAATCTGTTGGCTTTGCAGGGTGTTGTCCTTTTTGGAGTTTCTTTTATAGAATTAATTCAGATTAACATATTGAATTTGATTTTTATTTTGGTTGAAACAATTGTATTTAAAACAATTGCAGTACCAATATTCCTTAAATATATTATCAGAAAGAATAATATTGTAAGAGAATTAGAACCTTACGTGCCTAATTTCATCTCTTTGGTTATTATCACAGCAATTATTCTTGGTTCATTTATTTTGTCCAATACTATTTCTGATGTTCATTTAAGAAAAATGTTTTTTATTGTAGCTCTTTCATCCCTTTTTACAGGTTTGTACATGATTATCTCAAGAAAAAAAATTATAACTCATGTCATTGGTTACCTGATAATCGAGAATGGAGTTTTTGTACTAGCCCTATCAGCTGGAAACAAAATGCCTATGCTGGTTAATGCAGGCATTACACTTGATATTTTTGCAAGTATCCTGGTTTTGGGGATTTTTATAAATAAAATCGGTAACACTTTTGAAGAAATGAATGTCGATAATTTAACTAACTTAACTGATTGATTTAAATGTATATCTGGTATATTATTATCTCCTTATTATTATGTACAGGTACATTTATAAACCGTAACCAGTCTGTCCGGATTTTATTACTTATCCTGTTCTTATTAATTCAAACTGCAATTACCATATATGGATACATTCACATAAATGAAGAAACACTGGGATATTTTAAATATGATTCATTAGGGAACATATTTATGTTTGTACTTACAATACTTAGTTATACCACAATATACCACAGCTATATATATCTTCAGCGCAGAATTGATAACAGCCGTTCACAGAGCCTGTACTTTACAGCATTAATAATGCTGATACTTGCCATGACCTCCGTTTATTTTTCTTCCCATCTAGGTTTAATGTGGGTCTTTATTGAATTAACAACTCTTAGCGTGTCATTATTAATTTACCACGAGAGGACGCCACTCTCGCTTGAAGCCACATGGAAATATGTATTTATTTGTACTATAGGGATTACCTTAACATTTATAGGTATAATATTTTTAAGTATTTCAATAATTGATGCTGAAAGAATCAATTTCTCGTTTAGTGCATTGCAAAACCAACTTCAACATGTAAATTTATTTTGGTTAAAGTTGGCCTTCCTTTTTATGATTATCGGATTTTGTACTAAAATGGGGCTTTTTCCAATGCACACTGCCGCAATAGATGCTCACAGCGTAGCACCTCCCCCTATAAGCGCTTTTATTTCTACAACTTTGATGAATGTGGGTTTTGTAGCTATTTTTAGAATATATTCCCTTTTTGCTCATACTGCAATTCACATATGGACAAATCATGTTTTATTGTTATGTGGCATACTGTCTGTTATTGTTTCAGCTGCCTATCTTTTAAAAGTAAATCACATTAAACGAATGAGTGCATATTCGAGTATCGAACACATGGGACTTGCAGCTATAGGCTTGGCATCCGGTGGTATAGGTTATATTGCAGCTATTTTTCATATGGTGCTCCATTCCTTCGTAAAAGCCAGTCTTTTTTATCACCTGGATCAGTTTCATCACCATTTTAATACATACATTTTAAGCAAAACCGGAAATTATTTTAACAGAAATTTACCGGGAGCAATAGTTATGTTATTCATATTTACAGGAATTATAGCCATGCCACCATCAGGATTATTTATAACTGAATTATGGATATTTAAAGCTTTAGTTTCTTCACATCACTATGTAATCCTAATATTAACAATGACATTTCTTACGGTTGCCATCTATTGCCTGTCAAAAAGCTTTTTACATATTTTATTTAATCAGTCAAAAGATTTAAATCCTGAAATTGTAAAAATAAAACCTGTAGAGACTTATACACAATATGTACTTATGGCCATGGTAGTTTATCTTGGTTTAAATCCGCCTGGTTTTTTGATTGATCTTATGCACGAAGCTGTAAAAAATTTACCCTAAAAACACAATGGATTATATTAGTATAAAAAACAATGAAGCTTTACCGGTTAAAAGTATTCCGGTTTTAAAATATTTGGATTTCATGGAGTTTAACTTAAGTCTTAAGGCCGATGAGACAAACCACTGTGTTCAATATTTTGGTTACAGGCAAAACAATGACATTATCCTCATTTGTTGTATGGCAAATGATAGTGATGGAACCATTTATATTACTTCTTCAAAAGTTCCGGCCGATTCGCAGCAAGATGTCCCTTCATTTACAGGAAAACATTTCTCTTTCCATGTTTTTGAACGGGAATTACATGAAAATTTCGGCTTAAATTATACTGACCACCCGTGGTTAAAACCTTTAAGGTACTCTCATGGGAGGGCTGACAAAAACTCAATTATTTCTAATTACCCTTTCAGACGGTTCGAAAGCGATGAGTTACATGAAGTGGGTGTCGGCCCTGTTCATGCCGGAGTTATTGAACCCGGGCATTTTAGGTTTATTTGCAGCGGTGAACAGATTTTGCATCTTGAAATCCAGCATGGATATCAGCACAGGGGTATAGAACAACTTATGCTTCAAAAAAAGAAATTATTGGAACGTAATATATTGGCTGAATCAATTTCAGGAGATTCCGTGGCAGGTCACACTTCCACATTTGCAAATCTGTGGGAAAGTCTTTGTGGCTTTGATTCTCCTGAAGATATTCAGTTTACGCGGACTTTAGCCCTTGAATGGGAACGTATAGCTATACATACCGGCGACCTTAGCGCTATATGCAACGACATAGCTTACCAGTTAGGAAGTTCAGTATTTGGAAGGTTACGCACTCCAATAATAAATTCATTTCAGCTATGGTGCGGTAACAGGTTTGCCAAAGGACTGTTACGTGCCGGATATAACCCCTATCCGTTTACACGTAATAATGCTGATTATTTCCTTAAAGTATTAGATGAGTTTGAACCCGATTATATTGAAATGTATCAGCGGATGAAAAGTCTTCCAAGTGTACTGGCACGTCTTGAAAAAACAGGTATAGTCACAAAAGAACAGGCTGCCGGATTGGGAACAGTAGGTATGTCTGCCCGTATGTGCGATATAAACAGGGATATTCGTGCTTCTCATCCTTACGGTTTTTATACAGGCCTGAATCATAAATTAATTACCAAGCATCATGGTGATGTATATTCCAGGACTCAAATCAGGAACGAGGAGATTCTGCAATCAATTGGTTATGTTCGGCATTTTATAGATACATTGCCACCGGAATCAGATAATAAATTAAAGTTAAACGCTCCAAAACCAGATACTTTTTCAATATTATTGGTAGAGGGCTGGCGGGGTGAAATTTGTCACTGTGCCATAACAGATTATAAAGGTGAATTATTGGTATATAAAATAAAAGACCCGTCGCTGCATAACTGGGTAGCCTTAGCCATGGCTGTAAGAAATAATGAAATATCCGATTTTCCTTTGTGCAATAAGAGTTTTAACCTTAGTTACTGTGGCTATGATTTGTAATTTGAAAATTTGGTAATTTGAAAATTTGAAAATGTATGATAATATAATTGAACATTTATGAGAAATAATCAAAAAAATATAATAATTGAAAAAACGTTTAATTATGCTTTAAAAATTGTTACATATTGCGAATTACTTGAAGTGAACCGGAAATTTATTGTTTCCAGACAATTATTTAAATCAGGCACCTCAATTGGTGCAAATGTTCGCGAAGCACAAAATGCAGAAAGCAAAACAGATTTTATCCATAAAATGAAAATTGCTGCAAAAGAAGCAGATGAAACTGAATATTGGTTATTAATATGTAAAAATTCACCTACATATCCTTCCATTGAAGAACTTTTAACTGATTTATCAGAGATAATTAAAATAATTTCAAAAATTATTAGTACTTCAAAAATGAATTAGCATTTTTCATTTTCAAATTAACTATTGCATTTTTTAATTTTCAAATTATCACATTTTCAAATTTTCAAATTAACTACATATGTTTTCAGAGATAAAAATATTATTACATCAGGGTAGACAATTTATAACGGATGTTTCAGCGGTAGAATTGCCACAAAACTTTAAAGGCCGGCCGGTAATCTCAAAAGGTGTGGCAGGAGATATACAGAAATTGGTTGAATTATGCCCTACAGGAGCTATTTCTTCCCGCCCATCAATAAATATTGATTTAGGGAAGTGCGTATTTTGTGGTGAATGTGCATTTAATTTTCCCGATAAAATAAAATTTACGAATGATTATAAATTATCATCAAATTACCGTGATGGTTTAATCGTTAAAGAAGGAGATAATTCCCGGATAAGGCTTGACCCTTCTTTAATCCGTAAGGAGATACGCAGACTTTTTGGAAAATCACTTAAATTAAGGCAGGTATCGGCAGGTGGAGACAATAGCTGCGAATGGGAACTCAATGCAGCTAATAATGTTAATTTTGATATGGGACGTTTTGGTATCGATTTTGTTGCATCACCGCGCCATGCAGATGGTATTGTAATTACCGGGCCTATTACTGAAAATATGGCTGTTCCGCTTCAGACATGTTATGATGCAATACCTTTTCCAAAAATAATTGTATTGGTTGGTACTGATGCTATTAGCGGAGGTATTTTTGCCGACAGCCCTGCAATTGACAGGAGTTTTTTAAATAAGTATCAGGTAGATCTTTATGTTCCGGGTAATCCTCCGCATCCACTTACCTTTATTAATGGCATTTTGGATTTACTAAGGTCAGGTAAGAAGTAAGTCTGTTGTACTGAATATTCCTGGTTATAAGGGTAATTATTTTAAAATAATTTGCAATTTCTTATTAAATGTTGTAAATTTCAGCATCATAAACCAATAAAAATTTATTATTATGTGTAAAGTTTGTCGTTGGATTGGATATCTTTCAACTGCGGTTGGACTTGTATTAATCATTTTAGGGAGTATTGGACACATGTGCCACCATTGTGGAACCGGGCCTGTTTGTACTAATATCCTGCATGCTAATTATTTCGTGGCTGCCAACAGTTTCTTGTTGCTTGCCATTGCTCTTTTTGTAATCGCTAAACAATGCTGCTGCAAAAAATGCTGTGAAGCAAAGGAAGAAAAGAAGTAAGAAAAGCTAATTAACGCTAAATCGGCGCTAAACAAACGACTCAACAATTTTTCAATGCCCGCCCACCGGTGGGCATTGATGTTTTAATACAATCTGAATGGTTATACAGCCAACGCACCAAATATGTAAAATTTGCGTTTAATAATTCAATTGCACAATTATTACCCAAATCATTTTTATTAAGAAATGCATTATTCAACCAGTAGTCAATCCTAATAAACCGACCAACATAACAAACATCGATTTAAAGCATTAAATAATAAATACTTGAAATATTGCTTTTAAACAATTTTACAAATCCTTAAAGCGCTATATTTTCCGTTCCGTGAGATGACCACGTGCGACAAGAAGTCGCTTTATATAACCGTTTGAATATCACCTCAGGGAGATGATAGATCAAACCTTTGATTCCATTCATTGTAGCCTACGGACACATGCATTCCGGGTAACTGGTTTGTGTGAAGCTGTCCGTACAATACAGCCTGTAAAGAACTTCCGTGAGGAAAGTCATGACATGGTATCGTCTACCATGGAGGAGTTAGGCTTGACTGGTACGGTTAACAAATGTAAATTGCTAAGAATTTCGTGACTCACAAACAGCGAAAGACGATGACACGCTGTGACCAAAAAAGGTAATAGGGAGCTGTTGACAGATTGGTGTCTTCTGTTACATGGAAGATTACTCCCTCGGCATAATAGGCAGAACCTAACCCAGTCAGTTATAGAGGCGGAACTTGGTAAGCCCATACAATTCCCAAGATTATCTGGGTAAATTATCCGTGAGGATAGAATAATGCAAGTATGGGTAGAGGAACGACAGAGAAAGCTAATGCCGGAATGTAATGTTCCGGATATGCCCACTTCTGTCAGGTGCTTAATCACGAGAAATTTGTAACAAGACTTAAATGAGGAAATCGCAAATGAATCAACCTGGTGGTGGATGTGCATCCGCAGCAACATGGAATAACTGGAAATCCATTAACTGGATTAAGGTTGAACGTGATGTAAAGTCATTGCAAAGTCGTATCGTGAAGGCTGTCAAAGCCAAACATTTTCACAAAGCAAAAGCCTTGATGCATCTTATTACCCACTCATTTTACGGTAAGCTGCTGGCTATTCTCAGAGTGACTACCAATAAAGGCAGCAAAACTGCGGGGGTAGATAACATTATTTGGGATACGCCGCTGAAAAGATGGAAGGCAATTGAACAACTTAAAGTCAAAGGATACAAAGCAAAACCACTCAAAAGAAGATCTATAAAGAAGAAGAATGGCAAACTCCGCAATCTCGGGATTCCAACTATTTGTGACAGAAGCCAACAGGCTTTACACAAGTTAGCACTTGAGCCTATGGCGGAAACACTCGCGGATGCAAACTCGTATGGGTTCATACCTAAACGATCCTGTGCTGATGCAGTTGCGCAATGTCATCTTATACTTTGTAAACGTAGCTCACCTCAATGGATACTCGAAGGAGATATCAAAGGATGCTTCGATAACATCTCTCACCAGTGGATATTGCAACATATCCCAATTAATGAGAAGGTTTTAACGCAATGGTTAAAAGCTGGATACATTGATAAAAAGCAGTGGTTTCCTACTGATACCGGAACCCCCCAAGGCGGTATAGCTTCTCCATTGATTGCAAATATGGTGCTGGACGGTTTAGAAGATGTCATTATGCGTCAGGCCTGCCCTAAACCATATCGTAACCCAAATCATGTTCATTTCATACGTTACGCAGATGATTTTGTGGTTACCTGCAACAATCGAGAATTTCTCGAAGCAGAGATCAAACCGGTTATCATCAAGTTTCTTGCTGAAAGAGGTTTGGAACTCTCGCCAGAGAAAACCATGATCACTAATATTCGAGATGGGTTTGACTTCCTTGGCTTCAACATTCGTAAATATAAACATAAATGCCTTACCAAACCTAAAAAAAATTCGGTATGGGGTGTCGCCAGCATTTCCGTCAAAAACCACGCTAAGAATAAAATAGTTTAAATATCAGCATATTCTACGACTATTAACCAGGAGAGTTTACGGAAATTATGAACCGATCCTGTCCGGTCAGCAGCTGTCGACATCCTGTTTTGAGAAATAGCGTTATCCATAAAAAACCGCCCGAATGGCGCCGCTTTTTTTAAAACCATTCCAGGAATATGTCTTGGATTTTTCGCCTGACCCAAAACAGGATGATAACAAAAAAAATAGGGGTAAGACCTTTCTCAATGATTAATGAAATATTTTGATTTATCAAAATTGTATTATAAATTTCGATTTAATTATATAACACTGAACAACAAGTTAAAATTAAGCTACTATGAAACTAATCAACCCATTAAATTTACTCGATTTTAAGCCTTAAGTTGCAGAGAAGATAACCATGTAAATGCTCAGGAAAGGTTATCGGAAAATTATCTTTATTTATATTCTTTTACATATTACATGTCAAATGATTGAACTTCATTTTAGTTATTTAATAAATTTTGTCGGATTTTTACAATATTATAAGAATGTTTTGTATTTATTTTACCTGTCACTATATTATTTTTTCATTAATGAGATAATTAATTCAACTTTTTTATTATAATTGTTATCACAATCTTAACCTAAGAGTATTGGTGTTTAATAACTAATGTTTTGTATTGAAGATAATTAAAAGGTTAAGAAAAAATATTAAAGACCAGGCAAAACCAGTTCGCAATTCTAAAGGAATTTGAATTTTGCTGAATTTGGAAAGTTTATAATTATTAAAATAATTATTCCATATAGAATAAAATATAGTGATTAAGTAACATTTTGAATAATGGAAATAATCTGTTAAACAAGATAGTATTGATTATTAAAATTTTATATGAATATATTATTTATAAAGATATTATGACTTTATAAACTGATAAACCAAATATAACTACTTTAACTAATAAACTAAACTCTATGAAAAAACTATCCATTATTTTATTTATCGTTTTTATTGCAATTAAAAGTAACGCGCAAATTACTGTTTCTACCAGTAATTTAATCGGGATAGGGCCTTCAGCCACCGCGCCATTATCCTTGTTATCTGTTGGCGGAAGCGGTAATTCCTATTACGCTGGATATTTTACTAACTCAACATCAACTTCAGGTTATAACTGGGGATTGTTTGCCCAGGGGTCGCCTGTTCTTTCAGGACATAGTTACGGGATAGAAGGTAATATGCCCCTTGCAGCGAATTGTAATATTCAATACGGAATTTTTGGCTCGGCATATACCAGTACACCCCTTAGTTCCGGACGTGCATATGGTGTGCAAGGTTGTGCAGGCAATGCCACAACCGGATATAATTACGGGGTTTACGGGATGTTGTCGGGGAGCAACAATGGAGCTGCTATTTACGGGGTTACCCCTGGCAATGGAGATGTAAATACAGGAGGTATCTATGCAGGGTATTTTATAGGAAATGTCTATGTAGGCGGGAATTTGGGCGTTAACACGGCACCTAATAGCAGCTTTGATATAACTACAAGCAGGAATATCGATGCAGCAGGTTACACGGTGCAATCGGATGCAAGGCTGAAAAGGAATATAAGTAATATTTCCGGGGCATTAGCTTCCGTCATGGCACTAAAGGGTGTAACCTATAAACTTATCCCCAATGGTATAAAAGCATTACTGACAACATCTGCAACAACAGCAGCGGCGGATACTGGTAAAGCCTTGGCAACTACTCCAATTGACACGGCTTTTTTTAACAGGAACAGGATTGGTTTTATCGCGGATTCAGTAAATAAAATCCTGCCCCAGCTTGTTTTTTCAGATCAGAACTCGATACTTTCGGTAGATTACATTTCTATTATACCTTTGCTGGTGGAATCAACAAAACAGATAGAAAATCTTAGAGTTGCAGACAGCACGAAATTACAGTCATCTGTTGCCAGCCTGCAAACAACAAATGCAGGCTTCCAGGCAACCATTACCGGTTTGCAGGCTTCTGTTACCAAATTACAAACGACAAACACCACTTTACAGGCAACTGTTACCAGCATGCAGGGCACTATAACAAGTTTGCAGGCAGCGGTTGCAACTTTGCAGAAAAAGTTGGGAATTCAATAATCCTGTCATACATATTATTTCAAATACCCAAATCTTAAAAAAGGTATCGCTATGAAAAATATCCTTCAAAAAGCCGTGACCGGAATATGTTTACTGATCATGTTTTATTATAACATATCAGCACAGGGGTTTTCCGCTACTTATGTTAATGACCTTAACGGGAACCGGGTTACCGAAACGGTTATTTATTTAAAGACAAACATTCAATCACTCGCTATTCCCCTGGACTCGGTAATAAATAAAGATACAACAATTCAAAAAAACATCAAACTGCCACAGGATGGATGGTTGAACGGGCCGGTAGACTCATCGTCCAACATGATAATATCCTTGTACCCAAACCCTACACATGGAATTGTACTTGTCGAAATATCAGGTATCGGTGCGGATAAATTAAGTAACAATAACAATTTAATCAGTGTACGCGACATCAGAGGAAATGAATTAGAAACAATAAAACCCCTGAATAACTACAACACGGTAAATTTGTCCACGTTGGCGGACGGGGTTTATATTATTGGCATTTCCATAAACGGGAATATTAAGAATTATAAGGTTATAAAAAATTAGGATACATTAACCATCAGAAAGCCAAATCAATGAAAAAACTACTAACTACAATATTGATATTGATAAATTTTGCATATTGTTTTGCACAAAGCTGTAATAGCACGCAGAGCACTATAACTACAAGCACACCGGCGACAATGGCATGTACCCTGCCGAACGGTAACAAGGTTTTATCGGCACAGGACATGGTAACTATAACCGGCCCAACTACACTTAATAATAGCAATACATATGGTTATACCTTTACAATTAAGACTGACAATTCAATAGTTGTGGCAACCCCAACTTACTTAAGTTCCCTGGTTAACGGCGCATCCCGTGCTCTTGATATAAACGGAAGTGCCCCCGGATCAATAGGAGGAACGATAAATGTATCAGCTACAGGGGTTACCACATATAATATCCCTATAGCAGTGCCACCAGGTTCGCATGGCATAAAACCAAACCTGAGTGTAACATATGCCAGCAAAAGCGGGAATAATATACTGGGTTATGGCTGGCAATTGTCAGGCCTGTCAACAATAACAAGGGTAAGCAAAAAACCTTATTACGACAGCCTGTACTATGCACCAATAACAATGACAAGCAGAGATGACTATTCATTGGACGGGCAAAGGCTTATATGCACGGATGGAACTAATTTGAATTATCACCCTGAAAACGACCCTTATACTGTAGTAACCTTATCTGCCCTTTCAGGAGGATATTTTACAGTAACAACACAGGATGGCACCGTGATGACTTATGGTAACTCATCGGCATATAGCAACAATTCAAGATTTTGTGCAAAGGGCCAGACTATACCTGTAAGTTACGGTATTGACCGCGTGACGGACCATAACGGAAATTACATCCAGTTCAATTACCTTGGGGATAATACAACCGGCGAATACAGGATTAACCAGATACTGTATACAGGCAATGGCAGTACACAACCATATAACAGCGTTGAATTTTATTACCAAAAAAGGACGGATGCCGATACCATTTATTCCGCCGGGCGGGGCAATAAGTAAAACATTGTTACTTACAAGTATAAAGACTTTTGCACAGAGTACCCTGGCACAGGACTATGAATTTTCTTATTACTATGACGGTTTATACAGCAAGCTTAACCAGGTATCGCTTACCTCTGACGGGATAAAATATAACCCCACGATTGTTAATTGGGGAACATCAAATTATAATGTAACTATCAATGATAAAGGTAGTACTTATGGAAGTTCATGTATAGGGAATTCATTCCCAAATTCTGGTCCGCCGACTTATACCGGGGCATTGTATTTCGGGGATTTTAACGGCGACGGGCTGATGGATTACGCTACAAACCAGCCTAATGAAGATACTATATATGTTTATTTAGCACAACAGGGTGGGACATATTCACAACCATACAAAATAAGTTTCCCTTCAGGTTCCCAGCCATCGTCCAGTGACACAACTATAGATTATAGTTATGCCACGGATATAAGTACACTTGATATTAATAACGACGGGAAAGATGAAATCATGTTGCATTATAATATAGTAAAGGCGATAAACGGCGATAATGTTACACAGGATTATGTTGACAATTATAGTTTCAACGGTACAGGTTTTGTAAAAAGCAACACGAGTTCTATCCCTGAAGGCGGTGGGTTTAATTTTTATTGTTATGGCGATTTTAATGGAGATGGCAAGATGGACCAGGTGTGTGTAAAGGCTGCAAATGACCCTAGCTCGACTAAATTTTATTTTTATTTTAATGGACAACCCACTAAAGGCCCTGCATTAGATAGTATTTCACTTGATGCTTTTGCCTCTGTTAAGGCACTTGATTTTGACGGGGATGGCGTAATGGAGTTGTTATGTTATACTTTGGGCGGGAAAGCATCAATCTATAAATATAATAATGACAGTGGCTATTTTGTTAATTTAAAAGTAGGGGGTGCCCCGGGTTTTAGACTGGCAGATTGGCACTCAATTAATGGTCTTGATCCTCCTAATGTACCTGGTGAAGTATTTATTGGTGATTTTAACGGGGACGGCAAGTCAGATATCTTGTTTTATAGCACTGATCTCTGGCCTAAAGGGAGTTGGAATTTATGGTATTCCACGGGTACAGGTTTTGTTCCCTCAGGTAAAACCCCGCCACAGATGTTAAAATATGGAGACCCTACCTGGGCAACTGGAGATCAAAATGGATACTTAATAACTTCTGTATATGTTACAGATTTAAATAATGATGGCAAAACTGATATTGTTTACGCCAAGAACGATTCAATTTTTATATTTTTATCGACCGGCAATGGCTTTACCCTGGCAAACAACAAAGCCTTTCTTGGCGACCCCGTTGTACCATATGTTGCTATTATGTCTACTTCTTTCAAATCTACAATTGTAGGCAACCAGACTGAATTATTATTTGGATATACAAGTACTGCTGCACCTGGATGTAAAAGTAACTGTATATCATTGGGCACTCAAAATTACAAGGAATTTGATTTTAAATCCCAACTGGATACTTCCTTGTATGTTAGTTCTATTACTGAAGGCAATAATATTAACACGACAGTTACCTATAAAAATGAATATCCCAGCCCCTCGGCAACTGCTAACTTCCCGGTATTTCCCGTGAAAAGGATGTTTTTGCCCGTATCCGTTGTTTCCCAGGATTTAAAAACAGGAATACCAACCTCTGATTTATTATATACATTCACAAACGGGTATTCACACAGGACAGGGAAAGGACTGTTAGGCTATCAAAATTTTTCTGTCAATGATATCCTTAACGACAATACTGTACAATCCACTAACTATAATTTTAAAATATATGACGGGAAGGGGGATTCCTGCTATTATACCTGGCCATACAGCCAAACTACGAATATTGATAATAAAATATTACAAAACGGGGTATGCGCGGTTTCATCCAAAAAAAATTACATGTGGGCAAAGGGAGGTAACCCGGCAAAAAAACTATTCAGGCCGGTTACAACTACTTCGACAACCACCGACCTTTTAAAGGGCAACTATACAAAAACAGATTCTGTTATAACCTTTAATACAAACATTGGCAGGGTGACCGACAGGATATCGATAGCCTCCGATGGAAAAACTACAGCCGATAATAACTGGCAAAATGAAATAAAGTCGACTTACAATACCGTCCATGGTAACGGTTCAGTACCAATTAAAATCATTAGTAAATCAACACTAAGTAAAGATACACATACAGATTCTACAAATTATTTCTATAATAGTACGGATTCATTCAGGATTACTTCCAAAGTATACCAGGGAATAGTTACGGACAAGTACACAAATTTCGATAACTATGGAAATATAACAGGTGAAACTGTTTCAGTTACCGATGGCACACCATCACGAACTACAAGTTGTAATTATGATAATTATGGATTGTTCAAGATAAGTTCCACTGATGCTGAAGGTAATACATCACTGGCAACATACAGGGCCATAGATGGGGCGCCCCTTACAGTAACCGACCCGAACGGGCTTACAGAAATATATAATTATTCCACCGGAGGAAATATTGATGTTACCCAGGTAACTTCACCTGACGGGAACATAAGTTTTGACTCTACTGCTTGGGATGCATCAGGTACCGCTTTGATACGCCATGCAAAAGGAGTAACCAACGGTAACACGGTTACAGATTATATAAATGCCATCGGCGAAAAATTAAAGGAAACCGCGTACGGGTATAATAAAAATGTGTTAAATTGCACGTACACATATAATACTGACAGGACAGTGAATACCACCACGGACAATGCAAACAATGTTACTACATATTCGTACAATTCACCTGATGGCAGCTATCGTTTATACACGGTGACAGGGCTTAATACAAACCTGCAGTACACTTATGGCAACCGCCCGTATACCATTTCAATATATGATAATATCTCACACCAGACAAAAACAGATACCATAGATGAACTGGGCAATGTTACAGGGATAAGCAGCACGGAACAAAATATTCATAATGCCTATTACGCGTCAGGGAAATTAAAATCAATGACTAATGTCTCTGATGGTACCGTTATCTCGATGACCTACGATCCGTTATTACTTACACAGCTAACGCTAAACGACCCTGATGCAGGGATAAAAAGGTACAAGTACAATGATTTCGGGCAAATGACCTCACAGACGGATACATTAAAAAGCAGTGTTATTACGTATGATCCGTATGGCCGTATCCAGACAGAAACCCAAAAGGACAATAACGGCCATACAAACACAACTACCTATAATTATTCAAATGCAACAGGTAAACTTGAATTATTGCATAGTATCATACGTGACAGTGTTACCGAAACTTTCTCATACGATGCCCTGTGCAGGCCAATTTATGATACAACTTCAGGGCCGGTACCCGGAACAGGGAAAAAAACTACGAATTTTATAACTTCGTTTGCATATAATAGCCTGGGCCAAGTATCAAGCGTATCCTATCCATCTGGATTAACGGTAAGCTACAGTTATGACGCGGTTGGTAACCTGTCAAATATTGCTAATGCTACATTTGGCAATATCTGGACAGGAGACAGCGTGAATTTATTAAACCAATGGACAAAATACAGCCTGGGCAACGGGTTAATAACGACAAAAACATATGACACAAATTATCACTTATCTACTATTAAAACAGGCACTTCAACGAACCGGGCCAGTATTCAGAACATGGGCTTTACTTTTAATCAGGACGGTCAATTGACAGGAAGAAGTGATTTAATTGAAAATCAATCCGAAGGGTTTAAATACGATCTGGTCGACCGCCTTACAAGGGATAGCCTTATAGGGAAAGGTATCAATGCACATGTTACCTCGTATGCTAATGATGGTAATATAAGCACTACAACCTGGGGCGGCACGTACCAATATGACCCGAACCATCCACATGCTGTGACAACCATTTCAGGCCCTGATACGATTGGCATTAAAATCAATCCGAAGTATTTGACACAATGTACATACAACGCGGACAATCAAATCCTTACTGCTGACAATGTGACATATCACGAAAATTTTACCTATGGCGCTAAGGGTAGCAGGTTCAGGGTAGATTTTACCAAGCCATCGGGTAACGTGGTTACGAGTAAGGTATATTTAGGCAATAGCGAGTTTGGATATAACCATTCAGGGACAAACCTTTACCAGCGAACTATTATTCACGCGCCCACGGGGGTATGTGCCGTGTTCCAGGACAGTGCCGGGGTCAATAATATCTATTACGTGCATACTGATTATTTAGGTTCCTGGCTTGCAATAACCAATAATAATTCTAAAGTTGCAGTAGTGGACACGTACAGTTATGATGCATGGGGAAGGCCGCGAACATCAAAAACCTGGAAATTGTTAAATATCCCTGTTACAAATTCCCTGGCAAGTATTAACAACTGTCAACCACGTTTCGACCATGGTTACACAGGCCATGAACATTTACCCGGCTTTGGGCTTATAAACTGCAACGCAAGGCTTTATGACCCGTATTCACAACGTTTCATGAGCCCTGACAGGGATATAAAGGATCCGACTAACGCCCAGAACCTGAACCGGTACACGTATTGCCTGAACAACCCCTTCCGGTATACAGACCCATCAGGAAATGACGCTGAAGATGCGCCTTCTTCTGATAGTACTAACCAGATTAATAACGGAAGGACAATTTATGTATATTTTGATGGTACGGGTGCGCCATTGGTAAGCCTTGGAGACAATCAAACTGGTTATATAACTGATTATACCCAGATGAATTGTGATCAATTTTCAGGAATACTTTCAGGTACTTTAGTCCCGACATTTAGTCCGGATGGATCAATAAACCTTACTGGTCAGGGAGGTACTTATCTTTCTCCGGGTAATCCTAATGGAGGTAATTACCCTAATCCTAATCTGTCTGATGCTGATATTGCATCTGGTAAATATGGAACTCCTATTCCAAGTATCGAAAAAGATGGAAAAAGAATTCAATCAAGTGGAGGGGGGAATAGTAATACAAGTTCATGTCAATTCTTTGCTGCTTTAGGTTTAGGCGCCGACGTTTATACTGCACCGATTAGTATATCAAGGGCAATAGTATCAAAGGCTGCAGGTGATGCTTTTAAAGCATTTACAAGAAGTGGCACTGTGGTTGGCGCAATTGCTGGGGGTATACCTGCTGCCATTAATATGTGGAATAATGGTTTTAATTGGAGTGATGCAGCAACACTACTAATAGCTGGAGGAGGTATTATAGCAGAATTTACAGGTGCAGGAGAAGCTTGGGATTCTGTTGCAATACCAGTATCTATAGGCGTTTCAGTCGTTACTATCAGTAATGATATTTACTCATTAAGTAAATAAAATAGTCATTAATTAAATAATTGAATGATGGATATACAATATATAACAAATGAATATAAAGCCAACAATGTCTTCATATATCTTTGGGTAGTATTAATGTTGACTATATTTTTGTCAATTTTTATTGGAAGATCATTGGGTCTACCAGCCTATATAGGTGTTACATGGATTGTTTGTTTATTTATATTACCATTTGTATTTGAGAAAAAGGTAAAACAAATTTTTACCAAGAAGATTTTACTTGAATTTACCGATTCATTTTTTTCTGTTACTGTTTATCAATCAAATGACGATAAAGTATCTAAACAATTGCAAATTAAATGGGAAGAAATAAAATCATACAAATTTTATTTCTCCCCAGCCAAAAACACTATCCTATCTCTTTATTTAAGGGATAGTACTTTCAAAAGTTGGAATTTTAAAGATAATAAAACATTTGAGGAGGCAATTGGTGGAGAAAGCTTATTTAATATCTTCAATTCATACATTAAAAAGTATAATGTAGATAAAAGTAATGATGAAAGAATTTCACTAAACCAAGGTTTTTTAAACTCTAAAAAAGGCTCAATTATTATATATTCTGAAATAGTCATTATTTTATCAGGGTTTATTTTTCATTTAGTGATGCATCCTCAGTCTTCATTTTTGACACTACTAATTGGGTTTAGTTTAGTCACTCAACAATTTCTTAAAAGGAAGCAAGAAAGAGCTATATATAATAAGATCAACACTATGGTATAGAAAATCCAAGTGGAGGGGGTCAACAATCACAAGGAGATGGTAATACCGGTACTCTAATTGCTGCAGGGGTTGTTGGTACTGCTTTGGCACCGGAAGAGGCTATAGTTGGGGGATTTATCTTAACTGGCATAGTCTTATATAAAGCTGCAGATGACTTGAATAATTCCATAAATTCATTATTTGAGAAAATAGGTGGTAAAGACGGCTATACAGCATACAGAGGAGTACCTTGGGTACCTCCTAGTTATGAAAAACCTGTTACAGGAAATCGTTTTCCTAATAATAATCCAAATGTAAATCAATGGATTAAATACACACTCCGTGGAGCAGGTGGGGCATCTTTAGTTAAAGGGTTATATGAAAATATGAAACCTAATATTCCTGCAAGTAATGGACGCCCTACATATCCTAGTTCAATACCTATTGTCTCTCCCAATTATTGCCCTTCAGTTTGTCCAGTTGATAATACGAGAATTGTAAATCCTATGATTATTAATAAAATACCTTAAAATGAACAAGTACAAGATACTTTATAAATATCTGCAAAGGATTTCTTTAGCAGGTATTTTCATTATTGTAATATCACATATATTCTTAAAACAATATATGAATAAACCAATGTATAATTTTACAATCTTATTACTAATTATATTTCTTATCATTGATTTGGTTTTAGAAGTAATAATGAGAAGGCACAAACTTTATGGTGATAAAAAAGATTAATAAAATACTTATTTACATAAGTTATCATTCTTATACAATTGTAAAAATAGTATTTGCTTTAAGTTTATCTATAATATCTATTATTAGCTTTATTTTTGGGAAGCCAATAACAGGTTTGTTAGGTTTTGTTTTCTTTTTCTTTTTTGGTTTATATCTTGGTTTTTGGTTGTTATACAAGGTAATGAAGTTTATTGAAAAAGAAGACCAAAAAGAGAATAAGTATTTACAAGACCTTTTAAGTAAAGACAAGAAAAACACCAAATTATCTGTTATTTACAGAAGAAATTTAAATGATGATAAACAAGAAAACTAATCTCCTCCATATAACCCGCCGATATTACTTTCATAAAAATTATCATGATCCATTTTTCTTTGTTCTTTAGTTATAGTTCCTAAAGGATTTTGATTTAATAAATATTTAACTAAAAATCCCCAAATGAAAGGGATAATCCAAAGAAATATTGAATTTAATATCTTTTGATTTTTATTAAGGTATATGGTTTTAATAATCTTCTTCTGAATCTTAAATGTAAAATACAGATAAACAAGTATAATTATTAAAGAAATCTCAGTGTTCATTTAATTATTGTGCCGATTGTAAGACTTTTTTATACTACCAAATACGTTTGTCTTGCTTTAAAATCACGAATATAAGCACTAACTACTTTAATGATAGTACTTTTTTCATTATCCGGAAGCCCTTCTATTTCCTTGAATTGTCTTATAAGGTCAGCATCTTTTAGAGTGCTTTGTGCCTTTTGAGTGGTATTGCCATTAATCAGGAAATCAACAGAAGTGCCAAGAACATCAGCAATTTTATTAATAATATCAGCCGGTGGTTGTATACCTTTTACCTCGTATCGGCTCATTTGCGCTTTAGAAATATTAATCTTATTTGCCAGTTCGTTTTGAGATATATCATTTTGTTTTCTTAGTTCCTGTATTCTTTTGCCAAGTTCATTCATATTGAAATCATTTAAGATATTAACACGTTGTAAAGGTATCTAAAATGCTACCATATTTTAACTTTATAGCATCACATTGTTAATAAATTTATTTATATAAAATTTGCGTTTGTTTCTTTTATGCGTTCATTTGCATCAAATAAGAGAACGATAAATTTATCAACAATGGAAATCCCTGAAATAAAATCCCGGTTAACCTTAGCTCAGGTGCTAACGAGATACAATCTGAAACCAGATAAACACTTGCGATTAAACTGCCCGTTCCATGAAGATAAGACCCCAAGCATGCAGGTATACTACAAAACCCACACGGCATATTGTTTTAGCTCCAACTGCCCCACACATGGCAAAAGCCTGGACGTGATCGACTTTATTATGTACAAGGATAAATGCACCAAGCACGAGGCCATATTAAAAGCACAGGAATTTATAGGCTTACCAAACCCTCAGATACCACCATCCAAGCCACTACCAAAACCAACCACTGAAGAACGAGCCGTCTTTTTAAACAAGATGTTTACCTATTTTAAAAATGGTGTATACAACAGCAAACCGGCACAACAATACATACAAGGCCGGAAATTAGAATATACAAAACTTGAAATAGGCTATAACTCCGGACAGTTCCACCATGGAACGAGAAAAGACGAAACATTAATAAAACAGTGCTTGGAAACGGGTCTTTTAATTGATAATAACATAGTAGCACGCACAGGCCAACCCGCCTACAATGTATTTGGCAAAAACTGCATCGTCTTTGCATTGCGAAATAAACAGAACCAGGTAACAGGCTTATACTTTAGAAGTACCATTGCTTCGACAAGCTCAGCAAATGCAATCTCAATAGCCAGGCATTTTTACCTGAAGGACAGACAAGGACTTTACCCTTGTTACCCGAAACCGGAAACAAAACGGCTGATATTAACCGAAGCCATTATAGACACGGCAAGCCTTTTACAAATCCCTGAAATAACCGCTAATTATGAATTATTATCTTGCTACGGAACAAACGGACTGACCGAAGAACACACTGTGGCGGTCGGCCAGTTAAAAGAACTAAAAGAAATCATATTATTCTTTGACGGAGACCAGGCAGGCAAAGAAGCCATCAACAAACACTCAGAAACCTTGCACAAATTAAAGCCAACAGTAAAGATCAGCTACATAGAAACACCGGCAAATGAAGATATCAACAGTTTATGGCAAGGCCACGAAAGCGAATTATTTACCCATCTGCTTGAAAACCGCGAACCCGTTTTCCTTTCAACTGAGCCGGGAGCCCCGGCGGGCAATAAGAAAAAAGAGGTATCACAAACAAGCAGCACGTTAAACGCTGAAAACCCGGAGCAAATCATTTTTGAAACCCCGGAACTAAGAATAACCATATGGGGAGGCATTGAAAAAGAGAACCTGAGCCGTTTAAAAGTAAGCCTTCACATCAAAAGCAAGACAAACAAATACCAGAGCTTCAGGGACGATGTAAACCTGTACAGCCACGGCAGCATGCAAAAACTGGTACAAAACATCGCCGAAATCTTGGAACTAAGCACCGGAACAGTAATAAAAACCCTGACCGATTTAACCGAGAAACTCGAAGAATACAGGTTACAGGAACGCTCAGAGCATGTAAGAGCTTCCCATCCTAAAGGCTATGAGATGACCGAAACCGAAACAACAACAGCAACAAGCTACCTGAAAGATAAAAACCTGATGCAAAACACCATGCAATCCATAGAAAAAAGCGGGCTGGTAGGAGAACAGAAAAACGGCCTTTTGCTCTTTTTACTTTATCTATCCAGATTCTTTGATGAACCCCTTCACGCCATTATCTTTGGAAAGAGCGGAAGCGGTAAGACATATTTACAAACAAAGGTGAGCGAATGTTTGCCGGAAGAATCAGTAAGGACAATCACCAGTTTAACTGAAAACACCCTGTATTACTCCGCTAAAGACTTCTGGAAACACAAAGTATTACTTATAGAAGATTTAGAAGGCGTTTACAATGCTTTTTTACCTCTTAGAGAGTTCATGAGCAAGCAGAGCATTACCAAGCTTACAACAGACAAGGACGTCAAAGGCAATAACGTTCAAAAGATACTTACCGTGGAAGGCCCAATATGTGTAAGCGGGGCCACCACGATGGAAAGCATTTATGAGGACAACGCCAACCGCAGCTATTTACTTCATGTTGACGAAAGCCCCGATCACATGGGCGAAGTCTTGCATTACCAACGCAAACAGCAGGCCGGTTTAATCAATGAAACGGCACAAACATGCTCAAGATTAGTATTAAAAAACTCTCAAAGGCTCTTAAAACCAGTTAAAGTAATCAACCGCTATGCTACAGATCTCGTAATCCCTGATTGTGTATTTAAAAAGCTAAGAACAAATATGCATTATTTAAGGCTCATAGAAATAATAACCTTTTACCACCAGTACCAACGGCAGTGGAAGAAGAACCAGGACAATGAATATTATATTGAAACCACCCTGACGGATATTGAATGGGCAAACTACCTGGTAAAAGATACCCTTCTTAGAAAGAGCGATGAACTAAACGGCCAGATACGGGATTTTTTTGAAAACGCCAAGAAACTGTTAAGGAAGAAGGGCAAAGAAAACCAGAGTTTTTATGCCAAAGAAATCAGGGAACTATTTAGAATGAACCCCATGAGGGTAAACCGATACCTGAATGATTTAGAAATGCGTGGATATATAAAACAGACAGGGGGCAACCGAAAGACAGGCTTTGAATATGAGATAATCGCCTGGAATGAATACGAGCTTTTGAAATCCAGTATCAACATACTTGACCAAACCTTACAAAAACTGAGGGTTAAAGGCAATGGACAGGCAATAAAAAAAGAGCAGGAAATAAGTATAACACAAGTATAACACAAGTATAACATTGCCCAAATGTTATACTTAAACCTCTAAAAGCCTTACCATATAAGCAATCCAAAAATAAAAACGAAGTATAACAAGTATAACACGAGAAGAGCAAGAGGGGTATTTTAAAAACGTAATATACCTACAAACAATTATCCATGAATCCCACCTATAGCAGATTAACAGAAGGTTTTAAAGAATGGCTTCACATCATAGGTTATACCGAAAGCACAATAGAGAGCTTGCCAGGAAGGATAGCCGAACTCCTTGAATATGCCGGACAACAAGACATAAAGCAATTGGAAGGCATCACGAAACAACATATACAAACCTATTACGAAACCCTTAAAAACAAAAAAAGCAAACAGACAGGGGGACTTCTCAGAAACAGCACCCTGAACGGCATTATACGGGCATGGCGATTATTTAGCCGTTACCTTGAAGAAACCGACCAGGGTACATTACCGGTTAATATACCTTACGAACAAAGCCAAACCATTGAACGGGCAATATTAACCACCACCGAGATAAGAGCATTATACAACGCCACGGATGAAAGTATTTTAGGACTTAGAGACCGGGCAATGCTAAGTATTTATTACGGATGCGGGTTAAGGAGCAACGAGGGAAAAAGCCTTAATATAACCGATGTGATGACAGACAAAGGGCTGCTATATGTAAGAAAAGGCAAGGGATATAAAGAACGTTACGTCCCTTTTACTGAAAGCATACAAACCGATTTTAAACTCTATTTACAACAGTGCAGGCCAAAACTGGTGAGAGAAGAAACCGAAGAAGCCTTTTTAGTGAACAACCAGGGAAGGCGCATCGGAGGCACCACCCAAAACAACAGGCTTAAAACATTATTAAACAAAACCGGCATTACAAAACCCATAGGCTTACATAGTTTACGCCACTCGATAGCCACGCACCTGTTAAAATCAGGCATGAAGATAGAAGATATAGCAAAGTTCCTGGGCCATGCCTGCCTGTCGAGTACACAGATTTACACCCATATAGCCCACGAACATGAAGGGATTTGAAGAATATTTACAGAGTAAAAAACTAAGGCCGGCCACCATTTATAACCAGTTGATCTATGTCAGACGTTTTTTGGAATGGCTTGCACAGGAAGGGATAACACCACAAACCTGTAAATACAGCGACCTTTTAGGCTATGTAAAGAAATACAGGCAGGCAGGGTTTAGTTCCGGCAACCTGAACTGTCATTTACAAGGCATACGACATTACTACAAGTACAAAACAGAAAAAGGGGAACTAACATATAACCCCGCCTTTAACCTGGTGGTGCGAGGCCAGTACACAACCCTGCCCAAAGAAATATTAACCAGGGAACAAGCCGAACAGGTTTACAATGAATACCAGTCAAACACCCCTGTACAAAAACGTAACAAGGTAATATTAGGGTTTTACGTTTACCAGGGATTAATGAGACAGGAAATAGAAAGGCTTGAACCCTCAGACATTAATTTAAACAAAGGCACTGTAATGATACGAAAAAACGTAAGATTAAAACAAAGGCTGTTACCCCTTGACGCCTCACAGGTATTACAATTACAGGAATATCTTAGCAACGTAAGACCGGAATTAATCAGGCTCAAAGGACTGCAAAGTGATAAACTATTTATCACCATCGGAGACAGTCACCTGGTTAAAGATGCAGTAAAAGAACTGTTAAACGAGCTACAACGCAAATACAAGTTTTTAAAGAGCTTCCAGCAGATACGAAACAGCGTGATATACCAATGGGTCAAAGAAAAGAACATACGGGAAGCCCAATACATGGCAGGACATGCCAGTATCCATAGTACACAGCGTTACAAACAGGTAAGCATGGATGATTTACAATTACAACTGGAATTGTTCCACCCGTTGAAATAAACTTTACGGGTACAATAGGGAACAAATTTAAAATACTTCGTTAGAGATATTTACGTTACACAAAATTCCTGGGAAAAGCGGTATTCGTCCTCAGTCCCTCGGCAAAAGCCACGCCAAGCCATTACAGTCATTTTTTTTTCTTCCGAAAATATTTTGCCCAACAAGCAAAGCAATCCCAGACGATATGTGATTATATCATTGCATCAAAGCAATGTAAACAAAAAACAAGTCAAAGCTAAGTCTGCTAAAGGTCGGAAATTTTCTTCCACGTGCTCGATTGCAACATTATAGGGTGCTTATATGCAGACAGGTACCAGTTTCAATTACAGGATCTTATCACCAATAAAAATCGGTCTTGTAGCTTTGACATTGTTTAATATTTATGCTACAATTGGCTGTACATCTACTTTGTAACCCATCTTTAATAATTTCTTTTTATAGTGCAACAATACTTTTTCTTCCTGACCTTTAGTAAAATAATCTGACCCTAATTCTTTAAAAGGTACTTTGTATTTTAGTATATGATAGCAATTGATAAGTATTTTGTGGGCTATTGCTGCTAATGCCTGTTTTTTGCCCATACGTGATACAAGTTTATAATATTTTGCCCTAAAATATGAGTTTTTAGATTTTACTGCAGCCCATGCACATTCTGTAAGTATTGTCCGAAGGTGGTTATTGCCATGCTTTAATCGTGAACTTTTTTTTTACCGGCACTCTCGTTATTGCCAGGACATAACCCAGCCCATGAAGACAAGTGTTTTTCATCAGGGAATGCTTCCATATTTGCAGATAGTTCGGCTATAATGTGATTTGCTGCCTTCTCTTTCACTCCCGGAATGGTTTGTAACAGTTCATGTTCTAACTGGTATGGCTTTAATAACATATTTACTTCTATGTCCAATGCCTCAATTTGTTTATTATAAAACGCAATTGTATCTAGCATTACTTTGAGCATTACCTGATAATGATGATCAAATTTACCCTTTAAACACGCAATAGCTTGATCTTTCTTGTGTAATAATTGTTTATTTCCTTCCATGTGTTTAGCCAGTTTATTGGCATCGGTTATCCCTTTAGATAAATCGTTTAGTATCTTCATTCCCGCTACACCAAAAACATCACTTAAAACTTGCGTAATCTTAATGTTACATTCTTGTAATAACTTGTGTACTCTATTCTTTTCGTTCTGTATCTGGTGCTGTATCACTTTTTGATGTCTGGTGATTGTTCTTAACTGACGGATGTCTTCCTGCGGTATAAAACTACCTTTAAGCAAACCTGCACGTAATAGCTTACAAATCCATTCACAGTCCTGTACATCTGTTTTCCTTCCCGGGACGTTCTTAATGTGACGGGCATTCACAAGCAATAACTCCCACTGCTCATCTTCCAGCACGTTAAAAACCGGTTTCCAGAATACTCCGGTACTTTCCATAGCAATGTGAGTAATTTCTTCTTTTTTTAGCCATGCTTTGAGGCTTTCGAGTTCTTCTGTAGTGGTGCCAAATGTATGTATTTGCTTGTCATATCCTTGTCGCTGGATACAAGCTACCACTGTGGCTTGGTGTACATCCAATCCACAACCTTTGATAATGAGTTCTTCCATGGTTTTTTACATGCAAGGTATGACTTTTGATTGTAAATCGGAGCAGGTGTAATTTTCATGTAATAAGTTGAAAGTTCGCTTTAATGGTTGTTTCAATTGAAAACTTTTTTAAGGTATAAAAAATAGCTGTAATGCCAGTGGTTCAGCTAAGCTGAAGCTTGTCATGGCTTTTGCGCTCCATCCTTCGGACTCATGGCAGCTCCCCCCGGATTTTATGCACTGTCTCGCAGGCTCAACAGAGCATAAAATCCGGCCGCTGCCCTAGTTTTGCTCGCCTGCGGGTAGCCACCGGCTGCGGGGCTGTCATGCCTTTTGCAGAAAAAAAAGCAAAAGTCACGCCATCCCCTTGCTGCCCTGCAGTAGCCAGCCTCCCTACATCCGTAATCCCAAGGCTGGCACCGGTGGCTACACTCGCGAACGGCGAGCGATAATCCGGGGCTAAAGCCATCAGCATTATCTTACCCTGCAGTAATTTACTTAACCACGAAAAAAAAAGAAGAATACCGTACGCAAAAACCAAAAAAACAAAGCAAAGATAAGTCGGCTGTAAGGTATGTCAAGTTCAAGCCCTAAAGGGTTTTGCTCAAAATCTCCACCCTCCTTAAAGCCGGGTAGTATTTTGAGCAAAAAACCTGACATCCCTTCCCGCCTGCCTTGGACAGTAGCTTTCTTTTTTTGGTTTTCTTTTGAGAAATGTTTTTGAAAGAAAAAACCCCATCCCTTCCATTTCCCAGGCGCACACGGAGCGCAGGCCGAAGGCCGAGAACGTGTTTAACATAATTTAATTATAGGACAGCTTAAAAAAAAGAAAGCAAATAAAACAAACGATACTTTAAGCTGTTCTATAATAAGCTGTTATGTTAAAGCCAAGAGAATGTAAGGGCTGGGGTTATCCAAAGACAATTATCAACCATATGTAAAGCAAGCGGGAACGGCACAGAGTGCAGTTATATATTTTATATATACAATATAATCAACATTATATAAAGTTTATTTAATTAAATTTAATTACATTTTTAATTATATTGCATGTTAGTAATTGAAAATCAAAAGCAATTATAATTATTTTTGTAATTATAAATAATTACAATTAAAGTAAAAGATTGATAATTAAATCCTTTTTCTTTCAATTGAAAAGCTCAAATGAAAGAAAAAAACTTTACTTTTGGTAAGCAAAGCGTTCTTTGAAGGGTCATTAACAAGGAGTCTGCCAACAGCTGCGAAGTGTAATTGTTGGGAGTAGATGAAAGAGATA
>CAWJWO010000009.1:0-7165 GCA_963846585.1 uncultured Bacteroidota bacterium
GAACCTGAACCATCTGTTATCGCAAGCCACGATCCCAGGTAACCTGTGTGTGGTTTTTATGGTTAAAGTTCAAGAATTTTCAATCACGGCATTATATTTTTTTTTCTAAGTTTTATTTATAAACCTTAATTTCAAAAAATTTTGATTGAATACATCCATAAAAAACTTTAGCCTTATTAACCTTTTCATCTTTAATAATTTTATTCTCATCAATAATATATTTTAAGTTTATTCCGTTGACGTAATTATACTTTATAAAATAGGTTCCTGAATTTATATTAAGTGCTGCGATATTAAATTTAATAATTTCATTTTGTTTTTCACATGGTTTTAAAACTATTTTATTATTAAGCCAATCCTTATATATATCCTTATAAAAATCAATAGAGGAAGAATCTAATGAATCTAAAAAGTAAGTTTCAATTGGTATAAAAAATATGTCTCTTTTTTTATTATAATCAAATATTAAATTATTATTTATATCATAAATACTGAACCATCCTATAGCAGCTGATTTAGTAAAAATACTATCAATGTCATGCCTAATATTTATAATTGCAGAAGGAAAATTATATAAAATATAAGAAATAGTATCTTTATTGAATATTTCAATCTTATAATCTTTATTAATAGAATCATTTATATTTAGATTATTTGGAGCTGTAATAATAGAAATATTTATTTGAGCTTTAGAAATACCTGTAATAATAAATAATAATATAAATAATTGAATACAAAAAAATTTCATATTAATTTTAATTTAATTATAAAAATAAAACTTGATATAATTTTTAGTTCTTAAATAATAGATATTAATGCTTTATGGATAAATACCTATTAAACTAGATATATAAGAAAGATAAATAGCCATAACACCATTAGCAAAAGTAATATCATATTGATTTAATAGTCCATCGATTTGGCGCATAGTCCATTCATAAGCATTTACTTCTGAAATATTAACTACATTTTCTGCACCGTACCTACTTGCCCAATACCTTGTCCATCCACGACTAACATGTAAGGCATGCTGTAACTCATGACCAATTGTTAAATATTCCATTTTATCTGATGAGAGCGCTTTAGGATTAATCCTAAATGTCATAGCCTTTGGAGAAAGTGGTAAATTTTCACTACCTTGTCCCATAGTATTAGAGTTGAGAATATTCGAATTATCAATTTTAAAAGTTGGGTTACAATTATTTCTAATTAACTCATTCATTTCATTAGGGAAATTCTGCATAGCGTATTTATAAACATCACTTGATCCAGTTGTCCCATTTATAGAAGTTTTAGCTAAAAACAGTACAGATTGAGTACCCAAAGAAGCATTAGCACTTGAAACCATACCTCCGATCAATGCCCCGTTTGAAACTCCGTCTATTACTGAATTATTTAGAAAAGAACCTGTTAAAGAATTAAACCAATCACCATATGTGGTATACATTGGATCAATCATTTGTCCATTGCCTAGTCCAACCCCGCCCCAACTAAATGGTGCAGGAATACCTCCGAGAGCGCAAATCCCCGCCAAAATCCCACTTGTCGCAAAACCTGTTAAACCTCCAATAGTAGCTCCTTGTGTTATCGCATTCAGGTAATCATTAAAATTGCCCCCGCTAAAGGCAGTGCTCAACGCTCCTGATGAAGCTCCTGCTGCCATACCACAAAGTACACCGACAGTTATAAGGTCTAATCCGCCGGTTAATGCAGTCACAGCAATACCAACACCTATTCCGACTGCTACTTCAGCTATTGTCCTGCCCGTGCTTCCCAGCCAGTTGCCCAGCTGCGTGAACCACGTATACCCGCTCGGGTCGGTATACATCAGCGGGTTGTTCATACAATACGTATACCTGTTATAGCTTTGTGCATCTCCCGGAGCCTGTATTTCATTATCCGGGCTCAGGAACCTTTGAAGGTAAGGGTCGTACATGCGCCCGTTCATGTTTATAAGGGCAAAACCGGACATTTGTTCATGTCCTGTATATCCCCTGTCGAACCTTGGCTGCATGGCCAGCATGCTTCCACCTATTGAAGCGCTTGCGGGGTTTACCGGGCAAAGCTTCCATGTTACGGGATCACGCCGTCGCCCCCAGGCATCGTAACTGTAATGGTTTTTCAAAGAACCTGAACCATCTGTTATCGCTAACCACGACCCCAGATAATCCGTGTTTTAAATTTTATTTTTAACCAGAAATATTTATTTTAATCCTTTGATTTCGTCCTCTGACAATCCTGTAGATTTTATTATTAAATCCATAGAAATACCATTTGATAATAAGTTTCTTGCAACTTCTATCTTTCCTTCTATCTTTCCTTCTATCTTTCCTTCTATCTTTCCTTCTATCTTTCCTTCTATCTTTCCTTCTATCTTTCCTTCTATCTTTCCTTCTTCAAATTTAGTATCCAGTGATGCTTTAATATCCCTGTAATATTTTAAACTATCTTCGTAAGAGCGTATTTGATCAGGTGTAAATTTAGCTATTTCTGCTGTCTCAAATAATTTTTCAAATACCTGTTCTCTCAACTTTTCCGGGACCCTTTCCAATTTATTTAAATTCCTGATCACATAAAGCCATTTATCAAATCTCGTTTCAAGCTGGTCGATACTTTTATTGTATTTGGGCATTTCCAAATAAATAAATGTCAGCTTGTCGTAAAAAACTTTATTGGTTTCTATATCCGTAAGTTTTACATCATAACGAAACTTCTCTGGCATATCACGATCCTCATCGAAAACAAAATCTAAAATTGCAATCGTATATACTGCTTTTAGTTCGTAAATCCAGTCAGTATGTTGGGCTTGTTCCCTTATTGGAAATGTAGAATAATAAACGGTACGATCTTTGAAAAATTTCTGTTTGGCCTTCTGTAATTCAACAATAAATTTTTCTCCTTTCTCATTCTCGCAATACAAATCAAATATAGCTTTGCGATCAACTTCAGTAGTTCCTAAATGTTCGTTTTTTAAAAAGGTTAATTCTTTTATTTGTCCTTGTTCTTCTTTTAAAAGTTCATTGAGAAAGTCTAACAACAAATCCTTGTTCAGTTCTTCCCCAAATAACTTCTTGAAGCCATAATCGGTAAATGGATTAATATATTTTTCTAAAAACTCAGCCATTATTCTGTTTTTTAACAAAGATACAACATTTTAAAATTTACCAAGTATCTCTTTTTAATATTGGGTTACCCTGAAACGGTTACCGTCCGTCCCATACGTGAAATTATCAGTATATCCTTTATTTGTTATGGATAACGTTTTATTTTCCGCGTTAAAGCTACTGGTTGCCGTGAGCGTGGTTTCTGTTGACGTGCTGCCGACAGTGGTGTTGCTTCCTATCTAATAATTTTAGCAATTTGATTATGGTTTTCTAGTACAAATACGCTTTTTAATATTTTCATTTTTAGAAATTTTACACAACCATTCTAATGTATTTTTACAATTACTGTCTTTATTCATTCTTTTTTGAAAATCAATACATGCTCCTATAGTGTCTCCTGTCATAATTTTAATATGTGCTCTGTTATAATATGCTGCATAATTTGAAGAATCCATTCGCAAAGTTTTAGAATAAAGATCTATTACTTCCTTGTATATTGAATCACAAAAAGAGGTTAAATGATTTTCACATAATTCAGTCAAATATTCCGCTTTTAATGAATATGATAATGCCATTGAGCTATCTAGCTTAATTGCTTGATTAATATCCTTAATAGATAACATTAATATTTGTTTATCTGGTTCTGGTAGAAAAAATGGCTTTGTAGAATCCCTACTACCAAAAGGTGAATTTATCCAAGATCTTAATTGTGATATTTCTACAAAACCCTTGGCATCTAATGGCTTCAATACAATATATTTTTCCATATCCGATAATGCGTTCCTATAATATTCCATATGAAAATATGCAGAACTTCTAAAGAAATATGATTCAGCAATGGATGAGTCAGTCTCTATAGCTTTACCAAATTCAATTATCGCTAATTTAAAGTTGCCCTTCAAATAATATTGTTTTCCTCTCTCAAATGAAGAATTTGGTAATTTATCGTTTTGCTGGAATGAAATTAGGAAAATGCAAGTTAAAAAAATTGATTTTTTCATATTTATTTATTGTCCGGTAAAACCATTAGTATTTAAAAAAATACTGGTACAATTATTTGATTGATAAAGATTGAGAACTTGTCTTATTGTTTGAGTTACATCCAAAACACCAGCTACATTATTATAATTACTTAATATACTCGGCCCAGATTCAGACAAACCCCAACATCCATGCCATGTTGCACAAGTATTTCCAGAATGAATCCAAATACAACCTTGTCCTCTGCAATCCACTTGTAAAGCATTGCCATAATACTGCCCCCAGCTAAGTTTATAAGAAGGATCGGATAAGCTATTAAATCCATTTTGATATGATGTATTTCCAATTAAGTTGCAATTATAAACAGGATCATTGTCAACATATACAGTTACAGGATATGACATTAAGGTACTTCCGAATCCTGTTTCTGTACCTTGCAAAGTTTTAGCAGGTCCAGTAATATTTATAAACATTCTGCTTTCCGTAACCGGCATTGCTGAAGTTGTACTTCTAGGAAACAAATTCATATTTAACCCGGATGAAGCCTGTGTTCCCAAAGAAGCCATCGCACTTGATAATACTTCACTTGTTAATGTTCCGCCGGTTGTGCCTAAAATTTCTGTGTTGGAAGCACCATTACCAATATTACTTATAAATTGATATGTTTTTACAAACCAATTATTTGCCCAATTAGACGTTGGATAATTTGGTGTGCCCCAAAAATCCTGGCCTAACGGTGACTCAGACAAATGCATATTTCCTATCGCCTCCCAACCTGCACAAATTCCATACAAAACCGCACTCGTCGCAAATCCTGTTATTCCACCATAAGCTCCTCCCTGTGCAGCTGCATTCAGATAATCATTACCATTACCCCCGCTAAAGGCTGTACTTAAAATTCCTGTTGAAATGCCTGCTGCCATACCTGTTATTACACCAGCAGCGAGAAGGTCTAATCCTCCGGTTGCAACAGTTAATGCAGCTACTCCTGCAACTGCTGCAATACCTGCCCCTATCCCAACCGCCGTCTCAACTATTGTCCTGCCCGTGCTTCCCAGCCAGTTGCCCAGCTGCGTGAACCACGTATACCCGCTCGGGTCGGTATACATCAGAGGGTTGTTCATGCAAGATGTATACCTGTTTTAGGTATTTAGCAATGAGGCTCTTTAATTAACTTTTCCTTTAAATATTTAGGGAATTTTTTAAATGTTAAAATCTTGCTTTTATGAATATATCCAATATATTTAAAAGGTGAATTTGTTATGGTTACAGGCCACCATTCTGAGTCACCTATTGGTGTATACATAAATATTTCATTTGTTAGAAATTTTGTAATTATTTTAGAATTTATATTTGGCTTTTCCCTAACATATGTAAAACCATCAGGATCATTTATAACACCTACTCTTAATAGCTTTAGTGGTATTTCAGTTGAAACAGAATTGCCATTATTTAAGTTAATATCTAACAGACGAGCAGGTTCATCCGCCATATATATAATAAAATGAATTATTTTATTATTGGGGAATTTAATATCTAAACTAATATTAAATGGATCATCATCTATATAAATTTCACCTTCATCCACTATTTTATCTAGTTCATCTATAGACAATTTTTGTGTAATTTGATTATACACATAAAATAGTGATGTATCAGATTTCATTTTTGCATAATTAATTATATTTAAGGTGTCGTCCTTATATTTTTTATATTTACAACTATTTATTATAAAATTAAAATCTTTATTTATATCTGATATTTCAAAATCATTTTTATTTAATGCATTATTATAAAAAAATTGATAAAATGATTTTACTAGTTTTTTATAATCTGCTATTTCTGGTTGACTTTGTCCATTTAAATATGAAGACACTAAAAATATTATTATTAGAAATATTTTCATTGATAATTAATTTAATTTGAAATTGATACTCTTACTTCAATTCTATTATTGGTTTGTAAATAATTATGAATATTTTGTTCAAAATTACATAATGCATCATCACTATTTCCATTTATCCCCTGACTTAGAAGTCCTATACATCCTCGTGTTCCAAAAGTAGGTGTTGGATGTATTAATACACCAGTTCGACCAAATTGGTTTAAAAATCTGAATTTAAATCCAATATTTTCATTGTAATTAAAATATGGTGATGTATCTGGATTTTTAGGTGAAAATTTAAAATCCGGATCTTCACTAGCTAAAGTCCAATCCCCACGATCGATTGAACATGATTTAAGATTACCAGCACAGCTTGTCGCATTCCAAGTTCCTGTTGTTTCTCCACTTGAATTATGTAAAGTTAAAGTTCCTGTTGTGTTATATGCATTTTGAAATGTTGCATTGTATTCTAAATATTGACTGTTATCAATTACAGTTGCAGCCCTATGTACCAAGTTCATATTTAACCCTGATGCAGCCCTTGTTCCTAATGAAGCAAGTGCACTTGATAATTCATCACTTGTTAATGCTCCGCTGGTTGTGCCTAAAATTGATACGTTTGCAGCACCTTTTCCAATATTATTGACAAAATAATATAATTTTCCCCACAAACTGGTACCCCTACCTATCCTTATTGGTTGATCTATACTAGAAACATCACTTTCATCCTCTATATTTCCTAATGCTTGCCAACCTGCACTAATTCCATACATAGCTGCACTTGTCGCAAACCCTGTTAAACCTCCAATAGTAGCTCCTTGTGTTATCGCATTCAGGTAATCATTAAAATTGCCCCCGCTAAAGGCAGTGCTCAATGCTCCTGATGAAGCTCCTGCTGCCATACCGCATAGTACACCAACAGTTATAAGGTCTAATCCGCCGGTCAATGCAGTCACAGCAATACCAACACCTATTCCGACTGCTACTTCAGCTATTGTCCTGCCCGTGCTTCCCAGCCAGTTGCCCAGCTGCGTGAACCACGTATACCCGCTCGGATCGGTATACATCAGAGGGTTGTTCATGCAATAAGTGTACCTGTTATAGCTCTGTGCATCTCCCGGGAGCCTGTAATTCATTATCCGGACTTAAGAATCTTTGCAGGTAGGGGTCGTACATACGACCGTTCATGTTTATA
>CAWJWO010000010.1:0-76868 GCA_963846585.1 uncultured Bacteroidota bacterium
TCTGATTCAGCAAAGGTAGTGGAAGGTAAAATGATATCAGCACGCGAGGTAGTTCTATTTTCTAAGTAATCGATAGCTATTATCGTTTTAGTGTTTTGATAAAGAAGATCTATTTTTTCTTTTTCTATTTTCCGATACAAATCATTTTCAAGAACTATCAATGTATCGATTTTTTCTTTAACGCTTCTATCAATGAGCTCATCGAGTGATCCACCCTGCATCATTGCTAATCCCATACTATTTGATTCAGGGAAAACATAACTTAACATTGCTCTTTTGTTTTCTTTGCATAAGGCTTTAGAAATATTTGCAGCAGCTTGAATCACTTCTATGGATCCGCAATGGATACCGGAAATGACAATAGGATTTTCCGCCCCACTAAGCTCTCTAGCAATTGCTTGAGCTTGTTCCAGTATGGATTTATCTATCGATGAAATATTGGGAAATTGATTGTCCAAAAGTGCACAAACAGCTAATCCAACTCTGGCGATATCAGCTGGAGCTGCATAATAAGTTTGGATTGCCACATCTTCTAATTTTGTTTTGAAGGAAGAGACAATAAAAATTGGACTTTTTTCATTCTGTGCTTTAGTACGAACACCGGCATCATGCCAGGATGGTATTCCGAATTTGGAGGCCATCATTTTAGGTTTTGTCATAGCGGCCTGACGGACAGCAAGGGCCATCATCGGTGCAGTATTGGTTAAATCTTCTGCTAAGATCAATACCGCATCTGCTTGTTCTATTTCTTTCAATGAAGGAGAACGAGCAGGTCCATTTTCAAGAATGGATAGAATAGATTCAGTAAGATATTTTTCAGTAGCGTTGATTCCATGATAAAAATTATCACTTCCCACTAAAGATGATAAAGCAAAATTAGCCTCCAGAGAGGTTCTTGGTGAACCTATCCCAACTATTTTTTCACCCTTTGAAAGGGATTGAGAGAAAATTTTTTTAAATTCCTGTTCATCTGAAATTTGCTGTGATACATCGGTTTTTGATTTTCTTATTGAGATAGAATGAATTCTTTTATTGTCATTTATAAATTCGTAGCCGAAGCGTCCTCGGTCACAAATGAAATAACCGTTCACTGAACCATTATAACGATTCATTACTCGTCTGAGTAATTGATAACGTTCCCCGATAATGATGTTACATCCCACACTACAATGAACACATACAGAGGGGCTATGAGTGAGATCCCATTTGCGGGTATAATGATTTTTTAATGTTTTATCTGTAAAAACACCTGTGGGGCAAACTTCCACAAGATTTCCACTAAATTCATTTTCCAAGCGTACCTTCTTCATATCGGCCAAAATAAACGTGGTTGTTAGAAGAGAAAACATTAAAATCTTTTCCACCTGCGAAATCCTTGTAAAATCTCACACAACGATAACATTGTATGCAGCGATTCATCTCGATGAGAAATGAAGGGACCTAAATTTTGATTGACATGTGTTCTTTTTTTCAGATCATATCGTCTGTAGTTATGACCGGTCATTACGGTCATATCCTGCAGGTGGCATTCGCCCCCTTCATCGCATACAGGACAATCATGAGGATGGTTTATCATTAAGCTTTCAATAACCGAAGTGCGAAAAGCTTTTGCTTCCGGATCTTCAATGGAAATAATAAGACCTTCTTTGACAGGTTCCATACAGGACATCACAATCTGTCCCTTTTTATCTTCATCATTTTTAAATTTTTTCACTGCACATAACCTGCAGGATCCTACAGAGCCAATCCCAGGATGGTAACAGAAATGAGGAATGTTAAATCCCAATGAGAGACAGGTATCCAACAAGTTTCTTCCTGGCTGTACTTCATAATATTTGTCGTCTATTTTTATCTTTACCATATTATATGATTACTTCCAGGGACATCGTTTTTCTTTTATATGCCTGACAAAGTCATCATAAAAATAATTCAGTCCGCTCTGTAAAGGTTCCATGGCTCCGGGTGCATGTGCACAAAAAGTATTTTTGAATTTCAAATAATGGGTATGATATTTTAAAATATCAATATATTCTTCTTTTCCCTTGCCTTCTTCAATGGCAAAGCAAGTATTTTCTCAACCCATGGAAGGCCTTCGCGGCAGGGAGTACACCAACCACAACTTTCGTTGGCGAAGAATTTTTCAAGGTTATGTATAAATGCAACCGGGCAAATCTTGTCATCAAGGATGATATTTCCTGTTCCCATCCTGCTTCCGGCAGCAGCCACTCGAGAAATCCATTTTAACATCAAGATGTTCTTCAACTAGGAAATCTGTTGAAGCCCCACCGGGTAACAAACCTCTGAATTTATATCCATCTGCCATTCCACCTGCATGTTCTTCAATTAATTCGCGAATAGTTATTCCCAAGGGTAATTCCCATAAACCAGGTTTTTTAACTCTTCCGCTTACTCCATAAAGTTTTGTTCCCCCTTCATCTGTTTTACTCAGATCCTTAAACCAGTCCACTCCATGTTGAACAATATGAGATATCCAACATAAGGTTTCCACATTATTAACAAGAGTAGGCTTTCCAAAAAGACCTGATAATGCTGGATACGGAGGTTTATCACGAGGAATAGCTCTTTTACCTTCCAGGGAATTGATAAGAGCTGTTTCTTCCCCACAGATATATCTTCCGGCACTGGTATGTAATTGTAATTCAAGATTAAATCCAGTACCTAAAATATTCTTTCCCAAATAACCGCCCTGATAAGCTTCAGCAATAGCCTTGGTTATATTGTTGGCTGCTTTTTTATAGGCCCAGCGTAAAAAAATATAGGCATGATTGACTTTTACAGCATAAGATGCAATTATCAATCCGGCGATTAGCTGATGTGGATTTCCTTCAAGAAGATATCGATCCTTAAACGTTCCGGGTTCCATCTCATCTGCATTGGCAATCAAATATTTCGTATCATTCACATCAGGAATGACACCCCACTTGATATCGGTAGGAAAACCAGCACCTCCTCTTCCTAAAACTTTGATATCTTTGATGATATCAGCTGATGCCAAACCAGTCAAAGCTTTGCGAACAGCATCATAACCTCCAACCCGTTCATATTCTTTCAGACTTAAGGGCTCTGCTAGGGGATTAATATGTTTTGTTAACGGAGTCTCCATGCTTTGTTATAGATATTTATCAAGTAATTCATCAATTTTCTCAACGGTCAACATATTATAAAGATCATCATTAATCATCATTGAGGGAGCATGATCACAGTCACCCAGGCAAGTAATGGGTAACAAGGTATACCTGTTATCCTTTGTCGTTTCACCAAAAATAATATTGAGCTTTTTAGAAATATATTTATAAATTGTTTCATAACCCATTACCAAACAACTAACACTGTCACAGACCAGAATTATATTTCTACCCACAGGTTTACGGTATATCCTTGAATAATATGTAGCGACTGCGTCAACTTCAGCAGGGGACATCATCAGTTCCTGGGCAATAAATTTGACGGATTCATCTGAAATCCATCCGCGGTGATGCTGAACGATTTTCAATGCCTCAAGACATGCTGCTGAAGGATAGGGACAAAGCTCAACTTCATTGTGAATTTCCTTTTTTTCTTCTTCGGTCAACATATACAATTTTAATTTTTTATCTATCCAAATCAGCCAAAACAAAATCCATTGCACCCAAAATTGACAGTAAATCTGCGACAGTATAACCTTTGCTGATATAAGGCAACATCTGCATATGTGCAAAAGAAGGAGTGCGTATACGTGAACGATAAGCTGCTGTACCGCCATCACTTATAAGATAATATCCATTGCTTCCTTTTGCTGCTTCAATGGGAATCATGGCTTCATCAGCAGGTATCACTGGTCCCCAGGTTACACTTAAAAAATGAGTAATAAGGGTTTCAATATCTTGCATTGTGCGTTCTTTCCTTGGAGGTACTGCTAAGGGATGGTCGGATTTATAACTACCTTGGGGTAAATTGCCAATACATTGTTCTATGATGCGCAAACTCTGTCTCATCTCTTCCATACGAACCAGTGACCTGTCATAACAATCGCCATTTTTCCCTGTTGGAATATCAAAATCAAATTGTTCGATACCAGAATAAGGACGTTTTTTACGATAGTCAAAGTTATATCCTGTAGCGCGCAGTCCTGCCCCAGTAATTCCCCATTCTATAGCTTCTCCAATGGTATAAACGCCAATGCCAATAGTTCTTTCTTTAAATATCCTGTTTTTAATAACCGTATTTTCAAATTCCCTGATATGTTTAGGAAAATATTCAAGAAAGTTTTTAATAAGTTTTTCCCATCCATTAGGCAAGTCATGTGCTACACCTCCAATTCTAAACCACGAGGGATGCATTCGTCCTCCGGTGATAGCGGAAATAATATCAAAAATTCTTTCTCTGTCGTTAAAAGCAAAAAAAACCGGGGACATCTGCCCCATATCCTGGGCAAAAGTACCAAGCCAGACAAGGTGGCTGGCAATGCGAAATAATTCACTTAACATGATGCGAATAACCTTGGCTCTGTCAGGAACAGTAATACCGGCAAGTTTTTCAACCGACAGCAAATAAGATAGATTATTCATTACTCCACCCAGATAATCAATACGGTCAGTATAGGGAATGAATTTGTGCCAGGTCTGTCTTTCGGCCATTTTTTCAGCTCCTCGGTGATGGAAACCAATATCAGGAACTATATCAATAATATCTTCTCCATCGAGCTGAAGAACAAGTCTGAGTAAACCATGAGTGCCCGGATGCTGGGGCCCGATATTTAAAAACATAAAATCAGACTCTTCACTCTGACTTTCCAATCCCCAGTCGGCAGGGTTAAATTTCAAGTCTTTGTCCTCTTGTTCACGGATTTGATCCATTAATAGATAAGGATCCAATTCAGTGGCCCTGGCAGGATGTTCTTTTCTCAGAGGATTACCTTTCCATGACTGAGGCATCAGTATGCGCCTCAAATTAGGATGTCCTTCAAATCTGACCCCGAACATATCATATACCTCACGTTCATACCAGTTGGCAGAGGGCCAAATGGAAGTGATGCTGTAGGTGGTAGGATATTGCCCTAGGAGTGCTGTTTTTAACCTTATGTCTTCATTGCGTTCCAGTGAGCTCAGATGATAAACTATTGTGAAATCACTTTGAGGCTGACCTAAACGTCTGGTCCTATATCTTTCATCAATAGCGGTGAGATCATAAAGCAGGTTAAAAGGTTTATCGATTTCATATTTTAGATGTTTTAATATTTCACAGATTTGCTCTTTGCTGACCCATAAAGTAAGGGTTCTATCAATGGTTTGTTGCGCTATGATAGCCGCCGAATCACTAAATGTATCCTTTAAATCATCTAATATATTTTGAACTACCTTCATTCCATGGTTATATTTCGTTCATTGTTCTGAGGTCATTCATCTTTCTGCGTTCATCAGCTTTTTTATCCCGCATGGAAATTTTTTCAGGTTTTATGATTCCCTGCGAACCTATTGTCCAGCTCAAAGGACGTCTTTCTTTAGCTATCGTTTCACGCAGCAGAATCAACCCTTCAAGAAATGCATCAGGACGAGGCGGGCAGCCGGAAACATACACATCAACAGGAAGAATTTTATCCACACCCTGAACTACACTATAAATATCAAACATTCCGCCAGAATTTGCACAGGATCCCATAGATATGACCCATCTGGGAGCCATCATCTGTTCATAAAGTCTTTTGATGATGGGAGCCATCTTCATAAAAACAGTACCGGCAATTACCATCAGATCTGCTTCACGTGGCGTTCCACGTATTACTTCTCCTCCAAAGCGAGCTATATCAAAACGACTTGTTATGGACGTGGCCATTTCCACAAAGCAACACGACAGGCCAAAACCAAAAGGCCAGATGGAATTTTTTCTCCCCCAGGCTATCATGTCATCTAAACGACTGAACAAAATGGATTCTTGTATTGCCTGATCGAGCATTTGAGCATTAAGATCATCTGGCTTTTGTAAGATGTAATTCATTTTTGTTGTTTTGACCTCTATCGTTCTATTGTCTATGTATTAGAAGGATGTGAGGTGGTTTATTTGAAATTCCCTTTTTTCATTTGTTTTAAAATCCTTTTCCCTTTAGGGCCTAAATCTAAGGCACCAATATTTAATTCATATATCAGCACAACGATTAAAATTGTTATAAATATTAAAATACCTATAAATCCAGGTTGTCCCAGTTTACGAAACGATACTGCCCAAGCCATGATAAATGCAGCATCGAGATCGAAAATAACAAAAAACATTGCAATTAGATAAAAGTGGGATGTGAAACGATGCCTTGCATTTCCTGTAGGTTGTATACCTGATTCGTAAGGTTGGTCGGTAAGTTTCTCGTGATGTCTTTCACCAAGGATATATGATAACCCTATCATGATTCCAACTATTACTATAGCCGCCAGAGCATATATTAAAAAAGGCCAAAATGGAATTGCTTGTTCATAATTCATGAATCAACAATTTAATTTAAAATTTTCAATCCCCGACAATCTTTCCAAATATACTTTATTAACCCAATCAATAGAAAAAAGTTTTAAACAAAAATAAAGTTTTTTAATAAAATAAAGTTGAGGATATTTACTTTTCCCTCTTAACTTATTCATAAACAAACCTCAAATAAACTTTTTAAGATTATAAAGGAATGAATAACTTTTTAACATCTTTTAGTAATTTTATTGATTACCCCTTTAGTGCAAAATTCTTTTCTAGGCCCATCAGAGTGCAATTTGAATCACAAATTGAAAAGTTAGAACCTGAAGATAATGAAAGCTAAGGAATTATAGAAATAACTAATAACTTTATACCTCAATTTACTCTACTGAATTTTAAAGACCGGCCAAACGCTGCGCGGCTGGGAGGTGGACGACACCGTGCGCGGGGTGATCGAGAGCGGCGGGTACGGATCGTACTTCACGCACCGGACGGGCCATTCCATCGCCAGGAATGCACGGGAACGGCGCCAACATGGACAATCTGGAAACCCACGACGAGCGCCGGGTGACGCCTTGGACGTGCTTCTCGATCGAGCCGGGGATTTATCTGGAGACGTTCGGCGTGCGCTCGGAGATCAACATGTTCGTGGGTAAATTTACAGAAAAAGGAAAGATAGAAGGTGGTTGTAAATTAGATATAAACCATAACCTTATGTTTTATGTTTCCGATACTGGGATCGGAATTCCTAAAGATAAACAAAATCTGGTATTTGAACGTTTTGTCCAATTAAATCAAAATCCAAACAAATTAACATGGGGAACAGGTTTGGGCTTATCCATAGTGCAAGGGTTAGTAAACCTGTTAGGAGGAGAAATACTTCTTGAATCAGACCATGGAAAAGGAAGTACATTTACTTTTACGATACCATACAAAACAACAGAAAAATTTTATACTAAACCTATATTAAATGAACAACTACACGAATTTCATTTCCCAAAAATAAATATTTTGATAGTTGAGGATGAACCTTATAACCTGGAATTTCTTAAAGAAATACTTATGAGTGCAGGGTTGAATTTTCTAATTGCCAAGAATGGGAAAGAAGCTGTTAAAATATCTTTAAAAAACCCAATTGATTTAATATTAATGGATATTCGACTTCCCGACACAGATGGTTATGAAGTTACAAGGCAAATAAGAAAACATAAACCTAATTTGAATATTATTGCCCAAACTGCTTACGCTTCCAACGAGGAGAAACAAAAAGCTATGGATGCAGGTTGTATTGATTATATTAGTAAGCCTACCAATAAATATTTATTATTATCTATGGTTAATAAATATATTTCATAAATTTAAAATAGAACGTTCATCAAGTCCTTTTAATTTATATCATTATACTTATTAAATTTTTTGTCAATAAAGATATATATCGTCAAAAACAATACTTGTTATGTACTATATTGAGAAAAAATTTATATGGACTAAATAGTATATATATGTAGGCACGGGTAAGTTTGACTATCCCCTCCAAAAGTATGGTAGGGGTAAAATAAGAGCAACTTTTATGTTTTTTTTCCTTTGTCATATCTGAATAAATAATCCAATATGACATATTTAAAAACAAAATTAATTCATCACTATTCAATAATCGGCTTGTATAACTTTATATTTCAATATATTGTAGGTTAATTTTGAATCTGTCACAAATACATTGAGACAGATGTAATCGGTAAATAACACTGCACAGTTATTGGCAAATAAGAATGCACAAAAAATGGCAACCATAATGCACAGTTTTTCTTTCCAAATATAACAAGACTAGGAATGAAAAACTGATCTTTAGCCGGAAAACTAATTCTGGCCATTATGAACGCATTTTATAATAAGTTGATGACATATTACGAGATCCACAGATTATTTAGAGAGGATTATTCAATTAGTCAAATAAGTAGGAAATTAGCTATTAATCGAAGAACGGTTAAGAACTATCTATCTATGAGTGAAATTCAATACGAAAAATTTATTGCTAATCAAGTTGATAGAAAGAAAGATTTACTTCCTTTTGAATATTTTGTAAAAGCTAAATTAGGTTTATATCAAGAAACATCTGCCTCTCAAATGCATGATTGGATGAAGGAAAAGCATGAGAATTTTCCTAAAGTGTCTTCAAAAACAGTTTACAATTTTGTAATGTGGGTGCGTCAAAAGTATAACCTGCCTAAGATAAGCCCTATTAGAGAATACATGATTGTTGAAGATCTCCCATACGGTAAACAGGCACAAGTTGATTTTGGAGAATATAACATGCGTGATGGAAATCATAAACGTGTCAAAGTATGGTTCTTTTTAATGGTGCTTTCCCGTTCAAGGTTCAAATATTTATGGTTCTCGGAACATCCATTTACAAGTGATTTGGCCATTGAGGCACATGAAAAAGCCTTCGGTTATATTGGTGGCATACCTGATGAGATTGTGTACGATCAGGATAAAGTCTTTTTAGTGAATGAGAATACCGGTGATCTGATCCTTACTGATGCATTCAGGGCTTATACTAAAGAAAGATCCTTCGGTTTGCATTTTTGTCGAAAGGCAGATCCGGAAAGTAAAGGTAAGATTGAAAGTGGAGTCAAATATGTAAAACAAAACTTCCTGTACAACCGGCCATTTTATAACATTGAAACATTAAACGATGAAGCCATGGCCTGGCTTGAACGCACTGCCAATATTATGCCCCATGCCCGTACCATGAAACCGCCATGCGATGAATTGATCATTGAAAAACCATTCTTAAACCCATATACATATTTTGCACTAAAGCCTACTCCACCAAAACCATACACCGTTAACAAAGATAATACTATCTTATGGAAAGGTAATGTATATGCTCTTCCCCAGGGTACTTATAAGGGTCGTGGTTCGCTAGCCCACGTGAATAAAGAAAATAATCAAATTATTATATCCGATCTTGATGGTAAACAAATATATCGTCATGACATACCTGCAAGTAAAGGTCAGGTAGTAACCAATACCGATCTACGCAGGGATAAACGTGGGGCTATTGAAGAAATCATCACCCAGGTAAGCCAGATGTTCGATGATCCACAAAGTGCCAGACAATATCTTGAAGCGATACACTCTGAAAAACCACGTTATGTGCGCGACCAGATCATCTTAATAAGAAAAACCATAGAAACGTATGATAAGTTATCCGTAAACGAAGCACTGCTTTATTGTAGTCAAAATAGGATATACAGTGCCGTAGACTTTAAAGCAGTTATTATACACACCACCCGTAACAAGTCACAACAGCCAGAAAAAATCATTGCAAAAATAAATCCATTGACAAAGGATACTTCCTTCAATGCTAACTTAATACCTTCAAAAAGCAATATAATAGATTATGAACAATTAATGCAAAACAAAAATTAATTATGGAAAACAAACAATTAATACGCAGTTACTGCAGACAATTTAGAATGGGAGGTCTGGCCAATAGCCTGGACCAAATGTTAATCGATGCTGAGACAAACAACATCGGATACCTCCAATATACCCTTAATCTCTTTAAGGCTGAAGCCTCGCACAGGGAATACAATGATGTTCAAAAACGATTGAAAACAGCCAGGTTGCCTCATTTACACGACTTGACAACTTATGATTACTCCTTTGAGAATGGCCTATCAAAAGTAAGATTAAATCAATTAAGGGAATTTGACTGGCTCGATCAAATTTACAATGTTGTTTTGATGGGATCTTCCGGAACAGGAAAAACGTTCCTGGCAGCAGGTCTTTGTGCTGACGCAGTTCAAAAAGGATACAAAGCCTACTTTAGAACAATGGAAGAAATTATAAATATGTTGAAAATGAAAGATGTTACTGCTACTGCAATGGCCGATTTTAAACGGTTAAATAAAGCTAATTTAATTGTTATTGATGATATTATGCTCTTTCCTGTGGAAAAATTACAAGCGGTAACTCTCTTTAATTTTATTAATCAGATTTATGAGCAAACATCATTTATTATTACAACTAATAAAGCGCCAAGTGAATGGGCTGCAATGCTTAACGATGAAGTTTTAGCAACAGCTCTTCTTGATAGGCTTTTGTATCATAGTGAAGTAATTAACTTGACCGGGAAAAGCTTCAGATTGAAAAATAGAAAAACAATTTTTGAATCAGAAAATTAATATAATTTTAACATTGAAAATTGAGCATTATGGTTGCCATTTTTTGTGCATTGCTAATTGCTAAAATTTGTGCAGTTGTAATTACCGACAACACTTGCTCAAACGAAGCTAAATAATTTTCTGTAGTATCGAGGTTAGTATGACCTAAACTTTCTGAAATAAACGCAATATTTGCCCCGCTGCGCTTTAATACAGTGGCGAAACTATGGCGGGCTGTGTAAGTTGAGATTTTAGGAAGGTTTAAATTTTTCGCTATTAATTGCATTTTGTCATTTACCAAATGAGTAACATTTTTAATAATGCGTTGCTCGTCAACTAAGGTAATACCCTCAGTTAAAAAAGGGAATATGTAATTATTTGGGGCTTTGGTTCTATTGCCCCATTTTGTTATTATTTGCTCCATTTGAGGTAATAAAGGGGCTGAAATTTTCTTTTTATTCTTTGTTTTGCGGATGGTTTTTTGACGGTAAAATGAAATTTCGCCGTTTGATATATCGGAATATTTTAATTTTAAAAGGTCCACCATATTGATACCATTGCACAAATAGGAGAAAAACCATAAATCACGGCAACGGTCTTCATTCTCTGTTTTAACTTCGTAATGCATTAATTGACCAATTTGAGAAAGTGTTAAAGCTAAATTACGACCTTCACCAGTAGGAATTTCATATTTGCCTTTACCAAATGGGTATTGAGCTGCTGTAATATATCCTAGTTCTTTGCCAATATTTATGATTGACTGCAAAGCTCTCATGTACATTGAAATGGTGGTGTAGCTTTTAGCTTTCTTCTTTTTTTCTTTATCTTCTAATAGCAACCAGCTTTCAAACTTTTTAAGCCAATCTATTGTAATATCAGAAAATCTAAGTTGATTATTGGTATATAATTTAATACTGTTTGAAGAATACTTATACCAAATGGAAGTACCTAATTGCCCTGAATTAATTAATTCCTGAATTTTGTTTTCATAGAATGTGAAAATATTATTATCGGTTCCTTTACCCATTCTTTTATTAAGGGTATCAAAACTAAAGCCACCAATTTTTAATATGGAATCGATTTGTTCTTCAACCTTGTTTTTGAATGATAAAAGTTGCTCAAATGTTTTTATTGTTGACTTTTTCTTTGATTTCTCTATATTTGCAAAATCTTCAACTGATAGGTTAATACCAGTTGAATAATAAATACGAGCTCTTTGAAAGGTAACTTTATACTTAACTGGATACACATTATCCTTTTTCTCTCTGCGGATATCTAGGTACAATGTACCTGTAACACCAGAATTGGAGTATATTTTCATAAGGTGTGCAAGTTTTTATTGGATACACGATTTGCACACAAATATAGTAAATATAAGGAAATATACGAAAGAAAAGTAAAGTTATTTTGTAGTAAAAGTGCTGTTATTCACGTATTTAGAAACAAATGCAAAAGAATGAAAATAGAGAAAAATGGGGTTTTTATGCATGGCATGCAAGAGGTCGCGAGTTCGATTCTCGCATTCTCCACTCTTTACTTTAATTGGCTTCCTGAGGTTTGGAGGCCATTATTTTTTATAATACTTATAAATACTAAGGTTTAAAATTAAAAATAAGGTTTAAATAATACATTAAGTTATAGATAAACTTTTAAAAGGTTGTATTATACTTCTGTCTTAACGTTGTAACACTTAAAATAAATATATTATGATCAAAATGCAGTTATAGCCCCTTTTTAAGGCATAGCCGTCAGGTTAATGTCTATATAGAGCAGAATGATAGATATTTAGTGTAAATGTAATAAAATATTAGTGTAATTAAGAGCGTATGTCAACGACTGGATTTGTATATATTATGACCAATAAGAACAAAACAAATTTATATATTGGGGTTACAAACAATTTATGCAGAAGAATACATGAGCATAAAAATCATTTGATAAATGACACTTTTACAGATAAGTACAATATTGAATACTGTATTTATTACGAAGAATTTCAATATTTTGAATTGGCAATACAAAGAGAAAAAGAATTAAAAAAGTGGAACCGTCAAAAGTTTATTTCGAGCGACGCGAGAAAACTCAAGATAAACAAAAAGAACCCCGAATGGAAAGTGCTGGTAACAGAGCGTGGCTTTGTTCGGAATAATAAATCATTTTCTCAACATGTTTCGGACATAGTCAATGAATTACAACCAATTAAAGAGATTCCTCCCTGCGGTCGGAATGACGACCAGCAGAATTGTGGCGTTGCGGGAGGTGAAGAGAGTGCGGCTTTGCCGCACTCTCTTCACCTCCCGCTCTCTGACCAATAACGACAGTCATTTCGAGCGAAGCGAGAAATCTCAAATAAAGTATTATAATTGTATATAAGCATTTTACAAGCGTTAACCTGACGGCTATGCTTTTTAAGGGGTTGGGGTTAAGCACATTACAATATAAAATCAAATTACTAAAATTAAACTCCCATCACAATACTAATGGGTATCTCTAAAAACTCTCAAATTTGAAGCCCAACAAAGAAGTTGAAGTTTTAAGAGGTACCCTATTTTACTTTAAGCATATAATGATCAAAACAAGGTAAAGCCAAAACACTGGCAGGGGTGGCTTCAGGCCAGTTGGTAAAATATTTCAGCCATTCACTGCCATCTTTAAAATTATCGTAGAAATAGTGGTAATAATCATATGTTACCCATTCGCCACATATAAATCTCTTGGGATGTTCGTTCGGATTATCGGCTAGTATCCACCATTTTTTACCTGATAACTGATAAATCGCCTGAGCCACTATAAGCCTGAAAAACCCGTAACGGTGTTTTCCCAGGTTTGCGATGGTAAACCGGCTAAGCAAGGTATCATTAACTTCAAATTGAGGACGTAATACCATTATCTGGCACCCTGTAATCGAAACATCAATTGTATTAGGTTCTAATCCTCCAGATATGGCTTCAGCAACGTATACGGTATCGATATTTTTAAAACAAATACTCGCATGTGAATAGCTGGCTCTTTCAAAATCATCTATTATTTCCGATAAAATTTCATGCCCGTGGTACAACAAAACATCCCCCGGACGAAGATCGGCAATTGTCAAAGTTTGTGCATTCATAATGATTATGTTTAATGAGAAAACAAATATGATAAGTAAATTTTTCATGATTGAGGTTTTGAAATTCCTATGACAAATATGTAAGATTTTTTGCTTTTATTTACTATTAATAATAATTTATGTGAATAAATTGTTGAATTATTAATAAAATTTTTACCACAAAGGGACACTAAGTCAATCACTAAGGTACACAAAGGTGTTTGTTTATAAAGGTGAATCACTAAATAATGCTTCAAAGAAAATGCAATGTCAACTAAGAAAAAGCCAAATTCAAGGCTTGCGAAGTCATAAAAAGCGGAGTTTACTCAAAGTAAATGAGCATTTTATGACGAGCGTAACGAAGAAGTTGGCTTTTCCTTATTGACATTAATTAGACGATCATGTTCATATTATAATATTTAGATTTATTTTCCATCAATTCTGCATGACTCCCGATTTCTGCAATCCTCCCTTTTTCAAGGAACATTATTCTGTCAGCTTTCCTGATTGTTGAAAGCCTGTGGGCAATTATAAATGTAGTTCTTCCTTTTATTATATCAGCTATAGCATTTTGAATAGCTTTTTCCGATTCAACATCAAGAGATGAAGTGGCTTCATCGAAAATAATTATTTTAGGATCGCGGACCAGGGCCCTGGCGATGGCAATTCTCTGGCGCTGTCCTCCTGACAATCGGCTCCCGTGTTCGCCAATCATCGTGTCGTATCCATCAGGCAATTGAGTTGCAAATTCATCTACCCTTGACATTTTTGCTATTGAAATAAATTTTTCTTCATTTACAGCATCTTCTTCTATTCCATATAAAATATTATCCCTTATTGATCCTGAGAATAAAATAATATTTTGCGGTACAACTGATAAAAACCGGCGGTATGTTCTCAAATCAAGTATATGCATATTAATGCCATCCAGCAAAACCGAACCACTCACGGGATGAATATACCCGATTAACAAACTTACCAGTGTGGATTTGCCTGCACCGGATTCACCTACAATAGCAATACATTCACCGGGCTTTGTCTCAAAAGATATATCATTTATTACTGTTTTTTCAGGAGTGTACTGGAATTTTACTTTATTAAACTGAATATGCCCATTAATATTATTTACTTTTTGTTTTCCTTCGTTCATCTCAATATCCGTACATTCCAGGATTTCTCCCAAGGAATGGATTGAATCAAAGCCCCTGTTTAAATCTGGTGAAATATTTATAATCATATTCACTGAATTAATAATCATACCAAAAAATCCCTGGTACATTATTACGTCCCCGATTGCTATTTTACCTTTGTATGCCATATAAGCAGTAACCAATAAACATATGAACTGGAAAACCTGGTAGGTTACCCAGGTTGATGCACCAAATACTGCATTAATAACATCGAGTTTTATCCCTTTTTCTTTAACCTTTGCAAATTGTCCGTTAAGTTGATTAATTTCAGTTTCTTCAGCTCCATGTGCACGTGTGATGGTTATCATTTGTACCATGTCCGATACCCTTGCTGACATTATCTCTATCTGGCTTCTGTATTCACTGTTTCCTTTAGCCATTCCTTTTTGGAAAATCCTGATAAGCAAAGTCGCCAACGGAATAGTAACCAAATAAAAGAGAGCAACCCAATAATTATGCATAATTGTAGCTATCATCGCAAATATGATATTGAGTATTCCGGTAAAAACCACATTCACCATCTGGCGTGATAAAATTTCAATCGACTCAACATCACGCAATACCTTTGACTGAAGGCGCCCCGATTCGAAATGGGTGTGAAAGGAGATAGTAAGTTCCTGCAATCTTTTAATTAATGAAAACCTCAAACTATTTTCAATTGAACGATTTGCTTTACTTAAATATTTTATATAAAGAGTGTGTGTTATAATATTTTGAAAGTAAAGCACAGTGATCAAAACTGAATTAACTATAATTTTATGTAATGAGCCAGGGCCGTGAGATATTATTGCATTAATGACGTTACCAAGTATTATTGGCAGTATCATTGCAGGAGAATGCTTTATAGTAAGCAGGATGAGCGATAATGTTATATTTTTCTTTTCATGAACATAAATTGATAAAAAGGCAAATATCTTGTTCTTCTTATTGAAATTGAGCTCATGAATTTTTTTTTCTTCAATTTTCATTTGGCATACTTAAAAATAAATGACAGAATTTCTTCCAACCCAGGGGCATTCAGTGTATGTGGCCTTGTAAGGCACACATTGGCGGCCACGGCCGAGGCAAATTCAATTGTTTTATAATCATCCCACTTTTGTATTAAACCATAAATAATACCTGCCCGAAATGAATCTCCTGCCCCTGTTGTGTCAACAGGAGTTATATTAAAAGGCTTAAAAACATTCATTGTACCTCCATTTCGTCCATACCATAGTTCATCGCTGCCAAAAGTAAAAACTATTAAACCCTTACAGTGTTCAATATATGAAATAAATAATTCTTTGGGGTTACACTCCTTGTAATCTTTATTACGCAATTCATGTGAAATAATAACTGCTTCAGCATTTGTTCCCATAAAACCATCATATTTGCAATCAAACGTTACATATGGCTTATGGTGTTTTATGCAAATGTGTGCAATATCTTCGGCTTCGGGACAAAAGTAAGGGTCAAGAGCTACCATTGAGCAATTTACTATATCCTCCTCAAAAGGCGTATTCCATTGTTTTTCACCTGAGTGAAATTTAGCAAAATTTCCAAAAATGGTCCTTGTTGAGGTATCGACAAGAACAATTTCTTCAGTGCCGAAATCTTCCCTGGTAGTTAACCGGGAGATATCAATATTAAAAGGTTTAAGTAAAGAAATGATTTTATTTTTATTCCGGCTGTTTATCCAATTACCGTCAAGCTTTGTATTTATTCCTAGCTTGGATAGCATGATAGCGGTATTAACAGCCTCTCCACCGACCGAGTCGAGTACTTCGCTTATTTCGGCATATTCATTTGGTTGTGGGAAACTAAATTTTTTATCAATTATATAAACTGTACTTGCAGTTATCATTCCATAATTAAAAACATAACTCATAATCGCCTGCCTTTATAATATTATCTAATTATATTTCGTTAATTTGATTTCACTAATATAATATCTTTATTGTTTGTATGTAATCAAACTGAACCGAATGAAGCGAAGAATTTTAGTATTACTATTATCACAGGTATGTTTGTTACTCACTATTAAAGCTCAGGATTCGGTTTCACTTAAGCCCGGCAATTTATTTGGCATATACTCAGGATTAACTTACCATATACTTTCGGATGAGGCCATGTTCGATGACGTTTATTTTAACGGGCTGTTCGCCGCCCCTGTTTATATTAATTACAGGTATTTTGGCAAAAGTACCAGGCAAACGTGTTCATTTTATTATGACCAGTTGAATCTGAATTCATCAAATGAGTATTTAACAAATCAGCTTACTGCAAATAATACAAATGCAATTTTGGATTATTCTTATAACCGATATATATTTTCAATTCCTCAGTACAAAATACAATGTTTTATTGGCGGGAAAATCCAAAGTCTGATTAATTACAGATTGTATTACGATTATCAATACGATCAAAACGAAGTGATGTTCGAGCAATTCACAACTTTAGGCTTTAACTTTATTGCTGAAAAACGATTTTCAAAAAATAATGATATTTTAAGTTTAAACATTAGCATGCCTTTTGTTGCATACTCTTTGGTAAATAACGTATATAATCAATGGGTAAACTCTGTTTCACAAGAAATTCAAATAACGAACCAGACAAAAATCAGTTTTAATGATTTGTGGCAATTACTTAAAAACGGTGAATTAATATCATATAATAAATTAATTGAATTTGAATCGGAAATTTCATATACAAAATTTGTGTCTAAACATATTGGTTTTGAATTAAATTACAGTATAATATTTTATTCTTTTGCACAATATTCGGATATTTTGTATTCAAAAAATTTAAACACAAGACTGTTGCTGGGCCTGGTAATTAAAAAATAGTGCATAGTGCATAGTGCATAGTGCATAGTGCATAGTGCATAGTAGATAATACATTAAATAGAATATATTGTTTTGCTTCTAAAAATTGCATGTAGGATCAAAATTTAAATAAATATTATAGATATTATTAACAAATAATAACATTTAAGTTTTTACTAATATTTATGTTTATCAATAGGTACCAGGCACTAAGCACTATGCACTAAGCACTTTATAAATTAAAATGAAGCACATATTTGTTATAATAGCAATATCACTGATATCAGGGGGATGCAAAAAGACATTTACCGGGGAAAACCCTGAAAATACTCCTGTAAATAATTTTGAGATATTTTGGGCCGATTTTAATAATTATTATGCCCAGTTCGGTTTAAGGCACATTAACTGGGATTCAGTCTATAGTGTTTACAGCGGACAGGTTAATAATAATATGAGCGATAAACAACTTTTTCATATCTTATCGCAAATGGTTTATATTATTAATGATATGCATGTTGATTTGGTTACGCCTTTAGGATATGTGCATTTTAAGAGTCCTTCCTATGGGAAGTATCCAAGCAGCAAAATTATTAACGGATGCAATTATGTAAAATGCAATACAGTAGAATACAATTCAATGGATAATATTTTTGGATTTTTAGGTTTCAGAAATTATAACCTGGGGTATATACTTATTAAATCATTTGAAGGGGAACCTGCTTCACTTTTAACCTTACCGGATTCGAGCTATAATTATATTGATAATATATTAAATGAATATAAAAGTAAAGATGGATTAATAATTGATGTACGAAGTAATCCGGGTGGAGTTATCTTTAATGCTCAAGCAATTGCAAGTCGCTTTGCCGATAAAATGAGATTATACCAAAAATATTGTCTGAGAGATGGAACCGGAAGCAACGATTTTTCACAGTGGTATGATATGTACATATCTCCCGCCGGGCCATATCAATATTCCAAACCGGTGGTAGTTTTAACCAGCAGGGCAACCAGCAGCACTGCAGAATGTTTTGTTCTGGCTATGAAAACTTTTCCACAGGTTACAATAGTTGGCGATACAACCGGAGGAGGGTTCGGGCTTCCGATAATCAGGGTTTTGCCTAATGGATGGACATACCGTATATCGACTGCCATAGGTGAATCTGTATCTGGCGAAGTTGTTGATAGTCATGGAATTTCACCTGATATTCCGGTGCAGACTTCCTTACAGGATTCTGTCCGGGGGATTGACAGAATCCTGGAAAAGGGGATTGAGACTGTAGAAAGTAAAATCGGGGCTAAATAGAACCAGGAACCAAGAGCCAGGAACCAAGACAGAAGGCAGAAAGGGATGTGAGACGTGAGAAGAGACGAAAGATAATAGAAGAAAGATGAAAGAAGACAGAAGACAGAAGACAGAGGACAGAAAGCAGAAGACAGAAGATAATTGTGATGTATTTAATATTCAATATTCTATATTCAATATTCATTCATTTTACCTTCCCTACTTCCCTACTTTCCTACTTATCTACTTATTTTCCTTAGTATTCATTTCCTTTTCCTGCAAAAAAGAATCTACAAGTCCAAAGTGGAATACATATATAACAACCGACGGTATATATAATTTTAATGATATTACTTCCATTGTTATCGATTCTATTGGCAATAAATGGTTTGGAACTGTAGGGGGAGGTGTGTCTAAATTTGACGGCTCGGAGTGGACTACATATAATACTGCCAACAGTGGTTTGGTGAACAATTGGGTTAATGCAATAGCATTGGATTCACTGAAACATTTCTGGTTTGGAACTATTGGAGGGGGCATATCAGAATTTGATGGGGTTAACTGGAACATTTATTCTGTTGAAAATTCTAACAATGGACTGGCAAGCAATAATGTAGTTTGCATTGCTATAGATTCAAAAGGAATAAAATGGTTTGGATGTCCGCAGGTTTTGAACGATAGTATTGTTACAGGTGGGGGAGTATCAAAGTTTGATGGGAAAAACTGGACCAAATATACACCTTCGAATAGTGGTTTGCTGGATGACAGGGTTATATCGATAGCAACAGATGCCAAAGGAAACAAATGGTTTGGCACATATAAAGGTATATCGGAGTTTGACAATACTAACTGGACCTCGTATGCATATTCCTCAGTGCAACAAAATTTAGCTGGTCCTTTGGTTTACAGCATAGCAATTGATGCACATGGGGATAAATGGTTTGGCACATCAGGCGGGGTATCAGAATTTAATGGTACTACCTGGACTAATTACACATATACAAGTACTAATCAGGTTTTGGCAAAAAAGGCTGTCACAATTATAACAATTGATAATCAAGGAAATAAATGGATTGGAACGTGGGGTGGCGGATTATTCAGATTCGATGGCAAATACTGGACAACATATACCACTGGCAATGGCCTGGTAAATAATTATGTTCAGGCCATTGCATTGGATGTTCAGGGTGATATCTGGATTGGTACCTATTACGGGATATCCGAATTATTTAAATAATATTACTTCTCTCTCTTATATAACTAGTTACTCAATAGAGCCAGGAACCAAGATCCAGGAACCAAGACAAAGGTACATGAGACTGATGAATTTAAAAAAGTTGAATAATAATAAATATAGGGCCAGGAGCTATATTTTAGGTACAATGTTTTTGAGATTTCATATTAGCGATACACAAATTGCCAATTATTTTACTAATTAAACCAACACCTCTTAAGTCTTGGTTCCTGGCTCTTGGCTCCTGGTTCTCTTTTTTCTTCTTTTACTCCGTAATAGAATTCAGTACCGAATACGACTGCAGCTTGTTGTTACTGTCATACGACTCCGACCGGACAATGCCTGCCTGTTTGGAAACAAATTCAACCCCTTTGGAGTGAATATTGACAATCGATTGAGTTTCGAGGTCATATGTGATTTTTGCACATTGAAACGTACCAGCGGGGGTGGTGACATTTTCAATATCAACAACTTTACGGTTAATTATTTTAGTGGTAGTTTTCATAAGAGTTAAACCTTGATTAGAAACGGTCATTCTTATTTCTCCGTTATTAAGCTGCTGCCCTGGCTGAAGATCAGACGGCAGTGTCATTTCATCGGTTTGAATGTCAACTTTCATATTTTTGTATGCACTAAGGTTCATGTTACTTGTAAACGAACTCATGTCCATTACAAATTCACCATTTTTACATTTAACTTCATATTCTCCCGAATTTAATGATTTGCCCTGATCATTTATAAACTCACTTGAAAATTTAATACTGCTTCCCGTTGCTTCTAATATTTTTGTTTTCGAAGTTCCTGACAACTTGTTTGGTGCCTTGTAATGATTAATTATCAAAATAGTACCAGGCTTTTGAGGGAAATAAAATGTACAATCCTGCGACTTAATGTTGTTGATTCCAAAAATTAGCGCGATAATGGTAAGTGTTAATAGTTTTTTCATACGTTAGGTTTTTAGTTTTTAGGCTATTAGGCTTTAGGCTTTCAATACTAATATAAACAATAAAATTATAAAATGTTTAATTTTCTGATCATATCTTTAAAATATAATTTGTAAGTTGTAATATTATTTACAATTAGTGTTTCATTGGAAAGTCAGGTGTTTAAATTATAAAACTTGTAGCCGAGGCTTGCGAAGTTTTAAAATCAGGAGTTTACTATAGTAAATGACTGATTTTAAAACTAGCGTAACGAAGGGTACGAGTTTTATAATTCAAACACTATTTTAAGAACTCCTGGAACCAGCATGCGGAATCCTTAACAACCCTCAGCTGGGTTTTAAAATCATTATAGATTATCCCGAACTTTGGCTGGTAACCATAAGTCCATTCGAAATTATCAATCAGAGTCCAAATGAAATAACCTGAAATGTTAACGCCTTCATTTTTTGCCTTTAATACGGATTTAATATAATTTTTAAAGAATTTGATCCTTTCAGTATCATGAATTGATCCTGCATTCAGATGGTCTGTAAAGGCCGCGCCATTTTCGGTAATAATTATTTCTTTTACCGGATACCTTGAGAATTGTTTAATAATTTCGTATAAACCTTCGGGATAAACTTCCCATCCCATCCGGGTATATTCTGTAGTTTTATCGTGGTGTTTTACCTGGTTGGCCCATATGTACGGGACAATACCGGCTTTACCTATAACTCTGAAATAGTTTTGCAATCCTATAAAATCGAAGTCGAATTTCAGCTTTTCCTCATCGCCGGGTTGTATATGATTCTCAATCTTTTTTAAAAACGGAAGGTCATTTACCGGATAGCCCATTCCAAGAGTTGGTTCAATAAACAGACGGTTCAGTAGTACGTCGATGCGTTTGGCCGCCTTTTCATGTTTCGGAATCTGTTTATAAGGCTCTACGTAGGAACATGATAATGCATTTCCAATCCTGGCATTTTTCACATTAGATCGTATCACCCTGCCACCTTCAGCCATAGAAAGCATTACGTTATGCACTGAAGATAGGAAACTGTTTAAACCTATATGACCGGGGGCATGTAAACCGGTGAAATATCCCAATATTGTAATAGCGGCCGGTTCGTTAATAACGATCCAATTTTTTACCCTGTCGCCAAATCTTTGTGTACAAAGATTCGTATAATCTGAAAACCAACCTACTATATCACGGGATTTCCAGCCACCTTTATCTTCAAGCATCTGTGGCAAATCCCAGTGATACAATGTAAGCCAAGGAGTGATACCTTTTTCCAGGCAGGTATCAATTACATTATTGTAAAAGCCTATCCCTTTTTCATTGACCCGACCCGTTCCTTCCGGCATAACCCTTGACCAGGCAACTGAAAACCGGAAATTTTTAAAGTTAAGGTCATTTACCAGTGAAATATCATTTTTGTATAAATGATAAAAATCAGAAGTTATGTCAGCATTGCTTCTGTCTTTAATACGGCTCTCCTTTTCATGAGTAAACCTGTCCCATATTGATTCTCCTTTGCCGTCGGTATTCCAGGCACCTTCAGATTGAAAGGCTGATGTAGTAATCCCCCATAGAAAAGAAGGCCCAAACATTTCTTTTGTTAACTCAGGGTCGGATTGAAATGCTTTGGCAATCCAACTGCTAAGGTACAATCCTGAAACACCTGTACCCAATATTTTTAGAAAATCCGACCTGTTCATGCACTATAGAAATTAATTTTTTAAAAACCTAAAAATATACTTAAAAGTTTATTTTCTTTCTATATTCAAAAATATAGATGATAATAAGAAAACTTTATCTTTGAAGTTAAAATTGACTAATGAAGGAAATTGAAGAAAACCCGTTTAAAAGATTAAGAGGAATAAGGATTCTTTATCCTTTGGTTATCGGGTTGGGAGTAGTTATATTTTTCTATATTAAGGATTATAATCCCAAAGCGATTAATTTATTAAGGTTTACAACCAGGACCTTTTTGTTTATTGGGCTTGCCTTTTTATTCATGATAATGCGCGATATAGGGTATATGATCCGTATCAGGATACTCTCAAGTAAGGAATTATCATGGATACAGGCTTTCAGGGTAATAATGCTTTGGGAATTTTCTTCTACTATTTTACCTTCAGCTGTGGGAGGTACTACTATTGCCCCGTTATTTATCAACAAAGAAGGGATTTCACTTGGAAGGAGCACTGCAGTGGTACTTGCGACATCTTTTCTTGACGAATTATATTTTATAATTATGTTTCCACTGTTACTTTTGGTTATTACTACTCATAAACTTTTTGCTGTTGGTGTTCATGGGGTTGGAGGGGAGGTTTTTTCGCTTACAAACGAGTTTTTATGGTTTGCAGTCATTGGATATTCTTTAAAATTTGTTTATGCCCTTTTCCTGAGTTATGGACTTTTTGCTAATCCGCGGGGTTTAAAATGGTTATTAATGGCTGTATTTAAGATTCCTTTCCTTCGTCGCTGGCGTTATGGTGCTAATGTTACTGGTAATGATATTATAACCAGTTCAATTGAACTTAGGAATAAACCATTTTCTTTCTGGGGAAAAGCCTTTGGTGCTACTTTTTTCTCATGGAGTTCCCGTTACCTGGTTGTTAATGCTTTATTCCTCGGATTCTTTAAAGTTTCTGATCATTTTCTGCTATTTGCCCGACAGCTGGTTATGTCAAATATGCAGCTTGTAGCCCCAACTCCAGGAGGAAGTGGCTTTTCGGAGCTTATTTTTAGAAAGTACCTTGCCGATTTTGTGCCTGCAGATCCGGTACTTGTAAGTGGCATTATTATTATAATTGTTCTTTTATGGCGTTTGGTGAGTTATTATCCTTATCTTATAATTGGTACCATAATTCTGCCTTCCTGGCTAAGAAAACATATGGGCAATAGATTAGGACAATAGGATTAAAGGATGGTAGGATAATCGGTAAGCAGGTGGTAAATAATTATGAAATAAGTTCATATAACTAATTATTATATAATAGTTTTTTATTAATTTAGGATTAAATAATATAAAATAATTTGAAAATTTGAAAATGTGCAAATTTGAAAATTAAAATAGCAGATTCCATTTTAAAGTATGAATATAACAAGCCTTGAATTAGACCTTTTTTTAAATGCATTGCGTAATTATTCCAACTATGATTTCAGGGAATATTCTGATAAATCCTTAAAAAGGAGGCTGGCAAAAGTCTTGACAGATTATAAACTGGAAATTCAGGCACTTATTTTACAGATGAGGTCAGATCCTCTATTTATCGAAAAAGTTGTAAAAGATATTACGGTTAATACTACCGAGTTATTCCGTGAACCGCATATCTGGCAACATGTAAAATATATATTACTTCCAAAATGGGAAAATCAACAGAATATTAATATATGGCATGCAGGTTGTTCATATGGGCAGGAGGTATATTCCATGCTGATGATTATTAATGAATTAGGCATGCTTGATAAAGTCAGGTTATATGGAACTGACCTGAATACAGATGTAATTTCTTATGCAAAAAAAGGAATTTACAGGTACAGGTTTAATATTTCTTATTTGGATAATTTTGATAAAGCACTTAAAGAAAATCCTTTTAATTATGATGAATATTTTGATATACCATACTCGAAATACTTTGAAATTAATAATGAAAAAGATTTTATTAAAATGAATCCTTTCCTGGTGGATAAACCAATTTTTAAAAAACACGATCTTGTTAAGGATGGCAACATCTTCTATTTAAAATTTGATCTTATTGTTTGCAGAAATGTAATAATTTATTTTAATTATGAACTTCAGAACAAGGTTTTCGATCTGTTTTATAATAACTTATATGATCATGGTTTTCTTTGGTTAGGTATGCATGAATCTATATTAGGACCTTTTGCTGCCAAATTTGAAAAGTTTGGTCATTTTTACCAAAAAAAAGATAGTATATTTTTTTCTAAATAGAATCAATTAAAATGAATATATTTATTAAATGCTATTTTAAGTGATGACATTAATAAATCAAAATATAAAACCGAAACTAAATATTATTATAGGCTCGGTAATTCTTTTACTTCTGTTGATTTTAATAATCCAGTATAATAATTACTATTATACCCGAAAAGCTTTGGTTATTAGTGAACAGATAAACAAAACACAGATATTGCCGGAACAGGTTACCAACCTGCTTAATCAATTTAAAAACAGTGATCTTTTAAATGACAGGATTTTATCAGGCAATAAAATTTCTTCCCTTGACTCAATAAATATTCTCCTATCCAAATATTGTTTAGTTATCGATAGTTTGTTAAAATCAAACGATTTATCGCTTAAAAATAAAACAAAAGCAAAATTTAAAAGTATTATTGAAGATTGCAATAGTTTAAAGTCTAAGGACATACAATTAAAAGAAGAAATATTGCAGCGTGGGCTATATTATTCAGGTAAATCAGGTGAATGGCAAAGATTTGGGAATTATTTGCAGGAACTTAGTTTTGCTATTCAAAATCCTGAATTAATCAGGGAGATATCTTCCGTTACCAGGCAACAGCTGGAGTATCAGGTGACAAAATCAAGCAAGCAAATTGCTGTTATACTTGATCATATAGATGCTTTAAAAATTTCCCTAAATTCTAAAAAATCAGTTATAGTAAAGGGAATGGATGAAACATTCCGTCTGAAGTTTATAAATGAACTGGAATCTTTTTCAGTATTAACACAATCTTTGTATAAATTTGACACAAGACTTGGAATCTGTGGTTCGGAAGGCCTGTTGGGAGAAGTAAATTTTCAGGCAGGATTAATCCGTGATAAATCCAAAGAAGGATACATACTGATAAATAAAAATATCAACCAGGCGTTCTTAAATTCATTGATAATTAAAATATTTATAATTATCGTATTAGCAGTTTTATACTTCATATTCCTTTACAAATTTTCCAGTTTAATAATTATATCTGTAAAACGAATTAAAGCATTTACAGCTGAACTGGTGCAGGGAAAGCTTCCTTCAACCATTAAACTGACTGGCAGTGCCGAGTTATCAGAGATAGGGGAATTATTAAACAATTTTATTGTCAGTTTAAATGAGAAGATAAGGTTTGCTGCGAACATTGGAACCGGAAATCAAGCAGTAAACATGGTGCCGTTAAGTGAAGATGACACTTTAGCCAATGCTTTGCTAAACATGGAAAAAAGTCTGAATAAAGCTGCCGAAGAGGATGAAAAGTATAAGATTGAAGAACAGAAAAGGGCCTGGTCGAACGAAGGATTAGCTAAATTCAGCGAGATACTTAGAATGCAAACCAATGACCTGACTATACTTTCCGATGAAATCATTTCACATTTGGTAAGGTATGTAGGTGCAAATCAGGGTGGGATATTTTTGTACAATGATGAAGACTTATCCAATATTCAATTAGATCTTATTTCAGCATTTGCATACGATCGTAAAAAATTTCTTAAAAAAAGAATTAAAATTGGTGAAGGACTTGCCGGTACATGTGCACAGGAAAAACAAACAATTTTCCTGACAGATATTCCTGACAATTATTTTGAAATTGCTTCAGGACTGGGAGATGCTGCCCCGAGGAGCCTGTTATTGGTTCCTATGAAGACTCAGGAAGCTATATTTGGTATCATAGAATTGGCTTCATTTAATGTTTTTAAGAATCACGAAATTGAGTTTGTAGAGAAAATAGCCCAAAGTACTGCATCAACATTTGCTTCGGTAAAAATTAATATAAATACGACACGTTTACTGGAACAATCTAAGAAACAAGCCGAAGAAATGGTTCAGCAGGAAGAGGAAATGCGCCAAAACCTGGAAGAACTGCAATCAACTCAGGAAGAATCAGCCCGCAGGGAAGCAGAAATTAATAGCTTAATACATGCCGTAGATATTTCTTCCCTGGTAGTACAATGCGATGTTGATGGAAGAATTATTGAGATTAATAAGAAATTTGCCACTATGCTGAATTTCAGCCGTGATGAATTGATTAACAGGACTTTAAAAAGCATTTTTTCTTTTGACCATGAAAACGAAGAATTTTATAACCTTCTTAAATCGCTTAAACAGGGTAATAGCGTAGTAAGAAATGAGCAGATAAATCATTTGAATGGGACGGTTGATTTTTATCTTGTACATTATTCCCCAATTCTTGATAATGAAGGTAAACCATATAAGGTACTTGGAATTGCTTCAAATATAACTGATACAAAGAATTTAGAAACAAATCTGCATAATAAGCAAGAAATACTTTCAACAACCGAGTTTAATTTCAAACAATATAAAAGTTTAGTTAATAGTGGCTTTATAAATTGCGAACTAAGCCCGATTGGAGAAATACTGGAAGTAAACGATAATTACATCGAAGCTTTGGGATACCACCGGCACGAATTGATAGGTAAAGATTACAGGATATTCCTTCAACCTGATGAATCCAAGCAATTCGAATTAATCTGGATGGAGGTCCATAAAGATAAAACTTATCATGGAGTAATAAAACGTACAAGGCCAACAGGCGATCAAATTTGGCTAATAGCAAGTTATGTGCCTTTTAAAGATGATCAGGGGGTTATTCAAAAAATTCACTTATTTGGAATGGATATTACTGAAAAGAAACTTAAATATCAGGTTTTAGAAGATGCTAATAATGAAATAGAACGTCTTAAAAAAATGATAAGTAACCAACTTTGAAAATTTTTAATCGATATGATTGAAATTGGAATAGTCGAAACACGCAATATCATTAGAGTAATAGCAGATACATATAACTATGACTTTAACGATTATGCATTGACTTCCTTTAAACAGCGGTTAGAAAGGATCATTGAGCAACATAATATTAAATTGGTTGATATTTTTTTAGAAAGGCTCGTAAAAGATAAAAAGTTTTTTGAATTTGTAATTAATAATATTGAAGTTCCTTCCACAGAGATGTTTCGCGATCCGTCTATCTGGAGAATTATCCGTGACGAACTGTTGCCCTCCTTAATGAATGAGGCCAATAATGAAATAAAAGTATGGCTTCCAAATTCTGTGTCCGGTGATGAGCTTTTCTCATTTTGTATTGTATTGCGCGAAATGGGGATTCTCGATAAAGTTCAAATATTTGTGTCAGCTTTGAGCAGTAGTAGTATTGATACAATAAAATCAGGCTTATTAATGAGCAATAAAATTGAGATCAGTAACGATAACTATATCAGATTTAATGGTAAAAATCATCTTTCTGATTATTATTCAATTATAGATGGTGAAGCAATTCGTGATCTTTCTTTAATAAAAAATGTTACATTTTTTAAGCAGGATGTTTCTTTAAATCCTGTTCCACAGGGTATTAAATTAATTCTATTTCGTAATAAGATGATTTATTTCAATCAAACGCTGCAAAGCAAGATTGTGAAAATGTTATATAATAATTTACAAGCTAACGGTATCTTAATTATTGGTGTAAAGGAAACGCTCAGCAATTTGTTCGGTTCTCATGAATTTTCATTGATTTATAGTTCGGAAAGCATTTATAAACATAAATGAAAATGTACAAAGCAATTGTTATAGGTGGATCTGCAGGAAGCTTTCAGATAGTAACCAGAATACTAAGTGTATTGCCTGATACATTAAATATGCCTGTTTTCCTGAGTTTACACAGGTTAAAACATATTAGATCAGGCTTTCTGGAAGCACTTTCTTTAAGATCTAATCTTCCTATAATTGAACCGGACGATAAAGAACAAATAAAATCCGGAATAGCTTATCTGGCTCCTGCTAATTATCATATGTATATAGAGCTGGGTAACAGAATTGCCCTTTCAACTGAAGATCCTGTGCATCATTCCAGGCCATCCATAGACCTGTCTTTTATTACTGCTTCAAATGTTTACAGGGATAAACTAATAGGGATTATTTTATCAGGAGCAAATAGTGATGGAGCAGTGGGACTAAAAAAAATTAAAGAAAATAACGGGCTTGCAATTGTACAGGACCCGGATGATTGCCAGGTCAGGACTATGACTGAAACTTCAATGAAAATAACCAAAGTTGATCACGTTTTTAAATCAGAAGATATTATTAAATTTCTATTAACATTATAAGCTGATATGAATTTTAACAACCGATACAAAACCTTTAATCTCTTAATTTTTATACTATTTGAATTGATTGTGATATTATTATTTATCACTGTAAACAATGAATTTATTAAGATTGCATCGGGGCCAAGAGTATTGACAGGATTTATGTTTTTATTAGTTATTTCATTTGGTTTGGTTATGTTTATTCTGGTTGATAAAAAACAAATAATTCCTGTTGAAGGTACCGGGAAAATTCTTGAATCGTCAATACCTGAGTCAAAGGATACGGATATTAAAGATATAAAGGAAACAGAGGGGAGATTGGAAGAAAAGGAGATTGATTTAAGCCGTATTTTACCTCAAGATGCTGTAACAATTGAAAAATATGCCGAAAAACTTTTAATAAACATGGCTGATGAATTTAATATAGTTCAAGCTCTTTTTTATTATAGAAAGGAAGGAACTGATATTTTTAAATGCAGAGCCCAATATGCCTATTATTCTGACACTAAACCCTCCGATTTTAAAATGGGGGAAACTCTTAACGGGCAGGCAATAAAAAATAGAAAAACAGTATCTCTTGCAAAAATACCGGATAACTATTTTACTATTGTTTCAGGATTAGGCAAAGGCATTCCGCGCGAGATAGTTTTTTTGCCTGTTATCTTTGAAGATAATGTAATTGGGTTAATTGAATATGCAACGTTTTCCACATTTGATTTCAAAACAGAAAGAGATCTTAACTTAATAGCTGCAAAAGCCGCGGGAGCCTTAGTACAATTAAATAAAAAGTAAATCTAATTATGTCAGTAAGGTTGGCAAATATTAAAAAAGAAAATATTCGTATTATTGTTACAGGTATGGCAATTAGTCTCGTGTTTCCATTATTTTCATGGATACTTGATGCAATTATTTCAGGCCAAACTTTTACGATATCATCAATATTGCGGCTCCATTTAATCCATCCGGATATTTTCCTGATCGATATTCTGCCTTTTATAACAGGTATATTTCTGTATTTTATATTATTAAATAAAGAAGAGGAAAAAAGGAAATTCGAAAATACAATCAATAAATTAAATGACCGCATAAATAGAAATGCTGATTTTGCCAAAAGAATAGGGGAAGGTGATTATACCAGTCCTTTTGTAACATCAGGTGACGATGATGCCCTTGGAAAATCGTTGCTTCTTATGCGGGATAACCTTTTGCTTAATACACGCAAGGAATCGGAACAAAGTTGGATAGCCGCGGGAAAGGAAGTTATATCGAATGTTTTACGAATTCACAATAAGATAGATAATTTAGCTTACGACACTCTGGTAAAATTAATAAATTACATAAATGCTTTACAAGGTGCGTTTTATTTGTACGACGAGGATAAGGAAGTACTTACTAATATTGCCACTTATGCTTACAACCGCCAAAAATATATTAATCAGGAGTTTAAGATCGGACAGGGGTTAATAGGAGAATGTGCATATGAAATGGATCTCATTTACAGGACCGAAGTCCCGGATGACTATATTACAATTACATCAGGTATTTTGGGAGAACGTAAACCCAAATCAATTCTTATTGTACCATTGGTTTCAGATGAAAAACTGGAAGGGATAATCGAATTTGCATTTCTTCTCGATGAACTCCCTGATTTGACACTTAATTTTATGAAAGAATTAGGTGAAATTATTGCCCGTACAATTTTCAATTTGCGGGTGAATGAAAAAACCGAACGTTTACTTGAAGAATCCAGGGAAATGACCGCAGAATTGCAGGAAAATGAAGAGCAATTGCGTCAGGGAGCTGAAGAAATGCGAGCCACTCAGGAAGAATTACAAAAATCGAACGAAAAATTAGGGACACAAATAATTGAAGTTGAAAATGCACAAAAACGTTTGCATTCGCTTTTGGAAAATGCTTCAGAGGTAATATTTATTTACGACGAAGCCTTAAAACTAAGTTATATAAGTCCGTCTGTTACCAGTATACTGGGATTTACACCTGAGGAAATGATGAAAGGCAAGGATTTCGACCGTTTAACCCGTAAAGGAGAAACCGAATTACGAAATATGTTCCAGCAATTGTTGGTTAACTCAGTTGATTCTATAACCATCCAATATACATACATGAAAAAGGATGGGCAGAAAATTTTTCTTGAAACTACCGGCAAAAACTTATTAAATGATTCGGCGATAAACGGAATAATTTTAAATGCTCAGGATATTACGGAACGTAAGCGAGCCGAAAAGGAAGAAAGGATGAAAAGCAAAATGCAGTCTCTTTCCGAAAATTCTCTCGATATGATCATTCGCCTTAATACCTATGGTATGTTTTTTTATGCAAATCCTATAGTTGAAGATTACCTGGGAGTTAAAATTAATGATACTTTGAATAAAACAATTAATGATATTATAATACCAGATGGCTTGCTTGAGTATTTTAAGAACACAATTGCCGAAATAAAGTCTACGCCTAATAAACGAAATAATCAGATTACAATACCTGTTGTTGCAGGCGATAAAATTCTGGAACGTATCATGAGTATTGATGCTATACCGGAATTTAATGAGAACGAACTTGAAACAATACTATTTGTTGGGCACGATATTACTGAAGCTAAACGCATAGAGCTTGAAATTGCTGATAAAAACAGGAAAATTGAAGATAGCATAAATTATGCACAACGAATACAATCGGCAATTTTACCGGATAACGACTATATAAGGGAATATCTTCCAAAATCATTTATATTTTATAAACCCAGGGATGTGGTCAGTGGCGATTTCCCATGGTTCTTTAAACGTGATGATGTAATATTCATAGCCGTTGTAGATTGTACAGGGCATGGTGTTCCGGGGGCTTTGCTTTCGTTTATCGGATATTTTATTTTAAATAATATAGTTGATCATGATCGCGATTACACTGCCGGTGAGGTTTGTGACTTGTTACACAACGGCGTAAGGGATACTTTAAAACAAAATAAGGAAGATGCCCAGGGAAGAGATGGAATGGATATAGCCCTGGTAAAATATATTCCGAAGAAAAATGAAATACATTATGCAGGAGCTCACAGGCCTTTATATTATCTTAAAAATGGGGAATTAATTGAGTACAAAGGTGACAGGCAAGCTATAGGCGGAATACCGCTTGGAAATAAACCTGAAAAAAATTTTACTGATTATCTGATACCTGTAGATAAGGGCGATAAAATATTTTTCTTCTCGGACGGTTTACCTGACCAATTGGGTGGCGATGAATTTAAGAAATATTCCCCGGGCAGGATAAGAGAACAGATTACCACAAATGGAAGTTTCTCAATGGACGAATATCACAGTTATTTTGATAAGGAATTTTTAAATTGGAAGGGAAACGAAAAACAAATAGATGATGTATTATTAATAGGTATAGAATTTTAATTTTACAAAACAATTCAAAACTGATAAAGTATGGCTACAATCGAAAGAAAAGATGTTAAAGGCTTCCTGGAGTTTGTGTATAGGTTTTATAAATCGATGAAGGAACATGAAATTACTTTGGTATATGAAGGGGAGATAACCCATCAAATTACGAAGGCTTTTACCTCACTCACTGAATCAAATATGGCAAAGGAAGAGGAATCAAATACCGTTCAAAAGAAAGTTTTTCATGTAATGGTGGAATGTTTGCAGAATATAAGCAAACATGCCGACGATTTTGGCACTAATGATTATCTGTTTTCAGGCAGAGGAATATTCATGGTAGCTAAAGGGAAAGATGAATATACTGTTACCACCGGGAATGCAATTGAGAATGATAAAATGCAGGATTTAAAAAATCTTCTGGAACAGGTAAATCAATTAGATAAGGATGAACTTACTGAATTGTATAAAAAACAAATAAAAGAAGGGCGTCTTTCCGAAAAAGGTGGTGCGGGCCTGGGATTTATTGATATTAAAAGAAAAACAGGCAAGAACCTGGAGTATCACTTTTTACCTATCAATGATGATGCCTCATTCTTTTTATTAACTTCGACTATTTCAAGAGTTGTTTAATATTTATTAAATCATATATTATGGAAGTTATCAAAATTTTAGGGACTGATGAAACCCCTGCAGTGTTGCTAGATGCAGCCAACAACATATTTGAAATTTCTGGCCGTTCTTTGCCTGAAGATGTTAATACTTTTTATGCACCGATAATACTTTGGATGGATAAATATAACCAAACACCCAATCCCAAAACAGTTTTCAATTTTAAATTAGTGTATTTCAACACGGCATCTTCAAAGGTTTTGCTTGATATTTTGATGAAGCTGGAGGAATTGCACAAATCAGGTAAAGAAGTATTAGTGCACTGGCATTATTCAGAAGATGATGAAGATATGAAAGAGGCCGGTGAAGAATATGCCGATATCGTTGATGTTCCTTTTGAACAAATTTCTATCAGATAATCCAATTTTATGAGTGAAGAAATTCTTAAAGCATTAATGCAACTTTTTGCCATCATTGTAAAACAGGATGAGGGCATGGAGCTTAATGAACGTGAGTACGTTAAGAATTTTCTTACTCAGCAGTTGAATGATGAGGCCGTTAATGAATATTTAACTCTTTTCGATGATTTTGCCGGAAATGATAAACCTGAAGATAGCCCGGATGAAAATAACAAGAAGAGGTTAACTTCTGTAAAAGATTCAGTACGGATTCTTGGAATATGCAAGAAAATTAACAAAACACTTACACAGGAACAAAAAGTTGTTGTGTTGGTTCGTTTATATGAATTGGTAAACACCGACCGCAAGTTTACCGATCAGCGAATGGCAATAATAAATACTGTTGCAGAGGTGTTTAACTTGTCGAAGCAAGAATTTGGAGAAATTGAAAGTTTCGTTGTAAAAAATCAACAGGATGATTTGGATCAGGCGAATATATTGATTATATCCGACGGTCATTTTTCCAATACCCAAAGTAAAATTATACCAACTGAGAAACTTGAAGGAAACATTTATATTCTCAGAGTACCAAGTGTTGAACTTTATTTTCTCAAATATACAGGGCACGAGGAATTATTTTTAAATGGACTCGGAATAAGCAATAAGCATATTTATTTATTTGCAAGTGGCAGTGCAGTTAAAATGCCCAAGGGTAAACCGGTTTATTATAGTGATGTGGTATCTCATTTTATGGCCGATATCACTTCCAGTAAAATTTCCTATCATGTAAATAATCTGGAATACAGATTTGCGAATGGGAATGTAGGGTTACGGAATATTACTTTTTCTGAAGGCCATGGTAAGCTGATAGGTATTATGGGGGCTAGCGGGGCTGGTAAAACCACATTGTTAAATGTACTTTGCGGGACTGAAAAACCTTTCAAAGGTGAAGTTTTGATAAATGGTTTTAATTTGCATACTGAAAAGGACAAACTTGAAGGTGTAATAGGTTTGATACCACAGGATGATTTACTTATAGAAGAGCTTACTGTATATAATAATCTGTATTATAATGCCAGGCTTTGTTTTAGTGATAAATCGGATGATGAAATAAACAGATTAGTAATAAAAACACTTTCAAATCTTGGGTTACTTGAAAGGAAAGATTTGAAGGTTGGGTCGCCACTTAACAAGACAATCAGCGGCGGACAACGCAAAAGATTAAATATTGCCCTGGAATTAATCCGCGAACCTTCAATACTATTCGTTGATGAACCTACATCAGGATTATCATCGCGCGACTCCGAAAATGTGATGGATCTTTTAAGGGAACTTGCCCTGAAGGGTAAACTAATTTTTGTCGTTATTCATCAACCTTCATCGGAAATATACAAGATGTTCGATAAAATGATAGTACTGGATTCCGGTGGGTATTTAATATATTATGGAAATCCGGTTGAAGCAGTTATGTATTTCAAACGTATTGATGCACAGATTAACAATGATGTTGGTGAATGCCCTGTATGCGGAAATGTTAACCCTGAATTAATTTTTAATATTGTTGAAGCCAAAGTAGTTGACGAATTTGGCCGGTACACTGATAAGCGAAAGGTAACTCCAACTAAATGGGAAGAATATTACAATCATAACTTTAATCCGCAAAAACAGTCGTCAATTAATGAACGTCCTCCAAAATCGCTCAATATACCGAATAAATTCAATCAGCTAAAAATATATACGCTTCGTGATTTTTTTTCGAAGATAAGCAATACGCAATATATTACCCTAAACCTTCTTGAAGCGCCAATTTTGGGATTGATGCTTTCTTATATTATTCGTTATATAGCTGACCCTACATCTAAAGTTTATATATTCAGGGAAAACGAAAATATTCCGATTTATATTTTCATGAGCCTTATAGTTGCATTGTTTTTAGGGCTTATGGTAAGTGCCGAAGAAATTATCCGGGACCGTAAGATACTTAAACGTGAAGCTTTTTTAAATTTAAGCCGGTCGAGTTACCTGTTATCCAAAGTATTTCTTTTATTTATAATTAGTGCAATACAATCCTTGTCGTTTGTACTTATAGCCAATACAATACTTGGTATTCACGACATGTATTTTTATTATTGGTTTGCCCTTTTCTCAACTGCCTCATTTGCCAATATGCTTGGATTGAATATTTCGGCATCATTTAATTCGGCGGTTACTATTTATATTTTGATTCCATTGCTTATGATTCCTATGATGGTGTTAAGCGGGGCAATGTTTCATTACGACAAACTGAACCGGACCGTAGGAAGTGTTGATAAAGTACCTGTTATAGCTGATATTATGGTTACCAAATGGTCATACGAGGCATTGATGGTACATCAGTTTAAAGATAATAAATTCGAGAGAGTATTCTATAATATTGAAAAACAAGAAAGCAACGCTGATTTTAAGCAGGTTCATTTAATCCCTGAATTACAGAAACATCTTGATAAATGTCTTGATGAATTTCAGCGGACAGGGAAAATTTTGAAAACTATTGGTGATCTTGAACTGTTAAGAAATGAATTTTCAAAAGAGTTAATGGTAAATAAGGAACTTCCTTTTAAAAATGCTGATGGCATTGTTGCTGAAAGGTTTAACCAAAAAATGGGCAACATTCTACAATCGTTTATTGATAAAATGAAGGAATACTATTCTAATAAATTTCTGGAAGCCAACCAGATGAAAGAGTCTATGATAATGCACGAATTGAAAAAAGATGAGGTAAGATATAAATTTTATAAAAACACCTATCACAATGAAAGTGTATCTGACGAAGTAAAAAAGGTCTTCGAAAAAAATAAGATACTTGAATATAACCACGAGTTAGTGCAGCAGGTCGATCCTATTTTTAAAGATCCCACAATAAAAGGATTATGGAGCATCAGGGCACATTTTTATGCCCCCCGTAAACCTTTTTTAGGTAAATATTACGATACATACTGGTATAACATGATTGTAGTTTGGATATTTACTTTGCTCTTATATATAGCACTTTACTTTGATTTATTGAGTAAAATTCTTAACCTGACAGGTAAAATAAAATTCAAAAAGGAATCAACGGAATAAATTAATGTTAAATTATTTAATAAATTTGTATTAAGGGTTACTTTGACAGTGGTGATATTTTGATAATCATTTAAATTTTCAGCTATGATAAAGAAATTAGTTTATTTATTTATTGGAGTTGTGTTAGTAACATCATGCAGATCAGGAGGTAAACAAGCAGGAGGCGAATTTGGTGCTTCAGATTCAGCAGTTTCTTCATCCGGCCTAAAGGTGGATGAAAAATCTATGGAGAATCTGGTGCAGAATATTTCTTCACCTGTAGAAATGGCAGCCCTGATAAAAAGTATGGGAACTCCGTTTTCTCAAAAGTATCTGGCATCCACGGGTGGAATTGATAATTATAATACAAGCTTTTCAAAGGCATTTAACCTTGGTATTTTTGGGGCCGATTTAGGTTATTTGAATATGTATCAAAAAACTTCTTCAGTACTTTCCTATATAACTGCTATAAAAACTCTGGCAGAAGGAATTAATGTCGGACAATTTTTCGATTTTGTTACATTAAAACGCCTTGCCACCAATAATGAGAATATTGATTCGTTAATGTATATATCAATCCATAGTTTTAATGTAATGGATGAGTACCTTCGTAAAAATAACCGCAGTAATCTGAGTGCTTTAATGGTTGCCGGGGTTTATGTTGAAGGCCTTTACCTTACAACACAGGTATGTAAAGAAAAACCTGATAAAAAATTAGCAGATAATATCGGGGAACAAAAAACTATTTTTAATGAATTGATATTAATTCTGAAGAACTATCAGAAAGAACCTTATTTTACTAATCTGATTACTAATTTGGAAAGCTTAAAAAAGGAATATGATCAGGTAAAAATAACTATTGAAGTTGGACAACCTAAAACAATTGAAAAAAACGGTATTCTTACTATCGTTCAAAATTCTAAAAGCAATGTTGAAATGAGTCCGGAGCTGCTCAACAGTATCATTAAAACAACTGAAACTATTAGAAATATACTGATTAAATAAATACAGATTAAAAATTCTTTATAAAATTTATAAAATGAAGAATATAAAATTATTACTACCAATTGTTTTTTTCTCAATAAGTGCTGTTTCACTTTCACAAACTGAGACTCAGAAAGTTGAAATTTGTTCAGGCATAGCAGGAAAAGATGCTCAGTATGTGAAAGATTTCTCTATACAATTACAGTCAGCACAGGGAAATGAAAAAGCTCCCATAGCCAAATATTCTATGATCCTTCAGAAGGATACAAAATACAGACTTACAATATGTACTGACGATGATTCTCCTGGCAAGGGGTTTGTACAACTTCTTGATACCGGATCGTTACTTGCAAGCAGTTATAATGCCGCAACAGGAAAGGAATATAAAGGGTTTGATTTTGATTGTCAAAAAACGGGAGTATATCATATCTTTGTCCAGTTTCAGGAAGGAAAAGCAGGTAAGGCTGTTGTAATTCTTTCGTTTGTAAAAAAACTGTAATAGTGCTTAGTGCAACCTGCAACCTGCAACTAACAACTAACAACTATTGTAATACTGAGCTTACAAGAATTATTGCTAAAATTATCATCTGATAAAGGTAGAAAGTTCCGAAAGCCGATCGTAGTTTTATGGTTTGTTTGGAGTTGAAGAGGAATTTATAGAAAAAACAAATTATAAATACGTTAACAGAAAGCAGGATTGCAATCAATGATAATCCTGAAACTATATTAAAATAAGGAAACAAGACAGTACTTGCCGAAGTGCCTAATATCCATATGTAAAGTACGGCCTTTTTATTTCCACCACGGGTAATGAATAAAAGCGGTCCAAACCCTGCTTTTTCATATTCAATGCTATATTTAAATAAAATTAACCAAAAATGGGGAATTTGCCATAAATACATAAAAACGGCAACCGGTATAATTGTTGAATCAAAGATATACCCACCTGAAGCACACCATCCAATAACCGGGGGAACGGCACCTGTAACAGCGCCTATCAATAAGGTTACCGAATACTTTCTTTTAAGCGGGGTATAAACCAGATTATAACATAACAGGTTAAATACCCCCAAAAATGCAGATATCCATGTTGTTTCAAAAAATAGTAAGGAAAAGCCCAACAAACCAAAAATTAAGGAAATAAACAATGCTGTTAACGGTGCCATTTCACCTGAAGGCAAAGGCCGATGATGAGTCCGACCCATTTTGGCATCTATGAATCGCTCCTGATATTGGTTTAAAGCTGATGCAGATCCTGATAATAAGAATACACCTAAAAAAGTATATAAAGTACACAGATTCAGATTATGGGTAAATAACAACTGGCCTGCAACTGCAGAAAAACCTATAGCCATTGAAAGACCAAACCTGGTTAAAAGTAGCATGTTATGAATAACTTTTTTCGGAGTTATTGCCATTTTGATTACTTTAGCATTTGGAACAATTTATTTTGAGCAATGTTTACACTTAATCACATAATCACCTAATCACTTTTATAACTATAAACATATGTCCAAGATAATTAAAATTTTGTTTTCTTTCCGTCTTATGGCTTTATTGCTTAGTGTTTTTGCAATTTCAATTGCTATTGCCACTATAATAGAAAGCAAATATGATACTTCAACTGCCAGGGCAATGGTATATAATTCCCTGTGGTTTGAATTAGTTTTACTTTTTGCATTTATAAATCTTTGTGGTATTATATTTTCAACAAGGATGCACGATAAAAAAAAGTTACCTGTTTTTATTTTTCACCTGGCATTGTTGTTGATTCTTGTTGGCGCAGCAACTACAAGATTTTTCGGGAAAGATGGTTATATGCACATACGTGAGGGTGAATCGTCCAATAAAATTATTACCAACGATGTTTTCTTTTGTGCCACAGCCAGGCATAATGGCCAGGAAGCATATACTGATAAACTTGTTTATTTTTCAACCCCGGGGAATAATTGCCATAAGCTTAAGTTAACGCCTGCAGGTCAGAAAGTACTGATTGAGTTCCTTGAGTATATTCCAAATAATATGCATTCCGGCTCTATGAGTAAAACAGAAAGCGTTATACCTGGGGAAATCTCTGATTCAGTACTTTTAAGAATTATTGCAGGTGGCGAGACAAAAACGATTTGGTACCATGCTCAACCCGAAGGTTTAAACAAGCCGCAATTAATAAAAGTTGCAAAAACTGAAATTGTTGTTTCAATAGGAGCCAAAATTATTGAATTGCCATTTTCCTTACAATTAAAAAAATTTATTCTTGAACATTATCCTGGGACAGAAAGCCCGTCATGGTTTGAAAGTAAGGTTTTATTGATTGATAAATTAAATAGTATAAAAGAAGATCACCGCATTTATATGAATAATATTCTTACATATAATGGTTATAGATTTTTTCAATCATCTTATGATTCGGATGAACATGGAACAATACTGTCAGTAAACTATGATTATTGGGGAACACTTATTTCCTATGCAGGTTACTTTCTACTCTTAATTGGCATTTTGTTAAGTTTCATCAACCCTGGCAGCCGTTTGCGTGTACTATACAGGGAAATAGGGTCGAATAAAGCCGCAAAAGTTATATCGATAGCATTATTAATAACAATAATGTGTTTTGGAAGTACAATTAATATTAAAGCTGATAATAAATTATCCGACAGTACTGCTATTGACAGGACCCAGGCTGCTAATTTCGGAGAATTGCTGGTTCAGGATCATGGTGGAAGGATTAAACCTGTTAATTCTTTAAGTTCGGAATTAATCAGAAAAGTCACCTATTCAAATTCATTTACAGGTTTATCAAACGATCAGGTTTTGCTTGGTATGATGGCGTTTCCTGAATATTGGCAGCGGATACCTATGATAAGGGTATCGGATTTTGAGATTAAAAAAATCCTTCATATTTCTGATAATTATGTTTCATTTTTGGATGTACTAAATATTACTCAAAATACACAAGAGTATTTGCTTGAACCATATGTGAATATTGCTTATCAGAAACAACCTGCCAGACGTACTAAATTCGATAATGATATAATAAAGGTTGATGAACGGATAAACCTTTGCTATCAGATTTATACAGGTGAGTTATTACATATTTTCCCAAAGAAAAATGATCCGCAAAAAAAATGGTATACTCCTGTAAATGCTGCATCTTCATTTCAAGGCAGCGATTCAGTATTTACAACTATAATCCTGCCAATGTATTTGCGTTCAGTTAAAGATGCCGTAAAATCAAAGAATTGGGTAAAATCAGATGAGGTTCTGGTTATTCTTAAAGATTATCAAAAGAAATACGGTTATGATATTATTCCTTCTGAAACTAAAATTAAACTTGAAATAATTTACAACCGGCTGGATATTTTCCAGCGACTGAGTGCTTTTTATGGATTAGCCGGATTTATATTGCTTATTTTCGGTTTTATGACAGTTTTTTTACAAAAGCTGAAGCTGAAGTTAATTGTTAAGGTATCAGTTATTCTTTTAATATTATGTTTCATTGTACAGGGTGCTGGGTTAATAGTCAGATGGTATATTTCAGGTCATGCACCCTGGAGCAATGCATACGAATCAATGGTATATATCTCATTTGCTACTGTATTTGCCGGCATTCTGTTTTCAAAGAAATCGGTTATAATATTGGCAGCAGCGGCAATACTTGCCTCATTAATTTTATTTGTAGCCCATCTCAACTGGATGGATCCTGAAATCACAAACCTTGTACCAGTGCTAAAATCATACTGGCTATTGATTCATGTGGCCGTTATTACGGCGAGTTATGGATTTTTAGGACTGGGGGCACTGCTTGCTTTGATCAATTTAGTAATTATGATTTTCAGGAATAAAACAAATGGAGTCAAAACGTCGGAAATTATCAATAAGCTCACATTAATTATTGAAATTATTCTGATCATTGGCCTGTATATGCTCACCATCGGGACTTTCCTGGGAGGTGTTTGGGCAAACGAGTCGTGGGGGCATTACTGGAGTTGGGATCCAAAGGAAACCTGGGCACTGGTATCTATTCTTGTGTATGCAATTATAGCCCATATGCGTTTAATACCTGGATTAAAAGGAATTTTCACTTTTAACATGTCAGCTTTATTGGGTTTTAGTTCGGTAATTATGACATATTTTGGTGTTAATTATTACCTTACAGGACTTCATTCCTATGCAAAAGGAGATCCCGCACCAATTCCGTCATCGGTTTATTATACTCTTATTATTGTTGCTTCCATATGTTTTATGGCATGGTGGAAACAAAATAAATTTGAAAATTTGAAAAAATGAAAATACTTTATTACGATTGCTTTTCAGGAATCAGTGGTGATATGAACCTTGGTGCAATGGTCGATTTAGGAGTAGATCCATCCTTTTTAACTGAGGAATTAAAAAAATTAAATTTACAGGGGTATACTATTTCTTTTAAAATTGACAAACGAAAAGGAATTACCGGCACCAGAGCGGATATAGTTATTAATGAGACAATCCCGCCAACAATAAATTCAGGTACCAACACAATAACAGAACATTCACATTCGCACGATCAGGCACATTCTCACGCGCACAACCACATTCATTTACATCATCCTGTTCAACAACCTGAACGAAATTTTTTTTCCATTAAGGATTTAATCGAAAAGAGTACTTTAAGCGATGAAGTTAAATTGATGAGTATTGAAATTTTTAAAAAAATTGCTATCGCTGAGGCACATGTTCACGGGAAAACATTGGAAGAAATCCATTTTCATGAAGTCGGTGCACTTGATTCAATTATTGATATAGTAGGTGCAGCAATATGCTATAATTACTTAAAACCTGATAAAGTGGTTTCTTCTCCGGTTGAAATGGGAGGAGGTACGGTTAAGTGTGCTCATGGAATATTTCCGGTACCTGCACCTGCATCCCTGGAGATATTAAAAGGCAAGCCAATCCGCATTGGGGCGGTACCAGTTGAAGCTACCACACCCACAGGTGCTGCAATTATATCAACATTTGCAGATGATTTTATTGAAAAGATTGATTTTAAAATAATTAAAATAGGTTATGGCATAGGGTACCGTGATAATGAAATTCCGAACGTATTAAGGGTATGTTATGCAGAATTAATTGGCAAAGATAACGAAGAACAAGCTGCCATGATAGAATGTAACATCGATGACATGAACCCTGAAATTTATGAATATGTAATGGAAAGGCTCTTTAATGCAGGGGCTGATGATGTATTCTTTCAACCTATTGTTATGAAAAAAACAAGACCGGCAACAAAAATAAGTGTTCTCTGCAAGCAATCAGTGAGCCAACAAATAAAAAATATTCTATTCACTGAAACTTCAACACTGGGTTTAAGGGAGTACCTTGTTCACAAAACGAGCCTGCAACGTAACCGGAAAATTATTGAAACACGTTGGGGGAAAGTAAATATTAAGCAGGGAATATTTAATGATAAAGTAATAAAATCTAAACCTGAATATGAGGATTGTTTAAAAATATCACTTGAAAATAATATTCCTTTGAATGATGTTTATAATGAAGTTTTTAAAATTAACAATCAATTAAACAATTAATTATCTTTAATCCTATAAATCTTAATTTAATCCTAAAAATCCTAATTAAATCCTAATTTAATGTTGCCGGAAGATATTAGAAAAATATTAGAAAATGTTAAGGCTGGGTCATTAACAATAGACAAAGCATTCAGCCAGTTACGTGATCTTCCATTTGAAGATGTTGGATTTGCTAAAATTGATCATCACCGGCAATTGCGTACCGGGTATCCTGAAGTGATCTATTGTCCCGGAAAAACTATTGATCAAATTATCCGAATTATTGAAATGATTCAAAAAAAGGGTAACAATATCCTGGCTACCAGAGCATCCGATGAGATATATCATAGGGTGGCTGAAATATTTTTTACAGCGGAATACAATCCGGTTGCCAGGGCCATTGTTATTAAACAGAAAGAAATACCAACTCCCGATACATATATATGCATTGTCACAGCCGGTACTGCCGACATACCTGTGGCTGAAGAAGCATGTGTAACCGCCGAAATTTTCGGCAATAGGGTGGAACGTGTTTATGATGTCGGTATAGCCGGTATACATCGCCTGTATAATAACCTGGATATTATAGGAAATGCCAGGGTTATAGTTGGCATTGCAGGTATGGAAGGTGCTTTGCCTGGTGTCCTGGGCGGATTGGTTGACAAACCAATTATCGCAGTACCCACCAGCGTGGGATATGGTGCTAATTTTCATGGCCTGTCTTCACTATTGACCATGTTAAATACATGTGCTTCAGGAGTAAGTGTTGTAAATATAGACAACGGATTTGGAGCCGGATATCTGGCAAGTATGATAAATAAAATTTAAACAAAAGGTGCCCAGAAATAAAACAGACTATGCATATTCCGGATGGATATTTAAGCCCTCAAACCTACGTGCCTTTATATATTGTCTTCATTGTATTTATTGGTAAGGCTATTAAAAAAGTTAAAAAGAAACTTACTACAAAAACAATCCCTTTCCTGGGAATGTCGGCAGCTTTTTCTTTTCTCATAATGATGATTAACATTCCTATACCTGGGGGTACTACCGGCCATGCCGTAGGTTCTGCACTAATCGCCTTACTCTTTGGCCCTTGGGTGGCAATTGTTTCTGTTTCAGTTGCTTTAATAATACAGGCTTTTGTCTTTGGTGATGGTGGTATTACAGCTATTGGTGCCAATTGTTTTAATATGGCAATTGTGATGCCTTTTATTGCGTATGGTGTTTTTAAACTAATAAATAATAATTCGGTTAACCAGAAGCGAATGAATATTGCAGCTTTCTTTGCCGGATATATTAGTATATGTTTTGCTGCATTAATCACTGCATGTGAAATTGGAATTCAGCCTATGGTTGCATCCTTGTCTGACGGAACACCACTATATGCACCCTATCCTCTTAAAATTGCAATTCCTGCCATGGTTTTGGAACATCTGGTGCTTTTTGGCATTGTTGAAGGTTTAATCACAGCATTAGTTTTCAGGTATTTTTATAATTCCCATAAAGAGGTCATTGAAGTTTTAGGATAGACAATGAACAAATTAAAAAAAAATATAGGAATAGGTTTATTGGTATTAGCACTTATATCTCCAATTGGCATACTCCTGCCAAAATGGCTCCATGCAGGCGATGCATGGGGAGAGTGGCCAACCGGCAAAGTAAAAAAGGATATTGGATATGTACCAAAAGGAATGAAAAAAAATGCCGGAATATGGAAAGCACCAATGCCAGATTATAGCAATGGGAAAGAAAATAATTCACTACTTTCAGGGTCTGCATATTACCTTCTTTCAGGTTTTGCCGGTGCAGGAATAATCTCGCTGGCAACCTGGGGGCTGTTTAAAATTTATCAAAAACATGAATAACGGGTTACCTTCCTTTTTACTTAAAAACGAAATTCGTTTAACAAAGCCCCACGTTAAGAAAAAGCATTCATTATCATTTATTGACCTTACTATCAAGTCAATTGCCAACATAATAAAAATCGTTTATATCCAAAGTGATACAGCAGGCAGAAAAGGATTTTTACAACAATTGGATGCCCGGGTAAAGGCTATTTTTTTATTTTTCTTTATCATAATAATCAGTTTGAACAGGCAGGTTTCATCACAGCTTTTAATTACAGCTTTCTTTTTTGTTTTGCTCGTCTTTTCAAACATAAACCTTGTTTTTGTCTATACAAAGGTGTTTGTTTTAAGTTTCTTTTTTGGATTTTTAATAATCGCTCCGGCAGCTTTAAATATTGTTAATAATGGTGAAATTATTGCAAAAATATTTCAATTTAAAAACAGCCATTCGTTTTGGATTTATCATGTTCCGGCAGTTATTGGCATCACAAAGGAGGGATTTTGGGCAGTTCTGAGGTTTTATTTTAAAGTAGCCAATTCATTAACATTAACCCTCTTAATTATTTATACAACCCCATTTAATGATATTATAAAGTCGTTGAAAATATTCCGCATCCCAAATATGTTGTTATTAGTGTTAACCCTGACCTACAAATTTATATTTATTCTATCACAAACTACTGAGGAAACCTATTTTGCCATGAAATCGAGGTGGTGGATAAACACCGGAGAATCTCATGCCAACCGGATAATTGCAGGCAGAATTACCCACATTTTTCGTAAATCGTGGATTAAATATGAAGAAATATATAGGGCTATGTTGGCAAGAGGATATACAGGTACTGTCAGCGTTATTTATACAGGAAAAATAAAATGGCAGGACTTAACTTTTATGTTTTTTTTTCTTAGCATAGGTGTTCTATGCTATTTTATATAAACGTATGGAAGATATTATTAAGTTTGAAAATATTAACTATAGTTATATTCATAGACATTGCGCTCTTTGTGATGTCAATTTTACAGTGAAGCAGGGAGAAATTTTATCAATTATCGGGTCAAACGGTTCAGGTAAATCAACCTTGTTACATCTCATGAGTGGCCTTTTGTTTCCCGATAGTGGCAAAATATATTTCAAGGGAGATTCTATCACAGAAGATTCCCTGAAAAAACAATCCTTTAACAGCTATTTTAGAGAAAGTATCGGCTACGTGTTTCAGAATTCTGATAATCAATTGTTTTGTCCAACAGTACTGGATGAGTTGATTTTTGCACCTTTACAAATGGGTATTCGTAACGATATGGCTTTTGAACGGGCCGAATCTGTCATGAAAATGTTAAACATTGAAAATCTAAGTGATCGACCTACATACATGCTTTCAGGAGGTGAAAAAAAAAGAGTCGCCATTGGGTCTATACTTACAATTAATCCGGAGGTATTATTGTTTGATGAGCCAGTTAGCGGGCTCGATCCGAAAAACCGGGCATTTTTAATTGAACTTATTTTTCAATTGAACGAAACCGGTAAAACGATTATTATCACAACTCATCACCTCGAACTGGTTGACCATTTTCAGTCGCGTGTCGCCGTGCTTTCCGAGCAACATCATATTGAAAAAATCGGTAATGCTGAGGAAATTCTAACCAATACAGATTTGCTAATCAAAACAAACCTTATACACGAACAATTGCACCGTCATGGTAATATAAGCCATAAGCACCTGCCTGCCAATTTTTTATTTCATAAGCATGAATGATTTTGTAGTTAATTAACCTTAGTTTGATTTAAATAATCAGATTTTTATACTGTAATTTATTTAACCCCAACCCCTTAAAAAGCATAGCCGTCAGGTTAACGCTTGTAAAATGCTTATATACAATTATAATACTTTATTTGAGATTTCTCGCTTCGCTCGAAATGACTGTCGTTATTGGTCAGAGAGCGGGAGGTGAAGAGAGTGCGGGTTTGCCGCACTCTCTTCACCTCCCGCAACGCCAGAATTCTGCTGGTCGTCATTCCGACCGCAGGGAGGAATCTCTTTAATTGGTTGTAATTCATTGACTATGTCCGAAACATGTTGAGAAAATGATTTATTATTCCGAACAAAGCCACGCTCTGTTGCCAGCACTTTCCATTCGGGGTTCTTTTTGTTTATATTGAGTTTTCTCGCGTCGCTCGAAATAAACTTTTGACGGTTCCACTTTTTTAATTCTTTTTCTCTTTGTATTGCCAAATCAAAATATTGAAATTCTTCGTGATAAATACAGTATTCAATATTGTACTTATCTGTAAAAGTGTCATTTATCAAATGATTTTTATGCTCATGTATTCTTCTGCATAAATTGTTTGTAACCCCAATATATAAAGTTGTTTTGTTCTTATTGGTCATAATATATACAAATCCAGTCGTTGACATACGCTCTTAATTACACTAATATTTTATTACATTTACACTAAATATCTATCATTCTGCTCTATATAGACATTAACCTGACGGCTATGCCTTAAAAAGGGGCTATAACTTTTATCCAATCAAAGTATTAGTTTACCTGGTAGCATTAGTCGGAATCAATTAATAAAAAATTTGACTTTTTAAATCGAACTTATGTTACTTAAAATAGTAGCTAAAACTAACTCTTATCAGACGAGGTGCGCCCGGAGTAAAACAAAGGTCTGTATAACCACCGGCAGGTTCGCTTTTAAGCCTTGTTCGCGTTGCAAATTCGGCTTCGTTCCAGTTTACATTAAAAATATTTTGAACTGTCAATCCAAATTCAAAATTTTTCACCTTGTATTTTGCCACACCATCTATTAAAAAATACCCAAGTGCAACTACCGAATTACCGTTATCAGCTGGCCTGTTATCAATGTACCTGTAGCGCAGGCTGCATGATAAGACATTATGCTTAACAGTAAGCCCTGCAACGCTTGTTAAAGTTGGAGCTAATGGGATATAATTTTTACCATGGACTGAATCAGTAAACCTGCCATGACTATAGTTTAGATCCGCATCAAATAACAGAATCCTGCTTATTTGATAACGCACTGACAAATCCGCTCCCAACCTTTGTGTGGGGCCATTAATAATATCTGCTGCAACATCCTGGTCGTAAGTTAATTCATTTTGCAAATGCATACCCCATAATACGGCATTTACCAGCATATTGTCAAATGGTTTAAATATACTGCCAATCTCATAACCAAAGGCAGTTGGCAATGTGTTCACTCCGGGATTTGCAACAACTGCCCTCGCGTCGTTAGAATGGAAGCCAGAGCCGGCACGAATGAAAAATTGTGTTTCAGGGTTCACGTTATAATACAAACTTAATTTAGGGCTGACTTTGGCAGTAGTTTTTTTACCCGTAGCTGTAGGCAGTATTCCCCAGATTGCCGTATCAGACATGTTAAAGCCAACCATTTTTGTATAATCTAAATAGAAAATATCTGCCCTTACGCCTGCATTAATAACAAACCTTTTGCTTAAATTATATGTTTCATCGAGGTAAACTCCGGCATTTTGTTCATACAAATTACCCATTGTCAACGTATCTAAAATAACCCTTTGCTCCTGTGCCCTCAATGCTAACTGAACTGCATCAATCCTGGCCGATAACCCTATTACTGTTTTAAGGGTACTTCCAGCTACATCCTTATTTAATTCAAAGGAACCATTATACCCAAATATATTTCTGCCTTTATCCCGCTGGTTGATACCATCTCCATGCACAGTATCCAAAAGATAAAATGTAAAATCAGTAAATAAATTCAGCTGGTAATAGGAATAGAAAACCTGGTTTTTCAATATACCACCATTATCAAAAAATGTTTTTAGTATTGCATTTACATTAGTCCTGTATGTTTGGCCTCCTTCGCCGGGATCGAGTGCCCCAAACCTTGTTATCAATCCTTCCGCAATTGCCCTTACGGGTATTTGACCCGATCCGTTCCATGTAGAATTAAAGTAAGATCCTTCAAAAGTCAATGTAGTATTTTGGGATAACTGTCCGTAATATTTTCCGAAAACGCTGAAACGGCTGTAATTTTGAGGATGAATAAAATAGGATGCTTTATTATATGAATATCCGGCCGCCAGATAAGCACTTTCCTTATATTTTGATAAAAGATGCCGGCCTTTCCCTAAAAGGTTCAGCATACCCATTACCCTGTAATATCCATAATTGCCATATTCAGCTTTAAAAAGGTTTTCTGTAAAATTTTTAGTTGTGAAACTGGCAACACCGGCCGTTGCAAAATCGCCGAACATAGTCGTGTAAGTACCTTTATATACATCCAGCTGATCAATAGTCTCGGGTATTATGAAATGAGAATCGGCATAACCCTGGCCGTGAGCATGGGAAGGCATGTTAACAGGAATCCCGTCCCAAAAAACAGCAAAGTCAGTTCCATGATCAGCATCAAACCCTCTCAAAAATATTTGTTCAGCCTTGCCGCCTCCCTGATGTTGTGCAAGAATCAAGCCAGGAACGAGTTTCATTAAATCCTGTGCAGAATTGACAGGCCGCAACAACAAATCCACACTGCTCAATGAGTTCATTGTTTTCCCTATATCTTTTGATGCTGTGACTGTTACATCAGATATCAATAAAGTTTTTGGATTCAGTTTTACAGCAACGGATAAGTTTTTTGCATTTTCAATTTTAATTTCTACCGTTATTTTTTTCTGTTCATACCCAATGCAGGAAAATGTAATTTGGTACTGGCCTTCAGCAAGATTTGAAAACTTAAAATTTCCCCGTTCATCAGATGCAGTAGTTTTTACTGATTCATTTCTTTCCAGTTGTATGCTTACAAATGGAATAGGAGTATTCAGGGAATCAGTTATTACTCCGTTGAGGACGATTGGTTGTGTAAATACAGAAAATGGTATCAAAGAAAAAACAATAGTAATAAGTATTGATAAAATTGACGAATTAATTAATCCTTTGCTTTTCATTTAATTTGAATAGGGGCTATATGGGAAAGCCAATTTTTTCGTTACGCCTTTTTATTAAAAAATAATCCATAAATATGGACAAAATATTACGTTTTTAAATTATGTGCTACTATAATGGCAAAAGAATATAAACAAAGTACTTAAATTTATTTAATTTTAATCTTTAATAAATTAACGATATGAATAATTTAAATAATTTGCGTTTTATAGGTAAAACTAATTTGAAGGTTACACCAATTGGTCTTGGTTGCTGGCAGTTTAGCAAACAAAATAACCTTGCCGGGAAATTTTGGCCAACTCTTGAAGATAATGTGATAGAAAAGGTTGTATCCCTCTCCCTTGATGGAGGCGTAAACTTGTTCGATACAGCTGAGATATACGGTAACGGGGCATCGGAAAGGGCACTGTCCAAAGCTTTGCAGGCAGCAGGGAAAAAGCCCGGGGAAATCTTTATTGCTACAAAATGGTGGCCTATGTTCCATTTTGCTTCAAATATCTCAAAAACAATTGACGAGCGCATAAAAGCCTTGTCTCCTTATCCGATTGACCTTTACCAGGTACATCAGCCCTGGGGTTTTTCAAATGAAAAAAATGAAATGAAGGCTATGGCTGATCTGCTGGACAGAAAATTGATCAAAAATATCGGAGTAAGTAATTTTTCGGCACAACAAATGAAAAATGCCTGGGAAACCCTTGATAAGAAGGGAATTCCACTGGCATCAAACCAGGTAATGTACAACCTGCTGAATCGCAAAATAGAATCAAACGGAGTATTGGAAATGGCAAAGAAACTGGGTATGACCATCATTGCATATTCACCATTGGCCCAGGGGCTGGTTACCGGCAAATTTCATGATAACCCTGAATTGCTTAACAATATAGGTTTTAGGAAATACAGATCTCAGTTTAAATCCAAGGGATTGGAGAAAAGCAAACCATTAGTAAAGCTTATAAAGGAACTTGCACTCAAATATAATGTAACCCCCTCACAGATAGCCCTCAATTGGCTTATAAATTATCATGGCGATACTATTATTGCAATACCGGGAGCCACAAAGGAAACCCATGCACAAGAAAATACCGTAGCAATGACGTTCAGGCTTTCTGACGAGGACATGGCACGGCTGGATAAGGAGAGCGCGATATTCTTATAAAACCTGCATATCCTATTCTATTTTTCTGGGTATTGGAAAAATAGGCGCCTTTATTGATATTTAAAGGTTTCAATAATTAATGAGCAAAAGGCCTTGCTGATTTTTACTTCCAAGGAATAAATAAAAATTAAGAATGAAATTTTATGACATCATTACCCCAAGGGTTTCAAAGCGAATTTTATTATTTATTGCGGCCATTGCATGGACTGTTGCAGGAGGAATCTTGTTAACAAGAGGTATCATTATGGCAATGAATAGCCCTAACAATGTTAAATACATCTTGGGCGGCAGTACGATAGGAGGTATATTGTTTTTTATTTTGTTATTTTCACATATTTCCCGTAAACATACAGATCGTATCCTGAAAATGAAAATTCAAAAACCATATGCATTTTCTTTCTTTAATATCAGGAGTTATATACTAATGACTATAATGATCTCCGGTGGAATATTACTGCGTCTTTCCGGACTTGTTTCTCAGGCCGTACTATGCATTTTATATATTACGATGGGGATACCCCTTTTTCTGTCCGCATTCAGGTTCTATTACACCGGCATATTTTACAACAGGGTTAAATAAGGATAAATTCCCGGATCAATATAAAAAAGAGAGTAATTTATTGCCTTATCCAGGAACTCACTTAAAACCATGTTCATCAACCAAAATCGGGTAATAAAGAAATTGAAATAAGCTTCAATCTATTGTCAATATTAACCTAACCAAGGGTCAGAGTTCCCTATCCACTAATCTGATTCCATATTACCAATACAAATAACAGCAATAATAAAATGTTTCCCCAATAGGGAGATCTTATAAATACAAAATAATTGGCAAATAAATACGAAAGCGGGATTGCTAAAAAATAAATAAGCTCAACCGATGCTTGCGGTAAAAATATATATATTGCCAAAGTAGTAAAGAATAACCAGAAAAATAAAGTAAATGCTTTACGCTGTAAAATCTTTTTTCCCTGAAAAGATTGAATCAGATACTGACTTGAAATTATTAAAAGCAAAATTATGTAAATTATCAGTGATATTAAGGAATGTCGAAATTGGAAACTATCATGATTTATTTTAAATGAATTAATGAAACCGTTAAGTACAATATGTGTATTATTAACTATTAGAAAATAATAACTGTCAATTAGTATAAAAGGAGTAAATAAACCAAGTACGGTAAAAACCCATTCCCTCCAATTAAAAGGTCTTAATAAATATATACTTATCCAGATGAAAATAATATAAAAAATCACAAAAGGATAAAAAAGAGCCCCGATGGAAATAAAAAATGAAGCGGTAAAAATTTCGTAAGAAAGCTTTTCGTTTCTGAAAGATTCAAATAATTTTTCAAGTGCAAGCAATATGAAAAAACCTGCAAAAATTACAGGATTAAGCTTTTGAATATTATATACAGATGCAGTAAGTATTACAAAAAAGAAAGCAGGGAGGTAGCTTCGGTTATTTATAAATATAAATCTTGTATTTAGCCTGACCAACAGGAAACCCTGGATAATTACAATTAATAAAGTCAGAAACGTTCCGGCAAAAGAATTGCCGGGAAGTAGGTGTAATATTATTTGATATAAGGGCATCGGATAATTGCTGAAGAAAAAAATGTGCCCGGGAGGACTGATTATCGGGTGAAGCCAAAGTAAGACGGCTAACAAAGGAATAAAAAGTAACATTTGTGAACCCGTTGATCTGAAAAATCGAAGTAGCATGGTAATAGTGCTTAGTGCATAATAAATAGTGCATAGTGCTAAGTTCATAGAACCACCACCCTAAATTTTGGTTTTTATATAAAAAACAATTATCATTATTATATTTAAATTTCTTGAAAGTAATTAATTTATATCACTATAAAATAAGACATTTTGCAACAAACTAAGCACTATGCACTACGCACTATATGCACTATGCACTATGCACTATGCACTATAAAAGGTCCAGTCCAATATCATGCCTGAAATATTTTCCTTCAAAATCTATTATTTCAGCATTTTTAGTTGAAATGGCAATAGTTTCCTGAATGGTGTTACCAAACGAACTCACGGCCAATACTCTTCCACCATTTGTAACCATTTTATCTCCATTTATTTTTGTGCCAGCATGGAAAATTAAACTATCATGAACATTTTCCAAATGTTTAATTTCTTTACCATTCTCATAGTGACCGGGATAACCACCTGATACCACCATTATGGTACCAACTGTGCGGCCATCAACATCAAGTTTAATATTTGAAAGTGTTCCATTAGCAACGGCTAAGAACATTTCGGCTATATCGTTTTTTATTCTTGGAATTATTGATTCAGTTTCGGGATCACCCAGGCGGACATTATATTCTATAACCTGCGGTTCGCCTGAAACATTCATTAAACCAATAAATAAAAAACCTTTATAAGGAATATTATCTTTTCTTAGGCCCTCGATAGTAGGCTTAATAATACGATCTTCCACTTTTTTCATGAATGAGGCATCAGCAAAAGGCACAGGTGAAACGGAACCCATTCCTCCGGTGTTTAAGCCGGTATTTCCTTCACCTGCTCTTTTATAATCCTTTGCTTCCGGAAGAATAACATATGAAGTGCCATCGGTAAGCACAAATACAGAAAGTTCAACGCCATTAAGGAATTCTTCAATTACTACTGTAGAACCTGCACTGCCAAATTTTCCAGAAAACATTAAACCAAGCTCCATAACAGCTTCATCAATATCGGCAGGAATTAATACACCCTTTCCTGCAGCCAGTCCATCAGCTTTCAAAACATATGGCGGTCTGAGAGTATTTAGAAAAACAATTGCCTCCTTAAGATGGTCTTTATTAAAACTCATATATCTGGCTGTCGGAATCCGGTGACGAAACATAAACTGCTTTGCAAAATACTTACTTCCCTCTAACATAGCCCCATGTTTAACAGGGCCTATAATTTTAATATTTCGAAGTTCGGTATGTTCAAGAAAATAATCATGAATACCATTAACCAATGGATCTTCGGGGCCAACCACAATCATACTTATTTCAGTATTGACAGCGAATTTACCTATATTAACGAAATCAGATGGCTGAAGATCAATATTTGTGGCTATTGATGATGTACCTGCATTGCCGGGAGCTATAAAAAGTTTTGTTAATAATTTACTTTGGGCCAGTTTCCAGGCAACTGCATGTTCTCTTCCTCCTGACCCTATTAAAAGAATATTCATTATTTTCAATCGGTTTATATGTCAAAAATAAACAATAAACTTCATCCCGTAACTTATTATAATGGCATTATTTTTGTTTATTTGTCAACTAATTACTTGAAAATTATTATTAGTATCACTTAACTAATAAAACTAAAAATCAAAATTATGAAAGCAAAGACTTTAATTATAAGTTTTATAATTTTTTTGTTTAGCAGCTGGCCCATCGTAAAGGCTCAGGATGATCCGATAAAATGGGGTGTAATTTTGCCTGAAGATATAAACATGACAGTGTACTCTCCTGATCCTGATGCATCAGCTGTGGTACTTTGTGATTATGGGACTGCATCTGTTGCTCCGCGTGTTGAATATACAAAAATTACCAGGATAAAAATTCTCAAGGAAGCCGGGTTAGAGTATGCAAAGGTTGAAATTCCTTACAGGTCGTACGAAGAATATGATTATTTTTCAAAAATTAAAGCTCATACAATAAATGTTACAGTTAATGGAACTTCTGTAAAAACAAAATTTACAACCTCAAAAATTAGTGATATTGAAATTGACAGCCGGCATCGAAAAAAAGTTATTACTTTTTTGGATGTTAAGCCAGGTTCGTTTATTGAATATTCCTATACAATTTATTCGGTGGATATAGTTAAACTTCACAATTGGTATTTTCAAAGTACTATTCCGGTAGCATGGAGCGAATATAGGGTAAATATACCTGAAAGGTTAAATTACCTCGTAACTTTTCAAAAAGGGAGGGACCTTGATTATAATGAGCAGGAGGAGTATTCAAACAGGTTGCAATATCTTTATTCCAATAAGTTAAAGGATGTATATAATGATATAGGCAGAAATAATAATATTTTATATGAATCTTCCAAAAAGACAATAAAGGTATATCTGGAAAAAGGCAAAAGTTTGCGATTTGTATTGGAAAAAATGCCCGGAATAAATCCAAAACCATACAACAATGATAATTATCCTTTTGTTAAAGTTCATCTTTACCAGGTAGAAAATACTTTAAACTATTATTATACTCCTTCTTTATCAGCTGCAAACGTAGACTATGATGTCTGGGATAAATGGGAATACAAATACAAAGTAAATTCTGAAAATGATTCATATTGGTTACCGACCTGGGAAGAAGCCACTCAAAACTGGATAAAGAGCGAATTCCTCGGTTACAGATTGTCGCAGGACTTTAATGCCAAAGGAGAATTAGATGCAATTGCCCATACCGATTCAACTGACCTGTTAAAAGGGGTGTATCAATTTATAAAAAATAATATAAAATGGGATGGCACATACAGTATTTATGCAGTCCGCGAATTTCCAGAGGTGTTAACCAGGAAAACCGGCAATAGCGGTGAAATGAATTTACTATTAATAAATATGTTGCGAAAAGCCGGTTTTAAAGTTTTCCCGGTATTAATCCGTACAAATGACCTGGGCAGGATTGAAAATCTATATCCTGAAAAGGGACAGTTTAATCATGTGATAGCGCAATTGGAACTGAACGGTAAAATTGTTTTCCTTGATGCAACCAGTGAAACTAATAGTTTTGATTTACCTCTGAATGTTCAGCATACAGCAGGATGGTTATTAAAGGAAAAGGGCTTTAAATTTGTAGATGTTAACAATTCACAGCAGGAGGTACAGGCCGGGGATAAACAAATATAGCCAGACAATTTAACATTTATGGCTTTTGCATGTTCATCACGGTTGGTTCTGGAGGCTTATGCCCGAAAGGGAAACAATCAATAGCGAGATATTTTAAAGTTGTTCTATATCATAATGAATATGCCTGTTAGAATATTTACCGGGAACAAATTCTATTGAAGAATTATAAAATTAAATTTATAACATATAACTTATATGTATGTTTAACTTTAAATTATTAATCTAAAATCGTAATTATGTTTAAAAATAAAAATTATTAGCCACTAAAAATATATTGGCATGATATTTGCATTAAATAATTTGAGTATGTTATTTGAATTTTCCTTACACTATCTCTAACTACTACAGATAGTACAATTATAAATGATAATTGTTTCTTATAGCAGTTAAATTGTTTTGGTTAACTAATTAATTCTATTAATTCTAACTAACTCAAAGAATTTTAATAGTTTCTATGTTCATTTAATTATTGTTTAACCTTAAATTTTAATATTATGAAAGTTTTAAATTTTATTCCGATTACATTATTAAGCAGCATATTAGTTGTATCAACTGCTTTTGGCAATAATGGTTCCAAAACTACATCCTGTGATATATCTGTAAGAGATCAGATTGGGGCCTCTTTAAGTGAAGTTTCCGTTGATAATAATGGTATAGTTTTTATTTATTTTAATGCGTCTCCCAAAGATGGATTTAAATTATTACAAGTTAAAGGTTCAGATAATAACCTTGTACAATCAGTTAAAAGGCAACTTGAAAAGGGAAGTTTTGTAGTTCCTGATTGTATGGTTGGAAGTTTTATTTTAAAAATTAAAATAGATAATAATATATTTACTGATAATAGTGTTCCTGCAGATGAAGTATTAAGGAATATTATTTCTGATGAACTGCCAAAAGTTAATGTTCCTAAGGGTTCAATTACTCTTTACTTTAATGTTGATGAAAATAAACTGGACGTAAAAAGAGTGGAAGGAACTGATAAATCTTTGGTATCTTTGGTTGAAAACTCATTGAATAATTCTACCGTAATTTTACCAAATGAAATAGCTGGAAAGAATTTTAAGATTGAAATGAAATTTTAATTAAATTTTTTAAATCGGGATTATGAAGTTTTGCGGAAATAATCCCTCTAACCATGTATTATCCTAAAAGGAAAACGGTTAGAGGGATTTATTATTTACAACATTAAAGAGTATTCATAATAATTGAAAGGAAAATTAATTTGAAAAGGTTTTTACATTTTTCTAAACAATTTTCATCTATTTCTTTAAAAAACCAATTTATATACATTTTTAATATAATAGATTCTCTTTATAATTATTAAAAAATTATAAATTCACTGCACCAATATTAATAAATCAAGTTTAATTTTCATCTTACTTGATTAATCCAAACATTTTATCTTTTTACATCTTCTTTGGATATTACCCTGGGATCGTTGTATAAATTACGTATTATTTCGGGAGTATTGTGCATCCATGGGAAACCAGCCCATACCATAAACCATGTCCAAAGTGGTTGTTGTTTTAATATTTCCGGTGTAGGTACATCGCCAACTTCGCCCAGTGCAATTATTTTACCTTTTGCAAGAGCTGCCAGTTGATCGTGATGAGATTGTTTAAAGTCTTTTTTATATACATCCGCCGTCAGAACATCGACATAGGCATCGCCAGGATAGAACAGGTCATATGCATAAGCCTGGTCATTTTCCCAATCGCGCGGGGCGTTAGTGTTAAATACCCAAATAAGGTTATTCAGTTTATGGAAATTCACAAATCTTTCGTAAGTCATTATCCACAATTTTTTAAAGCCATTTTCACCGGGCCGGTTTCCCCACCAGAACCAAACTCCGTTCATTTCGTGGTAAGGGCGCCATAATACAGGTATATTGGCTTTTTGTAACTGTTTAAGGTAAAAAGCTACTGTGTCCATATTGTCCTGCCAGAGTTGATGAATTTTTGTCCCTGGTGTAATGAGATCTTTGAATTCAGCATCTGTTAGTTTTTTCCATGTGCTTCTTTTTACCGTGTCAGAATCGAAAGGACGACGCATATGGTACATCAGGGTAATAATGGAACCGTCATTATATTGATTTATAGCTTCGCGCACGAGGGCATGACGGTCATCAATGGCAAAATCAGAACCCCATATTGCAGGATATTTTCCCGTATAGCTCTTGATCGTATCGGAAGATCTTGTGAATTCATGTCCGGAATTATGCTGACCTGATAATATATGATTACCCTGCAGGCTATATAAATATTTAAGCAAAGATTTTGCTTCAGGTGTAGCATTGGGGTTTACCGGATCATGTGATTGTTGACCGTTACATTGAAATGTTCCATTTATAGCCAGAAACATAATAATTGCTATCGTAATAATGTTTTTCATATCTAATGATTTAATAAATAAATATAGTTAAATTTTATTTTTCAGTAATTTTAATTTTTATTGTTAAGACTTAAAAGCCACCATTTTAAATTATTAGTCCATGTAGCAATATGTTCATTTTTAATTCCTAATCCAAAACCATGTTCGCCTTCAGATAAAATGTGCATTTCGGCCGGAATCTTTTTTGCCCGCAGAGCTTTAAAGAAAAGCAATGTATTTTCAACCGGGACTGCGGAATCGTCATAAGCATGAACTAAAAAAGCCGGAGGGCTATCTTCTTTTACCTGCAGTTCATTTGAATATTCCCTTATTAATTTTTTATCCGGATTTTTCCCAAGAAGGTTGTCCATAGAGCCTTGATGCCTGGTTGTATCGGTAAATGTAATTACAGGGTACATTAATATCATAAAATCGGGCCGGCAGCTTATTCTATCAATGGAATCCAGGGAGGCAGGATTACCATAGTCAAAATGAGTTCCCAAAGTCGATGCAAGGTGTCCACCTGCAGAAAATCCAATAATTCCGATCTTACGAGGATCGATATTCCACTTCGGGGCATTAAACCGTACCATCCGCATGGCACGCTGGGCATCTGTCAATGGCACTTTACTCGGTACTTCCCAATTACCAAATATTGGAAGCCTGTATTTTAATACTATAGCAGCTACACCGATCGAATTAAAGTAACTGGCAATGTCAGTGCCTTCAAGGTCGGGAACCAGAAGCCCATATCCTCCGCCAGGACAGATAATTACAGCTTGCCTTGTAGAAATTCTTTTGCTTGGAAGGTATACCGTAATATCTGGATTCAGAACTTCCCTGATTAATGTAATATCCGTTTTTTCAATTTTTTCTTTTCTTTCAGTTTCCTTTGAACTCAGAACCGGGTTTTGGTATAAGGGCAACCTGTAATCCTGTCCTGCTGCTGCCAGGCTTATTGAAAATAAAGTCAGGAAAATAAATTTTGTCTTGTTTTTCACTAGTACATAATATATTAATAAGTTATATATATAATATAAAGTTGAGCATAAAATTTCAAACTATTGCTATATCAATTTTAATATTTTTAAATACATTTAAAGAAAAGTAGTAAGTCGTATGTAGTAAGTCGTAAGTAAAATGTAATTAAGTGATGGAGTGATGGAGTGATGGAGTGATGAAGTAAAATATTGGTAATCAGTAATTAGTAATCAGTAATTAGTAATTAGTAATCATTTTTATATGGTTAAAATTTTGAAAAACAATAAGGTTAAGTGGTTGAGTGAACCGGAAGAACACGATTATCCTGCAGCTTTATCATATTTAACTTTACTCTTTGATCAAGAGTCAGCTAATAAATTAGTTGTAAAGTTGAAACTTGCTGTAATAACTAAGTTCAAAGCAAAGGATATTTTCAGGGCATCAGGATTGCCATTACTCGGAACCAGCAATTCACATGTAGAAAAGGATAAACGTAAAATAGAATCGGATGAAGAATTATCCCCATTGTTGCTTGTAAGGAAACCAGGAAATGGAAAAGTTATCATTGCCGATGGTTATCATCGTCTTTGTGCTGTGTACTCTTTTGATGAGGATGCTATAATACCCTGTAAAATTGTCTGATAATTGTAATTAGTCGTTGGTTGTTAGTTGTTGGTTGCAGGTACACGTACCCTTAATGGAGTCGAAGGGTATAAGATATTCAACATTAAAACTAATACAATTTCAATATGTTAATTACTAGTGACATATTAAAAAAGGGCCACAAAACACTACATCAAAAATAATAGTGCTAATATGATTCTGGATTTAATATTTTTAATTTCAGATTTAAGATTTCTTTTTTTTCACGTCCCACGTCTCATGTCCCATGTCCCATGTCCCACGTCCCTTTCTGCCTTCTGCCCTCTGTCTTCTGACTTCTTCCCTCTCTTATCTTTTAAACTCCCTGTCCATTTCGCGTTTGGCATCGCGGTTTTTAATATCATGCCGTTTATCAAATTCTTGTTTACCCCTGGCCAATGCCAGTTCAATTTTCGCTAAACCTTTTTCATTTACAAATAGCCTGATTGCAATAATCGTCAAGCCTTTTTCAGCCGATTTACGTTCCAGCTTGTTTAGTTCTTTCTTGTTTAATAACAGTTTACGTTCACGCTTTGGTTCGTGGTTATTATATGACCCCCACCAATATTCTGAGACATGCATCCCTTTGAGGTAAAGTTCACCACTATGAAAATAACAGTACGAATCTACCAGGGTTGCTTTTCCTGCCTTAATTGATTTTATTTCTGTTCCGGTAAGTTGGATTCCTGCGGTGAATTTCTCAAGAAACTCAAATTCATGAGAGGCTCCTTTATTTCTGATGTTGATATGTTGCGGAGATTCTGACATTATTTAATTTTTAAGGTATATTGGCTACGAAAATGCCTGTAAGTATTTTACCAAGTATAAGATATACAACAGTATATATTCCTGCCATTATTAACCCTGAAACCACAACAAAACCAACTTTATTATCTTCAGGTGTTTCTAATAATATTGAAGAACCTATCCAGAAAAGATAAATTGAATATAATGCAAATAACTGGCTTATACCCAGTGGAGGGAGTAAATTTGTAAATGCAGTCGTAATAAAATAAGCTGTAAAAGAATAAACAACCAGTTTGAAAGTACTATGTATGTTTTTTTTAGAATTAAAACTTGTTGTAATCTCATTGATTATTATGGCAGAAAAATACATACTTACAAAAGCAACGGCAAACATTATTATTGCTTTAGTAATAACATACATGAATGAATATAAATACCTTGAAGCAAAAATAATATCTCCAATAATTGAACAAATAACTATAATTATTAACAAAGGCAAGGCATATCCTGATATTATTTCATTTTTAGTGTCATTTTCGTTATTTATTCTTACCCATTCTTCTTTTGGACTTACAATTAAATTTTTTACCCGGGTAAATATAAATTTAATGTTCATTATGTTCGACCTTTTAATTTAACTATCACAAATTTATAAAAAAAGTGCTTAGTTATAAGAATATTCAATTAAATTCGAAATGGATCCTTTTTCATGTGCTATTTTTGGTATAGCTGGGTTGATAATTCAATCTTCCCTTATATCTATAACTATTATCTCAGTTATTACTGGCTGGTATTTTATTTCAGTAGTTCCTCATTTATTTTCTAAATATTGTTATTTTTTTAAAGGTTATACAAACTGTAAAGGTTGTAAAAGTTGTATTTTTTACAACCTTTACAACCTCTTCAACCTCTACAACTGTAAAGTACTAAGCACTATGTACTAAGCACTATTTAAATTACCGAAAAAGCTTTTTCCAGATCCGCCTTAATATCGTCTATATGTTCGATTCCAACTGATACACGCAGGACACCCGGAAATACTCCTGATTTTTTCTGTTCTTCTTCACCCAGCTGCTGGTGAGTAGTTGTGGAAGGATGTATAATCAATGTTTTTGCATCGCCGACATTTGCAAGGTGGCTTATCAGGCTCAGGCTGTTTACAAATTTATCTGCAGCTTCTTTTCCTGCTTTCACCTTGAAGGCAAGTACACCGCCGAAACCGTGTTTCAGGTACTTTTTAGCAAGGTTATGGTAAGGACTGTTTGGCAGGCCCGGATATTCAACATATTCCACTTTAGGGTGTTTTTCAAGCCATTTTGCTATTTCGAGGGCATTATCCACATGACGCTGTACTCGCAATGAAAGGGTTTCTAATCCCTGAAGCAACAGGAAAGCGTTGAACGGGCTAAGAGAAGCTCCGTAATCGCGAAGTCCTTCTACCCGGGCACGGATAATAAAAGCTATATTCCCGAATGGGCCCGGAGTACCAAATACATCCCAGAATTTCAATCCGTGATAACCTTCGGAAGGCTCTGTGAACTGTGGAAATTTGCCATTTGCCCAGTTGAAATTGCCGGCGTCGACTATAACCCCTCCTATGCTGGTACCGTGACCTCCAATCCATTTTGTGGCCGATTCTACTACAATATTAGCTCCGTGTTCAATAGGCCTGAACAAATAGCCACCGGCACCAAAAGTATTGTCAACAATTAAGGGAATATCGTGTTTTTTAGCAACTTTGGCTATTTCATCAAAATCCGGTATATTGAACCTCGGGTTACCTATTGTTTCGAGGTATATAGCTTTGGTTTTCGAATCAATAAGTTTTTCGAAATCGGCAGGTTTATCCCCATCGACAAATTTAACTGCTATGCCTAATCGTTTAAATTGAACTTTAAACTGGTTGTATGTGCCTCCATAAAGATAGGATGTTGAAACTATGTTATCACCAACTGAGGCTATGTTACTTATTGCAAGAAACTGAGCCGCCTGTCCCGAAGAAGTTGCCAAAGCTGCCACACCTCCTTCGAGGGCTGCTATTCTTTTTTCGAATACATCAGTGGTAGGATTCATAATTCTGGTATATATATTACCAAATTCCTGCAATCCAAATAGTTTGGCAGCATGTTCCGAATCGTTGAAAACATAGGATGTAGTCTGATAGATGGGTACTGCCCTTGAGTTAGTTGCTTTATCAACTTCCTGACCTGCATGTAATTGCAGAGTTTCGAATTTTAAATTTTCCAATGACATAATTATCTGATTTTAATTAAATAGATTAATCTTATTGATATGTTTAAGTTTTGGATACATATTTAAGTCAAAACTAATACTATAATAGCAACTGAAAAATACCATTTTGATGGTATTTTTCATACCGATATGTAGGTATAGTCGTAAGTCGTAGTCGTAAGTAGTAAGTCGAAAGTCGTAAGTAAAAAGATGAAAGATAAAAGAATTTGAAAATTTGAAAATTTGAAAATGTGCAAATTTGAAAATTGTTTATGAGGTTTATAAGGTTTATAAAGTTTATAAGGTTTATAAGGTTTATGAGGTTTATGAGGTTTATAATACTTTATTATCTTTCTTCTTTCTTCTTTTATCTTTTGAATTTTATCTTCTGTCTTCTGCCTTCTGCCTTCTGCCTTCTTTTTAGTCTTACTACTTACTACTTACTACTTACGACTTTATATGTAGTACTCCGTAGTATCTATGATACCATTCCGCATAGCATACATATGAAGTTCAGAAGTGTTAGTAATTGCAAGCTTTCTGAATATATTTTTACGATGAGTTATTATTGTATGAAAGCTAAGGTTTTTTTGACTGGCAATTTCCTTTGTAGTCAATCCCTGTGTTATCAGACGTACAATTTCTATTTCTGCTGCCGTTAATTTTCCGGGTTCCTTTTTTTTACGAAAGGATGAATTTTTGTGTAGCAATACATCAAGCACCTTACTGCTGAAATATTTTCGTCCCTCTAAGGTTGATCTGAATGCTTCAATAAGTTCATTTTCATCACAGGTCTTCAGAATATAATTTGTAATACCCGCATCGAGGACTTTTATTATACTTTCAGGATTTTGGTTGGCTGTAATTACAAGGATGCTAATTTTAGGGAAACATTTCCTTAAGGATTCAATGTCAGATATATTTTCAAAATCAATAAAGTCATAATCTAATATCAATGCATCATGATTATTCGTTTGAAGCATATTAATCAGTTCATCCTTTGTTTTGGCTTCATTAAAAATAATACCATCATTATAGTATTGACTTAATATTGACGTTATTCCAATATAAGTCAGAAGTTGATTATCACATATAACTACAGACAGTTTTTCCATCTGGTAAATGTCGATAATAATTTCAATTTAACCAATTACTTAAAATTGTAATTTGCAGGAGAATTTTTGATTAATTTTTTGTAGTATAATCTTCTTAGCGAAAAAAGTAAATGAAAATGAATAAGTTAATTGGAAGATTTATCTTTTATTTGTTGGTTTTTAATCTTTTACTATTTGCATCAAATGTAATTGGAAAGAGTATAAAAATATATGGAATGGTTGTAGATAGTGTTACAAACATACCATTACCCGGTGCAGTTATATCAGATAGCCTGACCGGAAGTATAGCAATAGCTGATAAAGATGGAAATTATTTTTGCCAGCTAAATAATAATAACCATGTAATTAAATGTCAATTTTTAGGATACGCTAATTCCATTATTACTTTAACTTTGCTTCGGGATACCAATATTACATTCAGGTTAGTAAAGAGTAACCTGGAAATTAAAGAAGTAACTGTACTTTATGATTCATCAGCAAGCCGCATTAAAAATGTTCAGGGTGGTATAGTTTCCCTAACCAGGAAAGAAGTAGTTTCGATGCCGCTTCTTTTAGGAGAATCTGACTTTTACAGGACTTTGCAATTATTACCCGGAATACAAAACAGCGGTGAGGGTAATGCTGCAATATACGTACGTGGAGGCGGTGCAGATGAAAACCTGGTACTATTGGATGGAGCTGTAGTATACAATCCGGCACATCTTCTTGGCTTTTATTCTATATTTAATACTGATGCGATTAGTGATGTATCATTTATTAAGGCGGGTATTCCTGCCGAATATGGCAACAGGATATCGTCGGTACTGGATTTTAATTCAAAACCAGGAATACCTTCCACAACTGAAGTGATGGGAAATATTGGTGTTATTTCTTCGCATATGAAAGTTACAGTTCCTTTATCTGATGGAATAGGCAGCATTTTTCTGGCATTTCGCCAAACATACCTTAATTTATTGTTATCAGCTATGAAGGAAATTAATCTTATTGGAAACCATTCTATATTACGAAATTCAAGGTATGATTTTTATGATTTAAATGGTGGAGTGTATATGGAGTTTAATCACAAAAACAAACTTTATGCCGGCTTATATCAAGGGGAAGATGATTTTGACCTGAACGCACCTCAAATTGACCTGGATGCGATTATGAAATGGGGAAACAAAATAGCCTCCTTAAAATGGGCACATTTGATTAGCCCTGACTTAATCATGGAAAACAGCTTCTATAGCAGCGGGTACGATTTTCAAATGAATTTATCGCAGAATTATAATAATTTTAATTTAACATCCAATATACAGGATTATGGGTATAAAAATAAATTTTCTTATTTTAACAACAGAAATAAAATAAAAGCAGGATTGGAGATAATACATCACAGTATTACCCCAAATTCCAGCACTGTTTCAGCTGATACCCAGCAACTGAATAATGTTAAAATTTACAGCTACTATGCATATGAGAACAGTATATTTTTATCTGATGAATATACTGTCACAAACAAACTGAGTTTCGTAGCCGGACTTCGTGCTAATATCTATTTTCAGGTTGGGCCTTATTTAAACTATCAGTACGATTCCTTTGGAAACATTACTGATACTCTTGAATACCCCACCGGAAAAATCATTCAGGCCTATCACGGCCTTGAACCAAGGTTATCAGTTCGTTATCTGGTTGGGAATGATGCGTCAATTAAGTTTTCCTATAATTATAACAACCAATACATTCATCTTGTAAGTACTTCATCTGTTGCTTTCCCTACCGATTTTTGGATACCTTCAACGAAAGATATCGAACCACTTACCGGAAATCAATGGGCTGCCGGATTTTATAAGAATATCACACACACATTTTTGGAAACTTCTTTAGAGGTTTATTATAAAAACACTTACCATCAACTTGAGTTTAAAAATGACCTTTTTCAATTATTTAACAATACACCAACAGATGAAAATTTAATTTTTGGGAAAGGAAGATCATATGGGGTAGAGTTGTTAATTAGACGAACTTCCGGTAGGATTAACGGGTGGATTGGTTATACACTCTCCAAAACTATGGAAAGTTTTGCACAAATTGAACAGGGGCAATGGTTTCCTGCTAAATATGACAGAACCCATAATGCATCATGTATTATTAATTTTGCACTTAACAAAAAATGGTCATTTTCAACTGTTTTTATTTATTCTACAGGAAGTGCATATACACCAGTGGTAGGAAGGTACCTTATAGCAGGCAATGTGATAAACCAGTACGGATCATATAATAGTGCCCGGATGCCCGATTATAGCAGGTTGGATATCTCAGCGACCTATGTATTGAGCAGTTCAAAACTTAAAAGTTCAAGGTTAATATTTTCAGTCTATAATGTTTACGACCGTCAAAATCCTTTTTTCATTTATCCACAAACTACCGGAAACATTTTTAATTTTACTCTGAATGTGGAGCCTGGTGAAATATCTATTTTCCCTATATTGCCTTCAGTAAGCTGGCAATTTTCTTTTTAAGTAGTGCTTGTACATAAAGCCCGTAGCCTGTGACCATAAGAATAAGATAAGGAATATGAAAAAGATATTTTGTTTTATTGCATTATTAACTTTTGTCATTTTGATAACAGCCTGCCAGAAAGATAATCAGAATAATTATGTGACTTTTCAACCTTCCATTATAGTGGAAGGCTCTATCGAACAGGGTGGATATCCGCTTGTATACCTTACAAAAAATATTCCCTATTATTCAAATATTGATTCTTCCGATTTTATAAATATCGTAATCAGACAAGCTAAAGTTGTAGTATCGGATGGTAATAATTTGGAGGTATTGTCCCTGATGTATGACCAGCAACATTTTCCTCCTTATTATTATCGTGGAATTTTTTTAACCGGACTGGCTGGACATACCTACCAGCTTCAGATTTTTTATGGAACTGATACTCTTAGTGCTATAACCACAATTCCAGCTCCCGTTCCCATTGACACTGCCTGGCTGCAATCCACTAATGGAAATCCAGATCAGGCAATTGTATTTGCCACTATTCATGATGATCCGTTAGTTGTAAATTATTACAGGACATTTACCTGTACCCCGTTAACTCAAAGTGGGTTTTATCCCACACTGGAATCAGTTTTTAATGATAAGCTCTTTAACGGGAATACTTATACGTTTAAACTAAACAAGGGACCTGAAACCTACATCAATTTGAAGAACTTTAACGATTATTTCAGTTTGACAGATTCCGTATATATTAAAATCTGGACAATGCAGCAGACACAATATACTTTTTGGCTGAATATTCAATCTGAAATAATTAATTCTGGAAATCCATTTGCCACATCTTATCATAATGTAATCTCAAACATTCAGGGCAACGGATTAGGTATTTGGGGAGGATATGGTGCTACAGTAAAATATGTACACAAATAATTGATATCAGTAAGAAATCACCAATTTTTTCGTTAGGTTTGTCAGAAAAATGCTCATTTACTTAAAGTAAACTGCGCTTTTTCTGCCTTCGCAAGCCTCAAACTTGGTGATTTCTTATCTGATAATTAGTTTTATTGCCTATAATAAGTGTTTCTTTATAGTCGGGTGTTTGGATCATAAAGTTCGTAAACGAGCGTATTGAAGGCTACGGACTTTATGTACAAACATTCTAATTGGATGAGTTAAAAGTTATACCCTGAAATATCTTCGCCAATGAGGAAGAAAATCCGGCACCATAATACGAATCGAATGTACCTTTTGATTTGTCTGCAAATACAAATTCTAATTCCATACCCCAGCTAGTGCTAATACCATTCAAATTTTCAACAGGAACGGCCACTATGGTTGCAATTTTTTGATTTGAGCTTACATAATATAATATAAGTGAAGCATCATTGTTCAACAATCTGGCCTCTTGGGTGGCAACTGAATCGGGATTGGTACCGGATTCAATACCAGGTAGTTTTTTACCTATATCCGTATAGTTTACACTCCCTGCCCATGCTATATTTCCAAACTGGAAAGTGGTATTAGCTGTTTGAAGTATTGATTGAACAAGAGTAGCTGTATCAATAGTTGTTTTTGAAAAATTGCCGGTATTAGTTCCGGAAAATTGTGCTAGGGTATTTGTTCCGTTAAGGAAACTAAAGGTCATAACAACTGAAGTCGTTGTATATGTCCAGCTTGCCTGAAGTTTATATGGGGATAACAGAATAAAACCACTCACACTGGAAGGAATTCCACTGCTGCTGTATGATGCCGTAGAGCTGAATTCAGCTACTGTACTATTGCTAACGTTAAGCGTAATGCTAAAACTACCGGGGTAATCACCATTATATCCGGAAATAAGAGATACAGCCTTAACTCCGGTATATTGAATTGTTAACTGCGCATCGTTGGTGGTTCCACCTGACTTGGAAGGAAAGTTAAAAACAATATCCGAAGAATTTTTCACTGTATCGAATTGTTGGGTTCCCGGATTCCAGGTAAAAGTATACTTTATACTATTGAATAATTGTGTAAGCGTGGTATCCGAGCTTAAATTTATCGATTCAACCGCTTCATTAACATTACCATTTTGTTCAGATATGGCAGTTAATGGTTTAATGAGCCTTGCACTCTGTGAAGATTCTCCTCCTGATAAGCTAACAAAGTGTTCTAAAACAGAAATTGCATTTACATTGATCATACCTTGAACTCCATTGCTAATGTTCTGACATTCAGTGGTCAGGTCAGTTTTTTGTTGGTCTACCGTTTCAGTAGTGTAAGGAGATGTACCCGGATTTGAACTGGTAGAAGAATTATCAGATTTTTTACAGGATGTGATGGATAGGAATACTAATAAACACAAAGTACTAAATTTCATTGCTTTTATCATAACAATAGGATTTAAATGAATTAATTGAATATAATTTTATTAAATTTAATAATATTTCCTAAAAATTGAAATATATATTTATATAAATAAGTTTATACGTTTATAACGTTTATAAGTTTATAAGAAATTCTGTTACTCTAATAAACCTTATAAACCTTATAAACCAATTAATATTAAGTAATCAGTAATTTGACTACCAATTTTCACATCTGCACATCATTTTTTCAGCCACTTATCAAGCCAGCCGAAAAATTCCCGTTGCCAGAGAATACTGTTTTGAGGTTTTAATACCCAATGACTTTCGTCAGGGAAAAATAGCAATTTACTTGGTATACCTCTTAATTGTGCAATGTTAAAAGCTTGAAAACTTTCAGTATATGGCACCCTGAAATCGTTTGCTCCTGTAATAATCATTATAGGAGTATCCCAATTCCCAACATACTGGTTTGGTGAAAACATGGAATAGGTTTTAGGTTTTGGTGTATCCCAATAGAATCCTCCAAAATCATGTTTTACAAAAAACATTTCCTCTGTTGACGAAGAAAAGCTTTCAAGATTAAACATCCCGCAATGTGCTATGAAAGTCTTAAAACGTTTTTGGTGGCAGCCTGCCAGGTAAAATACCGAATATCCTCCATAACTAGCTCCCACGGCTCCGAGACGGGAAGCATCAACATAAGGTTCTTTTTTGACGTCATCTATTGCACTCAGGTAATCCTTCATATTCTGTCCGCCATAATCTCCTGAAATTTCTTTATTCCACGCTTCACCAAATGTTGGCAATCCACGTCGGTTAGGCGCTACAACAATATAACCGTTGGCTGCCATAATCTGGAAATTCCATCTATATGAAAAAAACTGTGAGACGGCATCCTGTGGCCCACCTTCGCAATAAAGAAGTGCAGGGTATTTTTTATAAGGATCAAAATCAGGCGGATAAATTACCCATACCAGCATTTTTTTTCCATCGGTGGTATTTACCCAACGCTCAACCGATTTGCCCATTTTTACAACATCATAAATGTTTTTATTTACAAATGTCAGCTGAGTTTCATTTCCTGTTTCCGGATAAATCCTGAAAATTTCCGGAGCCATCGATTGTGACATTTTTGTGCCAACCATTATTGAATTGTTGCAGGATAGAGCAGTATAATCATGATTGCCATTTGTTATCTTTTGTATATTGCCGGAATTTAATTCGATGGAATAGATCTGGAAGGTTGCATGGATACCGCTTATGAAATAAATTTTTTGATCAACGGCATTCCAAACGCAATTTGAAACATCCTGATCGAATTTATCGGTCAGGTATTTACGAATTTTTGTATCAAAATCATAAACAAACAGGCGAGCTTTATCAGCTTCATATCCGGGCGTTTCCATACTCTCGAAGGCGATCTTTCTGCTATCGTGTGAAAAAACAGGGTAACGGTCGTACCCCATCATTCCTTCAGTTATATTTTCAGTAGTTGCATCGTTAATATGATAAACATAAATATCCGAGTTAGTACTCATGCTAAATTCTTTACCTTTCAATTTTTTGCAGGAATAGGCCAGCATTTTACCGTCAGGGCTCCAGGCTATTTCTGAAATATCAAAATAAGGAGGTAAAGGGGAATCGAAAGGTTGTCCTTTCAAAATATCAGTACCCGCAAATATTTTGTTGTCCTTTAAAATGGAAATAAATATATGACTATGGGAATAATTTGACCACGAATCCCAGTGGCGATACATCAGATCAGTTATAATACGTCCATGTGCCAGGGGTAAATCAGGATATTTATCCTGGGTAGTGGAATCCGATTTAACATTTTGAAGATAAAACAGATTTTTCCCATCGCCTGAAAACTCAAAACCATTAATATCTCCTTCAACCGAGGATACTCTTGTTTTTCCTGAGCCATCGGCATTCATTGTCCATATTTGTTCACTTCCATCCTTCGACGAAAGGAATGCAATTTTATTATTTGCGACCCATCTTGGGTTATCGCAGGAAGGCATATCAGAAGAAAGATTTACAGAGTTGCCTCCTCCGGACGAAATTAGAAAAATCCAGGTATGTTTTTTATTTGTTTTAGCATCGTAACGTGTTACATTATAAATTATTTGTTTTCCATCCGGCGAAAGTTGCGCATCTGATATGCGGCCAAATTTCCAAAGGATTTCAGGGGTAATCTTACCATGGGCAATTTCCTGTTGTGTAAGCTGATTCGAGAAATCACCTTCATTTTTAAGTTCTGTTTTGGGAGAGGGACGATTGCAGGAGGATAATGCTATTACAGTAAACAGAATTACTGAGTAGAAAAGTTTTCTCATAATAATTATTATTTATAGATCCAAGAACCAAGAACCAGGAACCAAGACTTGCAGACGTTATGAATTGAAGACTTAAAGAAGTGAAGAAGTCCCACGTCCTTTTCCATGTCCGTCCACGTCCTCTTTTTACATCCTTTTTCAAATCTCCGTATCTGGCTCCTGGTTCCTGGTTCCTGGCTCTCTTTACCATTAATAATGAATAGTGTCCCAAAACCAGTTATTGTGGCAAGCCATTAGCCAGTTCCTTCCTGATTTTGGTTTCCAGTTCTGCTGCAAGTTCAGGATTATCTGTCAGTAATTGTTTAACTGTATCCCTGCCCTGACCAATTTTTGTGTCGCCATAGCTGAACCATGAGCCGCTTTTCTTAATAATTTCAAGATCAACTCCAAGGTCTATTATTTCTCCAAGCTTTGATATTCCTTCACCATAAATAATGTCGAATTCGGCAAGTTTAAACGGAGGGGCCAGTTTGTTCTTTACAATCTTCACCTTTGTACGGTTACCCATAACATCTTCACCTTCTTTAATCTGAGTCATACGGCGAATATCAACACGCACCGATGCGTAGAATTTGAGAGCATTACCACCGGTTGTAGTTTCAGGATTCCCGAACATTATGCCGATTTTTTCCCGTAACTGGTTAATAAATATGCAACATGTATTGGTTTTACTAATGTTTGCAGTGAGTTTACGCAAAGCCTGAGACATAAGCCGTGCCTGAAGCCCCATTCTGGAATCACCCATTTCACCTTCAATTTCAGCCTTCGGGGTTAATGCTGCTACAGAATCTATTACAATTATATCAATTGCCCCTGAGCGAATAAGGGCATCAGCAATTTCCAATGCCTGTTCACCATGATCAGGTTGTGAAATATATAGGTTTTCAACGTCGATCCCAAGTTTTTCAGCGTACAGACGGTCAAAAGCATGTTCCGCATCAATATATGCGGCTATGCCTCCGGCCTTTTGTGCTTCGGCAATGGCATGTATAGCAAGGGTAGTCTTACCGGAGGATTCAGGGCCAAAAATTTCAATAACCCTTCCACGCGGATAACCCCCTATACCTAAGGCATTATCAATTGATATTGAACCCGAAGATATTGAAGGTACCAGAACCACAGCTTTGTCACCCATTTTAATTATCGTTCCCTTGCCGTAGTCCTTGTCAATTTTATCGAGGGTAAGCTGAAGTGCCTTAAGCTTATCTTTGTTTATTTCTTTTTTAACTTCAACGGTTTCTTTTGCAGTTTTTACATCCTTTTCCATTTATGGGATCATTTAGTTTTCCCAAAGATAAAAAAAGGAATAATGCTTTGGAATATCTATACAGCGATTGTTGAAAACTTTAATTTAAGAATAGTGCATGGTGCATAGTGCTTAGTGCTTAGATTTTCAAATGCAGTATGATTTAATTAGTAAAATTTAAAAATAAAATACACAATTACACTTAAAGAAATACATAATTCTTACAAATAAATATTATTAAAATATTATATGGGTTTAATCGTTTTTAATGTGTGTTATAATATTTTGATACTAAGCACTAAGCACTAAGCACTAAGCACTATGCACCGAGCACTATACGCTATGCTTCCAGTAACTGGATTGCATGATCCTTTGTCCTAACTTTGTCTATAACCTTTTCAATTTTGCCATCTTCTGAAATGATGAAAGTTGTCCGCAATATTCCAAAGTATGTTTTCCCGTACATGCTTTTTTCTCCCCAAACTCCATAAGCTTTGATAACTTTTTGGTCTTCGTCAGCTATTAACCTGAACGGAAGCTTATGTTTTTCAATAAATCCTTTATGCGATTTAGAGGAATCTGCACTTACCCCGATTACATCAAATCCTGATTTTAAAATGTCAGGGTATCCGTCACGAAGGCTGCAAGCTTCATCAGTGCAACCTGGAGTATTGTCCTTTGGGTAAAAATACAATATTACCTTTTTCCCCTTATATTCGGCCAGGCTGATTTTTTTACCATCCTGATCGGTTGCTATAAAATCGGGAGCTTTGTCCCCGGGTTTTAGTGATGTCATAATATTTCAGTTATAATTATTTAATACAAGAACCAGGAACCAATAAATTAGTTGTTAGTTGCTGGTTGTTAGTTGTTAGTTGTAAAGCAACATAGCCTAATTATGAATATTTAACAAAAAATGCAGGATAAAGTTTAACTTTGAAACCAAAAACTGAATTATTAATCATTGAACAACAATCTTTAGGAATATTTAAAAAACTATATCAGTTACCATGTAACACCTGTCATAAATAATTATTTTCCTTAATGTATTTTCGTCTGTTTCTATATATTTCAATTTATTATTTTAATGTATCATTTTCATTAACGGCTCAGTCTACTATCCGGGAAGAATCTCTTAAATTTTTTAATGAGGGGAATTATTCACAGGCACTGCCATTGTTTAAACGTCAGGTAACACTTTTTCCAAAGGATCCGATCTATCAATATTATACAGGTGTATGCCTGGTACAGGCCAACAATAATCTTAATCAAGCCATCGACTATCTTACATTTGCCGCGGATGGACCTGTGCCTTCGGATGTATATTACTTTTTAGGAAAGGCTTATCACCTCAGGTACAAATTTAAAGAAGCGGTGGAATCCTATTTGAAATTTCAGAGATATGGCAGCAAATCACTGAAAGACAAATGGCAATGTGATATGAATTTAGAAATGGCCCGTAATGGCAATAACTTGTTGGGAAAGCAATGTGTTTTTGAAGTTTATAAAACCGATACTATTAACAGCAGTAATGTTTTTGATTTTTATAATTCATTTTTAAAAACTGGAAAGTTCATTGAGAAGAGTGAGAAAATATTTTCTTTTACGGAATCCAAATACCGGAATACATGGAGATTTATACCCTCATCGCCAGATATAAACCAGCCTGTTTTTGAAAGTTTATATGTTGGTATAAATCATAAAAATAAAGATCTGGTATCAATAAGGAAATTATCCGGAAATGGTTGGAGTAGCCCTGCAAATCTTGGAAATATCATTAATTCGCCATACGATGAAGAATATGCGTATTTTAATACTGTTGAGCATACTTTATATTTCTCTTCAAAAGGGCATAATTCCATGGGGGGATACGATATATTTAAGTCAATTTATGATTCCGTCAATAATACCTGGAGTGAACCAATTAACCTAGGTTACCCTATAAATACTCCTTATGATGATTTTTTATTTGTACCATCCGATGATCAATCGCAGGCATATTTTTGCTCAAACCGTGAAACTCACGACGACAGGGTGATAGTTTATACAATTTCATTTTCACGAAATTATGAAACTATAAGCCCTTCTGTAAATATTGATTATAGTTCTGCTTCTGATATTCATCCTGTTGGTATGAAAAGAAAGGCAATAATTAACACAGCCATACCTTCTGAAAATAAAATTAATGTTACAAAACCGTTAGTGAATAACTATCCCCCGGAGCTGCTAAATCATGGTGAATATGACAGATGTATTAGTTTAGCTATGCAATATCAGTTGCAAAGCGATTCAATGGGCAGGAAGGCAGAAATCCTGCGACAAAGGATTCCTTCAATAAAATCAGAGGCTGAAAGAGACCAGGTGAAAAAAGAAATTTATTCCCTTGAGAAAAGGTCGAAAGAATCACAGATAAAGGCTGATGAATATTATGATAAATCAAGAATTCTGGAGAAAAAATACAACGGTCACAATCTTTATACAGATTCAGGTAAATACTCAAAAAACGATCCGGTAAAAGATGCATTTAATCCTAAGTCCAGGGAAACTAATACAAACAAGGACACAAAGGCAGATGAAGTGCATGAACAAATTGTAAACAGTAATGAAAATAAGAAGATTGCCGTTAAAGTTATCAATGATTTTACTATTATGGCAAAACCGTATTATTCAACCGTGGATCAAATTCCGGTTAATCCACCGGTTATAGAAGGCCTGATTTACCGTATACAGTTGGGAGTTTTTTCAAAGGCGGTAGACCCTGCGGGATTTAAAGGAATGGCACCTATAGTTGGCGAAGCTTTGCAGAATGGAGCGACAAAATTTTATGCAGGGCTATTCAACCGGTTAAGTGATGCAGAAAAGGCTCTTAACAAAGTTCACGATCTTGGATTTAAGGATGCATATATTGTCTCTTTTTTTAACGGAACATATTTACCGTCTAACAGGGCGAAGCAACTTGAAAAGGATCAGAAATAAAAAATTTGCTATTTTTTATTGTTAAATCAATAGATATCATTATTTTTGTTAATTAGTGCCTATAAGAAACTGAATTATAAAGAGGATTGTTTATAAATAAGGGGGGAGTAAAGTGATGTCAAATAAAGAACTTCCTGAAAAATATGATTTTGAACATGCTGTTGATGGAGCCGGGAATAATAATTTTCTGACTCTTCATAACGATGATATACACACATTTGATTATGTCATAGAAACTCTTGTAGATGTTTGTGAACATGATGTGATACAGGCCGAACAATGTGCCTATATTGTTCATTACAAAGGGAGTTGTGATGTTAAGAAAGGAACTGTCAGTAACCTTCAACCAATAAAAAATAAGCTACTGGATAAAGGTTTGTTAGCAACCATTGAATAATTTTGTGTTAACAGGATTATTTTAATTAAGTAGGTTAGTCGGAAAGTAGGAGAGCAGAGTAGAATATATTCGTTGCTTAATCAAAAACGCGATTAATTATTGAGGCTATTTCTTTTGGTAAAAGAAATGGTTTTTTTACTTTTGTCGGACTTAAAATAGTGCATAGTTAATAGTGCTTAGTGCATAGTTAATAGTGTTTAGTGCATAGTGCTTAGTATACAGAAGTTTGATATAAGTTGTAAAGGTTGTAGAAGTTGTAAAGGTTGTACCCTTCGACTCCGCTCAGGGTACGAGTACCTGAAGCCAGCAACGTCCAACTAACTAACAACCAGCAACTAACAACTAACAACTAACAACTATATAAGGAGAGATGGGTGAGTGGCTTAAACTAACGGTTTGCTAAACCGTCGTACCTCTCAAGGGTACCGGGGGTTCGAATCCCCCTCTCTCCGCAGATTCAAAATTCAAGTAATTTTAAAAAACCTCAATGAGTTCATTCATTGAGGTTTTTGCATTTTTGCAGACCTCATTTAGCATTAAATAATTATTATTTATATTTGCCTGACCGGTTACCTCAAGTCTAATTTTTCATCAGGTAACCGATTTGTAGCCTTATATATTGAAAAATAACTATATATGTTTATATTTCTTTATAAACCCATTAAAATAAGGCCATGCGTGTAAAGAAAATTACTTACCCATCTTACCCTAAGTAATATTTATATTGTATTTACTGGGTTTGAACAGGGTAACTTGATTTTCCTTTAATGTTACCCAACTTACCCAATAAAATGTAATGTATATATTTATAATGAGTTAATAGGGTAACTTAAGTATTTCTTAACCCCAACCCCTTAAAAAGGCATAGCCGTCAGGTTAATGTCTATATAGAGCAGAATGATAGATATTTAGTGTAAATGTAATGT
>CAWJWO010000011.1:0-4101 GCA_963846585.1 uncultured Bacteroidota bacterium
TTTAATAAATAGAGCCAAGAGCCAAGAACCAGGAACCAAGACAATTAATAAATTATATTTTAATGATGCGAATCACTATTGTCCGATAAAAATTTAAGAGAAAGGCGAGCATAACTCAACCCTTCTCTTTTTTTAGTAGATTTGGTTTACGACAACTAAATTTACTATGGACAAAATTACTTATTTTTTTGGTCAATCCGTATTCGGACAGTTGGTTTCCTTAATTGACGAAAGGATTATATCACAATGTGTTAATGGTTCCAATAGCGACTATTATATTAAAAAATTTAAGACAAAAGATCATTTAATTAGTATGTTATTCTGTGTTTTAGCTAAATGTAGTTCATTACGGGAAGTATCAGGGGCCATGCTTGGATTGTCTGGTAAAACAAAACATTTCGGGCTTAACCATATTCCGTATAGAAGTACTTTAGCAGATGCAAATAAAAGACGTGACGCCATTGTATTCGGTTCAATTTATAACAGGCTATTATTACAATATGGGCATCATTTATCGGACAGCCGAATTAAAGATGTGATAAACAAACAAATAGAAATTTTTGACAGTTCTACTATTAGTTTATTTCAGGATATAATGAAATGTGTTGGTCGAAAACCGAAATCCGGTAAACGTAAAAGAGGCGCAAAAGTGCATACTGTTATCAATGTTGATGAAACTGTTCCTAAAATGATATGGTTTACTCATTCAGCAACAAACGGCCATGTTTTATTGAATAAATTAAAGCTGGATGCCAATACAATTTATTTATTTGACAAGGGATACAATGATTACAAGGCATTTAAAAAATTTAAAGAATCAGGTACAGGTTTTGTAACAAGGATAAAAGGCAATGCTGCATACACTGATGTTAAAAAACTTGAAATAGAAGAACATATACACAGTGGAGTAAAGGATGATAGTATCATAGAAGTGACCGTCAAGGATGCTAAGGATATCTCAAAATTGGAATTACGGAAAATAATATTTTATGACAGGGTTTTAAAGCGTGAATTTGAATTTCTGACAAATCTCTTTGACATGAGAGCTGATTTGATTGCAGCAATTTATAAGCTACGTTGGCAAATAGAATTGCTATTCAAGCAATTAAAGCAGAATTTCCCTTTGAAATATTTCTTGGGGGATAATGAAAATGCCATAAAGATTCAAATCTAATGTGCCTTAATTGCAAACTTGCTAATGACAATAATACAAAAACAATTAAAGAGAAGCTGGGCATTTTCAAATCTTGTAAGTTTTTGTAAAATTCATTTGTTCAATTATATTCACTTGTTGAAATTTCTTGAACATCCGGATAGAGATTGGCAAAAACCTAAGGTTAATATTATACAGTTAACCTTGTTTTGAGGGAGCTTAATTTTTAAAAACAGTAAAAAATATAGAAAATCTCTTATTGGTTGTCAATTAGTGTATATATTTGATAATACTTTGAATAATAAATAATTCCATAATCCCCTTGAAAAGCATAGCCGTCAGGTTAACGCTTGTAAAATACTGATATACAATTATAATACTTTATTTGAGATTTCTCGCTTCGCTCGAAATGACTGTCGTTATTGGTCAGAGAGCGGGAGGTGAAGAGAGTGCGGATTTGCCGCACTCTCTTCACCTCACGCAACGCCACAATTCTGCTGGTCGTCATTCCGACCGCAGGGAGGAATCTCTTTAATTGGTTGTAATTCATTGACTATGTCCGAAACATGTTGAGAAAATGATTTATTATTCCGAACAAAGCCACGCTCTGTTGCCAGCACTTTCCATTCGGGGTTCTTTTTGTTAATCTTGAGTTTTCTCGCGTCGCTCGAAATAAACTTTTGACGGTTCCACTTTTTTAATTCTTTTTCTCTTTGTATTGCCAAATCAAAATATTGAAATTCTTCGTAATAAATACAGTATTCAATATTGTACTTATCTGTAAAAGTGTCATTTATCAAATGATTTTTATGCTCATGTATTCTTCTGCATAAATTGTTTGTAACCCCAATATATAAAGTTGTTTTGTTCTTATTGGTCATAATATATACAAATCCAGTCGTTGACATACGCTCTTAATTACACTAATATTTTATTACATTTACACTAAATATCTATCATTCTGCTCTATATAGACATTAACCTGACGGCTATGCCTTTTTAAGGGGTTGGGGTTTAATTCCTTACTGACGGGGTGCCGTCCAAGTGAAGACGACGAAGGAGGCGGAACGCGTTCAGCCCGTCAAAGATTTTTTCTTTGGTTCGTTTCTTTTTGATCGCAAAAAGAAATGAACAGAATTGTGACAGATAAAAAAGTAAGTGGTGTTCAGAGCAAAGCTCAGAAATTAGGTTTTAAAAAAAATTTGGGTCTTGCATAAGATAACTCAGGAAGGGGCTTACTTTTTAAAAATGGAATATTTGCATAAATCCATTATTGATTATCAATAAGTTTTGATAATGAAATTTTGGTTTTATACTTTTATCGGACAATAATGGATGCGAATTAAGAGTTAAAATATTTATAACAAATCTCAATTTAATTTCAGAAAGTGAAAAATATTGTCTTGAACAGTATAAGTATTAATATAACCTAAAATTCACATTAGTAATTCGCAAGATGTAAGTTAATAATAATTAAGTAATTAAGTTATAGAGTAATGATTTATTTTTATTTTTTAGCATTAGATGGTAATTCCAGACCATATCCTGATGTTTTGTCATCATGTTTTAAAAGTAGGGCAAATACGAGACCTGCAATTCCAAATATAGCAAACATAAGGATCGTAGGTGTATAATTTAGTAAATGTCCATGTGCAATCATATTTGGAGTTATTGACGAATTAGTGTGATCAAGAATTATGCCTGCCATAATGGGAACAGCAAAGAGTCCAAGGTTTTGGGTGGATGACATAATACCATAGGCAGTTCCTATTTTATTTATACTGACAATTTTTGATACAGAAGGCCACATAGCAGCTGGAACCAGAGAAAAAGCTATTCCCAGCAGGGATATTAATATGTATGGATTCAGATTTGTCAATGCAAATCCCAAATGAATTAAAACGAGCATAATTGAACCATAAATCATCAGGGAAGCGCTTTTTCCTTTTTTATCTACCAGCCATCCAAAAAGGGGAGTAAAAACAACTGTTCCAAAAGGAAGCCATGAAGCAATTGCCCCCGCAGTTGTATTAGGCACATTAAATTTATTATGGAAGAAGTCAGCTGCATATTTCAGGAAAGGAAAAACTGCAGAGTAAAAAGTGACACATAATGCTGTTATATATAAAAAGGATCTGTTCGTAATCAACACAAAAAAATCTTTAAAATGAAACTCTTCATCAGGGTCTTTTATTTCATTCACTTTTACCTGGTTATCAAGTTTGATATCAAATATTACATATATTAAAAAACCAAGTAAAGAGGCCGTAATTATTATAACAGCCAACCAAATAGGTTTTGTCCATGTAGGTTCTATCATGCGTGGACCAATAATTAACGCCATGGCCGTTCCTATTCTAGCGATGCCGAGATTAATTCCAAAAGCTAATGCAATTTCATGCCCTTTAAACCATTTTACTATTATTTTACATATAACTATAACACTGGTTTCAGCACCTAGGCCAAAAAGTAGCATTCCCAAGGCCATCATTTTAACCTGCGGTGAAAAATTATGAAGAAACGATTTCATAAAATTATAACCCAGACCGCCGCTGAGATAGTAATTAGTTGTTCCATATACAGTTACAAATGCACCAAGAACCATAAACAGGATAAAAGTAAAACCTGTAATACGAATACCTATTTTATCTAAAATTATCCCGCCAAATATCGCCATGAGTAAAAATGTGTTGGGAAATGCATAAAAACCTGTTACCCAACCGTAGTCTGATGATGAGAAACCCAAATGTTCCTGCAATATTGATTTTAAAGGTGATAATGCATCGTAAAAATAATAGTTTGATGCCATTACATAGCTTATCAATAATAAAATTCCCCAACGCATTCCCGCCGATTCCCTGATTGACTTACGAATTTTTTCCATTATTACACATTTTCAAATTTGCACATTTTCAAATTCTTATTTCTTTGATCTTTCTTCTTTGATC
>CAWJWO010000012.1:0-8058 GCA_963846585.1 uncultured Bacteroidota bacterium
TTGCCAATTATATGAAAATACCCGAAGCCATTAATGGTACTCAAGGCGATAACAGAACCAAAAACAGATGTATAAATTATTTAAAATAAACCAAAGTGAAATATTTTAAAATTTACTTTCTTAACTTTTTAATTTAAAAACCTTATTTCCATTAACAACCTTAGTAGAATAATACCCAATAAATAATTTACCTTATTACATTATTTATGTTAACACAATTGAAATAAATTTATGATTACTGCAATAATTGTTTAATTTATTATTGTTGTTATTTTAGGTACTTAAATATACCAATTCTCTTTTTTATGGTTGCAAAAAGTGATTTATTAATTTTTCTATTGGTAGGAATAGTAATTTACAGACCATTGTATTCACAAATTTCTCCTTTACAAAATACAATTGCAGTTGACATTACAACTCCCCAAAATAAGTCATATAATTATGATTCATCATTCTTAAGTTGTTATAATTTGGGAATGAGGATGGTAGGTCTGCATTTTGCATGGAGATCAGATATTGAATCAACCCCGGGAATATTCTCATTAACAAACTTTGATATCGCTAATGTATATTATCCTGCTTATAATGTTTCAGTCAACCTTAATATCGATCCGATAGAAACAGATGTCCTTGAACTTCCGGATGATATTGCAAACTTGCCTTTTAACGATTCTACCGTTATTAAACGTTTCAAAATACTACTGGAAAGCATATTTTATCATATCCCAAAACTGACTGTATCTTCATTGGTAATAGGCTCAGAAGTAGATTCTTATCTTGGTACTGACTCATTGAGATGGTCGCAATATATTTCATTTTTTTCGATAGTCTCTGATTATGCGAAAACCCTTCGGCCTGGCTTAAAAATTGCATGTGAAGCTTCGTATGGCGGAATTAGCGGATTGGCATCAAAATATATTCAAAGGATAAATGAACTTTCAGATGTCATAGGTATTTCCTATTATCCGCTTAATTCAGATTATACCGTAGAACCTGTATCTGTTGTTAAATCTGATTTTTCAAATGTAGTTGATCAATATCCCTCTAAACCTGTTTATTATTACCAACTTGGTTATCCATCAAGCCAATCGTGTAAAAGTTCGTTATTGCAACAGGCTCAATTTATTCAAATGGTATTTGATACCTGGGATACCTATCCTCAAAATATAAAAATGATAAATTTTACCTGGCTACACGATATAAGTGATTCTGCTATAAATTATTACAGTAGCTATTATGGTGTTTCAGATACTATATTTTTAGCATATTTAGGAAGTATTGGATTACAATCATATAATGGAAATGGTAGGAATAAACCTGCTTTTACGGAGTTGCAATGCCAGGCAAAACAAAGAGGATATAATTCATTAACCATAAATTGTCCGGAATCTTTCATCAATAAATCAATTTATCAACAATGAGAATTCAGTGAAAATATATCCAAATCCTTTACAAAATAATATAAATATTGAAACCACATTTAACCTTAATAATGCAGAAGTGGTTATTTATAATCTGTCAGGGGTGGCAGTTAAAAATATTCAAAATGTTCAAGGTAAATCTATAACTATTGAATCAGGTGAATTATCAAACGGAATTTATTTTTTGGATATTTCTAACGATAATAAGCATATTTACAGAAAATTTATAAAAGTTCCTTAACCCAGGTAAAAATTAACGGTTCATCCACTTTTTTAATGCAGTTGCAAGCATCTTACTAATTATTATCTCCTTATCAGGATCAGGTTTTATAATCACTTTTAGCTTCTGATTACCATAATTATGTATACGTTGGATGGCCCCGGATGAAAGTATATATTGCCTGTTGGCACGTATGTATAGTTTGGGGTCGGGTTCTTCTTCCAGTTGATCCAGAGGATCATTAATAATATAACGTTTTCCGGTATCAGTTACTAAAAATGTTACCCCATCTTCTGATAAAAAATATGCTATTGTGTTAATATCCATTGGTAGCAGACTATCTCCCGAATATACCAGAAAACGCGTACGGTATTCCCTCATCCCGAAACTTTTTATAAGTTTCTCAAAATCCAAAGGTTGACGAATAACTTGAAAGGTCTTAAACTTTTCAATACTTAACCTTAAGTCCTCAAGGTTAATTGGTTTTAATAAGTTATCAACACTATGGAATTTAAAGGCATTTAAAGCATATTCGTCATAAGCGGTAGTAAATATAACAGGAGTATGAATTTTTAATTCTGAGAAGATCCTGAAACTAAGGTCATCAGATAATTGAATGTCCGATAGGATCAAATCAGGTAAAGGGTTACACTTAAACCATTCCAGCCCTTCCTTTACACTTTGGATTATATTGATGATTTGCATATCAGGGTCGCATTCCGTCAAAAGTTTCCTTAACCGCCGGGAAGCGGGAGCCTCGTCTTCAATAATCAACACTTTCATCATTGTCGTTTGTGATATTTACCACTACCTGTGACATTTTTACAAGCGGAACTTTAACTGTAAAGCAATTTTCAAGATCTTCAATAATTACTTCTTTGTTTACCAGAAATATATAACGTTCATGGATATTCTGCAGTCCTGTTTTTGTAGATGAAGGGATGATGTTTCGTTTTTGTTTATTATTAGATACTATTACCATTTCATCCAGGCAATATACCTTTATTTCAAGGGGATGTGAATCGGATATCTCGTTATGTTTAACTGCATTTTCTATAAGCAACTGGATGGTTAATGGCAATATATAAAATGATGAATAGTTTTCACATAAATCGAGCCGGAGGATAAGGTTTTTTTCAAACCTCATTTTTAAAAGTTGAATATACGATTGGGTGAAGGATATTTCCTGCTGCAAATCAACCCAGGTGTTTTTTTGGCTGTTAAGCACATACCGGTATACTTTTGAAAGTTCCTGGATATATAAAACTCCTTTAACTGAATCTTCCTCAACAATGGTAGTAAGTGTATTAAGGCTGTTAAACAAAAAATGCGGGTTGAGCCGGATGGTCAGATTTTTATATTGTGCTTCAATACTTTCTTTCTTATAACGTTCGGTCTCAATGGCCTTTTCTGAAAGACGGAGAAACAAATAAAAACCTTCCTATATTGTATTAATGAGAAAAGTAAAAAGGATAACAGTTACCAACAGGTTTTTAATTTTATAGATAAAATTATAGCCGGTTGAATTTAGTGTTCCGGAAAGGTCAAGCTCAAAGTATTTCAAAAAAATAATAACCAGTGCTAAGGTGCTAAATACAGAAACAATACAAGATACCACAATTTGCAGTCCCAATCTGTAAGCAAAAGCAAGGTTTTTACAATATTTCCAGAAAAAACCGCTGATCCACCTGGTAGTAAACCAAATACTCGCCACACCTATTAAAGAAAAAACAGCATGACTAAGAAAATGAAATTTGGTAAAATGTTCAGAAAAAGTTAAAGTATAAGGAGAAAGAAAAAGTATACAAATAATAGTAAAAAAAGGTATACCGATGAATTTCGCCCATCGTTCAAGCTTACAAAACTCCAGTTCAAACTGATTGTTACTAAACAGCATAGTAAAATAAATATTCAGTGCAATTTATTATTAAAAAAGAACTTTACATAATACCGGAGTAACTACTCTGGTAAATAAAGTTGAACTGATCAAACCTCCAATAATAGTCAGGGCAAGTGGTGAATAAAGTTCAGAGCCCTGCAATGCCAAAGGCAATAGTCCTCCTATGGCTGTAAAAGTTGTTAAGATAATAGGTATAAAACGGATTTTACCCGCAGCCTTTATAGCCTCATCCAAAGGTATTCCCTGTACCCTTAACTGATTGGTGTAATCTACAAGGATAATGGAATTTTTTACTTCTATTCCTATTAAACTTATCATTCCTACAAAGGCAGTAAATGAGAATGAATATCCCGTAATATACAGTAAAACGATACTTCCTATAATTCCCAGGGGAATTGATGAAGCAACAATAAGAGAACCTTTCACGGTTTTGAATTCCATAATAAGTATGAGCAGTATTACAAAAAAAGTAAATACTAATGAAGTATTCATATTGCCAAAAGTCTCTTCACGACTTGCAATCTCACAATAAGGCTTATAATGGTATCCTGCAGGAAGTTTTGCCTGATTTAGTTTTGCAAGTATCTCTTTAGTTACCTTGTCGGTTAAAAAACCTGGTAATACATTGGCCCGGACCATAATACTTCGTTCACGCTTACGATGTTCAATTACAGGTAATGAATTTTGAAAATCAATGCTGGCAAGTTGTCTTAAAGGAATTTGAGCACCGTTAGCCGATCCTGTATATATTTTGTCCAAATCTTCTATCACTTTTTTCTTTGATCCTTCAATTGTCAACAGGAGGTTATAGTCCTTTCCATCATCATCAGTAATTTTACCTGTAATAACCCCGGCAATTGCCATACGTATTGTGTTCTCAATATCTGACGCCGGTACACCCAGCATCCCTGCTTTGTCCTTATTTATGTTTATTCTGATATCGGTGGCCGGCGATTTTAAAGGATTCCTTACGAAGGTTGTCCCTGAAGTATTTTTTAACAACGATTCGCCAAAAGAAGCCAGTCTTTTTAATGTATCAAGGTTATTGCCGAAGAAGGCAATTTCTATCGGGGCTTCCTCGGCATTACCATTTTGAAACTCCTTAATTTCAATTCGTGTCCCGGGGAAGCTATCCAGTTGGTTTCTTAAATCTTTGAGGAATAAAGGAGTTGCATGCTGATCATATTTTTTAAGCTGAACAAAAAGCTGGGCATAGTTAGGTTTTTCATTGGCCTGCATGATATTATAATACACCATTGGATTACCTTTACCCACGTTAGTACAATAACTTTGAACTTCATCCTTTTTGCCTAAAATTGATTCGACCTTATATACTACGCTATCGGTGTAAGACAGATTGCTTCCGGGAGATGTTTGAATATTTATAAAAAACTGTGGTTTCTCTGCCTTGGGGAATAAACTAAAACCTACAACCGCTAATAATAGAAGGCTACCAGCCACAGCAATCCCTGAAATCAGCAATGTAATTCCCGGAAATTTCAAACCAAGTAATAACAAAGTATGATACGGACCATCGTTTATCTTATTAAGTATTCGCATGAATACATTCTCTTTTTGAAATTCCTTTTTCTTTAGGAAATGTGAGGCAATAAATGGTGTAAGTGTAAACGATACCAGCAGGGAAGCCAGTAAAGTAAATACTACCGCTACAGGAAGGCTGCGGATAAAAGTTCCGGGACCGCCAGGGAGTACCATCAAAGGTACAAAGGCAACTACCATGGTAGCTGTACATCCCAATACCGCCCAACTGATTTGTCCGGTAGCTTTGATAGTAGCTTAGGCGCGGCTATGACCATTTCGCATAAAACGGACTATATTTTCAACCACCACTATAGAATCGTCTACAAGCAATCCCAGGGAAATAACTAATCATACTATTGATAGCTGGTTGAGAGAATAACCTGTAAAGTAAAGGATAATTAACCTATCAACAATGAAGATGGTATCGCTATCATCACAATTATTGAAGCCCTTGTTCCAAGACGCAGGAGCGTGAGTAGAATAAGTAATATGGCTATTCCAAAATCTTCGTATAACCTTGATAGCCGGGAGTCAACATTTACTGACTGATCGAAAGCTTTTCCCAGTTTTATCGAATTTGGAACAGTCGGTATAAAAGCATTAACATGTTTGTTTACATCAGCTACAACCTGGAAAATATTAGAACCTGCCTTTTGGTTTGCAGTAACGTAAATGGCCTTTTTACCATTGTAGCGGCCAACGTGTTTAATGTCGCTAAAATCAGAAGAGACTTCGGCAACATCTTTAAGGTAAACTACCTTACCGTTTCCAGAGTTTACAATGGTATTTCTAATGTCATCCAGTGATTTATAATTACCGGAAGTTTTAATATTAAACTTGTTATGCCCCATTGATATATCACCTCCGGGAATGTTTTCGTTGTTGCTCCGTATTGCCATCATTATGTTATTAACAGCAAGACCTTTTTGAGCCATCTTCTGAATATCAAGTACAATTCGGATTTCCTGTTTTGGATAAGCTGATATTTCAATTTTTTTTATGGATAATGTTTTTTCCAGTTCTTTTTTCAGCTTTTTGGCCTGATCTTCAATTTCACTGTAGGGTGCTTTATCAGAAATCAACGCGTACTGCAGGATATTCACGTTCGTGGTCGACCATCTGCTTACTTCTATGCTGTAGAGGCCGACAGGTAACTTATTGCGAATATTGTTGATTTGCCGGTTTACTTCGTCAAATTTCCTGTCGCCGTCTGCATCCTCATTAAATTCAACGTTTATTACAGCCAGGCCATCGTTCATTGAACTACTTAAGTTTTTGATATCTTCCAGTTCATTGATGGATTCTTCCACAGGTTCAACAACTAACTGTTCCATATCTTTAGGGCTGGCACCAGGAGATATGGCGACAATATTGAAATAGGATGCAGTTAACGGAGGATCTTCGCTTCGTGGCATGTTGATAAACGCGTTAATACCTAACACTGACACCATTATAAAAACGGTGATTGTAAGCTGGTAGTTTTTTATTGCGAAACGTGTAAGCATTTTATTTTTGCTTTAGTTGTAAATTAATAATGCTTTCATTTTAAGGGTTTTGAATTAAAATAACTAAAGGAAAACAGTATTACAACTATAAGTTGAATTATCCACAAGGGAACCATGTAATTAATTAATATCAATCCTGAACATACAGCATAAATTCCGCTGAGGGAAAGCCCTGCCATTACTGGGAAAATTGTAAATAAAAGAATTGCTTTCCGTTCAAATGGTTTTCTGTCAGCCCATATAAGCAGTAAAGTCCATCCGAGCATTAAGGAAGCTCCAAGTCCCATGGCGTATCTATAATCTTTTCCGGGATTAAAATCAGAAATGCCAAATATTAAAGCACCTGTTTTAGGAGAAAGCATCGGAATTATAGTTATTGCATCGAGAATTGCACCTACCCAATAACTGATTCGTAAATAAAGAATTTTATTCTTCATAAGTATATAATTTTTATTATCTTACAGTATAATTTTTTATAATTTTTATTTTAGACCCGTCATCCAGGTAGGCTGCCCCTTTGATGATAACCTTTCCAATTTTGTTTAACGGTTCGAGCACGGCAATATCGTTGTTTCGGATATAGCATATAGTTTCAGGGATGTATTCAGTTTGTACATATAACTGATTGATCGTTAATTATCGATGATTGCTTTTTCTTAGCACATGACAATATCGTAAGTGAAAGAAATGTTGCAATCCAAATTATGTTTATTGTCTTCATATCATTAAATTTTAAAAATTATAACCTGCATTAGCCCTCTCTAATTCCGCCTGTTCTGAAAACCTTCAAAGAGGTTCCATTTCAAATCAATTACATCCATCACATATCTCTGGTCGTTTGAAAAGCTGTACTGAAATCCCTGGTAACCGAAATCAGTTATATTACTTAGTGTCGGTAGCCATTTCGCCTGTTTCATATTAAGATTGAGCGCTGCAATATTTCCGGCACTCTTTATCTGGTAAATCTCTTCACGGGTTTTCGAATCAGAGTGGAATAATATGGTTGATACTTCATCGTGATTATTAAGAAGGGTACTATCAATAGTTACAAAGGATTGTAATGGCAGGTTAATAAGTAAATTAAACCAGGATGAGGCTGTTTTGTTGTCGTTCTCAGCCCTGGTAAGCTGGGCTTCTATCTGGCTTAATTCAGCCTTAATTCGTAAAAGTTTATCGTTCCCTGCCATTTGGTTTTCCGTTAATTTCTCATTTACCCTTAACGTCTCATTCACCAGGGCTTTGGCACTGATATAGGCTTCGATTGCCTTTACTGATTGGAGGTACTTTAAATAAGCTGTTTTGATTTCTTTTACCAGCCCACGTTTATATACATTAGTTTCGTCCTGGGCATAACTTATCATTTCCTTTTTAATCCTGCGGTTATAATAAATTTCAGTATTCACCAGGGGTAATACCATACTTAGTTTGGTATCATTAAAACCATTAGGTAGAAATTCTACCTTCTGATTA
>CAWJWO010000013.1:0-179659 GCA_963846585.1 uncultured Bacteroidota bacterium
TAAAACATAGCTATATTTTCGGCTCCATGGTGCGATCCGGCGAACATATAATTTTTCCTCCCCAAAGCCAGAGCTCTAATAGAGTTTTCGATTAAGTTATCTCTATATTTCCAAGTTACCATCTTTAAGATAATTCATCAACGTATCCCAACGGTTTATACAATAATCAAATGCTTTGCCTATGGGACTTTTGGGTAATACTTTGTCCCTGTTAGCTGCTATAAACTTACTTGGTTTTTTTCGTTTAATATGGGCAATGATTTATCCAGCCTCAAACCATGCCGCATTTGGGCCGATAACCCATCTTCACGTGCAGTTCTCTCAATAGAATATAACTTTTGAATCAATATCATAACAGTGGATGCCCTTTCCTTATCGTTTTCCAGGGCTCTCTCTACCATCCGCCTGGCATGTGCCATGCAACCAAGATGTGTTACACCCTAGTTTCGTGCAAAGTGTTCGTAAACGGCATACCCATCTGTTTGTAAATATCCTTTATAAGTCGCTAGATTTTTTAATGGGGCATCCAGTCCCCTTCCTTTGTGATAATCGAAAAATACCGCATTTTGCATTGGTGCATTGTACACCCACATATATCCCTGATGGGTGGCTCCCGGTTTATCACGATCCAGAACTTTTATAGGGCTTTCGTCTACTTGCAAATAAGGGTTTTCTAAAACGTAAGCCTTATGAACTGTATATAGTAGACGAATATGATTGGATGTCAAGCTAACCCATGAATCCATTGTGGAGGCAGGAACATGAACACCCTCTTGTTTAAACATTTGTATTTTCCTGTGTAGTGGTATGTGATATACAAATTTATCTACCGTGATATTGGAAAGCAAACCCGGTCCGGCCATACATTTTGGAATGGGTCGATTCAAAGGGGCGATGACCTGTCTTTGAGCACCTGTTTCCTCTTCTTTAGTGATATAAACGCCACGTATATAATCAATTCTCTTTAATCTTCCAGGAATATATTCTAATTCAGAGGTGATTTGCTCGCCTATTTTATCCATACCTGAAACATCCTCTGTTGGTTCCAGCAGTACCTTTTCTACTGGTATATGGGATGGTATTTCAAAACGTCCAGGGTGTGGCTTGGAAGGTTTTGTCCGTTCATAGCTAATTTGTTGCTTGTCAGCTTCTATTACCGCTTCTATCTTTTCATCCCCAAATTCAAAAGGGATCGTTAGCTGGTCTGGATGCTCATTCGATTCAAAACGCTCCCGTTTGGAACCAAAGAGCATCCTTTGAAACTGGGCTATTTGAAATTTCTGATCTTCTATCGTAATATTCTGATCCTCTATTGTTACATTCTGATCCTCTATTGTTACATTCTGATCCTCTATTGTTACATTCTGATCCTCTATTGTTACATTCTGATCCTCTATTGTTACATTCTGATCCTCTATTGTTACATTCTGATCTTCTATAGTTGAAGTTAGTTTTGTGATTTCAGCAGCAAGATTAGAAATTGCCAATTCTTTTTGAGCAAGATTTTCCAAAAGAAAAAGTTTTTCTTTTAAAAATTCATGAGGTATATTTTGCTCTGTTTGCATAGCATAAATATAGCCAAAAGTATTGATTTCATTAACGTTTTAATGGATTATTTTTCTTTAAAATAGCCTGATTTTTTGATCGTTGATTTAATAAAACACCCCTGAAAAAAATCCTTTTTTGAAGCTGTTAAATCTCTTCTGTTTTAATTTTTCGGTATATGGGTTAATGGGCTGGTAAGGTATCATGCAACCATCCGTAATGCTTGTAAAATAAAGGATTTTTATTACATCACCATATGTATTATGTATATATACTTGCGGTTTCTATAAAAAATCTTATATCAAAACACTTTTAAGCTCCTTTTTTTAACAAATATCGTTTACGCATTGTCACATTCTTCAACGATAACCCTTCTATAATCATGACAAGTTTTGACCAATCAAGGCTACCTTCGGTAATTACCGGAATTTCAAAGTTGCCTCTTTCCAACCTTTTCCAGTAAAGTACAAAACCTCCGTTTTCCCAATGAAGAAGTTTTACCTGGTTCCGGCGTCGGTTAAAAAAAACATACACTTCTCCACAGGTGGGATTACGTTCTAATTTGTTACGCACAATCCCGCATAAAGAATCAAAACCGCCACGCATATCCGTGGGGGATGAATATAAATAATATTGGTGGGTGGATGTCAGCGAAAACATAGTCCTTTACAGTAAACTGATCAGGGATCGCAACATTGGTAAATCCATTTCCTGATTTAATTTTACTCTTACTCCATTGGGATAGCTGATCTCGATTTCAATATTCTTTGCAATGGTTTGTTCAGGCTGTTTGGTCGGTGAGGATATAACGACCGGAATAAATTTCTCTTCGGTTTTTAATTCAGCTTCCCTGTATTTCTTGTGCCAATTGTAAAAGGTAGCTGAACTTACTCCGTGTTCTTTGCAATATAATTTCTTTACCATTCCGCTTTCGATGCAGGACTTTACAAATGCAAATTTTTCTTTCTCGCTTTTTCCCCTTAAATTGCTCCCCATGTTTTTATTTTTGGGGTAAAGTTACCAAGCTTGATTATGACCTCATATATGGGGTTGGTCGGGGGGATACATAGTTTAGACTGCAAGCCATACTTTAACCAACAATCATGAAAGAGCGAATTGAAAAAATATATATTGAATAAGGTTTTATGATTAAAAAGTGTACTTCATCGTTCAGAATATATTTATATTTAATTTTTACAATATCTGTTTCGTTGAGGGTAGTTCTTGCTATTGTAAATAAAGGTTATGCTAATGATGATCACCTGAAAGTTTCCACTCTGATTGTAGACAAGGGTAAAATTCCTGGGCCATACGATTGTTGGGAATGCAATCAACAAAAATTTTATCATTTTATAGTTGCAAAACTATGGATTTTTTTAAAACTCAATGTGGATAAAGAGAGATTTATACTTGCTCAATTAATAAATGCAATTGCCGGTATATTCACAATTTTAATCTGCTGGCTATTTATTAAAAAGCAACATTTCAGTGAAATTAATAAGCTATATTGTTTTTCTTTGGTTGCATTGAATCCGGGGTTTATTGCTATTAACGCCCAGGCTTCAAATGATTCCTTTGTTATATTATTCGGAACAATAGTTATTTATTCGCTTTACAAGTTAATGAATAAACCCACTATAAAATATTTCCTTATATTACTTACTTCCTCAATTTTGGCTGGAATAACCAAAACAAATTCTTTAGTTTTAATAGTGTGTGTGATTTGTGTGCTGATGATTAAAATAGCAATTAACAGGAACTTTAAATTCTCACTCAATATAGGATATTTGGGTGGCCTCATCATCTATTTAACAGCGATATTTATCATAGTGGGGTATTTTGGTGAATATTTCAGTAATTATAAAAAATATGGTAAACCACTTGTTTATACTGTTCCAATTGGCGAAATGCCAAACTTATTTAAAAAAACAAATTTTTTCCGACCAGGTGTTCAGTCAATAATCGGGGGATATTTTACTTTTAGAATTGTTGATATGGTTAAACATCCTATAATTACAAGTGACAAATATTCCTATCCATTTCATAGAACATCTGTTTGGTCACAATTATATGGCAGGGCCAATTTTATCTATTTCGATGACTGGCCTCCGGGTCCATGGCAATGCCGTGATCCAAAAATGCTGATTGTAGGCAGGATAACTTTATTTCTTGCTTTGTTTCCTTTGTTAATTTTTTTATTTGGCCTGTTTATCGATTTTAGGATATGGTCTGCATTATTCTTAATGGGAAATGCAGATTTTTTAAAAGACAATAATGAATGGATATTTCATATTTTTATATTAGGGTACTTGGTTTTTATTATACTATTTACAGCAATAGGCAGAGATTATAGCTATATGAAAATGATTTACATATTTCCGGGGGTATTGGCAATATTGATTCCTCTGTTAAAAGGAGGTGATTATGTATATCGACATATTCTGAAAAACAGGATTATATTTATATTATTTCATGCCATTATCTTTGTCCTGCTTATTTCCTATCTGGTCCCGATTATAAATTTAATTTCAAAATTGGCTTGATTTTAAATTTTTGTTAACTTTCTGTTTACCACATTAATCATATTCAGGAGTAATAGTAGTAATGATAATTTCATTAGTTGCAATTGTATCATCTGTAGAAGTCAATTTGGCATTCCCAATTAAATGTATTTTTTCTCCTGACTTTTCAACCTTTTCGGCAGTATAGTTAATCATGTGAGCATGAAGAACTCTTTTAAATACTGTAACATCAACTTTGTCTGGAAAAAATGTTCCTTTTTGTATTAAACCAGACCTAAATTCATGGGTTAATCGGTTTAATTTTAACAGACTGAAATATGCACTTACTCCTTTCCATGTGAACTTAATATCACTACCAATTATTTCATCATTTTCTGTCCACATACTTTTACAGGAAAGGCTTAAATCCATTTTATTACTTAAAAAATCTTCAGACGGTTTAGATTCATTTACAATATTATACGATTTGTCATTTATTTGAGCCCTACTTTTTGTAACTATTGCAAATAATCCACAAGCTATTATCGAAAAGGCTATTGATAAAATTGTAATTTTTTTCATTGTTTTTGTTTTTAAGTTAAATAAGTCAAGTACATATCTATAAAATTGCTCGAGCCAATTGGTTATAACAAATTCAGTTTTACTGAACCTATTTTGGATAATTAAAGATGAATCATAAATGTTAAAATCAAGAGCGGTAAAAATTACTTTGATCGTGTAACTCCTTGGCATGACTTCTCCGGATTCAACCCGCTGAAGTGTCCTCACACTTAAGTTACATTTTTCGACTAGTTCTTCTTGAGTTAAGCCTTTTGCTTTTCTCAATTCAATAATCTTTTTACCTAATTCAGGTTGATTCATAATTCATTGAAATTTTGAGCAAGATTAAATATTAACTTAAAAACTAAACACGAATTTATTTGTATTTAGCCTGACTAAAAGACGACATTAACCTGACACTTGAATAATAGCTTATTTATCAGGATATTTTAAAATATACACTATCTTATTTTGAGCCTATACCAGGCACTATAAGGACATGATTTTGCCAAGGCATCCGGAAGATATTTGTCAACCACTGACCAGATAATATTCCAGCTATCTGCAAAACATCGTTCCACATCTTTCATTTCAGAACCTCGCGGGGGGATACGACCTATAGCAGGCCCAAACGCAAAGTGCAGCAGCTCCGCATCACCATGTATAAATTCAATATCCGGGTTTGCCTTTTTGGCCTCCGGCGGGCAATACGAAGAGCGCGCTTTGTCGAATCAATCCCTGTTACATTCCATCCATTTCCGGCCAAATAAATTGAGGGCCGTATTGTTTTGTTAATATATCCGGAGCATGTCACCACACGTATTTTTTAATCATAATGAAATCTGCATTTCACTATCAATAATTCATCTCCTTTAACCTGGTAAATCAATCTGTGTTCATCTGTTATCCGCCGGGACCAAAATCCTTTATATTTATATTTAAGAGGTTCAGGTTTACCCATACCGGTATATAGAGTCCTTGAAATATCCTTTATCAAATCGTTTATCCTTGCCAGGATTTTTTTATCAGTTTTAAGCCAATACTGATAATCTTCCCAGGATTCGTCAACAAAAATATATTTCATTAGTCTGCCAGGTCTTTAACAAAGGCTTTACCCTTTTTAGCTTTTTCAATTGCTGAATCTAATCTTTTTTCATTAGTTCTGGAGGATAACTCATGTTGTGTAGCACATAGTGAATTATATTCATTTAAAGAGATTACAACTACGCCGGTATCCTTTCCCCGATTTATTATCAGAGTTTCGAAGTTGTCGCTCACATCATCAAGATATTTTTTTATATCCTTCCGGAAATCCGAAATTGTTGTTGTTATCATAGTACAAAATTTTGTACAAAAATACGTACATAATATTATAATTCCAAATAACATCCAACAACTATTTAGAGTAATTCTTTTTTTGGAATATTCAAAGCACTATGTACTAAGCACTATGCACTATATTAATTCTGCAATATCATTTTCCCAGTCACTACCGTCTCATTAGTGGTTAAAACGTAAATATAAATTCCGTCAGATAACCTGGCAGGAGTATATTCCACATTTTGTGAACCATCAGTCATATCCTCATTTAAAAGGGTAGAAATAACATTTCCAGACAAATCGTAAACCGTTAACTTAACATGTGTCGGATTTGAAAGTGTAATTGTGAATGTTGTTGCACTGTTAAATGGATTAGGATTGTTGCTTACTTTAACTGCAGTTGCCCCTGTCGCAAAATTGACAGCGGATATAGTTGTTTTTGTTGCGGCTTCTGCCCTGAAAGCTGATTTTATCAGTGCAGTATCAGTTGATTCATCCAAAGCAACCGGAGTTGATAACCAGATTAATGAACCAACAGGCAATCCGTCAATTGATGATATTAAGCTGTCATTTATTGCAAAATTTTCTTTTAAATCAGTAAATGCGGTTATTCCACCTGTAGATGAATCTGCAGGATATTCTTTTCCGCCAGGGCCCGGGAATGTTGCCGGATCAAAATCACCGAATGCAAACCTTGCATATGCACTGGGATTTTTAGCATTTGGATAAGCTGCAGGAGCTGCCACACCCGGAACTTGATATGCTAAAGAACTTCTGTTAAATTGAATAAATACATTAGCCATAGCAGTATCCAGTGTAGGTTGCGCAAAGCCAAGAGCTGATGCCGGCAAATTATATATCCGGTTGGATTCAGAAATAATTATGTTTTTATATTCTTTAGCCAAATTAACAGCCCTTGAATTTACAAATGTTTCAGGAACATTTACAACACGAAAAGGAGGTTTCTTTTCACTTGGATAAGTTAAATAAGAAGATGCAGTATTAGCAATACCGTCATTAGGAATGCCGGTTATGTAATCAACGAATACTTTTGTTGTGTCGGAAACAATAATATTATTAGCTGCATACCATTTTATTTTATTAATACCAATTAAATCCTGATTTGGTTTCCCGTCAATTAAATATACAGGTTGAATGAGTTTACAATTTATAGTATCGACTCCAGTTATTCCTGCAGGTAATCCATTAGGGTCTTCAGTTTTGGCAGCAATTATATTTACAGAATCATCACCAGCCATATTACTATTTACAATAATGTTATTTGTAAAATAACATTCCAGGAAACTGGCATCCAAAAATGGATATTTAATGCTGTTGATGATTGTATTATGGTTTATTAATGCGAAAGCAGTCAGTGAATTTTGTTGAAGCACCAATAGTCCTGAACCTGTTGAGGTATTATTTTCATAAACTAAAGTGTCAACCGGAACTTTAGCATATAAAGCCCTGCCTGCCCACCATTGTTTTCCATTAAAATAATCGCGGAAATAATTGCCTCTTAAAAAAGCTTTGGCACCTTGCGTTACACCTTGCATGCCAAACAATGAAATATCGCAGAATTCAAATAAATTATTTTCAGCAACCAAAGTATGAAAATTACCAGTAATAGCCCATTCCTGTTCGAGAGGAGGATAAGCACCCTGCAAATCTTCGCTTTCGTATTGGATGTTTTTTATTGTTAAATTACAGTTAAGAGAGTTAGTTGTTACTGCATGACTATTAACTTCTTGTTTGACAAGTACAGGTCTCTGTTTTCCAGCAGGAACAATGCCAATAATAGAAAGTGTACCATTCGGGTTGTTAACATTTAAACCGTCATTTTGATAATAAATACCGCCTGCCTGCAACACATAGACCCTATTAGAGTCATTCCTAAGGCCTTTAGAATTGATATCTCCATTTATAACCGTTTCAAAATTTCCGGGAATACCAGGGGTAATAATAATTGTATCACCTGTTCCTTTGGTAAAGATTCCGGTTTGTGCATTCACTATTTTTACCAATAAAAAGCTACAAACAACAATACTAAATAAATATTTAATTTTCATATGATTACGATTTTATATGTAAGGAAAACCAACAACCAACAACCAACAACCAACAACTAACAACTATTAAACGCCTGGTCAAGATCAGCTATTAAATCATCAACATGTTCAATTCCAACAGATACTCTTATTAAGGATTCTGAAATTCCGGCATGTTCCTGTTCTTCTTTCGACATTGAAGAATGGGTCATAGTAGAAGGATTCTCTATCAGTGATTCAACACCACCCAGGCTCTCCGCCAATATAAATAGTTTTAAACTGCCAAGGAATTTTTTAACTTTATCAAGGTTCCCTTCCAATTCAAAAGAAATCATTCCTCCAAAACCTCTTGATTGTTTTTTTAATAAATCGTACTGGGGAAATGATTTAAGTCCCGGATAAAGCACTCTTTTAACTTTAGAATGTTTTTCCAGGTAATCAGCAAGTATTAAAGCATTTCTTTCATGCGCAGCCATCCGGACAGGTAAAGTTTTTAAACCCCGCAGCACAAGGTACGAATCAAATGGTGATAATACATTGCCGGTAGAGTTTTGAATATGTCGCAGCTTATCATAAATATTACTGTCATTCAACATTATAGCACCGCTTAATACGTCACAATGGCCTCCAAGATATTTGGTTCCGCTGTGAACTACAATGTCAGCACCCCAATCCAGGGGATTTTGAAGGAAAGGTGTCAGGAATGTATTATCTACCACAACAAGCAAACCATGATTTTTAGCTATTCTTGAAATAGATTCAAAATCAGCAATTTTCATAAGGGGATTGGTGGGCGACTCAAGCCATATTATTCTTGTGTTTGGTTTAATGTGTTTTAACAGGGTTTGTTCATCATTAACATCAATATAATCAGCAGTTATACCAAATACATTGAAAACTGAATTAACCAGTCGTTTGGTACCACCGTATAAATCGTCAAAACCTATGATATGGTCGTTGCTTTTCAATAAACTTAACATAACTGTAGTTTCAGCAGCCATACCTGATGCAAAAACAAGGCCATATTTAGCATTTTCAATTACTGCCAGCTGATTTTCAAGGGCATTGCGTGTGGGATTATCAGAGCGGATATATTCGTAAGCACCTGGTTTGTCAATTTGTTCCCAGTAAAAAGTTGTAGAAAGATGAATTGGAGTAACTACATCTTGTGTTTTAAATTGTTTATAATGATTACTAACATCTCCATAACGTACTGAATTGGTTTCTTTTTTATCATGCATAATTTAGGGGTTTAGGGATTAGGGATTGGTGGTCAGGGGCTAGTGATTTAAGATTTTAGATTGGTGATTTAAGATTTAAAATATTTTATCAGGTTTTTATTTATTAATCACAAATCTCAATTCTAAAATCTAGATTCACAAATCTCAAATCTCAAATCTCAATCTTTTATCATCTGTCTTCCGTCCTCTGTCTTCCGTCCTCTGTCTTCTGTCTTCTGTCCTCTGTTTAATATTCGTATGTATAAATATACAGTACGGAAAACTTATAGGATGCAAAATAACAGTTACTTTCCACTAACAAATTATTAGCATCGTATTTATTAATTTTGGTAGAGTATTCACTGGTATTATCTTTAGTCCATCTTTCTTCCGAAACATTTCCCATATTGTCATATTTATATATATATGCATCATATGTAATTCCTTCAGGCTTTTCTTCAAGTATTTTAATAACATTACCTTTTCCATCATAGGAATATTTTCTCCGGTATAAAAAGTTGCCCAGGTTCTGTTTGGTTTCTTCAATACGCTTCCCTGAAGGGTCGTAAGAGTAATCAGATTTTTGTGAAATTTTATCCTGAACGTATTTAACTTCTTCAATAATATTTTTGTTTACGTCATAAGTAGAAATTTCTTTAGAAAGTATTGATTGGTTAATGTTACTTATCGTCATCTCCTTCATATTTCCGGAATATTTTAAAGTCCTTTTTTCAGTTAACACTTTATCAGTTGTATATGTTATTTCAATCAATTGATTGTTGCTATTATAAATAAAATTGTTCTTATAACTGCTAATCCCGTCATAACCAGATTCTACCAATTTATTACCCCTATCGTCATATTCAATATTTTGATTATAAGTAAGTTTTTCCTTGTTTCCTGAATATCGTGAAAACGATTTTAAATTACCATTTGCATCATAGCTGTAAGTAACTACAGATGTTATATTTCCATTTGCTTTATAATTAATTTCTTCAAGTGTATTGCCTTTATTATCAAAAGATAATTTACGACTGATATATCCGTTAGTACCGGGGTTACCATTAACATAATCGTAGGACCATTGAAGCATTTGTTTAACTTTATTCCGTTTATAGATTTCCTTATCTTTTGTCTGAAAATCGACCTGACCAAAAGATAGGCCATAATAAAAAAATAATGCATATAAAATACAAAATGTCGAAAGCTTCATTTTAAAATAATCTAAATTAATTTAATGTAAAATATATAAGTCTGTAAACAAAGATATAAAAATCAGGTAACAATTTTGCAGTTTATTTAGTATAATTGCCAAATATACTTAAGGTAAATTTGTAATTTAGCTTTCCTTTGATAACTACATTTTTATAATTTTAAATGATATGACTAAAGTTAAAACGTTGGCCGACCTGAAGAAAATCAAGGATGATTACCAGCAAACACTTAAGCTTAGAGAGAATTCCTTAGATTCACAAAACCATGTACAGATTAAAGTTGCCATGGCAACTTGTGGAATTGCATCAGGAGCTAAAAGTATAATGGAATTTTTAATTGAAGAACTTGATAAAAGAAATATTGAGTCAGTGATTACACAGACAGGTTGCATGGGTTATTGTTATGCAGAACCGACTATTGAAATTACCCTTCCCGGTAAGGAACCGGTAGTATTTGGTTATGTTGATATTCGTAAAGCTGATGATATAATTGAAAAATATATAAAGAACGGGGAACTGATAGAAGGAGTTATTCCGCAGAATTATGAAACAATCGAATATACTTCAGATGTTCAAAAAATTGGGTCATCAAGGAAACAAATTCGTATTGCTCTTCATAACTGTGGGGTCATTAATCCTGAAAACATAGAAGAATATATTGCCCGCGACGGATATCAGGCTTTGGGTAAGGCACTTACTGAAATGACTCCTGAGGAAACAATCGCAGAAATTAAAAAATCGGGTTTACGGGGCAGAGGCGGCGCCGGATTCCCGACCGGCTTAAAACTTGAAATGACCAGGAAAAGCGTAAACGAACAAAAATATATTGTTTGTAATGCGGATGAAGGTGATCCCGGTGCATTTATGGACCGTTCAATTCTGGAGGGCGATCCGCACAGCGTACTTGAATCGATGGCTATTTTTGGTCATTGTGTCGGGTCTGATAAGGGGCTTGTTTATATACGTGCAGAATATCCTCTTGCAATAGCACGATTGAAAGTTGCTATTAAACAGGCACGAGAATATGGATTATTAGGTAATGAAATACTGGGAACAGGATTTAATTTCGATATTGAACTTCGGTATGGTGCTGGTGCATTTGTTTGCGGTGAGGAAACTGCCCTCATACATTCAATGGAAGGTCTACGTGGCGAACCTACCGTAAAACCACCTTTTCCTTCGGTATCAGGGTATCTCAAAAAGCCTACCAATGTGAATAATGTGGAAACGTTTGCGAATGTTCCGCCAATTTTATTAAAAGGTGCAGAGTGGTTTTCAAAAATCGGAACTGAAAAATCCAAAGGTACAAAGGTATTTGCCCTTGCCGGTAAAATTAACAATGTAGGCCTTATAGAGGTACCCATGGGTACAACCTTGCACGATGTTATTTTTGAGATTGGCGGAGGAATCAAAAATGGCAAAAAATTTAAAGCGGTTCAGACAGGTGGCCCATCAGGAGGTTGCCTAACTGTTAAGCACTTACAAACACCCATTGATTATGACAGCCTTATCGCCAATGGCTCTATGATGGGATCAGGTGGCATGATCGTTATGGATGAAGACGATTGTATGGTTGCCATGGCTAAATTTTACCTTGATTTCACTGTAGAAGAGTCATGTGGGAAATGTTCACCATGCCGTATAGGAAACAAACGCCTTAACGAAATACTTGATAAAATTATTCAAGGCAATGGTACTGAAGAAGATATTGACAGGTTACGGTATTTAGGTTCTGTTATAAAAGATACTTCCTTGTGCGGATTGGGACAAACTTCTCCTAACCCTGTATTATCTACCCTTGATAATTTCATGGATGAATACCTTGCTCATGTCAGGGATCATAAATGTCCGGCAGGCAGATGCAAATCGCTGATGAAATATGTTGTTATTCCGGAAAATTGTGTCGGTTGTCTGGCTTGTGCCCGCAATTGTCCCGTAAATGCTATTTCAGGAGAGCGTAAGCAACCACATTTTATTGATACCGGTATTTGTATTAAGTGTGGGGCTTGTATAGAGCGCTGTAAATTCAACGCTATTATTATCAATTAGTGTTTGGATTCTTAAGTCCGGAGCCTTCGTTATGCTTGTCAGAAAAATGCTCATTTACAAAAAGTAAACTCCGCTTTTTCTGACTGCGCAAGCCTCGGCTGCGAACTTAATAATCCAAAAAATTCCATATAAACAATTAAATAATTAAATAATTAAATAATTAAACGAATAAACCTAATAAACCTAATAAACCTAATAAACCTTATAAACATATACAACTATATAATATTATTATAGATTAATTAAATAAAGCACCATATAATATATGAGTAATATAAAACTGACAATAGATAATAAAAACATTGAGGTGCCTGAAGGGACTTCTGTATTGGATGCAGCTCATGCCAATGGGATAGATATTCCCACATTATGCCATTTTAAGCTGGGGGATATGAATATTGAAAACAAACCCGGAGGATGCAGGGTGTGTGTCGTGGAAATAGTTGGCCGAAGAAACCTGGCCCCTGCCTGTGTGACGGAATGTTCTGAAAATATGGATGTAAAAACTCATACTATTAGGGCATTGAACGCACGAAAAACCGTTTTGGAACTTATACTTTCAGACCACCCCACTGATTGCCTTGTTTGTGCCAAGTCAGGCAATTGTGAATTGCAATCATTAGCCCAGAAAATGGGAATCCGTCAACTGCATTACACAGGGGAACAATCACATTACAGAAAAGATACTTCACCTTCTATAATTAGGGAAATGGACAAGTGTATCCTTTGCCGGCGCTGTGAAATGATGTGCAATGAAGTACAGACTGTTGGGGTGCTTTCCGCTATTAACAGGGGTTTTATGTCGGTTGTTTCTCCTGCATTTGAAATGAACCTGGATCATTCGGTTTGTACTTATTGCGGACAATGTGTTGCAGTTTGCCCTACCGGAGCCCTTACTGAAGTCGATCATACAAATGCTGTTGTAAGGGCATTGGCCGATCCCGGAAAAACAGTTGTAGTACAGACTGCTCCGGCTGTAAGGGCTGCCCTGGGAGAAGAATTTGGTATGGAACCGGGTACTCTTGTAACAGGTAAACTGGTTGCTGTATTAAGAAGACTTGGGTTTAATTATGTTTTTGACACCGATTTTGCTGCCGATCTTACTATCATGGAAGAAGGCACAGAATTGCTTAATCGTCTATCCAGGCATCTGGCAGGAGATAAATCAGTTCAACTTCCCATACTTACTTCTTGCTGCCCTGCATGGGTTAAGTTTTTCGAACATCAGTTTCCTGATATGATAGATATCCCATCAACAGCTAAGTCACCACAGCAGATGTTTGGACCCATTGCCAAGAACTATTTTGCTGATAAAATAGGAATTAACAGGAAAGATATGGTGGTTGTGTCAATTATGCCTTGCCTGGCAAAAAAGTATGAATGTTCGAGGGATGAATTTAAAGTTGATGGTAACCCGGACGTGGATTATTCGATTTCAACCCGTGAACTGGCGATGCTGATTAAACAATCGAACATTGATTTCCTGTCACTTCCCGATGAGGATTTTGATAAACCTCTTGGGGAATCAACCGGTGCAGGAGTTATTTTTGGTACAACCGGAGGCGTTATTGAAGCGGCTGTGCGTACCGCATATGAACTTCATACGGGGAAAAAACTACCTAAAATTGATTTCAATGAGTTAAGAGGCATGGAAGGAATCCGCAATGCCACTATCGATTTCAACGGGTTACAATTAAACATCGGTATTGCTCATGGCCTTGGAAATGCGAGAAAATTACTAGAAGACATACGGGATGGAAAATCGAAATTCCATGCCATTGAAATTATGGCATGTCCCGGCGGATGTATAGGAGGAGGAGGTCAACCCTTGCATCACGGTAATTTTGAAATACTAAAAAAACGACAGATGGCAATTTATCGTGAAGATGCCGGAAAGCCTATTCGAAAATCGCATGAAAATCCTTTTATTATTGAATTGTATAAGGAATTTTTGGGAAAGCCTCTTGGGGAAAAGTCACATCACTTGTTACATACGGTTTACTTTGACCGTAGCAGGGTGCCGATTGTAATAAAGCATGATCAAAAATAGTGCTTAGTGCATAGTGCTTAGTGCATAGCAAGCAAACATATTATATAAAAAGTATAAAAGGAATAATTACAGATAAAGTGTGACAAATACTAATTGGAAAAATAAAAAATAATAGTGAAATGGTCCTGGTTCCTGGTTCTTGGTTCCTGGCTCTAATTAACAATAATCAATTAACAATATAACAATGTCAAGTATAAAAGTTGAACTCAGGAATTCCGATGTAGAGCAATTAAAAAAAATTTGCCGGTCATTTAACAACGAAGGTGGCGAGCTGATCAATGTTCTTCATACTGCTCAACAGACATTCGGATACCTTCCTGCTGAAGTGCAGGAAATAATTGCTGAAGAATTGAATGTTCCGATAGCCAAGGTTTATGGGGTAATTACCTTTTATTCCTTTTTTACGATGCTTCCTAAAGGACAACACCCTATATCTGTTTGTACTGGAACTGCCTGCTATGTGAGAGGGGCAGAAAAGGTGCTGGATGAATTTAAACGTATTTTAAAAGTTCAGGTTGGTGAAACTACCATTGATGGAAAATTTTCTTTAAGTTGCCTTCGTTGTGTTGGAGCATGCGGGTTATCTCCTGTGGTAATGATAGGAGAAAAAGTTTATGGTCGTGTTTCACCGGATGGGGTTAAGGATATTTTGAATGAGTATAATTAATGACAAATTACTGATTACTAATTACAAATTGGGTTTATAAGGTCTATAAGATTAAAAGCAAATGCCAAAACCAATATCAGCATTTGGCCCTGAACTTATGTAAGATGGCAGGTTAACTATTAAATTTGTAATTGGTAAAGTTATACCGTCTATTGTTCCGGTAAAATTAACGATATCAGAATTACTTTTGGGAGCAATCCTGTAGCCTAATTCCCACCTGAAATAATAATGTTTTCCATGTTTTCCGCCTATTTTTAAAAAATATGAGGTTATTTCCTTGCTTGCATTGCCTGTTATTACAACACCAAGTTTACCTAACCCTAAAAAGTTTTTTATTGTATCAGATGCTGAACCTGATACATTCATGTTCATTATATTTAACCCTAATCCGGCATACAATCCTTCACCCGGTTTAAAAATATAATAATTAAAGCTAATAGCTATATTGGTATATGTAAAGGTTCCAATTACATTTGAAATATTGCCATTAAAATATGTATTTGTTCTTATTTCATTTAAGTAAGCCTTTAATCCGCTCAGGTTTTCTGTTATCCCATTTAAAGGCAAAGGCAAATAACTGCCATCAACATCAATGGATATCTTTTTATTAAATAATGGAGTAAGATATTCGAGATTCAATCCGGCAACCTGCGGACAACCAATTTTCAACCCTACTCTGTACGGATAATCCTGTGCAAACACTTTTACCTGATAAAAACTAGCTAAAATACAACATATTAATAGGAGTACCTTCAATTTAGGTATTATCATTTTAAAATGACTTCTTTCCACTATATGTTTATATGGTTTATGATGTTTATACGGTTTATAGGTTTATAAGGTTTATACGGTTTATAAAGTTTATAAGGTTTATATGTTAATATGGATTATTATAAACGCATCGTAAACGTATCAATGAATAAACCAATTAGTCATTAGTAATCAGTAATTTGTAATTGTTATTTTCAAATTTTCAAATTAGCACATTTTCAAATTATTTTTTCTTCCTGCTTCTTAAATTCAACACATCGCCTTCATGAATAATATCCGTTTGAGACAGGTTATTCCATTTGCGTAATAATCTGGATTTCATTCCATATAGTTGTGAAACCGAGTAAACAGTTTCACCTGCCTGTACAGTATGGTATTCCATTCCCCGTTCTGCACGCCTGTGTTTTGGTTCCAGATATATAATCTGTCCTTCATGCAGGACAGAATCCTTAGTGAGTTCGTTATAACGGATAAGTTCCCATGAGAGATTATCCAGCTCGCGGGCAAGTTTTTCAAAATTGTCACCTTTTTTTACAATAACATAATCGATATCATTTCTTTTAAAAATTGGCCGTGTAAGATGGAATGTGAATTCCATGCCTGGTTCTTCAGGTTGTTTTTTTGAAGTTCCGGGCCGTTTAGACGGAACGTAGTCATGATCATATTCATATAGTTTATTTTCTTCGATTATTTTTATCAGCATGTTGCCATAAACAGGATTAGTGGCGTACCCTGCCTTTTTTAATCCTATTGCCCAGTTCTTGTAATCAGTTGATTTAAAACCGAACAAAATACTGTAGCGATCGTGGCTTAACAAAAAATCAGTATGATCGTGAAACGATTCTTCAGCAGAGTTATATTTCCTGAAGCATTCATTTTTTATATCGTCATCAATATAAAACTTTTTTCCATCCCAGTTATGGCACTTAATGCCGAAATGATTATTCCCTAAAGTAGCAAGTTTACCGTTTCCGTTATCTGATTCAAACATACCCTGAGCTATGGTAACACTGGCTGGTATGCCGCTTCGTTTCATCTCAGCAATGGCTATATCCTTGTATTTATTGATATAATCTTCTTTTGATAATCTTTTGGTTTGTTGTGCATATATACCATGAGTAATTAGAATACTGAACCAAAGTATTATCCGATATCGCATTTGTAAAGAATTTAATGCTGCGAAACTAATCAAATAATTTGGAAAAAAGAGCCAAGAACCAAGAACCAGGAGCCAAGAATTTGGAAATATTCTAATTTGTAAATGAGTTTATAAGGTTTATAAGGTTTATAAATTTATTAATCACTTCATCACCAACAAATAACAACCAACAACTAACAACTAAAATCTTGGCTCCTGGTTCTTGGTTCCTGGCTCTATTATAAAATCAATTTTCAATCACCTTGGCACGTGTTTTGTTTAATGTATATTAATAATGATTATCACTCCGGAGTAAGATAACCATAGAACTACCCAAAAGGCGGACTGGTTAGATGCTTTTGACAGCATTGCAATATACCTGAAGCTAAGTTCTTGCAGCAGTCGGTACGGCACACCGATTATACAATTTGGTTATTAAACAACAATTTCAAATCTCTTCTATTATGAAAACCATTATTAATCCACAGACAAAGGTTGCAAGCTTTGACGAAATCATATTTGAAAACCGCAATCAGAATTATGGTGCCTACGAACTTCGTAAACATTATAACAGATATTTATTATTGAGTTTTTTAATTACTGCAAGCATCATAATTGGTGCAATTATAATTACCAACTTCTATATGAACCATATTGCATCAAAAAAAGCTATGATAATTGATGTAACCATAGATATAGATCCCCCGGCTATTGAAAAGCCTGTTATTCTTCCTCCTCCACCTCCGGCATTAGGTAATTTATCAAAACTTGTTTCTTTTCAGGTTCCGAATGTTGTTGAAAATCCTGAAAACCCTAATGAAGATTTATCCGGTTTTAATAACGACCTGCCTACAATTACTACTGTAAATGTAAATGATTCTATAAGGCCTTTTGCTTATAATCCGCTACCTGATAATGACAATACCGAACCTCCATACACTTTTGTAAATGAACCTGCGACTTTTCAGGGTAAAGATATAAACACATTCGGTGAATGGGTGATGAATAACTTAAGATATACTGAAGAAATGAGCAGTTTGCATCTTGAAGGAAAATTAACGATACAGTTTGTAGTAAATAAAAGTGGCATTGTTGAAGATGTAGAAGTTATCAGGGGAGTATACCCATTAATTGATAATGAAGCAGTAAGGGTAATTAAAAAATCTCCTGCATGGAAACCTGGTAAACTGAATGGCAGGATTGTAAGGCAGAGGTTTAGAATGCCTATTGTATTCAGATTACAATAACGAACCTCGTTTCTGAAACATCCGATTCAACATAAATATATCCATTGTGCAACTGAATTATTTGCTTTGATAAACTTAAGCCAATTCCGGAACCGTCTTTCTTTGTTGTGAAAAAGGGGATGAATATTTTTTCACGGATATCTGCAGGTATAATTTTCCCATTATTAGCTACAACTACCTGTACCTGGTTTTGATTTACCTTATCTCTTGTTATCCTGATAAATTTGTAATCATATTTTTCTGATAGACCATCAACTGCATTATAAATCAAATTTATAATCACTTGTGCAAGAAGTTTTTCATCACCAGTAATTAAAGTTAAATGTTTGTTTATATTTATTTCAAGTTTAATATGATTTTCCAGGTACTTTTCATAGAATAATATTTTAATATTATTCAGCCATGTATTTACATTAAAATTGCTGAAAACAGGAATAGGTATTGTAGTGAGTCGCCTGTAATTGGTTAGAAAATCTAACAGTCCTGAACAGTGCGTCAATATTATCCATATCATATCATATTTCCAGCAAATTTTTATTGCTTGTATTATATTCCACTGTAATTGTAATTCCTGTTTGTTATTTAATTATGCACAAATGGCTGCAAAATTTTGCGTATAAAACGCAGCTAAGCTGGTGGATATTTGCACTTGCCGTTGTAATGACTTTAACCATTGCCTTGCTTACTGTTTGCTGGCAGAGCTGGAGGGCGGCGAAGCGGAATCCGGTGGAAAGTTTGAGATATGAGTGAATAATTTGCTGATGTGCAGATTCTAATTACAAATTACTGATTACTAATTAAAATAGGTTTATAAGGTTTATGAGGTTTATAAAGTTTATATGATTTTGTTATTGAGAATTTATATTTATAAGGATTTTATAAACCTTATAAACTTTTTATAAACTTTATAAACAATATATACTTACAACTAACAACTAACAACCAACAACCAACAACTATAATTCCATTTCAGGGTTTTATTTTTTCGATAACTTTATAAGCCAAATTGAAACCATCATTGATTATTGTAACATTTTTAATTCCGTCATAATATCCTGAAAGATGTAAAACTTCATAAATATCGTTTAAATAATCTAAAAGTTTCTTATCAATCTTTGTTATGTTTGTTCTATAATAATCAATATCCTTTCTGCCTTTATTCTTTGGTACATCTTTTATAATTAAATAACCGTCCAATGCTAAAAGTACTGCATTATAAGCCGTACCACTAGCCATTTTTACATATTTAATATACTGAAAAAAATCATCAATTTTATTAGCTTTTTTCAAAACTTCTTTAGCATTGTCCATGTAACGCATTGCCTCATTATAATATTCAGTTTTGATTTTTATTTGATCTTCTGTACTCATAATATTACTGGTTTACAAGACAAAGATAATTCGTTTTACAAATAAATATTAAATCATTTTCTTATAACCACTAGTTTCAAAGAAATATTGTCAATTTTCAAGTGATTATTGTATATTTATGATCAATAAAAAATATTCAATAATCAATATTCAATAATCAATATTCAATAATCATTAATGGATCACGTTCAAATAAATAGAACAAAAAGCCGGTAATAATTATGGCAAAAGATATTTCAGTAACATATTTATCATGGTATTACAAGGAACGAATAAATCCGTTTTTACGTGAAAACAGTAAAATTATTGCACAGTTTAGTTTTACTCTTCTTTTTATTGGCCTTGGTATATGGTTTATAAAGCATGAAAGTACTGAACTGGTTGATGTTAAAAATGTCCTAATTGCAGCCCGGTGGCAATGGGTTTTAACAGGCATAAGTTTAACAGTTCTTTATGTTTTACTTCAGAGCCAGATGTATGTTTTTTCTTTTGCTTCAGTTAAAAGTAAAGTTTCAATAGCCGATTCTATAACATTATTTTTAAAAAGGAACTTCATCAGTGTATTCTTGCCGGCAGGGGGGGTAAGTTCTTTGGCTTTTTTTACAGGAACACTGGAACGCAAAGGCATTAAAAAATCGCAAATTCAATTTGCTTCTTCAATTTATGGATTTGTAGGTATACTTTCGGTTATTATAGTGGCAATCCCTGCTTTTATATACGCTATTATTGAAGGAACCATCGGATCAGGCGAATGGTTTGCCTTAACAACAATTATATTACTCACTTTCCTGTTGTTTTTTCTTTACCGGTCAATCCTTAACAAAGGTTTTTTTTATAAAATGGTTATAAAATTAAGCCCATCAACCGAAGTGTTCATGAATGATTTACAGAATAACCAAATCGACAGGAATAGATTTTTATTTACGGTTCTTACTTCAATATTTATTGAATTTGTGGGGATTGCACATTTGTATGTTGCCATGGTTGCTCTTGGTTATGAGCCATCTTTATTTGCCGCGATAATGGGATATTTAATTTCAGTTATATTCCTTATAGTATCTCCATTCCTGCGGGGACTTGGAGCCATTGAGTTTTCAATGTCGTTTCTGCTAATAAAGTTTGGTTTTGGAAACGTGGAGGCTATTTCCATTACTTTTTTATATCGCTTCTTTGAATTCTGGATTCCCTTACTTACAGGAGCATTGGCATTTTTATCTAAACTTAACAAATTGCTGATGAGAGTGCTTCCATCATTGTTTCTGATGGGTCTTGGCATAATTGATATTGTTTCTGTTTTAACTCCTGCTATATCTGAACGAATTACGAGGTTAAAAGATTTTTTACCCATTGAGATTATCCATGCTTCAAACTACCTTGTGATGACAGCAGGGTTGTTGTTATTGGTTACATCTGCCTTCATGCTGAAGGGCTTACGAAATGCCTGGTGGTTAGCATTGGTTTTAACTGTTCTTTCATTTATAGGGCATATTACCAAAGCTATTGATTATGAAGAAGCAATTATTGCTCTTATTGTGCTGGCAGGTTTAATAGCTACACGCATGGAATATTTTGTTAAATCGAATCCCAGACTAAGAAATGTTGGGTTGAAGACGTCTTTAATATTTACCGGTGCAGTTTTGATATATGGTATTGTGGGGTTTTATTTTCTTGATACAAGGCATTTTAACATTAACTTTAATATCTTTCAATCAATAAGGTATACCTTTCAGAATTATTTTTTAATTGGCAGTAAAGATTTAATCCCTTTAGGTCCGTTTGCAAAGAATTTTCTTATTTCTATTAAGGTGAGCGGATTTTTATCTATGTCCTTTTTAATATACACTTTGGTTCAATCCTATAAAACCCGATATAATGTTACTGAAGAAGAATTAATTCTGGCAAACGGGTTATTAAAATCGTGTGGTGATTCATCAATGGATTATTTTAAGACTTACTTTGACAAAAGGATTTTTTTCGCAGATAGTTGCAAAGCATTTATATCGTATCGTATTTCAGGTAATTATGCCGTGGTTCTTGAAAACCCGGTTTCGCTGAATATGGAAGTAATGAAAATATGTATAGTTGAGTTTGATACATTTTGTTACCAAAACGGGATGAAGAGTATATATTACAGAGTTCCGGAAAGTTCTCTTAAAATTTATCATCAGCTTAAAAAGAAAGAGTTATTTTTGGGACAGGAAGCTATTATCGATCTCTCGACCTTTAATCTGGAAGGGGGAAGCAGAAAGTCCCTGCGTAATGCAATAAAAAAAATATCCGATCAGGGTTATAAATCGACAATACATCGTCCTCCTGTAAAAGACGGTATTCTTCAAAAAATAAAAGCAGTAAGCGATGATTGGTTAAATGATACCGGCCGATCAGAGATTATATTTTCACAGGGTATGTTTCAATGGAAAGAATTAAAACAGCAAACACTAATCACTGTTGAGAATGAAGAAGAAAAAATAATTGCTTTCCTTAATATTATTCCCGGCTATGCAACAGATGAAGCTACTTACGATCTTATACGCAAAACAAAAGATGCTCCCAATGGTGTAATGGATTATATATTAATTGAATTATTCAATTTTATAAAATCGGAGAATATCAAATATGTTAATTTGGGCTTTGCACCCATGAGCGGACTTGACGATCCTCATACTTTTCCCGAGCGTTCAATGAAATTCGCATACGAAAAAATAAAGTCCTTTTCACATTACAAAGGATTAAGAGAATATAAAGATAAATTTTCACCTTTATGGTACAATAAATACCTGATATATCAGCATGATTATGATTTATTGCAGGTTCCTGCCGTACTATCAAATGTAATAAAGGTTTAAAATAAAGCTAATAATATATTAAAGAAAGACTTATGAATGAACTACAAGAAAAAGCCGTGCAAGTGCACCAGTCAGGGTTAAATTGTGCACAAGCCGTATTAACTTCCTATTGCGAAGAATTGAATTTTGATAAAAATTTAGCATTGAGCATATCCTGTGGATTTGGAGGAGGAATGGGCCGTTTACAGGAAACCTGCGGGGCTGTTACCGGTGCGTTTATGGTGTTGGGAATCCATACCTGTAGAAAATACACTGATAATATAGACCGAAAGGAAAAAAGCTATTCGATGGTTCAAAAATTTGCAGAACAATTTAAATCAATCCATAAATCTCTGGATTGTAAGGAACTGCTTAACTGTGATTTGAAAACTGAAGAAGGACAAAGGTATATGAAGTTTCATAACCTTTCCGTTAAGGTTTGTAACAAGTGTATTGCAGACTCGGTAATTATAGTTGAAAACCTGATTAAAGGCTGATGGAGTGATGAAGTGATGAAGTGATTAAGTAATTAAGTAATTAAGTGCTATAATTATAAAACCTAATCACCTAATCACCTAATCACCTAATATAAATACTAATGATATATATGAAGAAGGGTATAATATTAGCCTTAGCATTATTAATGCTGGCAGGTACGTCGGATGCAACGGTGATTGATTCGATGAATTACGGAGTTTTCGGGAAAATTTCAATTTATCGTCCGGCAAAAGATCCTGAAGCTGTTGTATTGTTTGTTTCAGGCGATGGAGGTTGGAATAAAGGAGTTGTTGACATGGCAGCAAATTTATCCACACAGGGTGCTTTAGTTGTTGGCATTAATATCCAAAGTTATTTCAGGAACATTAAATCATCAAAAGTCAAATGTTATTATCCTGCAAGTGATTTTGAGACATTAAGTTTAACTATTCAAAAAAAATATAAACTTAAAGAATACCTGAAGCCGGTACTTGTTGGGTATTCTTCCGGAGCAACATTAGTATATGGTATTTTGACACAATCTCCTGCCAATACTTTTAAAGGTGCAATTTCTCTTGGATTTTGTCCTGATATTGAAATTGACCGGCCACTTTGCAGTGGATCAGGGCTTGCCTGCCATATACTCAAAGAAGGTAAATCGTTTTATCTTGAATCAAATACTCACTTAACAGCACCTTTTATCATTTTAATGGGTATGCTCGATCAGGTATGCTCCTATTCTGATACGAAAAAATATACAGAGAATATGACGATGGCAGAATTAGTAACATTACCAAAGGTAGGGCATGGTTTTTCAGTAAATAAAAATTGGTTACCACAATTTATTACGGCTTATCAAAAGATTTTACATGAACAAGGTTATATGGAAAAAATTACTGCACAAAATAAAATTCTGCAAACTCAGGATTATGAGCCTTTTAAAAGTGATTTGCCTTTAATATTGCATCCTTCATCAGCAAATGAAAAATTACCACTGGCCTTTTTTATTTCAGGTGACGGAGGCTGGACAAATTTTGATCAGTCGGTATGCGAAAAACTTGCTGAAAAAGGTATGCCGGTGATAGGTCTTGACGCCCAAAAATATTTCTGGAACGAAAAACAACCTAAAGAAACAGCTGATAATATTATTAATGTCATTAACCATTATATGCAACAGTGGAATAAAACTTCATTCGTATTAATTGGGTACTCGTTTGGAGCAAGTGTTTTACCATTTATCGCAAGTAATTTTTCAAATTCTGAAAAAGAAATCATGAAAGGATTGTTTTGTTTTTCTCCTGATGAAACCGGTGACTTCGAAATTCATATCACAGATATGTTGAATTTTAGTAATAAGGAAAAATATGATGTGCTGAGTGAATTAAAAAAAAATTCAGGATTAAACCCTGTATGTGTATTTGGGAATGAGGAAGATTATGAATTAAGAAAGCATTTTTCGATGACGGGGGTTAAAGTTGAAACATTACCAGGAAGTCATCATTATGATAATAATTATGATGCGGTATCGGATATTATTCTCAAAGGGCTACTATAATATTTTACAAATATGGAGCCAAGAACCAAGAGCCAGGAACCAAGACAGGGAAAATGATACATGCAAACTGCAACTTGTTACTAACAACTAACAACTAACAACTAACAACTAACAACTAACAACTAACAACTAACAACTAACAACTAACAACTAACAACTAACAACTAACAACTAACAACTAACAACTAACAACTAACAACTAACAACTATGCTTACCCTATGTATCGATATAGGAAATACACTTGTTAAATTTGGTGTTTTTGATGGTGATCATATGCAATATTTTAATTCTATTGGTTCAGGTGATTATTTGTTAATTGCCGGAATATTTGAAAGATATAATATTGATTCTGTTATAATGTCATCAGTTACAGATATTCCTGATAAATTAGAAAACATTATTAAACAAAAATCAAAAATTTTCATCATTCTTGATAATAATACCCAATTACCTATAGAAAATAAGTACATGACAAAAGAGTCACTTGGGAAGGATCGTCTGGCAGGTGTTGTTGGGGCATCCATATTATATCCGGGTGAAAATTTATTAGTAATTGATGCAGGTACAGCAATAACATATGATATTATTAATAATCGCTCAGAATATCTCGGAGGCAACATTTCTCCGGGGATACTGATGAGATATAAGGCTTTACATAATTATACCGGGAAGTTGCCATTACTTGATCAGATAAAAGATTATGTAACTTTAGGCAATAACACAAAAGATGCAATCATTTCAGGAGTTTTGCAAGGGGTTGTTATGGAGATGGATGGAACCATCGACCAATTTTTGAAGGATTTCCCGGGATTAAGAGTGTTAGTAACAGGCGGTGACTCAGGATTTTTTACTAAAAAACTAAAAAATACTATCTTTGTGGTTCAAAACCTGGTACTGATAGGTTTAAACAGAATTTTAAATTATAACATTAAAGGGTGATTGGAATCTTAAAATATTTAATAAGCAGGAATTTATTTTTGATCAGTATTACAATTATTTTGTTTGTAGGCTCATGCGAAAATGATATTGATTTGGTAAAAAATATTACAAATCCTAAAATATTGCCTGATTATTCAGGATCAAAATTAGAAACTCTTTATAGTGATTCTGCCAAATTAAAAGTGAGGGTATTGGCTCCTGAATTTGATAACTATGAAACTAATGCTAATCCTTATACTGAATTTCCAAAGGGTATTCATGCTTACTTTTATGGCGATTCAGGTAATGTGGTAGGTGAAATGATAGCTAATTATGCCATATATAATAAAACAACAGATATATGGGAAGCCCGTAATAATGTAATAGCATATAACCCAAAGGGTGAAAAGCTAAATACTGAGCAATTATTCTGGGATGTCAAAAAAAAAATTTATTATTCAAAAAAATATTCAAAAATTACATCTTCTGATGGAAGTCAACATATAGGCGAAGGAGGTTTTGAAGCTAAGCAGGATTTTACAAATTATAAGCTTTTCGGTAGTTCAGGCTCATTGATGTTTAGAAATGAAAATTAGTAGTAAGTCGTAAGTCGTAAGTCGTAAGTGGCAAGTCTTATGTAAAAAGGAAAAGTAGAAAAGTAGAAAAGTAGAAAAGTAGGAAAGTAGAGTATTACTAATTACTTCATCACTTCATCACCTAATCACTTTTTACTTACGACTTGCCACTTACTACTTACGACTTGCAACTATAATCAATAATCAATTATAATGTATACATTTTGGTTAATTATCCCTGCCTTTCTAATTTCAACTTTCTTTTTGGGGATGTTGCATGCCCTGGCATCAAGCAATAAATTGAAGATTGAGATTGGCAGCTATCAAGGCAGAAACTCTCTTCAGATTCAACATCTTTTTCTGCAGCATTTGATGAAATTCCGTATAACCATGACCATGGGTTATTTATTATCATTAATAGGCCTTGAAATCATTTTTATTATTACAACAAAACAAATGTTTTGTTTTTTAATTGATAATGTAATTATGTGCATGGTTTTGCAGATTGCAGTGATAACTTTTATAATGGTTTTTTTGGTTGAAATAATTGCCAGAACTCTTTTTAGAATAAATTCAAACCAGGTACTAACTTATTTTTCTGTACCTGCATACTTTTGTTATATAATATTCTCTCCATTAGACTGGATAATTCAAATAATAATCCATGTATTTTTCGGCAGCAAGTCCGGCAACAATTTAAATGAGATATTTGAGATTGAGTCAGGTGATGACTGGTTAAGGGATTCGGAACATAAAAAAAATTATGAAGATAATAGTAGCCAGGAATTGAAAATATTTCAAAATGCGCTTATTTTTTCAAGTGTCAGAGTGCGTGATTGTATGATTCCCCGCACTGAAATTGAAGCAGTTGATATTAAAACTGAGATTAAGGAACTTTCAAAGAAATTTGTAAATTCAGGTTATTCAAAATTGATTGTCTTTATTGATAATATTGATAATATTGTTGGATATATAAATTCTAAGGAGTTATTTAAACACCCTTCTGAAATTGAAGAAAAATTAAATATGGTTTCATTTGTTCCGGAGACTATGCCGGCAAGTGTATTACTTAAAAAGTTTATGAAGGATCATCGCAGTATTGTAGTGGTTGTTGATGAATATGGAGGAACATCAGGTATCGTAACTCTTGAAGATATTATTGAAGAAATATTTGGAGAAATTGAGGATGAGCATGATACTGTGGATAAGGTTGAAAAAATAATCCGGCCTGACGAATATATATTTTCATGTCGCCTGAGTATTGAATATTTAAATTCAAAATATGATTTACATATACCTGAAAATGAAAATTATGACACACTTGCGGGATATATTTTATTTCATTATCATAATTTACCTAAACCAAATGAAATGATTGCTATGGAAAATTTAACAATTAAAATATTAAAAATGTCAAAAAATCGGATAGAATTGGCGTTGCTGAAAAAAAATGTTTAAATTGGTAGAAAAAATTCAACAACCAATATAAATTTAATATTCAGTTTTCACAGATGACGGACTTGTATATTTTGGATAATCCTGTAGAACAAACACCTTTGGTTGATTTTAGGTTATCGGGACAACTTTCTATTTCAGGAAAATCGTTCCCTGAAAACCCTCTTCCATTTTATGAACCTATTATAAAATGGATCAAAGATATTAAAGAACAGTGTCCAAAGGAACTTATTCTAACTGTAAAATTAGAGTATTTCAATACAAGTACAAGTAAATTGATTTTGTATATATTTAAGTTATTAGAGGGGATACATCTTCAAGGCATTTCAGAAATTAAAATAATCTGGTTATGCAATAAACATGATGAAGAAATGGTTGAATCAGGTATGGATTACCAAAGTATCGTAGACGTACCATTTGAATTAATTGAATATGAATAACGATTCTTTTATTTTATCTGCGTCTTTTGGATTTAAATTATTTATATTGTTGATTCTTAGTCCTGAAAAAAACTTATAATGGTCAATGAACATTTTATCATAAAATTCCGACTCATTATCGTTGTATGTAAAAATAGATTTTATCTTTGGTGAACTTCCTTTTTTCCATAAATCGTTTATCCATTGAAACTTTTCGGGATATGTAAATGCATCAAGCATGTGTTGTTTTAATTTTTCATCTAAATTGGTTTTCGTAGTTTTTCCTATATACCGAATTTGGTCGTCATCCAGAAGGGCGTAAATAGTTGTCATAAGAGGAGGTAAATTAGTTTTACATTGTAAAAATAATAAATTAAATATGCACGGTGAGATAATATTGATAAAGGGCCATATTCCAGACGCCAATAGTATAAATTTTTTGATTGTCAGTTTTAAGGCAACCAAAAAAAGACAACTACAGGTGAACAATAATTTTAAATTCTTATATTCGTACCTTTAAATTTTAAAGAAAAACACTGTATTAATGGCAACATTGGAGAAAATTAGAAGTAAAGCTGGGATATTGGTTTCAGCTATTATTGGTTTATCGCTTTTGGCTTTTATCTTGACCGATTTTTTAAGTTCAAAAAAAAGTATGTTTTTACATACTGATAATACAATTGGTGAAATTAACGGCAAAAAAATTGAATACCAGCAATTCGAACAGAAAGTGACCGAACTTACAGAAGTCTACAAAATCAGATCAGGTAATTCTGCAATTGATGATAGAACACTTGATGGATTGCGTGATGAATCCTGGCAGGAAATAGTATCCGAGAACGTTTTCTATCTGGAATATTCAAAGTTAGGTTTGGTAGTTTGTCCTGATGAACTTATGGAATATTTGACCGGGTCTAAAATTCATCCAATTGTCAGACAAGCATTTACTGATCCTCAAACAGGTGAATTTAACAGGAATTGGGTAATTCAGTTTTTGAAAAAAACAAATGAACCATCAGACCCGCAAAGGCCTCTTAGGTTATATCTGGAATATATAATTACAAATGACCGTATTCAAACCAAATATTTAAATTTGATTAATAATGGTTTACATGTCCCAACATTTATTGCAAAATCCTTATATAAAGAAAATAATTATAATGTCGATTTTAGCTACATTGTCAGTAAATATTCAAGTTTACCTGATAAGGAAGTGTCAATTGCTCCCGAGGATTTGAAGAAATATTACAAAAGCCATGATTATCTTTATAAACAATCGGCTTCAAGGGATCTGGAATATGTTACATTTGAAATTAAACCTTCTGCAATTGACACTGCTGCAGCCAGGGAATGGATTAACAAAATAAAACCCGACTTTGTATCAACTACTGAGGTTGAACAATTTGTAAATGAAAATTCTGACGTTCCTTACGTCGATAAACCATACAAACAAAATGAAATTCCTGATTCTCTAGGCAAAATATTATTCAATGCTCCGATTGGAGAAGTGTATGGACCATATTTTGATGGTAAATCCTTCAAATTAGCCAGGTTATATAAAAAACTTAGTTTACCTGATTCAGTCAAGGTACATCATATATTAATTGCACCGAAAGGGAAAACTGAAGAGGACATTACAAAAGCTAAAGCTTTAGCCGATAGTATCAAAAAAGTATTGGAAAAAAATATTAAAACTGATTTCGCTGATTTGGCCAGGAGGTACTCTGACGACAAAAGCAGTGCAATAAAAGGTGGTGATTTAGGGTGGATAAAGGAAGGGATGACGGTTAAACCTTTTAATGATTCTTCATTTGAAGCAAAAATAGGTGCTGTAAAGTTTGTAGAATCCGAATTTGGCTTTCATATTCTTCAGGTAACTGATCGCAGTAAAGAAGAAAAGAAAGTAAAAATTGCTTTTTTAGACCGGAAACTTGAATATAGTCAACAAACTTTCAATCAAATGTATTCAACTGTAATGAAATTTGCCAATGAAAACCAAACATATGCTAAATTTATTCAGGCAATTGAAAAGCAAAAACTAACTAAAAAGATAGCCTCAAACCTTACTGAAAATGATAAAAACATACCCGGGATAGAATCACCCAGACAAATATTAAGTTGGGCATTCGAAGCTAAAAAAGGTGAAGTGTCAGAACCTAAGCAAATACAGAATCAATTTATTATAGCATCAATTTCTGAAATAAGAATAAAAGGAACTGCACCTTTCGATTTAGTTAAGAATGATATAGAAATTCAGGTTCGTAAGGAAAAGAAAACAGATAAAATTTCCGGTCAAATTAATAAAATCAAATCAGGAATATCGACAATCCAGGATTTGGGCTTAAAACTAGGTACTGTAGTTGAAACAACAGATCATATTACATTCAATTCATATTCATTGCCAAACATTGGAATAGAGCCAGATGTAATTGCCTATGCTACTGTTAGTCCAAAAAATAAGATTTCTGATCCTATTGATGGGAACAATGGGGTATATGTAATTTATGTTACTGATACTGAATTTACACCAATTAAGGATTATAATAATGAAAAATTGAGTATCAATAATATGTTATCACAACGTACTAATTATGATACCAGATCCACATTGCTTAAGTTGGCTAATATTAGTGATAAACGGATAAAATTTTATTAAATCTGTAAACAGTAAACAGTTAACAGTTAACAGTTAACAGTAAACTGTAAGAAAAATATGATAACTGATAACTGATCATTGATCATTGATAACTGATCATTGATAACTGATCACTGATAATTGAAAAAATGTCAATTATATTACTTATTAAAGGGATTTTAATCGGATTAATTGTATCAGTTCCAATGGGGCCGGTAGGAGTTATGTGTATTCAGCGAACAATTAACAGGGGGTTAAAAGCGGGATTTATATCAGGGTTAGGTGCTGCCTCAGCAGATACATTTTATGCTATAATCTCAAGTTGTGGTATTGGTTTTATATTTAATTTTATTCAAAAACAACTTAACTGGATTCAGTTTTTTGGTGCTATAATTTTGATTTTAATTGCTATAAAAATATTTTATACAAACCCGGCTGTAGAAATAAGAAATAATAAAAACAAAAAGGTAAAACCAATGGAAGAGTTTATTTCAATTTTTTTTATTACTCTTTCAAATCCAACTGTTTTTTTTGTGTTTATTGCATTATTGGCAAGCTTAAAAGTTTTTACAGGGAAAATTAATTATTTATCCGGTTTATTTGTAATTTCAGGTGTTTTTGCAGGTGCTATGCTATGGTGGTACTTGTTAAGCAGCATAGTGAATAAATTTAGAAACAGGATTAAGCTTAAAAAAATATGGTGGTTAAATAAAATAATTGCAGTGGTTGTATTTATCTTTGGAGTTATAGTCCTGATAAATATAGTACTTAGTACATAGATGTTAGTTGTTAGTTAAATATTATTGATATTCAAAAGCAATGCATCAATAAGCAAATCAGGTTTGTCTGCCTGAATCCAATGGCCTGCTCCGGGGATTGTAATTATTATAGCATGTGGAAAATAATCTGCTACAGAAGAAAGGTGTTTATCAGAGAGGTAATCTGAATATTCCCCTTTTAAAAATAATACCGGAAAAGCCTGAATAGATTTAACGGGAAGAGGTCCCATTATTTCAGGCAGAAAATTAATAAGTACAGGTATATTAATTTTCCAGATAAAACTATTATTTGGATTTCTGTGTAAGTTTTTCATTATGAATTGACGAATAGCCAGATCAGGGATAAAGCCGGCTAGAAGTTTGTCTGCTTCAGTTCTGTTATTAACTTTCGAAAGGTCTGCATTTTGCATTGCAATAAGAATGTTCAGGTGGGACTGAACCTGTGTGTTATGAGCCATTATTCCGTATCCGTCCGGTGCTATATCAACAAGTGTAAGCGTATAAACTTTTTCAGGATAAATAGCTCCAAAAAGCATTGCTGCTTTTCCACCCATTGAATGGCCTAGCAAATGTATTTTTTTTAGGTTTTCGTATTGTATTAATTCGTCAAGGTCTTCAACCATTGATTTATAAGTATGTATTTCAGAATGCGGTGAATGACCGTGATTTCTAAGATCGATAAGATAAACGGTATAATTTTCAGATAAAATACGTGCAACTGAAATCCAATTATCACCTGAGCCTAAAAGTCCGTGCAGGATTAGGATTGGAGCACCGGATCCAATTTTCTGAAAATATAGTCGCATAATATTGTTCTAATTGCTTACATTTTAATTTAGTAGAGCCAAGAACCAAGAACCAGGAGCCAAGATATGAGATATGTTACAGAAGCCAGAAAAATGTATTGGTGATTCTCTGGATTCTATATTTTAAATTTAGGAATTATTACTTTGGCAGAATTATTAAAATCTGGAATCTCAAATCACAAATCTGGAATCTTGAATCACCTGATCCTGGTTCCTGGTTCCTGGCTATTGGTTCTATTTAACAAGTTTTGCCAGGTACATTTTAATAGTTTTTTCCAGACCAAAATACAGAGCATCAGAAATAAGAGCATGTCCAATTGATACTTCATTCAGGAAAGGTATTTTTTCAGCGATAAATTGTAAATTTTCAAGATTCAGGTCATGGCCTGCATTAACTTTTAATCCTGATTCTTTAGCCAGGTTAGCTGATTTTACAAATGGAGTAACAGCATTTTCGCGGTCCGAATGATAATTAACAGCATATGGTTCAGTGTATAATTCAATTAGTTGAGTTCCGGTTTTTGCTGCAAACTCTACTATTTTTAAATTAGCATCTACAAAAATTGAGACTAATATACCATGGTCTTTAAACTCCTTAACTACGTCCGTTAAAAAATTAAAATGCTTTACTGTGTCCCATCCCCGGTTAGATGTTATTGCATCGTGTGAATCTGGTACAAGCGTTACCTGATCTGGTTTTACTTTCAAAACAAGATCGATAAATTTTGGATTAGGGTTACCTTCAATATTAAATTCAGTTGTAATTGCAGGTCTTATTTCATAAACATCATTATATCTTATATGCCTTTCATCGGGACGTGGATGAACTGTAATACCCTGTGCTCCATATTTTTCACAATTAATTGCAGCTTCTAAAACATTTGGAATATTTCCATTTCGGGAATTTCGAATTGTTGCAATTTTATTAATATTTACGCTTAGAAGGGTCATTTTTATAGTATCTATTTTAATTTGTACAATTTTTATGTTAAATTTATTGTGCAAAGCTAACAGGAATTCATCATATAGGGAACAATTATGCTTACAAAAGAATTGATTTCAGATGAGGTACCTTCATTAAAAACTTCTGATACAGGTATAAAAGCCTTGTATTGGATGGATATTTTCAGAATTTCGCATCTACCTATTGTAAATAACGAAAAGTTTTTGGGATTAATATCAGATACAGATATTTATGATATGAATACTCCTGATGAGGCCATTGGTAACCATAACCTGTCTTTGTATAGTCCATATGTTCTGGATTATCAGCACGTCTATGATGCCATTGAGTTAGTTTCAAGGTTAAAATTAACCGTAGTACCTGTTTTGGATATTGATAAAAATTATTTAGGATTGATTACCGTTCAGAGATTTATTCAATATATGGGAGATTTATTCGGAATTAAAAATCCCGGCGGTATAATTGTACTTCAATTAAACACAAACGACTATTCATTATCCCAAATTGCTCAGATAGTTGAAAGTAACGATGCCAAAATATTAAGCCTGTATATTCAGGCATTCCCTGACTCCAAGGTAATGGACCTGACTTTAAAAATTAACAGGATTGACCTTGGTGGAATAATTCAAACTTTTATCAGGTTTGATTACCTCATTAAAGCTTCATATTCTGAACACAATGATTTAGAGTCATTATATAGCAGCAGATACGAACAATTTATGCATTTTCTTAATATATAAACAGTGAAGATTGGAATATTTGGGAAGAATTTTGACGATTTATTTAACGATTCTGTCAAAAATTTGTTTAACAGGTTATTTAGCAATAAAATAGAAGTATATATTTTTAAACCCTTCCAGGATTTTTTGATTGAAAAAAAAAATTATACATATAAATTTTCAGGAAATTTCGATAACTATTTAAATTTGCCGGGAGATATTGATTTTTTGATTAGCATTGGAGGAGATGGTACCTTTCTTGAAGCAATAACATTAATAAGAGATACCAATATACCAATAGTTGGTTTTAATTCCGGCAGATTGGGGTTTTTAGCAAATATTTCATGTAATGAAATTGACCATGCTATTGATAATTTGTTAAATGACGACTATAAGGTTGAAGAGCGCTCAGTGCTTTCCATGAATTCCTCTAATCTGATTTTTGATGATTTTACATTTGCATTGAACGAATTCACAATACAAAAAAATGGACCTTCACTTATTACTATCCATGTTATAATAAATAATGAATATTTAGCTTCTTATTGGGCTGATGGTTTAATTATTGCGACTCCAACAGGCTCTACGGCATATTCGCTTAGTGTAGGAGGTCCGATTGTAGCACCTCAATCTCAGAATTTTATTATTACTCCAATTGCCGCACATAATTTAAATGTTCGTCCGTTAATTATTCCTGATGATTCAATACTAAAACTTTCGGTCGAAGGCAGGACTAATGATTTTTTAGTGACATTGGATTCGCGTTCAGCTTCAGTTGAAATCCGCACAGATATATACATTAATAAAGCAATGTTTAGTATTAAGATGATTAAATTACCTAAGATAACATTTTATTCAACTCTATATAATAAGCTTATGTGGGGGGCTGATAAAAGAAACTATTAAAACAGAACCGGAATATTTTGGCTATTTTGTTTAAAAAATTCAAACTTTATTGTATTTTTAATTATGAAATATTTAATACAGAGTATCTATTTATATAAATATGTTTTAAATATATTTACATTTGTAAATACAATAGAAAATTTTTAAAGGGTATTAGAGTGAATTTTAGAGTCCGGTTTTTTTTCTTATGTTTACTGACAGGTTATTCGAGTGTTTTCGGCCAGCGTTGGAAATTGGACCGTTGTGAAGTACAGTTTGGGATTGGTACTACTGATATCTTTGGACAAATAGGTGGTTCGGCTACTAAAAACAATTTATATGGTTTAAAAGATATTAATCTGAGTAACACCGGTCCTGCTGTTTATTTAGCTACCAGGTACAAAATTACTGCCCAAACTGCCTTGAAACTTAATTTAATATACGGATATGGCGATGGCAGTGATGCAGGTTCAATAATTGCCTCAAGGGGTTATAGTTATTCAAGCTCCCTTGTTGAATTTTCATTGCAATATGAATATTATTTTCTTAGGGAAGAACGAAAATTCAGGCCTGGTAATTTATATAACAGGCGTGGAATGATTAATAATTATTCAACTTTTAGTTTCTATGCATTTTTAGGTGCAGGAGGTCTTTACTTTGATCCTAAACTGACTGTTAATCAACAATCATATAAACAAACCAATTCTAATGTACAGGAAGAATTTATAAGCGGTTATAATAAGTTTACACCGGTAATTCCACTTGGCCTTGGAGCTAAAATGGTTTTAAATAAGGATTGGGCCCTGGGATTCGAATTTGGCAGAAGGTTTACCTTTTCTTCATATCTTGAAGGTATAAATACTATTTATTCCAAATCAAAAGATCTTTACTATTTTGGTATTTTTCAGGTTATTTATAATATAGAGACAGATCGCAGGGGTATACCATTATTTTTAAGGAGAAAACCACGTTAGTTGTTAGTTGAATATTATTTTTAGGCAATATATGCAATCTCATAATAATTTCTTCGTTATACTCGCAAGAAAAAGCTTATTTTCGGGCCAAAATGTATTTTGATTTTTTAAATACTATGAACCTGTATTGATAGGTATTCGATCCTAATAATTGATTTGGCGAAATTTATACTCTTACAGGATAATTTTCAAAATGAAAAAACTATTGAATTATTTTCTTGCAAGCAGTTGTATTGTATTCCTGGCACAACAACTTGCTGCTCAAAATAAATTGGAACTGGGTGCTTTTGGAGGCGTATCATATTATCTTGGAAATATTAATCCCACCAGGCAATTTTATAGTCCTTCTTTAGCATATGGGATAACATTCCGATACGTATTAAATAACAGGGAAGCTATAAGGTTTCAAGTAAATTACGCTGGATTAAGTGCTTCTGACAGGGATTTTGATAATGCGTATCAGCAATTCCGTGATATTTCCTTTTCGACAAACCTGGTTGATATGGCCGTTCTTTATGAATTTAACTTTTTGCCTTTTCAATACAAACAAAGGCATCATTCCTTTACTCCATTTTTATTTGCAGGTATTGGTTATGAAGTAATAATAAATTCAACTTACAATATTCCTAACCAGATTGACGTTCCATTTGGTATGGGAATTAAATATCTGCTCAATAAAAGGACGACAATTGGGTTAGAATGGAGTTTCAGAAAAACTTTTCAGGATCAAATTGATGGAATTGGTAATCCTGGCGGGAACCAATATAAATCAATATTAAATAATAATGATTGGTACTCATTTGCAGGATTTTTTATATCTTTCCGCCTTTTTGATAACAGTATTTGTCCTGTATACAAATAATAGTTGAATATTATGCCGGATCGTGACCAAATTTTGCCCGATAGACTTCCCCAGCATATTGCCATAATAATGGATGGCAATGGACGGTGGGCAAAGAAAAGAGGAAATCCAAGAATATTTGGCCATAAAAATGGAGTTGCTGCTGTTCGCGATACTGTGGAAGCTTGTGCGGAAATTGGTATTAAATACCTTACTTTATATGCTTTTTCAACTGAAAACTGGAACAGGCCTAAATTAGAAGTTGATGCTTTAATGTCATTGTTAGTTAATACTATACATGGTGAAACGGCAACTTTATTAAAGAATAATGTAAGGCTTAATGCTATTGGTGATTTATCCAATCTTCCTTCTGATGTTGGAAAGCAATTATTAAAGGCATTAGAACTCACATCATCAAGCAATGGGTTAACCTTGACTCTTGCTTTAAGTTATAGTTCAAGGTGGGAAATACTGGAAGCAATAAAAAAAATTGCAGTCAAGATTGAGAATAACGAGATTTCATCTTCTGATATCACTTGCGATCTGTTCACAAGTTGCCTGGCAACAGCAGATTTACCTGACCCCGAATTATTAATCCGTACCAGCGGGGAATACAGAATAAGTAACTTTTTACTTTGGCAGGTAGCTTATTCAGAATTTCATTTTACAGAAACTCTTTGGCCTGATTTTCGTCGTAAGGATTTATATTCGGCAATTTTAGATTTTCAAAAAAGAGAGCGTCGGTTTGGAAAAACCAGTGAACAAGTAGTAAGTAATTATTAATTAGAAATATCAAATGTCAAATAGAATAAAACTCATTTTAACATTATTTTTTATCGTCCATTTTGTTCATGCTCAAAATACTGATTCTACCAAACTGTCAATAATCGATTATTCCGAGGCGAAAGAATATATAATACAAGGTGTAAAAGTTTCCGGGGTTCAATTCCTTGATACAAAGATTTTGCTTTCCATGTCCGGATTGGTTGTAGGTAGAAAAATCACTTTACCGGGAGAAGAAATTTCAAAAGTTGTTGATAAATTTTGGGATCAGGGTTTATTTTCAGATGTTAAAATTATTGCCTCTAAAATTGAAGGGGATAAAGTTTGGCTGGATATTCAATTTAAAGAACGTCCGCGTTTAACCAGGCTTATTATAAAAGGGGTAAAAAAATCAGAGGCAGATGATTTAAATGATATGTATAAAATTAAACCTGGAAACCAGGTTACTGATAATGTAATAAATACGCTTGTAAATTTAACCAAGAAACATTTCAGGGAAAAAGGTTTTTATAATACAAGTGTCCTTGTAAGCCAGGTTCCGGATTCTTTATCTAAAAACAAGGTTTATCTGACACTTACTATCGATAAAAAGAAAAAGGTCCGAATTAAAAAAATTGTATTTGAAGGAAATTCAAAATTTACCCAGTCAAGGCTTCGCAGAGCCCTGAAAAAAACAAAACAAATAAGTTGGAATATTATTAAACCTTCAAAATTTATTGAAAAGGATTTTAAGGAAGATAAAGTTAAACTAAAAGATTTTTATTCTAAAAATGGATATAGAGATTTTTCAATAATTAGCGATTCTATCTCTTTTATATCTGAAAACCGTATAAATCTTAAAATTAAGATTCACGAAGGTGATCAATTTCATTTCAGAAAAATTACCTGGATTGGCAATACCATATATCCGTCTGAAATTCTTGATAAGGTATTAATTCTGAAAAAGGGAGATATTTATGATCAGGTTACTTTTGATAAAAGGTTAAATTCAGACGATGATGCTGTACATAATTTATATTATGATAATGGATACCTCTTTTCAAATCTTAATCCTGTTGAAGCCCGTATCGAAAATGATTCTATAGATTTAGACATATATATTACAGAAGGTCGTCAGGCTACTATAAATAAAATTAATATAACAGGAAATACTAAAACAAATGAAAATGTAATTCGTCGCGAACTACTTACCAGACCTGGAGATTTGTTTTCAAGAACTAATATAGTTACCAGTGTTAGAAGGTTAGCTGCTCTTGGAAATTTTGATCCTGAAAAAATTCAACCTGAACCACTTCCAAACCCTTCGGATGGAACAGTCGATATTGAATATAAATTGGTTGAAAAGGCTAACGACCAACTTGAAATTTCAGGTGGATGGGGGTATCAATCCCTTATAGGTTCTGTAGGTTTAAAATTTAATAATTTTTCAACAGCTGGCCTGTTTAAAGGAAAAGAATGGAGGCCTATTCCTGCAGGTGATGGGCAGAGTGTAGCCATTCGGTTGCAAACAAACGGGTCATGGATGCGTACAATGAGCTTTTCATTCGTTGATCCATGGTTTGGCGGGAAGAAACCTAATTCATTTTCGTTTGGAGTATCTAATCAGGTATACGACCAAACTCACGGAGTCTCCACTTTATTGAGTTCTAATAATTCAGGAAAATTTAAGATGACTTCTTTAAGTGTCGGATTAGGACGCCGCTTAAAATGGCCAGACGATAACTTCCAGTTAGTTAATAATTTATCTTATCAGCATTATCTATTGGATAATTATAATCAAAGTTGGTTTACATTTTCAAATGGTAACTCTAATACCATTTCTTTTGGAACAACTTTTTCAAGACAAACTTTGGATCAGCCAATATATCCCAGAAGTGGCTCAATGGTAAGTATAGGGTTACAAATAACCCCTCCGTTTTCAGTTTTTAAATCACAAAATTTTTGGCTGTTATCACCTACCCAGTCTGTAAACCTTACTCCATCGCAAATATTTAACGAGGAACAAACTAATAAATATCAGTTTATTGAATATCACAAATGGTCATATCGCGGAATATGGGTCAACGAATTGGCTAAAAATTTGGTTTTGTACTTTAATTCTCAATTTGGATATTTGGGATATTTCAGCAGGAATCTGGGATATTCGCCATTTGAAGGGTATGTACTTGGTGGTAGCGGTATGACCTGGAATACATTGGGAGGAAGAGAAATTATTGCTTTAAGAGGGTATGCTGATCAAACTGTAACACCACAAACCAGGGTAGCATATTACTATAATAATATATTGTCATACAGGACATCCAGTATGGCTAACCTGTACGAAAAATTGACGTTTGAATTGAGGTATCCGATATCATTGCAACCTTCTGCCACTATTTATGTGGAATCTTTTCTTGAAGCCGGCAATTCATGGCTCAGGTATGAAGATTTCAACCCTTTTATTTTGAAAAGATCGGCAGGTATTGGAATAAGAGCTTTTCTACCAATGGTTGGAGCCATTGGGATTGACTGGGGGTATGGTTTTGATCCTATTCCTAATAATCCTACTGCCAATCATGGTCAATTCCATTTTACGATGGGGCAGACGTTTTAATGAAGTGATGAGGTGATGAAGTGATGAGGACGTGGGACGTGAAGACATGGAACCTGCAACATATAAATAAATGAACTTATAAACTTTGTAAATGTATTAACACATAAACACATAAACACATAAACACATAAACACATAAACTTTATAAACCTTATAAACTTTATAAACTATATTTGTATTAACGAATTATTTTTTAAATACAAGAGCCATGAAAAAAATTATATTATTCATTTTTGTTGCAGCTATAACATCAGGTGTTAGTTTTGCCCAAAAGTTTGCTTATATTGATTCTGAATATATTTTAAATAATATTCCTGCTTATAAATCTGCTCAGGACCAAATAGATAAATTATCTAATGAATGGCAAAAGGAAATTGATGGCAAATATGCTGATATTGATAAAATGTACAAAAATTTTCAAACAGAAAAAGTACTTCTTACTGATGATATGAAAACCAAGCGGGAGGACGAAATTGTTAAACAAGAACAAGATGTAAAAGATTTACAAAAAAAATACTTTGGCCGTGACGGAATGTTGTTTAAGAAACGTCAGGAATTAGTAAAACCTATTCAGGATGAAGTTTATAATGCAGTTAAAGATTTAGCTAATGAACAGGGTTTTACAGTTATTTTTGATACTTCATCCAATAATGGCATTATTTATTCAAATCCCAAAAGTGACAAGAGTGATGAGATTTTACAAAAATTGGGATACAAGCATTAATTTTTAAAAAAAATCATGTAGGTTTGCAAAAACAAAAAAAAACTAAACAAATGAGAAAAATAATTAAATTAATCCTGGTAGCTTTAATGTTGTTAGTTCCAACAGTTAACTACGCTCAAAAAGCTTTGAAATTCGGACATATTAATTCACAGGAAATAATTCAGTCGATGCCTGAAAGAGATAGTGCAGTTAATAAATTGCAAAAGTTCAGGAAAGAACTTAGCGACACTTATGATGGATTAAATGCAGAATTTCAAACTAAATACCAAAAATATCAGGAGGACGAAAAAACCTTAAACGACCTTGTAAAGAAAACCAGACAGGAAGAACTGCAACAAATGCAACAACGAATTCAACAATTTCAGGAAACAGCCAACCAGCAGATTCCACAAAAAGAATCCGAACTTATGCAGCCAATTATTGAAAAGCTAAAGGGCGCAATTTCGGAAGTTGGAAAAGAAGGTGGGTTCATTTACATATTCGATATTGGTGGAAACACCAACGTGTTATTCTATTCAGCCGAAAGTCAGGATATCTCGGTACTTGTTAAACAGAAACTAGGTTTAAAGAAGTAATTTTGTCAGTAAGAAAACGCCAATATCTGCATTGTTATTACTAGGGACCAGGGACCAGGGATTAGGGACTAGGGACTAGGTAATTACCAAATAAGATAGAAAGCATTAAGACATATAATTTACCCTAACCCCTAACCCCTAATCCCTAACCACTAGCCACTATTTTTTTATTATGGAAACCGCTCCAATTGGCATATTCGATTCTGGTTACGGGGGTCTTACAGTTTTAAGAGATATTGCAGATTTGTTGCCTGAGTTTGATTATATATATCTTGGAGACAATGCACGAACTCCTTATGGTACCAGGTCATACCAAGTTGTTTACCAGTTTACGCTTGAGTCTGTCCGTAAATTGTTTTCCATGGGCTGTAACCTGGTAATATTAGCATGCAACACTTCATCAGCAAAAGCACTAAGAACAATACAACAAAACGACCTTCCAAAAATTGATCCTGACAGAAGGGTATTGGGAGTTATCAGGCCAGTTGCAGAGATTGCAGGGATTTATTCTAAAACGAATAAAATAGGGATTTTGGGTACACGTGGTACTGTAGACTCAAATTCATATAAAATTGAGATTAATAAATTATATCCCCATATTGATGTTTACCAGGAAGCTTGCCCTATGTGGGTGCCTTTAGTTGAAAACAATGAATATAATTGTGCTGGTGCTGATTACTTTATTAAAAAAAATATTTCAAATTTATTACATTTTAATAATAAGATAGATACAATAATATTGGGGTGTACTCATTATCCATTGCTTATTGAAAAAATCAGAGAATTTCTACCGGCAGGTATTTCTGTTATTTCACAAGGCAATATTGTAGCTGAAAGTTTAAAGAATTATCTTTTAAGGCACCCTGAAATGGAATCAAAATGTAGTAAAAATGGAAAAATTTTGTTTTATACTACTGATTCTCCTGAATTATTCGATAAACAGGCCGGTATTTTCCTTGGCAGGGCGGTAAAATCAGAGAAAATCATTCTATAGTTGCAAGTTTCAATGGCTGGGGATTGGGACTAGGGGTTAGTGTGAATTACGAACGCCGAATATCGAACATTGAAGGCCGAAGTTTATTTTACTTCATCATTCATTGTTCGACATTTATTATTCAATTCTCATTTCTATTCTTCTTATATTTGTCATTAGTAATCAGTAATTTGTCATTATTTTCAAATTTGCACATTTTCAAATTTTCAAATTATTTCCACGTCCCACATCCCACATCCCACGTCTCACGTCCCATTTTTATACCACCCCGCATACATTTGATAATTATCCGCAATTTTATTAATCATTTCAGCTGTTTGTTGAGGATCAATATCTTTGATTTTTTTTGCAGGATTCCCGCCATATATACTACCGGATTCAACAATTGTATTTGATAATATAATTGCACCGGCTGCGATTATTGAATTTTCACCTATTACGGCATGATCCATTATTATTGCACCCATGCCAATGAGCACATTTGAATTGATTTTGGCACCATGAACAATTGCATTATGAGCAATTGATACGTTGTCGCCAATTTCAACAACTGATTTTTGGTATAGAGTGTGTAATATTGCTCCATCCTGAATATTAACATTATTACCTATTCTGATATGGTTAACATCGCCACGGATAACTGTATTAAACCAAATACTGCATTCATATCCAATTATAACATCTCCGATTATGGTAGCATTTTCTGCTAAAAAACAATTTTTCCCGATTTCAGGAGTAAATCCTCTTACTGATATAATAAGTGCCATATGTTTTATTTTAATTTAATGATATTTTTGATCTGAATAACCTGTTATTTATTTTAACAGTAATACAAAATTACCTGACATAATTAAACATTTTATTTTTATATAATAAAAAAACCTGCGAAAAGTTTATTTTTGTTGGCTAATTATTAGTGAGAGCAAACAATTTATTTAATAAATTATTGAAAATATTGCTTATGAATAACGGCATCAAGATTCAAGAGTTTGATGAAGTGGTAGTTAAATTTGTGGGTGATTCCGGTGACGGGATGCAACTTACCGGTTCATTGTTTGCAGATGCATCAGTAAAGGCAGGCAACGATCTTGCAACATTTCCTGATTATCCTGCAGAAATAAGGGCTCCTCATAATACAGTTGCAGGCGTATCGGGTTTTCAGGTAAATATCGGTAAAAACAAAATATTTACCTCAGGTGATTATTGCGATATATTGGTAGCCATGAACCCTGCATCTTTAAAAGCAAACCTGAAATGGGTAAAAAAAGGAGCTACCATAATTGTTGATGTTGATTCTTTTGAAAGGGAAGCTATTGCAAAGGCCGGTTATAAGCAAAATCCACTTGAGGATGAAAGTTTATCGGCATATAATGTTATTAAAACGCCAATTACATCCCTGACCCTGGAGGCAATTAAACAATTAAACGGAGATATTAAATCAGCTGAAAAAACAAGGAACATGTTTGTTTTGGGGCTGTTACTTTTTTTATTTTCAAGAACCCTTGAAACTACCATAGATTCTATAAGTAGTAAATTTGCTAAAAACCAAACTATAGTAAAAGCAAATATATGGATATTGAAAGCCGGATACAATTATGCAGAATCTATAGAGGCAATACCTTCTGTATTTTCCGTTGCACCTGCAAATATTGAAAAAGGTAAATATCGTAATATTACAGGAAATATTGCTACAGCCTGGGGTCTACTGGCAGCATCTGAAAAATCAGGAAGGCCGTTGTTTTTAGGTTCATACCCGATCACTCCTGCTACTGATATCATGATTGAATTAGCTAAACATAAATCACTTGGAGCAAAAGTATTTCAGGCTGAGGATGAAATTGCAGGAATTTGTTCAGCCATTGGAGCCAGTTTTACAGGTTCTTTTGCTGTGACTACAACATCAGGTCCTGGATTATCGCTTAAAAGTGAAGCTATAGGTTTAGCTGTGATGATGGAATTACCCCTCGTAATCGTGGATGTTCAGCGTGGTGGTCCTTCAACCGGGCTTCCGACAAAATCAGAGCAGGCTGATCTTTACCAGGCCTTATTTGGGAGAAACGGAGAATGTCCGATAATTGTAATGGCTGCATCCTCCGCCGTAGATTGTTTTTACGCTGCTTTTGAAGCAGGAAAATTAGCGATGGAACATATGAGTCCGGTTTTGCTTCTGACCGACGGTTATATTGGAAACGGTTCTCAATTATTTAAAATTCCAAAAATGGCTGATCTTCAAGAAATAAATCCACCGGTTGCCAGGCCAAATGACCCTGAATATAAGCCTTTTCTCCGAAATCCTGAAAATTTTGTACGTAAGTGGGCTTTACCCGGAACTGAAGGTTTAAGACACAGGGTTGGAGGGCTCGAAAAGGAAAATGTATCCGGGGCAGTATCTACTGATCCTGTCAATCATCAGGTAATGGTAGACATAAGAGAAGCAAAGATTCAGAAAATTGCTGATTTTATTCCTCAACAATCTATTGAAGGTGATAAAAGCGGAGAAATTCTTGTAGTTAGTTGGGGAGGTACATATGGTGCAGTATCCAATGCAGTAAAAAATCTTAGAAAAGATGGCCGCAAGGTTGGGCACGCTCATTTCAAATATATTATGCCGCTACCTAAAAATACCTCCAATGTTTTCTCAGGATTTAAAAAAATAATAGTTTGCGAACTTAACAGTGGCCAGTTTGTTAATTATTTAAGAATGAGAATGCCTGGTTATAATTATAAGCAATATAACAAAGTTCAGGGATTGCCATTTTTGGTTTCTGAGCTGGTTTTAAAGTTTAACCAAATCATAGATGAACAATGAAAGAATTCAATAACTGATGTTTCTTCAGTACCATTAAGTGAAACAGCACTTTCAAAAGAAGATTTTATAAGCGATCAAATGGTACGATGGTGTCCGGGTTGTGGAGCTCATGCAATATTAAACTCAGTCGCAACAGTATTTCCAAAAACAGGCTATCGCAAAGAAAATTTTGTTATTGTTTCCGGGATTGGCTGTTCATCCAGATTCCCATATTATGTAAATACTTATGGAATTCATGGTATTCATGGTCGGGCTTCAGCAATTGCTACAGGAGTTAAGGTTTCAAATCCTGCATTAAGTGTCTGGATTACTACCGGGGATGGAGACTCAATGGCTATAGGCGGAAATCATTTTATACATTTAATTCGAAGGAATGTAGATGTTAACCTTCTGCTTTTTAATAATCAGATATATGGACTTACCAAGGGACAATTTTCTCCGACTACACCCTTAGGTACTGTCACAAAAACATCACCTCTTGGTACGATTGAAAATCCATTTAATCCGGGTGAACTTGTAATAGGATCCAATGGTACATTTTTTGCCCGTGTTCCTGACAGTAATCAAAAATTAATGTCGGAAGTAATGCTTGAAGCCGCCAACCATAAAGGGGCATCAATAATTGAGATTTTGCAAAATTGCATAATTTTTGCTGATAAAGCTCATGCAAATATAACTTCTAAGGATTTGCGGGACGATCATCAGTTAATTTTAAAATCAGGGGAACCAATGTTGTTCGGCAAAGAAAAACAAAAAGGAATAAGAATAAATGGTGCTAACATAGAAGTTGTTACTATCGGTGTGAATGGCATAACAGAAAATGATATTCTTATACACAATCCGAAAGAAGCTGATCCGGGTATACATCTTAAGCTCACACAAATGACACTTCCTGATTTTCCGGTTGCACTTGGGATTATCCGTTCAACATCTATGCCTTCATATGATTATTTAGTTCAAAATCAAATTAATACTGCAAAAGAAAAAGGAACCATAAAATGTGTTGATGATCTGCTTAAATAGTGGGGATGTGTTTGAAATGTAATAGTGCTTAGTACCTAGTGCATAGTGCATAGTACATAGTACATAGTGCATAGTATATAAGCATAGTGCCTATTGCTTAGTGATTAGTTCCAGGTAGAAATAAAAGTTGTAATAGTTGTAAAGGTTGTAGACGTTGTAATTAATAAATTTTATAACCTTTACAACCTATACAACCTTTAATGTTATTTAGTGCATCATCATTGCTGCTCCGGTTAAAGAAAAAGCTGCAATAATACCTCCAATAATAAGCCCGATTATAATAAGTACAACAAATATAGTAACAAGGCTTACAACAAAATACCCTGTTAACTTATCTTCAGGAGTTTTAAGTACAGGTGCAAAACCAAGATAAAGAATATATAAGCCATAAATCCCTGCAAGCAATACAATTATTCCCAAAAATGGCAATATGTAGAAAATACCTGCTATCAGCATTGGAGTGAAAGAGTAAGTAACTAATTCAAGCGATTTGCTAAATTCTTTCAAAGAACTAAAGGTAGGTGCTAATAAGCTTATAATAAATGCGGAAATTAACACTCCCAAAAAAGGAGATATAAATGCCATAATAGCCTGAATCAGTCCAAAAGAGATGAGAACCTGCAATATGTCCAACAAATGGTACGGAATATCCCACCACTCCAAAACCGATAAATGTAGCAATTGCAGGAATTAATGCCAAAGGAACCAGATACGTAGTTAAAATTTGCGCTACAGGAGTATTTTCCTGCTCAATCACAAGCCATTCTTCTTTAGGTGACATCATGATCTTTTTGACACGTTCAATTAAGTTCATAATTTTAGGTTTTAAGTTGAAAAATAAAAGGTTATAGTTTTTATAAAATTATGCAAAAGTTTTGAATATTAATATTTTTCCATTGGATATATGTAAATTTGTAAGAGGAATGGATTAAGTGATGGAGTGATTAGGTGATGAAGTGATGAAGTTAAAAGGCAAAAACCGGACAATAAAGGTGTTAATCAGGTTAATTGGGTTAATTATTATCCTTATTGCAACAATATTATTTGTGAGCAGTTGGGTAATTGATTCAAAAACAAATAAATACCTATTCGATGATTTCAGGAAGTTAAAACCTGCCAAAGTCGGATTGGTACTTGGAACAAGTAAGTATTTAAGGGCCGGACGTTTAAATCAGTTTTTTCGCAATCGTATTGATGCTACTGTTGATCTTTATAATTCAGGCAAAATTGAATATGTTTTGGTTAGTGGCGATAATCATTTTATTGAATATAATGAACCTGAAATGATGCGAAAGGAATTAATTAAATCAGGAATTCCGGAGAATAGAATTTTTATGGATTTTGCCGGCTTTCGAACCTACGATTCTGTTGTACGTTGTCATTATATTTTTGGGCAGACTTCATTTATAATTATTACGCAGAAATTTCATAATCAGCGTGCAGTATTCATAGCCAGATATTTAGGGTTGGATGTAGTAGGGTATAACGCAAAGGATGTTGAATTCTCCGCATCATTCAAAACACTTATCAGGGAATATTTTGCCAGAGTAAAAGTATTTATTGATATTTTCACAGATATTAAACCGAGATTTCTGGGTGTAAAGGTTGATATACATTGAAATTAACAATTTGGTAACATTAAGGCAATATTGACAAAATATAAATACGCTTTATTTGTATAATGGAGATTTATCAATGATGATTCAGTTATTATTGATTTTTCATTTATAGAAATAACGTGAAAAAAACAATCAGGAAACCTTTAGAAAAAATTGTACATGGTGTACTATTTTCGAGCAGTACAATTACAAGTTTAGCAGTAATATTTATCATTATTTTCTTATTTAAGGAAGGAATTGGGCTTTTTTCAAGTAAACCAATTGAACAGGGTTATTTTATAGCAGTTAATAGCAAAAATCCTGTTAAAAAATTATCAGCTGAACAAATAGATATGATTTTTAACCAGGATGTAACCAATTGGAAAAAATTAGGAGGCAATAACGATTCAATTATTTTATTTAAATTAAATAATGTAACTAATTATATTCCTCAGGATTCCATGGGGGAAAACTTTTCTTTATTGCCAAAGAAGGTAAATGAATTTATTAATAATCATAAGGGGGTTATAGCATATTTCCCTGATAAATATAAGACAAAGGATTTTAAAGCTTCCATTATTTCTGTTAACAGGATAGGTATTTTTGATTTTTTAACTGGTTCAAAATGGTATCCTACAAATGAACCGGCAAAAATTTTGGGGATATTGCCATTAATTCTTGGCACATTATGGGTTAGTTTTGGGGCAATTTTAATAGCCGTCCCATTAGGCCTGGCTACAGCTGTTTATTTGGCAGAAGTAGCCGATAAACGGATCCGAAATATTTTAAAGCCGGTTATTGAATTATTGTCGGGCATACCGTCAGTAGTTTATGGATTTTTTGGATTAGTTGTTATTGTGCCACTTGTTCAGAACATATTCAAATTAAATGTTGGTGAAACTGCCCTGGTCGGAAGCATTATCCTTGGTATAATGGCTTTACCAACAATTATAACTATTGCTGAAGATGCAATCCTGACTACGCCAAATGCACTAAAAGAGGCCAGTTTAGCACTAGGTGCATCACGCTGGCAAACCATGTACAGGGTTGTAATTCCATATGCCAAATCGGGGATAGCTGCTGCTGTTATTTTAGGAATCGGTAGGGCTGTTGGTGAAACTATGGCAGTTTTAATGGTTACCGGAAATGCTTCGGTAATTCCTCACACTTTTTTACAGCCGGTTCGGACAATTCCTGCTACAATAGCAGCTGAGCTTGGAGAAACCTCCCAGGGAGGAATACATTATCAGGCATTATTTGCCTTAGGCATAGTATTATTTATTATTACACTGGCTATAAATCTGTTTGTTGAGTTTTTAAGGTCAAGAAACAGAAACCAATAAAAAAATTGATAACTGCTGATCGTTAGTAATATATTAATTAATTTAAAATGAAATCAAGTAAGAGAATAAGCGAATTTATTGCATTTTCAATTTTCAGGATTATAAGTTACCTGATAGTTGGCATATTAATATTAATTCTTTCGTTTATTATTATTCGTGGCATATCAGTTGTTAATTGGAAATTTTTGACGGAGATGCCACAGCAGGGTATGGAAAAAGGCGGTATTCTGCCTGCAATTGTTGGTACCTTATGCCTGGTAACCGGGAGTATGGTTTTTGCATTCCCAATAGGAGTTTTGTCAGGGATTTATATCAATGAATACCTCAGGGAAACATGGTTTAAAAAATTTTTACGCACCATGACCAATAATCTGGCAGGGATACCGTCAATTGTATTTGGATTATTCGGAATGGCTTTGTTTGTTAATAAATTACATTTTGGCGCCTCGATTTTAGCTGGTTCATTAACTTTGGGCATAATGGCTTTGCCTGTTATTATACGCACTACTGAAGAAGCTTTAAAATCGATCGACAATTCATTAAGAATAGGGAGTTATGCATTAGGTGCGACTAAATTACAGACAATAAGAAGAGTAGTATTGCCAATTTCGTATCCCAATATTGTAACAGGATTGATTCTTTCAATGGGCAGAGTATCAGGCGAAACAGCACCAATATTGTATACATGTGCTGCATATTCAATTGCTCATTTGCCACATAGTATTTTCGACCAGGTAATGGCATTACCATATCATCTTTATGTCCTCACAACCAGCGGCACAAATATTGAAGCTACTCGTCCGATGGCTTATGGCACAGCGTTTATCCTGATTGCCATTGTCCTTATCTTTAATTTATTGGCAAATGCATTACGGCGATATTTTGGGAAAAAAGTTAAAATGAATTAAAATTTATAATGAAAGAAGATAAAAAAAATAAAAATGAAAATTTATCCGAAAAGGAACCAGATGTTATAATTGAAACTGTCAATTTAAACTTGTTTTATGGTGATTTTCATGCATTAAAAGGTATTAACTTTAAAGCCTTTAAAAATACAGTTACAGCATTAATAGGGCCTTCAGGTTGTGGAAAATCAACATTTTTAAGGTTGTTTAACCGAATGAACGATCTTATTGACAATGTTACAATTACAGGAAAAGTAATGCTAAATGGCCATGAAGTATACGATCGCAATTTGGACGTAGACGAATTGAGAAAGAAAATAGGTATGGTTTTTCAAAAACCAAATCCTTTTCCTAAATCAATTTTTGAAAATGTTGCATATGGTTTACGTGTAAATGGAATAAATGACAGGCATTATATCGAGGAAAAAGTGAGGACTTCCTTAGTTCAGGCTGCATTATGGGGAGAAGTAAAAGACCATTTGAAGAAATCAGCTTTTGAGTTATCAGGTGGTCAGCAACAACGTCTTTGTATTGCACGAACGCTGGCTATAGAACCTGAAGTAGTATTAATGGATGAACCGGCTTCAGCTCTTGATCCAATATCGACATCCAAAATTGAAGAATTAATTTATGAATTAAAAAAGGATTATACTATTATTATTGTTACACATAACATGCAGCAGGCCGGTCGTGTGAGCGATTATACTTCTTTTTTCTATATCGGAGAACTGGTGGAACATGATACAACCAAGCAAATATTTACTAATCCAAAGGATAATAAAACTCAAAATTATATTACAGGCAGGTTTGGTTGACCTGATTATCGTTAATAATATTAAAAATTAAAGAATATGACACATCTTGATACCGAATTAAAAACCTTAAAGTCGTCTGTAATCTCCATGTGGTTGCTTGTTATAAGTCAATTGGAAAAAACCCAGAAGGCTATTTTTGATCATAATAAGGAATTAGCCCATGAAGTTAAAATTAATGAAAAGCGGGTTGATGCTTTTGAACTTAAGTTAAATATGGATTGCGAAAATATTTTAGCATTATATAATCCATTGGCAATTGACCTTCGTCTTATCCTGGCAGTGTTAAAAATTGATTACAATCTTGAACGTATTGGGGATTATGCTTATACAATCGCTTTATATTCAATTAATAAAGAATATAATTTTGATAAAAAATTACTGAAAGAAATAAAATTGGTTGATATGTTTGCCATTACATTAAATATGTTAAACGATGCATTACATGCTTTTGAGACCGATAATGCAAATTCTGTGAGAACAGTATATCAACGCGATGGCGATTTGGATAAAATGACAGAAAAAGCAGAAGAAATATTAATTAATTGGATACATGATAATCCAAAAGACGCACGGGAAATATTAACATTAAGCAATATTCTTAAAAAACTTGAACGGGTGGGCGATCATATAAAAAATATTGCCACGGAAATTATCTTTCATACTGAGGCTAAAATGTTGCACCATACCAAGAAGAAGAAAATCCTAAAAGAACTGGATAAGGATTTTGAGGAAAGTGCGAATAAAACTCCCTGATTTATTTTTTAATAACATCGATATTTTGTAAATTCATCTGGAAATTTAAAAAAATATCTGATATGAAGAAACTTGTTTTATTATTAAGTGCTGCACTGATTTTTGGAGGTATGTTTGTTTTTGATATTTCCGGACAGGAAAAACCTGCCAAGTCTTCCAGTAAAACCGAATCCTCTGATGATTCCAATACCGACAACAGTAAGTCCGATAAAGGTTCTAAGAAAGATTCGAAGTCTAATAAAAAAAATGATAAAAAGAAGGGCTCTGCTAAAAAGCCAGCTAAAAAGAAAACAACTAAGAAATCAAAACCAAAGACTAAAACCAAAACAAAATCAAAATCAGGCAAAGGATCAAAGAATAATGATTCTTCCAGCAAAGGATCAAAAAAAGGATCTTCTAAAAAAGGTGCTGATAATAGTGCAACTGATGATTCAAATAAATAATTTTAAAATAAGGGCTGTTTGCTAATGCATCAGCCCTTTGTTTTAGGGAATATAAAATTAAAAAGTTAATAATAAATTAATTAAAATTTAAGAAATTTTAAGTGGGAGTGATTATTTATCCCTGATACGAACCTGATAAAAATAAATTATTCCTTCTTTTCCTTCTTAAATTCACTTTTGCCTTCTTTGGATTCACAACATTTTTTGCATCTGCAACTATTGCTAATCATAATTAACACAATTGCTAACAACAAAAAACAGATTGCCAATCCAATGTTAAAGCTAATACGAGCATGATGCATTTGGCAACTTTGACAAATCGCAGGAGCAGCAGCGCAACACATTGCCTGATTTTTACAACATTTAGCGGAATCTTGTTTAACCATCATGGAATGTTTCATGCTTCCGGAATCAGTTTTAGCAACAGCCATCCCGCAACCAGGATGTTGCATATTAGAGTAGGCCATCCCATGTTCATGAACAAAATGATGATGAAATTTACAACCACCAATAATTGCCATGACAATTAATACAGCACCAACAAGAGTAGATGCATAACCAATCCAACGTAATATTCTACACATAGTTTTATGTATTTAATGAGTTAAAAGATATTATAAAGATAAGCCAAAATTTAATAAGTTATGATAATCATAAATTATGCAATTATGAAAGACTGTATAATTCTGTAAATTGCCAATTACCTATTTACACATATTTTATAAGTAATTTTTTAATCAAATTTTAATCTATAATTCTAATATAATTTCTTATTCTATTGTTTTATACATGAGTAATAAATTTATTTATGATGTACAATAAAATAATTCAATGCCATGAAAACAATTATTATATGCGGTTTATTTCTTATTGTGTCTTTAATGACAAGCACAATTACTGCAAAGGAAAGGAAAATCCGGGAAGATAAAGTCCCGCAGCTGGTTCAGGCCGGATTTAAAGGGAAATTTCATGATGCCATTATTAAAGAATGGATGAAGAACAACTCAACTTATAGTGTAATATATAAGAAGGATAGGAATAAATATGAGGCAACTTTTAATTCGGATGGGAAATGGATAAATACTTCCACAATAATAAACTGGGATGAAATTCCTGAAGCAGTTAAAATTGGATTCAGTGAAAGTACATATAAAGATTGGACAATATTTGGATTAATTGAGACAGATTCTTCGAATGGAACAAAAAATTATGGTTTAGTAGTAGATAATGCAAATCAATATCTGGGTGAAGAGCAAGACAGTGGTTTCACTGAAATATATAAAATATATTTTTCGTCACAAGGGAAATTGATAAGTAATAAAATACAATATGACTATAACCTGTTTTGATTTGAGTTTGCGTCCGGTTAAATACAATTTCCGGACGCAAATAAAGTATCTGGGAAAGATTACCAAACTCAATGATTGTAAGTTAAAATTTTACTTGCCAGGCGATGCAAAAAGGAACCAAAAAAATCTTTAGCCGCGGAAACGCGTTCCGCCTCCTGCGTCGGCTTCACTTGGACGGCCCGCGGCTAATATGGTATCATATTTATGCCGTTGGCGGCTTCGTAGTATAATTTAGTGGGTAAATTGAAGGTATTTATAAAGTTGTTCAAAATTTTCCAGGATAATCCAGTTGGATATCCAAATTTTGATCTATTGTCGAAACACCTGCATATCACATTTTCATTGTACTTACAAAACGGTATAAGAAGAAACATCAATGTGAGAAGGCAATTTGAGACAGTTATAATGATAAAAAATGATATTTTAAAGAGTTTTATCAATCGGAGGTTTTATGATACATGTATTCTCTAATTGATCGTTTGGTGACACTTGAAAGGAAAAGTTTGGGAGACTGCAAAAATATTCACCAATCGTACTTCGTCAAATTTGATGAAGGTTATAGTCTAATCTATGAAACTCGATTTTCCTCTATTTAGTCTTAATTCTCCGTTGATAGAGCTTATCTCTTATTTTAAAAATCTTTTCTAATGTATCGCTATCAATATCTTTATCAATGCTTTTAAGAATAATCGTATCATTTTTTAAACATATATCTCTTATCGAAGATTTACCCTTAAAATCCATATTAAATCTTTCAAACTTGCTATTTGAAACTTCCATAAATGGAATCGGAAGAATTTTAAATTCGTTTGGCGTTAATTCAAGCACTCCTCCTCCATAATACCTACCATACAATTCAGCAAATGCTAGTGTCAAGGAGTTATAAAATGAAAACAGCAAACTGTCAATTTGATATTTTCCATTCATGTTAATAACATATGCACTATCAGTAGATAATACATTTGCACTATTCTTAATTAATTTAGGATATTCATTACATCTTTTAAAGAAAAAAGCCTCTGGGGAAACTCCAATATTTGGTACTTCAAACCAATTATCTCTTAAAGATGTTTTATAACGCTTATTAATTTCCTTTTCCTCACCTAATTTCAAATAATCAAAGATTCGTTTATTATCCTTAAAATCAGAATTTTTATCAATTGCCAATAGAAATGAAGGTTTTGATTTATTTATTAAAGTTTGAAATTCAGCTTCAGACAATACCGCACTGCCGTTTACAAATAACCCTTTTTGAATGATAGGTTTTACATAATCTTTAAGTGAATATTGCTGAACAGTTTCTTTATTTATAATAAAATAATCATTTGCTCCGGTTACAATACCAGCTTTTGAATTACAATAATAATTTACCGTTTTAAGATTTCCCTTAAGTCTTGCCAATAATTCTGATTCTTCAGACGTGAGATGATGATGTGTCCATTTTGATTCTCTTATGCTAATATTTTGTTCAAGGATAAATTGCCTGTTTTTTAGTTCAGTATGTTTATCAATGTTGCAATAATAGACTCCTTTGTTTTTCGACTTCTTTTCGCCAATTAACAATAGTGTATCTTGACCTTTACAATCTTTGAAAAGCAATTCATTAAATGAAAATATTTCAACTCGTTCAAATTCCTTTAGAATAAATTCTCTTAATTCAGCAGCAAATTTTACTTGCAACAATTCTGATGGTAAAACAAATGCTAATATGCCTGAATCATCCAAAAGACTGATACATCTAACCAAAAATGCAGTCCAAATATTTTTTGGTTGCGTATCGGAAAGTAAAGCACTTGAATGAATCTCCTTACAGTAGTCAATTTGATAATCTTCAAATAAACTTTTCTTTATATATGGGGGGTTTCCTATTATTAAATTATATTTGGTAACATTATCTTTTTGAAACTTTAAGAAATCCATATGGATTCCATTAAATATTGGTTTCTGGAAAGGGATTTTATTTAATTCCTCTCCATCTTTTTCTATAGCAACAACTTGTTTAATTTTTGGAAATAATGTTTTATGGTTAAAAATAGAATGTATGAAAATCCCATTTCCAACACTAGGTTCAAGCACCGTAATATTAGATTTATCTTTCAATTTCTTTGAAAGATAATCTACCAAGAAATCAGCAATGATTTTTGGTGTATAAAATGAACCAGTTAGTTTCTTATTTATCATGATTGCTTTTTCTTTGGCTTTCTAATTTCAGATAATTTGTAAGCAGGAACATTAGAACGGGTAAGTATAAATTGACTTAAGCTTATTATCAGCTTAATTGCCTCGTTTTTTAATTCATTATTTGTACAATCAATAATGATTTTCTCTGTTTCAGCTATTACACTTTTGAATTTAAGATTCAAAAAAAACTCTCTTCGTTCATAAACTAATTGCGGTCGATTCAGATAGAGTCTGTTTATTAAGTATTTTGAAGCTATGTACTTACCCTCAAGTATATAACTGGTAGTATTTACAGTAAATAAGTCTGAATAATTATGATCACTTGGATCTGGGTAGCAAATGACATTTAAGTCAGTTGGTTCATTTTTCCAATCATTTGATTTAAACTTATTACATATTGGGCAAGCGTGATATAAATTAGTAATTGTATTTACTAACTCTACAAATCTTTTTTTGGGTCTAAAGTGGTCAATATGATAATGGTCTATGCCTCCCCAAGGCATTTCGTGAATTGAACAATAAACACATTGATTATAACAATCATCTGAAATTTGCTGTTTCCAATCTGTATAAACTCCACTATTTTGAACCCTTTTACTTCTGTCTATTTGTTTCCAATACATTACTTCTTATCAAATTTAGATTTAATTATTTCATTGAGTTTTTCTAAAGAGTTTATTTGGCTTTCATATTGAGTTAGCCAAGTGTTTCTATCATCAAAACCAGAAAAAGGTAGTTCAAGTTTTACTTGTAATGCTTGAAGCTTTTTAATTAAATCTGGGCTGCTATTTCCTCCTGAAATTTGGGTTGTTAATTTATTAAACTCACTAAGTTCATCAACATTTTCTTTTAAATAGTTTTTTGCTGCACGCCAAAATCTAGGGACATACTTATTCGCATCTTCGTAAAATTCTTTCCTGCTAATTATATCTTCATATTGACTATATTTTTTTTTCAGGTCACTATCTGTTGGTATTACGGTCAATGCAAAAATTGGAAAGTCTGGCAGTTTATTTCTTAAAACTGTAACTAAATCACTTCCTTTATACTCCACAGGCCCGTTTTCACCATTTGCTTGGTCATTTAACAGTTCATCCAAAATCAAGACACAAACATCATTTTGTTCAATAAAATTAAAATATCTATCTGGGTCAGCAAATGGCACAGAAGCAATCACTTCTAATTTACTTCCCATTTCTTCTAATGCTATTTCAATATTATTCAAAACAGTACCGCTTTGATCTTTATTGTCATCTATGATTGCTATTTTCGCCATGGTTTTTTCTTTAAATTTTAGGGAGCCAAATTTTAAAGTTTGCACCTTTCAATGAAGAATCTTTCGAAAAAGATATTTTCCCTCCTAATTCTTCAACTATTGATTTAACTATTGTTAAACCAAGTCCAGTACCAATACTATTGCTTTCATTTGCACCAACTATTTTTGTTGAAAATAATGGATCAAAGATTCTTTTTTCAAATTCTTTAGCAATACCAGGTCCAGTATCAGCGACAGAAAAGTAATATCCAGGTTTTCCCGAATTATCCTCCCGGTCAACTTTAACAAAAACTTTCCTTTCCCCTCCTTTCAAAAGCGAAGCTGTATAGGCATTTGTCAATAAATTTACTAGAATAGTTTCAATATCCATTTGATATGTTTTACTATAAATATTTTCGCCTATTAAAGTTAAATTAATGGTTGATGCATCAAATATAGGTTTAAGTTCTTTTATAACTGATTCTATAGTTTTATAGATTTGAACATTTTTAGCTCTTCTTTTTTCTTTTTGAACCCTTGTCAGAGCATAAGCACCCCAAGAAGCAACCTTTTTTGATGATTTGAGTGCTTTATCTAATTCTTCAATTGCCTTATCTGTTTTTGGGGGGGTTAATTTAATTAGTTTAATTGCAGTAGTTGTTGAACCTTGAAATTGTGTAATTGAGCCTTCTGTTTCGTGTCCAAAAACAGCCGAAGAAATGCCAATAGTCGCAAGTCCATTTAATACTCTTTGCCAATTTAAAAGTTCTGTTATTGTGTTTTCTACATTGTCAGAGATAGATTCAACTTTGTCCATTGAACGAACAATAGGATTTAAAAATGCTAAAGATTTTGCTTTATTATCTCCTGTTTCAATTTCTGTTTTTATTGTATTCAATTCTTCTCTTACAGAAGTTAATTGTTCTTTGATTATTTCAGCCTCACGATGTGCAGGGATTTTTAGTTTTTCTTTTCGGGCTTTTTCAATTTTAGGATAAATATTAGCTCTGTGAGATTCTAGAAGTCTAATTGATGCTTGAACAAATTGTTCCATATCATTAAACCCATCATTTTCAACAAGACCTTCTCTAGCAGCACTATCTTTTAATAAATCATTGCTATCTCTTGTTATAAACACTGCACCAACTAATTGGTTAGGAGAAACTGTATATTCCTCACCTCTACTAATACCAGCAGGATTTCTTGCTTTTCTTTCACCAATTTTGAGCCAATCAAAACCTAACTGAGCTTTCGGAAAACCATAAGGTTTCACAGCAATATTATCTCTATAAATTTTTACGCCATAATTATTATCTAAAAACTCTCGTAAATCAGATAATTTAAAGTCTGTACCAACTACTGAAGAGCCTTCTCTTAAAAAAAATAACAATCGCACTTCAATTGGACCACATTTTAACTCTTTTTTTGAGTAAAATTGTTTCTGATTAATTGTTTTTACAATCTCTTCATTAGTGTATTTATCTTTTATAGAATAATATACTTCATCAGTTCCATCAAAAACAACGGTTACATCAATTTCCGAAGCCTCATAGTATTTAGAATTTACTGGACGAGAGAAATCAGGAGCAATGTCATTTATTAGATTTATGGAAAAATCAGAAACCTGATTAAATGGTGGAGTTAATGTTGCAAGTTCATTGAATAGATTTTCAATATTTTCTGCAGTCCATGGTTGCCTAAGTTTTGTTATTCTTATCTCAGTTCCTGTTTTACTTATTGACCCATTTAAAAATGGGATATTAATACTTGATGGAAATGTTAATTCAATATCAATATCTGAAACATCTTTTCCTTCAATATCAAAATCATCCCAATTAACTTTAAGGCCAACAAGACCATCACTTTCTGTTTTTGAGATTAATTCAAGATTTGCACCTAATCTATCGGCAGAAATCCTTCCGATCCCTTTTTCACCAGTTTTGCGTCTTCCAAGATTACTCATTTTTGAGAATCTTTTATCTGAAAAACCAATTCTAAGCCAGCTTTTTAAAAGTTGTTCCCTTGTCATGCCGAAACCATTATCTGCAATTCTAATAATATCAGAACTACCCGAGCATAGAATTTCAACATCAACATTATTTGCATCAGCGTCATAACTATTTTTAACTAACTCAATTAATGCAGTTGTATGGTCTTTTATACTTTCTCTGCCTAGATGGATTAGTGTTTTTGCATCAATAAAAAAACGCTGAAAGTTGGAGTCTAATTTTGATAAATCCTTTGTTAGAGTTAATAGAGCTCTATAATCTGGATTCTCTGATTTAAGTATATCCTGTAGCTTAATCCTAATCTCACTTTCGCTTAGAGGCATATCAACAATTTTTATTTGAAACAAAAATACCTTTTTTTTCAAATCTCATTGCAAACTGTATCAGTTATTAAAGAATTAAATGCCAATGCTGTGAATTTGAACATTATTTTGTAGGTTTTTTCGATAATTATTTTGCTGTTTTGAAAAGTTCTAAACAGTGGTTATTAACTTATATTTACACCAACAAATAAACTTATTAAATATCTTATTTATAGTTAAAAGTACCAGCGAACTAATAAAATTAATTTAATATCCTGAAATCTGAAGGTGAAATCCCTAATTCTTTCTTAAACATTCTAGTGAAATGTTGCGGATGTTTAAAACCAAGTTCGTAAGCTATTTCACTGAATGATTTGCTTGTATCATATATTTTTTCTTTAGCAATTTCCATTAGTTTCAATTGGATATGCTCCTGTGGAGACTTACCGGTTTCTTTTTTGATTAAGTCGCCAAGATAATTTGCTGATAAGTGAATATTGTCAGCACAATATTTTACTGTCGGCAATCCTATATTTTGAGGTTTTTCAGATTGAAAATACTCATCCAGTAATCTTTCAAATTTCACCAGAATATCTTTGTTTACAAGACTCCGGGTAATAAACTGCCTATCGTAAAATCGACTACAATAATTGAGAAGTAATTCTATGTTATTAGCAATTAATGTTTTACTATGCTTATCAATGGCCTGATTTAATTCAAGTTCAATTTTATTCAGACTGTCCATCACTATCTGCCTTTCTTTCTCAGACAAGTGAAGGGCTTCGTTCGCCTCATAAGAAAAGAAAGTGTAATCTTTAATGGTGTGTCCAAGTGATGTACCACGAATTAAATCAGGATGAAAAAGCAAAGCCCAACCTTTAGGTTGAATGTTTTCCTTGTTATTTACACCAAGAATTTGACCTGGAGCAACAAATACAAGTGTTCCCTCCTGATAATCATAAAAATTACATCCGTATTTTAAATCTCCACATTTTATTTCTTTTAGAAAAATACAATAAAATCCGAAATGTATCTTGCCATTTGGAATTTGATTCGTTTTAGATAAATCTATAACACTTACTAAAGGATGAAATGTTTCAACCCCTCTCAATGAATTATATTGTGATGTATTTTCCAATTTAAGTATCTCGTCCATAATATTCAATATAAAATTTCATTCAAAATTAGTGCTTATTTTATAATAAGTTATGTAGGAATTTCAATATCCGTAATCTTGGTACAAAAACCAGTAATATGTATAACAACATATATGGCTTTTCCTACCAACTTTGCCTTGTAATATTTTGTTTATAACTAATAAAATAATAATATGAATGCAATAATGAAAAAAAGGATACTTGGTAAAAGTGAACTTGAAGTCTCTGCTTTGGGATATGGTTGTATGGGACTTAGCTTTGGATATGGTTCTCCAGCCAATAAGCAAGATGCAGTTAAATTAATACGTTCCGCAGTTGAATTAGGTGTCACTTTCTTTGACACAGCAGAATGTTATGGCCCATTTACGAACGAAGAAATAGTTGGGGAAGCTCTTGCTCCGTTTAGAGATAAATTAGTTATTGCGACCAAATTTGGATTTGCGGATGGTGATTCACATAAAGGATTGGACAGCCGTCCGGAAAGGATCAAGGCCGTTGTAGAAGCTTCGCTTAAAAGACTTAAGACTGACTATATTGATTTATTTTACCAACATCGCGTAGATCCTAAGGTTAAAATGGAAGATGTTGCCGGAACAGTTAAGGATTTAATTGCAGCAGGTAAGGTAAAACATTTTGGGTTATCGGAAGCAGGTGTAGATAGTATACGCAGAGCGCATGCAGTTCAACCGGTTACTGCCTTGCAAAGCGAATATTCTTTATGGTGGCGTGAACCTGAAAAGGAAATACTTCCCACGTTAGAAGAACTAGGAATTGGGTTTGTTCCATTTAGTCCTTTGGGGAAAGGATTTCTTACCGGGAAAATCGATGAGAACACAAGATTTGAAAAATCCGATTTCCGCAATATAGTCCCTCGCTTTAATGAAGAAAACCGTAAAGCCAATCAAAAACTGGTTGATCTTCTTTCTGACATAGCCAAACAAAAGGAGGCAACGCTTGCACAAATAGCATTGGCTTGGTTATTGGCACAAAAATCTTGGATTGTTCCCATCCCCGGAACCTCCAAACTGCATCGTTTGGAAGAGAACCTCGGAGGAGCTGAAGTCGAACTTACAATAAATGACATAAACGAAATAAACAAAGCCTTTTCTTCTGTAATAGTTCAGGGTGAACGCTATCCGGCAGAGTTGAAAGCTAGAACAGGAAAATAAAGAGGTATTATTAAAATTGTAATAATCAAAAAATGAAAACATATAAAGACATCATTGTATTAACCGGAGCAGGTCAAATAGGAATGGCAATAGCCAGGAGAATGGGTCATGATAAGAAAGTTTATGTTGCTGACTGGAAACTCGCAAACTCAAAAACCATTACCAAAATAATGGAAGAAGCTGGTTTTGATGTGGTTCCTTTTGAGGTTGATATTTCATCGAGATCATCAGTTCTTCAATTGATTGCTGCAGCACAAAAGGAAGGAGAAATTTCAATGTTTATAAATGCCGCAGGTGTATCACCCAGCCAGGCAAGTATTGAACAAATTTTGCAGGTTGATTTATATGGTACGGCAGTTTTAATGGAAGAACTTGGCAAAGTTATAAAAGCAGGAGGAGCAGGAATAACCATTTCAAGCCAATCGGGACATCGAATGCCCGCATTGTCTCCCGAAACCAACAGGCTATTAGCCACAACGCCAACCGAAGAATTATTGGATTTGGAAGTGTTGAAAACGAAAAACATTAAAGACACTTTACATGCTTACCAGATGGCAAAGCGATGCAATGTAAAACGGGTAATGGCTGAAGCTGTAAAATGGGGCGAAAGAGGTGCAAGAATAAATTCAATTTCGCCGGGCATTATCATCACACCATTGGCTTTGGATGAAATTAATGGGCCGAGGGGCGATTTCTACAAAAACATGTTTGCTAAAAGTCCTGCTGGTCGCCCGGGCACTGCTGATGAAGTAGCAAATGTAGCAGAATTGTTATTGTCCGACAAAGGGGCTTTTATAACCGGTACAGATTTTTTAATTGATGGCGGTGCTACTGCATCTTATTTCTACGGACCACTTCAACCCGAAAAAAAATAAAAAAGCTTTTATGTTATCAAAAAATGCAGCCAATTTCAAAAACACTAATGCAAGTAGCATATACATTAATCTGTATTATAATAATTGGTGTGCCTGAAAAATACTTAGTAATAAACGTTTAAAAACATCGAAATGAAAAAGGTACTAATCATAGGAGCCAGCAAAAGGCCACAGGAAGACATACATGAGTATTTGACTAAATTTAATTGCAATAATTATTTCTTTAGTCGGGTTTCCAAAAATTGCATTTATACTTTTATTCATATCATCATTAGCTTGGTTTTTCCCCAATCACATATTTGAGCATAATACAAATTAAAAATTCGCAATAACATTAGAAAAGAAAAAAATATGAAAGAAGAAATTCCTAAAATCAGTCATTTCCCATTGGGAGACAAACTTCCAGAAATGTATTCGAAATACTTTATTGGTCAGGCATATATAGCTACGTTAACACAGAATAAAGATTTAAACTGTCCCATTGCAAATGTAACCTTTGAACCTGGCTGCCGGAATAACTGGCATAGTCATACTGGTGGTCAAATCCTTGTTATAGTGGCTGGAAAAGGATATTATCAGGCTAAAGGTGAACAAGCACGATTACTTTTACCAGGTGATGTTGTAGAGATTGCAGCTAATGTAGTTCACTGGCATGGAGCAGCTCCCAACAGTTGGTTCTCGCATTTGGCAATTGAAACAAATCCTCAGGTAAATAAAAATACTTGGTTAGAGCCTGTTGATGATGAGCAGTACAAAAAGGCAACTGATATCTCCGATAGCAAAGTTTGTAACCTTAGTGAAAGCGCAATTAAAAACCACGAAGAACTTTGGCCAAATTACATTTCAAAAGCCAAACAAACCGACCCTGAACTAATTGAAGTATTCGACAACTTTGCTTTCGACGAAGTTATCAGCCACGGCAATATTGATACGAAAACAAAGGTAATGGCTATTATGGCTTCTACCATTGCGTCTCAAGCGTTATCTGAGTATAAAATGTTTGTAAATGCTGCACTCAACATAGGTGTAACACCCGTCGAAGTTAAAGAAGTACTGTATCAATCCGTTCCTTATGTTGGTATTGCCAAGGTGATTGATTTTATCTATACCACCAACGAGATATTTACAGAGCGAGGTATTAGACTTCCTGTTGAAGGACAGTCAACTACTACTCCCGAAAATCGCTTCGAGAAAGGTTTGGCTTTACAAAAAGCAATATTTGGTGAGATGATAGATAAAATGTATGAAACATCACCCAAAAACCAGTTGCACATTCAGCAATATTTATCTGATAATTGCTTTGGTGATTATCTAACCCGTACAGGATTGGAGATTAAAACCCGCGAGCTTTTAACCTACTCCATGCTAATCAGCATGGGAGGAACTGAATTACAAGTAAAAGGTCATATTCAGGGAAATATAAACGTTGGAAATAATCAGGAAACCCTTATTGATATTACAACTCAACTATTGCCATATATAGGCTACCCTCGTACCCTGAATGCTATAAAATGTTTAAACGAATTCATTCAAGAATAAAAATTATAAAACTATGGAAACGAAAATAATAAAAGCATTTGGAACAGAAGCTGCAAATGTTCCCTTGCATGTAATGGACATCAAACGTAGGGCTTTGCAAACTCATGATGTTGAGTTCGAAGTCCTTTATTGCGGTATTTGTCATTCTGATTTGCATCAAATTAATAATGACTTTGGAGGTTCGAATTTCCCTATGGTACCTGGTCACGAAATTGTTGGAAAGGTCACTGCTATTGGTACACATGTTACAAAATTTAAAGTAGGCGATTTTGCAGCCGTTGGTTGTATTGTTGATAGTTGCGGTCATTGTGAATATTGTGAAGAGGGTATAGAACAATTTTGCGAAAAAGGCACTAGTCTTTCATTTAATACACCTGATAAGTTTTTAGGAGGCTTTACATATGGTGGTTTTTCCCAGTCATATGTTTGCCACGAAAATTATACATTAAAACTTCCAGAATTTAAAAACTTAGCAACAGTGGCACCTTTACTTTGTGCAGGAATTACGGTATATTCTCCACTTAAACATTGGCAGGTGGGTGCTGGTAAAAAAGTAGGAATTCTTGGTATTGGAGGTTTAGGTCATGTGGCTATAAAAATCGCAAAAGCTATGGGCGCTCATGTAACCGTGTTTACAACGTCTCCATCTAAAGTTGAAGATGCAAAAAGATTAGGAGCAGATGAGGCTATACTTTCAACTGATGCTGCTAAAATGACAGCATTAGCCCGTAATTTTCACTTTATTCTTGATACCGTTTCTGCAAAACATGATGTAGATACCTATATCAATTTATTGCTTCAGGACGGTAGCCTTGTATTAGTAGGTCTTCCACCACAACCTTTGGAAGTAAATGCATTTAGCCTTATTCATGGTCGACGGAGTTTTTCAGGCTCCAACATTGGAGGTATCGCTGAAACTCAAGAAATGCTTGATTTCTGTGCAAAACATAATATTACTGCAGATATTGAACTTATTAATGTTCAACAAGTCAACGAAGCATTTGACAGGTTGCAAAAAGGCGATGTTAAATATCGTTTTGTAATAGATATGGCTTCTTTAAATAAATAATTTATATTTAGAATGGAAACAATAACATTGAACAATGGCATTGAAATGCCAATTTTAGGATTTGGTGTTTACCAAATAACCGATGCCAAAGAATGCGAAAATAGTGTCCTTGAGGCTATCAATTCAGGTTACCGTTTAATAGATACTGCTTCAGCTTATGGAAATGAGGAGGCAGTTGGTAATGCTATTGAAAGAAGCGGCATTTCACGAAAAGAATTATTTATAACTACAAAACTCTGGATACCCGATGTAGGGTATGAGAAAGCTAAAAAAGCCTTTGAAATTTCTCTTGAAAAACTAAAATTAGAATATCTAGACCTGTACCTTATACATCAACCATTTAACGATGTGCATGGTGGCTGGCGTGCTATGGAAGAATTATATAAAGAAGGAAAAGTTAAGGCAATTGGTGTAAGTAATTTCCAACCCGACCGTATAATGGATTTAATTGTTTTTAACAAGGTGGTACCAGCAGTTAATCAAATTGAAACCCATCCTTTTAATCAACAAATTGAGACTCAAAAATTCCTGGAAGAAATCAAAGTACAGATTGAATCCTGGGGGCCTTTTGCAGAAGGTAGAAATGATTTGTTCAAAAATAAACTTTTGATTTCAATTGGTAAAAAATACAATAAATCAGTGGCTCAAGTTGTCTTACGATGGTTAACACAAAGAGGTGTAGTTGTTATTCCAAAATCAGTTCGTAAAGAAAGGATTATCGAAAACTTCAACATTTTCGACTTTCAGTTAAACTCATATGACATAGACTCTATAAAAGCGCTTGACACCAATAAAAGTGTATTTTTTGACCATCGTGATCCTACAATTGTAAAATGGATGGGAGGCTATAAAAAATAAATAAAATATTTAAGCTATCAATTAAATTTATTATAAAGGCTGGAAAAAGTTTTTTCATTTTAATCCGTTTTGTTCACTTTATTTTTTTTCATCCAATTACATAAAGTGGATTCAGTAACGTTATAACGTCTGGCAATAAATTTCTGTTTTGAGCCGTTTTTTAATAAAGCTTCAATTTCAACCCTGAAAACATCCAGCTTGCTTTTCCCGGGTCCTTTAGGCCTTCCAAGTTTTATTCCGGATAATTTCTTTGATTGTAGAGCTTCCTTAGTCCTTTTACTTATAAGGTCCCTTTCAATTTCTGCGGCCATGGAAAATACCATTGCCATGACTTTACTTTGAATAGAATCATCAAGATGCCAGTTTCCCTTAACAGTATAAATCCTGATTCCTTTTTCCAGGGCAATTGAAATGATTTCCATGCACTCTAGCATACTTCTTCCTAGCCTGGAAAATTCACTTAATAAAATTGTATCCCCTTTTTTTAACTCATCCAAGAGTGGAGCAATTTTCCTTTGTTTCCAAGATATTTTACCAGAAACCTTTTCCTGGATAAATTCCACCTTTCCTAAATTCCTGTCATTTGCTAAATGAAGTATATCAGCTTTATTTTTTTCTAAATCTTGATCGATGGTTGAAACTCTTAAATAAGCAATATTTCTGGACATTTTAAGTAATTCGAAGATAAGGTAAATTTTGTTATTATTTTATAATTATAATCATGAATATTTATTATAATTTTATCGAATTATAATGATCAAATATACGAAGGATTAAATTATAATATCCATTTGATTTCCTGTCATTTTTCATAACTACTTCTAAACTATTATGGAAAAGTTATCCCCTCTGGAAAAATACAAAATAATTCAACCATTAATTGACCACGAAGTTACGGCTTTAGAAATTGAAAAAAAAGTTGGCATACCCGCACGGACACTTCTTTTCTGGGTAAATAAATACAGGTCATGCGGTTATAAAGGTCTCGCAAGAAAAAATCGTTCGGATAAAGGGAACTACCGGTGCATTTCAAAAGATCTGGTTGACATCGTTACCGGTTTTGCGTTACAAAAACCTCCCTTGTTAATTTCCGCTATCCATCGCAAGATTTCCATTATTGCAAAAAGTCAATCATTCCAGATACCTTCATATGATGCAATATACAATATAGTTAAAGATATAAATCCGAGACTGGTTACATTAGCCATAGAGGGGTCAAAAGCGTATCAACAAAAATATGAGTTGATATTTAAAAGGGAGTGTAACCATTCAAATGAAATTTGGCAGGCAGATCATACAGAACTTGACATTTATGTTCTTGATGATAAAGGAAAAGAAGTAAGGCCATGGCTAACTACTATTATTGATGATTATAGTCGTGCAATTGCAGGAAGGTTCCTGTCAATAAATGCCCCGTCATCTCTTAATACTGCTCTGGCTTTAAGGCAAGCAATTTGGAAAAAGAAAAACCCATCCTGGGAAATTTGCGGCATACCTGGTATTTTATATACTGATTATGGAACTGACTTCATGTCTAACCATATTGAACAGGTTTGTTTAAATCTTAAAACAAGGATGATTAATTCGACGATTGCTAGACCACAAGGAAGAGGAAAAATAGAGAGATTCTTTCAAACCTTGAACGAATGTGTATTAATCGACCAGCCAGGATACATTGTAAATGGTAAATCATATACAAAGGCTAAACTTACGTTTGAAAAGCTAGATGACTTGCTTGAAAAATTCATAGTTGAAAAATACCATCAAGACATTCATTCTACAACAGGGGAATCTCCTGTAAAAAAATGGTCATCAAATTTTTTACCTCGATTACCCGAGACAATTGATGTTTTGGATGACTTATTACTAACTATTGATAAATCAAGAAAGATACAAAGAGATGGAATTCGATTTTTGGGATTACGATATATTGCAACTACGTTGGCTGGTTTTGTCGGGGAGTCAATTACAATAAAATATGACCCACGGGACCTTGCAGAAATAAGAGTTTACTATGATGACAATTTTCTATGCCGGGCTGTATGCCAAGATATAGCTGAATTAACAATAGGGCTGAAAGACATTAAGAAGGCCAGGAAGGATATTAAAATGGGGCTTTACAAAGAAATTAGAAACTATAAGCGGTTAATTGCTGAAAGTACTAAAGATGTTCCTGATAAAATTAAGAATGAGCAATTTGATAAAGGGACGATAATAAATAGTTCATCAAAAAAGCCGAAACTTAAACTTTATGAAAATGATTGAATTAGAAGTTCCAGGGAAATCATTTAAAGAATTCATTCAAACTAAAGAATACAAAAGATTTAAAGAGTTTGCTGATTCAGTTGATGAATACAGGTATATTGGCATTTGTCATGGTGAATCTGGAGTAGGTAAATCCTTAACAGCAAGCTATTATGCAAAATGGGATGACAAAATTACACATGAAGATGCTGTCAGTCCAATATCCAGGGAAATCAACGATAAGATATCTATTTGTAAGGCAGTACTGGTGACTGCTCCAGTAACTAATACTCCCAAAATTATTAATCAAAATATCATGATTAGGCTTAATGGATTTGGTTTTGCATTTAATAAATCATTGGGAAAAACAGATATACTTGAAATTGTCAATAATTCATTTAGGTTATGTTCACTGGTAATAATTGATGAAGCAGATCGTCTTACGATTAGCTCTTTAGAGGAAGTTAGGAATCTATATGACCAATATCAATTTGGATTGATCCTTATAGGAATGCCCGGAATTGAGAAACGATTTTCACGATATCCCCAGTTATATTCACGATTAGGATTTAGTCATGAATTCAAAAAACTAAGTGAAGATGAAATGAAGTTCCTGTTTCCAAAAATATGGAATAATTATAGTGTCAATTATGATTCAGATAATTTCTCTGATGTTGAAGCTTTAAATGCAATTATAAAGATTACCGCGGGTAACTTCCGTTTAATAGATCGATTATTTAGCCAGATAAAAAGAATATTATCAATCAATAAATTGGATCGTATCACTAAAGAGGTTGTTGAAGCTGCAAGAAAATGCTTGATTATTGGTGATCAGTAATAGAAATTTACCATTTATTGTATTGAATAGTACTATATTCTACTAATTTTGGAATCATTCTAAATAGCAAAATAATTATCGAAAAAAGCTGCAATATAATTTTCAAATTCACACCCAGTTTCGTCTTTTATTTTATATTTTTCAATCGAATTCATAGTTGTATGTAATATATCAAAATCCGATATTTTAGTTATTTAATATTATTAAATTTAAAAAATTTGTTCACCATTTCCAAACCTATGTTAAGCAAAAACGAAAAGTCTCACCAAACGGTCATTTTTCTTACCTTTCTTCAGATCCTAGGGTAGTGTTAAATCCGAATCCGATGGAACCAATGCTTTTTCAAGTGTTAAGCCACATGAAACGTACTGGGCATGCAAACACTAATGAACTAATTCGAGTTTTTTAGAAGTATTCATTACACTAGCATTTCGCAAGTGCGAATTTACAGATACTTTGAGTTTATAGGGCCGATTAAATGCTTCCTGAGACAAACTATAATATTGAGCTAATTTCCTGATAATTTCTTTTGATAAGCCTTTTTTGTATTTTAAAATATCGGAAACCAAACCTTTGCTAACACCTAAAATGCTTACCAGGTCTTTAGATTTCATTTTGTATTCTTTCATTAAAGAATGGAGTAATTCAATGGGATCAAGTTCTTCGAAAGTATTGTGTTCATCATCCCACTTTTCGATTAAAATAGTAAGTAATTCAATCTCATCAGATGCAAGATTGTCGTCCCCATTGGCTAATTCATCAAGAATCTGACAATATTCCTTATATTGTTTTTCAGACTTTATAACTTTATATTTCAAGGTTTCCATAATGATATTCATTAAAAAATATCCACTGCATATTGTAAATTTTGGTTGCATAGCTCATTGTATTCAGCATGAGTTCCAATCCAGCAAATAAATAAGTGAACTAGTTTTTTCCCAAAACCGTATTTGCAAATCATCCTGTAATTGTTACCACCTATATTAAACACCACCCTATTAGAACTTTTGCCAAGTAAATCTGCTGTACCAAAAGTTTTTTGTATATCACCAGGTTGATTCCAATCGACATATTTTAATATTGACAACCAATCAGCAAATGAACTATTACTTCTTGCATTTTTGACAACATAATCTTCAATTGTCTGCTTTTTAATCAAATGGACTTGCATACAAATATACGATTAAAATTTAAAAAAGTTCACCTTGTGTGAACCTTTTTGTAAACCGATCATAAAATTAAGTACTAGTTTTTCACAAAATAGTAAAGTTAATTATTATCTGACAAAAACTAAGAGTCTCACCAAACCGTGGTTTAATTATATTAATAAAAATTTTAAAGGATATTAATGTCTTCAAATAAAATTCAGTCACTTTTCTACTTATGGACTATAATCTGGATTTAAGTTTGAAAAAAAATATTGGAGAGGAAATTGAAAACAGGGAAGCCAGATAACATATTCTGCTTTACTAATTATTAGTTGCTTGTATTCTATTGACCCTATTTGTTATTATAGGTAAAACAATATGAAAGAAACATCATTCCGGATAAAACCAATACATCCGATTATAAAACTATAGTAGACGTATTATCTGAGATAAAGGTAAAACTGCAAAAGGTCTTTCTGATGAAGAAGTAAAACAGCGGCAAGCCACTTATGGCAATGCCTTTATTGATTTTATACAGGAAAGTAAAACCACCAAAACAGTTCAGGCGCTAAAACAGAATTTACAAGTACTTGTAAGTGTGTTACGAAACTCTAAATGGCATAAGGTTCAGTGTGGATAATTAGTGCCCGGGGATATTATATTTTGTGATTTGTTGTTATGTTATAAACCATTAGATAAAAATAAAAATGAACTGTTAATACATTTGTCAAACCACATACGAATTAATTAATTCAATTACCCACCTTAGGACAAAAAAGAATGCAATTTATTTTTGCATTCTTTATATTATGCCCATAAGATTGTCAAACACCTGAATTTTCTGCTTTATTTCTTTTTCTTACCTGTATTTATACCGAAAGGCCAATATAACGGGCAAAAGCTAATTAAGCTTGTAAGAATAAATATGGCAGATAAAATAAGCAGTACAATTGCCACAGTTCCTGAAATAACGTGTGCAAAGTACAAAGCAATGACTACAAAAGCTATCAGTATCCTGGCCACTTTGTCGATAGTTCCCATGTTCGTTTTCATAATTTTAGATTTAAAGTATTATTATTAAATAAATTCTAATTATTAATTTTCGTGTTTAACCTATGCCAGGCTCCCCCATTATAAACTTTATCATAACCTTTGGATAGCAGGATACCTTTAGCTGATGCACTTCTCATTCCGGAGGCACAACAAGTAATAATAGGTTTGTTTTTAGCCTTTAACTTATTAAGGTTGTGAGAAAGTTTATCAACTGGTATATTAATCGCACCTTTGATGTGTCCGGTAGAAAATTCTCCAGGGGTGCGTACATCCAAAATAATAGCGCCTTCCTGCATTAATTGGACATAGTTGGTTGTTTTTAAACCAAAAAGTTTCTTAATAGCTTCAATCATAGTTATAATATTTATTTTATATTTTACTAGTCATCATTAGTGCAATTCCACCTCCGTTTTTTACATTAAGGTATCCCATTTGCCGGAGTAAATTTTCGGCATAGGCCGAACGTGCACCGGAAGCACAATATACTGTAATGTCTCTCGAAAGACTGTTTCCCAATTCTTTATATCGCTTAGTCAATTCATCAAGTGGTATATTTACAGCATTAGGGTAAGCACCTGATTTAAATTCGACAACAGTCCGAACATCCACGACGATTGGAGTATTTTCGTTTTTTGGACGAATTTCGGTCTTATCGGTTTTATTGGTTTCTTCCGAATGAATTGTTTTTAATTGAACCGGCAAAACATCAAGTGTAAGATTCTTAAACCCTATTGTACGGGCTTGCCGCTGAAGCGAAATATATCCACCCGAAATATTTATCAACTTTATAAATCCTGCACCTGTAAGGATACGAAGAGCCTGGTGTCCTTTTTTACCGGTTTCGTCATATACAACTATAAGCCTGTCGGAAGGAATATTTTGTAATTGTTTAAGCAGAAGTTCTACCGGTATATGAATGGCACCGGCTATATGATTCTTTTGATAGGAAAAAAAATCCCTGACATCAATGAAAAAAGGATTTTTACCTTCAATGGATGAATCCAGTTCTGCTACCGTAACAGATGGACTAAACCCTGATATCTTATTTTCGGCAGTGTACGCAGCCATGTTTAAGGCATCGTTTGCTGTGCCTATAGGAGGAGAATAGGCAAAATCGATATCCGCAAGGTCGTGAATGGTTGATTTTGTGGCTGCTGCAGTGGCGATTACATCCAATCGCTTGTCGGCTCCTTTGTATCCTGCTGTTTGTCCACCTAAGATAATGCCGGTATCCTTTTCATAAACCAGCATTACTGATACCATTTCAGCTCCGGGGTAATAGCTTGTATGATGTTCTTTATGTACAACCACTGAATCGGCTTCGATTCCTGCTGCACGTGCTTGTTTTACCGATAGCCCGGTAATGCCTGCTACTGCATCGAAAACGCGTACTATTGATGTGCCTGATGCACCTTTGTAAGCATGGTTGCCGCCAAGTGCATTTTCAGCCGCAATCCTGCCTTGACGGTTAGCTGGTCCGGCAAGTGGAATACGCACTTTCTTTCCATGTACCCGGTGTTCAATTTCAATCATATCCCCTGCCGCGTAAATGTCGGGGTCGCTGGTCTGTAACTGAGAATTTACCAGCACACCACCAGCTTCTCCCAATGCTAGTCCGGCTTCCATGGCTAATTGCAAAGTGGGGCGGACACCAACTGACAATAACACTATTTCTGCCTTTAGGATTGTCCCGTTTTCGAGTTTGACGGTATTAAGCATTATTTCGCTAACTCCAACATTAGAATGTATTTCAACACCGTATGATAGCATTTCATTCTCAATAAAACCAGCTGTTTCGGCATCCATCAGCCCCATCACATGTGGCATCATTTCAACTACATGAACATTTAGTCCCCGTTTAACCAAAGCTTCCACCATTTCGAGCCCGATGAAACCTCCTCCGACCACTACTGCATTTTTGGGTTTTTTATTATCGAGGTGATGTGCAATTTTATCCATATCCTCCAATGTCCAAAGCGTAAATACATGTTCTGAATTTGCTCCGGGTATTGCAGGGATAACCGGACGACCTCCCTGGGCGAGAATCAGTTTCGTGTACTCAAAGTTTATATGTTCACCGTTGCGGGTGTCAACTGCTTTTATGATATGTGCCGCTTTATCGATTGATGAAACAAGCGTTCGGGTATATACATCCACATTATACTGATCTTTAAAACTTTCCGGACTTTGTAAAATTAGTTTGGAACGACTTTTAATATCTCCGCCAATAAAATAAGGTAACCCACAGTTTGCAAATGATATATCAGCACCTGCTTCAATCATGGTGATTTGTGCAGTGGCTGAAATCCGGCGGACTTTTGCAGCTGCTGTTGCTCCGGCGGCAACTCCGCCTATAATAACAATTTTATCCATTTGTAATATTTTCTTTTTAATTAATAGCTTAATTAAAATTTATTTCAGGTACAAAGATAATAAAAGAAAATTAATAAATCGCAATAGTAGCACCTAAATCTTTTTAATATCACTATTATTTTTTATATTTGTACCAGAATAAATTTATTATGAGCAAAATATTTAGTGATAGCCTTAGCCCTGAACAACTCGAAGAAATGTTCCAAAGCGATGAAAAATGTCTTGAATTTTTGGCAGGGATAAAATGGACTAATGGGTTTGTATGCAAGAAATGTGGAAATACCAACTCATGTCCCGGTAAAGAGCCATTTTCACGTCGCTGTACCAAATGTAAAGCCAAAGAAACTGCTACCAACGGTACCATTTTTCATGGCGTTAAGTTTCCCATCAGCAAGGCCTTTTATATAGCATACAATGTTTGTAAAGGCAAGGAGAACATTTCATCTTACGAGTTTGGCCGCCGTCTTTCGTTGCGCCAAATGACCTGCTGGAACTTTAAAACTAAAATCGAACATGCCCTTATTGATATGGATACCCTTTCTGACAAAGAACGAAATACTATTAAAAAAATCTTAACCAGCTAAATGGTTAATTCATAGCCGGTATAATTATAAAATAAATGTGATTCGCATTCATGGTGCAGGTCTGCAAATTTTTCGAGGCCTGTACAGTGGCAAACTCCAACTGATTCAGGTTGCAAGGTTTTAAAATAATGCGTTATAAGTACATATTGTTCAACCGAGCAATCCTTCATGTGAAAACCGCCCAGGATTAAACCGACAGGAAGCTTAAAATGTTCGGTTGCTGTGTTGCAAATATTGGTAATACCTCTGTGCGAACAAGCTGTAAGTATGTTTATTTGTTCAGGTTGTTTTATAGCCAAAAATAGTTCATCGTCAAACTCGTCAGGAATATATGTATTACTAATTCTTCTAAACAATCCTTTGAAATTGATATCAATGGACTGATGGATTGGTATGTCTGGCATTATAAATATATTTTCTGCAATTTCTATAACAGCATCAACATATATCAACCTGTATTTAAGGATTTCTTCATTGTATAAAGTTCCTATAAAGCGTGTTTTTCCGCTATATTTTGGAATAAATATATTGCGTTTTAAATATACTTTGGCATTGCTGTTTTTTTCGAGAAAGGGGTAAAGTCCGCCGGTATGGTCGAAATGGCCGTGCGAAAGCACAAGGATGTCTATATCTTCGACAGAAATACCAAGTGTTTGGGCATTTTGAATAAACAATCCGCTTTGCCCGGTATCAAATAGTATTTTTTGTTTAGTAGTTTCAATATATAACGATAGACCGTGTTCGGCAACTAATTTAGGGCTGTTTACTACATTTTCTATGAGTGTTATTATCCGCATCGGTTAAGATTGTATCTTCAATTTAGTCATATACATAGCAAAGGAACGGTACAGAAAATGAGTCCATTTCCCGAAAGGGACAATAATTATAGCCCATTGTACCAAAACAATCATGTGGAACAGGTACATCCAACTATTTTGTTCAAGTATATGGAAGTCGATAAACAGTCTTACGATAAAGGCAGAGAAACCCATTAAAAGCAACCAAATCACGAAAAACCAATCGGAAGGTTGCGAATGTTTGTTTACTTCTTTGCTCTTTTTAAAGCGGCTCGATACAAAATCAATAGTAACACTAAAAATGATTATGCTTTCCAAATACCCTAAAATAATAATGAACAGGTTTTTAGAAGAAAACCAATCAAGAAAAACAGTAGTGAACAATAACGTAAGGTATCCAAATACCAAAATAAGATGTTCGAACCAACGAAATTGATTGTCATCGCATCCCAATGACCTTTTTTGGGTAAACATATGTACAAAGAGTTCACCCAATGCCGTAAAATAGGAAGTTATAGGGACTTTAACCTTTGGTTTGCCAATTACAAACCACCACATGCGTATAATATTTGGTAGCAGTATAATACAGAAAACCAAAGCAATGGCTATCATCTCGAAATAATGGCCCGCATGCATAATTATTTCTAAATTGAAATCTTTGTTAATGCTGAATGCAATTACAGCAATAGCCGTTAGCAGAAATGCTATAATAGTTAATGGTAGTGATTTGTATAGTAAACCTGATAATCCAGTCCAATCGTAAACAGAAGTAAGCCACCGTCTTAGCGACATCATTAATTCACCGGGAGCAGCTTCCCGCGGACAATTGGAAGAACATTCGCCACAGTAATAGCAAAGCCATGGTTTGAGAGATGATTTAATATCTTCTTCGTCCCCAATGACAGTGAGACGCAACATTTCCCTTGGAAAAGAATCATTTTCGGTTGACAAGGAACAAATAGCTGTGCATGTACCACAGTTATAGCAGGCATTGAAATCGAAGGCACCGAATTTTTTTAATTTTTTACCGAATTCCGGATTTATTGTTACCATTATTTTTTCAATTTGTAGATGTAATATTCGTCCATATCATCAATGCCTTCAACAGTAATTTCCCCGAATTTATAAAGTGACATAAGGTAATAAGTTGCTTCGGCCACAGGAAGGTTCGTATCTGCTGCAATTCGAGGAATGGTTTTGCCTTCCGTTTTCAGTGCTTCAAGTATTGCCTTACGTATTTGGGCATACTTCTTTCGCCCTTCAGTAACGTGGTCAGGTACCTTGCGGGATTCCCTGATAATATTGATAGTTTTTGTCTTTCCTTCCATAATTTTCAATTATAGTATACTAATTACAAAACATATTTAATTTTCAGCCAATGCGTCAATCATGCCTTCTATTTGTGCATTGGTGTATCCGGCAAGGTCAATTGCATCGGTTGGGCAAACAGGTGTACACATGCCACATCCTTTACAATTTGATATGTTTATTTTTGCAATCTCATGGCCATCGTAATTGGTTTGTTCGATGGCATCAAATTGACAAGCAACAAAGCATTTGTCGCATAAGATGCATGAGGCAGGATTAATCATTGCCAGGGTAGGTTCGAGAGATATTTCGCCTTTGGTAAGTATGGAATTGGCTTTTGCTGCTGCTGCCATTGACGAGTTAACCGTTTCAAGAATATTTTTAGGCGACTGACAAGTTCCGGCAATGAACACACCATCTATTACAGTTTCGACAGGGCGCAGCTTCATGTGTATCTCGTTAAAAAATTTATCCCTGCCAACCGGTATTTTTAAATGATGTACAAGGCTATCGTTTTTGCGGGGTACCATGCCTGTTACCAAAACAATAAGGTCGGCTTCGGTTTCAAGCTCCTTACCAGCAGTAAGCATGTCTTTAACCTTTACAAAGGTTTTGTTTCCCCTTTTTTCTATCTGCGGAATGCTATCAAGAGTGAATTGCAAATAGATGTCTCCATTTTTAGACGATTCATCGTAAAGCAATTCCTGTTTCCCATAAGTTCTTATTCCACGGTTGAAATGCACGTTAGTAATGTTTTTAAATTTGTTTTTTACCTGAATGGACGAATGTATTGCTGCAGTGCAGCAATAGCGTGAGCAATATTTATTCTCTCCTGTTTCATCCTGACGGCTTCCTACACAATATATGTAAGCTATTTTCTTAATGGGTTTTCCGTTGTAAACCAATTTCCCTTCCGGAGAGTCAATCAATTTCTTAAATAGAGGAAGTGTAATTACATTATCCAGTTCGTCAAAACGGTATTCCCCTGCAAATGGTTCGTAAGTGTCGAAGCCTGTATTTACAATTAATGCTCCAATATGAAGTGGAAGTGTTTCATTATTGGTTTTTACCTGAATATCGAAATTACCAATATTGCCTTTTTTTTCAGTTAGTTCGGTATTTGTAAAAAGCTTGATGTTGGGTCGTTTCTTAATTTCACTATGGAGATTTTCAACAAGGTCAGTGCCTTTTATATTGGTTGTGAAAAGCTCGCCCCAATTGGCTACATGACCGCCAACCGATTCCTCTTTCTCAATTAAATACACCTCAGTTCCCATATCGGCCAAGGCAATAGATGAACGCATTCCGCCAATTCCGGCACCAATTACAGCTACTGCATTGGTGGTTGGTATTTTGATGGAAGTTAAAGCTTGTGATTCAGAAGCTCTGGCAATACCGGCTTCTACCAATAGGATTGCTTTTTCGGTAGCCCCTGCGGGCTGGTCAGAATGTGCCCATGAACTTTGTTCGCGAATGTTCACCTGAATGTAGTTATAAGGGTTCAGACCTGCACGTTGTGCAACTGCCCTGAATGTTGGTACATGAAGCTTAGGGGAACACGATGCAACTACAATGGCATCGAGTTCGCTGGTTTTAATGTCGTCCACCATTTCTTTTTGAGACGAATCAGAACAAGCAAACAAAGTATCTTTTAGAAGGCAGACATTAGCCTTGTCTTTAACGGCTTCTTTTACCTTTTCAATATCAACATAATCGGAAATGTTTCCGCCGCAATGACAAATATATACTCCTATTTTTTTCTTCATGATTGAAACTTTAAATAGCCGGATGTTTCAGCTGCTGCCGCACCGGCAGACATAATGGTATCGGGAATATCCATAGGTGCCGTCGCCGTACCGGCAACAAATACGCCTTTTATGGAAGTAATGGCCGGACTTTGCAGCAAATTAGTTTGTTTGATATATTTTGAAGTATCTATTTCCAGCGTTTCGTTTGTGAAAACACCTGTTATGGCCGGATTAGCTAATAAACCAACCGATAACACCACTAAATCGTGCTCGCTTTCGGTGACTTTACCTGTAGCAATATCTTCATAACGCAGAATGAGGTTGCCGTTCTCTGTTTCGGAAACCGATGCTACTTTGCCTTTTATATATTTAGCTCCCATGTCTTTGGCTTGCATGTAAAACTCGTTAAAGCCTTTGCCGAATGCACGTATGTTGATGTAATACATGGTAATATCTGCCATTGGTAGTGCCCCCATAAGCAACTGGGCTTGTTTTGTGGAATACATACAGCATACCTGTGAACAAATAGCATTTCCGCAAGTATTGTCGCGTGAACCTGTGCAAAAGATATAGGCTATTTTATCCGGAGTTTTCCCGTCCGATGGTCTGAGTATATTGTTAAACGGGCGGGTTGGTGCAAGCTCCCGTTCCATTTGCATAGCTGTGATTACATTTTTATATTTTCCAAAGCCATAGCGTGGAATCAAAGTTGGGTCAAACAAATTAAAACCTGTAGCAACAATAACCGCTCTTACTTTTACCTGAATGGTTTCTTCCTTTTGCGAAAAGTCAATGGCACTGGATGGACATTTTTGTTCGCAGGCGCCGCACAACATGCAGTTTTCAATATCTATAACCGCAACACGGGGGTTAGCAATGTTAAATGGAATATATACAGCCTTACGAGCCACCAGATTGAATTGAAACTGGTCTTCAACTATGACCGGGCAAACCGTTTCGCACTCCTGGCAACCTGTACAATCCTTTTCAATCACGTAACGGGGGTGCTTTTTCAGAATTACAGAAAACAGGCCGTTCCTTTCCTTTACGATGGAGTCGGCTTCAGTTAATGTAAGCAGTGTAATGTTTGGATGACGTGCTGTTTCCGAAACTTTAGGCGTGGTAATACAAGCGGCGCAATCCAGCGTAGGAAATACCTTGCTTAGTAATATCATTTTACCACCAATAGAGGGCTCTTTTTCAATTAATAGTACCCGAAAACCCATATCGGCAAGTTTAAGTGCCGATTCTTCTCCAGCAATGCCAGCTCCAACGACCAAAACATCGAAGTCTGTTATTTGCTCTTTTTCATTATTCTTAAGCATATTTCAACTTTTCTAAGTCTTTCATAAAACTGGTAATATGCTTTACGAATAGTTCGGCACAAACAGAACATATCGCTGCCATTTTGAGCTGTGAAGGTTTTATACCTTTGTCGCGCATTAATTGGTGGGTGGACGTAACAATCTGAGAGGTTTTTTCACCACACAATTCGCCATAAGAACAATCGGTGCCATCGGCTGCAATAAATACGCCGTCAAACCCTTTTTCATAAGCACGGATTATCCACCGGGGTTTAATGCAACTGGAACACGGCACACTAATAGTATATACAGTAAAAGGATAGTGTTTTTTAAGCAAACCTGCCAAATCAATGGCAGGGTCTGATATTTTTTCTGTTGAAAAAACAAGTATCCTTGGCTGTTTATTTGAAGCCATGTTGCTTATTTTTTTAGGAATAAACGGTAAATGCCATCTTCGTCAATAGAACCAAAATACTCGTAATTCATTTTTTTGCACCACTTAGGAATGTCGCTTTTTGTACCTTCATCCGAAGATAATACTTCCATTATTTGACCAGGCTGAATATCTGCAACTGCTTTTTTTGCTGCCAGCAATGGTCCGGGACAAGCTGTTCCCCTTGCATCAACTACTTTGTTAGTCTTTAATACTTTTAATTCGTCTGTTGTCATAATATTTATTATTGAAAATTAAATGAAAAGCTGAACCCGGCTTTCGTCTGCATCGGCAAGATATGTGCCTACTCCACAATAATTAAGATGTGGGTAATCTATCATTTCATCTTTTTTGAAGCCCATCAAATCCATTGACATTTGGCAGATATTGATTTCAACGCTTAATTCAGCGGCGGTTTCTATAAGTTCTTCAAGCGATGCCACATTTTTCTTTTTCATCAAACCTTTAAGCATTTCAGTCCCCATACCACACATATTTAGTTTTGATAGCTTAAGTTTGGTACTTCCTTTAGGTAGCATAAATCCAAACATTTTCGACATGAAATCTTTTCCTTTTCCCGATTTATTTTTATCGCGTAACATAGTGGTTCCCCAGAACGTGAAGAACATTTTTACTTCCATGTCCATAGCACGTGCACCAGTTGCTATAATCATTGAGGCAAGCACTTTATCCAGGTCGCCGGAAAAAACTATAATGGATATTTGGTCTTTTGGTTGTTTGGATTGCAACTGGCTAAGTTTCTCCTGAAGTTCCTGAACTTGTTTTTCTATATCAAGTGACATATGTTTATTTTTTAATTTAGGTTTTTGATAATTAGTAACTACAATTGTTATAGCAATCACACAAAATTAATTTAATAAAATTTGTGATTATATGATTTGCCAGTGCGGATTTATACTGTTTAATGTGATATAGCGCACATTATTAATTTTGCTAACTTTATATTTATATTAAATAAAGATGGATAGAATAATATGTAAATTTTGTAATCTAAAATCGGTTGCTGCGCAAAAACTAAGTGAAGAAGAAATTGGAGTGTTGGATAATAATTGTGCTGAAGCACATTTTAATGCCGGGGATATAATCATTAAGCAGGATGCTCTTTCAACAAATGTTGTTTATGTTAAATCCGGATTGGTTAAAATTCATATCAGGGGCCCTATTAAGGAAAGAATCATGAAAATAGTTAAACCTCCTGCCTATTTGTGTCTTCCGAGTACTTTTGGAGACAAAATAAACCATTTTTCGGCAACTGCCATTGAAGATACAACAGTTTGCTTTATTGATGTAACCGTTTTTAAACAGTTTATCTACGAAAATGGAGACTTCGCTTTTCAAATAATTCTTGATATGAGCAAAGGTGAGCTTCAAAATTTCCATAACTGTCTTAATAATGCTCAAAAACAAAATATAGGCAGGGTTGCTGATGCAATTTTGTTTTTTGCCAACGAAATTTACAATTCAAATACGTTTACACTACCTATTCCCCGGCAGGATTTAGCCGATTTAACCGGCATTACGAGGGAAAGTGCAAGCCGTATCCTAACTGATTTTCATAATGAAAAAATAATTCAGATGGATAATCGTAAAATTACAATTGTAAATGAGAAACTATTGTATCAAATTAGTGAAAGGGGATAAAAAATTGCTTATAAATTGTGGGCTAAAACTTTGTTCATTTCAACTACACTTCACTGAAACTAATATCCAGAATACTATAATAGAATTTAGTAAAATCTGATTCTACACCTTTATTAATTCTTTGCCATTTCCTTGATTATCGATTCAATATCTTTAAAAGAGTTTGGTAATAAATCAGTCGGGCATTTACCTGTAAGTTCTTTTACCTGATACCGTTTACATGACGACCATCCTTGTTCACCTGCTTCGCAATATTTAATTTTGTAACCTTTACCTGTGATTTCCTTACCAGATAATACCCCGGTATATATTGGACATTTTTCGAAGTTCTTGCAGATATTTTCCATTGCGTAAAGTTTATTTATTGGTTAAAGAAAAATTAATCTCATTATTAGCCTTATGAATAATGTTATATATATATATTATCACAAGTATTACAAATTTAAACATTTTATTGATTATTGAATGAAACTATATTAACAACTTGCCTTATTTAGCACTTACCTCTGCTGCAAGGACTACTTACAACAAAAAAGCCCATAAAACCTCCCCATATAATGCTCATGTATGGATTCCCAGTTATGGCACAATGACCTGATGAACATCCCACAAAGTAATAATATAGGAATCCGGCAGTGCTACCGATTAAAATTCCTAACATGGGCCTCCAGAAAAACCACGATTTTAAAAACTCCTTTATCGTTGCAGGCCTTGGCTTTACTTCACATTTTTTTTCCATATCAACACTTAATTTTTTCAATAGCAAAGATATAAAAAGAAATAAATAAATCACTATAGTAACACCTAAATCTTTTTAGTATCACCAATTATTTTTTTATCTTTTTATACGAATATCAATTAATATGAGCAGAACATTTGATGAAGGACTAAGCCTTGATCAACTCGAAGAGATGTTCATTAATAACGAAAAATGCCTGGAATTTTTGGCAGGGATAAAATGGACTAATGGGTTTGTATGCAAGAAATGTGGAAATACCAACTCATGTCCAGGTAAAGAGCCATTTTCGCGTCGCTGTACCAAATGTAAAGCCAAAGAAACTGCTACCAACGGTACCATTTTTCATGGCGTTAAGTTTCCCATCAGCAAGGCCTTTTATATAGCATACAATGTTTGTAAAGGCAAGGAGAACATTTCATCCTATGAATTTGGCCGCCGTCTTTCGTTGCGCCAAATGACCTGCTGGAACTTTAAAACTAAAATCGAACATGCCCTTATTGATATGGACACCCTTTCTGACAAAGAACGAAATACTATTAAAAAAATCTTAACCAGCTAAAATGTTACTACTTTTTTACTGCGTTTAACGATTTCGTACAAATCGTAGATAGAAGTAATGGTACACATTTGAACATTATCGGTATGCCGCATTTTGGCACAGGTAGCACATGTATATATATCACCCCCGTTAGAAACAAACTGAGTACTTACTTTTGAAATATTAAACTTAGAGGTATCTTTAATAAAAACATCTACAGCTTTACTTATTACAAAAACCACCACGCTATCGCCTTTCGATTGAGCGGCAATACCTAACCGCAAAGCATTCCATACCGTTTCGGCATCGCCTGAACTAATAACAATACCCAAATCAGGTGTTCTTGATTTGCTAAATGCAGAAACATTTTCACATCCGGAAATTACCTGAGTAAACCCACTCCTGGTACTAAAAAAGATGATTACTAATATGAAGATAATTTTTCTCATATACATTTTATTTTTGTGCTGACAGTAAAAAAATGGGGAATCTTTTATCCGGTTCCCTCTGTATTTCAAAACAAGTTTTGCATTTGATATTCTTAAACCCTTTATATTTAAGAATCGTGGAAAGGTTATCCGGGTTAAATCCCCAATGAACTTTAACTTCAGTACCATGAAAAGAGCCATCTTCAGTATATAAATCGGCAATGGCAAGGTATCCGCCTGAATTTAAAAGACCATAAAATTTATTGAATATGGTTTCAACATCATTTACATGATGTAAAACCATTTGATTATAAATAATATCAAATTTTTCGTGATAATCTGTTAGCTCTATATCGGTGCAAATTGGATGGATATGGTTTGTCTTATAATACTCAGCCTTTTCAATACATACATTAATCATTTCACCGGAACTATCCATTAACGTTATATCAAAAAACCTGTCTTTGAGAAGAAAACTCAAAATACCTGTACCTGCGCCATATTCGAGGGCTTTCATATCATAATCAATGGGTATCATCTTTTCAAGTTCAGCAGCAATGGCAACCGAACGTTCCATGTGCGTTTTATCTTTGTCCCATTCCCGGGCACGGGAATCAAAATAAGTCATAGCATTGATCAGTGATTACATTGATGTTCTTCACCATGTTCTTCATGTTGTTGGCAACCTTCTCCCGAATCGGTTATTTTACCAAGCAGGAAGTTTTCAGTTAACAGACGGACATCACCTGAACAACCGCGATACACATCTATCCCATAATTGTTTAAGACGTTCAATGCACCACCACCCATGTTCCCGGCCAGCATAACCTTGACACCTGTTTGCTGCAAAACACCTGCAATATTGCTTTTACAACCGCATCCCTGTGGTGAAGGCAATATTGTGTGACCGATAATTTTATTATTATCATCTATACTAAATATTGTATATACTTCACAATGGCCAAAATGTTCATCAACCACATTTCCTCTAGTGGTGGGTATTGCTACTTTCATCATTTTCTATTTTATTTGGTTAATTATTTCTTTTAATGTTTTTTCTGTTTCAGGGATTACCATTTGGATGTTGTTTTTTCTAAATACTTCTAAAACCTTAGAACCGAATCGCCCTGCTACAACCAGGCCGATATTTTTACCGACCAGAAATTCCGCAGCATCACAGCCAGCCATTTCCTGATTGTGCCGTACAGGGTTTTCAATAAAGGTACTTTTGCATGTCTCAGTATCATATAAACAAAACCAGTTACATCTGCCAAAATGTGGGTCAACAAATGCTTTTATATGGTTTTCATTGGCAGCTATAGCTATAATCATTGTTTTAAATATTTGTGGTGATTATTTGTGTTTTGCAAAAAGGGCAGTATTTATCTGAACTTTCAATTAGTGTAAATGTTATTTTACATTGGGGGCATTTATGCCAATCAGCAAAAGCTACATTTCCTCCTTCAAAATTAATACAGCTACCTTCTACAAATGCCTTAGCTATTTTCCTGCGAACACTTTCGTATATTCTTGTAAATGTAGGACGGGAGATATTCATAAGTTTGGCAGCCTCTGCTTGTGTCAGAAATTCATAATCGCATAGGTTTATTGCTTCATACTCTTCGAAATTAACACAAACATCCTCCCCGGTTTTGCATTGTATACCTTGTGGCTTAAATCCACAAAAGTGAGGTGCCATTTGAATTAGCCTGTCTTTTTTAGTCCTTGCCATATCAAATAATGAGTTGTAAAAATAGTGAACAAATGCTCATAATCCAAATTTTAAATGAACAAATGATTAAAATAATATGAAATTTTTTATTCACATTTTTAATCGTCTTTTAATTTTTTTTTAATCACTTTTTCATTACCTCTATTATATTGCTATATAATTTTACAATCATAAACCTTACCGTTTCAAAAGAACGATAAATAAAATCAAAATTATGAGCAATCTAAGTTTTGAATTTACAAAAGAGCTGAATCACTATCAATTGGATTATCAATTATATCAATTAATTGAAGCTGCAGAGGATCAGTTAAGACAATTACCTGTTTCCGGTTTTCATAAAATTATTGGCAGGGATTTGCTGCATTTAACATCAAAAATTAAAGGATATTTAGCAAATTATTATGATTTGGCAAATCAATTTTATCGAATGACAATCAACTCAGGATCAGTTTTAAAATTATTAGCAGGTAAGATTCAACCTGATCACATAAAGTCGATTCATTGCGAGATGAATACCTTTGCCAAAAGCACTGAATTATGGTTTATTGATTTGTTTTCATATTCTTCGAACTTAAAAACGGATACGGTAGACTGGATTAATAATTTTGATTATTTTACTCTTGATAGTTTAACAATTACCGGATATGAAGATATTCAGGAAGTATATCGAAAATATAACTTATATAATATAAGATATACTACTCAGAACCTGGAGATATCATGTTCACTTTGTGAAATTTTAATTATTTTGAGATTGCAAGAGGTATTAATTAATGCAATTGAGTCATCTAAAACGATTTCTAAAATTCCATTTTATTTAACTTTTTATAATAGTGACATGGTTTTAAAAATTAATAATAAAAATATGAATTCTCATCTGATTCTTAATCAAAATTGCAGGGGAGGAAATCATAAACAAGAGAGATATTCCTATTTTGGCGAGTCTCAGTTACAAGCTTGACTATGGAGATTTTTTGTAATAAATTTGTAAAACTTCTTAAAATATATTTTACAGATACTTCCTTATAAGGGTATACAATTAAAATTTACTATTTGGGAATATTTAATAACTTAATTATTTCCTCATAGGACATTCCCTTTAATTCGCTAACACTTTTACCTTTGAATGATTTACTTAATGGCTCGGATTTTGAAGAAGTTTGATCCAGTAAATTTGCAGGTATAGCCACATACCTGAAATAATTATTAGTCCCTGGTATAGTCGATGCATTACATTCAAATTGAATAGAACCATATTGATATATTAAAAAACTCCAGTCGGCACCAACAGCGAATGCAGGTAATGGCCTTTCAGCAGTACCATTATACAAGTCACCTGCCAACCACGCATAAGCCAACACAACACCATTTTCAACTATATCTGTAGTAAGGCTGGGTGCTGAAGCATCAAAATACCAATCAGCTGAATCACCAGACCATGCTAATGGTTGAAACCACCCGGAATAGAATACGCTGTCCTGTCCGGCAGGTCCGGCAGCACCGGCAGGGCCTTCTTTTTTACAACCATTTATAACTATAATTGAAAATATAATAATAAAATAAGTAATAATATTTCTGCTTCGCATAATTTTTTTATTAATAGTTATTAATCTTCTAACAATTGAAATATTTATTTTGTTATGAAAATATTGAAACAAATATAAAATAATATTTAACGGTATAAATTAAAATGAGATTAAAGATTAAGTTGTTGATTCATCAATTTTTAATTCTATTTTAATCGATTAAATATTAACATAATTTAACTTTGTAGTACATAATTATTATATAATGCTTTTTATTATGAAAGAATTAAAATTTTACGTTAGGATATTAGTATAAATAATACATATTAAAATATCATAGTCATGAAAACAATCAAAAGTTTTTCAATCACTTTTTTATTCTTGGTGGCTATGTCAATGGAACCATCAAAGATAGAAGCTCAAGACACATTAAGAGGTGGTGTTAAGGAACCTGGCAGACCAATATCCCTTGATTATTCAAAACACTATTTGGCATTTGATGGCTACAGGTGGATACCGGGACATTCGGTTATTAGAGGTGTAGATACTTTTTGGGTGCGGGGTATTTGGGTAAGGCCTCACAATTATGAATACTTATGGACGCCAAATGTTTTAGTATATCATGGCGTACATTGGTTGCCTTATATTACTTTATATACCGGAGTCAATTATGGATATGGATATGGTGAAACAAGTTACTCAAATGATAAGTGGGAAGATGGAATATCATTTTCTTTCTAATCACCATAAATATCCATATAGTAATTCTTCCTTATTTTTAATTTTGTTTAAATTTCTTTTAATAACATATTAATTATACTTCTATTATATAATTTTAAAATCGTAAATCTTAATAATGCAATTTAACAAAATCCTTATCGTTGAAGACGAACCGAAGGTAGCTGCTTTTATCAAGAAAGGTCTTGACGAAAATGAGTTTACTTCCGACATTGCTTATGATGGTCTTATGGGTAAAGCCCTTGCATTAACCAACCAATACCAGTTAATCATTCTTGATTTGAATTTACCACAAATTAACGGGTTTCAACTATGTAAAATTATAAGGGAAAACAATTCCAAAATCCCTATTCTGATATTAACTGCTTTTGGGGGAATAGATGAAAAGACGAATGGTTTTGAATCCGGGGCAGATGATTATTTATTAAAACCTTTTGAAGTACGTGAATTAATACTGCGAATAAGAGCATTACTTAGAAGAGCTACAGAACTACCTTCAATCTCTCAGATCTATAAAATAGCTGATTTGGAATTACATACAGATGAAATGAAAGTGATCCGGGGAGGTAAAACAATACCTCTTAGCTCAAAAGAATACAGGCTATTGGAATATATGTTACTAAATAAAGACAAAGTACTTGGACGGCTTGATATAACTGATCATGTCTGGGGGATTAATTTTGATACAGGCACTAATTTAGTAGATGTATATATGAATTTTTTGCGGAAAAAAATTGATAAGGATTATGTACCTAAACTAATTCATACACGAATTGGCATGGGATACATTTTTTCGGATAAAATTGAATACCAATGAAAATACGTACCAAACTTATTGTTAATTATTCAATATTATCTATTATAATTTTATTGATTTTTTCGACAATAGTTGTTTTTTCTTATATCAAATTCAGGCAACACGATTTTGATATCAGGTTACATAACCGTGCCACCAGTAAAGCAAATTTATTGCTGAATGTCAGCAATATCGACAGTACCATGATTCAGATGATCGATCAGAATACCATCACATCCATGGAAGAATTACAAATAAACATCTATGATCAGAATCATAGTTCAATATTTACAAATTCGACGACAAGACTCAAAAATAAATCAGTAATCAAAAAAAAATTGTCAGCTGGTATTATAAATTCAATAGGCCTTGGTTATAAAACAGTTTCATTTACTTATATCAAAAACGGACATCAATATCTGGTAGAGGCTTCGGCTATTGATAATATCGGTATCAATGAATTAAAAAGTTTGCTTTTTATTATCACATGGGTAATGGGAATTTCATTGCTTATAATAATTGGTTTTGGATTTTATAATGCCAGTTGGTCTTTAAAACCATTTAAAAACATAATAAGAGAAGTAGAAAAAATTGAACCTGCAAATATTAAAAAAAGGGTAACAGAGCAGGGTAATGATGAAATATCGCAATTGGCAAAAGCATTTAACAAGCTTTTAGATCAGATTGAACAAGCTTTTGAAGCTGAAAAATCTTTTATATCCAATGCGTCTCACGAATTGCGTACACCGGTTACTTCCGTTATGGGTCAAATTGAAGTAGTGCTAAACAAATCGAGGAAAGAAGAAGAATACAAGGCCATTTTACATTCGGTATACGAGGATACTACTTTAATGGCAAACATTATTAACGGGTTTTTGGAGCTTTCCGAAGTGAACATGGTGAAGGATCAAATTTCCATGACGCCTGTAAGAATTGATGAAATAATATTTACCATTATTGACGATTTTAAAAAACGAAAGTCTCATTATAATATAACAGTCGAGTTTATTACAAATCCCGAAATTGAAACACAACTTGTATGTATGGCTAATTTTAGATTAGTGAGTCTTATGTTTAGTAATTTAATTGATAATGCCTGTAAATATTCGATAGATAAAAAAGCTAAGATAGCTATTGATTTCACTTCACATTTCATAAAAGTTATGATTACAGACATGGGAATAGGTATTCCAAAAGAAGAAATGACAAACATTTTCAAACCTTTATATCGTGGCAGCAATGCATCAGCAAACCCTGGGCATGGGATCGGACTTGCCATAGTAAAAAGAATTGCAGATTTACATAAAGCATCTATAGATATCAAATCGGAAGTAAATCTTGGTACCACTTTCACTGTAACGTTTAATATTTAATTCTAAACTATTATATATTTTAATTCGCATCTATAATTCCCAATCAGATTTATTTCAATCTTTTAATTGAATTTTAATTTCGATTTAATTGGTTTTTCATGTAGTTAGTTTCATTTCTCTTTAATTTTACCGTATAAAAAGGTTAATCCGAAAGAAAAGATGAATTAAATATCAAAAAAAGTTTTTTATGTTAAAAACTTAAAAACTAAGATCATGAAAACAATAATTAAATTTTCATTTTTATCCATCCTGTTTGTAGGGTGTGATGCCATTTATTATTCTGGTTCGGGATATGAAGATGAAAATAATTCACCCGGTCAAATCACTTTGGTTTCTTACCATTCTGATACTATAAACAATAATGCCATTGTGACAAGCAATAATGTATCAAATTCAAGACTAACAGATTACGAAATTTATGCCAAAAATAAAGAGAATGAACTATATAATCAATCTGATCCTATTACCAGGGATACAATTAATTTAAATTCTCAACAAGAAAATAGTAATGTTACTAACAATAATGAAAATGATGATAATGAAGCAGATATGGAATCGCCGGATTATACTAATCAGGACTTTGGATATTACGATCCTTTTTTCTCTGAATTATTTTGGGATGATCCCTGGCTTTGGGACCCGGGGCTATATTTTGGGTTAGGGTTTGGGTATGGTTATGGCAATTGGGGTTGGGACCACGGTTATCATCATGATCGTTATGGCAATGGACATTACAATCATGAATATAATCCTTTTCACAATTCAAACCATGGAAATGGTAGTTATTATGGCAATTCAGGAAGGAGGAACGGAAATTTAAATGGTTCTCATATTGCAGGAGTAAATGGAACAAATAGCAGGCCAGGTATTAATAATGTATCTTCATCTGCAGGAATCAATTCCAGGACCTCTTCCCCTAATATTATATCACACACGCAGGTTTCCGGAAACTATTCTTCGTTACACAGAAGTGGAAATCAGATTTTCACACCAACTTATAGTAAACCGTCATCACAAAATATAAATTTTAACAGAGGGGGCACTTATTCACATCCGTCAAATATTTCCGTCGGCAATAATTCTATGCGTAGTAACTCTTCAGGTTCAAGCAGGAGTTCTTATTACAGGTCTTCATCAAATTATGGTTCAAGCCGTTCAAGTTCTCAGGGTTATTCACAGATGCGATCAGGAGGAGGTGGATATCATAGTGGCGGCGGTTTTTCAGGTGGATACCATGGAGGCGGTTTCTCAGGTGGCGGTGGAAGCCATGGTGGAGGATTTTCCGGTGGAGGAGGTGGTGGATTTTCAGGTGGTGGAGGGCATGGTGGAGGTGGTCACCGGTAATGTATTTTTAATCACTAATTGTAAAAATAATTATAGGGAGGTAATATGGAAAATTTAATTGAAGATATTAAAGAAAAGGTCAATGCAAGTATAGAAATAAGTTTTCTTAACTTACAAAATTTAAAAAATGAATCATATAAAAATAAGTGGACAAAAGAATATGAACACGATATTATTGAGACAAAAGAAAAAATTATCTCAGTAAATGGCCAATATATTATTAATCAATTTAAATTATATAAAGTTGAGCAATCTCCGAGTCCTTTATATTTGTTGATTGTAGAAGAAGTGAATCGTCGGTTTGATCATTTTATCAATATAGAACGCTCTTTAAGGCATGTACAATCTTATTTTTAACAGATTGTTGTATAGGTCCTAAATTTTTTAACGACTTTTTAACACATAATCATTGCTACCATAATTTTTGGGTTAGCCTGGTTATGGGCTAAATTTATTTTTCCGGGTTGGAATGTTAATTAGTTTATTTTTTTACATTTAAAGATTAAGTTGCTGATTCATCTAATTTTAATCCCATTTTAATCGATAAAATATTAACTTGAATTAACTTTGTATTGCATAATTAATATATAATAAAATTGATTATGAAAAGAATTGAAAAATTGAGAATTATAGTTTTACCATTGATTGCATTTATACTTTTTGGGATTCAATTAAATGCTCAATCAATTATGGAAAATGTTAAAGATAAAGTTGAGACTGAATTTCAGAAAAGACTAATTAAAAACATAGTTAGTAACCCCAAGTTTTTTGAAAGTTATGTTCACAATTCTACTTCAATAACCTCTGCAAATAAAGTATCAGAAGACTCTATAATAGTTCAGGGAAAAATTGAAATTGTTACTATTGATATCCCAACAGGCGTAAAATCTAAAGGATTTATAGATGTACGATTTATGGGAACAATTAAACATATACTGGATAGCTATGAAGTTACTTCTTTAAAAATTTATGAAATTGATGTGGCAAATAATTGGAAATGGTTTGATTTACTTTAAATTATATTAAAATGAAAAGAAAATTTTATATTATATTTCCCTGCATAATCATTTTAGTTGTATTAATTGAACAAGGTTGTGCAGTAGTTGACCCCAATGAATTGGGGTTAAAAGTTCGTCTGGGGGTATTAAGCAAAGATGTATTGTTGCCTGGTCCGCATGTTTATAATCCAATCACTGCAAAAATTGTTAAATATAATTGCAGGTTATTAAAATATAGTGAAACATCTGATTATGTCACAAATGACGGATTGGAAATTAATGCTAAAGTAAATTTGTTGTACCATATTGATAAAGATTCTTTAAGGGCAATTCACTTAAATCTAGGGAGGGATTATGAACAAAAATATGTTAGTTCTTTATTTCGATCAGTTGTTCGTGAAAATGTCATTTTATATAACGCAAAAGATATAATGAATCAAATTCAAAGTCTTGAGGGAAATATTTTACTAGCCCTAAAACCATTATTCCAGATTTACGGATTTACAATAGATAAAATAATTGTCAATGACTTACATCTGCCTGTAGAAGTTAATAATGCTATCAGGGACAAAGTCAGAGCGGAACAGTTGTTAAAACAAAGAGAGGTTGAGAATGATATTGATCGTCAGAATGTTGTTTATGCTGCTGAAAAAGCAAAGCTTGAAAGCAATTCAAAACTTGAATTGGCAAAACTTGAAACCAGCATCATTATAGAAAAACAAAAGGCTGAATCACAACGATTAATTCTGGAGTCTACAGCATTAAAAAAATCACAGGCAATTATTGATTCAACTCTTACAACAAAACAATTGGAATTAAAGAAAATCAATGCTATCGAAAAGCTTGTAAGCTCACCAAATAGCAAATTAATAATTAATGACGGAAAATCAATAATGATGTTCAGGGACGATGATAAATAAAATTAATTGTAAAATTTCATTAAAAATACGTTATTGAATTTTAATAAAAATTTAATCCATTTTCCCATATTGTTGTTTATATCTTAAATATCTTTGAACAAGTGTAATTTATACTTATTCTTGTTAGATTTCAAGGATTAATTAATTGTTTAACCTGATTTATAATGTTAATAATTTTAAATAATGAGGACATTTTTATGCATTATTTTAGGTTGTCTTCCCGGTTATATTTTGGGTCAGTTACCTGAAAAAATCACCCTTCTTAACGCACTCGGGCTTGCTGCAAATAATTATCCTTCGATAAAAGCTAAAGAAGCTGTCCAACGTGCATCAGAGTATCATTTAAAATCAGTCAAAGATGAATATCTGCCCGATTTATTTTTACAGGATCAGGATTTATATTCCACAACAAATAATGTGAACGGTGCATATTTTTCAAACGGTGGTACGGCAATCCCCATTTCCGGCACATTGAAATCATTTAGTAATCAGCCTGTTTGGACTAGTTTTGGAACTCTTTTATTTAACTGGAGCTTTTTTAATTTCGGTAAAGTAAAGGCCGATGTGAATGTAGCTAAAAATGAATTGAAGGAAAGTATGTATGATTATGATAATGAAATATTTCAATTTAAAATAAGGGTAGCCGATTCATATTTGTTTCTGATAGCATTGGAACAACTCGAAAAAGTACAGGAACAAAATTATTCCAGGGCTTTATCTTTTTATCAAATGACATATGCTTATTCCGGAAGCGGAATGAAAGCCGGGGTAGATTCCTCCGTTGCAAGGGCCGAACTTTCAAAGGCTGACTTACTTTTATTGCAAAGTAAAAAAAATGTCAAGGTTCAGAAATATAATCTTATGAGTTTGATTGGTATAAATAATGATTTTAGTACTGACACCTCAGTTTTTGTTTCGGTTGTGCCGGCAATATCCTATCCTGATACTATGTTATTAGTAAACAATCCATTGTTAAAATTATATAGCTCAAATATTGATATATTTCAATCAAAGGCAAAAGATATAAAATTATCATACCTGCCTTCAGTTCATTTACTTGGTGCCTGGTGGGCCAGGGGTTCGGGTATCAGTGAAGTTAATAACAATTATGTTCTGAATTCAGGTATTTCAGAAGGATTGCCTTTTGAGGCTTATAATTATATGATCGGGGTGAGTTTTGTCTGGAACCTGGCAAGTTTTCACAGTATATTTTCTGAGTATAAAAGTATGTCAATGTTGGCTAAGGCAGCTGAATACAATTACGGTACAGCATATATACAGTCTAAAGAACAGCTGGACCAGGCAAATCTTGAATTCCAGGATGCCCTGGAGGAAGTAAAAGAAAGCCCGGTACAATATCGAGCTGCTCTGGATGCTTACAATCAATCGAAATCCAGATACGATGCCGGTTTAAGTACCTATTACGAGATAACCCAGGCACTATATGTTTTAAACCGTGCACAGGCAGATCAACTGGCAGCATACAATAATTTATGGAGAGCTCTTTTAAAACAGGCTGCTTCAGCCGGAGATCTGGGAATCTTTACCCGAAACATTAAATAGAGCCAGGAACCAAGAGCCAAGAGCCAAGATGGAGGACAGAGAACCAATAATTTGAAAATTTGAAAAAGGGTTTATAAGGTTTATAAAGTTAATAGAAATTCTTATAAACTATTGATAAGGCAACAACTGACAACTAGCAACTAAAATCTTGGTTCCTGGTTCCTGGCTCTTGGTTCTATTAGATTAAATTTAATAAACAGAAATTAAGATGAACATAGTTACGGCAGCATTAAAGAGACCCATTACAATGATCGTTTTAGTAGTGAGTGTACTTATTTTTTCTCTGGTAGCCCTTACCAGTCTTCCTATTGATATTTTCCCGAAATTAAACCTGCCCACTATATATGTAATTGAATCATACGGTGGAATGTCACCACAGCAGATGGAAGGTTTCTTTTCTACAGGCATGCAGGATCAGTTTTTATATATAAACGGGATCAAAAGGATTGAAAGTAAAAATATCCAGGGCCTTAACTTGTTGAAATTGATTTTTTACGAAAATACAAATATGGCGGAAGCCTCAGCTCAGGTGGCATTACAAGTGAACAGGGCTATGAAATTTTTTCCTCCGGGAGCATTGCCTCCCCAGGTTATCCGGTTCGATGCTTCTTCATTGCCTGTCGGTCAGCTGGTATTATCATCTCCTGATAAATCTCTTAAGGACATATACGATTTAGCTACGACCAGAATTAGGCCGATGTTTGCCACAATTAATGGTTTGTCAGCTCCACCACCTTTTGGAAGTAATGTACGCACTGTGCTTATCGATGTAAATCCTGAAAAATTAAGAAGTTTTGGCATATCAACCGATGAAATGATCGCAATACTATCCAAATCAAATGTAATGGCACCATCGGGATATTTACGCATAGGGAATACAATGTTTGTAACTACAATGAACTCGCTTGAAAAGACAGTACCTGAATTTAGTAATATTCCAATTTCTGATAAAAACGGGCAAATTATATTTGTAAGGGATTTTGCAACTGTTAAAGATGGGGCTGACATGACGGTTGATTTCGCACTTATTAACAGTAAACGTTCGGTATACCTGCCGGTCGTAAAAACTTCAGATGCTTCCACCTGGGATGTGGTTAAAGCACTTAAAAAGAAGCTACCTGAAATGCAATCCCTTCTTCCCGATGACGTAAAAATATCTTACGAGTTCGATCAGTCAGTATTTGTTATAAATGCCGTTAAGAGCCTCGCTACCGAAGGGGCACTGGGAGCTATCCTTACCGGTTTAATGGTTTTGCTTTTTTTACGCGATTTACGCAGCAGTTTAATAGTCATTATTACAATACCGGTGTCTATCCTGGCCGCATTATTGCTGTTAAGATTATTTGGGCAAACAATTAATATTATGACACTTAGTGGACTTTCTCTTGCTGTTGGTATACTGGTGGACCAGGCTACGGTGACCATTGAAAATATTCATCAGCACCTCGAGATGGGAAAATCAAAGAAGAAGGCAATATTTGATGCCTGTACTGAAATATCTTTTCCTTTATTTCTCATTTTGTTGTGTATCCTTTCAGTTTTTGCACCTTCGTTCCTTATGAAAGGGGTACCCAAAGCTATGTTCCTTCCGCTTTCATTGTCAGTTGGGTTTGCAATGCTTGCTTCATTCGTGCTTGCCCAAAGTCTGGTACCCGTTTTAACAAACTGGATTTTAAAGGAAGGAATGTTTCAGATGAAACATGGAAAAGATCATGCAAATGCTGGTGAAGCAATGGATAAGGAAGAAATCAAAGAAGTAAATGATCATTTGATGGAAGAAAGAAATCATCCGGAACAAGATGATTTCTTTCAACGTTTTAAAATGAGATTTATGAGCAGGTTGGAACGAATGCAACCAAAAAGGAACATTATTATAGTAGCATACCTTGCTGGTGTAATATTTCTGGCGGGAGTATGTTTCCTGATAATAGGGAAAGACATGCTTCCTAAAACCAATACCGGTGAATTTCAAATCAGAATTAAGGCTCCTGATGGTACCCGCCTGGAACGTACCGAAGACAAATTAAGACAGGTAATAGTTATTATAGATAGTACAGTTCAGCATCATATAGATATTACTTCAGCGTATGTGGGATTGGTACCAAGTAGTTTTGGAGCCAGCAACCTTTATGTTTTCAATTCAGGTACAAATGAAGCCGTGTTACAGGTAAGTTTAAGCAGCAATTACCATTATCTTATGGATGACCTGAAAGAGGTTATACGGGAAAATATTAAAAAAAGAATGCCTGAACTTAACATAAGCTTCGAACCCATTGAGCTTACTGAGAAAATTATGAGTCAGGGAGCCTCTTCACCTATTGAAATAAGGGTTGCCGGTAAAAATTTCGATGATATAGAAGGCTGGTCAAAAAAACTTTTAAAAAAGCTAAAAGAAATACGATATCTTAGGGATGTCCAAATTCAGCAACCTTTGTCAGTCCCTACCATTGAAATTAAACTCGACAGGTTCAAACTGGCGCAGTTTGGTTTAACAGTAAGTGAAGTCGCCAACTCAGTAACTGCAAGTACAACATCGAGCCGTTTTGTAGATAAAAATTTATGGCTGGATGAAAAGGTTGCATATACTTACCAGGTGCAGGTGCAGATACCGGAATATCGTATGGATGACCTGGAAGAATTAAAAGAAATACCGTTAATAAGGGGGAAAAACAGGCCGATATTATCAGATGTTGCTGATTTTAAAATTGATGTTTCTCCCGGTGAATATGACAGGGTAGGTCCCAGGAGGTATCTTACCGTTAGTGCTAATCTTTATAAAAAGGATTTAGCCGGTGCATCAGTCGATGTACAAAAAATAATTAATTCTTTGGGTACACCACCTAAGGGATTAATAACTGAAATGGCAGGTATGTCGGGATTACTTACCGAAACTTTGGATAGCTTGCAAACCGGCTTGCTATTTGCTATAATGGTAATTTTATTATTGTTATCTGCCAATTACGAATCCTTTAAATTAGGATTAGCCGTATTAACAACAATTCCTGCTGTTTTACTGGGTTCATTGGCTTTATTATTAATTTGCGGAGATACCCTTAACCTGGAATCGTATATGGGAATTATTATGTCTATAGGTGTTTCAGTTGCAAATGCAATACTTATAGTTACCAATGCCGAAATATTACGCCTGCAATACAAGGATGCCGGGAAGGCAGCAATAACAGCTGCAGGAATGAGGATCAGGCCGATACTTATGACTAGCCTGGCAATGATAGCAGGAATGATACCTATGGCCCTCGGTCTTGGAGAAGCCGGAGAACAGACTGCTCCATTGGGACGAGCTGTAATTGGGGGTTTGGCAGCATCAATGTTTGCAGCATTGTTTATTTTACCACTAATTTTTACATGGGTACAAAATAATGCAGGGTATGAGGATAAATCATTGATGCCTTCGGAAAATAATGCATTAAAGTGATTAAGTGATTAGGTGATGAAGTAAAAAAGGACCTTGGACGTGGGACGTGGGACGTGAGACATGAGATGTGGGACGTGGGACGCGTGGGACGTGGGACGTGAAGACATGCAACCTGCAACCTGCAACCTGCAACATATAAACCTTATAAACCTCATAAACGAATTGACAAATAAACGCATAAACCTATACAAAATAAAAATGAGAAACATAGTAATTCTTATAACGGCAACCATATTAATAAATTCCTGCGGCAAACGCCAGGTTCCCGTGGAATTAAAAGGTAGTAACAATGTAAACCATTCTACTTTCAGGATTATCCATAAGAGTATGGCTTCCTTTATTACTTTACCCGGAGAATTTATTCCTTTTGAACAGGTTGACCTGTTTCCTAAAGTAAATGGTTTTGTCAAAAATGTTTTGGTTGACAGGGGATATGTTGTTAAAACAGGTCAGACATTATTAATTATGGAAGCCCCGGAAATTGACCAGCAGCTTGTTTTAGCCAAATCGAAACTTGCAGAATCTGAAGCAATTCTTAGTACAAAAAAAGAGAGAAGCGATATGTTGACTTTAACAGCTAAAACGCCTGGCAGTGTTTCTCCGTTTGATTTAGAAAGTGCTCATAATGAATATATTTCTGCTATGGCTTCAGTAAAAACTGAAGAAGCAAATGTTGCAGCTTACCAGGCTATGGAAAATTACCTGACTTTATTAGCACCTTTTGATGGTGTAATAACACAGCGTAATGTACATCCTGGTGCATTTGTCGGACCAAACAGCCAATTTAAGGATCCGGTTCTTGTACTGAAACAAACCAGCAAGTTACGGCTAACTGTTTATGTACCGGAGATATATGTTAATAAAATAGATGAAAAAGCTGAAGTAAGTTTTTATATTAATGCTTTGCCAAATAAGCAATTTAAAGGAAAAATAAGTCGTTTTGCTCAGTCAGTTAACAACCAGGATCGATCAGAAGCTATTGAAATAGATGTAGTTAACGAACCGGAAATAAAACCAGGCATGTATGCTGAAGTAAATGTACCGGTAATAGCCGCTGGTATAAATTCATTTGTTGTTCCTTATACTGCCGTATTAACTAATACAGAAAAAAAATATATTGTCGTTATTGATAGTAAAAGACATGCTCATCTGATTGATGTAAATGAAGGCATAACTGATGGCAAAACCACTGAAGTATTTGGCAACCTTTCCGAAAATATGGAAGTATTAATTAAACCTGATAGTGATATTAAGGAAGGTGACTTAATGGAATAATTTTACATTTAATAATTTCTTAACATCATGTTAATATTCACTTGATATTAAATGTAGTTTTTTGCATAAGTAAATTAAATAACAAACCAAAAAAATTTCTAACTTATGAAAAGACTATTATTAGCATTATCAAGTGTGTTTGCAATTTTCACAGTTGCGTCAGCACAGAGTTCAGATTTTACACCTTCGGGTAATTTATGGGGTTATGCATTTGGTGACTATTATTACATGTCACATGCCGACTCATTGGGCAGAGGTGCCGGCAATGTCCAGTACAAACCGTTTTCGACCGGTAGCAATGGCACAAGTAATTACGCATCAGCTAATGCATTTCAGCTCAGGCGGGTTTATTTAGGATATGATTATCACTTTGCGCCAAAGTTAACGGCTTACATGGTATTGGCTGACGAACAAAATTTGGATGCAAATGGCTACAACACCTTTTATTTAAAATATGCCAATATTAAATGGTCAAATGTTATTCCTGATCAAAATCTTATTATTGGGCAATATACAACCTCCTCATTTGCTGCAACACCATACGGAACTGAACCATTATGGGGTTATCGTTCAGTTGAACGTACAATTATGGATGTTCACAATATGGATGCTTCATCCGATTTGGGTATAGCTTTGGATGGTTACCTGTGGAAAGGAATGTCTGGCGATTCAATCAAACCTAACATTTTAGGATATTCATTGCAAATTGGTAATGGAAATTCAGCTAAACCTGAAAATGATGGTTTCAAAAAATTCAGATATTCAGTATATACCAGTTTATTACAACAAAAACTGACTATTGGTTTTTACGGTGACTTTTATACATCTTCTTTATCTCCTGTAACAGCAATGGTGAACACATACAAGGGGTATATAAACTACAAAACTAAAAAATTCAAAATTGGTACTGAAATAGTTACAGAAAAATGGGGTGGAAGTGCCACAACAACTTATAAAACACACCAGGATATCCAGATTTTTGGATGGTCCATATTTTGTTCAGGGAAAATATTGAAAAACCTGAATTTTTTCGCAAGGTTAGATGTTTTCAATCCTGACCTGAATTATCATTCTTCAGATACAATTAGCAAAGTACTACCAACTGGGATTATTCAACCTTCATACGGAGCTCCGGCAACTGTTACAAATACAACAACTGCATATGCTATTACAACACCGGGTAAGGCAAAGGCTACACAACTTGATCAGGCAGCCATATTTTCAAGACAGGTATTCTATACCCTTGGTTTAGATTTTACTGTGGATAAAAGGTTTCATATCATGCCAAATATCTGGGTAACTGACTTTAAGAGTTTAACTCCCATACCAGGCGCTACCCGTGCAAACTTTGACTATGATTTTGTACCAAGAGTAACATTCTATTATCTTTTCAATGGTTCTAAAAGTGTAAATAATAATGGAATGGACAATTGACTAGGATTTAAGGATTATTGGATTATAGGATAGCAGAAGAGTAGGAGAGTATAAGAGTAGAAAATTTTGCAACCCTTTCCTACTTTCCTACTTTGTAATTTAAATATTAACAAAAATTAAAAAAACATGAAAAAAACAGCAATGATTACATTGGCAGCAGCTGCGATGATGAGTGCGGCTTTTGCCCAGAAAGTTTCTTTCAAGATTAAGGGCAGTGATACCTGTTTGCCACTTATACAGAAGGAATCTGAAGTTTACCAGAAAAATAACGCTAATACAACTATTACAGTGGTTGGAGGCGGATCTGGGATTGGTTTTGCGGCTCTTATTGAAGGAACTACTGATATTGCAATGGCTTCACGCAAAATGAAAATGGATGAATCAGAAAAATTGATGAATGCCCAAAAAGCTTATAAGGAAGTAATTTTTGCAAAGGATGCCCTTTCGGTAATTGTAAATCCTGCAAATAAGGTAAGTCAATTGACAAGGGAACAACTTCAGGATATTTTTACCGGAGCTATAACTAACTGGAAACAAGTCGGAGGATCTGATTTAACAATAACAGTTTATTCAAGGGAATCAAGCTCAGGTACATTTGAGTTTTTTAAAGAAAGCGTACTTAAAGGTAAAAACTATGCATCATCAGCATTGTTAGAACCTGCAACAGGGGCTATAGTACAAAGTGTAAGCCAAACCCCCGGTGCTATCGGTTACGTTGGCCTTGCCTATGTTGAAAAAAATGTAAAAGCTTTAAAGGTTTCATACGATCAGGGAAAAACATTTATAATTCCTTCTGTGGCAAATGCCATTAGTAATACTTATCCTATTACAAGGCCATTGTACGTTTATTATTTAAATACTATGGAAAAAACAGTTAAACCTTACGTTAATTTTTTGTTATCTGCTGAAGGACAAAAAATTGTTAATGCAGAAGGCTATGTGCCTTTAAAATAACAAATTAGTGATTTAAGATTTAAGATTGGCGATATACTAATATTAAATCCTGATGAATAGCAGATATAAAATTCTTATAGTGGATGATGAGCAGGATATTCTTGAATTTGTCGGGTATAACCTGAAAAAAGAAGGTTTTCAGGTTATGCTTGCAAAAAATGGAAAAAGTGCAATTGAAATGGCTAGAAATACCCTGCCAAATTTAATTTTACTGGATGTTATGATGCCTGAAATGGATGGGATTGAGACCTGTGAACGCCTTAGGGAAATAGAAGAATTAAACAGGTGTTCTATAGTTTTTTTAACGGCCAGGGCAGAAGATTATTCTCAAATTGCAGGTTTTGAAGCTGGCGGTGACGATTATATTACAAAACCTATAAGGCCGAAAGTCCTTATCAGCAGGATTAATGCATTGTTGAAGCGATACTCACATTCTGCAGATCATGAACAGAATGAATTGCAAATTAAGAATTTAGGGAATATTACTATAGATATAGAAAAATATGTTGTAACAGTGGAAGGGAATGAAATATACTTGCCAAAAAAGGAATTTTCATTGTTGCAACTTCTTACATCAAGGCCATCCAAAGTTTTTACAAGGGAGGAAATTTTCGAATATATATGGGGTAATGATATTTTTGTCGGGGATCGTACAATTGATGTTTATATAAGGAAACTTCGTGAAAAAATTGGTAATGACAATATAAAGACAATTAAGGGAGTTGGGTATAAGTTTGAGTATAAAACCCATTGAATTAGTTGTTGGTTGTTAGTTGTTAGTAATCAGTAATTTGTCATCATTTTCAAATTGGCACATTTTCAAATTTGCAAATTATTTTAGTTACCAATCTTCATTTCGACACAACTTATTTTTGATTTCAGTATACTCTGACACCATATCATGTATTACCTGAGATGCAGGTTGAATTTCATTTATCATTGCCGAAACCTGGCCAATTTCAAGTTCTCCGTCATCTATGTCACCTTCAAACATTCCGAGTTTGGCACGACCTTTGCCCAATAAGTTTGATAGTTCTGCAATTCCGGCTCCGGACGCCTGGGCATTGCTTATCTCGTCAAAGAATTTGTTCCTTAATAGTCTAACCGGAGTTAATTTTTTAAGAGTCAATACAGTATCACCTTCTTTAGCGCTAATTATCCTTTTTTTAAACTCTATATGTGCCGATGATTCCATTGAGGCAGCAAACCTTGACCCAACCTGCACACCTTCAGCCCCAAGCGCAAATGCAGCTAACATTGCCCTTCCTGAACCCATACCTCCTGCTGCAATTAAAGGGAGATCAGTAACACTTTTTACATGAGGAACCAATATAAGTGTGGTAGTTTCTTCACGTCCATTATGGCCACCGGCCTCAAATCCTTCGGCTACAATAGTATCAACACCCGCTTCATTGCATTTTACAGCATTTTTGGTATTTGCAACAACATGAGCAACAGTTATGCCTTTATCTTTGAGGAATGTAGTCCATACCGAGGGATTGCCTGCTGATGTAAAAACAATTTTAACCCATTCTTCAACGATGATATTCATGATTTTATCAATATCAGGATACATTAAGGGCACATTCACGCCAAAAGGATATGTTGTAGCATCACGGCATTTTCTAATATGGGTAATTAATGTTTCAGGGTGCATAGAACCGGCACCAATCAAACCCAAACCTCCTGCATTGCTAACCGCAGAAGCCAGCTTCCAGCCACTGCACCAAACCATGCCGGCCTGAATAATGGGGTATCGGATATCGAAAAGTTCGCATATTCTGTTCATAATGAATAATAGTTGTTAGTTGTTGGTTGTTAGTTGTCAGTTGCAGTTTACAGTGGCCAGGGGTTTATGATTTAAGATTCTAGATTTAAGATTAGTGATTTAAGATTTAAATAGTTCTACCAAAGTTATAATCTTTAATTCTTAATTCTTAAATCTTAAATCTAAAATCTAGATTCTAAAATCTAAAATCTTTTATCTTTTAACTTTTATATTTTGTCTTCTGTCTTCCTTCAGTCACTATAGTCCACTTCTTCGGAGGTAAATTCCAACTGGTATATTAACAAATCTCCCTGTGCTTTTTTATCATAAGGTGAAAACGTGCCTGTTGTTTTTATTTCCCAAATTTTAATATCAGGATATCTTGTTGTAAGGATATAACACATTAAATTAAATGGTTTTGGCCCTATAGGTGCTAATATTAATTGATTTTCCAACCTAAATTTTAAACAAAGATCAGTTAATGAATTGTTTATTGAATTTAAGTCATGGATGGGATATTTAATAACTTTATCTTCTTTAAGTTGACGGATAAGTTCCTGGTTGTTTTGAAGTACATCCTTAACATAACGCTCATCCACAGCCGGATCGGCATAAAAAAGATAAGTGACTTTTGATTTTAACTGACGTAACAGATTTTCTGCAATTTTATTTTCATTTCCTAAACCTATAAAAAGTGCAATATCTTTATCAGGTCTAAACGCAGGCAGATTTTCGCTATAAATATTCTTTACGGTATTAGATTGAAATCTTGAATAGATTGAAGGAGAATATGAAAACCATAATTTGGCATTAACCAGTTGTTCTTCCAGATTTAAAAAATAATTTATTATAGTTTTATACCATACTTTCGGCATACAGGAGTAATCAACCAGTATGTTGAGATATTGCTTAGGTTGATATAAACAATTCTTATCCAATATTTCTGTAAGCGGGGATGGATCAAAAACTGATACGTCATAGAATGTGAATCCCCAATCGAAAAACTGGCTATCATTATATTTTCGGAAAAGGGTGTTATTATTTTCATTAAATGCTAATACAATTCTCTTATAAATCTTCGATACATCTAATTTACCAGATAAATAAGTACTGCGGCTTTCATATCCGGATACTGCGATTATAACGTCGAAATTTTGTATTTGCAGGTTTTCTGACGAAATCTGGTTTGAATTGTCCAATTCCATAATAGCTGGCGATCATATTTAATGCAAATTAAACAATTATTAGTTGCCTATTTTACTTATTTTACTTTAAAATATTAACTTTTATCAAGTATTTTTGCAATTTTTGTTGTTATAAATTAATCTAAAGTTAATATAAATGAATAAGGCACTGCGAATTAATGCGATAATGATATTTTGCATGTTCATTTCAAGCGATATATATTCGCAGGTTCGTGATTCAAGCGCTATTGTAAAAAACAGTAAAAATGAATATAGTGTAAGCTCATCATTGTCAGGAGGGATTACTTATTATTCTAATACAAATTATTTAGGCATATATACTAACGATATTGTTCAACCTTCAATTTCACCTGCAATAAGCTATTTTGGGAAATCAGGACTTATATTTTCTATAATTCCTTTTTTTATTAATAATGCCGATACAACCTATAATAATGAAGCTACAGAAGTCGATTTTCAAGCCGGATACCGATGGGATATTAATTCTCATTTAAGCCTTACACCATCCTATGTTCATTTTTTCTACAGTAAAAACATGGATTCAATGAGATCGGCCTTTAGAGATTATTTTGATTTGGCGATTAATTATCAATCTAAATGGTTTATTGGAAATTTGACATCGGCGTATGTTTTTGGAAGTGAAAATCTTATTATTATTGAAACGCAAACCGGACTTAATATATCATTGGATAAATTAATCGGGCATTATCAAATATTATTTATTCAGCCGTCTGTTAATCTGAATTTCAACAACCAGTATTATTATCGCCGGTATGCATTTATTTATTTCAATTTTTTACAAACTTATGAAGCAAAATATCCAGGCACCACTATTGGTGACTTTAGATTATATTTAGCTGATAATCCGCACAATGGATGGGTAAGAGCAATAAAATTATATTTAGATCGTCATCCTAAGATTGATGCAGCATACGATAAACTTAAATCAAAAACATTAATATCAGATTTATTTAAAGTTAACACGCGATTTAATTTATCTTATATTGAAATACCGTTTCCTGTAACATGGTCATTTCGAAATATAGTTGTAAAGTTGAGTACAAGTGCGTACAGGCCTGTTAATACACCAACCTTTGTTGACAGCAAATGGAATGTTATGTATAATGTGGGTTTGAATTATATGTTTAACTGGTAATATTGCACATTATTTGCAGAATTCCGTAAGATAGTCCCCGGCTTCATCATCACCCAGCTGTTTTGCCTTTTCAAGATCAGAACAACCTTCATTAGTCATATCAAGGTTAAATTCTGCTATAGCTTTGTTAAAATAATAATCGTGATCTTTGGGGTTTAACTCTATTGCCTTGTTAAAATCCAAAATAGCTTCGTTAAACATCTTCAATTGGAATTCGACATTGGCCTTATCATAATAACCATCGGCATAATCTGGTTTTAATTGAAGGCCCTTTGAAATATCAGGTAAAGCTAAATTATATTTTTTAATTTTGTAATAAGTATTGCCGCGATCAAAATAGGCGTCATAATAGGTTGAGTCCAGTGAAATAATTTTACTGAAATCGTTTATAGCTTTATCATATTCTGTAAGTTCATAATAGGCATTACCCCTGTTATAATATGCATGAATAAAATCAGGATTAATTGAAATAGCGGAAGTAAAATCAGAAACTGACTCCTGATATTTTTTAATTTGAAAATCCGCATTTCCCCTAAAATAAAAGGCCTCCGGATTCTTCGGATCAAGTTTAATTGCTTCAGAAAATTCTTTAATCGCCTGAGTGTATTTTTTTTCTGCTTGTGATTTATTCCCTGCATTGAGCCAATCCTGAACTGAAACCTGACATTTAACTGATTCAATTTCAAAGGATATTAAAATAATTAGAGAAATAATACGAAGCATATAAAATTCTTATTTTATTATAATTAAAAATTAAAAAAATAAATAATTAACCTACAGAGGCCTATGAAATACATTAATTTGCCTTCTTTGAAGGTTCTGGTTATTTTTTAAATTGGAATTGTTCAGTTGATTGATATTTTGAGGTGTTACCGGACGTTTTCTAATATATAAATTACCATCTTTTTTGTTTTCGGTACGATGATAACTATTATCACGCAGGTTAGGACCATAATCTCTGCTATTCGGTCTTAAAACTATATACTTTTTATTATTGACCTGAGAGGTAGATAAAACTTTTTGGGCATTTACATATCCTGACAATAATAAAAAAAGTAATAGTAAATAGACATGAATAAATTTTCTCATATATCCTAATTTGTTGCTTAGACTATTAAATAATAAAATGGTTTAATTTAAAAATATTATATAACAAATGTATTGAAATCAATCGGGTTTGCAAAGCATTTGAATATTCAATAAGTAAATAATCTCTCTTTTTGTTACTTTTGCTAATAAAATTTACTATTAAAATACATGATATTATTTTTCGAGGGCAATGCAAAACAAATATATGCTGTTAAAGTTAGCAAACCCTTAACAGATATTGAAATAGAAAAGCTTGAATGGCTTATATGTAAAGGCAAAATTTTGCAAAAAAACCTGGTATCCGGTATTTTTATCGGGCCAAGGGTAGAAATGATAACCCCCTGGAGTACAAATGCTGTTGAAATAACTCAAAACATGGGAATTAACGGTATTGGACGAATAGAGGAGTTTGTCAGAGTTGAGTCAAAGAACCATTATCATGATCGTATGTTAAAAATGGTTTATGAAAATCTGACTCAGGAAATTTTTTCCGTAACAAGGCATCCTGATCCAATTCAATTTATTGATGACGTAGAACTATACAATCAAAAAGAAGGTTTGGCCCTGAATATAAATGAAATTGAATATTTAAAATCATTAAGCAGGAGACTGGGACGAAAACTCACCGATTCGGAAATTTTTGGCTTTTCACAGGTAAACTCCGAACATTGCAGGCATAAAATATTTAACGGTACTTTTAATATCGATGGCAGGGAAATGCCACTTTCATTGTTTCAACTTATAAAACTTACTACTAAACTAAACAATAACAGAGTAGTTTCGGCTTATACCGATAATTGTGCATTTATTCAGGGTCCCGTGGTTACTTTATTTTCACCAAAATCCCAGGATAAATCCGATTACTTTTATATCCGCGATGAAGAATCTGTAATTTCAATAAAAGCAGAAACACATAATTTTCCAACTACGGTTGAACCTTTTAATGGTGCGGCAACTGGTACAGGTGGCGAGATACGTGACAGGATCGGAGGTGGTAAAGGTGCATTCCCGCTTTCAGGAACTGCAGTTTATATGGCTTCTTATCCACGATTAAATGGAGGAAGGCCATGGGAGAATAAATATGAAGCAAGAAAATGGCTATATCAAACTCCTGAAGAAATACTTATCAAAGCTTCCAACGGTGCAAGCGATTTCGGAAATAAGTTCGGGCAGCCTTTGATTTGTGGAAGTTTATTGACCTTTGAATATATTGAAGGTAATAGAATTTATGGTTATGATAAGGTTATAATGCTTGCAGGCGGGGTCGGGTTTGGTTTGAAAAAAAATGTCATAAAAGATGTACCTGCAAAAGGAGATAAGATAATTCTTCTAGGCGGCGATAATTATCGTATTGGAATGGGTGGAGGTGCGGTTTCATCAGTTAATACAGGCGAATATGCCAATGTAATAGAACTTAATGCCGTACAACGTTCAAACCCTGAGATGCAGAAAAGGGTAAGCAATACAATCAGGGCACTTGGAGAAGCTCCCGAAAACCCAATAGTTTCAATTCATGATCATGGGGCAGGAGGTCACCTGAATTGTCTTTCCGAATTGGTGGAAGCTACAGGTGGTATAATATATATCGATAAATTACCTGTTGGAGATCCGACTTTATCAGCAAAAGAAATTGCAGGCAACGAATCTCAGGAACGAATGGGCCTGATAATAAAAGATAATGATTTAGATCTGGTAAGTAAGATCGCGGAACGTGAAAGATCTCCCATGTATATTATTGGTGAAATAACCGGCGATAACCAGTTTACATTCCTTGACAGAACTAATAATACTAAACCTATCGATCTTAAAATTGAAGATTTACTTGGGAATCCGCCAAAAGTGAATATTAACGATAATTCTTCAGTTCCGGTTTTTGGAGAAATTACCTGTTTTGAAGAAAGGTTGGCCGAATATATTGAACAGGTTCTTCAACTGGAAGGGGTTGCATGTAAAGATTGGCTGACAAATAAAGTCGATCGGTCAGTTACAGGACATGTTGCATTGCAGCAAACTACAGGTGAAATTCAACTGCCGCTGAACAATCTTGGTATTGTAACATTAGACTATACAGGGTACAGGGGAGTAGCAAATGCTATAGGACATGCTCCGGCAGCTGCTATTATAAATCCGGCAGCCGGTTCAATACTTGCTATTGCGGAAGCTCTTACAAACATTATTTGGGCTCCCTTACAGGGTCATATTAAAGGGGTTTCTTTAAGTGCCAATTGGATGTGGCCCTGTAAAAATCCTGGTGAGGATTCACGGCTTTACACTGCCGTAAAAGCAGCAAGTGATTTCGCAGTTGAATTAGAAATAAATATTCCCACCGGTAAGGATTCTCTTTCCATGACTCAGCAATATCCGGATGGAAAGGTAGTTATAGCTCCCGGAACTGTTATCATATCTTCTGCAGCAGAAGTAACTGACATTCGCAAATCAGTAACTCCGGCAATTAAGCAGGAAATGAATTCGGAAATTCTATATATAGATCTTTCACAATCTCCTTATAGTTTGGGGGGTAGCAGTTTTTCCCAGATAATCAATTTATTGGGAAATTCTACCCCAACAGTTAATGATCCTCAATATTTTAAAAGAGCGTTTAACGCTGTTCAATTACTTATAGAAGAAGATAAAATTATAGCGGGACATGATATTTCTGCAGGTGGTATGATAACTGCTTTATTGGAAATGACTTTTACTTCAAATACTCTTGGGTTAAATATTGATTTATCGGAAATAACAGAAAATGATATTATAAAAGTACTATTTAGCGAAAATCCGGGTTTAATTTTGCAGGTAAATGATCCCGTTGGCGTAACTAACTTTCTTGATAAATATAAAATTAAAAGTATCGCTATAGGTAAAGTTACTGATAAACGCCTGCTTAAGTTAAGGAAAGGCAGTAATGATTGGACGTTCCAATTGGATAAACTGAGGGATATTTGGTTCAAAACATCCTGGTTATTTGATAGTTTACAATGCAGCAACAACTTAGCATCAGAGCGGTTCAATAATTATAAAAATCAACCTCTTTATTACAGTTTTAAGGAACATTTTACCGGTACTTATGATTCTTTAGCGTTAAATCCAAATCGCCGGTCCCCGTCAGGTATAAAAGCGGCAATAATAAGAGAAAAAGGTGTTAACGGCGACAGAGAAATGGCATATGCCATGTACCTGGCCGGAATGGATGTGAAAGATGTACATATGACTGATCTTATTGCAGGACGTGAAACACTTGAAGAAATTCAAATGATCGTTTTTGTCGGCGGATTCTCTAATTCAGATGTGTTGGGTTCAGCAAAAGGCTGGGCAGGGGCATTTCTTTTTAATGAAAAAGCTAAATATACACTTGATAATTTTTATAAACGGAACGATACACTAAGCCTTGGTGTTTGTAATGGTTGCCAGTTAATGATTGAGCTTGGGCTGGTAACGCCTGAACATAAACAAAAGCCTGTGATGTCAGTAAATGATTCACATAAGTTAGAATCGGCTTTTATAAATGTTAATATACCCGAAAATAATTCAGTTATGTTAAGTTCACTATCCGGAAGCAGGCTTGGGATTTGGGTAGCTAATGGTGAAGGAAAATTCAATTTTCCATATAATGAAAATAAATACCATGTAGCAATGAAATACAGCTATGAACAATATCCGGGAAATCCTAACGGATCTGATTATTCAATTGCGGGCATTTGTTCAGAGGATGGGCGGCACCTTGCTATAATGCCACATTTGGAACGATCTGTTTTTCCATGGAATTGGGCATATTATCCGCAAAATATGAAATTTCAACAGGTAACACCATGGATAGAACCGTTCGTTAATGCTATGAAGTGGATGAAAAATAGAACCAAGAACCAAGAACCAGGAACCAAGACATGAAACAGAAGACAGAAGACTTAAGGCAGAGGACAGAAGGCAGAGGACAGAAGGCAGAGGTCAGAAGACAGAGGTCAGAAGACAGAAAAAGATGAAAGATTAAAGATGAAAGAAGGCAGATAAAAGAGGACGTGAAAGGACGTGAAAGGACGTGAAAGGACGTGAAGACTTGGAACATAAAAATTTGAAAATGTGCAAATTTGAAAATGAAGATAATGTGTGCAATTTGCAACCTGCAACCTGTAACCTGCAACCTGCAACAAGTAACATGCGACCAGTAACAAGTAACCTGCAACCTGCAACAAGTTACTTACGACTTACGACTTACGACTTACGACTTAGAACTTTTTCTTTTCTTCTGATTACTTTTTCTATAGCTATTTTATCCTGCAAACATCCTGATATTGGAAAGATAATTGATATCCCGATGGATAATTCATGGTATTTTCACAAAACATCAGATACTAATTGGTTATCGGCTGTGGTTCCAGGAAATGTCATATCAGATTTAATACAAAATAAAGTCATTAATGATCCATATTTCAGAATGAATGAAAAAGAGGTGCAATGGATAGAAAATGAGGATTGGGAATATCTCAAAACATTTGATATTTCTGAGGAAGCAATAAACCAGGATGTAACAGAATTATTATTTGAGGGCCTTGATACTTATGCAGATGTTTTTTTGAACGATTCGCTTATTTTAAGAGCCGATAATATGTTCCGGATATGGAAAGTTGATTGTAAAAAAATTTTGAAACCTAAATCGAACAGGTTAAAGATTTATTTTCATTCTCCCGTAAAAGAAGGAATGTCCAAAAGGGAAAAATTGTTATATAAGCCCGTTATTGAAGACGAACAAGCACCGGAGGAAGAACAAACATCTGTTTTTACACGAAAAGCATCTTATCAGTATGGATGGGATGGCGGGCCAAGGTTAATTACTTCAGGAATATGGCGGCATATTCACTTATTGGCCTGGTCAGGGGCCAAAATTGAGAATATTTATTTCAAGCCAATACAAGTATCGTCTAAACTGGCAATTTATAATACAGAGGTAAATATCAGTTCAGTAAATGAACAGCATATGCGACTGGAGTTGATTGTTAATAACAGAAACGCTATAGCGGCTACAGATATAACCCTAAAAAAGGGAATGAATTCCAAATCATTGTCTTTTACTATAAACGATCCAAAATTGTGGTGGCCTAATGGTCTGGGAAAACCAACCTTATACGATTTAACAGTTAAGTTGACAAAGGACCTCGAATTGATTGATATTAAAGAAGAAAAGCTTGGAATCCGTAAAGTTGAATTAATAACACAACCTGATTCGTCCGGTACAAGTTTTTATTTCAAGGTTAATGATTTTCCCGTATTTATGAAAGGTGCATGTTATGTGCCTGAAGACATATTAATAAACAAACGGTCTGCTGAAAAAATCATAAATCTTGTATCTTCTGCCCAGGCTGCCAATATGAATATGATAAGGGTTTGGGGAGGTGGAATTTATGAAGATCAGAAGTTTTATAATATTTGTGATGAGAAGGGTATACTGGTATGGCAGGATTTTATGTTTGCATCATCTTTACAGCCTGACGATAGCGCCCATAATGAAAATATCCGCCAGGAAGCCATAGACAATGTTACAAGGTTACGCAATCATCCCTGCCTGGCATTATGGTGTGGCAATAGTGAAATACAGGAGAACTGGACCGAATTGGACTGGAAAAATAATTACCCCGGAAAGGTTTCTGATAACCTCCGGAATAATTACGACTCGGTTTTTAACAATATGTTACCGGGAATTATAAGGAGTTTAGATTCCAAAACGCCATACATATCAACTTCCCCGTCGGGGACATACGATAAAAATACAAAGACCTTTTCAGGAGATCAGCATGATTGGAGTGTATGGTACAACGGAGCATCCATTGAAGATTATGATTCATACATAGGCCGTTTTGTAAGTGAATTTGGAATGCAATCGTTTCCATCATTGGCTTCATTGGCACAATTTACAATTCCTTCTGATTTAGGTTTACATTCAGAGGTTATTAAATTAAGACAATATAATACCTTGACATTGGATTCTAATGAAATAAGTGGTAATGATTTGATATATAAATATGTCACTCAATACTACAAAGAAACAGGCAATTTTGAAACCATGTGCTATTTAAGTCAGGTAATGCAATCAGAGGCACTCAGAAATGCTATAGAAAGCCACCGGCGGGCTAAACCACATTGCATGGGTTCCTTGTACTGGCAATTGAACGATTGCTGGCCTGCTATATCATGGTCAACTATTGATTATTATGGCAACTGGAAATTAAGCCATTATACAGTGTGTGATGCGTTTGCACCAATTATAGCAGTAACGGTACAAGACGGTAAAAATATTAATATTTACGGAATCAGCGATATACTTAAACCTACCGATGCGATTTTACTGGCAAAACTCATTAATTTTAACGGAAAAATATTGTTTGTGAAACAAATTCCGGTTAAAATTGAAGCTAACAGTTCAAAAATTTTACTCTCAATCCCTGAAGAAGAAATGTTGAAAAACCTTGATAAAAGAACATGTTGCCTTGTAGTGCAGTTTAATCAACCCAATAGTACCCTTGCTCAAAATATACTATATTTTACAAAGCCCGGCGAATTAACCCTGCAAAAAGCAACCATTGATATTAGCCTGAATGAAGCGGTAAGCGGATATAACCTTGTACTGAAATCTGCAGTACTGGTAAAAAATGTAGGGCTGGAAACCCGTCTGAAAAAATGCTGGTTTGCTGATAATAATTTTGATTTGCTGCCGGGTAAACGAACCAAGATAAATGTACATTATCAAGGTACCAGGGAAGAGTTTTTAAAAGATCTTAATATAGAATCATTGAATAATGCTTTATATTAAGTTGGAAAGTAGGAGGGTAGGGAAGGTAAAAAGCTATATTTAATCGGATTTTTAGCATATTAGTGATCTAAGTATATTTTTCGAATTATTTATTATGGTAGTTATGATCTGTTATCAAAAAAAATTGTATTTTTATCACTATGAAACCAGGGTTGTTATATATTTTATTAGTTAGTTTTATTTTTTTGTTGGCTTTGTCAAAGCCATCAGATCATAAGCCAGTGAATTATCATTTTTCAACTTACCAATCAATTGCAAAAAATAATAGCGATGCTTTGGTTATTCCCGGAATAAATGTTTCTCCAAAACAGTATTTCATAGAACTTAACTTTTTGCGATTACAGTATGAATCGCTTTTTAAGAATGGAACCAATTGCAGAACAGATTTAAACCCCACATTTATCAAATTATATCTTACCAACATTCTCAATAAGACATTAATTAAACAATACCCAATACTACATGTGGTGCGTTCCTTTAATGACAAAGATGAACACCATAATCTCTCTTAATAAATAAAGGGCTTATTTCAAGCCATTCCATCCATTATTTTCATTATTTATTTATTTATTAATTAATAACTAAGGTTATGATGTTTCATTATATAAAAATATTTCTAAAAAGTATACGCAAGAACCGCTTTTTTTATAGCATTAATCTGATAGGATTCTTAACAGGGTTTCTATTATTAACAATCATATTTTCATATGTATACCAGGAATTTAGTTTTGACAGGTTTCATAAAAATTCTTCAGTTATTTATCGTATTCACATAGGTGGGTATGGAGTTACTCCACTTTGTTTTAAAGAGAAGCTAACAAATAAAATTCCTGAAATTACTCATATTATCCGTTTTAGCAGGAATGATCTGACTTTAGTTGACAAGGGTTTAGAAATTAAAATTGGTAAAAGTTATTATACCGATCCGGATATATTTCAGGTCTTTTATTTCCATCTATTATCTGGCGATGCAAACAAAGTTTTAAAAGCTCCTTTTTCAATTGTCATCGACCGATCAACAGCTGGTAAACTATATGGAAAGAAAAACCCAATTGGAGAAACAATGCATATTAAAAATGGAGTCACATATACCATTACAGGAGTTATGGAAAACATTCCATATAATTCACATATTCAGGCCAATGCATTTACTTCAATTGAAACGCTGAATTTTATAAAAGATGAATCAGAACTGAACTGTGGTGCCTGGGGCAGCTTAACATATATTTCCTTAAATGAGAAATCAAATTTAAAGGTTACAGAAAATAAATTAAATGTTGTTCTTAAAGATAATAAAATGGGTACTATGCAAAATTTGCCATTTCAATTACAACCGATTAAAGATATTTACTTTGATTATGCCAATAATAAATTTGACGGCTCCGTTCATGGAAATAAACAGACAACATTTTTGTACCTGGCAATATCAATATTAATATTATGTATTGTAATGATCAATTTTATTAACCTTTCAACCGCAATCTCCGGGAGCAGGATTAAGGAAATTGCCATTCGAAAAATAAACGGAGCTGGAACTATTCAAATAATTAAACAAATTCTTTTAGAATCTCTTTGCTTCATATTTATTTCCTTCAATTTAACCCTATTATTAATTGAGTTGTTGCTCCCTAAATTGAGCAATCTTTTAAATATAACAATTTCGGCTTCCCATGACCGGTTTAAATATTATGTTTATTATTTTGTCGGGTTTGTCATTATTGGATTTTTAACTGCATTAATTCCCGGAGTTTTTCTTGCCAAAATCAATGAAGCAAAAGCCATAAAAAATGAATCTCTTTTTAAATCCCGTGGAATTCAACGAAAGGTACTTTTAGTTTTACAAGTAGTAATAGTAGCAATATTACTAAATGCTACATTTCTAATTAATAAACAAATTAATTTTATGCTAACTAAAGACCTGGGATTTCACAGTGAAAATGTTATTACAATATATTTAAATGAAAAATTGATAAAGAATAAATCAACCTTAAAAAATAAACTTTTACAAGATCCACAAATTAAAAGTATTTCTTTTTCAGATGAATTAATTGGCAAATTTTTACCAAAAGGTTCCTATAGTTTTAATGGTATTGAAAAACTATGTAATTTCTGTGTAATCGATCCCAGCTATTTACCATTGATGGATATTAAAATGAAATATGGGAGGAATTTCAACTCAGAATTGCCAACAGATACAAGTCGCACTTTTATAATAAATGAAAAAGCTTGCAGTGAATTTGGCATTGAAAACCCTGTGAATAAATTCATATACAAAAACGAAATAATTGGGGTAGTTAAGGATTTCAATTTTACATCTTTACATGATAAAATAGAACCGTTAATAATTAAATGTTCAACTAATGGAAAGGTTGCTCATGTAAAACTATGCTCAACAAATCCTGAAGGAACCATTGCCTTTATTAAAAACACATGCATAAGCTTATCACCTGATTTTATTTGGAACTACTCTTTTTTAGACGACCAAATCAAGCTATTGTACAAATCTGAATTTGGGTTAAAGAGAAGTTTCATCGTATATACCATCATCGCTTTTGTAATTGCCTTACTTGGTCTTTTTGGATTGACCCTGTTTATGATAAGAAAAAAAATAAAGGAAGTCAGTCTAAGAAAATTGTACGGAGCAACTTTTTTGGACACATGTAAACTTCTTACAAAAGAACAGATATGGATTGTGGTAATTTCAAATTTAATGGCTTTGCCTATTTCTTTGTTATTAATAAACAAATGGCTTAATAATTTTCAATACAAAGCAGATATTGGATTTTTAATCTTTTTTAAAACATTTATCATTACTATAATGATTACACTGAGCGCAATATTTTTATTAATCAACCAAACACGAAAAACGAAAATGACAGATACATTTCAACATGAGTAATAAATAAGTTAATTATCTGACAACTAAGCACTATGCACTGTGCACTACGCACTATTATCATTCCGCCCTCGGATCAGCCTGATACGGCAGGCGGGCCATCTTGCTTATTTCAATACTTGGGAAACCAAATTCTTCTACAACCTTTCCTTCGAGCAGGTAAACCCCATACCCCGTAAACGGATATTTTTTCAATGAAACAGGGAAGTGCACAGTATCGAAAAACTCACCGTTAACATCGAGAAAACAACCGAAATGCATTATCTCTTTTTTGATAGTCCACACATATTTGATGGTCACCAGATCGCCTGTCATTCGCACAGTTTTTCCTACCAAAGAGTTAATATCCCTCGAAAGAGTGTTGCCCCGGTAACCCGCTTTCAGCATATCGAACCGTGACATGCTTACAGGGAACCCAAGCAAATCGACTTCATCGTAAGCATCTTCAATTGCCTGGTTACTGAGGGGAGGGAGTGCAAAATCCTTTACCGGTTCTTCAAAAAGCCGTTTGGAGGCAGGTACAGGTTTATCTCCGGCAAGAATGAAATGGGCTTCCCACATAAGTTCCTTTTTGGTTTTTCCGGTAAAACGGAATGCTCCTGCACGGATAAGGATAAGCAGCTGTTCAATACTAACGGCAATACGCCTGGTAAAATCTGGAAGGCTTTTAAAATCGCCATTAGTATTACGCTCTGCAACGATGAGTTCCGACAGGCCGGATTCGAGGTTTTTGAGGTGGATAAAGCCCAGGTAAATATCCTCGCCCCGGATGTTAGTCTTTAAATTGCTCCGGTTTACACATGGCAGATTGATTTTTGCACCGTGCCGCCGTGCCTCGTTAACATAAACCCAGGTGTGATAAAACCCTCCGAAATTATTTATTACCGCTACATGAAACTCATTAGGGAAATACGTCTTAAGATAAAGGCTCTGGTAACTCTCTACAGCGTATGATGCTGAATGCGACTTGCAAAATGAATAACCTGAAAAAGATGCAATTTGCCGCCACACCTCTCCGGCAAGGTCGTCACTATAGCCTCGTTCCCTGCAATTTTTAAAAAAAGTATCGTGAATACGTTCAAGCTGATCCCTTGACCGGAATTTCCCCGACATGGCCCTGCGAAGGATATCGGCATCGGATAAATCCAGTCCCGCAAAATGGTGGCATACTTTAAGCACATCTTCCTGATATACCATTACGCCATATGTTTCTTTCAGTTGTTCTTCAAAAACAGGATGCAGGTATTTGAACCCTTCCGGATGATGAAAGCGTTTTATGTATTCACGCATCATACCGGACTGGGCCACACCGGGACGAATAATGGAACTGGCAGCCACCAGTTTAAGATAATCCTGGCAGCGAAGTTTTTTTAACAGTCCACGCATGGCAGGCGATTCGATATAAAAACAGCCAATAGCTTCGCCCTGGTATAAACGCCTGTTAACTTCCTTATCGTGTTTAAATGTATCTACCTGGTGAATATCTATTTTTACCCCTTTGTTTTCAAGGACAATTTCGGTACATTCCTTTATATGGCCAAGTCCACGCTGGCTTAGGACATCTAGTTTTTCGAAACCTATTTCTTCGGCGACGTACATATCCCATTGTGTGGTAGCAAAATTTTTTGGTGGCAGGTCAAGTGCCGTGTAACAGGAAATGGGCAATTCCGAAATGAGAATCCCCCCGGCATGTATGCTGCGGTGATGAGGAAAATCTTTCAGTTGCTCGCGGTAACTTAATATTTTACTAACTATATCATTTTGCAGGACAGGGGAGGATGGGTTGTCAACCAGGCTGTCAATTTCATTCTTAGGCAATCCGTATACTTTACCAAGTTCGCGAATTATTGATTTACCGTGAAAGGTGTTGGTGGCGCCAAGTAGGGCAGTGTGTTTACGGCCGTAGCGTTTAAACATGTAATCGATAACCTGGTCACGGTGAGTCCATGAGTAATCGATATCGAAATCCGGCGGACTGGAACGTTGAGGGTTGATGAAACGTTCAAAATACAGGTCAAGTTCAATAGGGTCGATGTCGGTAATTTTCAGGCAATAGGCCACTATACTGTTTCCGCCGCTTCCGCGGCCAACATGATATATGCCCTGCGACATGGAATAGCGGATCATATCCCAGGTGATAAGGAAGTAAGACGAAAAGCCAAGCTTGTCGATTACTTCCAGTTCGTGCCTGATACGGCGTCTGGCTTCGGTGTTTTTTTGGCCATAACGGTATACCATGCCTTCCATGGCAAGTTTTCCGAGCAACAGATGATCGTCGTACTTGCTGCTGGTAAAAACACGTTTGTTTTTAGGGGTTTTAAATTCGAAATCGAAACTACATTTGTCGGCTAGTTCTCCGGCGTTTTTTACAAGCTCTGGGTAGGCGGCATAAAGTTTTTTGACCCTGTCTGGTGAAAGCAGGCATTCTTCATGTCTGGCCATTTGGCTGCCGGTTAGTTTGCTCAATAAGGTGTTGTGATCCATTGCCCGTAAGTGTTTATGGAGCTCATAACCGGCTATGGATTCAAAAGTCACCGGTATTTGGGCAATAAGTTTTCTGTGATGTCGTTGGTATTCAGCGGTATATATCTTATTAATTTCCCACGGCCGTACCCCGATATATTCATTTTCAAGAAGCAGCTCCAGGGAACGGCTTCCAGGGGCATATAGTACGAATACGTTAGAAAATCCGGGGGCAACTGACGAAAACGGTTTTTGTTCAAGGTTGTGACAGGATAGGAAATCGTTTATCTCGCTGAATCCATCGAGGTTTTTTGCTATGCAGGTATAGAGATAATAATCGTTTATACGGCATTCCACCCCGGCCACCGGCTTAATATTTTTTTCACGGCAAAGTTTTACCATGTCGAAACAACCGCTTGTATTATTAATATCGGCAATCACCAGCGCGGGGATGGCAAGTTTCGCGGCATTTTCGACCAGTGTACCGACCGGCATGGTACCGTATAGGAGGCTGTAATATGTGTGGCAGGTGTATAGCATAGTCGTAAGTCGTAAGTCGTAAGTGACCAGGGGCTAGGGGCTAGGGGTCAGTGATGAAGTGATTAAGTAATTTGTAATCAGTAATTAGTAATTAGTAATCAGTAATTTGTCATTTGCACATCTGCACATTATTTTTCACGTCTCATGTTCCCTAGCCCCTAGTCCCTAGCCACTAATGGTCTTATATTTACGGCCCGTTCAATGGAATCTTTGCCATATCGTTTTCGGATACGGTCAAGCGAAAGATAAAGATTTACCATTTCAGGGGTATCTTCGAACAGGTTGAGTTGCTGGGTACCGTGTACGAGGTGAGAAAAGCGTACGCCTATCATACGAATGAGCATCCGGCGGTTATAAAGTTTTTTAAACAGTTCTTTTACTATGTTTAATAGAGTATGGTCAAACGATGAGTAGGGGATACGTTTTTGCATAGTGTATGTATCGAAATTCGAATACCTTATTTTTACTGTCACGCAGCAGGTAAGTTTTTGCTGGGAGCGCAGTTCAAAGCAAAGTTTTTCGGTCATTCCTGTAAGTAAGTCGTTTAGAAAAGTTATATCGGTAGTATCGTTCTCAAATGTACGTTCTGTGCTGATAGATTTTTGTTCCCAATACGGCTGTACTATGTTATGGTCGATACCATTCGCACGTTTCCATATTTCGATGCCATTTTTCCCCATTATCCTTTCCATCATCTCAGGCGGCATTTGACGTAAGGTGGCAATTGTATCTATACCCAAAGCCCGCAGCATGGCAAAGGTTTTATCCCCAATCATAGGTATTTTACGGATCGACAGAGGTGCCAGGAAAGGTGGTACCTGTTCGCTGTTGATGTACAGTTCGCCGTTTGGTTTAGCCTCACCGGTGGCAATTTTCGATACGGTTTTATTGATAGATAAGCCGAAAGATATTGGCAGCCCGGTCTCCTTTATAATACTATGCCTCAACTCGTGTGCCCATTTCTGACACCCAAAAAAGCGGTCCATCCCTGTTATGTCAAGGTAATGTTCATCTATAGAAGCCTTTTCATATACAGGTGCTTTTTCGGCAATAATGTCGGTTACCAGGTTGGAATATTTGCTGTAGGTTTCCATGTCTCCACGTATGATGATAGCATCAGGACAGAGCAGGCGTGCCATTTTCATGGGCATGGCCGAACGCACGCCAAATTTCCGGCATTCGTAGCTGCAACTGGCTACAACACCCCGGTCGGAAGTTCCCCCGATGATTACCGGTTTACCTTTCAGATCGTTGTGCATTAACCGTTCCACCGATACGAAAAAGGTGTCGAGGTCGAAGTGTACGATATTTCGGGTGGTTGTATCTATCATTAGTGCTTGGTGCTTAGTGCATAGTGCAAAGTGTTTTGTGTTGCAGGATTTTATGATTGTAATATGATCAAAAACTATGTTGATAATGTAATCATTTTTTATTATATTTGTACCGGAGTATTCAAAATTTTATGTTTTTTCAAACACTAATTACTGATTACTGATTACTGATTACTAATAACAAATTAAGTTTATGAGGTTTATAATGTTTATAAAGTTTATAGGATTATGTTATTGAGAATTTATATTTATAAGAATTTTATAAACTTTATAAACTTTATAAACAAAATTTACTAGCCACTAACCTGTAGCACCATGGCAATATTTTTCGCATCAAACATAAAATTGTTGAGGAAGAGAAAGGGCCGTACCCAGGACGATATATCTGCTGCCCTTGATATAAAACGTCCTACACTGAGTGGTTATGAAAATAGCGGCGTGTTTCCCGGCGTGGAAGCCTTAATGTGCCTTTCGGATTATTTCAGGGTTTCAATAGACACACTTGTGAGAGTTGACCTGGCTAAGCTGTCGGAGTTTCAGCTTTCGGAGTTGGAACGGGGGAATGATATATATATACGGGGAACAAATATAAGGATATTGGCTACTACTGTAAACCGTAACGAGGAAGAAAATATAGAACTGGTTCCTGAAAAGGCTAAAGCCGGTTATGCAACTGGATATTCCGATCCTGATTTTATTAGTGAACTGCCCAGGTTTTATTTACCTTTTTTATCGCACAACAAGAAGTTCAGGACCTTTCAGATTTCAGGCGATTCGATGTTACCTGTTCCCGATGGCTCATGGATTACTGCCGAATTTGTTCAGGACTGGCATACAATTATCAGCGGCAAACCTTATGTTATACTTACCCTGGGAGATGGGGTTGTGTTTAAGATAGCCGATAACCTTATACAGGACGAAGGCAAGCTGCGGTTATATTCCTTAAACTCATTCTATAAGCCTTACGATGTGTTTGTTGCTGATATAAAAGAGGTTTGGAGGTTTGTGCATTTTATAAGCAGCGAAATTCCTGAAACAGACACCTCAGGCGATGATCTGGCACGTAAGGTATTTGAACTGAGCAGGGAAATTGACGGGATAAAGAAGAGGATGGAAGATGACGTGGGACGTGAAAGGACGTGAAAGGACGTGAAAGGACTTGAAAATGGGACGTGAGGCTTCAGATTTCAATTTTTCTGCGAATTATTGCGAACCACATCTTCGGACCGACATTATCTGGATTCCATTCCGGATATTCTGCCATGAATACAGGATTGCATTCGCCCCTTACCAATTCCAATGATTTGATTTCCCAACCATCGGCATAATTTTTGGTAAAACCTTCCTGTGCAGACGGATGATCTTGCATAGCTTTCATTTTTTGTTCGTTTGAAATTTTCATATTAAAGATTTTATCTGGTTTTATTGTCTGTAAAATGATAGACGTATAAACCTGACAAATATTTTAAAATTGAAGTATTATTAATGTTTTTAAATTTATAGTTAATAATCTGTATACCGGTGTATAATTTTAAATATTGTTTCTTAAGAAAACAGTATAGTATTTTATTGAATCTTGTTTATGTATTGTATATTTGTGGAAAATCGGCATTATGGACTTACAAACCAGAAAATTGAACGTTATTGAATATCTTATTGGGCTTAAGGATGAAAAGATATTTAGTAAAATTGAATCAACTATTCATGAAATGAAAAGAGATTTAAAACCCTTTACTCAAAAACAAATTGTGGATAGAGCAAAACGTTCAAATGATGATTATCGTGCTGGAAAGTTTATATCACAGGATCAGTTAGAAAAAGAATCTGACGCCTGGTGATATATGAAAATAATTTGGTCAAATTTTGCATCAGAAACTCTTACAGACATTTATAAATATTACAAAGAAACAGCGAGTAAGAGTGTTGCTGATAAAATTAAGAGCAAAATTTTTTCAGCGACGAAACAACTTTTAAAACAACCTGAATCAGGACAAATTGAAAAATCATTAGAACATTTACAAGAAGGGCACAGATATTTGGTTGAGTATAGCTATAAAATTGTTTATAAGCAAGTTAAAGAAGGTATTATTATTACAGATGTTTTTGATACAAGACAAGATCCAGGAAAAATAAATGAAGAGAAAAGAAGACAAACCAGAATTTAAAGCTGCCAGTTCATTAAACTGCACAGAAAGCTTGTAAGTTCTTCCGCATACTTTTTGCTTTGTAATACAGAAGGATGATAATCTGCACCAAAACCTAGTTTCCATTCTTTTGGCAGGTTGAAAATACAGAGATTTAAATTATTATTCCTGATACAATAATTTTTAATATCAGAAAATATATTCTGACATGTAACAAGTTCATTATCTGATATCATGGGGCCGGCAATTAATACTATTTTAGCATAAGGATAATATCCTTGTAACTTAGTAATAAACTTAATATAATTATTCCTGAAGATTACTGTATCCAATCTTTTGTCCCATAAATCATTTGTATTAAGGTTAATAATTATAACTTCAGGGACAAACCGGCCAGGATCCCATACCGGTTTTAACGAATCATAAAATATACCATCGTAAATATTTGGCATACATGAATAGCTGCCTGTAATACTATCGCCATAATTACGGTATATCCCGATACCTGACTTACATACAGCTATATATTCCGCACCCAGATTACGGGCAGTAATGGCAGAATATGTCAGATAATGGTTCTCAGTAATGGTACTAAAATGTTCTTTTTCATCCTGTGCCTCTATACCAAATCCGCATGTGATGGAATTCCCGATAAATAAAATCTTTCTTTCCGGTCCTTTTGGCAGTGCCAGTAAAGTTTTCCAATTGTCCAATATAAATCCCTTAAATACTGACCGCCCGACAAAACACTCGGTAATTTTAATTATTTCAACATCATGAATAGTATCTTTAAGCCCTTTAGCAAGATTGTATTCTTTAACAGGTTTGGTGACCCTGAGTTTATAAGGTGGATTGTGGTCAACAATAATATAATAATAGTTTTCATAACTCAGGTTTTCCATTTCCATCATAATAGATGTACCTGTAAACGAAGCTTTAATGCTGATGCCGGAATAGGAGAATGCAGGGCATTTGGGATTTGAAATATCAATCCTGCCCATATATTTAATAAACGGATTATCGGCTTCAACTTTTGTCTGTGCCCAGGTGTATTGAAAAACCGTGCAAAGTAAACATAAGGCGAAGGTTCTCATTTATTTGATATAAGTTTAGATTTTTAATTGTATATTTTGTAATTGGATAGTAATACCTGGTAAATCTGATCTAAAAATAAGTAATTTATTTATTGTTTTGCCGATCTCAATTACAAAAACATGTTTTATGTTCCAAATGAAAAATAATTAACTTGCAAATCAAAATTGTAAAAACATTGGATTTATTAATTGACAAATAATGAAGGGAACTATTATCATATCTATGCTTATTCAACTGTGTTTTATAGTAAATGCACAGTATCAAAGAAATACAAATGATAAGGGAGATGGATATTATTTAAATCCGGTTTTTGCAGGAGATTACCCTGACCCGAGTATACTGCGCGATGGCAGCGATTACTACATAGTGCATTCGTCCTTCGAATATTATCCCGGGTTATTAATCTGGCATTCAAAGGATTTGATTAATTGGACACCTGTAACAAATGCATTGCACAAATATGTAGGTTCTGTTTATGCTCCTGATTTAGTGAAGTATAAAAACAAATACTACATCTATTTTCCGGCTAATGGCACAAATTATGTTGTTACGGCCGATTCAATTAATGGGCATTGGAGTGACCCTGTAGATTTGAAAGTTGGCAATATCGATCCTGGTCATGTTGCAGACACTGATGGTAAACGATATTTGTATTTCAGTAACGGAGGATATGTTCCTTTGTCTGATGACGGACATACTGTTACAGGTGAATGCAAAAATGTTTACAATGGCTGGAAAATACCCCGCGAATGGACAATTGAATGTTTTTGCCTGGAAGGCCCTAAGCTTGCAAGAAGAGGGAATTATTATTATCTGACAGTTGCCGAAGGAGGTACAGCTGGTCCCGCTACAAGCCATATGGTAATTTCTGCCCGTTCCATGACGCCTTTGGGCCCCTGGGAAAATTCACCGTATAATCCTGTTATCAGGACAAAAGAAAGTGCTGAAAGATGGTGGTCTCAGGGTCACGGTACTTTATTTGAAGATGCAAACGGGAAATGGTGGATGATTTTTCACGGATATGAAAACGGACATTATAATATGGGGCGTCAAACCTTGCTTCTACCAATAGAATGGACAAATGACGGTTGGTATAAATTACCGGATGGTATTAAAACTGATGAACCAATTAAAAAACCTTTAAGAATAATTCCGGATGCTGTATTTTCTTTAAATGATAAGTTTGAAGGCAATTTGTTAAAACAACAATGGAAATTCTATGGTGAATACGACACCAGCAGGTTTCTCCTTAGTGATAACAGTTTATTTATTAGGGCTAAAGGGCATTCTGTTGGCGATTGTTCCCCGTTGCTTTGCATCCCGTCAGACCACTCATATATAGCACAGGCAGAGATATTTATTGATGGAGAAGCAACCGGAGGACTAGTCCTGTTTTATAACAATAAAGCGTATTCCGGAATATTGGCAGATAAAGAAAATATCTTAACTAATCTTAGAACCTGGCAGTTTCCAACCGAAAAAAAAGCAATTAACAATCATGTATTCCTTCGTCTTAAAAATATCAATAATACAGTTGATATGTATTACAGTATTGATGGGGGAAAATGGAATAAAATAGAAAATTCTGTTGAAGTTTCTTCTTATAATCATAATGTCCTTGATGGGTTTTTAAGTTTACGGCTGGGTCTTTGTGCCATAGGTGACGGGATGGTTAAATTTAAAAATTTCATATATAAACCTATTAAATAAATTTACCCTACCTGTAAATTTGACATTTTCTTACCTGACACTTAATTTTCTTATAGGCACTAATAAAACATTATTATATGAAAAAGAAAATTGTGATTACTGCATGTATTTCATTGTTCACTATATCACAGATATTTAGTGAAGATTACACTAAGTTTGTTGATCCGTTTATCGGAACAACTAATGGTGGGAATCAAAATCCGGGAGCCCGTGCTCCTTTTGGTATGGTAAATTTTAGTCCGTATAATTATGCCGATACATTTCAGGATGCCGCAACTTATATATATGGTCAACCTAAGATTTATGGTTTTGGGCTGACAAATCTGGTCGGTACAGGATGTGACAATTACGGAGGGATACAACTTATGCCCATTGTTGCCGGACATGGTACCCCTGTTGGGCATCACTCGGCTTATTCTGAAGAACATGCCGAACCGGGTTATTATTCTGTGAGACTTTCCGATTTCAATACTAAAGCTGAACTAACGACAAGTACACGTGCATGTTATGGTAAATTTACTTTTCCTGACAGAAAGAAAATAATCACTATTGAAATGTCACGTGTAAACACTCAGGATACGGCTTTTTATATTGAAGCAGTTTCAAAAACCGTGGTATGTGGATACCGTACCGATGGTCAGTTCTGTGGAAAACAAGGGACTCACAAGGTATATTTTTATTCAGTTTTCAGTCAGCCGGCTTCAGTACAACATATCTTCATCAGCGGAAAGCCGGCTAACGGATTAAAAGCACATGCCAGGCATGACAAAATATTGCTTTCGTGTGAGTTTGATAAAAAAACATTAAATGTTATTGAAGTGAGGACGGGAGTTTCTTATGTAAGTATAAAGAATGCAAAAGAAAATCTGGATACGGAAATTGGCAATATATCGTTTGAACAGGTAAGAAAAAAAACAAATGCCAAATGGAATGAACTTTTAGGACGTATTATAGTGGAAGGCACCAATTATAACGACAAGGTTAAATTTTATACAGCGATTTTCCATACTATGAGCCATCCTAATATTATTGATGATGTAAACGGTGAGTACCCGTTAATGGAAAAAAGCGGAATTGGAAGGTTGACGCAGGGTCACAGGTATTCGGTATTTTCATTGTGGGACACATACAGGACTGCCCACCCGTTTTTCACACTTGTTTACCCTGAGATACAAAGTGACATGATTAAAACCATGCTTGCTATGGCTGACGAATACGGCTGGTTACCACATTGGGAGTGCATAGGAGTCGAAAAAGGCGTTATGAATGGCGATCCTTCGCTGATTGTTATTAATGACAGTTATCAAAAAGGGATTCGGGACTTCGATGTACGAAAAGCACTGAAAGCTATGATGCACAATTCCAAAGAAGTATACACACAATCAGGCGTTGAATTTGTCAGGAAGGCATTTAAGCCTTATTGGGCAAACAATGGCTATATTCCTTACGATTACAAAAAGAAAGGAGGCTACGTATGGGGCTCGGTTTCAACTACCCTCGAATATAACCTTGCCGACTGGAACCTCGGCCAGATGGCGCTTGCTTTGGGTGATTCCATTTCATTTAAAACTTATAACTCTGTTTCAAAAGGCTGGCGGAAATTATACGATTCCGGAACAGGATTTATCCGTGAGCGTAAAACTGATGGTTCCTGGCCTGAAAAGTTTGATCCGCTGGAACAAAACGGCGAAATGAGCTGGAAATATAGTGGTGGTCCCGGTTACACTGAAGGCAACGCATGGAATTACCTGTTTTTCCCGACCCATGATATCGATTATCTCAAAACTGCTATGGGTGGCGACTCTGTCTTTACATCGAGGCTTCAGGAGTGTTTTGATAAAGAACATTATGCAGCCGATAATGAGCCTGATCTGGCCTTTCCATTCCTGTTTAACTGTGTAAAAGGTCAGGAATGTCGCACACAAAGACAGGTGCTGAAGATAATTGAAAAATATTTTGGTACAGGTCGGGGAAGTATTCCCGGCAATGATGATACGGGTACCATGAGTGCCTGGCTTGTATTTGCCATGATGGGGTTTTACCCTTTATGTCCTGGAAATCCTTCTTATCAGATATGTTCACCCTTGTTCGACAAGGTTATTATTAAATTAAACCCAAAGTACTATTCGGGAGGACAGTTTATTATTGAAACTAAAAGGTCAAATCCTGCTGATATTTATATAAAAAGTATACGGTTAAACGGGAATAAATATGACAATTATACCCTATTGCATTGTAATATTGTGAAAGGTGGAAGTATGGAGGTCATAATGGGTGAAGGCAAATAAAACAATATCTGTATGTAATTTGTTTCTTATTGGTAATATTTAAAAATTTGATTTGTTCTTATTACAACTCCCTAAAAAATTTATAAAAATGAAAGATTAAAAAATGCTAATTTTATTTTAATAACCCCAACGGGCTTAAAGCAACAGAACTGGGCAGCGCCCTGTAAAACAAACAAAATAATAAATAAAATGGACAAACAAAAAACCGAAGCGGCAAACTCAGCTTCAACTAAAGACACAACCCCTAAGGTAACGGGAATTGGAGGGATTTTCTTTTATTCGGACAATCCGAAGGAAACGAAGGAATGGTATGGTAAAAATCTAGGACTGGAAATTAATGATTGGGGTACAAGTTTTGAATTTAGAAACGCAAACCGGCCTGCCGAAATTAATTATTTACAATGGAGCCCATTTAAGAAAGGAAGTGATTATTTCGCTCCGTCAAAAAAAGAATTTATGATTGATTATCGGGTTCAGAATATTGAAGGTTTAGTGAAAAAATTAAAAGCCAATGGAGTAAACATTCTTGACAAGATTGAAACGTATGATTATGGGAAATTTGTTCACATCATGGACTCTGAAGGTAACAAAATAGAATTATGGGAACCGATCGAAAGCGATTTAAACAAAAAAGGTGTAAAGACAACGAAATAGGAACCAAAAAACCTTCGACTTCGCTCAGGTACCAAATCTTTAGCCGCAATTTTGAATAGGGCAGCCATAATGGTTGACCCTACAGACGGCCCACGGCTAATAAGGTATCATATTTGTGCCATTGGCGGCTTCGGCATATAGAAATTGATTAATTTGAAAATTTACGTTAAACTTCAAATCACTTTAAACGAAGATTTACCGATCGATATGCCACGGATTTTCAGCTCTGTAAAATAAATTCCCGGTTTCCAGAAAGCACCCGCTGTTCTGTTTCCCCAACCATCACAATGCCAAATCGTTGTCCAACCGGCTTCAATTATAGCATTATCATTTTGATGGGCGATTTCATGTCCTGTGCTATCGGTCCAGATAGCTTCTATGCCAAAATTAATTTTATATCCGGGTGCATCAAAATGAAGATCTATTTCCCAGTTAATAAAGCGGATATGTGAGCCTGTGAATTCCGTTTTATAGGCACGCTGCTCCTTGGCAGGTGCATCAAAATCACTTTCAAAAAATAAAATAGGATTATATTCTATAATTATAGATCCAAGTATTCTTCTGAATATAATATCCTTAGCTATCGAACGAACTGTAGTGTCAGTGGCAGTATTCACTATGTTAATCAATGTAGTTCTATCAGTAATTTTTTCTAACACAGCATACCGGATCACGGGATTTTTATCATTAAATGCCAGATCGGCTAACCGGCCCTGGTCAGTTATTTTATCAACTTCTACCCAGCGTTTTTGATAATCTTTGGAATTTTTTTCAGTTATTTTTTCTTCTTCATCCTTTCGTTTTTTATTTTCTATAATATTTTTATCATATTCGTCGAGCCGCATAGCTGCATCAGTTTTTTTCCAGTCAGGATCAATCGATCTGAGTGCCTTTATTGCTGATTTCCGGATTAAATAATTTTGTACCATCATTGTAAGGATAATAGGTTCTATGGCACGCTTATCCTTTAGTTTCCCAAGTGCATCAATAACAGGTATTTTTATATCTGAATTCTCTTTTTTTAATTCGTCAATCAGTGGTAAGACAGCCCGTTTGTCATTTAAATTTCCCAGGGCATCAACTACCTGCGACTTGATTCTGGAACCCGGTTTTTTCAATTCGGCAATCATTGGTTCTACAGTCCTGTTGTCTTTGAAGTCGTTCAATGCATAAACGGCTGCATAACAGACATATTCATCCGGGTCGTTCATTTTTTCGATTAGCGGCCCGACTGCCCGGCTGTCCTTTATATCTCTTAGTTTATGTATTGCTTCAATCACTACCTCCCTGTCCGGGTCATTAAGCATGGTGATAAGTAATTCTGTTATCCGGTTGTTTTTAAAATTGACAAGTGCTTCAATGGCAGCTTGTCGAATATCACCCGTGGGGTCTTTCAGTAATTCAATTAGGGAGTCAAAGACACGGTTATCTTTTATTTCACAAAGAGCTAATGCTGCTGCATTATGAAAAATTATATCTTCATCTTTCAATATACTGACAATAGGTTTAATTCCTAAAGGTTTATAGATAGATTTGACAAGATAATGCAATGCCTTATTAAATGTTTCATAAAAAGGCGCGTCATTGGCATAATAATTTTTGTTTATTCTTTGCAACAGGGGTGTATATTCATTGAATTGTTCAGAAAATTTCTCTCCTTTTGTGGCTTCAAAGGTAACGGTAAAATATAGCGATGCACCGGTATAATTGTATCCCCAAATGCCGGTTGAATTATAATCCCCGACATAGTTACCGCCTATAGGGTTACCTGTTACCTGTATCTTAACCATCATATCGTAACTTACTGAATCTTCAGTTATCCCGGCATATTGAAGTATTGTTGCCATAGTTTCCCTAACCGGCAGAGATATTAAACCTGCTTTACCATAAGATTGCGAAATAATAATTTTTGCTTTCTTTACATTTCGGAACGAAGGGTTTCTTCCAGTATTCGGATCAGCTGCATAACTTTCGGATGTTGTGTTGACTGTATGTTGTTGTGATTGTATTGTATTACAGAAGAACACAGGGGCTAAGATCAATAGTTTAAATATTCCGCAATAATTCATATGATTTATTATAAAGATATTATTGGTGTCTCACCTGATACTATTTTTACTTAATCAGTATAATAATAATATTTCGGATCAGGTTGATTGCCCATCCAAATACAAAACCATGTCAATAATACTAACGATCCTGATACCGCACAACCAATCCATGCTTTACGGGTTTGTTCCTTATCTCCGTGAGAAGCTAAATATACCAATCCTACTCCGGCCACACTGAACACGAAACCCCACCAGAATGAAGGGATGAGAAGAGGTGGTTTATTGTCATCACTAAAAAACGGATTAGTAACCAAATCAAGGCCGCTCAATTTTACTGTACCTGCTTTGGTAAAACATTCTATGGCCAGGGCAGGATGTTCGGCAACGTAATTTTCGATTATGCTTAAATCTGATAAGGCAGCATTTACAGCTGGCTTGTCGTATTTAAAAAGATCGGCATCATTTGCTGATATTTTTGCAAATCCAAATAAATTCAATAAGAAAATAAAAATAAGTCTTTTCATGTAAGTAGAGTTAGTTTCAATTTTTAATATTAATGATAAGGTTGGTTTATCTTAAGTAGATTTAACATTTCATTTTGTTTAGATATGACAAATATATATAAAACGTTACATGAATTTTATGATTATTATAAATCTGGATCAGTAATATAAGTTCGGTTGTTTAAAACTGAATAAATCATTGAACGAGTCCTGTTTAGGTCTGCAACATTTATTCTTCAGTGTTGTTTTCGGGACTTTGGTTATATTGTTTTTTATGCTGGCCTGGAGTGATTTTACTGGCAATAAAATAATAAGGATAGTGGCAGGATATGATGGGATTATTTGCGGCCTTTCAGCAATGTATGCATGTTTTGCACTGATTTTAAATGAAATATATCATAAAACTGTTCTACCCTTAGGAGTAAAAAAGTAGGTTTTTGCTACAATCAAAAAAACATTATTCTGCAAACGTCAGGATATAGCCATTAATGTCCTGAATTGAAAATTCAGTTGCACCATAGAATGTTTTTTCAAGACCCTTTACAACATTCACTTTGTCTTTAATTTGTTCATACAATTGATTAATTTCTTTTGTCTGAATGTAAAGTAATAACGAACCACCATCCTGTCTGCTTATTGCCGGTAATTCAGTACCTAAACTACTGAAGGTTTGAAACATAAATGTTACCTTTCCACAACTCATCATTGCCCAGACAAATTCATCAGTTTCCGGCACGGTTGTTACGATACTGAATCCGATCCGTTTGTAAAAATCAATAGTCTTGTTGATGTCTTTTACGAAAATGTTTGGTGATAGTGTTTCCATAATTATTTTATATTTATAACAACTAGTGAGCAAATATGTTAAGTAAAAATATTAAAAATATTTAATGATTTTCGTCAAAATTATTTAAAAAAATTTGGAGATCCCAAACAAAATTGTCTACATTTGTACATCACTAGTAAACTAGTACACTACTTAAATAAATAATTAATTAACCATTAAATATTAATAACTTATGAAAACTTTATCTTTAATCATTTTAAGTATTATTTCAATTTATGCCAATGCACAAAAAATTACCGGTAAAATAACGGATTCTGAATCGGGTAAACCAGTTCCTTTTGCAGAAGTGTCGGTAATTGGCAATAATTTAGGAACAGTATCTGATATTCATGGAAACTTTGTAATGGACGTTTCAAATAGTTGTGAAACCTGCATTATTCGATTTTCAAGTTTAGGTTATGAAAAAATTAATATAGAAATGAAGAATTTTACAAAAAATATTATGAAACAGAAATCAATAAACATTAAATTACCTCCTAAATCTTATCAAATTCCTGAAGTGGATATATACGGACAACGTTCTAAACTTGCACAGTTAAATTCTATAAAAAGAAATAAATAGTTAATAATTAATCATTTTGCTTTATTATTAGCCTGACTTATTTGTAAGTCAGGCTAATTGATCCTCCGGATGTTTCTATTCTTCCAATGAAATATTGCAAAAGAATATGATATGATAGGTATTATTTTTTTTCATTTTAATTGATGTATATAATTATCAAGAATACTTTTAACTGTTTTATTAACGTAATTATTTTTATCGTTTTGCATTCCTTTAATAACTTCGAAAGCACCAAGAGTACCAATATAATATCCAAGACAAATTGCCGCATTTCTTCGAACAATATTATTACTATTTTTTGTATACTTAACAAATTTATCAAAGGCGTATTCACACTGTCCCATTAAGGACAATGTTGCAATACCATCTAAAGCCATTAATATATTTTTCTGTTTACTTATTAATTGTTTTAATAGTGATATCGATTCCTTCGAATTAATTTCCTTTAAAGCATTAAATACCTGTTCAGGGTAAAATACATTATTATATTTTTCTTTAAAATAATTTAAGGAAATATTATATTTTTCAAATTTCACTAAAATGACTGCCGCAATGGTAGCTAATTCATTATCATTACCACTTAACATTTTTATTAATGCATTTTTTGAAACATCATTATTATAAATAGATAGGCATTTAGCCATTACAACTAAATAATTATGATCTTTTTTTAAGGTGTCAGTAAAAATATATTTTATTAATAAATAGAGATATTTTTGATCTTTAGTATCCCATGCTAATTTACATAAATTAAAAGTATATTTATAATCAATTATTTTAGAATAATTTATGTCTTTATTAATTTTTAAATCAAATATTTTATACTTATATGGGAAAGGGTCATTTTCGCGACAAGGTATTATTTTATATCCGTTAAGAGCATTACCAGGATAACTTCTATTGTAGTCACCAAAGATAGTATCAGATTTATTAAAAAAAGTTCCTCCATCTTCATCATATGGCTGTACTGCACTATCATCAGCAGGGCCGTCTTGTGCATATATATATAACGCCTTAATCGTTAAAATAGTAATTAATAATAATTTTTTCATTTCATTTCATTTTTTAGTTGATAAAACCAGATGTGTATCAAATTTATTGCCGGCAAAAAATAATTTTGTAGTTCTATTTTTAATTATAGTCTTTAATTCGTTTATAGTCAATAGAATGGAATGCTTCTCAGGATAATTGTGAAATAGAGTTAAAATCAGAACTTTTAAATAAAACGCCTATACTTTGCTGAATCCTGTGCAAAAATGTTTGAAGTACAAGTAAAAATCAATATCTGTGTAATCAATAAGGTTAAATATTTTTTCATGTAATAGTATGCATCCGGGAATTTGATTTAAATATATAATATGTTTGAAAATCGAAACCTGTGCTCATTTTATAATACGATATCTCTTACATGGTGCTCATATTCGGGTTCCCAGGCGGGTGAGGTTATGCAAACCTGTTTTAATGAACCTTTGTAGTAGAATCTTTTATTTGGCGGAATAATTACTACATCTCCCGCGTTAACTTTATGAGGGACATCTTCGATGAACCACGTGCCAGAACCTTCTATAATAAAGAATATAAAGTTGCTTTTGGTGTGATAAAACTCTTCAGAATGGCCTTTAATTGTTTCCTGGTAAACCACAGAAGCATCAGGGCAATCTTCTTTTGAATTGTATACCCTCATTTTTACACCTTGTTTCTCAAATTCAGCAGCATTTTCCTTTTTAAAAACCATGACTTTACTAAAATTAAACGATTATTTTATTTGTTGTCAACTGTATCCTTATTTTTTCAAGCTATTGATAACTTTAACTCCGATCAATTGGTCATAACGACTGCCAAAAGGGCAATAATAGACATAAATGGCATAATCGTTTTCAGTTTCATAATAATTCCCTTCGAAAAAACTTTCATCTGCTTTGTTTGATCCTTTAGTTTTCAATACATACTGATAGTTGTAATATCCCTGTTTTACCAAAATATCAGCTTCATAGGTTTTATGATCGGTATTATATGTAAGCCGGTTATTTTCATAACATGTATAATCTGTAAAACCACCAATCACATATACATCACCTTCATTTACAACATCATCCATCGCCAGGGACATGTGAACATGCACATATTCAGCGTCTGTATTAGGCGTGGTACCTTGCTTATTTTGAATCAAATATTTTCCATTTAAATCTTCATTATAGAAATAACCTGTATTATTCCTTGGCTTATCGGGTTTGAGTATAACTTCGTATCTATTATTTATAAAATTGATTGATTTAATGTCAGCTTCCTGGTATTTTAAATCCTTAATATCAAAACTTCTATATTCATTTCCTCCGGGAAAAATATTTTTTTCGTCATTTTCATACACAATTTCATCATTATTAATCTGCATCGGTTTTATGTCTGAAACTGCCGATCTCCAGTTATTATTTTTAACCACAGCAATTTTAATTGTTTGATCAGGGTTATCTATTTGAAACGAATGATGCGAAATTCTAAAATTAACCTCCTGGCTTGTATTTTCATAATCAGGTAAAACTGATCGTCTCACATTTGCAAATATTTGGACTAATTCTTCCGTAACTACAAACCTTTTTATGAGGACAGGGGTTTCCACATTATTATCTTCGTAAACTAAAAGGACATAATTCCCTGATAGTTTAAGAGACAGATGTTCATTTGGAATTTTTAAGTAATAATGAATATAAGATATGTTGGTGCTGACAGACGATTCATAATTTACAAGTGGATTTTGTTCAAAACCATCAATATATTCAGAAGGGGATAAACGGGATGGCATCCAATCCATATCGCAATGTATCACTGTATAATTATAGTTTTTTGAATTTTCATCCAGGTCATCGAAGCTAAAGGACAAGAATTTATCGTTTTTAAGTTCAAGTACCGGATATGAGAATTCCCATCCTTTCCTGAATAATTGTACAGTTTTAATGCTTTTTTTAAGTACAGTATCAACCGGATAGGGTCCATTCGGTGGTAATGCCTTCATACTTAAACTAACACCTATAGCAATTATCAATAATACTAATTTAATAAATAAAGTAATTTTCATAATTTTTGATAATTAATTATAAGAGCCACGAACCAAGAACCAGGAACCAAGACAAGAAATTGGACAAATCATTTAAGATTTTAGAATTGAGAATATAGATTTAAGATTTTTTATTACAGAATATCCAAATCTTAAATCTCAAATCTAGAATCTAAAATCTAGAATCACCTATCAAGCCTTCTGCTTTCTTTTATCTTTCAACTTTTATCTTCCTTCTATTGTCCTGGCTCTTGGCTCTTGGCTCTTGGTTTTTGGTTCCTGGTTCCTGGTTCCTGGTTCTATTCTATTGTATTAAGGAATCTTATTGTATGACACGCAACAATACCGGCTGTTTCTGTTCGAAACCGGTTTGACCCGAGGGTAACAGGAATATAGTGATTTGTTTTAGCAATATTTATCTCATTTTCAGTAAAATCACCTTCAGGTCCTATTAATATTGATATTTCATTGCCGGGAATGTACACTGAGCCTATGGTTTTGCGATCTCCTTCACATGTTGCAATAATCTTGTTTTCACATAATTTTGTATTGATAAAATTATTAAATTTAATTATTGGGTTCAATTTAGGATGATAGGCATTAATGGATTGTTTCATGGCCGATTCCAAAATACGGTTGCATCGTTCAATATTGATATTTTTTTTTTCGGTTCTCTCACATATCAAAGGCGATATTTCATCTATACCTATTTCTGTTGCTTTTTCGAGAAACCATTCAAAACGGTCGGGAAATTTAACGGGTGAAATTGCAATATGAAGCTTATAGTTACGTTTTTCAAATTCCGGTTTTGATTCCTTTACTATTACCCTGCACTTTTTGGGATTGGGATCTGCAATAATGGCTATATATAAGGTACCTTTTCCATCAATCATATGTATTTCATCATTTACGTTCATTCGCAGAACTTTTATAGCGTGTTTGGATTCCTCTTCATTAAGGCTGTATTCAATTCCTGAAATATCCGGAGTGTAAAAGATTTGCATAATAAATATAGTCGTAAGTCGTAAGTCGTAAGTCGTAAGTCGTAAGTCGTAAGTCGTAAGTCGTAAGTCGTAAGTCGTAAGTCGTAAGTATATATTATTTATATGTCCAAAGGTTTATAAGGTTTATAAAGTTTATATAGTTTATGCGTTTATGCGTTTATGCGTTTATAAAGTTTATAAGTTTATTTATATGGTGCAGGTTCCATGTCTTCACGTCCCACGTCCCACGTCCTTTTTCACCTCATCACCTCATCACTTTCATTTACCATTGTCCTGTTGTTTCTTTTCAATATCTTCTTGCTCAGGTTGTTGTTCTATTTCCTGATCTTCTGGTTTTTGAGATTCGCTATTTAAATGTTGTTTATATTTTCTTAAAAAATTATACATTTTAGTATCTGTTGCTATCAATAATGTATATGAAGTTTCATTTTTAGGAACATTCAGCACCCGTTGTTTTAAAGTAAGGTTTCTTATGATATTAACGAAATTCGTATTAGATGAAAAAACCTGCATTTCTCCTCGCGTGTAACCAAAATAGTAGAAGTTTTTATCATCCTGCTTCAGGTATATGTCCATAAAATCCCCGCTGCGTTTTCTGGTTATCTCAACATATCCATCTATCATTTTGTTTATATTAATATTAAGGATATTGCCTATTCCAATTTTTCCTGTAGATTGATATGAATTTGTTTTGCTGTTCCATTTTAAATTAAGGTTGGTGAAATTCACAGTATGTTGAAATTCAGTTGGAACAGACAATAAATTTCCATTGGATAGTTTTGTCAGAAAGGTATCAGTCATTGATTTTCCTATATTTTGGTACAAGTATCTTAACAGAACCGGACGTTTAGCATCAACCGGTTTAAAGTCGGGGATACTGTCTAATTGATTTGCAATTAATTGCATAGCGTTATCAGTGATCATGAAATCAATACCCAAAACAACATCGATTAAAACATCATTTGTATTTAAGTTATAATTTATGCCTCCGTAAACGTTAAGTTTAACCTGACCCAGGTTAACACCAAGGTTTAGTCTTCCTTCGCCGTATTCCACACATTTTGAATTATTGATAATTAAATAATTTCCTGTTGTATCAGGATATTTCATTTTTTCCTTCGATGCAATTTCAAAAAACATAGAATCGTGGTTATAATGCAGGTAACCACTTGATGTATGGATGTAGGAATCGTTGTAATTTCTCCTTCCGGATAAAAATGAAGGGTAGATATGAATTGAATCTGAACCTGATAATATTCCTGAAAATATTTTATTATTGTTAATATTAAGAGGGTTATCGTTTATTGGAATAAAAATATCTTTCGGATCAATTTCGGAATTGAATTTAAGCCAGTTTGGTTTTGGTTTATCACATTTAATTACTGGTTTTACTCCTCCTGTAAAAGTTAACAGAGGCATGGATGAATTTAAGGTTACTTTTCCCTCGAATCTGAAAAACGGGCTTAAATAAAAGCTGTCAGGTTCAAGGATATTTCCCCTGGCAATAGTGTGTAATGCCGAATCTACAATTATTTCATTCATAAAAACTGTCTTAGAGGAATCATTTTCATCAATATAGTCATATTCCCCTGTACCGGTGAAACTTTGTCTGCTCTGAACATTAACATTAGCAGAATGAAGAGTATGGAAGCGGTCATTATAGTTTGCTATAATTTTGCAATTATAAATTGTTCGCATCAGTGCAGCTTCTGCAACTGAAATTTCACCATCCGACGGATATATAATTGCATCTGCGACACGTAATAATTTAACATCTTTGGCCCTGATTATGTCATTTTTGTAATCGAAAATGGCAGTTGGTGCAACAAAATTGAGAGTATCCTGTTTCGGATTTAATGAAATATAACGTGGACCTTCAGGTTCTCCTTGGAAACCAAATTTTTCGTCGAAGTAATTTTTCAGATTATTGCCGGCCTTTTTGGTTTTAGTTGTGGAACCCATTGTAAGTGTCTTGTCCGGCATATTCCATTTAAAATAATTAAGGAAGCTTATATATTTGTTTTCAGGGAATTCAACTTTTGTAAAATCATCATTCGATGTAAATTCTCCTTTTTGGAGGGAAAAATCAACATGAGATTTTACATTTTCTTCTGTTATTACTGCATATCCATTCTTTGTCGTTGATTTTAGTATAAATTGAGAGGTATCACTGTCAAAAGATTTTGCAAAGTATTTAAATAAACGGGAATTAATTTCAGCTGTTGAAATATTCATTTTTCCCCGGCCGGTTAAACCTTTAGGATCAAGGATTAGCCCTCCGTTAAGATTTGTTTCGGTATTAAACATTTGAAATGGGCTATTACCTTGGTTAATAAACATTTGGTTATCATTTATTACCCAATGTATATAGTTATTTGCAGCCTGTACAGATGGAAATTGTGTGTTAGTAAATTGTTCATTAACAACAAATTCATTTGATTGAGTATTCATCGAATCAGGATAAAATTTAAAATCTTTTGAAGTAGTAACTGAAGATAAATAATTCAATTTTCCAACACCACGTAATCCTTTGTTATTTAATGTTATATCTGCAAATAGCGTTCCTTTCTCCCCATATACTGGAATTCCACCAGGGCCTGGGTTAAATTTAAAACCAAGTGAATAGTCAGGTTGAAGTTTAAGCTGTTGTTCAATTGCTGGTAAAATTCCTGAAGATTGAAATTTACCGTTAAATTTCAATCCTTCTTTGGATAAATGGTCAAGGCTGTCAATAGCAAATGGATATACCTCAAAATAAAAGCTTTCTTCCGGATAAACTCCACCTTCAATACTTTTGCTCTGAAAGTAAACATAAGAATTTTCGTGGCTTTCAAATCGCGGATATTCATGTAAATGTCTGCGTCCCGATTTATTGTCGGCTTTATCAATTTGAACATCACCGGTAAGATGTTGAATAACATTATTTACTTTATGTGGTATAGGGTTTCCATAATTATCTAATTCGCTTGTTAATACTAAAAATGATACTGAATCGACATTTTGTAAATTGATTTTAAAATCTTTATAATTAAAAAAGAAATTACTTCCATAAAATGTGAATAAGCCTGCTTCAACTTTACCATCAAACTGGAAACTTCTGTTCTCTTTCATTATTATTTGCTGCCTTGTGGGATAAATTGTAACGTTTTGTGAATCGCTCAGCGCAATTTTATTAATTCCATTAATATATAAATCAAACGTATTCATATCCAGGACAGCATTTGGCTGAGGTGCCTGGGTAGTAGAAACAAAGTCAACCACATCATAATCAATACTTGATGTACTGGCAAGGAGATAATCATGAAGCCGTTTTTTTAAAGTAACAATATCCTTTTGGCTGTTATAATAAATAAAACCTTTTTGTGCCATCACCATTAATTCCTGACGCACTTCATTTGGTTCACGGCCAACAAAATCTGCAAACGATAAAGCGCTAAACTGTTCAGATTTAATTTTTTTCGAAAATTTATAAATTAATACCAAAGGGTGAACAGCATCCATACTCTGTAAACTTTCAAATTGAACCTGTTTAAAATAATTTTGTGATTCAAACCTGGCTTTTCCGATCGCAGAACCTCTTGCCATAGTTAAATTAATCACGGGCTGATCAATTTTCCAGGTTAGTTGTTCGAAATCCATATCAATTTTATGATATGAATTGTAATACGGGCTCTTTGAGGAAAATTCGTCAGATTTTAACAGATTGACTTCCTTATTTTTAACTAAATAAATGAATGATAAATCGTTATGATAAATGGAATCCCGGTTAAGATAAATTTTTACAATAGTATTTATGCCATTTATACGTTCAGGTCGAAAAACAAAATATTTTGATTTTACTTCCATTAAATTCCCGTTATTTTTTTTAACTATAATTCTGGCATCTTCCTTTTCATTCCCGGAGCCAATAATTTTAGATCCTTTCATTGAAAATCCTCCGTCATAATCGATATTTTCATATAAGTCTCTAAAAAAGAAACGTTTGTTGTAGGAATTGAATTCCGGATATAAAGTAGATTCAGAATTTTGAACATTCATTACTTTATCATTAAGTCTGCCCAAAACGGGTTTGTTAAAATATTTTTGATAGGTAAATACAACAGAATCAGCATAATATTCAAGTCGGTTAAGATCAATGTTATAATTATTAAGTATAGCATTTACCTCTGATGCTTTAAAACCGGCAATATTCCAGTTAACTAAACCTTTATTGCCTGCCCATTTTGATTCAGCAGGATAAAATGTTCCTGAAGTTTCGTAAATTACTATGCTGTCATTTTTTGAATAACAAGTAAGGGAACCATTTGAAAAAGAAATTGAAAATATATGATTTAATAAATGAAAGTTATAATTTGAGTTGGAAAATTCCCACTTTACAGTTGAAGAATTATGGATACAGTTATTATTAATAACGTTTAAAATATCAGACATAAAACTGCTTAGAGCATTTAATGAGAATTTTTTCATATTCATTAATTCCCCCAAATATTCCATTACAATTGTATAGTTATCATCTTTTTTTGTAGTATTTTTTAATTTATAAAGCATGGAAATAAGCAAAAAATAATGTGTATCTCGAGCTTTTCCATTATATAGTATATTAGATAATTTTACAATTTCAGCTTTTTCGGTTTCAGAAAATAAATTATTTTTCCATCCATTGGTGAAATCTTCAATTTGCATATTTTCATCGCTGGTGATTTTTGAACCCAACAATTCTTTGACCTGATTAGGGTATAAGTCCGCGTTGTTAAAATAAACATTATCTGTTTGGGAATAAATATTATACAAAATAATTATATTAAGTATAATGCAGCTGAATATTTTTACCATAAATCAATTTGTATGTATTATCAATAATAGTCTAAATATCCTAAATTTACAATTAATTTTAAAAATAGTGCCTAGTGCATAGTGTGTAGTGCATAGTGCATAAAAAATGATTAATGGATAATGAAATATGAGTATTTCTGAAAGCGGTATTAAAGATCAAACCAGAATTGTAATTGTTGAAGATAATAATGTTTATGCTGAATATATTCGTCATATACTCGAACAGCAGAATTATTTGGTAAAAATTATCAGCGATGGAGAACAAGCCCTTGAATATCTGCTTGAAAATGATGATTTTGATATAGTTTTAATGGATAATATCCTGCCATCTGTCAATGGTATAGATATAATACATGAACTTCAATTAAATAAAAAGAACCATTCAGTAATCTTTGTAACTTCTGATACAGATATAAATTTGGTAATTAGTGCAATGCGGGCAGGGGCACTTGATTTTGTTATTAAGTCATCACCTAAATTTATGGAGGAATTACTTAAAGTTGTGGATAAATTATATAACCTGCAATTGATAAAAAAGAAACAGAAACAAGCTGAGGATGAACTATTAAGGAATAATGCACAAGATATTATATTAAAGGATATATCTTCCAACTTGCTCAACCTCTCATTTAGTAAAACCGATGACGGAATAAATGATGCAATTGAGATGATCGGGAAAAATATTAAAGCTGACAGAGGTTATGTATACCTGTTTAATGAGGATAATTTAACGTTTTCCATTCCATACGTATGGTACAGATCTTCAATACGATCAACACCTTCTAAAAATCTTACCGTAACTAAGAGGCATGAAATAAAATGGCTTGAAGATTTAATTGAAGGGCTTGACTTTGTTCAAATAAATGATACCGGAAAATTGCCATATAATACAGACAATATTTTACCTGAAAGTATAAAAAATAATATTGGATCATTTATTATCGTAGCAATGAGATCTGAAGGTAATAATTTGATAGGATATCTTGGCTTTGAAAGTAAAATAAAAATTACTAATTGGCAAAAAGATACCCGGAAACTTGTAGTAAAAGCCACTGATATAATAGTACGGGCCCTTGAACATAAGAAATGGAGATTATCCCTTGAAACCAGCGAAAAACAACTTCAGGTTGCATTGGCTGAGGCTGAACAAGCCAATAAGTCTAAAAGTCTGTTTCTGGCTAATATGAGCCACGAGATAAGAACTCCAATGAATGGAATTATGGGTTTAAGTGAATTACTCAGAAAAACAAAACTTGATGAAACCCAAAAAAATTACATTGATGCTATAATCAGTTCATCAGATAATCTGCTCGTTATTATTAATGATATTCTTGATTTATCTAAAATCAACGAAGGGAAACTTCAGATTGAAAAAATCGAATTCCGTTTGGATAAATTGGTTTCAGGTATTGTTAAATATCTTGATTTAACCGCGAGGGATAAAGGGATAGATTTACGTATGCGAACAGATAAGAATATTACTCCTTTCCTGATAGGTGATCCCGTAAGAATTAATCAGGTCCTTATTAACCTGATTGGTAATGCTATTAAATTTACTAATGAAGGATATGTTGAATTATCAATTAACCTGATAAAAAAGGACAACAATTTAAATTACCTTCATTTTATTGTTGAAGATACGGGAATTGGTATAGATGCTGAAAAACATAAATTAATATTCGACAGCTTCAGCCAGGAGGACGAAAGTGTAAGCCGTAAATTTGGAGGTACAGGCTTAGGGTTACCTATAAGTAAACAACTTATTAATATGATGGGGGGTAGTCTTGAGCTTGAAAGCTCAAAAGGAGTAGGTTCGAAGTTCTTTTTTACTCTTGTTTTACCTGATGGGAACCCTGATATATCAGGCATGGAGTATGAAGAAAAATTCCAGGCAGTTAACCTGTCAGGGATAAAAGTATTAGTTGCTGAAGATCATAAAATAAACCAGTTTTTAATAAATTCAATTCTAAAAAATTGGAATGTTTTTCCTGATATTGCCGAAAATGGACTTACGGCCATAGAGATGTTTAAAGCTAACCGTTATGATATTGTGCTTATGGACAGGCAAATGCCTGAAATGGACGGCATTGAGGCAACCAGGGTAATACGTGAAGAACTTAAATCTGACATTCCTATAATAGCACTTACAGCTGCTGCACTTATAGGTTCAAAGGAACAAATGCTTGAAGCCGGAATGAACGATTTCTTAACCAAACCATTTCATTCCGATGATTTGTTAAATATATTAATTAAATATCTGAAAATAGATTTAAAGGAGAAATTAACAATAGTAAATACTGACTGGCCTGTTTTAATAGGGCAAAAATTATACGGGCTTGAAGGTTTAAAAAAAATGTTTGGTAATGATCGTGTTACAATAATTGAAATGATTAACATGTTTATTGATTCCACTCCCAGTTTATGGACTGAGCTTTTAAAGGAATATGAACAACAAAATTATTTTAAATTGGCAGAAATTGCCCATAAAATAAAAGCATCTATAGATATTATGGAGATTAATTCACTAAAACAGGTAATAAGGGATATTGAGGAATGTGGTAAGGACAATGACAAGGAGCATAAATTGATAAGCCTGATTGATAATTTTTCTGAAATAATTAGTATCACCATTGAGCAACTTAGGATTGACGTAAAAAATATTTCCCTGACCGCTTCCTGAAAGTGGAAGTAATAAGATAAAAGATAAAAGATAAAAGAACACAATAATCAGTAATCAGTAATCAGTATCAGTAATCAGTAATTAGTAATCAGTAATTAATTTTATGGTCAAAAAGACAAATCAAAAAGACAACCGTCCTAATGTTTTTGTTATTCTCAAGCCTTACAGGTGGATGATAATTTTCATGGTTGTATTTGCCCTTTTAAGTAACGGGGTTAACTTAATCATACCTAAACTTATTTCTCATGGCATTGATTCTTTTACTGCAGGCCATTTTATAATAAAAACATTAATAGTAGAATTTTTAGTTGCTTCTTTTGTTATTTTTATTTTTAGTTATCTGCAAAGTATAGTTCAGACATTCGCATCTGAAAGAGTGGCAAGAGATATGAGAATGCAGCTTTCCGCGAAAATATCCAGGCAGAGTTTTTCTTATATACAACAGGCCAATCCATCACGTTTGTTAACTAACCTTACCTCGGATATTGATTCCATTAAAATGTTTGTTTCAATGGCAGTAGTTTCAATTGCTTCATCAATATTCATAATTATCGGCGCTTGTATACTTCTTATTTCAATTAAGTGGAAATTGGCGATACCAGTAATTTCAATTATTCCGGTAATAGGAGGTTTATTTTTAATTGTGTTTGGAAAATTAAGAGGTTTTTTCAGAAAAAGCCGCGAAATTATCGATTGGCTTAATAAAGTAATTAATGAAAGTATTATAGGGGCTGCAATAATTCGTGTTCTTAATTCACAACAACTGGAATATGAAAAGTTCCTGCAGGCTAACACAAATGCTAAAAACAATGGTTTTTCAATCCTTCGCTTATTTGCCACACTTATACCAATAATTACTTTTATAGCAAATTTAGCTGCATTAACTATCCTCGCATTTGGAGGACACTTTGTAATTAAAGGGAGTATGACTTTGGGCGATTTTGCAGCATTTAGCAGTTATCTTTCTATTCTGATATTTCCAATTATTATAATTGGTTTTATGAGTAATATTATAGCCCAGGCATCTGCTTCTTATGAGAGGATAAGTCAGGTACTTAATGTTCAGGAAACCCCTGAACATGGAACAATAGCAGATACTTTGCACGGCCATATTGAACTTGACAATATTTCAGTAAAATATGAAGATAAATTTGTGTTAAAAAATGTTTCTTTTTCAGTAAAACCAGGAACAAATACAGCGATCATTGGACCTACAGCTGCAGGTAAAAGCCAGTTGCTGTATTTATTAACAGGTCTCATTAAACAGAGTTCGGGAACGGTTAAGTTCGATGACAGGGATATAGATGATTATAAAAAAGAATCATTCCATGGTCAAATTGGCTTTGTTTTTCAGGATAGTGTTATTTTTAACCTTAGTTTACGCGAAAACATAGCCTTCAATAATTCTGTAACTGATGAATCATTGAAATCAGCTATAGATACATCGGAATTAAATGATTTTATTGAGTCGTTACCTCAAAAACTTGATACTATTGTTTCTGAGCGTGGTACCAGTCTTTCGGGAGGACAAAAACAACGGATCATGCTTGCCCGTGCCCTTGCTGTAAATCCAAAAGTTTTACTATTGGACGATTTTACGGCAAGAGTTGATAGACAGACCGAGCAAAAAATTTTCTGCAATTTGTTAAATAATTACCCTAAATTAACTCTTATCTCAGTTACTCAGAAAATTACTCCAGTTAAAAATTTCGATCAGATAATTTTATTAATGGAAGGGGAACTTATAGCTAAAGGTAAACACAAAGATTTAAAAGAATCATGCCCCGAATATGCGCAAATTTATAATTCACAGCGCAGTACGAGTCACTATGATTAAGTAGTAAGTCGTATGTCGTATGTCGTAAGACAGAAGACAACTGGCAGAAGACAGAAGACAGAAATTAAAAGAAAAAAGACATGAAGATATATAACCTGCAACCTTCAACTTACAGTCATTTACTTACGACTTACGACATACGACTTACGACTTTCTAATAATTATAAAATGGAATGGATTACAACTTAAATATTACCGGGACTAAAACTGAGAAAAAGAAATCAACACTGTCTTCACTAAAGAAGATATTGGATTTTATGGCGGATGAGAAAAAAACTCTTATCCTTGCTACTGTTGCTATGATGATAAATGCCGCGTTAAATTTATTGGCCCCAATGATTATAGGGCATACTATTGATAAATATGTTCAGACCAAACAATACCATGGCGTACTGGTTTTTTCGGGATTATTACTATGCATGTATATTTTGGCACTTGGCACTAATTATTTGCAGACTATACTGATGGGGGGAGTGGGTCAGCGGATGTTGTTCAGTTTACGTAATTCAGTTTTTAATAAACTGCAGGAACTACCACTAGACTTTTTCAATCAAAACAGGGCAGGAGATCTTATTTCAAGAATTAACAACGATACAGATAAACTAAATCAGTTTTTCTCCCAATCGTTGGTTCAATTCCTGGGAAGTATTTTTATTATGGCAGGCGCAGCCATTTTTCTTTTATCAATTAATTTGGCACTTGGTGCCGCGGCGCTGGCTCCTGCATTATTTATCTGGTTGTTTACACGGGCAATATCTCCTTGGGTGAAAGCCAGGAATGCTGTTAATCTTAAAAATGTCGGGGGTTTAAGTGCAGAAATTCAGGAAAGCCTTAATAATTTTAAAGTTATAATTGCTTTTAACCGTCGCGATTATTTCAGGAATAAGTTCAATGAAGCAAATCAACAGAATTATTCGTCTGCTGTTAAAGCCGGTTTGGCAAATAATATATTTAATCCTGTTTATGGACTGGCTGCAAATTTAGGACAGTTGATTGTACTCGTGTTTGGCATATATTTGATAACCACAGGTCATTTTAGTATAGGTTTACTTATAAGTTTTCTTGCTTACATTACAAACTTTTATAATCCTCTGAGACAATTGGCTGCACTGTGGGCTAATTTTCAGATAGCCCTTGCTGCCTGGGACAGGGTTTCCCGAATTCTTATCCTGGAAAATAATTTAAAGGTTATGGAGGATTATACCGGAGTAGTTTCCTCCTCAATTCTTACTTTTAAGAATGTATCCTTTGCATATCCGAATGGAACTGAAGTATTGCGTCATGTTAATTTTGATCTGCAAAGGGGTAAAACATATGCTTTCGTGGGGCCTACCGGAGGAGGTAAAACTACCACGGCTTCTCTTATGGCACGGCTTTATGACACTACCAAAGGGACCGTATTGCTGGATGGGAAAGATATCCGTTCTTTTACACCTCAGGAGCGTTCACAAAAAGTTGGATTTATACTACAGGAACCTTTATTATTTACAGGTACCATTCGTGAAAATATTTTATATGGCAATGAAGAAATATATACTAATGACCAATTGACAATAGCAATAGGTGAGGCAGGACTTATGAGTTTGCTCGGACGGTTTGAACAAGGACTGGATACTAAATTACAAATCTCCGGAGACGGGGTCAGCCTTGGGCAAAAGCAACTAATTGCCTTTATGCGTGCAGTATTACGTAAACCACAACTGTTAATACTGGATGAAGCTACTGCAAATATTGATACTGTGACGGAGAAGCTGTTAGATGAAATATTAAAAAAATTACCTGAAACCACAACAAGGGTAATAATCGCACATCGGTTAAATACAATTGAAAATGCTGATGAGATTTACTTCGTAAATTCTACAAAGGTAGTCAAGGCAGGATCGCTTACAGATGCTGTTGAACTATTGTTGCACGGGAAAAGAAAAAGTTAATTTGAAAATTTGAAAATTTGAAAATGATGACAAATTACTGATTACTAATTACTAATTGGTTTATAAGGTTTATAAGGTTTATAGCTTTTTTTTAACTTAATCACTTAATCACTTTTAACCTGCAACCGAATATTATTATATCAATAATTAATTTGCCTATGGAGTTGACATAGATTTTTAATATTATTGCATCTGAATTCTGGTAATATACTAACAGGCTAAAGCCTAAAGCCTAAATACCTTTAAAAATGAGAAAATGGCGTATTGAAGACTCTGCGGAGCTTTATAATATAACCGGTTGGGGTGTTAATTATTTTTCTATTAATGAAAAAGGAAATGTTACCGTTACTCCTCAAAAAAACGGTGCTTCGGTAGATCTGAAGGAACTAATTGATGATTTAAGGCTCTCGGATGTTTCCGCACCCATGCTGATAAGGTTTCCAGATATTCTTGACGACAGGATTATAAGCATTTCAAGTTGCTTTAAATCGGCTTCGGAGGAATACGGCTATAAAGGTCAGAATTTCATCATTTATCCTATTAAGGTTAATCAGATGAGGCCTGTGGTTGAAGAAATTGTCAGTCATGGTAAAAAGTTCAATATTGGCCTGGAAGCCGGTTCAAAACCGGAACTTCATGCTGTTATTGCTATAAATACAGATCCTGAATCACTTATCATTTGCAATGGTTATAAAGATGAAGATTATATTGAGCTTGCATTGCTTGCTCAAAAGATGGGCAAACGGATATTTTTAGTGGTGGAAAAGTTAAACGAACTTAAACTTATAAACACTATATCAAAAAGGTTAAAAATTAAACCGAATATAGGTATTCGAATTAAACTGGCAAGTTCGGGAAGCGGCAAATGGGAGGATTCAGGCGGTGATGTAAGCAAATTCGGGTTAACTTCGAGTGAATTACTTGAAGCTCTTGATTTTATTGATAAAAACAAGATGCACCAATGTCTTAAACTTATTCATTTTCACATTGGCAGCCAGGTTACAAAAATAAGACGTATTAAGATTGCTCTTAATGAGGCGTCACAATTTTATGTTCAGTTGCGAAAAATGGGATTTAATGTAGAATTTGTCGATATTGGAGGAGGTTTGGGTGTTGATTATGATGGTACAGGTTCATCCAACAGCGAAAGCAGTATTAATTATTCTATCCAGGAATATGTAAACGACTCGATAAGCACTTTTGTCGATGCAAGCAACAAAAGTAACATACCACACCCCAATATTATTACTGAATCGGGCCGGTCCCTTACTGCCCACCATTCGGTGCTGATATTCGAAGTACTTGAAACTACGACATTACCCTCATGGGATGAAGAAGAAGTCATAACTGAAAATGATCATGAGTTGGTTAAGGAATTATACCGGTTGTGGGATACCATGAATCAGCCACGTATGCTGGAAACATGGCACGATGCCCAGCAAATACGTGAAGAGGCCCTCGATAAATTTGGATTTGGAATTATTGACCTTAAAACCAGGGCTCAGGTGGAACGTCTTTTTTGGACTGTTGCCCGCGAGATTTATCAAATGTCTATCGAGATTAAACATGTCCCTGAAGATTTACGGCAATTATCCAGGCTTCTTTCCGATAAATATTTTTGCAACTTCTCACTTTTCCAGTCACTTCCTGATTCATGGGCAATAGATCAGATTTTTCCAATAATGCCCATACACAGGTTAGACGAATCGCCTTCACGATCAGCTACTTTACAGGATATTACCTGCGATTCGGATGGTAAAATTGACAATTTTATTACTGCACGTAATTCATCATATCATCTTCCAGTCCATTCACTTAAAGGCAAAGAACCATATTATATGGGAGTTTTTCTTGTTGGCGCTTACCAGGAAATTTTGGGCGACCTCCACAACCTTTTTGGGGATACAAATGCAGTACATGTTAGTGTGGATGAAAACGGATATAGTATAGATCAGGTTATTGACGGGGAAACCGTTGCTGAAGTCCTGGAATATGTTCAGTACAATCCCAAAAAAATGGTACGTACTGTTGAAACATGGGTAACAAGTTCAGTAAAAGCCGGAATTATTACTATTGAAGAAGGGAAGGAGTTTCTATCCAATTATCGTTCAGGGCTTTATGGATACACGTATTTAGAATAACAGAACCAGGAACCATCCTTCGACTTAGCTCAGGAACCAAGAGCCAGGAGCCAAGATAAAAGAAGGCAGATGACAGAAAATAATTTGTAAATTTAAAAATGTGCAAATTTAAAGATGAAAATTATTTATACAACTTTAACATAATCTAAAGTCTTGGTTCCTGGTTCTTGGTTCCTGAGCTAAGTCGAAGGATGGTTCCTGGCTCTAATAATTAATAATCAATTTGCCTTACTCAACACTTTGAATTCCACCCTCCGGTTCAATTGTCTGCCGGCAGCAGTTGTATTAGGTGCAATTGGTTGTTTGAGGCCATATCCCCTGTATATAAGATGTTCCTGGGGAATTTTATGACCAATAAGGTAATCTACAACTGCCTTGGCCCTGTTTTCTGAAAGGATCATATTAGCATAAGGTGATCCCTGATTATCAGTATGGCCTGATATTTCAATCTTAAGATCGGAATTTTCCTGCATAAATTTTACTACTTTATCGAGTTCTTCGTATGATTTAGGTTTTAGTATTGATTTACCCGAATCGAAATAGATGTTCTTAAGTACAATTTTCGATCCTACCTCTATTTTATTTAATGCGAAATTCTTCACTATTTCCATTCCCTGAAATTCTGAAGGGCTTATTTTTACTACATCCAGAAAGAACATGTAATCCTTGGCATGGATTTCAATGCCATAATTTTTACATTGAGGGAGTTTGCTTCTATAATTCCCGAAACTGTCGGATAAGGTAGTGGAAACTACCTGACTTTTTTCTGCATCAATAAGATCGATTTTGGCAATCAGCGGGCTATTTGTTTTACTGTCAGTTATGGTACCACGCATATAAAATGTAGTATCAATATTTATTGTTTCGGGTTTCCGGGCGAAAATATCTGAAATTGGTTTGTTAAAGTAAGCAACTATCTGTTCATCGGTAGTCAATATCATTTCTTGTTCACTGCCCATGTAACTTATTTTATAAATATCATATCCACCGCGGGTGTCGGGGCGAATAGAAGAGTAATAAGCATATTTTCCATCAGCCGAAGGACGGTAAAACAGTTCATTGTCGGGAGTGTTGATCGGATAACCAAGATTTACAGGTTTTTGCCAATTGCCATTAGCATCTTTTTCAGATCGGAAAATATCATACCCTCCCATGCTATTATGTCCTTTCGAACTAAAATACAAAACATTGCCGTCGGGCTGAACATAAACAGCATCTTCATCATATTTTGTATTAATAACGTTACCAATGTTTTGTGGACTTTGCCATTTGCCATTTTTACCTTTTGTACAAAAGAAAATATCTTTACCACCAAAACTTTCATTTTTTTCATTGCTTACGAAATAAATGGTGTTACCATCGGCTGTAATGCTGAAAGAAGATTCAGTCATATCGGTATTAAATCCCTTGCCGATTTTTTTAGGGAAAGTCCAATTGTTGTTCTTAAATGTTGAAACCAGAATATTTGAGGATTTTTTATATCCATCATATAGATATCGTGTTAACCCATCAGGCGAAACCCAAACTATGGCATCATTATGTTTTGTATTAAATCCTTCGTCGTAAAGGTAACTGGCATTAGTCCATTTTCCTGATTTATTTGTCGATGTATAAATATCCTCATCAAACATATAATTTAGCTTATCAGGTTTTTGTTTTTTATTTTTTGGGCGTCGGGAAGTAAAAAACATCAATGAATCTTTGTGTACTAATAATGCGTTATAATCGTCGTATTTCGAATTTACAGAGTCGCCTGCGTTAGTAATAACTACTCTGACAGGATTATTAACCAGGGCCTTGCCTGAATTGCATTCATCAATGCATTTGTATACCATCGTGGAAAATTTTTCCTGGTCCCGTTTTTTTAATGATTTATAGAATGCTTCATATTGTTCAATTGCTTTATCGAATTGCATGTTAAACTGATAAGCCTTCCCGATCATGTATTGGATATCTCCTGCAACGTTGGGATATTTGTTATAAGCCATTTTAAAATAATCAATTGCTTTTGATTTATAGTCTGAACGAAGGTAACAGAGTGCAATTTTATAATTCAGTTCAGGACAATCCTTATTATATTCTGCCGCTTTTAAATAAAATTCCAAAGCTTTTGGGATAGCTCCTTTCCCTTTTTTTGCCCAGGCATCTCCATCAAGAACATTCTGATAAGCTTCGAGGAAACCTTCACGTTTTACTTTTAAGGTTGACCTGCGTATACTTATTTCATTTTGGGCAGTTATATTGTCAGAAAATAGCAAGTACAGGAATATACTTACAAATGAAATTTTAAGGAAGGTTTGATAGTTCATTTTATTTTATTTTAATTTTTTATTTGCAATCCTTAAGGAATTTGGATGCCTGATCCACACCAAGTTTATCAGCAAGTTTCCAATCATTACATGCTCCATCCATATCGCCCTTTAATTCTTTAATGTATCCTCTGTTTATGTATGCCTCACCATAATCACCATTAAGTTCAATAATTTTATTCAGGGTAGCCAGAGCATTTTCGTAATCTTTTTCATATGTCAATGCAACAGCCAGGTTATTCATGGCTGAGAAATTTCCGGGATTAATTTTTAATGCTTTATTAAAATCTTCGATTGCTTCTTTATTTTTTCCTGATTTATATTTTGCCTGCCCACGGTTATTGTAACATATTATACAGGCAGAATCCAGTTGAATTGATGTTGTAAAGGAAGTTACAGCACCCTGTAAATCGTTAAGTTCGAGTTGTACCATACCCATATTATTATAAGCTAATGGAAAATCAGGTTGATATTCTATCGCTTTTTCATAATCGTTCAAAGCACCTTTAAAGTCTTTCATTTTATATTTGGCACTGGCTCTGTCGTGATATGCATAAGAAAAATTATATCGTTTATCAATAGCAAAAGTGAAATCGATAATTGCGCTACTGTAATCCTCTTTTATCAGGCTTATTACCCCCCTCTGGTAATAGAGCATAGGTTCTGTGAAACCGAATGCTATAGCTTTGGTAAAGTCCTCAACTGCCTGATTGTATAAATTTTTTCGAAAATTTATAGTTCCTCTTATATATAAAGCTTCGCCTGAATTAGGATCTAACAGGATACATTTATTAATATCAGTCAGAGCTTCGTCTTTTTTATCCAGGCTAAGTTCAACTTTTCCACGTTCAAGATAAGCTTTACTGACGCCGGTATTACTACGAATGTATTCATTCAAATACTTTAAAGCTTCTGCAAAACTGTCAACTTTAATACATTGAACAGCTTTGTTAAAATACTTTACAGATTTGTATTCATCATATAGATTGTGGCCGGGAAATGCGGTTGACTTAGTGACTTGTGAATTACAAATAAGTGCATTAAGACAAACAAAAATAAAAATATAAATTCGTTTCATGAACAGGGCTTTAAGGGTTAGAAATATAAAACCAGAAACCATGCTAATTTAATCAGATTTTCTGATTCTTATAAAAAACAAGATACATAAAAAATCAAAATTCTCAAATCATTACTATATTTATATAAATTTTGAACTATATTTAAATTATAAAATAAAGGTTAATTATGGTAACTGATTTAACGTATCTTACAAGCATGGCAGGTGGTAATCCTGAAATAATTAAAGAGATGATCCAGATTTTTATTGAGCAGGTGGAAGAATATATAAAGGAAATGCATAAGTACCTGGATGAAAAAGATTATATTTCCCTGGGGAAGCTTGCTCATAAATCAAAATCTTCTGTTGCTATTATGGGAATGAATGATCTTGCTACAGAATTAAAAACTCTTGAATTGCTTGCTAAAGAAAGCAAAGAACCTGAAAAGTATTCAATGATGGTAGAAAACTTTGAATCACAATGTAAAACTGCCATATCAGAACTTCAGGAATCTAAGATTAAATTATAAACATTAACTTTAGCAAACCATGTTGAAGATAGTCAATATCAATAATATTAATGTTGCTTCATTTGAATATATCAGCAGGTTTAATTCACTAATCACTGATGCTGTTAAGGAACAATTAAATAATTTGTATAATAAACCAAATAACAGATTAATTTTGAATCTTGACGGAATAAAATTTATAGATAGTTCCGGTTTTGGTGTTTTATTATCTGTAATGAAAACAGCCAGTATTAATTTCGGTCAATTTAAATTATGCAGTATTAATAAAGAAGTACTTGATCTTTTCAAACTCCTTCAATTACAAAATGTTTTTGAAATATATAATAACTTAGACGACTGTCTTAACAGTTTTAAATAAAATAGTCGTAAGTCGTAAGTCGTAAGTCGTAAGTCGTAAGAAATTTATTTAAATATTCGCAAGTAGTGAGTTGAATTTAAAGCTCAGGTGAAATTGATGAACAAATAAAATGCGATATTTGTGACCAACAACCAACAACCAACAACTAAAAACCAACAACTAACAACTAACAACTAAAAACCAGTAACGAATAATTATGGAACAAAATATTCTTACAGAGAGAATTAAATCTGATCTGCTGCGTCCTGTAGGATTTAACAAAGGATTTTATATCTGGATGGCTTTTCTTGCAATTGCATTATTAATTTGTTTATATGCATATACAATTCAGTTAAGGTTAGGTCTTGGTGTTACAGGTATGAGTGATTTTGTGTCATGGGGCATATATATATCCAATTTTGTATTTTTTGTTGCTTCAAGCCTTATCGGAATGCTTATAAGTGCAGTACTCGGCCTTTCAGGTGTAAAATGGATAACACCATTGACGAGAATTGCTGAAATAATAGCTTTAGCTTTTGCTGCGGTTGCCGGTTTGGTAATTGTATCAGATATGGGTCGTCCGGAAAGGCTTTTATATGTTTTTATGGATGCAAGGGTACAATCGCCGATATTATGGGATGTAACAGTTGTAACCACATATGTTGTAATAAGTGCCTTGCTTTTATATATTCCGTTGATCCCCGATTTGGTTATTTGCCTGGAAAAACTTGATTCTGCTCCTAAATGGCAGCGTTGGATTTATAAAACATTATCCCTTAACTGGAAAAATTATCCGTCTCAAATGTCAATTATTCAAAAATCTATGAGGATTTTACTAATTCTAATAATCCCTGTAGCATTATCAATACATACGGTTACATCATGGTTATTTGCCTCTACTCTTCGGCCGGGTTGGAACAGTACCATTTTTGGCCCTTATTTTGTTACCGGAGCATTTGTTGCCGGTTGCGCTGCTGTAATAATAGCGATGTATTTTTTCCGTAAAAATTATAAATTACATAATTACATTAAATGTGAACATTTCGATAATATGGGCAAATTATTAGTATTGGCTTCACTTGTTTATTTATATTTTAATATCAATGAATTTCTTGTTCCTGGATATAAACTTGAAAAGGCTGACTCTGTTCATCTTATGGATTTGTTTGTTGGTCGGTATGCCGTTATGTTTTGGAGTACACAGATATTAGGATTGATACTACCTATTATATTGTTATTGTTTAAACGAATGAGAAAACCTTTACCAATATTAATTATTGCAATATTTGTTTTTGCGGGGGCTTGGTTTAAACGTTACATAATAGTGATTCCGACTATGGAACGCCCATTTCTGCCTATTCAATATGTTCCTGAGAGGTTTAAATTTTATTCACCGACCCTCATTGAAATTGCAATTACACTGGCTTCCTTTATTCTGGTATTAATGATTATAACAATTCTTTCGAAGTTATTTCCTATTGTTCCCGTAGCGGAAACCATTCATGAAAGAGATAATCCAAAGTCATAATTTTTATGAAAAAACTGAATCTGTTATTGTTAGTTGGTGGCTTTATTTTTTTAATGCTTAAGGTTTCGGCTCAGCAGTGGGATGTACCTGCAGATAAAAAAGACAAAAATAGCCCTTTCCGGTTTACGGCTGAAACTTCAGTTAAGGGAGAATCGGTTTTTAAACAAAATTGCCAGGTTTGTCATGGTGAACCTACAAAAGGGACATATAATAAAGGTCTTATTCCCGTTCCGGGTGATCCTGCGACGGATAAATTCCAGAAACAAACAGACGGGGCATTATTTTATAAAATTACAACCGGTCGTGGGGCCATGCCACAGTTCAGGGACATCTTAACGGAAGAACAGCGCTGGCAGGCAATATCGTATTTCAGAAGTTTTAATAAAAGCTATGTACAACCTGAAAATGAATTAAAAGAGGGATCATCTGTTGAAGTGCAAAATGTATTTCTTTCCCTTACGTTTATTCCTGTTAATAATCAGGTTAAAGCGTTAGCAACTGATAAATATAATAAACCGGTAAGGGGAGCAGAAGTCGGATTATTTGTAAAACGCTATTTTGGCAAAATGAAAATTGGAGAGTCGGTTAATACTGATTCGGAAGGTATAGCAGTATTTGATTTTCCTAAAGATTTGCCGGGAGATAAAAAGGGGAACGTTATTATTATCGCCGATATTAACATCGGAGGTACTGATATACAAAAAATTGATACTTTTTCTATAGGAATCCCTACAAATAAACCTCCTTTAACAAGTGGACATGCAATGTGGAATGTAATGTCAAAAGCACCTGTTTGGCTATTACTCAGCTATTTTATTGTAGTAGCTGTAATTTGGGGATTTATTATTTTTATTGTAATGCAATTGGTTAAGCTTAGAAAAAGAGGACAGATGACAGAGGACAGAGAACAGAAGACAGAAGAGGTGAGACGTGAGACATAGGACGTGAATACATGCAACATGCAACCTGCAACACATATACAAATAAACGTATAAATCTTATAAACCTTATAAACCTTATAAACGCATAAACATATAAACTCATAAACCTTTAACAATAAGTATTCCAAATACAATAATATCAATAAAGTTAGATACTGCTATGAAATTAAATAAGTTGATTATACTATTATTATTTATGGCAAAGGTTTCCTTTGCTCAGCAACCTGTCAGTACAACAGTGACTGAAGGAGAAGTTGGAATAATTGAGCATCTTGACAGTATAATCCCTCTCGATCTGAAGTTCAAAAATGAGAAGGAAGAAATAGTTTCGTTAAGGAGCCTGATAAATAAACCTACAGTATTATCTTTTGTATATTTTGACTGTCCAAGTTTGTGTAACAGGCTACTTGAAGGGTTATCGCATGTGATTGAAAATTCTGATCTTAATCTGGGAAAGGATTACCAGGTTATTACATTGAGTTTTAATTATTTTGATACACCAGAAATGGCAAAACAGAAAAAGGAAACTTTTATGCTAAGGAAAACCAGGGACCATTCAGCAAGCTGGATTTTTCTTACAGGCGATAGCACAAGTATATACAAACTTACCAATTCAGCAGGGTTTAAATTTAAAAGGGCCGGATTAAACTTTATTCATCCGGCAGCCATTATCATGTTAACTGGGTCCGGTAAAATTACCCGATATCTCTATGGTATATCATTTTTGCCATTTGATCTGAAAATGGCTGTGGCAGAAGCCGAAAAGGGATTGTCAAGGCCTACTATAAGCCGGGTACTGGATTTTTGTTTTGCATATGATCCGGAAGGGAAAAGATATGCCCTCGATATTACCAAAATTTCAGGGGTACTTATTGTTTTTTTCCTGTTATTATTTGTTATAATTTTATTAATAAGAAAAAGGACGAAAAATTTGAAAATTTAATAATGTGCAAATGATGACAAATTACTGATTACTAATTACTGATTACTAATGACTAATGACAAAGAGATAATGCCTGCACACCAAAATCCTGGTCAGCCCAGTTACCTTGAATATAAAGGTAAATACAAAGGAATTGCAGGATGGATTTTTTCCACCGATCATAAACGCATAGCTTTACTTTATCTGTATTCGATAATGACCTTCTTCCTGGTTGGTGCAACTCTTGGGGTATTAATGCGAACGGAACTTATTGCGCCCGGAGAAACAATTATGAAGGCACAGACATATAACGGGATGTTTACACTCCACGGCATAATTATGATATTTCTTGTAGTTATACCTGGTTTATCAGTTACTTTCGGAAATTTTTTCCTGCCTATTATGATAGGTGCAAAAGATGTGGCTTTTCCCAGGCTTAATTTATTTTCATGGTGGGTTTACATTTTGGGTGCAGCAATAGCAATTACTTCACAATTTATCGGAAATGGTCCTCCTGATACCGGCTGGACATTCTACGCGCCATATAGTACTCATACCCATACCAATGTTATAGCTGCAGTTTTAGGTGCATTTGTACTTGGATTTTCCTCTATTCTTACCGGATTGAATTTTATAGTGACTATTCACCGGATGCGTGCTCCTGGTATGACCTGGTTCAGGATGCCATTGTTTCCCTGGTCGCTTTATGCTACTGCCTGGATACAGGTATTAGCCACGCCAATTGTAGGTATTACACTTTTAATGGTTATTGCGGAGCGTGTTTTTAAAATTGGATTTTTTGATCCGGCCCTGGGAGGTGACCCGGTGCTTTATCAGCATTTATTCTGGATTTATTCTCATCCGGCAGTTTATATCATGATATTACCTGCTATGGGGGTTGTGACCGAAATTATCCCCACATTTACAAAACGAAAAATATTCGGATATAAGGCAATAGTATTTTCCAGCCTTGCTATTGCCGGAGTTGGTTATTTGGTTTGGGGTCATCATATGTTTACTTCCGGAATTAGTATCACGGCACGCTGGATATTCTCCCTGCTAACATTCATTGTAGCAGTTCCGAGTGCAATAAAGGTATTTAACTGGATAACCACAATGTACAAAGGATCAATTGATTTGCAACCGCCGCTTTTATATGTTTTTACGTTTATTTTCCTGTTTCTCATAGGCGGTTTATCAGGTCTGGTGCAGGGAGCATTGGCTACCAACATCCAGGTTCATGATACTTCATTCGTGGTGGCCCATTTTCATTATATAATTTTTGGCGGGATGGGATTTGCCTTCTTTGCGGGTATTCATTATTGGTTTCCTAAAATATACGGGAAAATGTATAACATCAGGCTGGCCAATATTGCCTGGGTTATTTTGTTTGTTGGATTCAACGTTTTATATTTCCCATTATTTATAATTGGGCTTCAGGGTATGCCCCGCCGTTATTATGATTATCTACCCCAATTTCATACCGGCCATTTCATTTCAACAATGGGGGCATATGTATTGTCGGTGGGACTAATTCTAATGATTTATAATTTTATTCGTTCGTCGCGAAAAGGTATAGTGGCTTCTGCAAATCCCTGGGGAAGTAAATCAATTGAATGGACGATTCCTTCTCCACCGCCTTTGGAAAATTTTGAAGTAATACCGGTAATTTCCGAAGAACCCTATAACTATAAATAGTTGCTAGATGTTAGTTGTTAGTTGTTGGTTGCTGAATATAAGTAATGAGGTAAAAAAGGACGTGAGTCATGGGACGTGGGACGTGGGACGTGAAGACCTGCACCCTTCGACAGGCTCAGGGTACGATTAACTGCAACCTGCAACATATAAACATATAAACCATATAAACTTTATAAACGCATAAACAGAAAATGGATAATGTGATATTACATGCCGAACATCGAGATGATTTCGGAGCAAAACTTGGGATGTGGATATTTATTTTTACAGAGTTATTGCTTTTTGGAGGGTTATTTCTCGTTTATGCAGTATACAGAAGGATGTATCCGGGCGATTTTCATGAAGCAGCTGCCCAATTGAATGGATTTTTAGGAACTTTAAATACAGTAGTTCTGCTTGTAAGCAGTATGACTATTGCAATGTCACTTACTGCCATTCAAAAAAATAATCCAAAACTTGCTGTAAACCTCATTTTTATAACCTTGCTATTGGCTATAATCTTTCTGGCCGATAAATATCACGAATGGAGTACTGAAATCAGCGAAGGACTTTATCCGGGATCTGACACATTACAGCAACAAACCCATGGAATAATCCTGTTTTTTGGACTTTACTTCTTTATGACAGGATTGCATGTATTTCATATGATTGTTGGAATGGTACTTCTATCTATAATATTGATAAAAATTAAAAAGGGTAAAATTAATTCAGACAGGCATGTATTGCATGAAAACGGATCGCTTTACTGGTGCCTTGTCGACTTAATATGGATGTTTTTGTTTCCGTTGTTGTATCTGGTAACGTAAAAAATAGTCGTAAGTCGTAAGTCATAAGACAGAAGGCAGAAGACAGAAGACAGAAGACAGAAGACAGAAGACAAAAGACAAAAGATAAAAGATAAAAGACAAAAGACAAAAGATAAAAGATTAAAGACAAAAGACAAAAGACAAAAGACAAAAGACAAAGAATATAAATCTCGTTTATAATTATAAATAGCTACTAATGAATTATATACAAATTAATAATTACAGTTTTATCTTTCTTCTTACTTCTTTGATCTTTCTTCTTTTTTCTGACAACTAACAACTAACAACTAACAACTAACAACTAACAACTAACAACTAACAACTAACAACTAACAACTAACAACTAACAACTAATATATGGATTACGATAAACATATTACAGAATATAAAACGTACGCGGTGGTACTTATTGTGCTGCTTATCCTCACTATGGTTTCAATCCTGGTTACACATTTGCAGTTAAAGGCATGGACAGTAGGTATTGCTCTTGTAGTTACCTGTGTAATGGCCGGGTTAATTCTTATATACTTTATGCATATTAAATTTGACAATATGCTTATTAAAATTCTGGTAGCACTTGTTTTTCTGCTTTTTGCCATTTTTATGGGGCTTGTTTTATTAGACTATTCCTACATGTAAAAAATAGTCGTAAGTCGTAAGTCGTAAGTCGTAAGACAGAAGGCAGAAGGTAAAAGGCAGAGGGCAGAAGGCAGAAGACAGAAGGCTTGATATGTGATTCTAGATTTTAGATTCTAGATTTGAGATTTAAAATTTGGATATTCTGTAAGTACAAATCTTAAATATAGATTCTCAATTCTAAAATCTTAAATGATTTGTCCAATTTCTTGTCTTGGTTCCTGGCTCTTGACTCTTGGTTCCTTTAATATTATTAATTACTGATAAACACTATGTATACTGAGGCATCAAATTTTGTAGAGGGAGTTGATTTTGCTTACAAACTGATATTTGGTATTTGCTTTTTCTTTTTGATAAGTATTACCGGTATTATGATTTTTATTATCATCCGGTACAGGAAATCAAAACATCCAAAAGCTGTTCAGATTAAAACAAATAATGCCCTTGAAATTACATGGACCATTATCCCGCTAATACTGGTATTAGTCATGTTTTATTATGGATATATAGCATTTCTTCCAATGCGGCATGCCCCAAAAGATGCCATGGTTGTAAAAACTACAGGACAAATGTGGTCGTGGGATTTTGAATATTCAAATGGGAAACATTCGCCCATTTTGGTTGTGCCTTTGGGTAAAGCAGTAAAGCTGGATATGAATTCAAAAGATGTAATTCATGGCATGGAAATACCACAGTTCAGATTAAAGGAAGATGTTATTCCGGGACGTCATACGATGATTTGGTTTATTGCTAACCACACAGGTGAATACAGGATATTCTGTTCATATTATTGTGGGGTTGCACATTCCAATATGTTATCGATGGTGAAGGTACTACCAGTCGATAGCTTTAAGATTTGGCTAAACAGGGAATCTTCAAAAATAGAAAGTGCCGACGATGGTTTGAAAATTATCCGGCAAAATGCTTGTACGGCTTGTCATTCAATAGATGGCTCCCCTCTGATAGGTCCAACATTAAAAGGGTTGTACGGTGCAAAACTTACTGTAATTACTGATGGCAAAGAAAGAGAAGTAATTGCAGATACAGCATACCTACGCACTTCAATAACTGAGCCTGACAAGGATATTGTAAAAGGGTTTAATAAAGGATTAATGATGAGTTACAAGTCGGCATTGAAAGACACTGATATAATAAGCATTATTGAATACCTGAAATCTATTGCTAAGTAATGTTTTCTTAATTACACTAATTACAATAATTTATGGCGCAGGACTTATCATAAACAAATGACTTATAATTAGCTATAGCCTTACTTGCGAGTTCTTTTATATATTCGTCGGTTAAGAAAACCAGGAAACTTATTGCTACTGTGAATTCTTTGTTTTTATTTTTAACAAAACAGGCAGGGCTTATTGAAGTAACTTTTTTAAATTCATTTATCAGGTGAGCCTGGTCATAATATCCGTTATTTATTACCAGCTGGTACCAGTCGATGTTTGAGGACAGGTTTAAAGTCCTTATCACATTTTGGACCCTGAAAGTCTGGCATAATTCTTTAGGTGTTATTCCGGCTACTAATTTTATATCGCGTTCGAAACTGCGTTCGGTCATATAAAACTGTTTTAGCAATGCCGGCAGCTTTATATTTCCATTATTTTCCTTTATAATATTTATTGCATTAAGAGTACGGTCAATGTTAACACTTTTATGAGAATATTTATTCAGCCTGTATAAAAAATATTGGTCCAAATATGCTTTTATTTCATTATAGTTTTTTGCCAGTTCAATTTTTTCGCGGAGGTATTTTATTTCATTTCCAAGCACATCTTCAGCAACATACACATTATTATACAGTTCTTTTGTTGGAATGAAAAATAATTTATAAAATCCATGCAATGTAAACCTTACCCTCATGCTTTTAAATGGAATATTATGCATGCTGCTTCTTAACATCTTGTCAATATTCCGGATTCCTACAAAAATTGATTTGGAGCATCCTACTCTTATATTTTGGTTTCCGAACCAATAATCACAATTGGAATCATTATAGTTAAAATACCAGTCGACACACCTTGTTGGAAGATGAATCTGGGAATTTAAGGTTTGTGGATGTTTATTATCTTCATTAACATCAACAAACCAATAGTGATCGATAATATCACTAAGTTGAGGTGATGGCTTCAGGTAAAGTTGAGTTGTGGAAGACATTTTTTTTCAAAGATATTTGTTTTACGAAACTAACAATGATATTTGAAAGGGATATTGACATAATTAACGAAATATTACATTAAATGAAGGTTTGAAGCGGTCTAAAATAACAATACCATCTCCGTTTTATGAAGATGGTATCCTTTAACCACATAACTATAAGATCAACGTATTATTGAGTTTTAACCTCATCCCCGGCATTTACAAAAAACCGGATATATATAATATTAATAACGATCCGAAATTATCACCGAACTAATAAGTAATTTATAACATAGCCATTGTAAAATTATATTACTTTGAAAGTAAATAATTGGAAAAATCCGACAAAGTTTATTAAATCTTAATTTTATCTTTACAGCCCTGATTAAAGATATGAAGAAAAAACCTGCACTTTTCGTAATTGCTGGAATTGCAATAGTTATAACAGTCTATTTTGGGATTAGAAATTCTATTTTGCATGAAGTTCTGAATAATAAATGCAGAAAGCTGGAAAAAAAGCTTGATTTGCAAATAAAATATAAACATGCTCAATTTATTGGTTTAAAAACATTTTATATAAGTAATTTAAGTGTCGTAGTAAATGCAAGGGATACTTTTATTAAATCTGATTCAATAATTTTAAACCCTAAACTATTTTCTCTCTTAACCGGGCATTTTCGCCTGCATGCAATAGGTTTATATAAATCGAAGATTAATGCAACAAAATATGTTTTATTGAAATTGCACAATATCATGAATGGCAACAAAAGTGACCTTCATAATATTCCAAAAATCATAAATTTTGCCGGTATAATTAATTCTTTACAAAAAAGTATTTTAAAACTCGTACCTTCTGATATCATTATACGAAATTCCTGGTTTTCCTATTCTAAAGATTCCGTTTGTTCTATCCTTTATTGTGAAAATTTTAGTTATCAAAATTCAAAATATATCGGAGATGTATTTCTTTTAAATAAATCGGAAAAGAAGCGCTGTCTGGTAAATGGTATTTTCGATTTAAATCAAGGCATCACTTTATCAATCACTCATCCTGACGCTTCTATTATTAATATTCCTTATACACGTCAATGGTGGAATTCAAGGTTTGGGTTTAATTCATTGCAGTTTTCACTTCTTTTGCAGAAAGTTGATAATAATAACCAGATTTTATCAGGGACTGCGTACATAAAAGATCTGGCTATACAAAATGAAAGGATTAGCCCTGATGTGGTTTATATTAAATCGGTAGCTATAAATTTTAAAGTTAAGGCTGGCAATGGAGTAATTGAAATGGACAGTACTTCATCTGTTAATATAAACAAATTTTCATTTTCTCCTTATATAAGATATGAAAAATCAGACAAGCACACCTTTTCATTTGCTTTTATCAGAAAGGAATTCGAAGCGCCAGATCTGTTCAATTCTTTTCCTGAAGGGTTGTTCACCACCTTTAAGGGATTAATTGCCAAAGGCAGGTTAGCATATAGTTTGAAAACTTTCATCGATTTCGATCATCCGGATAGTGTACAGTTTGACTCATATTTGGAAAATAAGGGTTTTGGGATTGAAAAATTTGGAATAACAGATTTCAGAATTCTTAACCATGAATATAATCAGGATGTTTATGATAAGGACAGATATATTAAAACTATTCTTGTAGGTTCTGATAATAATGATTTTGTTCCGCTCGGGGATATTTCTCCATATTTGAAGTATTCAGTATTAACATCCGAAGATGGAGATTTTTTCTATCATCATGGATTTAATCTCAGGGCATTTCGTGAATCAATTATTGCAAATATAAAAGCTAAACGCTTTGCCAGAGGTGGCAGCACTATTACTATGCAACTTGTAAAAAATGCTTTTTTAAGCAATAACAAAACTATTTCACGAAAAATTGAAGAAGCATTGATAGTATGGATGATAGAAAATTTACATCTTGTAAGCAAGGAACGAATGTTTGAAGTTTACTTAAACATTATAGAATGGGGTCCGGGGGTATATGGAATTAAGCCGGCATCAATGTTTTATTTTAATAAATTACCCGATAAATTAACTCTTTCGGAAAGTATATACCTTTCCAGTATTATTCCCAGGCCAAAGGGGTTTAAATATACCTTCATAAGCAATGGTGAAATGGCCGGATTTTATAATGAATACAGCAAATTATTATGTAAGGTAATGCTTAAGCGAAATCAGATAACTTCAAATGATTCGTCCAATCTGCAACCATTTGTGAATCTTACCGGTATTGCCAAAGAATACCTGGCATTACCTGATACTTTGGCTATCGAAGATTCTTTATTTTACAAAGAGCCGGAGATAATTGAGTATTGAATATTGAAAAATTAAGTTGCAGGTTACAGGTTGCAGGTTATTAAATACAACCTTTCCAACTTTAAAACCTATACAACTAATACAGCATTTCAATTGAACCAATAATCAATTTTTTGGTTAATTAAGTAAAAGTGAAAATCTATAAAGTATGGACCAATATGAATCGAACAGAAGAAAATTTATCCGCAGCCTGGGGTTATCAGTCGGAGCTGTAATGACTGTTAATTCGGTTATCAAGGCAGGTGTAAGTGATAATAAAGAAAAGTTTGAGATTACTCCTGAGCAGGAAGAATTTATTATAAAATACGAAAAATGGATGGATGATTTTATTGATGTTATCCGTGTGCAGAAAATATCTCCAAATAACCTTGATAATAATAAAAAACTTATAAGACTTACCGAAATAGCTAAAGAATGGCAACAAAGGCTTACAGAGTTTATGAAGGATGAAAATTTTGCCAGATATTATATTGTAGTAACTGAAAGAATGACTCAGGAAATAGAATGATAGTGCATAGTGCATAGTGCATAGTGCTTAGTTCCTCTATACAAATCACCAGACATAAGCAAAAAAAATAATTGTTGGTTGTTGTTAAATTATTGATACTACAAATTTCAATTTGGAAGACAACCTTTACAAATTTTTATGTGTCTGAAATTCTATGCACTATGCACTATGCACTAAGCACTATGCACTTTTGAGACAAATTGCAGGACTGAAGAAAATATTGATTTAACAATTAATCATAAGCAGTAAGTATTATTATTTATCGCATATTTGCGTTTATGTATAATTACCGTATTATGAAGAATACAATTAACAGGTTATTTTTTATTTTAATTGTAACAAATTTAGTTAATTACAATTCGATGGCACTAATTAATAAGCCATCGAAAAGGAATTGCAGACCGGATACTTCTGGAGTAATTTTTAACTTGCATTCACATTGGGTTGATTCGGTATTTAATTCTCTCTCAGCAGATCAGCGAATCAGCCAATTATTTATGATAGCTGCATATTCTGACTCTGATCAGAAACATGTTGATCGGATTTCAGGGATCATTAAAAACTACCAACCGGGAGGATTGATATTTTTTCAGGGCGGGCCATTAAGGCAGGCCAATCTTACAAATTTGTACCAGGGTATTTCAAGAACGCCTTTACTTATTGGTATAGATGGTGAATGGGGCCTTGGAATGAGACTTGACAGTACTATGAGCTTTCCACGCCAGATGATGTTAGGTGCAATTGAAAATGACAGCCTTATTTATGATATGGGTTTTGAAATAGCAAATCAGTTAAAGGCGCTTGGTATTCATATCAATTTTGCCCCGGTAGTGGATATAAATAATAATCCTGATAACCCGGTAATTAATAACCGGTCGTTTGGTGAAAACAAATACCAGGTGGCCCGTAAGGGAATTGAGTATATGATGGGGATGCAGGCAAACGGGATTATTGCAACTGCCAAACACTTCCCGGGTCACGGGGATACAAATGCTGATTCGCATATAACCCTGCCGGTAATAAATTTTGATTATCACCGGCTCGACAGCCTTGAACTGTTCCCTTTCCGTAAATTAATAAATCATGGTGTAGGAGGGGTAATGGTAGCACACTTATTTGTACCTGCACTGGATTCTGCAAAAAATACCGCATCAGTACTCTCAGAAAAAATAGTGACTGGTTTGCTTAAAGATTCATTACATTTTAAAGGATTAATATTTACCGATGCCCTGGGCATGAAAGGTGTTTCTGATTTCTTTCAACCGGGGGAACTGGAAGTTAAGGCACTTGAGGCTGGGAATGATATATTAGTGATGCCGTCGGATATCGGAAAAGCTTTAAATTGTATCAGTGAAGCACTATCATGTGGGTTACTTAGACAATCCCGGATAGACAGTTCCTGCCGTAAAGTACTAGCTGCCAAAGAATGGGCTGGTTTGAAGAAGGTTAATCCTATCGATTTAAGTTCTTTGAAAGTTAAATTAAACAACCCTGTAGCTGGTCTTATACAACGTAAAATTATTGAATCGGCACTTACCCTGGTTCAGAACCAAAATCACCTTTTACCTTTAAAACGTCTCGATACGCTAAAGATAGGATTGGTACTAATTGGTACAGGTAAGTCAAACCAATTTAAAGAAACATTATCTCTTTACGATGATATAGACTGTTATTACCTCGACAAACAAGCCGATTCGTGCAGGATTGATAGTTTATTATCTTTTCTCCGAAGTTATAACCTTATTATTGCCGGTATACATAACACAAGTTCACGGCCAAATAAAAATTTTGGGATTACACCAAACGAAATTTCATTTCTTGAAAAATTATCCGCCCAAAAACAGGTTATACTCGATTTATTTGCAACACCTTATGCCCTGAATTATTTTAAACAACCTGAATTATTTAAATCTATATTGGTGTCATATGAGGACAAGCCTTTAATACAGGATTACTCTGCACAGCTTATTTTTGGTGCAGTGGGAGCTAATGGCACATTACCGGTTAGTACAAGTAAATATTGTCTTACAACAGGATTGATTACTGAGAAAGGCTTACGGTTAAAATATACAATCCCGGAGGAACTTAACATCGATAGGGGAAAACTTGCACAAATTGATACAATTGTAAACCACGCTATAAAAAAAGGGGCCATGCCCGGATGTGTTGTACTGGGAGCTAAGGATGGGGTAGTATTTTACCACAAAGCGTTTGGATTCCATACATACAATACCGATGAACCTGTATTGACCCGGGATATATATGATCTGGCCTCAGTAACGAAAATTGCAGCTACTCTTCCGGTAGTGATGCAGTTGTACGAAGAAAAAAAAATCAGACTAACTGATAAATTATCTGCCTATCTGCCGGAATTAAAAAAGACAAATAAGAAAAATATACCAATTATTGATATGTTAACTCACCAGGCACAGCTTCAGCCATATATTCCTTTTTACCGGAGGCTTCTGGAACCGGAAGATCCAAAGGAAAAATTGACGTCAAATGTGTATTCTGAAAAATATTCCGTAAGGCTGGGGCCACATCTATTTGTAAATAATAATACTAATTACCGTAAAGGGCTTATTTTTTCAAATTTTGATCAAAAACACGGATTAGAGGTTGCAAACAGTATGTTTTTGTTAAACACATATACCGACTCTATATTTAAAATAAGTAATAATTCACCATTACTGCCGTTGAAGAAGTTTAAATACAGCGACATGGATTTTTACTACATGTACTGGATGATTGAAAGGATTACCGGTATCCCTCTAAATGAATACGTCAGGGATAAATTTTACAATAAACTGGGAGCTGCCACAATGGGATATTTGCCTTTGGATCGTTTTGACCCTGACAGAATTCCTCCTACTGAAAACGACATGGTATTTCGAAAGCAATTAGTACACGGCTATGTTCATGATCCGGGAGCTGCCATGATGGGTGGTGTATGCGGGCATGCCGGTTTATTTTCCAATGCTAACGATCTTGCCAAAATAATGCAAATGTATCTTAACAAAGGCATGTATGGTGGTGAACAGTATTTTAAACCTTCCACAGTAGATTATTTCAGTGCGTGCCCTTTTTGCAAAACCAATCGCCGCGGTATTGGGTTTGACCGTCCTGTAATGAATTCCAATAATGGGCCTACATGCGAGTGTGTAACTGATAAAAGTTTTGGACATACCGGATTTACAGGTATAATGACCTGGGTGGATCCAGAGTCAGGACTATTATATGTATTCCTTTCAAACAGGGTTTACCCGAATGCTGATAACAATAAATTAACTGAGTTGAGTGTAAGAACAAGGATACAGGAGGTGATTGTAAATAGTTTGAATACGTTTAGTAGGTGAAAATGAGACGTGAGACGTGGGACGTGGGACGTGAAAAGAGACGTGGGACGAGAAAAGGCAGAAGGTAATACAATGTTTAAAAATATCACTATCTGAATTAAATTTTTATGTAATCCCCAAACAACATTGAATTTATTGGAGATATTAAGTTTATTGCCTAATATTGTCACTGTATAAAAACAATAATCTAACAACTAACAACTAACAACTAACAACTAACAACTAACAACTAACAACTAACAACTAACAACTAACAACTAACAACTAACAACTAACAACTAACAACTAAAAAACTAACAACTAACAACTAACAACTAACAACTAACAACTAACAACTAACAACTAACAACTAACAACTAACAACTAACAACTAACAACTAACAACTAACAACTAACAACTAACAACTAACAACTAACAACTAACAACTAACAACTAACAACTAACAACTAACAACTAACAACTAACATCTCATATGACTACAAATATTACTGAAACAGGAAATATTAATAAACCATCCGTCTGGCAGGAATTCTGGTCGAAAGAGGATTGGTGGGCTGTTTGGCTTGGCCTTGGTATTGTTGTGCTGGCCATTGTTTTTTATTTTGCCGGCTCCGGCATATCCTGGATTGCAGTTTCTCCGGCCAAATGGTCAACGTTGTCACAGCTTGCAACGCAATTCTCAACGAATGCCATCAGGTATATCGCTTTGCTTGGTGCTTTCCTGATTCTCTTCACCATCGTGGTTTCTTTCATCGGACAAAAGCCCAGGGCATTTATTCCATCTTTTATTATTGTCTTTATACTTTCGACAATCATATACGCCGCAGGCAACTGGGATCAGGCCAGTCGCTATAATCTGGAACCGCCGCTGGTGGCTCTCGTTCTTGGACTTATTATTTCAAATGTAACCGGATTTCCCCGTTGGCTCGATGCCGGTTTCAGGGTCGAATTTTATATTAAACTTGGAATTGTATTGCTGGGAGCCACTTTGCCTTTCACGTTAATAATCTGGGCAGGGCCGGTTGCAATTTTGCAGGCATCAATTGTTTCAGTAGTTACTTTTTTGGTCATTTTCTTCATTGCCCGGAAGCTGGGCCTGGACCGACGTTTGGCGGCGGTTATGGGGGCAGGTGGGGCTGTATGTGGCGTTTCAGCGTCGATTGCAGTTGCCGGCGCGGTCAGGGCTAAAAAGGAGCACCCGCCAATTGCCATAAGCCTGGTCATATTTTGGGCTATTATTCTCATTTTTGCGTTGCCGCTGGTTTCACGCACGATGCACCTGCCGACAGGAGTAGGTGGTGCCTGGATTGGGACGTCGGAATTTGCTGATGCTGCCGGCCTCGCTGCCGCGCAATCTTATGGAGGTTTGGCTGGTCCAGATTCGGGAATATCAGGAACGGCAGACCAGGCACTTGCATCCTATACACTTATTAAAGTTATTGGTCGGGACATTTGGATAGGTATTTGGGCGTTTGTTCTGGCTCTAATTGCAGTCACTGTTTGGGAACGTTCCGAATCCAACTCAAAAGTTCAGGTCGGCCAGATATGGTGGCGTTTTCCCAAATTCGTAATTGGGTTCCTCATAGCATCGGTACTAATTACAGTGATTGTCCACGGACATACACTTGGTGATTACAATAAATTGGTAAAACCCTCCCTCATAGCACCCATCACTTCGTTGCGAACCTGGGCATTCACCTTTAGTTTCTTAAGTATCGGGCTTACCACAAGGTTCCGCGAATTGGCAAATGCTGGATTCAAACCTTTTATAGCATTCACAGCCGGGGTTATTGTAAACGTAATATTAGGATATATCCTGTCAGTTATCGTTTTTGGTCATTACTGGTCTACTATTGTGACACATTGAAACATTGACGCATGAAATTTTTAGATGCAATTCAACTGAACAGTTCCGGGCCGGTCTGCCAAAAGTGCACATATTTCCAAAACGATCCGGCTCTCATTGAAGTAGCATATCGAGGACTCAAGGTAATGAGTTCCGGGTATGCCTCAGTGCGTGACCGGGACGGTTTCTGCAATTATAATCAACTTTACCTTTCAGCACGCGACAGTTGTCGACATCACCTTATTCTTCCCGAAAGTACCCAGGGACTTACGGCACTGTGAATTGCAGTTATATTATATTCCATGTCTTCCTCATCTGCCATTGCAGCAATTGCACCTGAAATTACAGCTATAACTTCATCTTCATCTTCATCAACCTTTTTGTTATGATTTGAGGTGGTTACGGATGGCCGATCCGCTTCCTTTGCAGGGAAACCTTCCTTACGCAATTTGAAAAAGTTTTCGGCCACCTGCGGGAGAAGGGCATATGAAAGAATATCTTCATCCTGTACGATGTAATCTTTAATTTTTGTTCTTATAGATTCAAGTTCAGGATTAATCAAATCAGCGGGACGACATGTAATTGGTGTTTCATCACCAAGTATTTTTTTATAGATTTCCTCAGAAATGGGGGCAGGTGTTTTGCCATATTCGCCTTTTACCAGTGCTTTTGATTCCTTTGACACCATTTTGTACCGTTCTCCCATAAGAACGTTAAATACAGCCTGTGTACCAACAATCTGGCTGGTTGGTGTAACTAAAGGAGGATATCCAAAGTCTTTTCTTACACGCGGCACTTCTTTTAAACATTCTTCAAACTTGTCCGAAGCATTTTGTTGTTTTAACTGAGAAACCAGATTTGATAGCATACCTCCGGGTACCTGGTATATCAGGGCATTTGCATCAACTCCCAGAACCTTTTGTTCCAAAAGTCCGCTCTTTATATATTGCTCGCGCAACGGCCTGAAGTATTCGGCTATTTCACTTAACAAAGGAAGGCTTAACCCTGTATCATAGGAAGTACCCTGAAGTGAAGCCACTAATGATTCGGTTGGAGGTTGAGATGTACCCATCGACATTGGAGATATGGCACAATCAACAATGTCGATGCCGGCTTCAATGGCCTTTAAATATGTCATAGAAGCAACCCCGCTGGTATAATGAGAATGAAGGGCTAACGGGATGTTAACTGCTGCCCGGATGGCTTTTATCAGATTATAAGCATCATAAGGGAGAAGGAGGCCTGCCATATCTTTGATACAAATAGAATCGGCTCCCATCGATTCAAGTTGTCTGGCATCCCTGACAAATTGTTCAGGAGTATGTACAGGGCTGGTGGTATAACAAACAGTGCCCTGTGCATGTCCACCTTCTTTTTTACATGCTTTAATTGAAGTTTCTAAATTTCTTGGATCGTTAAGAGCATCGAAAATCCTTATAATATTCATCCCGTTAGCAACTGCTTTTTGAATGAAATATTCTACCACATCATCTGCATAGTGTTTATATCCCAGGAGGTTCTGTCCTCTAAGCAGCATTTGTAAAGGAGTATTTTTTGCTTTACTTTTAATTTTACGGAGCCTTTGCCAGGGATCTTCATTAAGATATCGGAGGCATGAATCGAAAGTTGCACCTCCCCATGCTTCAAGTGAATGATATCCAACGCTATCCAATTTCTCAATTATTGGCAACATATCTTCTAATTTCATCCTGGTTGCTATTAACGACTGATGTGCATCACGAAGCACTGTTTCTGTAATTTTTATTTTTGACATTTATAATTTGATTTGAAAATTTGATAATTTGAAATTGATGACAAATTACTGATTACTAATAAAAATGGTTTATAAGATTTTATAAACCTTATAAACTTTTTATAAACTTTATAAACAAAATTTACTGACAACCAACAACTAATAACTAAAAAAATGGCGTTTTCGTCTTTTAAGATTAGGCTATTTCGAGTAACGTCTGACCCAGGTTAACACTTTCCCCTTTAGAAACCTTAATAAATGATATTTTACCATCAACCGGTGATTTAATTTCATTTTCCATCTTCATGGCTTCCAGTATTATCAAGGATTGACCTTTGGTAACCGAATCACCCTTGTTAACATTAACCTTTAATATACTTCCCGGCATAGGTGCATTTATTTTTGAGGATTTGTTAAGTTTAGTATCTGTTATACCGGGTAACAAAACTTTATTGTCAACTATATTTCCATTAGATATATTTGATGAGCTATGCATTGAATTTCTGTTTTTTTTAACTTCATCTACTTCAACTTCATACTGCTTATCGTTAACTGTAATCAAAAATTTTTTCATAATAAAATATTCAATAAAATAAATTTAAAGTTTTTGAAAAATATTAAAGGGCTAAATTATGTTTTTCTGTTTAATAATTTACATTCAATTTTAGTGCCATTGCATCAATATTATATATGTTGAACAACATATCTGCAATTTATTTTAGCAGATAGTTCAAAATTTGGCACCTGTTGTCATATATTTCATGTTTTATAGAATATACGAGGTTGAATTATTAAAGTTACGATTATTTATATGTTGTAAAGCAAGATTAATGTTAACTTTTAAATACAAGTATGACTATTTTTTTATAACATTGCTGACTTATTAAAAAATTGAATTTTATTTGTAATATATTAATTATAAATGATATATAAAACTTTTATGAAATATTAAGCTCAAAATGGAAGAAAAATATGTTGAATTGACTGAAAAAATTAAGGCAGCTGAATTAGGCGGAGGTTCTGATAAAATTGATAAACAGCACAATGAAGGTAAAAAAACTGCCCGTGAACGGATATTTGATTTATTTGATCAGGGTACATTTGTGGAAATTGACAAATTGGTAGTTCATCGATGTAATGATTTTGGGATGAGCTCAAAAAAGATACCAGGAGATGGAATGGTAACCGGGTATGGGAAGATTGATGGCCGCCAGGTTTTTGTATATGCCCAGGACTTTACTGTTTTTGGTGGATCGATGAGCAAAGCCAATGCTGATAAAGTGGTAAAAGTAATGCAAATGGCATTAAAGCTTGGTGTTCCGGTGATTGGGTTAAATGATTCGGGAGGTGCCAGGATACAGGAAGGCGTTCAAAGCCTGGCCGGGTATGCAGACATATTTCATTTAAATGTTTCAGCTTCCGGAGTAATTCCTCAAATTTCAGCAATTCTGGGACCTTGTGCAGGCGGAGCAGTATATTCGCCTGCTTTAACTGATTTTATACTTATGGTAAAGGAAAACAGTTATATGTTTGTTACAGGCCCTGAAGTGGTTAAAACGGTAACCCACGAAGAAATTACAAAGGAGGAACTGGGCGGAGCATTTACACATAACTCTAAAAGCGGAGTAGCTCATTTCCTTGCAGATGACGACGAACAGTCGATGCAATTGATTCGTGAACTTCTTGGATACCTTCCTTCAAACAACATGGAAGATCCTCCATTTATACCCTCGAATGACGATCCTCTGCGCGAAGACGAAAAACTTGAGTCTATAATACCGGCCGAACCAAATAAGCCTTACGATATGAAGGAAATTATTCTGGCGGTTGTTGATAATGCAAATTTTTTTGAAGTTCAGCCCCATTTTGCTTCTAATATAATTATAGGGTTTGCAAGAATCGGAGGATATTCAATAGGTATAGTAGCTAATCAGCCTGCCATTCTTGCCGGGGTACTGGACATAAATTCATCAATGAAAGCTGCTCGTTTTGTTCGTTTTTGCGATGCATTTAACATTCCTTTAATTACTTTTGTGGATGTCCCCGGGTTCTTACCCGGTACTACCCAGGAACTCGGTGGAATTATAAAACATGGTGCTAAATTATTATATGCTTTTAGTGAAGCTACAGTGCCTAAAATTACCCTCATTACAAGAAAAGCCTATGGGGGAGCCTATGACGTTATGTCCAGCAAACATATCGGTGCAGATATAAACTATGCCTTTCCGTCAGCCGAAATAGCAGTGATGGGACCTGAAGGAGCGGCTAAAATTCTTTACCGGAATATTAAAACTGATGAAGACCGCATCCTGAAAACAGAAGAATACAGGCACACTTTTGCAAATCCTTATAAAGCGGCTGAATTAGGGTTTATCGACGAAATTATATATCCGAAAGAAACCCGTTATAAACTTTTCCAGGCTCTGGAACTCACAAAGAATAAAAAAGTTGATACTCCAAAAAGGAAACATGGGAATATTCCGTTGTAAATGAGAGTCAAGAGCCAAGAGCCAGGAACCAAGACATTCTGCTGATGTCAGAAGACAGAAATCAGAAGACAGAAGACAGAAATCAGAAATAAAAAATTATAAAGATTTGCTATTTATTAATTGTATATTGAAATTTAAACTGATCTATGATTAAATTTCTGAAATAATCCGATCTTGGCTCCTGGTTCTTGGTTCTAACATAATAATTATAAATAATATATCTTACGATGAAACCCAATTACATTGAACACATCGGCATTGCAGTTTCAAATCTCGAAGAAGCAAGAACTTATTACGAAAAAATACTAGGTTTGGAATGTTATGCATTGGAAGAAGTAGCTGACCAGAAAGTGAAAACAGCTTTTTTTATGGTTGGCCAAACAAAAATTGAATTACTTGAATCTACTGATCCGGAGGGCCCTATTGGTAAATTTATTGAAAAAAAGGGCCCCGGAATCCATCATATTGCATTTTCATTTGATAATGTAAATATGGCTCTGCAGGAAGCTGAAAAAAATGGTGTTGCTTTAATCGATAAAACATCCCGAAAAGGTGCAGAAGGACTCAATATTGGATTTCTTCATCCTAAATCGACGTATGGGGTTTTGACGGAATTCTGCGGCAAATAAGATTAGGATTAGAGGATTAAGGGATTAGAGGATTAAGTGATTAAGTGATTAGGTGATTAGGTGATTTGGTGATTAAGTGATTAGGTTTATTATAAACTTTATAAACTTTATAAACCTAATAAACCTTATAAACGTTTTCACAAAAGCCCTCTACATTTAAACTTAAATTACAAAAAATGAAAAAATACAGATGTACCGTATGCGGTTATATATACGATCCCGTGGAAGGTGATGCTGACGGAGGTATTGCACCGGGAACGCAGTTCGAAGATATACCTGAAGACTGGATTTGTCCGGTTTGCGGAATTGGGAAAAAGGATTTTGAACCAGTGGAGTAAATATAGTGCTTAGTGCATAGTGCTTAGTGCATAGTATTGCAATATTATTTACATAATTAATATAATAGAAAATAGGAGAGTAGAAAAGGGCATTAAATTTATAATTTTGTAAATTTAGCTTTTCCTACTTATCTACTCTTCTACTTACCTACTTTGAAAGTTTTCCAATGATTGATATTACCAAAATAGAAGAAATATTGGATACCTGTCAAAACGTTTCCATTTCCCAATTATTAAGGGTTGAATTGATGGAACGAATGGAAACTAAATTTATGTTTGCATCTTCTTTGTTGCCGCAAATTGTTGCTGAACTTAAACCATATTATAAAGTGTTATCTGTTAATAATTTGAAGATACAGCCTTATACTACTGTTTATTATGATACAGATGATTTGCTGACATATAACCAGCATCATAACGGAAAAGGCAACAGGTTCAAAATCAGGATAAGAAAGTACGATGCTTTTAGTACCAGATATATCGAATTAAAATATAAAACCAATAAAGAAGAAACTAAGAAAAAAAGAATAGAAATTCCTGATTCGAATGACTTAACCGTTAATTCACATCAATTTATAGAATCAGAAACTTCACTAAAATTTTCAGAATTCCACGAAACCCTTACGAATAAATTTTTTAGGATTACAATGGTAAATAATGAATTTACCGAAAGATTAACTTTGGATACAAGCCTTTACTTTCAAAAGGGATCGCAAAATATTCATTATCCTTCGATAGTGGTTGCCGAATTAAAACAAAGTTCATTTAGCCGGTCGGCAAAATTCCCGGTTCTAATCAAAGAATACGGAATTAGGCCAACAAATATTAGTAAATATTGCCTGGGCATGGCATTATTAACCCAGGGCATTAAATATAATAATTACAAATCCAAAATACTACAATTACAAAAACTATGTATATGAATATTACTGAATGGCTCAAAACATTTTCAATTGATATTCATGATTTAATTGGGTTAATGTTCCATCTGGCTCTTAATTTAATTACTTTAACTATTATTATAAGGTTCCTGTATTATCCTGTCACCAGAAGGAAGGATTTCTTTTTTTCTTTTTTTCTTACAGGTATTATTATATTCTTTTTTTGCTACCTGCTATCAAACGTGCAACTTCAATTTGGTTTTGTAATAGGATTGTTTGCCATTTTCAGAATTATCAGGTTCCGTACCGATTCTATCTCAGTTAAGGAAATGACCTATTTGGCAATAATTATCGGGATATCAGTAATAAACGCCCTTTTAAAGGCTATACCGGAATTATTATTTACAAATATTGTTATAATAGTTATAATTTATTGCCTTGAATACTTCTGGCTGCGTAATAAGGAGAACAGTAAAATTATTCTTTATGAAAAAATTGATCTTATAAAACCTGAAAATTATAATTTATTGCTTGACGACTTAAAGAACCGTACCGGAATTAATATTCACAGATTGGAAATCGGAAAAATTGATTTTCTGCACGATACAGCCCAGATCAGGATTTATTTCATTGAACAAGGACTGTCTATGCATTACACTGATCCAGAGGACAGGTGATGAGGTAAAGGATTTAAGATTTTCGATTTTCGATTTTCGATTTGAGATTTGGATGTTACTAAACATATAAATATTTTATAATTAGCAATTTATTAAAATTTGTATTTATATCACAATTAGCCAATCAACATTTGCGAATCGCGAATCTTGAATCAGAAGGTCTTGGTTCCTGGTTCCTGGTTCTTGGATCCTGGTTCCTAAAATTGAGAATTACAGTAAAGGTGATGAAAAAATCAGTGTTAATAAGTGTTAATTATTGCTTAATTATAAATAAAAATTCGTTTTTTTGCACACAATTTTTAAATACAAGATTTCTTAATGTTAACTGTTGAAAAAATTGGCGGGACTTCAATGTCAGCCTTTCATGATGTTTTGAAAAATATAATCATTGGCAAAAGAAAACCATCTGAATTATATAACAGGATATTTGTTGTTTCAGCCTACAAGGATGTCACTAACTGGCTGCTGGAACACAAAAAAAACGGAATTCCCGGCATATATGTCAGATTTTTAAACAGGTCGGATTATGAATCGGGACTTGATGAATTGCTACATAAGCTGATTGCAATTAACAGGAAATTAGCCGATATCAATCTTGATCAGAAAATTGCCGATGCTTTTATTTCCGATCGTATATTAAAGGCTAAGAAGTATTTGAAAGTGATGTCGCAGGTATTAATTTCAGGATATGTTGATAAACAGAATATATACCTGGCAGCCCGGGAAATACTCTCTTCAATAGGTGAAGCGCATTCGGCATTTAATACGGTGAATATCCTTAATAATAATAATATTAACAGTACACTGGTTGATTTATGCGGCTTCAACGATTCGGAATCTCTTACAATTGATGAGCGTATTCATAAGGAATTTACAGGAATCGATTTCTCCGGGACATTAGTGATAGCTACCGGTTATACCAAAGGAACAGAGGGTATAATGAAGGCCTTTGACAGGGGTTATACTGAAGTTACGTTATGTAAAATAGCAGTTGAAGTCAAGGCAGACGAAGCCATAATTCATAAGGAATTTCATTTATCATCTGCCGATCCCAAAATAGTCGGGTTAGATAAATCGGTTCCTGTTGGTTTTACCAACTTCCTTGTAGCTGATCAACTTGCCGACATAGGCATGGAAGCTATTCATCCAAAAGCATCAAAACCTTTGGAAAGGGCTAATATAAACATTCGTATCAAAAATACTTTTGAGCCTGATCATCCCGGAACACTTATTTCAAAGGATTATATAAGCAAAACCTCGAGGATAGAAATTGTATCGGGTACGGATAAAGTAATTGCCATAGAGGTGCACGATCCAATGATGGTAGGTGAGTATGGCTTTGATTTAAATATTATGCAGGTTTTTAAGAAACACAAGGTTAGTTATATTGTAAAGGGTACTAATGCAAATTGTATTACTTCAGTTATTTACGACAACGAAAAGGCACAACCACTACTTGATGAATTACGCGAAATTTTTTATGAAGTAATTGCACAACCGGTTGCATTAGTTTGTGCTATGGGCACAAATATTGCCCAACCTGGTTTTTTGGCCAAGGCTGCAAATGCACTTGCTGAAAATAAAATCAATATTATTTGCTTTTCACAATCGATGCGGCAGGTGAACATGCAGTTTGTTATTGAACGGGACGATTATGAAAAGGCTATTATTGCCTTGAATGATGCGCTGTGTTATCATAAAACAGGAGAGTAGGATAGTGAGACGTGGGACATGGGACATTGGACGTGAAAGGACGTGAAAATGATTACAAATTACAAATTACAAATTACTGATTACTAATAAAAATAGGTTATAAGGTTGATGATGTTTATAAAGTTTATAAACAAAATCTACTATTAACTAACAATCAACAATCCAACAACTAACAACCAGCAACTAACAACCAGCAACTAACAACCAGCAACTAACAACCAGCAACTAACAACCAGCAACTAACAACCAGCAACTAACAACTAACAACTAAATGTCTATATTTACATTATTATGCCCGGGTGGCGGAATTGGTAGACGCGCTAGTTTCAGGGACTAGTGTTCGTAAGGATGTGCAGGTTCGAGTCCTGTTCCGGGTACAAAATTGATTTTTATATCCTTGTAGACTATATGTTTGCAGGGATATTTTTTTGGTGGGGGATGGATTGGGGGATGGAATTTTACAAGTTTATTGAATAAAGTGTATGGGGAAAATTTTTAATGATAGTTTCGAAATTAATTTAATCGAAAATCTTGAGATGAGATTTATAAGTAATTGTTATGATTTAGCTTTAATAAGTCCAGGAATAGATTTCAATTCTGAATCTTCACATTTTAAAATTTTGGCTCAAGCAAAGATTGAATTCGGACTTTTCAAATCAAAAATCATTGAATTATTACATGAATTCGATACTGATGAAAA
>CAWJWO010000014.1:0-5076 GCA_963846585.1 uncultured Bacteroidota bacterium
TCGAGGAGAGGCTCAAATATGTTCGTTTGATTTTCCATGGCTCCGTGTTCAGTTTCTTAAGAGGCCGGATTGTAAAATGCTGCCAGTTATGGTTAAAAGCAACACTGTTTCTTCCTGCGTTATGAATTTGTAATTTGTGTTTTCATAGAGTGTAAATAATTGGCCTTTCCCAAGAGTTACCGAGTTGTTACTGGTGTTAAGCCTTACATTTCCTTCCATAACCTGAAAAGTAATGGAGTCATTTGCCTGATAAGAATCAATTTCAGTGTCTTCCTGCAAAGCAGTAAGCAGTATCTGTTTTTCCTGGCTTTTAAAAAGGACCCTCGTTTTAAGGCCTGTATCGCCCAATGTTTGATTATGCTTCAATTCAGCAATTATTGCAGGTAAATTAAATGAACTTAGTGAACCATTCCTCGTACTGTCTATTCTCCTCCGGGGAGGTTTTATAATTAAAGTTTCTGTTTCCATGGTTTATGTTATTAAAGTATTCTAACAGGCAATAAGTAATGATCAGGTAGAGACTTTTTTTACTTCTTTGGCTATTTCATCGGAATTGCCATGTACACTACCATTATGATCGCCGGCGTAATCCTTAACTTTATCAAATTTATCTGACAGGTTGTCAACAAATTCGTTGAATTTTTCTTTTAAAGTATCAACATAGTCTTCTCCTTTTTTGGTTATTTTTGTACGGGTAACCGAACCTTTATCAGGTGCAAATAATACTCCCAATAATGCACCGGCAGCAACGCCGGCCAATAATCCCAATAAAACTTTTCCTGAGTCCATGATTTTATTTTTTTAAATAATAGAATAAATATTTGTAAGAAGTTACTAATGAAAATATACTTTATTCAGGCTCATCGATATTTTAATTATCTTGTTATAAAAACAAGTTGTTTTCAATATACGAGAGCCTGATTAAATTACTTATACTAAAATAATTACCAGAATAATTATAAGAATTAAGGTGCCACTGCCTATATAAATTACTCCGTCACTTCTGCGTACACTTTCTTTGATTCCTTTAAGTTCGTTTCTCAATTCACGTTTTTCGGCTGAGGTCAAACTTGATTTATCCATGTTACGAATTTCTTCAACACGGTTTTTTAAGCAGGCTATTTCTTCTGCCGATAGTTTATTTTCCTTGTTATCAGTAAGAATTGTACTTACCGGTGTAATTTTCGTATTTGAAATACTTCCGTATATTATACCAGAACTCAACGAAAAGAACATTAAACATACGATTACAATAGTTTTTTTCATTTTCTTATATTTTAATAAAATTCAATAAATAAAGGTAATTGATAAGGGTTTTTTCCTGTTACACAATTTAATAATTCAGTTACATAATTCACACACGGGTTTAAAAGAACTTTGAATTCAATTTGATCTTGCTAACTGACTCCAGGTTGAAAACAAACCGAAGCCTGTCTCTGAATGACTGGTCGGCTGAATGAATGTTGGCAGAAATGGGAAAGGGTAAATAAATCTCAAAAAAATTCCATATGCCGGCTTTAATGCCAGCTTCATAGAAAATCGAAAGACTGTGGTTAGTTCCGGAATTGTTCAATATTATGTTAACGAAAGTCTTTATTGGTATTTGTCCTGACAACCCGGGCAAATTGCTTGTTAAGGACATAGCCAGTATCATAGTGCTATAATTTAAACTTTCCTTAGGAATTGATATAAGCCCGCCTTCTGATAATGTCATCTCCCTTGATAAATATGTTACAGGAAAACTACTAAACCTGTCAGGATAAAATCCGTCATACAAATACAGATCACGGCCACACCTTGCACTTGCAGAAAAGTTGTAGAAGGGATTAGTCGGATGTTCAGTTAAAATTATCCCGGAAAATAATCGAAAATCCAATCCCTGGTTTATTCCGTTATATGAATACCTGTAATTGAACTCGGCAGAAGATTTCAGATAATTTACATTATTTTCAAAAGTTATAATTAAGGAAAATGGATTCACCAGCCTGATTTTTTCCAACTTATACCCAACTTGCAGAAAAGTATTTATCTTAGCCTTTTCCTGAAGTTCAATCTGAGATAAATCAGATCCGGCAACGATAGATACAAATATTTTTTGATATAATGGATTTATCATTTTAAATGGTCCAAAATGTAATTCTATTCCAGCTTTTTCCAGATAATAGTATTGATTGCCAGGTGCTCCGAATTTTGTAGTTTCAATCGTGATGGTGACCTTCCTGAATAAGGCCATGTATGGGATTTTATTCATAGTAATTATGCCATAGCCGGACAGGCCAGGCTTAATAAAGGAACAGAATGGCATAATAAAATATTCGACGGGTTTGGGAAGTTGAAGTCCATTGTGGAAAGCCATTCCAACCATAAAACCTTCATCCTTGTTCCAATTAATTGAAGGAATATAGATTAAATCCGGGTTATCCGGATTTTCAATTGTATATAATAGCCGGGGTTTAACAGGAGCTGCCTTAGGAAATATTCCAAAAGTCCGCATTGTACTATGATTTCTGTACAATACCGGCATCAGATGCATGGGGTCGATTTTTACTTCAGAATAATTTCCCTGTGGAATGTTGATCCATTGCTGATCAGCAAAACCATCAACCCATTTCTCAAAACACACAGAATCACCTTGCATTCCACAGATGATGAATGGTGATGCCATCTCACCCTTATTTCTGATAAGTATTTGTTGGGCATTCAAACTAGCCACTTCATAGTCAATACGTTTTGTTGTTCCAAGGAAATCACGAAAAAACCAGGTTAAATCCTTATCTGTATGGGATTCAAAAATATTTTGAAGATTTTCAGGTTGGGGATGCATGTATTTCCATTTAAAATAATAATCGTGTATAACAGAATCAAAAATGGAATCTCCAAGATAAGCCCTAAGATAATTAAAACCCAGTGCTGCCTTGTAATAAACGATTAAACTATAGTTTAAACTACTGTAATCAGTTGCTGCCAGATTAATAGGCTGTTCGAGGTTATTTCGGGCCTGTAAAAGCCATTCTAGTTCCGGCATGATCCGGACAGGCATATTGTCGAAATGAAAAATTTTTGCCAGCTTTTTGTTATGAATATATACCTCCCAAAGTTTTTGATCCGGATATTTTTCAGTTAAGTACCGTACTTCATAAGCAGTAGTAATACCCTCATCCATATATGGATACCTTCGTTCATTAGTACCAAGTGCACTATAAAACCAACTATGTGCTATTTCGTGAGCAATTACTTCATCAAGTATATATGCAACCTTTATATCTCCAATAACTGTAATCCCGGGGTATTCCATGCCTTCCCCAGCATTAATGGCACTATGAACCACAGTAAAATTTTGATAAGGGTAATCACCTATACATTTTGAAAAATAGCATATTGCCTGATTTGCATATTGTGTGCCATTTTTCCAAAGGTTTGCCTGTTTGTTTGTAAACATCACCCATGTAGTTACTTCCCTACCGGAATCAGGGAGTTTGACTTTCCCTTTCATCACATGGAACCGTTTATCCGCGAACCATGCAAAATCATGAATCTGATATTGGGTATATCTTATTGTTTTCAATTGTTCAGAAGATTTTGGGAAACCGGGTTCATTTTTAGATAATTTCAACATCCAGGCAGTGTCGGTTGCAAGTTTATTTAACATTGCCAATTCCCCTGAATTTTGAAGATTTCCGGTGGCGCCTACGATATAGTTAGCAGGCAATGTTATGGATACGTCAAATATTCCAAATTCAGAATAAAATTCACCCTGATCTTCATAGGACATTTGATGCCAGCCCTTATTGTCATAAACAGCAGGTTTAGGATACCATTGGGATATTTGATAGGATTGTCCTATATGGCCTAATCTTGAAGTAACTCCCAAAGGGATTTTAACGTGGAATGGAGTTGAAATATTTATGGTGTCACCATTTACAAGGCCTTTAGTAAGATTTATCTTACATATATCCGGTTGATCCGATAACAATGCCCAGGATACATTTTGTCCGTCTATTTTAAAGTTCAATGAATCAATATAACCCCTTAATACTGGATCATTGAATAACCGTTCCTTGCCTCTCAATGTCATTAGCTGTTTTGCCAATCCGGTATTATTAGAAGAGTAACCATTAGGCCACAGGTGAAAAAATAAAAAATGAAGAGTGTCGGGGGAATTGTTTATATATTGAATGGTTTCGAAAGCATTCAATTCATGGAGACTATCATTCAGGCTAACGTTAATTTTATAATTTACTTCTTGCTGAAAATATACCTGCGAAGATCCCGCAGGTATTAAGCAAGACATTATCAAGCAAATAAGAAGCGCCAACCTAAAAAGCCCTTCTTCCCTCAATAAGACGCAGGATGATTGCAATTATTGCAATTACCAGAAGAATATGTATTATACTTCCCAAGCCATACCCGACAAATCCAATCAACCAAGCAATAATTAATATTACCGCGATAAAATAAAGAATATTTCCCATTTTATTTAAATTTAATAAATATTAATAATTTTTATTTTTATTTAGAATATTGATATTTAGGAATGTTTACCTGTTAAGCTTTTCAAATTATTTTTCAGATCGTCCATATCGTGGTTAAAGCTGATTTTAAATGTTTTCCAGGCATCTTTTCCCTGTTCTTTATAATCATCAAGTTGCTTTTTCAAATCACTGTTTTTTTGTTCCAACTCAGCCAGTTTCTTTTCATATTTAGCCCTGTTTTCAGTTTTCTCATCGGCTATTCTGGAATTAAAATCGGATATACTTTGTTCATTGGCTTTTAATTTTTCTTCCGATTCCATTTTAAACTTTTGGTATTCCGTAACGGAATCAGAATACGCCTTGTTTAAATCCTGTTTAGCCTGAACCAGGTTATCTTTTGCATCCTGTACCTTCTTTTCGGCGTTTTCTACTTTAGTAGACGAAGATTGACAACCTGTTAAAATTGTACCTGTTATAAATGAAATTAATGCCAGGGATAAAATTGTATTTTTCATTATAATGATATTAAGTATGTTTAATATGTAATATATAAACAAAGGTAAGTTTTATGATTTCCTGAAACGTTACATAACTTTGCTTAATT
>CAWJWO010000015.1:0-626557 GCA_963846585.1 uncultured Bacteroidota bacterium
TCCACCCGAGCAACCCCATATTACACAAGTAGCGATTTATCTATAAATTGCGGCAGCAGATATTTTAGTTGAGATTTTTTGGTATCGTTAATATTTCTGATCACATATTCAAGCCATTTTTGGGGATTAATATCTTGCTTTTTGCATGTGCCAAAAAAACTGTAAAACATAGCTAAATTTTCGGCTCCATGGTGTGATCCGGCAAACATATAATTTTTCCGACCCAAAGCCAGTCCGCGTATAGCGTTTTCAATCATATTGTTATCTAATTCTAAATTCCCATCTTTAAGGTAATTCATCAGAGTATCCCAACGATGGATACAATAATCAAATGCTTTGCCTATGGGACTTTTGGGTAATACCTTACTGCGATTATCAGCTATATATTTACTCATCTCATTTAATATAGGCAATGCCTGATCAAGTCTTAACTTATGGCGCATCTGTGCAGATAATCCTTCCTCCCGTGCCATTCGTTCAATAGCATATAGCTTTTGTATCATTTCCAAAATAGTGGATGCCCTGGCTTTATCGTTTTCCAGGCTTTTTTCTACCATACGCCTGGCATGTGCCATGCAGCCAAGATGTGTTACGCCCTCATTACGTGCAAAATGGTCGTAAACGGCATAACCATCTGTTTGTAAATATCCTTTAAAAGTTGCCAGGTTTTTTAATGGCGCATCCAATCCCCTGCCTTTATGATAATCAAAAAATACTGCGTTTTGCATCGGTGCGTGGTACACCCACATGTATCCCTGATGGGTGGCTCCGGGTTTATCCCTATCCTGAACTTTTATGGGGCTTTCGTCTACTTGCAAATACTGGTTTTCTAAAATATAGGCTTTATGAACTGCATATAACGGCCGAACATGATTTGAAGTAAGGCTAAACCACGAATCCATCGTGGATGCCGGGATATGAACATCCTCTTGTTTAAGCATTTGTATTTTCCTGTGTAATGGTATGTGATATACAAATTTATCTACCATAATATTGGAAAGCAAACCAGGCCCGGCTATGCATTTTGGAATGGGACGATCCAATGTGGCTACGACCTGCCTTTGTGCACCTGTTTCATCTTCTTTGGTTATATAAACTCCTTGTTTATACCTGTTTATATGACATTTTGCAGGAGTGTATTCTAATTCATCTGTTATTTTAGTACCTATACGTGTCATACCGGACACATCTTCTTTGGGCTCAACGAGTATTTCATTTACAGGTAAATGGGATGGTAATTTCATCCGACCCGGATGTGGTTTGGCAGGTTTTTCCCTTGCATAGCTGATTTGCTGCTTGTCAGCCTCTATTACTTCTTCTGTTTTTTCATCCCCAAATTCAAAGGGGATAGTTAGCTGGTCGGGATGTTCATCCGATTCAAACCGCTCACGCTTGGAGCCAAAGAGCATCCGTTGAAACTGGGCTATTTGAAATTTCTGATCTTTTATGGTTATATTCTGATCTTCTATAGTTATATTCTGATCTTCTATGGTAGAAGTTAGTTTTATGATTTCAGCAGCAAGATTTGAATTTGCCAATTCTTTTTGAGCCAGATTTTCCAAAAGAAGAAGTTTTTCTTCCAGAAATTGAGGGGGTATATTTTGCTCTGTTTGCATAGCATAAATATAGCCAAAAGTATTGATTTCATTAACGTTTTAATAGATTATTTTTCTTTAAAATAACTTGATTTTCTGATTGTTGATTTACCAAAATGCCTCTGGGAAAATCCCTTTTTGAAGGTGTAAAAACTCTTCTATTTTAATTTTTCAGCATATGGGATAATGGACTGGTAAGCTGCTGGGCCACTATCTGTAATGCTTGTAAAATAAAGGATTTTCATTACATAACACTAAGTATTATGTATATAAACTCTCGGTTTTTATAAAAAATCTTTTTGGAAGGGTACTTTTAAGCTCCTTTTTTTAACAAATATCGCTTAAGCATGGTGACATTCTTCAACGATACCCCTTCAATAATCATTACAAGTTTTGGCCACTCAAGGCTACCATCTATTATAACAGGAATTTCAAAGTTGCCTTTTTCCAGCCTTTTGTAATAATTATCCAAAGCTTTGGATAATTATTATTTAAAGTTTGGAAGAAAAAAATCGGACTTGAAGCATATATTTATTTCGACAAGAGCACCTTATACATTTTTATTAGGATGTTCTGTTACTACTAAAATAAGAAGTTTGATAAATGCTTCAGGAGTAGACACTACAGGTAGAAAACATGGTTCACACGCCCTTCGTCATAGCCTGGCTAGCCGTTTTCTGGAAAACCAAGTGTCAATACCCGTAATATCTGAAGCATTAGGACATCAAAGTACCACAACTACGTTGGCTTATCTTAGAATAGATGTGGGATCCTTACGTAAGTGTGCACTATATGTACCACCAGTGGATAAATCATTTTATGAACAGGAAGGAGGAGCATTCTATGAATAATTTTAATTATTGTAGTATCTATTCGCCTTTTTTTAAACGGTTTATTTCAATGAAAGAAGAAGTTGGTTCCGTAGCATACTTCGCTAAATGGTTGTTTCTTGATCTAGATAAGTTTTTTATTGATAACAATATAACTACTATTGGAATTACAAGCCAGCAAATTGATGCTTGGAGAGCAACCAGAATAAACGATTCACCAACTACGATTTATAACAAATATTGCATTATATCTCAGTTTTGTAAGTATATGTGCAAGGTTGGCTATGATTGTTATATCCCCAGAAAACCAGTTGATCCCTCCAAAAACAATTTTACACCTTATATATATTCTGATAAGGAAATGGCAGATATCTTTCAGGCCTGCGATAATATGCGATTGTATGACAAACATATGTCTACCATTATATTTATTTTACCTACCATCATACGTTTACTTTATTCCACCGGACTTAGAGTAAGTGAAGCCTTGTCTTTAAAGAATAAAGATGTAGACTTTGACAGGCGATGCTTAATTATCCGAAAAAGCAAAAATGGGCAAGAACGTATTGCACCCCTATCGGATAGTTTAGAAATAGTTTTAAAACAATATCTGCAATATCGAGATAGCATACCAATTCTTCGCATAAAAGATAATAATGGTTACCTGTTTGTATCTCCTGACGGTACCAGTTGTCATCAATGGAATGTATATACTTGGTTCAGAAAAGCACTTGCAATATCCGGTATCCCGTACATTGGAGATCATCATGGTCCGAGGGTTCATGACCTTCGTCACACATTTGCAGTTCATGCTATGGTACTGATGGCTAAATCCGGGCAGGATTTATGCTACACTTTACCAATATTATCAATTTTCCTTGGGCATAAGTCTTTAGGGGCTACTGAAAAATATGTTCGACTCACTTCGGAAATGTACCCGGATTTACTTAAAGATGAAAAAGCTATTAGTGCTTATGTTTTCCCAAATTACCAAAATTAAAATAATATGGAAACAACTGATTTTGCAAAATATCTTACTGCATTTTTAACCAGATATCTTCCTGGAGAGCGTAATGTAAGCCCTAATACAATTACTTCATACAAGCATACATTTATACAGTTTATTACCTTCATGAGAGATAAAAAGGGAATTGATGCAGAAATTTTAAGTCTTGATAAAATAACCAAAGAGTGCGTGGTCGAGTTCCTGGATTGGATACAGGATAATAGAAATTGTTGTAATGCTACCCGTAATTGTCGTTTAGCAGCACTTCATTCATTTTTTAGTTATATCCAGTATGAGAATCCTGAAAGAATATATGAATTTCAAAAAATTCTTTCAATTAAGGTGAAGAAACATGACAAAAAAACCATTAATTATCTTACCACTGATGGGATTAAACTCATTTTAGAACAGCCAGATTTAAGTACATCACATGGTCGTCGTAACCTTGCATTACTCGCTCTAATGTATGATAGTGGAGCAAGGGTACAGGAAATGATCGATCTTACCCCATCCAGTATCCGGTTTGACTTTCCTCCGACTATAAAACTTCAAGGTAAAGGACGTAAATCAAGAATAGTTCCACTTCAGAAAGAGCAACTTATATTCTTGAAAGATTACATGCAAGAGAATAATCTTATGGATACGTATGCAAATAAATATCCTTTGTTCTCCAATTATAGAAAGGAGAAGCTTACGCCTGAAGGAGTAACCTATATTTTGAAATCTTATGTAGATATGGCAAGAAAAATAAACCAAATTATTATTGGTCTGCCTATTAGCTGCCATGTTTTTCGCCATAGCAAAGCCATGCATATGTTACAAGCTGGCGTAAACATTGTTTATTTACGGGATTTCCTTGGGCATGCATCAATTCAGACAACAGACATCTATGCGCGTGCTGATTCTAAACAGAAAAGGGAAGCATTTGAAAAAGCGTATATTGAAACAAAACCAGTTGATTTAAAAACTAAATCATGGGAAAGAAATAAAGATTTGCTTGATTGGCTCAAAGGTATGAAATAGAACAATTGTTTATCCAAAGTAATTTTGCAAAGTTGTTTCCTAATTCTAGGGGTTATAGAGTGATTTTGTATTGAAACTTTGGATAAACTTTAACTTAGAATAATAATAATTATCCAAAGCTTTGGATAATTATTACAAAAGGCTGGAAAAAGGCAACTTTGAAATTCCTGTTATAATAGATGGTAGCCTTGAGTGGCCAAAACTTGTAATGATTATTGAAGGGGTATCGTTGAAGAATGTCACCATGCTTAAGCGATATTTGTTAAAAAAAGGAGCTTAAAAGTACCCTTCCAAAAAGATTTTTTATAAAAACCGAGAGTTTATATACATAATACTTAGTGTCATGTAATGAAAATCCTTTATTTTACAAGCATTACAGATAGTGGCCCAGCAGCTTACCAGTCCATTATCCCATATGCTGAAAAATTAAAATAGAAGAGTTTTTACACCTTCAAAAAGGGATTTTCCCAGAGGCATTTTGGTAAATCAACAATCAGAAAATCAAGTTATTTTAAAGAAAAATAATCTATTAAAACGTTAATGAAATCAATACTTTTGGCTATATTTATGCTATGCAAACAGAGCAAAATATACTCCCTCAATTTCTGGAAGAAAAACTTCTTCTTTTGGAAAATCTGGCTCAAAAAGAATTGGCAAATTCAAATCTTGCTGCTGAAATCATAAAACTAACTTCTACCATAGAAGATCAGAATATAACCATAGAAGATCAGAAATTTCAAATAGCCCAGTTTCAACGGATGCTCTTTGGCTCCAAGCGTGAGCGGTTTGAATCGAATGAACATCCCGACCAGCTAACTCTCCCCTTTGAATTTGGAGATGAAAAAACAGAAGAAGTAATAGAGGCTGACAAGCAGCAAATCAGCTATGAAAGGGAAAAACCTGCCAAACCACATCCGGGTCGGATGAAATTACCATCCCATTTACCTGTAAATGAAATACTCGTTGAGCCCAAAGAAGATGTGTCCGGTATGACACGTATAGGTACTAAAATAACAGATGAATTAGAATACACTCCTGCAAGATGTCATATAAACAGGTATAAACAAGGAGTTTATATAACCAAAGAAGATGAAACAGGTGCACAAAGGCAGGTCATAGCCACATTGGATCGTCCCATTCCAAAATGCATAGCCGGGCCTGGTTTGCTTTCCAATATTATGGTAGATAAATTTGTATATCACATACCATTACACAGGAAAATACAAATGCTTAAACAAGAGGATGTTCATATCCCGGCATCTACGATGGATTCGTGGTTTAGCCTTACTTCAAATCATGTTCGGCCTTTATATGCAGTTCATAAGGCATATATTTTAGAAAACCCGTATTTGCAAGTAGACGAAAGCCCGATAAAAGTTCAGGATCGTGATAAACCCGGAGCTACCCATCAGGGATACATGTGGGTGTACCATGCACCGATGCAAAACGCAGTATTTTTTCGATTATCATAAAGGCAGAGGATTGGATGCCCCATTAAAAAATCTGTCGACTTTTAAAGGATATTTACAAACCGATGGGTATTCTGTTTACGACCATTTTGCACGTAATGAAGGTGTAACACATCTTGGCTGCATGGCACATGCCAGGCGTATGGTTGAAAAAAGCCTGGAAAACGATAAAGCCAGGGCATCCACTATTTTGGTAATGATACAAAAGCTATATGCTATTGAACGAACGGCACGAGAGGACGGGTTATCTGCACAGATGCGCCATAAGTTAAGACTTGATGAGGCATTGCCTATATTAAACGAGATGAGTAAATATATAGCCGATAATCGAAACAAGGTATTACCCAAAAGTCCCATAGGCAAGGCATTTGATTATTGTATCAATCGTTGGGATATGCTTATGAATTACCTTAAAGATGGGAATTTGGAAATAGATAACAATTTGACGGAAAATGCTATACGCGCATTGGCTTTGGGACGGAAAAATTATATGTTTGCCGGATCACACCATGGAGCCGAAAATTTAGCTATGTTTTACAGTTTTTTTGGCACATGCAAAAAGCAAGATATTAATCCCCAAAAATGGCTTGAATATGTGATCAGAAATATTAACGATACTAAAAAATCTCAACTAAAATATCTGCTGCCGCAATTTATAGATAAATCGCTACTTGTGTAATATTGGGTTGCTCGGGTGGATACGATTCAACGTTAAAAACGAATATTAAAAATGTAACAGGAGCAATGGCTTCAATAAAATTATTACAAGGAGTGACGTATAAATTAAAACCTAATTCAACAACTTCAAACATATCAACAGTAACTACAAATTCTTCAATATTATCAGATTCTTCTAAATTAAAGCAAAATCATATAGATACTACATATCAAAACAGGACCCATATAGGTTTTTTGGCGCAAAATTTTCAGAAAGTGTTTAGTGATCTGGTTTATTCTGATAAAAATGGCTTGTTATCTATTGATTATCTGGCTGTTATTCCATTATTAGTCGAAGCTGTGAAATCATTATCCGCTCAAAATGAATCTGATAGCCTTCTTATTACACAATTAAGTAGTAGTATAAATACTCTTTCAAATCAGGTATCATCATTGACCACTCAGCTTAACCAGTGTTGTTCAAAATCAACTAAGGCAGTAACTACAAGCGATCAAAAACAAATTGGTTCAAATGATCCAACCCAAAGTTTGGCACCGGCTGACATTGCTACCCTGTCACAGAATACTCCAAATCCTTTTAGCCAGAATACAACAATCGGATATTATTTACCGTCAAATGTTGTTAATGCAGTTATTTACATATATAATCTTCAAGGAGCGCAGATCAATTCAATTTCTATTAGCGACAGAGGTAATGGTAGTATTGTTATTTCTGGTAATAGCCTTTCTGCAGGTATGTATATATACTCGCTTATTACTGATGGTACTTTAATTGATACAAAAAGGATGATATTAACGAATTAAAAGATCATTGATTAACAGACTAAAAGGGGTAAAGGTAATACCCTTTTTTAGTTATAAATTGTATAAATTATCAATGAATTTGAATGTGTTACAAATATTGTCATTAAATTTTTCTATTTATTAATTAATTAAATATCAACGCATAATATAGTGCTATCTTATTTTAGGCCCCAATCCGGTCTTACAACCAATGTAACCAATATTGACTTGTATTCGTATAAGAAAATGTTATCTAACTAATATTTTTGAGTATGAATATAAAGAAATTTTATCGAGAATTTGGAACAGAGGGAAAATGTTTTAGACATTTTATTAACTAGGGGTCGGCTCACGCTTCGGAAAATATAGCACGTTAAGAATTATTTAAATTTTTAAAAAGCTGTATTTCTTATACTTATAATTCTTAAAAACGACCGTTTATGAGAATGAATTCGGATGCAATTTTAATAGCGTAAAACCAAGGCTTTGCTATTCTCAAAATTCATTATCAATATAAATATCTCATAATTAAACTATTTTACGGTTTTTGAGAATTTTGAACGGATGACAAAACAGGGTTAACGTGCTATATTTTCCGAAGCGTGAGCCGACCCCTGATAAGGATATAATGGTTCTTCGGAAGTACTTTTAGTGAAAATTAAATTCAATTATCATTACTAACTTTAATTATTATTTATTATGAAAAAAATTATTTTATTGAGTTCTGTTATAATTGTTTTCGTTGTTGCTGTTATTGCTATAAGTTGTAGCAAACAACAGGAAAACCCGGGAACCAATTTGGCCTCTTGCGGAACTTGCGATTGGTATGGCACGAATTATCCCGTATGCTGTAGTGGGGTTACCATCTCCGGCGGATGGGGATGGCAGAATAATGCCAGTTGTATTTCAGCATCCGAATGTACCGGTGCAGGTCAAAGTTGTTCAGGTTGCAGTAGTTCAAGCTCAAGCTCAAGCTCAAGCTCAAGCTCCGGAGGAGGAGGTACAATTTTGAATGGAAACGGATGTGATTTACAACCATCTTATTACAACGATGGAAATGTTAATTTAGGACTAAGCCTTATGAAAACAGAAGGCAGTATTGTAAGTATACGGTTAGAAATTGATCCAAGCGCAACAGGATTTTCAATTAACACAGCTAAAAGTTGGATTACACAGCTTAAGGCTGCAGGTTATAGTAATTTGATTTGCACTTATCATAGATTTGGGGGCAGTGATAATTTAAGTGATTTGGAAACTGCTGCAAACTGGTGGGTTGCAAATTATAATACTCTGGGAGGCGGTTTTATCATCAACCTTTGCAATGAATGGGGCGATCATAACATAAGTGCATCAACATATGCAAGTTATTATAATACTTGTATCGCGATTGTCCGCGAAGTTTATTCAGGTACCATTGTTATTGATATCCCGGGTTGGGGACAGGAAACCTACACTGCATACCAGGCATGTAAAACATCCAGTCCTACTATCAGCGATGGAAACATCTGTCTGTCAACCCATATTTATCCTGGTAATTATAATCAGGGACGTGGACATACATACCAGGCATCTGACCTGGCAGACTTAGTCAATACAGGCAGACCCTGCCTTGTAGGTGAATTTGGAACAGGTTCAGGAGCCTGCAACTGGGAAGCTTGCGTGAACCAGGCAAAAAGTGACGGATGGCACGTTCTTGGATGGGCCTGGAACGGCGATGGAGGCAGCTTGAATATGGTTTCACCATCATGGGCTTCAAATCCTACAGCTACATCTTTCAGCACAAATTCATATTTTAACACGCTTTATCCTTATATCCAATAAAACAATATTAGAATGCATTACATGGGCAAATAAATTTATTTTTATTTGCCCATTTTTATAGTCACAATTTATAAACACAATAAACCGGACATAAAATTATTGTTGAATTAATTATTTATTTAAATTACATGAAACATTATTCAAAATTATTCTTATTGGTTTTGTTTATTATTTTCGGATGTAATAACAAATGCAATAAATTAAAGACAAAGACAATTGCAAACCTTAAAACTGCATATATAATTGAAGTAACGGATTCTTCCAAATACGCCGCGTTTGCCCAACAAACAAGAAAAGAAGGAAAGGACAGGCTTTCTGTTTTTTTTCTGTCAGTATCAAAATCAAAAAGTATTACCGCCCACAATATAAAAGCCGCTTTAAAACAACTGCATGCAAAAATTGATACAATAATAATTCCTGAATCCATAGTTAAATCTACAATAGAAAATCTTAATGAAGCCAATGAAAAAGAAAAATATGTTTTAACAAAATTATACCCTGATTTTATAAAGGATGCGAAGGAGGAGGGGGCCTTAAATGAACTAAAATTATTTGCCCGTATTAAGGAAGTTGAAAATAAAGATGTTGGATTTATTAATGATGCGATAGATGCAATATATCAGCATTGGACAAACTCTTTCTTTACTTTATATTTTATTTGTCCGGTTTGTGGTAATATATATTATCCGGATCATGCTGCCGATAATTGTAGTCTCTGTAAAACTGATAAAAAGAAATTTATTCATAAAGGATAAATAATGCAACCTTTTTATCAGGAGTTTTGGCCATCAATTGCATTTTCAGCGCTATCGTTTTTTTGATTTAATTACACCTTAAAGTTCGATATCTGTTCGTTAAGGTCATTTGACATTTGTTGTAATATTTCAGATTTCTCAAACAATTCGCCAGACGTACTGGCATATTGCTGGGTTATTTGATTCAATTGTTGAATAGCAGTATTAATATGCTCGGAACCAGCTTGTTGTTCAATACTTGCCGAAGCTATTTCCTGAACTATTAATGTTGCATTTTTTATGTCAGGAAGTAGTTCTGAAAGCAAGGAAGACGAATTTATGGTAACTTCCATACTTTGCCGGGAAATAACATTTATCTCATCAGCAACAGTGCGGCTGCGTTCAGCAAGTTTTTTGACTTCAGCCGCAACAACGGCAAATCCTTTTCCGGATTCTCCAACCCGGGCTGCCTCTACCGCGGCATTTAAAGCCAACAAATTGGTTTGGAATGCAATATCGTTAATAAAAGATATTTTATTTGTAATTTTTTTAATAGCATCAATACTCTTTAACGATTCTTCATTTACAATATTAATTTTTGCAGATAAAGCTTCAACCTTTTTTCTGGCTTCATCAGCATTTGTGCTATTTTGCATAATGTTTGAAACCATTTCCTCCATTGATGAAGATATTTCTTCGAGTGAAGAGGCCTGAATATTAGCTTCGGAAGTAATATGAACAGAAGAGTTTTTTAACTGATTGGCAGATAATTGCACTTCACGGGCGGAAATTTTAATCTGTGAAATGACAGATTTCTGGCTACCTATCATCTTTTGCAAAATATTTGAAAGTCGGCCAAATTCATCTGTCCGGTTTAAAATATCATCTTTAATATCGACATTTAAATTACCGTTTGATATAGACTCTATAACATCGTAATTTTCTTTTACTCCATAATTAATCGAAGTAACGATTGAGTATGTAAAAATAAAACCTATAACGAGGATAATCAAAATTATCACATTGTAATACAGGTTAATATTTTTTACCATATCATCCATTGCCAATAATATTGCAGCCTTTTTTCCTGAGGCATATTCCCAATAGGCACTACTCCATGAACTTTCAGCGGCATTAACTTGACCGTTAATTTTTTCAAACAATTCTTTTGTCCTGATCAAGCCTTTCTCATATAAATTTATCTGGCTTAATAATTCTGTTTCTCCTTTTTCAGGTATTATTGATTTTATTCTTGTAAAATTTTCTTCGATTGAATTAAATAAAGAAAAATTTTGGGACATTTCCATCCCATTCCCCATTTCAACAATTTTATGAATATCGTTTGAAACTTTAGCATAAGACCCATTATTGGTAAGCGAATATATCTTTTTTAAGGTTTTATGATTTGAACGTCTCATATATGTTAGCTCCGTAATTAAATCACAAGATTTGTTAGCGTTTATAACATATTCAATTACACTTTTTTGTACTACCTTATAATCAAATTCAACTTCCTGGTGCAGCTTAAATCTTTCTTTCATATTTATTACCCAATGAAAAATCAATAAATTCTGAAAATCAAAAGCTGACTTATCTATTTTTAATGTATCACTATACATATTGGTATTCACATACTTAAAAAGTTCAATCTTGGAACCGTTCAAAAATCCCTCATAATAATTAATAGTAGGAATATGAGAAGATGATGCCAACTGAAATTTATTTATAATAATACGTCCGCCAATGGCCATTGAGATTGCCAATACAACAAAACTAACCATGACAAAACTGATCTTGGTTCCTATTTTAAAATTAAATTTAATCATTACGATGATTTTGTTAGTTTATTGTAAGTTTAACAAATTTAATAAAAGAGGGTTGTGTCTTAATTAATAGTTGCGTTTTCCCGCTTTTATAAGCAGATATACTGCATATATCAAGGATGTCTCCTTCCGAATTATAAAATGTTAAATGTATGTTCACGAAGCTAATGTCATTTTTAATGAACTCATATTCAAAAGTAAAATAATAACAAACAGAAGTAGCTGTTGTCCACGGGAAAGCATAACCAGAAATATAAACTGATTTAAAAACTATAGTATCTTTAAGTCCTGTTTGTTCAAAAGGTAATTTAACCGAACCTGAAGGAAACTTTGCATTTAATTTTTCTAAACATGTATTCTGGGCATCAGCAAACTCCCTGGTTACAGAATTTACGACCTCTGTCTTGGATTTACCTTTGGCATCATTCAAACGGTAATCAAGATCATTAAAATGCAACTCTGTTTTATCCAGTTGGTCAAAGTATTCAAATATTGGTTGTAGAGGACAAATAATTTTATTGTCATTTACTGAATGGCTGGTACAACTTTGCAGAAACAGGATCACTGCCGGTAAATAAAATACTACCTTAATTTTCATGATATATAAAATAAAGACTTAAACTGGTTTAATATAATGTAAAGGAACAATGTCAAAATTAATAATTTATAGGATGGTTTGCGTTTTATCATGTATTCTGCCATTATTTCGCCAACCCTGACATTATCGAAAGATACAAAATAATCAAGTTTGCAATTCATAATAATAGGTAATAATAATCCAATTTTGAACGAATTATCCTTGTTACATGAAAGGAATGAAAATAAAATTAAACAGGGAAATACTAATAAAAGATATAATCTGTTCATCTTTAATAAAATTTAAAAAGTAAAATCTATTTTATTATTACTTTAAGTTAATAATAAATATTAAGTACAGATGAAATCCCCCTATATATTATCAATCGGATAATATATATTTTATAATTTTTAATGATATTATTTTTTCCAATATCAATCATTTAATTATATTTATTTTTTTTATTACTTAAATGGTGTAAAAGTTATAGTTTTATTAATCATTAATATAGGAGGACTAACAATGAATAAAAAAAATATATTTCGATAAGTATTTCAGAATAATACACAACGTTTTGATGAATTAGCATAACGCTCTGTCGAACTTCAGATACAATCTGAAGAATTAAGGGAACTTATTTCCAGTTTTAAATTATACAATATATTAACTAATTATAACTATCAACGCCGTGAAAAATATTATTTATGCAAACATTGCATTACTATCCATTCTTTTTTTAGGATTAACTTCATGCAATCATTCAAAATTAAGAACGATAACTAATTTTGATGATAATTGGAAGTTTCACCCTGGAGATATATCACTGGCAAGGGAACCATCCTTTGATGATTCTAAATGGCGTGAATTATCCCTTCCTCATGATTGGAGCATTGAAGGAGAGTTTAGTGAAAAAAATCCGGCTACTCCGGCTGGTGGTGCATTACCAGGCGGTGTTGGCTGGTATCGCAAAACATTTTCAATATGTGAAAAAGAAAAAACTAAAAACTTTTTCATCGATTTCGATGGTGTCTACAGGAACAGCGAAGTTTGGATAAATGGGCATTACCTTGGCGAACGACCTTACGGATATTCTTCCTTCCGTTACAATCTTACTCCTTTTCTGAAATTTGGATCAGAAGTAAATGTAATATCGGTTAGGGTTGATAATTCAAAACAACCGAATTCCCGTTGGTATTCAGGTTCAGGTATTTACCGTAATGTCTGGCTTACTTCTACAGGTAAAATTTATGTTGATCACTGGGGGACATATATTACCACACCTGAAGTTACTAATAAGATGGCTAAACTATTAATAATTAGTAAAATAAAGAATGAAATTGAAAAAACTGGTATTATCACTGTCAAAACCACATTATTTGATACAAATGGGAAAAAAATAACCTCAGTGACATCAAAAACCAACAGTATTGCAGACTCTGTAACTGAGGTAAAACAGGAACTTAAGGTTAACAATCCGTCTCTCTGGTCAATTGACCATCCTTATCTTTACAAAGCTATTACTCAGGTTTCGTTCGAAGGGAAAAAAATTGATAGGGTTTCAACAGTAGTTGGTCTCCGGTATTTTAGTTTCGACCGTTATAAAGGATTTTTGTTAAATGGTACGCCACTTAAAATTGTCGGGGTTTGTGATCATCATGACCTTGGTTGCCTTGGCGCTGCCATTAATAAAAGGGCAATTGAACGTCAGCTCGAAATTTTAAAAGGAATGGGTATTAATGGCATCCGTACATCACACAATCCTCCTGCTCCTGAACTGCTTGATCTATGCGATCGTATGGGTTTTGTAGTAATGGATGAAGCATTTGACATGTGGAGAAAATCCAAAACGCAGTTTGATTATCATCTCGACTGGGATAAATGGCATAAAAGGGATCTTGAAGATATGGTGCTAAGGGACCGGAATCACCCGAGTATATTTATCTGGAGTATTGGCAATGAAATTCCGGAACAGGGAGATAGTACCGGAATAACAATCGCAAGGGAATTAACCGGTATAGTAAGAACCCTGGATAAAACAAGGCCTGTGACTTCTGCCACCAATTCACCTGAGAAAATGAATTACATCGCCAAATCCGGAGCACTCGATCTCATTGGTTATAATTATAATCAATGGTCATTTAAGGATTTTTTGAATGATTTTCCTGACAAGAAATTTATTGCCACTGAAACAACTTCCGCCCTGGCAACACGAGGAAGCTATGATATGCCTGCCGATTCTATCCGCAGGTGGCCTGTTCGCTGGGACATTCTTTTAACTACAGGAAACGCGGACTTTACCTGTTCCTCTTATGATAATTGTTCTGCACCTTGGGGTTCAACACACGAAGAAACCTGGAAAGTGATCAAAAAATATGAATATCTGTCGGGAATGTTTATTTGGACCGGGTTCGACTATTTAGGCGAACCTACTCCGTATCCCTGGCCCGCCAAAAGTTCATATTTCGGGATAGTTGATATGGCAGGCTTTCCTAAAGATGTTTATTATATGTATCAAAGTGAATTGACCTCAAAACCTGTGTTGCATATTTTCCCTCATTGGAACTGGCAACCCGGCAAAATTATTGATATTTGGGCATATACTAATTGTCAGGAGGTTGAATTGTTCCTGAACGGAAAATCATTGGGCAGTAAACGAAAAATTGGTGACGATCTGCATTTATCATGGAAGGTACCTTTTACCCCTGGCATTTTGAAAGCAGTGGGACGTTCAGCGGGTAAAGAAATAATCAGCCAGGAAATCAGGACTGCCGGAAAACCTGCAAAAATCATATTAACCGCCGACAGAAATACAATTAAGGCCAATTGCAGGGATCTTTCCTTTATATCCGTAGAAGTCACAGATAAAGATGGTAATATTGTTCCTTATGCTGATGGCCTGATTAATTTCATTGTTAACGGAGATGCCACCATTGCAGGTGTAGATAATGGCAATCCGGTAAGTCATGAACCTTTCAGGACAAATTACAGGAAAGCTTTTCATGGGTTATGCCTGTTAGTGATTCAATCAGGACGCAACAGAGGGTCCGTTGATATTATCGCACATGCAAAAGGACTTATTGATGGTAAGGTTGCAATTATAGTCAGGTAGCGATGAAGTGATGAAGTGATGAAGTTATGAAGTGATTAGGTGATTAAGTGATGAAGTGATGAAGAGATGATGAAGTGATTAAGTGAAAAAGGACGTGAGACGTGAGACCTGGAACCTGCAACTTGCACCATATAAACCTCATAAACCAATTTGAATTATTAAAAAAATATCAATTATGAAGAAAATTTTATTTGGGTTAATATGCATCCTTACAATTAATGTGTATGGCCAAAAATTTGATAAACTTGCACTAACCCCGCCAATGGGTTGGAATAGCTGGAATAAATTTGCTTGCGATGTGAATGAAAATATGATCAGGGAAATTGCAGATGCTATAGTTTCCAGCGGTATGAAAGATGCAGGTTATAAATATTTAATTATTGACGATTGCTGGCATGGAAAGCGCGACAGCCTTGGATTTATCCATCCCGACCCGGTTCGTTTTCCTTCCGGAATTAAAGCCCTGGCAGATTATGTTCATTCAAAAGGGTTGAAATTTGGCATTTATTCAGATGCAGGAAACCAGACTTGTGGAGGAAGGCCCGGAAGCCGTGGCCACGAATACCAGGATGCCATTACCTATGCAAAATGGGGTGTGGACTACCTGAAATACGATTGGTGTAACACTGATAACATCAATGCCAGGGGAGCATATACCACTATTAGCAATGCATTGTTTTCAGCCGGCCGGCCAATAGTTTTAAGTATGTGTGAATGGGGAAATAGTAAACCATGGGAATGGGGCAAAGATGTTGGATATTTGTGGCGTACAACCGGAGATATTTATCCTTGTTTCGATTGTGAGATAAACCATGGTAACTATTCAGATTGGGGTGTACTCCGGAATTTGAATAAGCAGAAGGACCTCCGGCAATATGCCGGTCCTGGCCATTGGAATGATCCTGATATGCTCGAAGTTGGAAATGGAATGCAGGTGAATGAAGATCGTGCCCATTTTTCATTATGGTGTATAGTGGCGGCTCCACTGATTGCCGGAAACGACGTCAGGCATATGAACCAGCAAACACACGATATACTCACTAATCGGGAAGCAATCGCCATAGACCAGGATTCACTTGGTGTCCAGGGATTTCAATATAGCAATAATGACAGTCTTGAATTATGGGTAAAACAGCTTAAAAACGATGCATGGGCATTATGTTTCCTGAACCGGTCCATTACACCTAAAAAGATAAATTATAACTGGAAAAATATCTTGATAAACGATACATTAACTCATAAGGAACTTAGATTTAATACAAGTACTTATAAAATTTATAACATATGGACTGGCAAGGATCAGGGTACAACTAAAAAACCTCTTGAATCGGAACTCCCGGGGCATGATGTTATATTTATCCGTCTTTATAAATAATAATTAATGTTTCTAAGAATAGGCCAATTTTTTTGATACGTTTATTAGAAAAATTGTTCATTTACATAAAATAAGGACACGTACAAGACGTGTCCCTACATTTATTTTAATACATTAATGAAAACAATTTATTACTGATTAATATTCATATATGAGACATTTTTCATTGTTTATATTACTATCACTATCATTAAATTCATATAGTCAGAAAAAATCATCCCTGGTATTGCCTTCACTTATAGGTGATAACATGGTGTTGCAGCAAAACACGGCAGTAACAGTCTGGGGGTATGCAAAACCAGGTCAGAACATTACAATTACCGCAACCTGGAAAGAACAGGTAAAAACTCTTGCCGATTCAAAAGGACATTGGCAAACTACCCTGTCTACACCTCATCCGGGTGGGCCTTATACTATACAGGTAGCCAGCATGGATACAACGATAACACTTAATAATGTCCTTATCGGGTCAGTATGGTTATGTTCCGGGCAATCAAATATGGAAATGCCTTTATCAGGATGGCCACCAATATCTGTAATGCATTCAAAAGAAGCGATAGATTCTTCTTCCCTGTATCAAATAAGGCTGTATACCGTAACAAGAGCTTTGGCAACTGATCCTTCCGAATCCTGCGAAGGTAAATGGTTATTATGTAATCCTTCCAATGTTAAATCTTTTAGTGCAACTGCTTATTTTTTTGGCAGGAAAATGTATGATCAATTGCATATTCCAATAGGTTTGATTCTGTCAGCCTGGGGAGGAACGCCTATTGAAGCGTGGTTGCCTGCAACAGCACTAACCACAGAAAAGCAATTTGTAAATGATTTATCAAACATGCAAAATCAAAGTGCCCAAATTGTAACATTTAGGTCATGGTTGAATAAGCAGCCTCATTTTTCTGTAAAAGCCGATGCTGGTGCGGACAAATGGAAAAACCTTACATTTAATGATAACGAATGTGCCCTTGTAAATTTCAATGATGATAAATGGCAGGTAGCCAAACTTCCGCAGTACCTTGAACAAGCCATAGGTGATTTTGACGGAACTTTATGGTATCGGAAAAAAATTGACCTGCCGGAACAAATGACAGGTAAAATACTTAACATTTCATTGGGCCCCATTGATGATATGGACAGGGTGTATGTAAACGGAGTTCTGGCAGGTGAAACAGAAGAAGAAGGCCGTTACCAGCAAAACCGGTATTATGAAATACCTTCGGGTATTGTGCATACAGGAAATAATACAATTGCCGTGAGGGTTCTAGATAACGGAGGATCGGGAGGTATATATGGGAAAGCGGATCTAATGAATATTTCGGTTAAAAATGATACTACAATTCCTCCTGTAAGGCTTGCCGGAGAATGGAAATTTCTTCCTGTTGCAGAATTAATTGGCAATTCATTCTACCTGTACGACATTCCTTCTAAAGGTTTTTATTCTTCCAACAGGCCTAAAAGTTTGTCCCCTAACACTCCATCCATTCTTTACAATGCAATGATAAATCCGGTACTCAACTACAATATTCAGGGAGTTATCTGGTATCAGGGTGAAACAAATGTTGGCAGAGCTGACCAATATTCACGTTTACTGCCATTAATGATTAAAAACTGGAGAATGGGTTGGCATAATGAGGATCTTTCTTTTTATGTCGTTCAGATTGCCCCATATGAATATTCAGGCCCAAACGGAGTTGAGTCTGCAGAACTTAAAAATGCCCAGGCAAGTGCCCTGACGTTAAAGCACACCGGATTGGCAGTTACCTTAGACCTTGGGGTACCAAAAAACATTCATCCCCCGTTTAAGATGGAAGTTGGAGACCGGTTAGCAGCCCTTGCCCTGGCTCAGGACTTTCATATAAAAACCCCATACAGTGGTCCAACGTTTAAAAATCTAAAACGTAAAAACAATAACCTGATCGTTCAATTTGACCATTTGGAAGGCGGCTTGGTAGTTCATGGTAATCAGCTTAAGGAATTTGAGATTGCCGGGAACGATGGTAAATATTACCCTGCCGTTGCCAATATCGTTAAAAATAAAGTAATAGTGTATTCTTCATCGGTTATTGAACCGGTTTCAATAAGGTATTGCTGGCATAATGGATCGGAAGCGAGTTTATTTAATAAAGCGGGCCTGCCTGCTACTCTTTTCACATCCAGGATATCACAATAATATGTGAAGACGGAAGGCAGAGGGCAGAAGAAAAAAGACGTGGGACGTGGGACGTGAAGACGTGAAAAAGATAAGAGATTAAAGATAAGAGATTATAAATTACTGATTACTAATTACAGATTACAAATTGGACTATGCGTTTATTGAATATCAAATAAACCATTTAACCTTTACACCTATAAACAAATTAGTCATTACTAATCAGTCATTAGTAATCAGTAATTAATTTTACAGGTCATTTAATACCGATACCCCCCGCCACGTCCCATACCATTTATGGCCCTGCTTATCTATAGCTAGGGAAGTTACACAGTTACTATCAATACCTGTGCAAGTTTGATTATATGTTGTCCAGTGATGGCCATCAAACTTCGTGATTCCATTTTCAGTGCCAAACCATCTGCAACCTTTTTGATCAATTGCTATTGTATTAACGTTATTATCAATCAAACCGCTGTTGGACTTATTGTATGTGGTCCAGTTAGAACCATCAAATCTGGATACACCTCCTCCCCAGGTACCAAACCAAAGAATGCCCAGGTTATCGATGGCGATGGCATAGACGTTATTAGAAGCTAACCCGCTGTTCTTGGTATTATAAATTGTCCAATTTATGCCGTCGAATTTAAATACACCGCCACCCCAGGTGCAAAACCAATTATTACCTTTGGAATCGATAGTGATGGCCCAAACTGTATCACTTACCAATCAGGATAACCATCTAGATTATATTTTGTAAAATAGGTATACCAATTTGTCCCATCAAATTTCAATACCCCCCTTTGAGTACCTAACCACTTATTCCCTTTGGCATCTATGGCAATTGTGCATGCTAAATTTTTACATAAAACATTTTGAATGTACGATGGAATGGTATTATTTACAACTGCAGCATCTTTATTATTACATGCAGAAGCAACTAATATAAATAGCGACATATATGCTATAATCCGAATAGTTTTTTCCATTGGGCTTTAAATTTTTTTCTTGAAATTGTTGATAATTAATTCCAAATTTAATGAACTATTTGTAAATAGAATTACCAGGAATAATAATCTTATGTTTTGATTTCATTTTATTTTGGGGTTCCAACAGGAATAACTTTTATCAGAACAGTACCATGCGGATCAACATTGGCTTCAAAATATTTATCAAAACTACCTAAATCTTTATGAAGCCATAAATCCCGGATTTTTTGTGTTCCAGTTACTTTTATGTCGGAGAAATGTAATTTTATTTTCATAGTTTTCATGCCGGTATTAAATAATCCTACCGCTTTTGATCCATCTTTAAGTTCACGTGCCCATATTTGAATATCGACTTGCTTTACGACTTGGGTTGCTTGTTTTCCCAAAGGATCCTGATCGATTGCGATGGCCTCATTGTTGCTTAATATCTCCAGTGTTTCTGCAGACATGTTATTCAGGTCGTTGCCTGCCATCAATGGTGCGGCTAATAAGCACCACAGGCTAAAATGTGTGCGATATTCTGTATTAGTCATTCCACCATTACCAATTTCAAGCATATCAGGGTCATTCCAATGTCCCGGGCCAGCATATTGTGCAATTTCACTTTGGCTGAACCCAATTTCTGACATCGATTTCCAGTTATCCTGTATATCTCCGGTAGTTCGCCAAAGATTAGCACCAACTTTCGGACCCCATTCCCATACATTGCCCATACCATACTCGCAAAGGCTGTAAGCAACATGTCGGCCACTTTTTTCAAGCGCAATACCCATTTTTTGGTAAACGGCCTGAAGCTGGTCGTTAGAATATATACTGCCGGCACTGCACCAATCATATTTAAGGTAATCTATACCCCAGTCAGCATATGTTGTTGCATCCTGTTCTTCATGTCCATAGCTTCCCAGGTAGCCACCACATGTGTTCGGGCCAGGTGAAGAGTATATACCAAGTTTTAGCCCGCGACTATGAACATAGTCAGCAAGAGCTTTCATGTCAGGAAATTTTTCATTCGGAATAATATTTCCGGTTGAATCACGGCTGCCTTCCCAGGTATCATCAATGTTGATATATATATAACCGGCTGCTGCAAGTCCACTGTTAACCAATTTGGCAGCCGTTGTACGAACAATAGAGTCATCAACATTATTGCCAAAGTGATTCCAGCTATTCCATCCCATGGGAGGGGTTTGTAAAAGAGTATTCTCCGGCACAGACACCAGATAGGGGAGAGGAATAGGTTTAGGAGGATAGGTCTCTGCTTCAGGTACACGAATGGCAATACCCTCAGATGGTTTACTATTAGCATAATTACCAGTATAGGCAATTGTTACATGCATATTATCTCCTTCACGATGAAGGCGATATACCCTGTTCCAGTCTCCGGCGATAAAAATCGCTTCTTTTCCTTCAAAATGTGGCTTTAAAAATGGAATAACATTACCACCGCCAATAATTATAGTGCCATTGAATGTATTGTTATCCTGATGAATGATTAAATAATCGCGAATAATAACATTACCACGTTGAACTTCATCGAGGCGCCATGTACCGGAAATATTACCGGTAGTATCTTTTGAATCAACTTCTTTGCTTATTCCATTGTTTTTTTCCAAAGATTGTAAAGTCTTGTTATTAACAGCAGTTTGAGTAAATACTATTGTTGTGTAAGAAAATAGAATTAAACTGTAAATTATTTTCTTTTTCATATTTTTAAATATTTGTTAATTAATAGTCTAAAAACATAGGTAAATATATTCAAATATTATTAATTAAACGATTCGATTAAAAGGACCATTCTTTCTTTTTCTGTATGACTTTTCAAAAATAATTTTCTATTTATAACCCCAACGGGGTTAAAGCACCAGTACTGGGCAACGCCCTGTGATTATAATAATTACAATTTATTCAGCCCTGTAAGGGCGAGAGCAATTTGTCGATTTATAGAAAATTGATTTATAAAGCATCCGGAAATTAATAAATTCCGGATGCTTTTTTTAGAGGCAATGGTCAAATGACAAATGTTTATGCAGATTGTTGATTGATCCCCCATTTAGGATATTTCTTTTTCCAGGCCAGTAAAAAAATGCCAATCGCATAGAGGCCTATATTAAAAATACCGATTGAGAAGATGCCTATCGAGAAAATTCCGGCTGAGAAAATACCGATTGAGAACCTTCCGGCAGCAAATACCCCCATGGAATAATCCCCGGCAGCAAAATAATTGCAACTATACGTACCTGCACTATAAAGATGACCAAAAATGGAATTTAAAATTAGTCCGATAATAAAAAGTGCAACAGCTGTTAAAAGAATCCAATACTTTTTCATTTTAATAAGTTTTTAAGTTCATAATTTGTTCATTAATTCATGCTGCAATAGTAGCGGATGATCAGTTGAACTCCAAATATTTGGGATATATGGCACATATTTGTGATGAAGTGCTTTGGATTGGTTTTAACGACTGTTTTTTGGGATGAATGGCAGTTATTCCTGCCAATAAAATTGAATATGTTCTTTAATTTTTTTTGTCAGGTTCCGTGAAACAGGAATTTCCGATTCTGTATTTTTTAAAATTAACTGCAATCCCTGTGAATTTCCTTTAGTATGAATAATTTTGGTAATATTTACGATAAATGCACGATGACACTTAATAATTGATTGATAACCCTCAAGTTGATTTTCAGCTCGTTTTAGGGCACACCTCAATATTGTGTTTTTTATTTTATCATCATTATCATAAAAAATTTTTATGTAATTCCCGGTTGATTCTATATAGTTTAAACGCGATAATTCTATCTCAAATTTATCCTTAAGGTTATCTCCTGTCAAACATACTTTATTATTTTCCGTAACAGGATCTTTATTTATTATATGTTTATTAAATTCCTTTGCTGATTTTAAATTTTGTGATAACCAAATGTTTTGTTGAATAACAGTAATTACAATAACAGGGATAATCCCAATTACCAAAGTATAAAACTGAAACAATAAAAAGCCATGGATACCCCAAAATATATTAAATATTAAAGCAGAATACAGATAATTGCCAAATCCGATGGAGAATAATGTTAAAAACAAACGCAGAATTTGCTTAAAAACTGTCCATGATGTTTCATCGTACCATTTTTTAAAACGCCATGGAAGTAATAACAAATTAAAAATCAATATTATGAAAGTAACACCACCATAACCGGCAATGATTAATAATTTATTTGACCCATGGAATTCCGATAACCCAATCGGTTGGAATATCAATATAAAAACTATTATAAATAAACTAACGGAAATAATTATTTTCCAAGGATTACCAACTTGCGGGAAGGGTTGCTTTAGATATTTTTTAATCACTTTCAAATAGTTCCATTTAAGATTTGCGAATCGCGATTTTCGATTTTCGATTTGAGTATTCTATTATTTGGATATTACTTGTTATTAAATAATATTTAATTATCTATTTATGATATACTTCTCTTAATGGATTTTTAAATCGCCAATCGCCAATCCTGGTTCTTGGCTCCTGGCTCCCTGTTCCTGAGCGAAGTCGAAGGATGGCTCTATTTTTTAAGTGAATCTTTCTCCTTATAATGTGTATGCAAAAGATGATGGGATTTTTCACCCAACGGTTTTCCTAAAAAATCGGCATAAATTTGTTTAATCTCAGGGTTTTCATGCGATTTCCGCAATTGTTTGCCTTCATCTTCCTTATATATTGCTGCTATTCGTTTTTTTCTTACCTCATCTGTGGTATATCTTGGTTGTCCGCCACCTCCGATGCAGCCACCAGGGCATGTCATAACTTCTATAAAATGAAATTCTTCTCCCTGACGGATTGCTTCAAGGAGTTTGGTTGCATTGCCAAGGTTATGTGCAACGCCTACTTTTAGTTCCACACCTTCAAGGAATTTCCATTCAGGCAGGGTATTTTCAATTTTTAAACTTGCTTTCTTTACTCCTGTCAAACCCATTAAAGGTTCAACATGAAGGTTTTTTAATGGAAACGCTCTTCCGGTCACAATTTCATATACAGTTCTTATAGCTGCTTCCATAACTCCGCCGGTATTGGCGAATATATCTGCAGCACCGGAAGATAAACCAAACGGGGTATCCATAACTCCGTCAGGCAATGAATGAAAATTAATACCGGCTTGTTTGATTATACGCCCCAATTCACGGGTTGTAAGCACGTAATCAACATCTTGCACCTGATTATTAAACATTTCGCTTCGTTGTGCCTCGTATTTTTTTGCAGTACATGGCATTATTGATACAACAACAATATTTTCTGGTTTTACCCCGATTTTATCTGCAAAATAAGTTTTGGCAAGCGCACCAAACATTTGTTGTGGAGATTTACAGGTAGATATGTTGTCAAGGAATTCAGGATAATTTAGTTCCATAAAATTTATCCATCCCGGAGAACAGCTTGTAAATTGAGGTAAGGCGACAGGTACCTTATCAACCAGTGCTTTTTTAAGGCGGTCGAGTAACTCACTGCCTTCCTCGATAATAGTTAAATCGGCAGTAAAATTAGTGTCAAATACCTTCCTGAAACCTAATTGGCGTAAGGCGTTAACCATTTTTCCTGTAACCAGTGTGCCTGGTTCATAATCAAAACATTCGCCAAGTGCTGCACGTATTGCAGGGGCTGTTTGGACTATAACATATTTATCAGGGTTATCCAGGGCTTTCCATACATCAGAAATATTATCCTTCTCAACAATAGCACCAACCGGGCATATAGCAGCACATTGTCCGCACTGGACACATGCTACCGAATCAAGGTTTTGGGCAAAGGCCGGGCCTATTGTTGAATGAAATCCCCGTCCCTGTGGGAAAAGGGATCCTACCGCCTGTAATTCATTACATACAGTTACACACCTTCTGCATTTAATACATTTTCCGGAGTCTCTTACGAGAGCCGGTGTTGAATCGTCTATGTATTTATGAGTATGTTCACCTTCAAACCTGAGATTGGTAATACCTATTTCTGCTGCAAGTTGTTTTAATTCACAATCGTCGTTTCGTAAACAGGTTTTACAGTCTCCGTCATGTTCAGAAAGTAACATCTCTACGACAAATTTTCTTGAATTACGTACCGATTTTGAATTGGTAAATACTTCCATTCCTTCGCTAACAGGAGTTGTGCATGCAGTTACCAGTCCCCTCGAATTCTTTACCTCTACCATGCAAACACGACATGCCCCCTTGCCTTCATAGTTTTCAAGAAAACATAAAGTTGGGATTTTAATCCCCATTTTCCGTGCAGCATCAAGGATTGTGGATTCTTCCTTAACTTCAACGGGCTGGCTGTTAATAAATAGTTTAATCATGGTATCTGGAATTTCATTGTTAATTGTAATATATAAACTAAGAATAAAAAGACATGGGACGTGGGACGTGAAAGGACGTGTGACATATCTTCAATCTCCTTTTTCTGTTATCTGTCCTCTGTCCTCTGTAATTTATCTTCTGTCTTCTTTTATCTTTAATCTTTCATCTGTCTTCCTATGTCTTTACCTCACGTCAGTCTTTCCCATAATCACACCTCAGGCACCTGCTTGCTTGCCTTACAGCCTCACTTTCAACCCAAACCTGTTCCACTTCGTCAAAATTGTGTTTTCTGCGTTGAGAAGGCAGTAAGGTAATTTTTTGCCTTGGCAACTGTATTGGATCGGCTTCAGGATCAAAAAAGGTATCGTTTTTCTTTTCTTTTTGCCAAAAAGCATGATTCTTCCCTGTCAGAAACTGATCAATTCCCACAGCGGCTTTTTCTCCTCCAGCCACGGCTTTTATTACAGTTAATGGGCCGGTTGCTGAATCTCCCCCTGAAAATATCCAGGGAATTGATGTTTGGCCATTATCAGGATTAATTTTAATTATAGATCCTTTCTGGACAGTTTCAATCGGAACGCCGTCTAATATTTCGTCAGTATTCAATGTTGAGCCAATTGCCATAATTACCTGTTCAGCATCAATGATAAAAGTTTTATCTTCGGCTTCAGGCCTTCTGCGCCCCGTAGAGTCAAAAGCACCTAAACGATTGGTGTTACATTTTATGCCTGCAACTTTTCCATCACGGGTTAATATTTCTATAGGATTAGTCAGTGTGTGCAAAATTACTCCTTCTTCGAGGGCTTCTTCAATTTCTTCTGCATACGCAGGCATTTCTTCCTGCGACCTCCGGTAAATTACCCTGACTTCTTCAGCACCCAGGCGAATGGCAGAACGGGCAGTGTCTATAGCTGCATTGCCACCTCCAACTACAACTATTTTATTTTTTACCGGCACTGAACCCCTTAAATTATAAGTTTTAAGAAAATACAAAGCATCAATTACACCTTCAGCATCAATTCCTGGTAAATTTAAAGTCAGCCCGACCGGAGATCCGACTCCAAGGAATACAGCCTCATAGCCTTGATTTTGAAGATCGTTGATGGTGAAATCTTTGCCAAGCCGCATCCCGGTTTCAATTGTAACACCCATCCGTTCAATCATACGAATTTCACGGGCAAGTATTTCCCGTGGAAGACGATATGCCGGAATTGTCTGTACAAGCATTCCTCCGGGTCGTTGCTCAGCTTCAAAAACATTAGGCCGGTAACCTAACCTTGCTAAAAAGTAAGCACATGATAATCCTGCAGGCCCGGCTCCGACTATGGCTATTTTACGTTTTGCATTTTCGGGGTTTTCGCGAACCTCAGGTATCTGAACCGTTATTTCCTGGTCAACCATAAACCGTTTTACTGCCCTAATAGCCATTGGCTCATCAAGAGATATCCTTCTGCATTTTTCCTCACATGTGTGAAAGCAAACCCTTGCACAAACTGCTGCAAAAGGATTACGCTCACGGTGAAGTTTCAGAGCCTCGGCATATCGTTTTTCACCAACAAGGGAGATAAATCCGGGTACATCGACATTGGCTGGACAGGCACTCTGGCAGGGAGCCCGTACCAGATCAGAACATACTCCTGCTTCGCAATGTTTTGAATATATGTGCGATTCATATTCATTCCTGAAATACCGAAGCGTTGATAATACCGGATTTGGGGCTGATTGCCCGAGTCCGCAAAGTGATGTTTTCTTTATTTCGTTGCCAAGTTCAATGAGTTTATCAATATCGTCAGCCTGGCCTTTACCGGTACAAATTCTTTGAAGAATTTCCAGCATCCTTTTGGTACCTACCCTGCAGGGTGCACATTTTCCACATGACTCTTCCTGGACAAATTCAAGAAAAAACCGTGCAACATCAACCATGCAGGAGTTATCGTCCATAACTATTAATCCGCCGGATCCCATTATCGCGCCCAGTTCGTTAAGCGATTCATAATCGAGAGGAACGCTTAAGTGTTGTTTAGGAATGCATCCGCCAGATGGTCCTCCAATTTGGGCTGCTTTAAAAGGTTTGCCGTTTGCGGTTCCTCCTCCTATATCGTAGATAAGGTCTCCAAGCGTGGTTCCAATTGGTACTTCAACCAATCCGGAGTGATTTATTGATCCCGCCAATGCAAATACTTTTGTTCCTTTGCTTTTTTCGGTACCTAAGGTTGCAAACCAATCGCCTCCCTTTAATATTATAGATGGTATATTAGCGTATGTTTCAACATTATTCAATAATGTAGGCTTGCCCCAAAGTCCTTTTTGAGCCGGAAAAGGAGGACGTGGGTGAGGTTCACCTCTTTTCCCTTCTATTGAAGCTATCAGTGCGGTTTCTTCTCCGCATACAAAAGCACCTGAGCCCATACGGATTTCAAGATTGAATGAAAACCCTGATCCAAGTATGTTATCACCTATAAGTCCATATTCTCTTGCCTTATCTATTGCTGCCTGCAACCGTTCAACAGCAAGCGGGTATTCTGCACGGACATAAACGTAACCCTCACTCGCACCTATGGTATAGGCTCCAATGACCATTCCTTCAATTATACTGTGTGGATCGCCCTCAAGTACGCTTCTGTCCATATAGGCCCCTGGATCACCTTCGTCAGCATTGCATAAGACATATTTTTTATCTGATTGAACTATAGCAGCCAGGTTCCACTTTTTCCAGGTAAGAAATCCAGCACCTCCGCGTCCTCTTAACCCTGATTTTTCAATTTCATGTATCAGATTTTCCTTTGACATGCCCGATAATGCTTTAGCTAAAGCAAAATAGCCGTTTTGGCCTATGTAATCATTTATACTCAGGGGGTCAATAATTCCACAATTTCGTAAAACGACTTTGGTTTGCCGTTTAAAAAAATCTATGTCAGTAATTACCGGAATAGGTTTACTATCTGCATCTTCCCTGTATAGTAACCTGTCGACAACTTTGTGATTCTTTATATGTTGTTCAATAATTTCGCTTACATCAGCAACGGCAACATTTTGATAAAAAGTTTTATCATTGGCCAGAATTACTACCGGGCCATTTGAACAAGGCCCCATACAACCCGTCCCGACAACAGTAACAGATTTGTGAAGCCCGGCTGTTTGCAAGGAACTCTCAAAACATTCCTTAATCTTTTGAGAACCGGATGCAAGGCATCCTCCACCCATGCATACCAAAACTTTCTCTTTTATGACATTCCCAAGTTTTTCGTTTTCCTGCTGAGACTTAGTCCTGATCATTTCCAGATCGCCGATGCTTAACAATTTAGTTCCCATATTTGTGAGTAATTAATATTTGTGATGGCGAGATTTTTCGTTGTAAAGTTTATTAGGTTTATAAAGATTATAAGGTTTATACGGTTTATAAAATTTATAGTTTATACGATTTATGCAACCTGAAACCTGCAACTTAGAACTTTTTTCCTGGTTCTTGGTTCTTGGTTCTTGGCTCTTGGCTCTTGGCTCTTGAATCTACTATTCCAACTAACAACTATTTTTTATAAACTTTAAGCAGCTCACTCATTTTAGCAGGTTTAACCCGTTGGATTACATCATCATTTACCATTATAACCGGAGCTAATCCACAGGCACCAAAACAACGTCCTGTTTCAAGAGAAAACATCCTGTCATCAGAGGTTTCGCCAACATTTATTTTTAAATCATTCTTTACAGCGGCAAGAACTTCATTTCCTCCACGAACGTAACAAGCTGTGCCCTGGCATACTTTTATAACATTTTTACCTTTAGGTTTGGTTGAAAACAGTGAATAAAAGCCTACTACACCTGCTACTTCGCTAAAAGGAATCTGAAGGCTCCTGCTGATTTTCTTCAATGCAGTTTCAGGCAAATAACCGTACATTTTTTGTGTCAGTTGTAATAATGGAATTAAACTTCCGGGTTTTTCCCTGCTTTCAGCAATTACATAATCCAGATGATTCATTAATTCTTCTTCATTGACAGGGATATTTTGAGTATTTTGGTTCATGTCTGTCATAGCAAATTATTTATTGGTAGGAATCCTATATCAAAGATAAAAATTTTTAATTATTATCAATAATATTTGGAGAATTTGAGTTATTGGAATTTATTTTATATTTGCCATTCCTAATTTTAAATATAATTATAAACGTAATGACCGGTCTTAATATTATCGTTCTTGCTAAACAAGTTCCTGATACAAGAAATGTTGGAAAGGATGCCATGAAGGCTGACGGAACAGTTAACCGTGCCGCACTTTCAGCTATTTATAATCCCGAAGATTTAAATGCTTTGGAACAGGCTTTAAGGTTAAAAGATAAATATAAGGGAACAAAAATTACAATTTTGACTATGGGGCCCGGAAGAGCTGCCGAAATTATAAGGGAAAGCATGTACAGGGGGGCTGATCATGGATATTTACTTACGGACAGAGCCTTTGCCGGATCAGATACCCTGGCAACATCCTATGCTTTGGCCGCAGCAATAAGAACTATCGGGAAGTTTGATATAATAATTTGTGGCCGGCAGGCTATTGATGGCGACACTGCACAAGTGGGGCCACAAGTCGCCGAAAAGCTTTCAATTCCTCAAATTACTTATGCCGAAGAAGTTATTTCAGTTGATAAAGGCAGGATTAAAGTTAAGCGTCGTTTGGAACATGGTGTTGAACTTGTTGAAGGGGTTACTCCTATATTAGTAACAGTTAATAACTCAGCTCCTGAATGTCGTCCGCGAAATGCCAAGTTGGTTATGAAATATAAACGTGCTACATCAATTTCCGAACGTCAGAATACTGATGAAGATTACATAAGCTTTTACAATGAACGTCCATATTTAAATATTCCTGAACTTAGTTTGAAAGATACAAAAGCAAATGAAACTGAAGTGGGTTTATCAGGCTCTCCTACCAAAGTTAAGAAAATTGAGAATGTTGTATTTCAGGTAAAGGAATCAAAAATTCTTACAAGTAATAATGAAGATATTGAAAACTTGATTGTAGAATTGATATCAAACCATACAATAGGTTAGTAGGAAAGTAGGAGAGTAGGAAAGTAGGAAAGGAACTTTTACAAACTTTACAACCTTTACAACCTTTACAACTATAAAACCATTTACTACATAAAAATAATTTAAATACATGAATAACATATTTGTTTATTGTGAATTTGAAAAAGGAGCAGTTGCAGATGTAAGCCTTGAATTGCTTACAAAAGGTCGGAAATTGGCAAACCAGTTACATTGTAAGCTTGAAGCCTTGGTTATTGGCTCAAATCTGAAAGGAATAGAAAATCAAATATTCCCGTATGGAGTTGACAGGGTTCATATTGCCGACGATGAGCGTTTATCGCCTTATACAACCCTGCCTCATTCATCTGTTACTGTAAAACTATTTGAACAGGAAAAACCTCAGATAGCCTTAATGGGCGCTACCAGTATTGGCAGGGATCTTGGTCCAAGGGTATCCTCTGCCCTTCATAGCGGATTAACTGCAGATTGTACCAGCCTGGAAATTGGAGGACACGAAGATAAAAAGGAAGGTAAAATTTATGAGAATTTATTATATCAGATACGGCCGGCTTTTGGTGGCAATATAGTTGCAACAATCATTAATCCTGATCATCGTCCTCAAATGGCAACGGTAAGGGAAGGTGTAATGAAAAAAGAGATCTATGAACAGGATTTCAAAGGTGTAGTTAACTTTCTTGATGTTAAACAATATGTGTCAGATTCTGATTTCGTTGTTAACATTATTGAACGTCATATGGAAGCATCGAAAGTAAATATCAAAAATTCTTCGATAATTGTTTCCGGAGGTTATGGTGTTGGATCGCGTGAAAATTTTAATTTATTATTCGAATTAGCTGAACTACTTGGTGCTGAGGTTGGAGCTTCCCGTGCAGCAGTGGATGCAGGTTATGCTGATCATGACCGGCAGATAGGACAAACAGGAGTTACCGTCAGGCCAAAACTTTATATAGCCTGTGGTATATCAGGTCAGATACAGCATACGGCGGGTATGCAGGATTCAGCTATGGTTATTGCAATTAATAACGACCCACATGCCCCAATCAACAAAATTGCCGATTATGTTATTAATGGAGATATAGCTGAAATTATTCCAAAGATGATTAAGTATTATAAGAATAATTCTAAATAAAAAATTTATTCACGATGGCAAATTTTTATACAGATAATAAAGACCTGAAATTTCATTTACAACATCCTTTAATGAAACGTATTGTAGATTTGAAGGAACGAGGCTATGAAGAAAAGGATAAATATGATTATGCTCCGGTTGATTTTGAGGATGCTATGGATAGCTACGATAAAGTGCTGGATATTGTCGGTGATATTGCCGGCAACATTATTGGACCAAATGCTGAATCAGTTGATCATGAAGGCCCTTCTATTGTAAATGGAAAAGTTCAGTATGCCAGGGGTACTAAAGATAACCTCGAAGCACTTAAAAATGCCGGATTGATGGGCATTACACTTCCACGTGCTTATGAAGGATTAAATTTCCCCATTATACCCTATGTAATGGCTGCAGATATTGTTTCACGTGCCGATGCGGGATTTGTCAATATTTGGGGATTACAGGATTGCGCTGAAACTATTCATGAATTTGCTGATGACGATCAGAAGTTGCGCTTCCTGACCCGTGTTTCAGGTGGTGACACTATGGCTATGGATTTAACTGAACCCGATGCAGGATCAGATCTTCAGGCAGTACAACTTAAAGCAACTCTTAATACCGAGGAAGGCAAATGGTATCTTGACGGTGTAAAAAGATTTATTACTAATGGTGATGGCGATATTTCCCTTGTGCTTGCACGATCTGAAGAAGGAACTACAGATGGAAGGGGACTTTCAATGTTCATTTACGATAGAAGAAATCCGGGAGTAACAGTCAGGCGTATCGAAAATAAACTTGGAATAAAAGGTTCTCCTACCTGTGAACTGGTATTCAGGCACGCACCTGCTGAACTATGCGGACAACGACGGTTAGGACTTATAAAATATGTAATGTCGCTTATGAACGGAGCAAGGCTTGGAATAGCTGCCCAATCAGTAGGTATTTGTGAAGCAGCTTACCGTGAAGCTTTGATCTATGCTAAAGAACGCAAACAATTTGGAAAATTAATTATTGAATTTCCGGCAATTTATGAGATGCTGGCTCTAATGAAAGCAAAACTGGATGCTTCCCGTTCACTTCTTTATGAAACAGGCAGGTTCGTCGATGTTTATAAATCCCTGATTCATATTTCAAACGATCGCAAACTCTCAGATGAGGAAAGGGAAGAAATGAAAATATATAATAAATTGGCTGATGCTTATACTCCACTTGTTAAAGGTTTAGCCAGCGAGTTTTGTAACCAATTAGCATACGACGCTATTCAAATTCATGGAGGATCGGGCTTTATGAAGGATTACCCTGTAGAACGGATATACAGGGATGCCAGGATAACTTCAATATATGAAGGGACTACACAATTACAGGTTGTGGCAGCTATAAGAGCTGTAACTACCGGGACTTATTTAAAACAGATCCGTGAGTACGAAAATATACAGATTAAACCGGAATTATTCGGACTTAGACGTACTCTTATTATAATGACTGAAGAATATGAAAAGACAGTGAATAATGTTACAGATACTAACGATAGTGAATATCTTGATTTTCATGCACGACGGTTGGTTGAAATGGCTGGAAACATTATAATGGGATATCTTCTGCTGCTTGATACGAACCGGGACAACTCATTTAAAAAATCTGCAGAAGTGTATGTAAAATTTGGCAGAGCTGTTAATAAAGGATTCGCTGATTTTATTGCAAATTTTGTTCTCGATGACTTAGGAAATTACAAACAATTTATTAGATAAAATAAATATATCTAACTTTTTTTTAATTCTTCCGTATACATAATAAAAGGTTTAAGGAGGAATAGTTATGAAAGCTGCAATTATTGATACTATAAATAACCTTAAAGAAAGAGTAAGGATTAACTTAACTGAAATTCAAAATAATCAAAAGGTTGTTCGTTATTGGATAAAACAGCCTGAATCTGAACAAAAATTATCAGAATTGGATGAAAAATATGCTTTAAACAAAATTTTGCTAAACGAAAATAATGATTTCATAAATGTTCAGCTAACATTGACAAGTTTTCTTGAAAAATATAAAGATTCAGATATTTTTGAAAATATTCAGTTACAGGATCAAAAGAAAAGAATAAACGAGGAAGACTGTTTTGAGTTGACTGTAAATGGTCAGCTATTATTTAACTCACAACATCCTTTTTACGATAATAAAAAATTCTTTGACAGGTTACTTAATTATTTTCAGGGAATAGAGGATTATGAAAATTGCAACAAATTAGTATTATCAAAAAATCATGAATGACAAAATACATATTTAAGTTAATAATTTATTGGGATAAAATTAAAGGGGCTTGAGTTGCCCCTTTTTTTATTAACAACTAAATTATAGTTGTGGGCCAAGTATTCATTGAGTTACAGCAATATTATCCCGGGTGTGTTAATAATTAGGTTTTTACAAATAAACTCCTATCATTATAATTACATAAAACTTCAATTTTATAATTTAATCAAAAACAGGGAGGCTGCAATGAAAGATCAACTTCAGCAAATCATTGAATTAATGAGGAAGCATGTTCTTAAAAACCTGGAACTTATTAAAAACAATGAATCCCATATAAGGGAAGTTTTAGCATGGGAGCAATCTGTTGAGCGGACAAAGGAACTTAATAACAGCTATAAATATAGCAAAACATTGCTTTCTGAAAATAACGATTACATAAATTTGCAGGTTTCAATAATGAATTTTGTAAATAAATACCAGAATATGCTGGAAGGACAATCGACTGTTAAGGTAAGTGAACCGCCTGCGTTTACACAAAATAAACACATATCAAGGGACGAATTTTTTCGCCTGACAATAGGTAGTAATATACCATATAATTCAAAACATCCATATTTTAATGATGACGAATTTTTCAATGAATTGCTTGCTTACTTCAAGCAGATCGAAAATTATGAGATGTGTGCTGTTATATTGAACTCTCGTAAATAGTGTCTGCAAGAAAACAACAATATCTGCGTTATGCTTGTCATAAAAATGCTCATTTACGAAAAGTAAACTCCGCTTTTTATGACTTCGCAAGCCTTGATCTTGTCGTTTTCTTATCAGATACTGAAAATTCTAACAAAGTCTACTTACCCATAATATTATTAGTGATCATGAATCTAATTAGTAATTTGTAATCCGTAATCAGTAATAAGTTACAATCATTTTCAAATTTGCACATTTTCAAATTTTCAAATTAATTTTACGTATTAAAAACTTATTACTAATCTCTTATGAAATACAATATAAGCCGGCCAAAGATTGTAATGATAGGTGCAGGGAATGTTGCCTTCCAATATTCTATTGCACTCCAATCTGCAGGTTTTAATATTGTACAGGTATATAGCAGAACAACAGAGTCTGCCGAAAAATTAGCAAACAAGGTTAATGCCAGGGCTATTGCCAGTATTGGTAAAATCGATAAGGGATCGGATTTATTTATATTTGCAGTTAGTGACAGTGTATTATTTGAAATAATCAGCAGGATTAAATTTTCCGGTCAGCTTGCTCTCCATACATCCGGATCAGTTCCTATAGATGTATTTGCCGGGAAAGCCCAAAATTACGGTGTTATTTATCCATTACAGGCATTATCCAGATTCCGTATAGCCAATATGCAGGAAGTTCCTTTGCTTATTGAAGCTAATTCATCTAAAAACCTGTCAAATTTAAAATCAATTGCTAAAGCAATATCTTCAAATGTAATACTTTCAGATTCATTTCAAAGAAGACAAATACACCTGGCAGCAGTTTTTGCTTCCAATTTTACTAATCATATGTATGTAATTGCTCATGAATTGTTGAAAAAATCAGGATTTTCCTATCAAATTCTAAAACCTTTAATAATAGAAACAGCATTAAAAGCTATGGAGTTTGACAATCCTATGGCTGCCCAAACCGGACCGGCAATTAGGATGGACCAGAATATAATTGAAAAACACGAAGAAATGCTTTCAGACAATAAGGATCTTCAAACAATTTATAAACTGATTTCAAAACATATAGCTGTGGTGCATGGTAAATATGTGATTAAGTGATGAAGTAAAAAAGGACATGGGACGTGGGACGTGAAGACATACAGCCTGCAACCTGCACATATTAATTAACATATAAACCTTATAAACCTTATAAACGCACAAATTATTAAACTTATTTTCAAATTTTCAAATTTGCACATTTTCAAATTAATATGTATTTCCTTCGTCTTATACGATTTGCAAATTTAATGATCATCATTCTTACGATGGTGCTCATGCGTTATTGTATTATTCAGCCTATACTTGGCATATTCAATTTATCGCTCGAATTTCCGTTTTTGTGTTTTTTAGGTTTGGTTGCATCGGTAGTTTTAATAGCTGCCTCAGGATACCTCATTAACGATTATTTCGATGTACAGGCCGATAGTGTAAACCGTCCGGGTAAAGTTATAATAGGAAAATATATTAAACAGCGTGTTGCTTATAATATTTACTATATAATGAATATTTGTGCTATAGTAATTTCATTTTACATATCATTTAAAATAAACAACCTTGCATTATTTATTATTTTTCCCGTTACTGCCGGATTATTATGGTTTTATTCTACCACTTATAAACGCCAGTTTTTAATTGGAAATATACTGGTTTCATTAATTGTCGCCAGTGTACCGTTTTTAGTAGCGTTATTTGATATTATCCCCGTAATAAAAAATAACCATGAATATTTAATGACTTACAATATTAATTTTAACGTAATATTCACATGGATTGGGGCATTCGCCTTATTTGCCTTTCTAATTAACCTCATACGCGAAATAATTAAGGATGCTGAAGATTTTGCCGGCGATATGCTTAATGGACGGAATACATTACCTATTAGGTTTGGTTTAAAGTGGGCAAAAATAATCACTTCAAGCCTTACTGCATTAATTATAATAGGATTAGGATGGATTTTTATTAAATATTTAAGTTTTACTTATATTTACGATTCTATTGGCACAGAATCTGATAAACAGTTCGATATTTTAACTTTTATGTATTTCATATTATTGATATTTATTCCGCTTTTAATCTTTGAATATATTGTATTAAAAGCCACAGAAAGAAAACAATATACTAATGCATCCAAAATACTTAAACTGGTGATGATAACCGGGATATTGTTTGCAGTTGTTGTGAAGCTCAAGATTTAAGATTCAAAGATTTAAGATTTAAGATTCTAGATTAGTGATTTAAGATTTAATAAGTTTTACTTTGGAAGGAATTCCTAAATCTTAAATCTTAAATCTAGAATCTAGAATCTAGAATCTAGAATCTAGAATCTAGAATCAATTCTTCTACCTTCTTATTAACTTAATCACTAACAACTAACGACTTGTTAAATTTTGAAAATACAAAATTACTGCTGGCATCACAATCTCCCAGGCGCAGGTCTTTATTGAAGGATATTGGTTTCCCTGTTAAAATTGTAAAGTCACCTGATATTGACGAGATATACCCGGAAAATCTGTCAGGACGTGAAATACCTGAATATCTGGCCCGCTTAAAATCAGGTTGCTATTCTGGTAAAATGGACGAACATTCAATCCTTATTACTGCTGATACTATTGTTTGGTTTGACAATCATGTGACAGGCAAGCCAAATGGACGAGACGAGGCAATTGAAATGCTTAATCAACTATCTGGCCGCAAACATCAGGTATTTACAGGAGTATGTTTAAAGTACCGCAATAAATACAATCTGTTTTGCGAAGAAACTAAAGTTTATTTCAGAATCCTTACTGAAGAAGAGATAATTTATTATGTTGACAATTACCATCCATACGATAAAGCAGGAGCTTATGGTGTCCAGGAATGGATTGGTTACACAGGAGTGGAACGCATAGAAGGTTCATATTCAAATGTAATGGGTCTACCGACACATCGGGTTTATGCGGAAATTTGTAAAATGATTACAATGTAAAACATAATTACATATATCAAATAAAAGTTATTTCCAAAATCTTAAATCTTAAATCCAAGAATCTTAAATCGCTCAAAATCTTAAATCTATTTAAATTTCTGAAGTATATCTTTTACAGCATCCTTACAAATCATAAAATCCATCATTTTCAGCTTGACATAATCCTCATGGAAGAAATAATACCCAAACTCAGGGGCCAGTTGATCATTATTCCTGGAGCCTGAACCGGAATCCTTTATTAAAAACCAGTATTTTCCATCCTTCTGACAATAACCTATCAAATGCATTCCGTGGTCATCAGTAGTGGTTCCGTTGCTGAAACGGAACTGCCGGGCATCATCGCCTATATATGCCGAAGGGATATCCCAGTCAGGAATCTGGGCGGCCTGTGTTGTTTTTGAAAATCCCGGTTCCGATATATCTCCTCCAATTGCCATTGTAAATCCATTTGTAATAGATTTTTTTATGATTTCCATGAACACATCGAGCGGAACGTTATAGTAATCCTTACTATGCCACCAGTTATCAGGAACTTTATATTCAACTTTTTGCCAGAATGGTTCCTGTTTGCAGGAAAGGATATCAATGTAATCATCAGGATTTAATTTAAGATAGTCCTTCAAATAGGTATGCGGTGTATAATCTTTTCCATCAGCTTTAAAACTGGCCGGAGGTACACCCATATATTTATTCATAATTTCTTTAATAGTCCTTATTACCCAGTCTTCATTCCATGAATGCATAGCTTTAACTGATTTTAAAAATGAATCCATTTCATTAAACATAGCTTCGTGGGTATAGAATTTTCTTCCTTCAGTCAAACCTGTATAAACATTTAAAGGCATAACGCCATACATGTTATATATCCTGGTTACTGCATCGGCTTCTGATCCTTCTGAAAAAGCTGATTCCCCAAGTTCCCTGACAAAACGGCGGGCCTTCTCAATGTATTCACAATATACAGTGTACATTTCTGATAATCTAACTTCTTTATTATAAATCCGTTTTATTTCGGATTCGAAAAATGAAGTAGTCGAAAAACACCAGCATGTACCGGTGTTACCTTGTGAAATTGTGGGATTATGCCATAAAGTCTTATAATTAACAAATTTCCGAGGGATATCAGTTGTGTCCTGCACCATCAAAAACCTTATGGAAGTTTCCGGCTTCTTTAAACTATCGTTAACTGAATTAACATCTTTTAATATTACATTCTGAAAATATCCTGGTTCAGGTTTTTTAAATTCAGATTTATCCTTTGTTTGGGCAAATGAACAGGCAGTAACTAAAGTTAATCCTACTGAAAGAAATAATTTTGAATCCATAAGTAAATATTTTAATTATTAGACACTTAGTTTAATTTATAATGAAGGAGAATTAAGTGCCCAACTTGCTTCAAGTACACCTTTTTCTATTGTCAGCCGGCTTACTATCCTTTCAATTGTTTTATCCTGTTTTTCAGAAGACATAATTTCTGCAGTAATAACAGATTTTATTCCAGCTTCAATATCATCAGTGCTTTTAAGTGACCGTATCATCAAACTCTCCTCCATATGCAACTCCTGCATCAATAAAACCCTGATATGATTTTCCGCCTCTTTTCTTGTTTTTAATATAAGCTCATATCGTTCTATGGTTTCTTCTGCTTTTAATGAAGAAGATTTAATTAATTTAACCTCTAACGGGCGCAGTACCAAATGTGATACTACAATAAATATTGCAGAAATGGTGGCCTGAACATAAAGTCCTATGCCTGCCAGAGTTCCTACAGCAGCTGAACACCAAATCGTTGCAGCTGTATTTAAACCCATCACCGTAAATCCATGCCTCATGATTACCCCTGCACCCAAAAAACCGATCCCGGTTACAATTTGTCCGGCTATTCTTGTGAGATCAACGGTGCTACCGTGAATGGAAGCAGACGCTAACATAAAAGCAGCAGAACCCAACGAAACCAATGTATTTGTCTTAAGCCCTGCATTTTTCTGACGCCATTGGCGTTCAAAGCCGACAAGGGCGCCCAAAACAATTGCTAATGATAACCGAAGGACAAATTCTGTTACAGCCATAAAAAAATAGTTGTTAGTTGCTGAATATAAGTGATTAAGTGATTAAGTGATTAAGTATATACTAGATATCATAAACCTTATAAACGCATAAACTTATAAACATATAAACAAATATATAAAAATTCATTCAACCTTAATTATATAATAATTTTGGTATATTATCTTTATTGAATAAAATTACATTAAAATGGAAACAATTTTATTGTTGATTATATGTGGTTTGTTAATTATTGAATTTTTATTTCTGATTATTCTTCGGGGAAATAAAAAAAGTGATTTTCCTCAATTACAAGGTAAAATAACTGAATTGCAATCTACCCTGACCAAATTAGAATCAACCCTGCGGGAGGAATTTAAAATCAACCGTGAGGAAAATACAACAAATACAAAAGATAACCGCCTTGAGCTCTCCAAAAATATTTCAGATTTCTCAGGTTCCAATATTCTTCAGCTTGAAAAAATTAATAACCAGGCAAAGGAAGATAACAGGTTAATGCGTGAATCACTTGTAAAAGCATTCAAAGAATTTCAGGAAACCTTCGATAAAAACGTGAATTCATTTAATGAATTGCAAAAAGAAAAATTTGGCCAGTTAGAATCAAGGCAGAATGAAATGGTTAAAAATACTGAAGCCAAATTGGAAACTATAAGGACAACAGTAGAAGAAAAACTGGAGAAAACTTTAAGCGACAGGTTAGGTCAAAGCTTTGAGACTGTCGGTAAACAACTAATAGAAGTTCAAAAAGGACTTGGAGAAATGCAGACACTTGCCCAGGATGTAGGTGGCCTTAAAAAAGTGCTTAGCAATGTAAAAATGAGAGGTGGCATAGGGGAAGTGCAACTATCAATGTTACTTGAACAAATATTGGCACCGGAACAGTACCAGGCTAATGTTAAAACTAATCCGGGCAGTAATGATTTGGTTGAGTTTGCAATTAAACTCCCGGGGCGTGATGATAATAATACACAGGTATGGCTGCCTGTAGATGCCAAATTCCCAAAAGACGTGTACGAACAATTACAAAATGCATATGATATTGGCGATATTGCACAGATAGAAACAGCCCAGAAAAATCTCGATACCACAATCAGGAATATGGCAAAGGATATTAGCACTAAATATATCGACCCTCCTCATACTACTGATTTTGGAATAATGTTTTTACCTTTTGAAGGTATTTATGCCGAGGTTGTGCGCAAAGCAAGTTTACTTGAAGATTTACAGAAAAACTACAAGATAGTGGTTACAGGCCCAACTACGCTGGCTGCAATCCTCAACAGCCTGCAAATGGGCTTCAGAACCCTTGCCATACAAAAACGTACTGGCGAAGTATGGCAAATACTCGGAGCTGTCAAAAAAGAATTTGAAAGCTTTGGCGGCCTTATGCAAAAAGCTCAAAATAATATACAGACCGGCCTAAACCAATTAGACGATGTTATAGGAAAAAGAACCAAAGCAATACAGCGCAGGCTCAGGAGTGTGGAATCCCTGAATGAATCGGATGCAAAATTAATATTACCGGAACTTTCGGAGTCGGAGATTGAGGAAGAGGGGGAAATATAGTTGTTGGTTGCTTGTTGTAAGTTTTTTGGTAATGTAATATAATATTATAAACGATTGTTCTGTGAAGTTTTAATTCTTAATCCCCTTTTGGATAATACTGAAAAATTATTTTCAAGTTTAACATGATGTTTTTCAATAATATCCGGTACAATATTAATCTGATCTTTGCGAGGTATATCACTTAAACGAATTAATAAAATCCCTTTATGTTCATGTTTTAGCCTGTATGTTAATTCTCCAAAATCTTTGTCTTCAGTAATAAGCAAGCCCTGATTTTCTATTGCTATTTTTAATACTTCCGTATCATTAATTCCTGAAAAATCCTCATATATTGAAATTACATTAACTCCTTTTTGCCTTAATCGAATTATTATTCCAAAATCTAAGCTTTCATCTGCAACAATAGTCATATTATGAAGCTTTTGAAAATACGATTTCGTTTTTAATTGAATCTGCTGCGAATAAAAGACATGCAGTTATATCATCTTTCGTTATTTTAGGATATGCATCAATTAAATCTTCAATAGTATCGCCAATTGCCAATTTCTCCAGTATTAAATCAACTGGTATACGTGTATTGATTATAACAGGTTTACCAAACAATTTTTCAGGATTAGATTCTATATGTAATGTCCAATCAATCATAATCTTTTTTATTTCAAAATTACCAATAATCTTAATTAATAACAAGTTTCTGTATTAAATTGCACAGAAAAATGCTCTAAACACTAATTTGAAAGTTTAATATCTATTAAGGTTTTTATATCGTCAATAACCGAATTATCCAAAACATCAATCCTTATCCCCCGGCCTTCAGCATAAACCCTTGCAGCAGAAAGCTCTGTTTTAATAGCATTTGCAATATTACTTTGCATAATTATATCTGTTGCTTTTTGTCCAAATACAAAGGCTGCTTTGAAGTATTTGTCCCTTGGCAAAAAATAAATTATTGCCCTTTTTTTATCTTTCATCCTGAAACTCCACCCATTATTTGTATAATTCCACTCATCTATTGAATTTGGATATTTTAAAGTCACGTAATCCTTAATATTTTTCCATATTTCATAGGTATTACCCAATGATTTAGTCAAATCACTATTATCAGGCATCTCCTCTTTGTTAATAAATATGCTTTGTTCCATATCACTTAATCACCTATTTTTTTTTATTGCTTACGACTTACGGCTTACGACTAAAACCTAAATTCCGATCATAAAAATCGCAGGGCGTTTATGTAATTCCGGTACTTTTTCCTTCCATTTTTTTATTGATTTGCACCGGATAAATTCCGTTTCCAAATTAATATCTGCAGCTATGCCCAGCATGGTATCAGGTAAACATGTGTTTACCATATCTTCCATAAGCTGCATATTTCTGTACGGTGCTTCAATAAATATCTGGGTTTGATTCTCAGTTATAGCCCTTTTTTCATAAAACCTTATCTTTTGGATGCGTTCAGGGTTCTTTACCGGTAAATATCCGTTAAATGCAAAATTTTGTCCGTTCAAACCTGATCCCATTAATGCTAAAAGTATGGATGAAGGGCCAATCAGGGGGATTACCCTGATCCCCCTGGAATGTGCAATTCTTACAATTTCTGCGCCGGGATCAGCTACTGCAGGTACACCGGCATCAGATACAACCCCTATATCATACTCTTTTGCAGGAGAAAGAAAGCCTGAAATTTCCTCAGGCGAAGTGTGTTCGTTTAATGTATAAAAAGTTAATGTATCAACCGGATTTTCAATACCTGCTTTTAATAAAAATCTTCTGGCTGTGCGTACATCCTCCACAATAAAAAAATGCAGCGATTTTATTATTTTAAGTACATTTCCGGGAAGAAGTTCCCCCGGATTTCCGTCCCCAAGTAAATTTGGAATTAAATAAAGTTTGCCTTTCAATTGAAGATGAATTATTTAAATCACAACCTGTCAATTATTCCCTAAATGATTATACTTTTTCTATCGCTTTCAGAATATATTTTGCCCTGGCAACATCAGTATGATATAGCATTGCCTTTTGGTGAGCTCTTCCTGCAATTTGTTCACGGAGTTCTTCGTTTTTTAGATAGAAATTGCAGAGATCTTCCAAATCACTTAAGTCATTTTTAAAATAAACTATTTCCTTGTCCTCTATAAAATCATTTGGAATTAAAATGTCCAAACGTTGTGACAGCATGAAACGTTGTAAACCCAAAATTTCCCAATACCTTAGCGTATCCCAGCCAGCTCCGCGCAGGTTCAGTAAAATGCGGCTACGTATTAATTCTTTAAAGTATTTTTTTCCTTTTCGTTTATATTTTCTAAAGTTCTGATTTAGTACAGTCCCATTTTGTAAGCAATCGAAGTGACTTTCTAAAAAATGAAGTGCTTGTGTACGAATAGGATGGGACTCAACTGCCCAAAAACACACATCATATTTAAAAGGTAATATTGGAATATTGGAATATAAATTCGCGTTTATTGAAAAAGGCAATGGATGTATATTTTTGTTATACCTGGTATTTTTTAATAATTCCCGCTTAAAGATAATATCAAATGGTCGTTTATCGTTTACCCTTTGGTATATATCATTATTATTGAGCCTTTTCAAATCACCTCCAATTTCAGGCCAGTCTCCGCCATCAATAAATATTGTTTTTACTGAAGGTTTAATTTTTGGAATTATACTTTCGTAAAATTCAAAACATATCGGTTTTGCAGCTGGTACAATCACACAATCAACATCCCTGAAATAAAACCTTTTAAAAAACCCCGGATCAAATCCGGCGTAACCAATATTCCTTGGATATTTCCTGATAGGAAGCAAATAATGAGGATTTACAGAATATTCATATATATTTTTTCGTCCCAGCACTTTCACCAAACCACAGAAGGTAAGATCTTGCAAATAATCAAATTCAGATGTACCCAGAAACAAAATTTTCATCGCATTATTTTAATAGTTTGGATTTGATAATTTCGGGTTTAACAATAGCAAATATTTTGTCAACTTAAACCTGCTGAAAAATTTGATTTAAATATAAAAATATTTCCTGGAATCCTCGAAATATTAATATCATTAATATTTATTTTGTAATAAATGAATTATTATTATATTTTTAAATTTAATAAAACGCGGAATATGTTTACAACAAAAGTTCACAATTACATATTTATATTTGGGATGTGCGCTTTGGCAATCGGATTGCCTGTTTCGCCTTTCTTAATAAGCGTAGCAATGATCACCCTGACTGTAAACTGGTTACTACAGGGAAATTTTAACGAAAAATGGCTTTTAATTAAAAAACGTAAATCAATCTGGATAATCTCTGTTTTTTATATTGTACATTTAATTGCGCTTGCTTATTCATCTGATATTAATTGGGGATTACATGATTTACGAATTAAACTTCCTTTATTTGTATTACCTTTTATTATAGGTACTTCTCAACTTATTGATGATAAACATATTAAATGGATACTTTATAGTTTTACAGCCTCAGTATTTATTCATTCAATAATATGTATATACCTGTATATACGTTTGCCGTATATAACAGATCTTTCTCCCGCCTCATTAACAGATTTTATTGACAGAATCCGTTTTTCACTTATGGTTAATATGTCCATATTTACAATATTCTGGCTTTACCAGAGTACGTGTAAAAATTTAAAATGGTTATATATTCCCTTGGTTATATGGCTGATTATATTCTTATTTATGCTTAAATCATTTACAGGGATGATTATTTTTATCCTGGTTGCTTTTATTCTTATTGTGAGAAAAGCTTACATATCGAATAAAATTAAGTACAGGTGTTTTTATTTAATTTTAGCAATTCTGATAATTGTTATACCTGGAATTTATTTCACAAAAGCATATTTCAAGTTTTTTGCCATTGAAAATATAAATTTTTCAACAATCGATAAATATACAATGTATGGTAATAAATACGAGAATGATTTTAATGATAAGGCAATTGAAAATGGCCATTATATAAATTTATATTTTTGTGAACCCGAACTCAGGCTGGAATGGAATAAACGCAGTAAATTTGCCTATGATAGCCTGAATCGTTGTAATCAGTTTCTTAAATACCCGTTAATCAGGTACCTTACTTCAAAAGGATTGAGGAAAGACAAATACGGTGTGGATCACCTGACCTCTTCGGATATCAATAATATTGAATGGGGTATGACGAATTATATATACGATAGCAAATACGGCATATATCCAAAAATATATACTACTTTTTGGGAATTATATAATTATCATAATGGATCAAATCCAACAGGTGGTTCAATTTCGCAAAGAATTGAATCACTTAAGAATGCTATGCATATAATCAGGAAAAATTTCTGGTTTGGGGTTGGAACCGGAGATGTTTCTGTTTCTGTTGCGAAACAATATAAAGTTGATAATTCGCCACTTTCAATAGAAAAACGTATTGGCCCTCACAATCAATGGGTGACATTTTTTATGACTTTTGGTATATTTGGATTTTTAATAATTATATGGAGCTTGATCGCACCAATTTTTATTGAAAATAAAGCCAATAATTATCTGTTTATTCTGATAATGCTTATTGGTTTTATTTCATTTCTTGATGAGGACACCTTAAATACACACGTAGGAGTATCGTTTTTTGCTTTTTTTTATTATTTGTTTTTATTCCAGAATAATAACTTGCACGACTAAACCTCATTATTTATTTTAATTGGAAAAGGAATTAAAAATAGTAGTTTTAACGGGCACAATAGAAGTTTCATATGGACATGCCAATGTAATTATCAGAGATGTCAATGAAAGGCTGCAGCAATATATAAAAAATATAGAAAGATTAATTCTTTATTCTCATTTTGATATTATTGTATTTTCCGAAAATTCTAATTATGCATATAATTATAATTATCTGATAGAATTAGCCGGGAAAAATAATAAACAATTGGAAATATTATCATTTATGGGATCAAACAATCTGATACAATTGCTGGGGAAAGGATATGGAGAGGGGGAAATATTAAAATATGCCCTTGATAAAAGTGTATACCTGCAGGACGATCAAACTTCATTCTATAAATTAACAGGGAGGATTTTTGTTAAAAACATTAATCGGATTTTAGAGAACAACAAGTGTAAAAATATTTTTATTAAATGGGATATCAAAAAGAAACAAATTGATAGTCGGTTTTTTAAAGTTCAGGTTAGTTTTTATAAAAAATACATTGCTCCGGTAATATATCAATCCGATGAAAGAATTGAATGGTCTGTTGAAGAAGTCTATTTTAGTACTCTGAGGGGAAATAAAGAAATTGCCAGTTTTTCTGAATATCCTGTTATTACAGGAATTTGTGCCAGTTTGGGAAAACCGTACGATTTAAATTTTTTTAAATTAAATTACCGCAGGCTTCAATTAAAATTGGGTATCCTCGATATTAAAAGATATTAGGATGAAAGTAACATTTTTGGGAACAGGTACCTCACAGGGAATACCTGTTATTGCGTGTAATTGTGATATTTGCCGGTCAACCGATACAAGGGATAAACGTTTAAGGACTTCCATTTTACTCGAATGTAAGGGTAAAAATATTGTTATTGATTCCGGACCTGATTTCCGTCAGCAAATGTTGCGAAGCAACGTACAAAGGCTCGATGCAATTTTGCTGACTCACGAGCATAAGGATCACATTGCAGGCTTGGACGATATCCGTGCTTTTAATTATATTCAGCAACAACCAACTGATATATTTGCAGAAAAACGTGTACAGCGCGCAATTAAGCAGGAATTTGCATATATATTTGCAGAATTTAAATATCCTGGCGTTCCACAGGTTACCTTGCACGCCATTGATAATTCCAGTTTCTTTATTGGAAATTTACCTATAATACCTATCAGGGTAATGCATCTGCGCTTGCCAATTCTTGGTTTTCGAATTTTGGATTTTACCTACATTACAGATGCAAACTTCATTTCAGAAGAGGAAAAAGATAAAATAAAAGGAACACGATTCCTGGTATTAAATGGACTTCGAAAACAAAAGCATATTTCTCATTTTTCATTAAGTGAAGCTGTAAAACTGTTTGAAGAAATAAACCCCGAGAAAGGGTTTATTACTCATATAAGCCATCAGATGGGCTTGCACGAAGATGTGCAGAAGGAATTACCTGCAAACATCTTTCTGGCGTACGACGGACTTGTAATTGATTATTGATAAATTTGACAATTTGGTAATTTTCAAATTAACAGCTCATTACTAATTATTAATTGTCTTGGCTCCTGGTTCTTGATTCCTGGTTCCTTTTTTTACTTACGACTATTTAGTATATTTGGGGCATTATTTTAATTATGGAAAATTTTATAGTTTCAGCCAGGAAATACCGTCCAGCAACGTTTCAGTCCGTAGTAGGCCAGCAACAGGTAACTGTAACACTCAAAAATGCAATTAAAGATAACCATCTTGCCCATGCTTATTTATTTTGTGGTCCACGTGGTGTTGGTAAGACTACCTGTGCCCGTATTTTCGCTAAAACTCTTAATTGTTTCAACCGTACTTCTGAAACTGAAGCGTGCAATGAATGCGAATCATGTAAATCTTTTAACGAATTACGGTCCTACAACATCCACGAATTGGATGCAGCATCCAACAATTCGGTTGAAGGCATACGCAGTCTGATAGATCAGGTAAGAATTCCTCCACAAGTCGGTAAGTATAGTATTTACATTATCGATGAAGTTCATATGTTATCAAATCAGGCATTTAATGCATTTTTAAAAACACTTGAAGAGCCTCCTGTTCATGCTTTTTTTATTCTTGCAACCACTGAAAAACATAAAATTATTCCTACTATTCTGTCCCGATGTCAGATTTATGATTTTAAGCGCATTAAACCGGAAGATATAGTTCAATATCTTGAATATATTTCTAAAAATGAAGGTGTAAAATATGAATTGGATGCCTTCAGCGTAATTGCAAATAAGTCTGATGGCGGTTTACGCGATGCCCTTTCAATATATGACCAGATTATAAGTTTATCTGGCAAGAATATAACCTATAAAATGGTTATTGATAATCTAAATGTACTTGATTATGAATATTACTTCAGGATAGTCGATTCATTTAATGAAAATAACATACCAAAAGCGTTGCTATTGTTCGATGAAATTATTGAAAACGGATTCGATGGCCATAACTTTATCAATGGCATAGCATCACATTTTCGCGATTTGTTGGTTTGTAAGGATGAGGCAACAATAAGGTTACTCGAATCAGGTGCAGGTATAAGGGAAAGGTATAAGGTTCAGGCCGGTAATTGTTCGCCTTTATTTTTGTTTGAGGCACTTAATTTATGTTCCCAATGCGATATTCAGTATAAATCGAGTAAAAATCAACGATTACACGTTGAATTGACGTTAATTCAGATTTGCAATATCAACTCCGAAAAAAAAAACCTTAGCTTAAATCAAAAACCTGCTGAAAATGCTCAGTCAGGAAATTTACGACAAAAAAATAATCAGGAAGTTAAAAATTCTTTTGCTTCAATAAAAAGGCCGGTTACGAATGAAGCCAAAATATCATCGAACGATTTTCCTTCGTTTTCAATTAAAGATGCTTTAAAGGATAGGCCTGTAAAACCTTCAGTAAGTCCGGACCCGGAACAAAAATCAACTATTGACGATCAAAATAGAAAATTGCAAAATCATGAAATAAATAATTTTACTCTTGAGGAACTTATTGCTGCATGGGAAAAATATTCCATTTTAGTTAAGGATAATCAGCCAAGGATGTTTAATACATTAAGTACCCAAATGCCTGTATTAAAGGAAAATTTTCAAATTGAACTTTTACTTAACAACCAGCTTCAGGAAGAAGAAGTAAACAGGATAAAACCTTCATTACTGGATTTTCTTCATAATGAACTGAAAAATAAAAAAATTGTTATAATTACAAGGCTGGCCCAACCTGATGAACTAAATAAAAAATATTATACCAATAAAGAAAAGTTTGATCATCTTGCACAGAAAAATCCCGGCCTGATTAGTTTTAAACAGCAATTGGGCCTGGAACTTGAATAAATAGTGCTTAGTGCATTGTGCTTAGTGCATAGTGTATAGTGCCTAGTAAATAATGCATAAGTACATAATACATAGCAAATTAGTTTAAACATTATTAAATAATAATTCAAAATAAAATATAATTATATAATAAATACTAAGTACTACATTGTGTTAATATAAAAAATGTCCAATTTTACATAATACAATCTAAGCACTATGCACTAAGCACTATGTACTATTTTCTAAGCACTATGAACTATGCACTTAGCACTATTTTCTGCGCACTAAGCACTATATTTTATGGAGGGTCAAAAAATTACAATTAAAGAAAATAAAATTATTGTTCCTGATTTCCCTGTTATTCCGTTTATAGAAGGTGATGGAACTGGTCCGGATATTTGGGCTTCGTCTGTGAGGGTATTTGATGAGGCAATTGAAAAAGCATATAAAAATAAACGGAAGATTATCTGGAAGGAAGTTTATGCCGGGGAGAAAGCGTATAAGCTTAAAAACAATTGGTTGCCAAAGGAAACTATTGATATTATTAAGGAATATCTGGTTGCTATTAAAGGGCCTCTCACAACTCCGGTAGGGGGTGGAATACGTTCACTAAATGTTGCTTTAAGACAGGAACTTGATCTGTACGTTTGTCTGCGGCCTGTAAGATATTTTAAAGGAGTTCCGTCGCCGGTTAAGGATCCGTCAACAACTGATATGGTAATTTTTCGTGAAAATACTGAGGATATTTATGCTGGTATTGAATGGTTAAGCGGTACACCTGAAGCAAAAAAAATAGTTGATTTTCTTCAAAATGAAATGAAAGTTAAGAATATCCGTTTTCCTGAAACATCATCAATTGGAATAAAACCTGTTTCAATAGAAGGGAGTGAGCGCCTTATTCGTTCTGCAATTGAGTATGCCATTAAAAATAATAAACCATCGGTTACACTGGTACACAAAGGTAATATTCAAAAATTTACAGAAGGTGGGTTTCGTGATTGGGGGTATGCGCTGGCCAAACGTGAATTTGGTGCTATTGAAACCGATGGAGGCCCTTGGTGTTCAATGATTAATCCTGATTCAGGCCAAAAATTAATAGTTAAGGATATAATTGCAGATGCTTTTTTACAACAGATTCTTACCCGACCTTCGGATTATTCGGTAATAGCTACACTTAATCTGAATGGGGACTATATATCGGATGCATTGGCTGCTATTGTTGGGGGCATAGGAATTGCCCCCGGTGCAAACATTAATTATAATACCGGACACGCAATCTTTGAAGCCACTCATGGTACAGCTCCCAAGTATGCCGGATTGGATCAGGTAAACCCGGGGTCAGTTATTCTTTCAGGTGCCATGATGTTTGAATACTTCGGCTGGCAGGAAGCAGCTGATCTTATAGTTAAAGGCCTTCAGGAGTCGATTATAAAAAAAAGAGTAACATACGATTTTGAACGTTTGATGAAAGGTGCCACCAGGCTCAAATGTTCCGAGTTTGGAGAAGAAATAATTCTAAATATGTAAAATCATAAATCTTAAATCTTAAATCGAACGCCATGCTGACCAAAAAAGTCGAAGAATCATTAAATTCACAGGTAGTAAAAGAAGGTTATTCTTCAAATCTATACCTGGCAATGGCTTCCTGGTGTGAAGCTGAAGGATATCAGGGAATTGCACAATGGCTCTATGTACAGTCAGAAGAAGAGCGTGTTCATATGTTAAAATTTATCCATTATATTAATGAACGTGGGGGTAAAGCTTTTATTCCCTCATTTCAACAACCACCAACAAGCTATGAAAGTATTAATAAATTGTTTATTGAAGTGTTGAAACACGAACAACTTATTTCAGCCTCTATAAACGATATAGTTTCTGTTTGTATTGCAGAAAATGATTTTACTACCCAACATTGGGTTCAATGGTTTGTAAATGAACAGATAGAAGAAGAAAAAAACGCCCAGTCAATTCTCGATAAACTTAAGATCCTGGGTACCGGTAATCTTTATATGTTCGACAGGGACATAATGTCCCTGAGAAATGAATCAGCAGGTGAGACAACAGTATAATATAGAACCAAGAACCAAGAACCAAGAACCAAGAACCAAGAACCAAGAACCAGAAAAAGAACAGAACCAAGAACCAAGAACCAAGAACCAAGAACCAAGAACCAAGAACCAAGAACCAAGAACCAAGAACCAAGAACCAAGAACCAAGAACCAATATCAAGGAGCCAGGATATTGAATGTAAGACACTGAAAATCATTTGAAAATGTGCAAATGTGTATATAAGATTCAAATCATAAATCATAAATCTTAAATCTTAAATCTTAAATCTTAAATCTTAAATCTTAAATCTTAAATCTTAAATCTTAAATCTTAAATCTTAAATCTTAAATCTTAAATCTTAAATCTGACAGGGTGTCCCCAATTTTAACCGCCGGTGTTTCTATTGTAAATCTTGCATTGATATCTTATACTATAGCAATTATTAACCTGGTTCGAAACAGAAGAACAGGTAAAACATATTTATGGTTTTTAACCATAGGTGTATTATTTGATATCACTGCAACTATTTGCATGATTATTGGGTCAGGTAACAGAGGAATAACATTTCATGGGTTATTAGGTTATTCAGCTCTGCTTGGAATGATTATTGATACTTTAATGTGCTATCGTTATTCAATTAAAATTGGTTTTAAAACTTTTGTTAATCCTGTTTTAAAAGCAGCTTCTGTAATTATATATGCTTATTGGCTGGTCGCATATATTACCGGTGCAATTATTGTTATGATTAAGTAAAATACACTATTTTTGCTTAATTTATATATATATTCTAATAATGAGCGTACTTAGCAGCATTCTTTCAAAATTCGTTGGAAATAAAGCCCAGCGTGACTTAAGTGAAATACAACCAATTGTTGAAACTATCAAAACCTCCTATCAGGAAATCATAAATCTTTCAAATGATGAACTGCGCGAGCATAGTACAAAATTAAAAGAAAAAGTACGGTTAACTATTTCAGAGGAAGAAAAGATAATTGCCGGATTAAAACTTAAAGCCGAAAGTGACGACACTCCGGTTGAGGAAATTGAAGCAATTTATAATCAGGTTGATAAACTTGAGAAGGAAGTTGAGAATAAAATAGAAAACACGTTAAATGAAATTCTGCCGGAAGCTTTTTCTATAGTTAAGGAAACTGCACGCCGGTTTAATGATAACGGGAAAGTTATAGTTACTGCCACCCAATTCGACAGGGATTTGGCCACAACTAAAAAATTTGTTTCAATTGAAGGTGATACAGCTGTTTATCTTAACCATTGGGTGGCAGGAGGCAATGAAATAAAATGGGATATGGTACATTATGATGTACAGCTTTTTGGGGGAGTAGTGCTTCATCAGGGAAAAATTGCTGAAATGGGTACCGGAGAAGGTAAAACACTTGTGGCAACTTTGCCGGTTTTCCTTAATGCTCTTGCCGGAAAAGGGGTTCATGTAGTAACTGTGAACGATTATCTGGCAAAACGCGATTCGGAATGGATGGGCCCGATTTTTGAATTTCATGGATTATCTGTCGATTGTATTGACAGGCATCAGCCAAACTCAGAAGAACGGCGTCAGGCATATAATGCCGATGTTACATATGGTACAAATAACGAATTTGGATTTGATTACCTTCGCGATAACATGGCCATGAGTCCTATCGATTTGGTACAGAGAAAACATCATTATGCAATTGTCGATGAAGTCGATTCAGTATTAATAGACGATGCCCGTACTCCTTTAATAATTTCAGGACCCGTTCCTAAGGGGGAAAATCAACTTTTTGATGAGTTAAAGCCGCGTGTGGAAGTATTGGTTAACGAACAAAGAAAACTGGTAACCCAGATTCTTGCCGATGCAAAAAACCTTATAAGTAAAAATGATGAAAAAGGTGGGTTAATGCTGCTGCGTGCCTTTAAAGGACTCCCAAAAAACAAAGCACTCATAAAATTTCTGAGTGAACAGGGAATGAAACAGCTGATGCTGAAAACAGAAAATTACTATATGCAGGACAATAACAAAAATATGCATAAAGTAACTGATGAATTGTATTTTATTATTGACGAAAAGCTTAATACCATTGAATTATCTGAAAAGGGTATTGATCTTTTAACTGCCAGTTCAGAAGACAGCAATTTCTTTATTTTGCCTGATATTGGTACTGAAATTGCAGAACTGGAAAAATCTATTGTTGGTAAACAGGAAAAATTAACTAAAAAGGACGAACTACTAAGGGATTATTCAATTAAATCAGAAAGAATACATACTGTAAACCAACTTCTCAGGGCATATTCACTTTTTGAAAGAGATATCGAATATGTTGTTATTGAAAATAAGGTTAAGATAGTTGATGAACAAACGGGACGTATAATGGAAGGACGCCGTTATTCCGACGGATTGCATCAGGCAATTGAAGCTAAGGAACATGTTAAAGTGGAAGCTGCAAATCAGACAATGGCAACAATAACACTACAAAATTATTTCCGCATGTACCATAAATTGTCGGGCATGACCGGGACTGCTGAAACAGAAGCCGGGGAACTATGGAATATTTATAAGCTTGATGTTGTTGTTATCCCTACCAACAGGCAGGTAATACGAAAAGATAATGAAGATTTGGTATATAAAACAAAACGTGAAAAATACAGCGCGGTAATAGATAATATAGTTGACCTTGTAAAAAATGACAGGGCAGTTTTGGTTGGTACTACTTCTGTTGAAATATCCGAATTACTTAGCAGGATGCTGAAAATTCGCGGAATAAAGCATAACGTTCTTAATGCCAAACTACACCAGAAAGAAGCGGATATAGTTGCTGAAGCTGGCCGTGAAGGTACGGTTACTATTGCTACTAATATGGCCGGTCGCGGAACTGATATTAAACTTACTGAAACTGTTAGAAATGCAGGCGGTTTAGCCATTATTGGCACGGAACGTCACGAATCAAGACGTGTAGACCGTCAGTTAAGAGGGCGTTCAGGCCGACAGGGCGATCCGGGCTCTTCTCAGTTTTTTGTTTCTCTGGAAGACGATCTTATGCGTCTTTTTGGCTCCGATCGTATTGCAGGATTGATGGACCGTATGGGTTTAAAGGAGGGTGAGGTAATTCAGCATTCCATGATAACCAAATCTATCGAAAGAGCCCAGAAAAAAGTTGAAGAAAATAACTTCGGTATTCGTAAAAGGTTGCTCGAATATGACGATGTGATGAATTCGCAGCGGGAAGTGATTTATACAAAACGCGGCATGCATTATTCGGAGAACGTATAAACCTCGATTTGTCGAACATGATGTTCGATGTAATTGAAAAAATGGTGGATAATTATCATGTCAATAGCGATTTTGAAGGCTTTAACCTTGAATTGATCAAGGAGTTTTCAGTTGAATCGGATATGGAAGAAAATGAATTTCTTAAACTTGATAAAAAACAAATAGTCGATAAAACTTTCAACATCATTCAGGATACCTACAAACGAAAATCGGAACAAATTGTTGAACAATCCTGGCCTATTATTAAAGATGTTTATGAAAACCAGTCTGGACAGTATGAAAACATAGTTATACCAATTTCGGACGGGGTTAAAGTCTATAATATATTAACTAACCTAAAACAAGCTTATGATTCCCGGTGCCGTGAATTGCTCCATTCTATAGAAAAGGCGATAATAATTCTTATTATTGAAGATGCCTGGAAAGAACATTTACGCGAACTTGACGAGTTAAAACAGTCTGTTCAAAATGCTTCCTATGAGCAAAAAGATCCATTGCTGATATTTAAGTTTGAGTCGTTTGAACTTTTCAGGTCGATGATTGAAAAGAACAATAGTGATATTGTTTCAATATTAATGAAAGGCCAGTTGCCTCAAAGGGAACCCAGCCAGTTACAGCGTGCTCATGCACCAAAAAGGTTGGACCTCAGTAAATTCGAAACCAGTAAACGTGATATTTATGAAGGGGGAAACGGCAAACCGGAGGATACACGCGAACCTCAAAAAGCACAACCTATCAGGGTAGAAAAAAAGATTGGACGAAACGATCCATGTCCTTGCGGAAGTGGAAAGAAGTATAAGGCATGTCACGGGGTGGGAGCGGAGTAAATATAGTGCTTAGTTCATAGTGCTTAGTGCTTAGTGCTTAGTGCATAGTAAGGTACTTCAGCTTTTAATATTGTTTATAAAGTTTATAAAAAAATAAAATAAACCTCATAAACCTCATAAACCTTATAAACCTAATAACCCAATATTAAATAAAAGTCTTTCATTAGCAATCCGTCATTAGTAATCAAATATGAGTATTGAAAATTTATTAATAAACAGCGTTAAGAAGGCAATTCATTCCCTTTATAATGAGGAAATAACCAATGATCAAATCCAAATACAGGAAACCCGTAAGGAATATTCAGGCGATCTTACTTTGGTTACTTTTCCATTTCTGAAATTTTCCAAAAAATCTCCCGAACTAACAGGACAGGAGATAGGGGAGTTTATAAAATCAGAACTTTCTGTAATTGAGCAGTTTTCAGTTATTAAAGGTTTTATTAATATTGTAATCAGCAATATATATTGGATAAAATATATCGAAATGTTATCCAAGACAAAAGAATATATTCAAATAGCCAGGGAAAGTAATAATCCAAAAGAAATAATGGTTGAATATTCATCCCCAAACACCAACAAACCGCTTCATCTCGGTCATATAAGGAATAACCTTCTTGGTTATGCTATTTCAAATATTCTTAAAGCAAACGGACATAAAGTTAAGATGGTTAACCTGGTGAACGACCGTGGTATTCATATTTGCAAATCAATGCTTGCATGGAAGAATTGGGGTAAAGGCGAAACCCCTGAAAAATATAGTAAAAAAGGTGATCACCTGGTAGGAGAGTATTATGTAAAATTTGATCAGGAATATAAAAATCAAATCAATGAATTGATTAAACAGGGACAAAGCCAGGAAGAGGCTGAAAAGAATGCCCCACTGATGATAGATGTTCAGGAAATGCTTCGTAAATGGGAAGCAAAAGATCCGGAAACATTGAAACTTTGGGAAAAGATGAATGAATGGGTGTATAATGGTTTTGATGAAACCTATAAAAAATTGGGTGTTACTTTTGACAGGATTTATTATGAATCACAAACTTATTTAATTGGGAAAGAAATTGTTCAAAAAGGTATTGAAAATGGATATTTATATCGTAAACCTGACAATTCTGTATGGGCTGATCTAACAGGAGAAGGCCTTGATGAAAAACTTTTGTTACGTTCAGACGGTACTTCTGTATACATGACCCAGGATTTAGGCACTGCTTGTCAGCGATTTGATGAATATAATATCGACGATATGATTTATGTGGTTGGTAATGAGCAGAATTACCATTTTCAGGTACTGTCGCTGATACTTAAAAAACTTGGTTATAATTGGGCCTTAAATATTAAGCACATGTCCTATGGAATGGTGGAACTTCCATATGGCAAAATGAAAAGCAGGGAAGGTACAACTGTCGATGCTGACGATTTAATTAAAGAAATGATAGATGATGCACGCGAAATGTCTGCTGAATTGGGTAAACTGGAAGGTTTATCGGCTGTTCAGGCCGAAAACATTTACCGTATTATTGGAATGGGTGCACTGAAATACTTTATTCTTAAAGTTGATCCGAAAAAAAATATGTTGTTCGATCCTAAAGAATCTATAGATTTTAATGGCAATACCGGACCTTTTATCCAGTATACCTATGCCAGGATTCAATCTGTATTAAGAAAGGCTGCCAGTTTAATTGATATCGTTACAATTAATTTAAGTAATAATATAGCATTAGAAGTCAAGGAAAAACAACTAATCAAATTGATTTATAAGTTTTCCTCCGTGGTAAAAGAGGCCGGCGATATTTTAAGTCCCGCCCTTATTGCTAATTATACATACGATTTAGCCAAAGAATATAACCAGTTTTACCATGATTTTCCTATTCTTAAAGAAGAAAATCCTGATAAAAGTAATTTCAGGCTAATAATATCACAAATTACAGGTGAAATTATTAAAAATGCAATGTCACTATTGGGGATAGAAGTGCCTTCCAGAATGTGACTAGGGATTAGGATGTTAGGATAAAAATTTACTTTCGAAAGTTTACAATTTTATTATGAAATATTTTACCAGGCCATATGGTTTACTCCAAATGCCTAAGTTTAAAATTTTATATGCAATAGGTGGAGCAGTATATGTTTTTATTTTTTTATACACTTTTGAACCTTTTGGGATGTATAATTTATCAGGATTATTTAAACTGGAAATTATTTTATTTTATACTATTGCAGGATTGACAATTACTTTGATTCATCTTTTTTGGATACAAGATTTTATATTTAAACGATACACCTTAGGAAACACTTTTCTCTGGATAGGTTGGATCACTTTTTTAACCAGTATTTCAAGCGCCTTTATAAATGATTTAGCATTCAATGAAGGACATTTTTATATTATAAGTTTTATTTTATTTATAGGTATAGGTATAGTATTTGTACTTAATATAATTCCGGTTTCCATATTAATTTTAGGTCATTATATTTACTTATTGAAAAAACAGGTTAAAGTTACAAGTCAGATAAATAGAACAATAAGTGAAAAAAGTATTACACGAAATTCATCAGGAAAAATAACTATTTCTGCAAGTAATCAACGAGATAATATCACCTTAAATATAAATGATTTACTATATATCTCCTCAGCTGATAATTATATTGATGTTTATTATTTTGAGGGCAAATTACTAAAACATAATCTTATACGCAATACCTTGAACAATATTGAAAACCAAATCTCTAAAAAATTTCAAAATATTAAACGCTGTCATAAAAGTTTCATTGTAAATATTAATAATGTAAAATCTGTTTCAGGCAATGCTTCCGGGTATAAAATTGAACTTGACCGTGTTGGGTTTCTTATACCTATTTCCAGAAAATATAAAGGTCACATTTTTAAACATTTAAATTCTTAGCTTCTATTAAATTTCATCCCAAATTCCTGGTAATTATCCCAACAGATTATATAATTAATGTTCTTTATCCCATTTCCTTTTCATTCGACCCATTTTTTTCATAATCAACAATGTTTTCGATAGTTTTGGCACCAATAATTGTTGAACTTAATTATAACTAACGATGAAAACAATGGAACTTTTAAATTACCTCAAATCAAAAAAAGCATTTTTACCCTATTTATATTTGGTTACAGGGTTTGGTCTATTTTTATTTTCAAATGGCAGATGGACAGTACCCATATTTACATGGATAGCACCTTTTTTCTTAATCCGTTCTTTTCGAATACTAAATGGTTGGTTTGGAATAGTATTTTTTGTATTAATATTTTTAGTCCAATCTATTAGAATGAATGGGGTGATTCCTGCTCCAGGGATAATATATTATATAATAATGCTTCTTGGAAGCATATTTATATTCATTCCATTCTTAGCCGATAAATGGTTAAATAAAAAATTAATGCCTCTTCAGGCAACTTTGGTTTTTCCGGTAGTATCGGTTATATCTGAATATGTTCTTGCAATATCAAATGGATATGCAGGTTCATGGTGTTCTTTAGCACACACTCAAATCAATTTGGCATTTTTGCAAATTGCTTCAATTACTGGTGGATAACCCGGACTTATTCCCGGGCGGTTGCGGGGGGCTCCCACGCATCCCAGTCGACCTGCACGGGAAATAAGTCCGGGCTTTTGTCACATAATAATTAGCTAAAACAGTTATTATATTGATAATCAAATAATCTTATTTAACATAAAATAAATTATTGGACAAAGTACTGGTTTTTACCTTAAACGTTATGTTGCATAACTTGTCTTGATGCAGCTAATTTCAATAATCCATTTATAGATAAATCTTCATCTAATAATCTCCAATGTATTCCATAACCGGAAGGTGAAACTTTATAATCGTTCCTTTCAATGTCGGATGATTTTGCAAGTTTATCTGAAATATCAGATAGTTTTAACTTAATTATTTGATTATCTATTGTAAAAAACAAATAATCTCCCTCAAATTTAATATCTGTTACATTATATGCCTTTTCCATTAATTATCCTTTTTAAAAAATTTATACCACTCAGAAATGATATAATCAAAGTGTTCATAAATTATTTTTTTTACTTCACGTTTTGCTTGTGGAGTCAGATTATATTCTAAAGCTAAAGTTATTTCAAAATTATCAATATCAAGCCAGTACTTGTTGTAAAAACCATTTATGCCCATTATGGAGAGATTTTTGCAAGGTTATGCTGTGTTAGTATTTTATTATTGTTAGTATTTATTTTTATTAAAAAAAAATTCTGTCAATAAACTAAATGTTAATTGCAACATTTAACATTAGTCTTTAATCATTTGTAATTTGTCATCACTATTTTAACCCGAGTTTTTTATTTTCAATTAGTAGTTTAACAGATTCCCTGATTCTTCCTGCAATAGTTTCCTGCCTTTTGGCATTTGTTATCCAGAAAATATATTCTCTTTTATGGCTCGGGGCAAGGTTATTGAAATTTCTGAGAGCAGGCTCATTTAACCTAAACTCCTCAATTATAAAATCAGGTATGTCGAATTCTTTAACTTTTTTATTGCCGGTTTGAAAATTTTCTTTAGCCAAAATAGAAGATAATATAGTGGCGTCAATTTTTTCAAGGCCCGCCGGAGTCATTTTACCTTTTTCAATTAACTCAAAAACTTTATTTTTATTGAAATCTGACCAATTTGTGAAATTTTTTCTGGGAGTAAATTTTCTTACGTATTTGTCTTCGTCAGTTTTTTTAATAATACTGTCAACCCAGCCATAACATAATGCCTCTTCAAGAGCTTCAATGTATAGTATTGATTCTTTACCTGTATGTTTCCTGTAATAAATCATCCATATCCCAGGGCTTTTATCATGAAATTTTTGCAGCCAGTTCCTGAACTCATCACGGTTATTGAAGTGGATATATTCAAGCTCGTTCATCTTAGATAATTTGAAAATTTGAAAATGTGCTGATTTGAAAATGTGTAATTGAATTAATCATGTTTATCATGTTTATAAGGTTTATAAGTTTATGCGTTTAAATAATATATTATAAACAAATAAATTTTATTAATTATTATCTGTATTAAAGTCAAATGTAATGGTATATTATAAGCTGTTCACACTAGCCCCTAGTCCCTAGTTACTGGCCACTGCAACCTTCAACTAACAACTAACAACTAACAACTAACAACTAACAACTAACAACTAACAACTATATCCCCATTGTGGATACTAATTTTAACGCATTAGTGTGATTATTATATTCAGTATTTAAAATGGCTTCCCTCTCTTCAATCATTTCTTGTGTAAAATCTTCATTCATAAGGTAATCAATCATAGTCAAAAAATTTTCGGAAGTGTTAGCAATATGGCAGACCTTATCCAAAATTGTATCTTCAACAATTGCAGGATTAACCAGGCAGAACCTTCCTGAAAATAGTGAAATCAAAAGTTTTAGTTTTAATCCGTTATTTTTTAATGCAATAAGTACATGAATATGTGCATCACGGATATAATTACTCATTTGTTCATTTGTTGGATTAACAGCAACAATAATATTAGAATAAGTTTGGGCGAGTTTTTGCAAATTACCTGGAGGGTTCTTGCCAGCTATTATACAAGAGTATCTTGTTTTTGAGAATACATTCCGGATAAGCCAGAAACAAGATATAACATTTTCACTAACTGATAAATCTGCATGAAATAAAATAAATGTTCCTTTACCAGTTGGAGCAACTACTTTGTTAAATGGATGAAATGGAGGAATATAAACGGCATTTTTATATTTTAATTGAAAATAAGATTGATCTCCGGGCGAAATTGTGAAATTGATATTTGCTTTTAGTAAAATCTTTTCATAATAATTTAATTTAAGTGCCTCAAAAAAGAAAAATATTTTTTTTAAAATATTGGTTTCACATTTAAAAAGTGTCAGGTAATAACTATGTTCAATATTATGAACACGTACTGCTTTAATTCTATCAATTAATCCGGGGTTTTTAATATGGAAAGTGGTATGTATCCCATCAAACAGTACGGGGGATTTATCCTGAAGGATTCTTTGTAATAAAATGCCCGAATTACGGCTGTACACAATATATGGCTTAAAAGATAACAGCGCTTTCAAGTCGTTAGTTTTACGGGAATAATAATGAACACTTTCGCACAAAGAAAGCAGGTTACTGGATGGCATTCTGTCATAAACATAACAATGCAGGTGAATTTTTATACCCAGGGAATTAAGTTCTTTTATCCTGTAATAAGTATCAATCATACCCCCATAGTCAGGTGGGTCAGGAATGTTTAAAGTAATTATATGGATAGTTTTTTCAATATTCTCCATTGTCATTTTATTACTGAGTTTTCTTAAAGTAACTTAATATTTAATATGAATTAAAAATATAAAAATTTAAACCACAAAGACCACAAAGGTTTACACAAAGTAACTCGAAGGAACAAATTGAAATCAGGTATTTTTTTGAATTATCCTTTGAGTACCTTTGTGGTAAAGCTAATATCATAAGTTAAACATTAATGCACATTATAAAATAATTATAATAAAAATACAATTTTTTTAATTTTAAATCCCAGCTTTACTTCATCACTTCATCACTTCTACAATATCTTATACAAAATAGTTTGGTTTTCCTTATATTTGTGATCCAAAAAATATTGTAATATGTTTGAAAATCTAAGTGATAAGCTCGACAGAGCGTTTAAAATCCTGAAAGGCCATGGCAGGATTACTGAAATTAATGTTGCCGAAACATTAAAAGATGTCAGGAAAGCATTACTCGATGCGGATGTTAATTATAAGATAGCCAAAACATTCACCGATACGGTAAAACAAAAGGCTTTAGGTGCAAATGTCCTTACTGCAGTTAAGCCTGGTGAAATGATGATAAAAATTGTCCATGATGAACTGACTGAACTAATGGGAGGTGAATCACAGGAAATAAATCTGAGCGGCAATCCTTCTGTAATTCTAATAGCCGGATTGCAAGGTTCGGGTAAAACTACATTCTCCGGTAAGCTGGCAAGCTTTTTAAAAAATAAGCGCGGCAGAAGTGTACTCTTAACAGCATGTGATGTATACAGGCCGGCGGCAATCGATCAATTAAAAATATTGGCCGGTCAAGCAGATGTTCCTGTTTATACTGATGAGGGAAATCAGGATCCTGTCAAAATTGCCAGGGAAGCAATCAATTTCGCAAAATTACGGGGATATAATACGGTTATTATTGATACTGCAGGGCGTTTGGCTATTGACATGGAGATGATGAATGAAATTGCCGGTATCAAGAGCGCTGTAAAACCACAGGAGATTCTTTTTGTGGTTGATTCTATGACAGGGCAGGATGCAGTAAATACTGCCAGGGAATTTAATGAAAGGTTAAATTTTGATGGTGTTGTTCTTACCAAGCTGGATGGAGATACACGTGGTGGTGCAGCATTGTCTGTCAGGGCAGTAGTTGATAAACCTATCAAATTTGTCAGCACCGGCGAAAAAATGGAAGCACTGGATGTGTTTCATCCTGACCGTATGGCAGATAGAATACTTGGTATGGGTGATATTGTATCACTGGTAGAGAAAGCCCAGGAACAATATAATGTTGAGGAAGCCCGTAAACTGCAAAAAAAAATTGCCAAGGATAAGTTTAATTTTGACGATTTTCTAAACCAGATACAACAAATTAAAAAAATGGGCAATTTGAAGGATTTGGCCGGCATGATACCCGGGATGGGAAAAGCAATGAAAAATCTGGATATCGATGATGATGCTTTTAAAGGTATTGAAGCCATAATCAGGTCGATGACCCCGGCTGAACGTAATGAACCTTTCCTTCTAAACGGGAGTCGCAGGAAACGAATTGCTTTGGGCTCAGGTACCGATATCCAGGCAGTGAATCGTTTAATTAAACAATTCGATGAAACAAGGAAAATGATGAAGATGATGTCGTCCGGGAAAAATATGTCCCAAATGATGCAAAATATGAAAGCACGGTAAATTAGTGCATAGTGCATAGTGCATAGTCCATACTTACAAATTGTTTATATGTTTATATAAATCTACATTAGTAATAAACGCATAAACGCATAAACGAATAAACCAACCTATGGTGATTATTGATGGAAAATTAATTTCGGGACAAATTAAAGAGGAGATAGCCGATGAAGTTAAAAAAATTATTCAAAATGGCGGAAAAGTTCCTCACCTTGCTGCAATACTCGTTGGTAACGATGGTGCAAGCGATACTTACGTTTCACATAAGATCAGGGATTGTGAACAAGTTGGCATTAAATCGACATTAATCAGGTTCAATGATTCAATAAGGGAAGAAACATTGATAAATGAAATAATTAAAGTAAACGAAAATACCGATATTGACGGTTTAATAGTTCAGTTACCTGTTCCTGAACATATTTCCGAAAATAAAATCATTGAAACAATTGACCCTAAAAAGGATGTTGACGGGTTTCATCCGGTAAATGTTGGCCGAATGGTTATAGGGTTACCATCATATATATCTGCCACACCTGCTGGTATATTAGAATTATTTCGCCGATATGGCATCAAAACTTCCGGTAAAAGGGTGGTAGTAATTGGCAGGAGCAATATAGTCGGGAAACCATTAATTAACTTGTTGTTTCAAAAAGCAGATTATGGCAACGCCACAGTAACAGCTTGCCATAGCCGCACAAGGAATTTAGGTGAAATATGCCTTGAAGCCGACATCCTGATAGCAGCTTTAGGCAGTCCTGAATTTGTTACTGAAGGTATGGTCAAAGAGGGAGCTGTAGTTATAGACGTTGGCACTACATGGATAAAATCAGAAACATCAAATACAGGTTTTAAGCTGGTAGGTGATGTAAAATTCAATGAAGTAGCCCCAAAATGCAGTTTTATAACTCCTGTACCCGGGGGTGTGGGTTTAATGACCAGGGTTATGCTGCTTAGGAATACACTTCTATCCGCTAAAAAAGAAATTTACGGGCATCTCTAAAAACCTCAACTTTTTTGTTGGGCTTCAAATTTTAAATCCTCATTTACTGTAAGTAAACTCCGGTTTAAAATTTTTGCCGGCCTATAATTTGAGGTTTTTAGAGATACCCATATAAAATTTAGTTATTAAAATAAGAAAGGTGATAACTTGTATTTAGCCATCACCTTTATTATTGTAAATTCAGCGATTAAGTAAGTAAATAATATACTATGCACCATGCACTATGCACTATGCACTTATAACTAATTGAACCTGAATTCAAACCCTGCATTTAAGTTTAACCTTTGGTAAAGCTGCGAGTTACTGCTGGTATAATTTCTAAAGAATAATGTGTATTCAGGTGTAAGTGTCATTCCAAAATGTTTGGTAAAATTATATTTAAAAATCATAGAAACGGCTGCAGCTGCAATTTGTCTTGGGAATGACGGAAAAAGAATGCTCTGGTTACTTGAAGTTGGCAGACCATCATTCAAAGATGTATACAGAAAATCACTTGTTTCAAATTCATATTTAAGTCCGGGTGAAGCATAAATATCTAATTTTTTCCATTTGGTTAAAAGATAATCCAAATAAATATTGATGTCCCAATAATTAATATTCTGTATGCTTTGAATCATATCAACAGGATAAATTATATTTCCTTGCGAATTTGTCAGATTCCAGTTTACCCCGTATTGTTGGTTCTGAAAACGGAGTTCAATTCTAGGACGAAATTTATTAGTAACAGCTACTCCAAAATCCAATCCTATGTTATATTGAAGTGGCTTTCCAAAATATTGGTAGCCGAACCGGCTATTTATCGGAATTTGGTATGCATTTATATTGTAATCTATTCCCGAATTAATCCCCATTGTAAATATTGGTTCAAAGTCTTGAGAAAAAACGGACAATGCTGGCAGAATAAAAATTAAAGAAAAAACTATTTTTTTCATATGGTAATTATTGAATTTATATTAAACAAAACGTTTCGAAGGTAACTGATATTTTTAAGTAGTGCTCAAAAAACATATTAAATGAAATAATATATAGATGATCATTAATAATATATCGACGTAATTAGAATTTTAATTAAGGGAATTTCGGAAATTTAGAGAAATCGGGTGGTCTTTTTTCAAGAAAGGCATTTCTTCCTTCCTGTGCTTCCGCAGTAAGATAATATAAGAGAGTTGCATTCCCTGCTAATTCCTGTATACCTGATTGTCCATCAAGTTCTGCATTCAGTCCGGCCTTTATCATTCGTAAGGCAAGCGGGCTATGCTGCATAATTTCTTTACACCATTTCACCGTTTCATCTTCAAGTTCATCTATTGGTACAACCTTATTTACCAACCCCATATTAATGGCTTCTAAGGCACTGTACTTTCTGCAAAGGAACCATATTTCACGTGCTTTTTTCTGGCCTACTATCCGGGCAAGGTAAGACGATCCAAATCCGGCATCAAAACTGCCTACCCTGGGCCCTGTTTGCCCAAATACCGCGTTATCTGATGCTATTGATAAATCGCAAACCACATGTAAAACATTACCACCACCTATAGCATAACCATTTACCATAGCTATAACAGGTTTAGGCAGTGAACGGATCATTTTTTGCAAATCAAGTACATTTAATCTGGGTACACCTTCAGTATCCTTATATCCGCCTATAGTTTTGTAATTTTGATCTCCGCCTGAACAAAACGCTTTATCACCTTCACCGGTTAAAATAACTACATAAATATCCTGTTGTTCTTTGATCATATGCATGGCTTCGATCATTTCAGCCACTGTTTTAGGGGTAAATGCATTTCGGTATCTTGGACGGTTAATGGTAATTTTCCCTATGCCTTCAAAAAACTCAAACTTTATTTCTTCAAAATCTTTAATTTTTGTCCAATTTCTCGTCATGTCTATATACTTTAATTATTTATTATTATCTGGATAGGTTGTAAAGGTTGTAAAATATCCTAACAACTAATGCGAATTAAGAGTTGAAAAATATAAACCACAAAGATCACAAAGGTTTACACAAAGTAACGCAAAGGAACAAATTCTTTTGAATGATGAAATCAAGTATATTATTATATATCCTTTGTGTACCTTAGTGATTGACTTAGTGTACCTTTGTGGTAAACCTAATTTCATAATTTAACCCTTAATTCGCATAACTAACAACTAACAACTATTTATAATATATTTAAAATAATTATGGTATACTTCAGCATTAATATCCTGTTCTGTAAATATCTCTAAAATACATGGTTTATCCATGTCACAGTATATCATGTTTAAAGCCTCCGATAGTTCCTTTTCATTTCTGGTTCCTATATAGGATAAATTATACATTTTTGATAAATATTCCATATTATAATTATGAGGAGTCTCAAAAAAGTCCCTTTGAGTTTTATATTTATCGGGTCCGTCGATAATTCTGAAAATTCCCCCACCTCCGTTATTTAGTACAATAATTTTTAAATTGCAGGGGAAATTTGTATTCCATAGCGCATTTGAATCGTAAAGCATAGCCAAATCACCGGTAATTAAAGTAGTGAATCCCTTAAAATGAATTGCAGAGCCAACTGCTGTTGAGATACAACCTTCAATGCCATTAACTCCGCGATTAGAAAATATTTTTATTTTTGAAGGCCAATCGACAAAATGGGCATATCTTACCGGCATACTGTTAGCCAAATGAAGTAACGAATTATTAGGAAGGTATTTACTTATAGTCCAGCATGCTTTAAAATCTGAAAATTGCGAAATTTCAAGATAACTGTTTCTTCTTTTATTTATTTTTTCCAGAATATCATGCCATTTTTTTGAAAAGTCAGAATCAACTTCCTGCAATCGAAGAATTAATCCTTTTAAAAACAGGTTTATGTCTGATACAATAATTTTAGTCAGGCATTGAAATGTATCGGGTGCTTCAAAGGCAATATTTACATGCCAATGTTCGTATGGAGGATGCTTACGGATCCAGTTCTTTAATATTTTTGAAATGATTGTCCCTCCGAAAGTAATCAATACATCCGGATAATAATCCTCCTGTCCGTTTTCAGATATTGCTGTAATAATATCATCTGAAGCTCTTATGAATGATTCGGAATATAGGTTTGAATTTATATCCGCAAGTACTATTATATTATTAACCCTTGCTAAAGAACACATCAATTTTGCAGTCAGCTTATCAGGATAATTTAATCCGGCAATTATCATTATCCGTTTTTTTTGTCGAAAAACCAGATTAAGTTCTTTCCATCCGTTATTATCCAATGTCCTTAGAGATGATAAAACATTTACAGTTTTGGGTTTATTGCCTGTATATGGTTCCATTTCATAAAGTGGTTCACGAAATGGTATATTCACATGAACAGGTCCGGAAACAGGGTATTTGGTATAATGGATAGCTTCTGATAACGATCGCCATATAAACCATTCATCGTCAGGATGATTTATTTCAACTGGCAAAATAAACGATTTCCTAATATAAGAATGAAAAACATTATTTTGACGGATACTTTGTCCATCGGACTGATCAATCCATTCAGGAGAACGGTCAGCTGATAATACTAATATTGGAATATGCTGATAATAAGCTTCTGCTAATGCCGGGCCGTAATTTAGTATAGCAGAACCGCTAGTACACACCAAGGCTACTGTTGACTGAAGATATTGAGCCATTCCTAAAGCAATGTAACCTGCTGATCGTTCATCAACGTGGCTATATAACTTTAAAGCCTTATGATTTGCCAGATGAAGCAATAATGGGGCATTGCGCGATCCCGGAGATGTTACAATATGAATAATATTATTATCATTAAGAAAATCAGCTAAGTTTGACAGCCATTGGCGTTTCATGCAATAAAATATAATAATTTTAAAATAGGTTTATAAGGTTTATAAGGTTTATATGTTGCAAGTTGCAGGTACTCTTGCCCTGAGCTTACTCGGAGGGTGCAGGTTCCATATCTTCACGTCTCACGTCCCACGTCTTATGTCCTTTTTCACCTCATCACTTATTATGTATGACGGAAAGCAATGTTCCGGCCTTCAGACATGTCTCATCCCATTCTTTTTGAGCATCGGAACCTGCAGTGATACCACTTCCAACATAAATTATAAAATTATCGCCATCTGTTTTCATGGTACGAAGGTTTACATATAATTCAGTTCGTCCGAATAAATTCACAGGGCCCAGATAACCTGCATAATATTCCCGATTATATTTTTCTAATTGTGCAATAATATTAAGAGCATCAGTTTTTGGTTGTCCCCAAACCGCCGGGGTAGGATGGAGCCTTTTTATAAATTCACCGGTATGTCCGTTTAATTTGTTTCCATCAACAGTAAAAATAGTTTTAAGATGTACTATATCACCGGCCTGTACTGTTTCAGGCCCTTTTTGCTGATATTTGTCAATATTAAATTCACAAAATAGCTCTGTAATGTAATCGGTTACGATTTTCTGTTCTAACCTGTTTTTCTCATCCCACTCAATTTCTGATAAATTAAATTTTGATTTTGATTGAGTTCCTGCCAGAGATACAAGAGTAATAAACCTTTTCCTGTGGCTAAACAGCAATTCGGGAGTAGTACCTATCCATGAAGCATAACCGGGTATGTGAATTAATGAAATAAATGAAGAATTATTCCGTTGGCACATTTTAAGAAATAATTCAGTGTCACTAACTGAATTTGGTCTTTTTTCAACAATTATTCTGCTTAATATAGCCTTCTTAAATGCACCTTTAATTATTTTATTAGCTATTTCAGCAACATTATTTGTGTATTCTTCTTTGCTTGCTATATGCATATCGTTAACAGGATATTTTTCCGGTAGCAGATCTTTTGAATCAATAAGTTGCCTGACAACATTTTTATCTGAAATTCTTTTAGTTTTTATTATATCCGGTTTAATAATAATTGAAGGGCAATTATTTTGATTACTGAAAGGAACAAATGCAAATCCTTTTAAGGAAGTGATGTCTTCATCTTCTTTAATTGCAATAAGGTTTGACAATTGGATTAAATATTGATAATCATTCTCTCCGGGATATTTAAATGCTGCAAAAGGGAAATTTTTTTCACAACACAACCTGTATATTTCATTAAGTAAGCTCATTCTATTTTTTTTCCACTATTAAATTGGTAATTCTGCATGTAGCAAGTAAATTTCCATTTATATCTGTCATATCAATATTCCAAAGTTGTGTACTTTTGCCTTTATGAATTGGGATTGCTTTTCCATAAACCTTTCCCGAACTTATACTTTTGATATAATTCCCTTTCATCTCAATTCCAAATACCTGATATTTATTTAAGTCCAGTCCAATAACTGAACCTGCGCTGCCAAGAGTCTCTGCAAGGGCCATAAATGCACCTCCATGCAATATCCCGAAAGGCTGAATGGTTCGTTCATCAACCGGCATCTCACCACATACAAAATTGATATTAGCTTCCGTAAATGTAATCCCCAATGATTCTATAAGGGTACCTTTCACCCTTTCATTTAATTTGTCAAGTTCTGTTTTATCCATTATTTATTTCTTACTGATATTATTTAAAACCATTACATTAGCTATAATGTTTTATATGGCTTTATATTATTTGATATTATATAATCAACTATTTGTTTTCTAACAATTTTGCCATGTTTATTCCTGGAAAATTCCTGAATAAAATAAATTTTTTTTGGCCTGCTGTATTTTGGCAAAACTTCGAAAATTTTATTCCAAACCAAATCATATAATGAATGCTGATTTGTTTGTTCAATTATCAGGATAATTTGTCTTCCGAGAGTTTCGTGCGGTAACGAAGATATACAAAAATTATCCGTTATAAAAGGTTCCAATTGTCTTTCCAGGATCTCCGGGAATATTTTTATACCACCGGTGTTAATAACATTATCAATTCTGCCATTCCAATAAAAAGTTTCATCATTAATAAGATTTACCACATCGTTTGTGATAAGATCAGAATCCAGCAGTTCTTTAGATTTTATAACAAGACAGTTGCGATTATCCACCGAAAATTTAATTCCTGGCAATGCCCTGAAAGGAGAGTTGGTAGTTTCAGTAAGATTCAATCTGCGAACAGCTACATGAGTTAATGTCTCAGTCATACCAAATGTCTCAAAAACCTGATTTTTCATTTTTCTTATTTTCCCAAGTAGCCCGGAATCAATGCTTGTACCGCCAACAATAATTTGATTTATCTGTTCAGGTTGATGTTTAGTTAGTTCATTGTTAAGAATTGAGGTCAATTGCAGAGGCACAAAAGAAGCAAAATCATAATTTTCTATTACATTATTGTCAAGGAACGGATTAGATGAAGGTTTCACAATACGTAACGATAATCCAAGAATTATAGCTCTTACAAGCATCATTTTACCGGCAATATAAGTGAGAGATAAAGGCAATAAAGCAAAATCACCCGGATTAAGCCCGAAATATGCCCCGGAAGAATTTGCAGAATAAACCATTTTAACTTTATCGATAGTAAGTTTTTTACTTTCCCCTGTAGAACCGGATGATTCAATTTCAATTGTTTTAGAATTATTTAAAAATTTTTTTAAAAAATTGAATATTTCTCTAACCCAGGGTTCATTTAATTTATTATTGTTAATAATTTCATGAACATTTGAATAATTAATTATCGAATCATTAAAAAAAATTTTTGATTCAGGATGCCAGATCATATTTTCAGGATTTGTAAATCCCAACTTTTAATGGGATCATAAAATAATAAACCATTTGAAACATAAAGCGGAGAATTAATATTATTGCTGAATAATTCTCCGGTACCTAATCCCTGAACACTTGAATGTTCCCATTGGTTAGAAAACTGGGCAATAGCATTTAAACCAATATTTGATTCAAGTGCTGAAGTAATCCACCAACCAATACCAATGGATTCAGCAATATCTATCCATTGTTTTGTTTCAGCAAAACCACCGGTTAATCCTGGTTTTAACACTATATACTGAGGTTTGATTATATCGAGCAATTTAATTTTTTCGTTTCTGTGTGGCCAATGCACAATGTCTTCATCAAGAGCTACAGGCACCGGTGAAAATTTACAAAGCCTGGCAGTTGATTCGTATTCCGAAGAAGGGAGTGGTTGCTCAATTGAATGGACGTTAAGTTCAGCCAATTTATTTAAAACAGGAATACTTGATTCATAAGTAAAAGCTCCGTTTGCATCTACCCTTATTTCAATATCCCATCCGTATAATTTACGAACTTCCCTTATCATATTTAATTCATTGTCAATATTTATTGAGCTAATTTTTATTTTTAAGCATTGATAACCGGCTTTTATTTTATTTTCAACAGCTTCGAGCATGGCTTTAATACTTCCCATCCAAATAAGGCCATTAATGGATATACCGTTATGTTTGTGATAAAAAGAATTGTTGAATAGTAATCGTATTCCTCCCTGTTTAAGGTCCAGCATGGCTGTTTCTGTTCCAAACATTACAGAAGGATAATTCCACAAATCAGGTTGCAAGAGCAAATCTTCCTTGTTAATATTTGTACAAATCCATTCAAGAATATTTTCCATATCAGCACCTGAATCACGGCTAAGCCCATTTATAGGTGCACATTCACCAATACCTTTAACTGTTGGATAGGTTATATCATATACGATTAAAAACCATGATGTACGATCATGCATTACTCCTCTGGAAGTTAATCCGGGATTAATAAAATGAAAATTGTATTTAAGGTATGTTGCCTTTAGCATTTCAATATTTAATTTATATGCTGAACATAACAGAATACATAAATGTCGTCAGGGCAAGGAATTTAAGTTCTTTGTCCAGTGAGGCTGCAGATTTTGATTTATGAACCTTATAAATATTAATCAAAAAAAAGGGAAAAGTAAGGATATATAAAAATTGTGTATTATTATGATAATCAATGGTTGTTGCAATAATTCCAAGAACTATAGCTGATACTATAAGAATGGTATGGTAAATTTTGGCCCTGTATAATCCTAATCTCACAACGAGGGTGTTTTTACCTGATTCACGATCCGATTCAAAATCACGTATATTATTAATATTTAGTACTCCGGTGCTAAACAAGCCAAGCGATGCTGCCGATAAAACAATAGCTGTATGCAATTCATGGGCATGAAGATAATATATGCCACATACTCCAATAACTCCAAAGAATAAAAATACTGCTATATCTCCTAAGCCAATGTAACCATATGGCTTTTTGCCAATAGTATATTTAATAGCTGCAAAAATGCACAACAATCCTATAATTATAAAAACAATGCTACCTGCGATCCCCATATTTTTGGATCCAACGTAAATTAAAGATATTCCTGATATTAGTGTAATACCTGATAAAATAATTATAACCAGCTTCATTTTATTCGGGGAAATTTGACCTGATTGTAACGCACGTTCCAAAGTACTGTTCCTTTTTTTATCGGTACCATTTTTAAAATCGCCGTAGTCGTTGGCGAAATTAGATAACACCTGTAATAAAAGTGCAGTTAATAAACCCATTATAAACACATATCTATTAAATGACCCTTGTTTAAATGCAAGTAAACTTCCAAGAATAATATTAGAAGCTCCAAGTGGTAATGTGCGCAGACGGGCAGCTAGTATCCAAGGTTTTATGTGCTTCAAAAAAATTGAGTCAGGCTTATTTGTATTTATATTCATCCAGTAATTTAAAAAGAATAAAGTTATTGATTTTTACAAATATCTTAACGAATCAAATTAATTACTAATTACTGATTACAAATTACTAATTACTAATTATTTTATTGGTACTGGTTGATAAATTGTTATGGTTGTTAGTAAATTCGTTTTTAACCCTTTTATATGAATTGAATATAATTAGTACTTTTACGCCAATAACTTAATCAGAAAATGGGCGAAGAAAGAGACTGGTTATACGAAGACGATGATGTTATCGAGGCAATTCGTCGTTACGAAGATATGGTTAAGCGTAAAACTATGTATTTTTTTGATGTTCATGAATTTGAAGAAATAATAAATTATTATATAGACATTAATAACTTTGGCAAAGCAATTGCAGCCGCTGAATATGGGTTTCGTTTGCATCCTTCTTCGACTTTAATTCAATTAAAGATTGCCCATCTATTAATAGACAAAGGCAAGGTTTCCGAATCTATTAACCTTTTAAATAATATAGAAAAATTGGAACAATCCAATTATGAAGTTTATATTTTAAAAGGTACGGCATATAATATTTTGGGAAATGTAACTGAAGCTAAAATACATTTTGATAAAGCAGTTGCTTTAACTTCCGAAAATAAAAGCGAAGTTTTGTGCAATATTGGAATTTCCTTTGAGGATAGAGCTCAATTTAATACAGCTATTGAATATTTTCTTGAATCTTATGAAATTAATCATAATAATGTTGCAATTCTATACGATCTTGCATATTGCTATGACAAAATAAATAATTACGATAAAAGCATATATTATTACGAAAAATATCTTGATGAAGACCCATATTCTGATAATGCCTGGTTCAACCTTGGAATCGTGTATAATTCTGTTCAACAATACGATAAAGCTATCATAGCCTTTGATTTTGCGATTGTTGTAAATGAGAATTATGGTTCGGCATACTACAATAAGGCCAATATTTTATCAGAGTTGGAACGATATAACGAAGCAATAGAGTGTTATATGGAATTTCTTAAACTTGAAGAAAACCATGTCATGACTCATTGTTATATTGGTGAATGTTACGAAAAACTTCACCGTTATGAAGAAGCTATATATTATTTTCAAACAGCTATATCATATGATCCTGATTGTGCAGATGCCTGGTTTGGAACCGGTATTGTTAAAATGCACCAGGATTTATATAATGAAAGCATTCAGAACATAAAAAGGGCACTAAGCCATAATGTAAATTGTACTGAGTATTTATTTGCCCTTGGCTTAATATACATGCGTCAAAATGATTCAGAGCTTAGCCTTAAGTATTTTAAACAGGTAACACAACTTGACCCTGCTGATTTTGATGCATGGCTTAACTATTCTGAAATATTGCTGAATTCCGGTAAATTAAATAAGGCTATTGAAGTATTGCAAAATGGATTGGGCTTTAATTTTAATAATGCTTATCTTAACCTTCGTATGGCATCATATTTATTTTTATCCCGTAAAATTGCCGCAGGTATTACGTTTCTGGAAAAAGCTTTGTTGTTAGATGTAAATTGTATTGCAGAATTATATGAGTTTTATCCTGATAGTATAAAAAATTATTCTATAATGAAGGTTATAAATAAATACATAGTTAAAAATATCTCTTAATATGAGACTGTTTGGGTTAATTGGATATCCTCTGTCACATTCTTTCTCTTCGGGTTACTTCACTCAGAAATTTGTTAAAGAAAATATACAGGACACAACTTATATCAATTTTTCTATTGATTCAATCGAAAGGTTACCTGAGATTATAAAAGGTAATCCTAAATTAACAGGACTTAATGTCACAATACCATATAAACAAAAAATTATTCCTTACCTCGACGAACTTGACCGTACTGCAATGAAAGTAAATGCAGTAAATACGGTAAAAATATTTAAAAATGATCGGGGAAATACAATTCTTAGGGGTTACAATACAGATATTTATGGATTTAAAACTGCAATTGAACCATATCTTAACAGTGAACATAAGAATGCGTTGGTATTAGGTACAGGAGGCTCTTCAAGGGCTGTTGTGTATACCTTAAAAAATTTAGGCATTCATTGTAAATATGTATCACGTACAAATTCAGAGAAGGTTTTTAAAAAATATGATGAATTAATTCCGGACGATTTAAATGATTTTCAGATAATTGTAAATACTACGCCGTTAGGTATGTTTCCAAATGTTGATGAATTTCCCGGCATACCTTATGAAGGTATTTATAAAAATCAAATATTATTCGATCTGATTTATAATCCTGCTGAAACTATATTTTTACGTAAAGGTAAATCCAAAGGGGCAATTATAATAAATGGCCTCAATATGCTCATTGCACAGGCTGAAGAATCATGGAAAATCTGGAACGCTTGAATTTAGTGCTTAGTGCTTAGTGCTTAGTCCTCAATACATAGAATTAGCGAGTTAATAGGATAAGATTTATTGTATTACATAAATATTAACTAAGCACTATGCACTAAGCACTATGCACTATTTTAGAATTGTTCGTAATCAGAATCTTTAGATTCCTCCCCAAACATATTTAAATGTATTCCTTTATCCTTTGTTTTTACACGTGGAGTACCCACTATTTTGTTTGGTGATTGTATAATTTTTGAAGCCGGGGTTTCTTTTACTTCCTGTGGCTTAGGCTGAGCGACTTTAGGAGGAGATTGCTGTTTTTGTGGATTTTGAATAAATGCAGATTTAGGTTTTTCGGATAATATTTTTTTATTTTCGATTTTGAAAAAAGAAACATAATCATGTAATTCAATAGCATAATTCTCAAGTGCTTTTGCATTTTTTGAAACTTCATCCGCGGCAACAGCATTTTGTTGAGTAATAGTATTCAATTGCTGTATGGAGCTGTTAATTTGGTCAACACCTGCGTTCTGTTCAACACTTGCTGCAGTAATATCCTGCACAAGTTTTGCAGTGCGCTCAATCTCAGGGGCCAATTCAATAAGCAGATTACCTGCTTCCTGTGTTGTCTGGACACTGTTACTGGCTAAAACCTGTATCTCATCTGCTGCAGTTTTACTAAGTTCCGCTAGTTTACGTACTTCAGCTGCAACCACAGCAAAACCTCGTCCATGTTCACCTGCCCTGGCTGCTTCAACAGCTGCATTAAGAGCTAAAATATTGGTTTGGAATGCTATATCATTAACAATCGATATTTTCTCAGCAATTGCATTGATTGATTTTACACTTTCAATAGATGCATCACGAACTTTAGAAATACCATGTGAAGCAGTGAGAGCAATTTTTTCAGTCTGTTTGGCATTCTCGGCATTTTGTTGAATATTTGATACCATTTGTTCCATAGAAGAAGATACCTCTTCTGTAGATGAAGCCTGGTCAGATGATCCTCTGGACAGGCTTATAGACTGGTTATTCAATTCTTGTCCTGTTATACCTATCTGTTCAGCTCCGTTAAATATTTTAGATATAATATTTCGTAATTTATCAACCATATCTCTCAAAGAGTCAGCTAATTGCCCAATTTCGTCAGTTTGATTAATATCTACTGTCGTCATTAATTCACCGCTACCTATAGCTTTGGCAAATTCAACTCCTTTACGTAACGGTCTCACTATTGAAATTATATTGAAAAAAGCTGATGCAATGGCAAGAATTATTAAAATAAGCCCTGTTACAAGAATAAGAGATTTAAAACTTCCAAAAGTATTATTCATATCCATTCTGGATTCATCTACTTTCTTGGTCTGACTTTGAATAAGTTCATTCAGTTTTACTAAAATCCTGTCAGTTGTCATCATCAATGATCCACCTTCTTCAACAAGTGGTATGATATCGAAAATAACCGAAGGATCATCATAACTTGAAAAATCCTTTAGTTTGGACATAATTTCTTTTTCCTTAGGGAATAATGTATCCTTAATGGCTGATATAACAGTTATAAAGGTTGCTCTTTCTGATTCATCAAAATTTAAAGAAGAATTGGTTTCAAGATTTGATTTTATTAAGGGAAATTCTTTGTCTTGTAATTCTATCAATTTTAACTTATCCGGAGTATCTGACTTTTTTTCAATGAACACCCAGTTTTTTATTAACATTTTGGAATTAACCACAATATTTGATAATTCATTTAAATTGGTCTGACACGGAACATATACAGTTGATACTTTATTATTAAGCCTTTCATTTCTGCCCGTAGTTATAACCGAAAAAATAACATTTAACAAAATGGCAAATATTAATATTCCGTATCCGATAAATATTTTACCACCTATGGATAATTTAATTTTATTAAACATAATTTATATTATTTAAGATTTATTAATTAGTGATACGACATTAATTCAAGGCTATTATTATATTTTAATCCTGCTTTTATAATATTTGGTCCACTAAACCTGTACTTTAGTTTATCTTCCACAATTTCAAAATTGATATCAGCTCCCTGATCAAGTGATCCGTTTTTCTCACAAATTATTAACGTACTTCCTTCTCCTACAATTTTAATAATTTTAGATATATCCCTTGATTTATCAAAACCAACAAAAATAACATGTAAACCGCTTGTATTTTCCGGGTTATTTATTTTTTCAATTTTAATACTCTGACCCCCTACTTTTTTATTTGAAGTATAACTTTTGAGATCATTTAACAATTCTTCAGCCCCATATACTCCAATAATAAAATCACCCGATTTTCGATCAGCCGGCCATTCTATCAACCTGGTAAAATTATATATAAAAATTGATTGGGCTTGAGTTATAGAGACCTGAGAATAAGAATCAGGTATTGATATTGTATTTATGATTAAAAATATAACCAGGATAATTTTTAGATTAATCCTTAAATAATATTTACTCCCATTCATATATTACTGTCATTATTATTGATTGATCTTAATCTGAATGTATTAATGATTGCTTGCAAAATAAAATCTTAGTAGATAATAATTAATAAAATAAAAGTAATGTAAAATTAATATTAATTACAAAATATATAAATTAATTGAGTTAAAATTGAGAAGACAGAATATTTAAACTGTCAGAATATTTTATTTCAATCAGGTGCAGACCTTTTGCAGGAACAGATATTCCGGCAGCTGAGCGATCTTTCTTTATTATTATATCACAGAAATCGACCGGACTAATTTTCTCTCTTCCAACATCTATAAGACTTCCAACTATTGACCTTACCATATTTCTTAAAAAACGATCGGCAGTGATGGTAAAATGTAACTCTTCGTTATTAATTTCCCATTTTGCCAAAAATATTTTACAATTATTTGTTTTTGCATCACTATGCAACCGGCTAAAACTTGTAAAATCAGAAAATTCTTTTAATTTTTCACAGGCTTTGTTCATTTTTTCCAAATCCAAAGCTTTAGGATAAAATGTTGAAAACTCAAGGGTGAAAGGATTTTTCACATGAGCGATCATGTAAAGATATGTTCTTGATATAGCATCGTATCTCGCATGGGCAGTGGATGGAACTGAATAAATAGAATATACTGATATGTCATTGGGCAAAATACAATTTATTTGATAAATAATCCCGGGGTATTTATGTAATTCGGGAATCATGCTATCAAAGTGGGCATAAAAATTTTTTGCATGCACTCCTGAATCAGTTCTTCCGCAGCCGGTTGTTATTATTGATTCATTTGTTACAACTGACAATGCTTTATCAAGTACTTCCTGCACTGTAATTGAATTTGGCTGTATTTGCCAGCCATGATAATGTGTTCCGTTAAAAGCTAAATGAATAAAATATCTGTAATACAATTCTTTATAAATTTATATTATAATTTGGTTTTAACTTTTTTTAACTTGTAATACGAATTGAAATACTTAATTTCAACCTCCAAATTAATTTTAAGCCATCGTGGCTAAATTAGCTTATTTTTAGTACTTAACGAAATTTCATGTCAACCATGAACGAAACATTAAACATTAAAGAATTAAACGAACGAATTCAACAGGAAAGTTCATTTGTAGATTTGCTGAACCTTGAAATGGGCAAAGTTATCATTGGACAGAAACATTTAATTGAAAGCTTGTTAATAGGTTTATTGTCTGATGGGCATATTTTATTGGAAGGTGTACCTGGTTTGGCTAAAACATTGGCTATAAAAACGTTGGCCGATACTATCGATGCTCGTTACAGCCGTATTCAATTTACTCCTGACCTTCTGCCTGCTGACTTAATTGGTACGATGATTTACAGCATCAAAAATGAAGATTTCCTGGTTAAAAAAGGGCCTATATTTGCCAATTTTATTCTGGCAGATGAAATAAACCGTTCTCCTGCTAAGGTTCAGAGTGCTTTGCTGGAAGCTATGCAGGAAAAACAAGTTACTATTGGTTCACACACTTACCCTCTTGAAATACCTTTTATGGTTCTTGCCACACAGAACCCTATTGAACAGGAAGGTACCTATCCTTTACCTGAAGCTCAGGTAGACCGCTTTATGCTAAAAGTAATAATCGATTACCCTAAAAAAGAAGAGGAACGCCTTATCATAAGGGAAAATATGGGAAAAAGCTTTCCGGCTGTTTCCAGGATTCTAAAACCTGCTGATATTTTAAAGGCAAGAGAAATAGTAAAAGACGTTTATATGGATGAAAAAATAGAACGGTATATTCTCGATATAGTATTTGCAACACGTTATCCACAGGAATATAACCTGTCTAAACTCTCCAATATGATATTATACGGTGGATCGCCAAGGGCAAGCATTTGCATGAGTATTGCCTCCAAAGCATACGCATTTATTAAACGTCGCGGATATGTTATTCCCGAAGATGTGAGAGCTATTTGCCATGACGTGCTCCGTCACAGGATTGGCCTGAGTTATGAAGCTGAAGCTGAAAATATTTCATCTATAGATATTATAACAGAGATATTGAATACTGTTGAAGTGCCCTGATGAATAAAATACTGCTATTATTAACAGGATTATTTTTATTTTTTCCTTTAAAGTCTCAAAGTCTTATTGGAATGAATATACAACAGATTGATAAGGAGATAAAAATTCTTTATCCAAACTTTGCAGCTGATAATTCTTTTGTTAATAATACATATAAGTATTTGAAATATACTGATAAATTAAACGAACAAACTCTTTTCGTTTTTTTATCAGATAATGATGAATGTACTTCAACTAAACTCATTTGCGATTATTCTATGCTTGATCAGGTAAAAGAAGATATGAAAAAATATAAACCTGAAGGGAAGGATCAATGGAGTTATACTGTTAGCGGAGTTCAGTATATTATTACTCTTCGCCGCGAAGAATGGTATTTTAGTTTAATAACATGTAAAAAGTAACCTGCAATTTTCAAAAAAGTTGGAAACCAGCGAATTATTAAAAAAAGTAAGGAAAATAGAAATCAAAACCCGGGGATTAACAAATCATATTTTTGCCGGGGAATATCATAGTGCTTTTAAGGGCAGAGGAATGGCTTTTAGTGAAGTACGTGAATACCAATATGGCGATGACATCCGAAATATAGATTGGAACGTTACTGCAAGGTTTAACCATCCATTTATTAAGGTATTCGATGAGGAACGTGAACTTACTGTAATGCTTGTAATTGATGTTAGTGGTTCCAGGGATTTTGGTACCAGTTTGCGCCTTAAGAAGACTCTGATAGCTGAGTTGTCAGCAATTATTGCATTTTCAGCCATTCAGAATAATGATAAAATCGGTGCAATTCTATTTACAGATCATGTCGAGAAATTTATTCCGCCTAAAAAGGGCAGGCAACATATACTCCGGTTAATCCGTGAATTAATTGAATTTGAACCTCAAAGCAAAACTACAAATGTTGCTGAAGGATTAAGGTTTCTTACAAATGCGATTAAAAAAAGGAGCATTGCTTTTGTAATATCCGATTTTATTAGTCCTGATTTTGAAGAAAGCCTTAAAATAGTTAACCGTAAACACGATGTGGTATGCCTGAGGATTTTTGACCGCCGGGAAACGGAGTTGCTTTCCATGGGTTTAGTTAAGGTTAAGGATGCTGAAACGGGTACTTTTACATGGATTGATACTTCCGATCGTTTAGTACGGAAAAAATATTCACAATGGTGGGAGGAACGTCAGGCAACACTCAGGGAATTATTTGCCAAAAGCGGCATTGACAATGTAATGATACGAACTGACGAGGATTATGTAATTCCTTTAATAAATCTGTTTAAGCAACGATAATTTATTTATATGATTAGAAAAATAGTAATAAACGCAGTATGTTTTAGTTTTCTGATTTTTATACCAATAATGTTAAAATCTCAAACTATTACGATTAAAGCTGCATTTGATACTTCTTCAATATTAATTGGCGATCAGGTCAGGCTTAGGCTGGAGTTCGATCTGCCTAAAACAGCTAAATTACAATTACCTGTTTATAAAGATACAATTACAGGTAAAATTCAGGTTATAAAATCATTTCCTGCCGACTCAGTTAAAAAAGGAGAAATCCTTCATATCAGAAAGGATTATCTTGTTACCAGTTTTGATAGTGGTATTCATGTAATACCTTCAATTTCGGTACCCTTTGTTTCAGGAAATATAAAAGATACCTTACATTCCGATATCCTTCAGCTTATGGTTAAAAGTTTGCCGGTTGATACAACGAAGGATTTTCGTGATATTAAACATCCCTTAAAGGCTCCTTTAACATTTGGTGAATTATGGCCTTACTTTTTAACTGCATTAGGAATAATTATAATTATCTTTTTAGTATGGTATTATATTTCAGGGCGAAAAAAGAACAGATTATTTTTTCCGGGTAAAAAATCAGAACCACCACATATTTATGCACTTAAAGCATTGGATAATTTAAGGGCCGAAAAATTATGGCAAAATGGCAGGGAAAAATTGTATTACACCAAACTCACTGAAATTATCAGGTTGTATATAGAACAACGTTATGGAATTTATGCCCTTGAAATGACAAGCGACGAAATTATTATTGCATTGAATAATATTATAGTTGAAGAAAAAGATTCCATTGAATTGCTAAGAAATATGTTTTCTACAGCTGATTTGGTGAAATTTGCAAAAGTAAAGCCATTGCCCGATGAAAATGAAATTGGCCTTTTAAATGCTTACCAGTTTGTAAATAATACCAAACCGGTAATTATAGCTGAAACGCAAATAAATGAACCACAAACAGAATCTAATCAATAAATAACACCATGGTCAGATTAACATTTGCCAATCCGGTTTTCTTATTTCTGTTAATATTGCTAATACCCATTATAATATGGTATGTCTTTTCACATAATAGCATAAAACCTTTTATCAGGGTTTCTGAAACAGAACGTCTTAATAAACTGGCAAATACCTGGAAAGTTACTATGCGGCATATGGTGTTTATTTTAAGGATTCTTGCATTGGTGTTCATAATTATTGCTTTAGCCCGTCCCCAAACTTCCAATAATTTAAAAAATGTAACAAACGAAGGAATTGACATAATTTTAGCTCTTGATATATCAAGTAGCATGTTATCACAGGATTTTAGCCCTAACCGTATTGAAGCGGCCAAAGACCTTGCAATAAATTTTATTGCCAGGCAGGCCAATGGACCGTATCGGACTTGTGATATTCAGTTCTGAAAGTTTTACACAGTGCCCTCTCACTACCGATCATGCTGTTTTAATAAATCTTTTTAAGGACGTTAAAAGCGGCATGATAGATGATGGAACAGCCATAGGGTCAGGTTTGGCAACAGCTGTGAACAGGTTAAAGGACAGCGATTCCAAAACAAAGGTCATAATCCTCTTAACGGATGGGGTCAACAATATGGGATCTATTGCACCACTTACAGCAGCTGAAATTGCAAAAACTTTTGGGATCCGTGTTTATACTATTGGTATCGGAACTCAGGGGACGGCCCCGTATCCTGTGCAAACGCCATTTGGCATTCAATATCAGAATATGCCTGTAGAAATCGACGAAGCAGTACTTACAAAAATCGCTGAATTAACTAACGGAAAATATTTCAGGGCTACAAATAATAAAAAATTGCTAACTATTTATGGTGAAATTGATAAACTTGAAAAATCGAAAATTAATGTTACAGAATATACAAAAAGAAAAGATGAATATTTATGGTTTGGCGCTATTGGATTGTTGTTTATTTTTATTGAGCTGGCACTTAGATATACTATTTTCAGGACCATACCGTAAAAAGAGTAGTAAGTCGTAAGATAAAAGTGAAGAAGTGATGAAGTGATAGAAACAATATTCAATATTCAATTATCAATTATCAATTAAAAACCGATGTTTCAGTTTGCACATATAGAAATTTTATATCTGAATTGTTTAATTCCAGTCATAATAGTGTTATTCTGGTTACTAAACAAAAGAAAAAAAAGGCTGTTGAATGATTTTGGCGATAGAGAAATTATTCAGGAATTAATTCCGGAGCAATCTGGTATTCGCCAGTCTTTTAAACTTATTGTTTTTCTGTCAGCTTTTGCATTTTTATTATTTGGTTTGGCAGGCCCTGAATTTGGAAGCAAGTTACAAAAAACAAAGCATAAGGGGTGCGAAATTATTATTGCCCTTGATGTTTCAAATAGCATGATGGCTGAAGATATTAAGCCATGCAGGCTTGAGAAGGCTAAACAGGCAATTTCAAAACTGGTGGACAAATTAGGAGAAAACCGGATTGGTTTAATTGTATTTGCAGGCCAGGCATATATTCAGTTGCCAATAACAACAGACTATGTTTCTGCAAAAATGTTCCTTTCTACCATAAGTACAAAAATTGTTCCTGTTCAGGGAACAGCTATAGGTTCAGCCATAAATCTGGCAGCTAAATCTTTCTCACCAAATACAACGGCCGATAAGGCTATAATAGTAATAACTGACGGTGAAAACCATGAAGATGATGCCATAGCTGCTTCTAAGTCAGCCCAGGAAAATGGAATACATGTGCATACAATCGGGGTTGGTTTGCCCGAAGGTGCACCTATTCCGATTGATGAAGGATCGCAGCATAATTTCATAAAAGATGAGAATGGTTCGGTTGTAATAAGTAAATTAGATGAGCAATTGTTGCAGGAAATAGCTTCAGTTGGTAAAGGAGCATATATCAGGGCTAATAATTCCGATTTGGGATTGAATACTATTTATAAAGAAATAAATAAAATGAGTAAAACTGAAATCGAATCAAAAACTTATTCGGAATTTGAAAATCAGTTTCAATGGCCATTAGGAGTTTCGTTATTATTGTTTATTTTAGAATTATTGATATTGGAACGTAAAACAAAATGGTCTGCCAAATTGGATATGTTTCAGATAATAAAAAGATAATTACAATGAAAGTATGTATTTTTATTTTAATTTTCCTTAGTTCAGTTTCAGTTTTTGCCCAGTCAGAACGTAAATTTATAAGGGAAGGAAACAGGCAATATGATAATTCGAAATATTCCGAATCAGAAATATCATATAGAAAGGCCATGGATAAAAATCCAAAATCGTTTGAAGCAGGTTTTAATATTGGTAATTCTTTATATAAACAAGGTAAGTACCCTGATGCGGCAAACCAATTTTCCACTCTTTCGGAAAATGCAAAAGATAAAGACAGACTTAATAAATTATACTATAACCTGGGTAATTCTTATTTAAAAGACAGGAAACTGAAAGAAAGTGTTGATGCCTATGAAAAAGCTTTAATAAACAGGCCTGATGACATGGATGCCAAATATAATCTTTCTTATGCGCTTAAATTAATGAAACAGCAAAATCAAAAGGATAAGCAAAACGACAAAAAAAACAAAGACAAAAATAAAGACCAAAATAAGGACAAAGATAAAAATAAGGATAACGATAAAAAGGATCAGAAGGAAAAGCAAAAAGAACAAAACAAGCAAATGTCGCAGGAAGATGCCCAGCGCATGTTAGATGCACTTCAAAACGATGAAAAAGATACAGAGAAGAAATTAAAGGAGCAAAAAGCTACAAGAGAAAAAGTTAAAGTTACTAAGAACTGGTAAATATGAAGAATTTTTTGATACTGGTTTTCATTTGGTATACAATACCATTAACACTTGCCCAAAAAGTACAGGTTACTGCCTCCGCTCCGAACGTAGTGGAAATAGGTGAACAATTTCAGATGGATATTAACGTAAATGCTTCTCCTTCTGATTTTCAGCCACCCGACATGCATGATTTAAAGGTTCTTTTAGGCCCAAATGTTTCTCAGAGCAACAGTATCCAGGTTATTAACGGACAAATGGCTCAATCTACTTCCTATACATATACTTATGTGCTTCAATCGGTTAAAATTGGAAAAATATCCATTGGCGCAGCTACAGTTACTGTCAATGGTAAAAAATACCAATCAGAACCATTTACTATTGAAACTGTAGGGAATTCATCTAAAAATAATCAATCATCACCTAATCAATCAAATAATTCAAATAGTAGTCAGGGAACATTATCTTCAGATGAAGGGGATGCTTTTTTAAGTATAATTTTTGATAAAAAATCTGTTATTCAAGGGGATTATGTAACTGTTGATATTAAACTTTTTTCAAAAACGCAAAATGTAGTATCGTTAAATAAGTTGGATGATTTTTCTCCTAATGGATTTTTTAAACAGGAAATACAGCATCCTAAACCAAAAGGTAATGAAACAGAGGTATTAAATGGTCGTAAATATTACTCTTACCTGCTTCAGAAATTTATTTTAATACCTCAAAAAAGCGGTGATATAACAATTTCACCATTAAACGGTGAAATTACTGTTCAACGACGGGTTAAAAGCAGGTCAAACGGAATTTTTGACGATTTTTTTGGCCCTTCAGTACAAAATGTTTCTGTATCCGTAAAAAGTAAAGCGGTAACCATAAAAGTTCAGCCTCTGCCTGCCAATAAGCCTGAATCTTTTAACGGGGCTGTTGGCAGGTTCAGTATAAATACAAATCTTGATAAAAATTCAGTAAAAGCTAACGAAGGCATATCTTTAAAAGTAAATATTACAGGTAAAGGAAATATTAAACTTCTTGAAGCGCCAAAAATAAGTTTTCCACCCGATTTTGATACATATGACCCTAAGGTTACACAAAATTTAAGCGCTACGGATGGAGGTATTTCCGGCACTAAGACTTTTGAATATTTATTAATTCCCCGAAATCCGGGCGATTATAGAATCCCATCCCTGGCATTTTCATTTTTTGATATTGCAACAAATCAGTACAAAACTTTAACAACAGGAGATTTATCAATCCATGTAGACAAAGGTACTGGCAACCAGTCATCAAATGTAATTACCGGTTTTTCAAAGGAAGATGTCAAAATATTAGGGAAGGACATAATTTTTATTAAAACAACAGGATTATATCCAGGCAAGGGAATACATGATTTTTTTGGAAGTATTGTCTTCTACCTCATTTATATTATCAGTATAATATTTTTTGTTGTAATTATCTGGATGCGCCGAAGGATTATAAAACAAAATGCTAATCTTGCCTATGTAAGAAATAAACGTGCTGACAAATATGCAACAAAAAGACTAAAGCTCGCAAATGCTTACTTAAAATCAAATAATGCAGAAATGTTTTATGATGAACTAATAAAGGCTATATGGGGTTACCTGAGCGATAAAATGAATATACCATTGTCTGACCTTTCACGGGAAAACGCTACGGCCATTCTTGAACAAAGAGGAATAGGCAATGATAATATTCAATTATTTGCAGATTTAATAGAAAATTGTGAGTTTGCGAGATATTCGCCTTCATCAGACGGAAATACAATAAAGGAAGATTACTTTAAAGCGGTAAGCCTGATCACAAAGCTTCAACAACGATTACGATAATAATAAATTATATGGGTATGTTCAAAATTAAAATAAGGAGTTTTATATTGTTATTCTTTATATTATTGGTTACCAATGTAAATGCAACTGATCCTAAGATTTTAATAAATGAAGCTAACAGCCTTTATGCCAAAAATGATTTTGATGAAGCTATAAAAAAATATCAACTTGTTCTAAATTCCGGCCATGTTACTGCAGGGTTGTATTTTAATCTTGGGAATGCATATTATAAAACGCATAATTTAAAAAATGCGATTTTATTTTACGAAAGGGCCAGGTTATTGGATCCTGCTGATAAGGATATAGAATTAAACCTTGAATTGGCGCACAGCCAAACATTCGATAAAATTGAAACTATTCCTGATGTGTTTTTTGTGACATGGTTCAAGTGGCTTGAAAACAGGTTTTCGAAAGATTTATGGGCACTTATCAGTGTTATTTCTTTTATAGCCTGTATATCCCTTTTTTTAATCTATTTGCTTTCCAGAATAATAACTATAAAAGTAACTTCATTTTATGTTGGGATAATTTTTTTAGTTATATCAATTTCATCCTATATATTTGGATATCAGCTTAATAAAATTCAATTAACTCATAATAAGGCAATTATATTTACTCCTACGGTTATAGTCAAAAGTTCTCCGTCTGATACCGGTACAAATTTATTTATTATTCATGAAGGCACTAAAGTTGAAATAATTGACAAAATTGGCAACTGGAGCGAAATCAAGATAGCTGATGGAAGCAGGGGTTGGATTATGGAAACTGATATGCAAATAATATAGTTGTTTGTTGTTAGTTGCTGATTGTCAGGGATGTTACATAATTTATTCTATGTTTATTTGTAAGCATTAACATTGATACATTATGATAAAATTTAATATTATTAGAATACATAGTGTCTGATAAGAAAACGCCAAGTTCAAGGCTTGCGAAGTCAGAAAAAGCGGAGTTTACTATAGTAAATGAGCATTTTTCTGACAAGCGTAACGAAGAAATTGGCGTTTTCTAATCTGACACTAATTAGCGGAAACCGGTATATACCGTAAGCCCCATAGGATTAACGCACATTACCGGTATTTTGTATTTATTTGCAATTATATTTTGTTCTTTTACCCCAAATATAAAACTTGTTAATGTTAAATTCCGTTGAAGCTGTATTAGAATTAAATCTGCATTAATCTGGTGTGCATAATTTATAATTTCGTTGTCTGTATTTTCTACACCTTGAGCATTAGCAATATCAAATTCGATTTGTTTCCCTTCGAACATCGATTTTGCGAAGTTCAGATTATTTGAGATATTCTTTTTAAATATATGATCTTTAGTAAAAACTTTAAATAAATGCAGCGTAGAACTGTAATATTTGCTTAAATGCAATAAATAACTAACAAGTTCTTTGTTTTCAGTTCTGAAATCAACAGGCAATACAATATTTTCATAAATCTTATTAAAAGGAGGTTGTTGCACTACAATAAATGGTACCTTTGAACCCCGCATCATTTTAATAGCCCTGCTTCCAAAATATTTTTGCGAACCTTTAATTCCGTCAGTTTTCATCACAACCAGAGCTATTCCCTGAGAAGTTGATTTATCACGGATACATTTATAAATATTTCCTGTTAATATTAGTCCTTTTGTAGTGATACCAGATTTTTCCTGGTTTTCATTTGCTAACTTATTAAGTTTTTCAATATATTTTGCTTCTTCTTTGGAATCTTTTATAATATGTAAAATAGTAATACTAAAATTCCTTATTTTAGCAATTTTAACTGCATGTTGCAATGCAAAATCAGAAGATGCAGAAAAATCCCACGGAACCAATATGGTATCTAAATTTTCCATATCATTGAATTAATTTTAATAAGTAGGTAGTTTGATCAAATTTAGCAATAAAATCGGATAACTTATTCTAATTAATTTTAATTTGTTTTAATTTACTCCCGGAATTTTATACAATATTCAATTTACAATATTCAATAATCAATTAGGATGTTTACTCATATTAAAATAAAGGCAAAAGAAATTTTCATTTTATATCTTTTTGTTTTATCGTCATTTAATCCAAATTTTGCGATTGGACAAAAAAATTATTCAAATATACAGGATGGTTTAAAATTCAGTTTAAATTATCAAAGCATACGATCAGTTGAGATTCATAAAGCTATTTTTTATTTTACTTCCCTCAAAAATAATCATAAAAAGGATTCATTGGTTTGTAATTTTGTTTCGCCAGATGAATTAGTAGACACAATCATTATCCAACCAAAGTGGAATTTTCCAATGTATATAAAACTCAAATTAGAATGTTCTGATCTAAACCGTTTGAGTAATGAGTTTTATTACTATCCCGGTATTAAATACTGGAATGTAATGGTATACGATAGTACGTTAAAAATTAAATCAAAAAAAATACAAAATTTTTCCAATCCTGATAAACCGGTCATTGGTTTAATTCTGGTAATTCAAACAGCAATTGAAATGATTATGGCTTTTTTGATGTCACAGTTAATTGGCTGGTCAAGAGCTATTTGGATAATGGTTCTAACGGCTAATATTGCATCATTTCCGATTTATATTGTTAGTTTTAACCATATTTGGTTACGTGAAATCCTTGTTCTTCTTACCAAAACTTTTGTTATGTCAATAATTGGATACAGAAAAATAAATGTCTACAAAATTATATTATTTGCTATTATTCTTTCATTTGTGAGTTTTGGGCTAAAAGAAATATTGTTTATTGTAATGCGTATAATTTAGTTGTTAGTTGTTAGTTTTGTCAGGATATTTTACAACCTTTACAATCTTTACAACAATTTATCATAAAGTAGTTTATCGGCCGGTATATCAGAACACCTGAAATGTTTTTCGGGGCATGATTTGTATCCATGCAACCCGCAGGGCCTGCAATATAAATTTTCAGATGTTTCTACTATTTTTGAGCAGGCAGACAATGGTCCGAACCCAAAAGAAGGTATTGTTGAACAGAATATGGCTGTAACCGGAGCATCCATAGCTGATGCAATATGTAATGGAGCAGAGTCGTTCACATAATTCATTATTGCGTTTTTCATTAAAGCTGCTGATTCAAGAAAACTTAATTTTCCTGCCATAACCACAATATTAAGATGAGTACTCTGATTTTTAATTATTTGACAGGCATCTTCATCTGATTTCCCTCCTAACAGATATATTTTAATTTCGGGCCTGAACCAATTAATTGCTTCAATCCATTTTTTTAATGGATATTGTTTTGTAAACCAAACTGATGCGGGCGAAATTGTTATATATTCATCTTTTTCCTTAACTTTCAAAAAATCCTCCCTGCCAGGATAAAGTCTTGGAAGTACCCTTTTTTCAATATTAACCAATTTGCTGATCAGGCCTAAATTCCTGTCAACTTCATGATAATCTGAATGTTTACCATTAATTTTGTGTGGAAACCGGTAAGAAAAGAATACTGACATAGGATTTTTTTTAAATCCTATTGTTTTTTTAGCACCGGAAAATACAGTGAATAATCCTGTACTCAAAAATCGCTGTAAATTAATTATATAATCATATTTTACATTCCTGGCTATTTTTAGTAATATCATTAATTGTAAATATTTACCTTTTTTTTTATTCCATATGTACGTGTTATTTAAATATGGGTGATTCACAAATAATCCTTCGTTGCCTTTTCTCAATAAAAAGTCAATTAAACAATCCGGGTACGATTCATGCAATTTTTCAATCAAAGGTGTTGCCAGGATAACGTCACCAATAAATGCAGTCTGTATAATTAATATTTTTTTCATTATAATTAAATCACGAAAAATAGTTAATAAAAATAATTTGTAAATGTGCAATTTTGAAAATGAAAATAACAAATTTCTTAATACAAATAAATTTAAATTATGTATTATTACAGCATAATAAAATTTAGGTTTTAATATGGAAAGGAAAAGATTAGTAGTTAGTTACAAGAATTGCACTGAAGAGGTCCTGGAAGCTATAAAAAAGAAATATCCCACCGGATACAGTGATTATGTAATTAAAGTACAGAAATCGAATAACGATTTTTTTTATGCTGTTACTGTAGATACTGATAATGCAAGTTATTTGGTTAGAGTTGATGTAAAGGTTGATAATTTAACCGAAGAAGAATTTGAAAAAGAATTTGGTGAAGATAACAGCGTATCTGACGAATCAACTTTAGGCAGAGAAGATGATAATATTGAAAATATTGAATCGCAGGAAAGTGTAGAAGAATAATATGATTGATAAAATAGTAAATAAAATTATATACTTAAATAATTCAAGATAGGCTTTTTGTTCTTTTTAGTTTAAATTTATATTTTCCTTTTTCCCCTTCATTCTGATATCCATACCCGTACCCATACCCATATCCGTACCCATAATTATAAGCGTATCCATGCGAATAATTCAGGAATTTTCTACCTATTTGCACATCGTTTAAGATAATATTGAAATTTTGGATACCTTTTTTTAATAAATTTTGATTTACCTGATAAAATATCTTTTTATTGGTAAAATTGTGGCGTATGACAAAAATATTTACGTCCGAATATTTAATAAGTAACAAAGCATCAGCTACCATACCTACAGGAGGTGTATCAATAATTATATAGTCGTATTTTTCATGTAAAAATTTAAATAAAGTATTGGTATTATCAGATGATATCAATTCCATTGGGTTAGGAGGAACAGGCCCAGAATGAATCACATCAATATTTTCGTAATCAGTTTTTAAAATAATATCATCAATAGTAACGTAACCACTCAAATAGGAACTTAAACCTTTATCAGATTTTATAATCCCTAAGTATTTATGAATTGACGGTTTCCGTAAATCGAAATTCATTATAAGGACCCTTTTATTATTTAATGAAAAACTTAATGCTAAATTAGTGCAAATAAATGATTTACCTTCGTTCATTATGGAAGATGTTACTAAAATTATATGTTTTTGATTTTCGTTTGCCAAAAACTGAAAACTTGTGCGAATTGCCCTGATTGATTCTGAACAAAGTGAATTTGGAAAATCCGTAACAATTGTTTGTGATTTATCATTGCTTCTTAATATATGGCCGAGAATAGAAAAATTTGAAATTTTCTCAATATCTTCATTTACTAAAATTTTATCGTTAAAGTATTTAATTGACAAAATAATACAACCAGGCAAGCCAAGTCCTAAAAGTATTGCTAACATGTAATTTTTTCTGGTGTCAGGGCCTACTATATTATATTCGTTCTCCCTTGCCTTGTCTATTATTTCATTATTTGGAAGATAAGATGCTTTTGATATTTGCACTTCCGATCTTTTAGTGAGCAAATATGTATACAAGGCATCATTTAACTTAAACTTACGTTCATAATTTACAAGTTTTCGCTGACGTTCCGGAAGCTTATTTAGTTGTTCAGAAATATTTTCAATTCGACGGTCAATATCCTGTATAGCAATATCAGTACCATTAATCAGATTATCAATATTATCGAGTATAGTCTGCTTCATGTAATTAATCCTGAGATCAATGGAAACCAGGTATGGGTTTTCTTTTTTGGAATTAATTGACAATTCCGATTTATCATTCAGTAATTTAGAAAGATCAGTTATCAGGCTGTTTAAATTCGGGTCCTGTATACCAATTGAAGATGGTGCAACTAAATCATGGCCACTATGTTTATTATTTTCGTTAAGATAATTTTTTAAATAATCAAAGTATTTTCTTTTAACTTCAAGTTCGGCTTTTTGGTTTTGCAGGTTTTCAAAGGATGTGAAAACTTGTTGTGACTGAAAATCAACATTCATAAGTGAATTGTTAGCTTTGAATTCTTCTAGGCGTGTTTCAGAAAATAACAGAGAGTCCGAAACATCTCCAATTTGCGAATCAATAAACCGTATTGTATTTTCGGCTATTAAATTCTTTTTTTCAAGGCCTTTCTTAAGGTATTCATTTGTTAGAGCATTTAAAAATTCAGTTTGTTTCAGGACATTAGTACCTTGAATGGAAAGAGTCAATATAGACGATCCTTTATTATCTGATATATTTGTGTTTCTGAATTTTGAAATAACTGTTTTTTCGTCAAGGATAACAAAGGAATACTGTTTACCTGCAAATTTAGATAAATCTCCGGGAACACGGGGAACAATTGTTAAACCAATATTTTCATTTTTAATGGGATAAAATAATTTGCCCTTATATGTGAAAATCAGTTTTTTTCTAAAACCGGCAGGAATATTTTCCTTTATATTGTACATAACCACATTTTTGTTATTTACTGAAATTACAAATTCATCATTTGATAGAATTTTTATTTCAATATTTAAAAATAACGGTTGTAATTCTGAAGAGTCTATTATTACTTTAAAGGGACATTCTTTATATATTTCGTGCCTGACAAACCCGTCAAAATTGTAATATTCAATTTCAAAATCAAGTTGTTTTATTGCACGTTGTGTTAAATTGTATGATTTCAGCAATCCTATTTCATTTGAAATCTGATGCTCGTTGTTATAAATACCCAGGTCGTTGGCGAATCGCGAGTCAAGCATAGATTGTTCTTCCTGTATAAGAACTGAAGTCCGGACTTCATAAATTGGAATACTGGTGCGATTTTTTGCATATGCTAAAACCAGTGCAATACTTAAGGATATAATAAATAAATACCAGTATTGAGAAATATAAATCAGAAAATCTTTGATGTCAATTTTATCATCTTCCGGTTTTTTAGTATTTAATTCCATTAGTCAATCATAAATTAAAAGTATTGTACAACTAGTACACCTTAAAGAACAAAATTATTGTAAGTGCTAATGAAGCTGTTCCAAATACTAAACCATAAGGGAAGGAATTGAATAAATATGTTTTACTTTTACGTGGTTCAACATATACAATGTCATTAGGCATCAAATAAAAATAATCTGATTCAAGTATATTTTTATCACTAAGATCAACATAATAAATATCAGAACCTTTCAATGTTTGTCTTACTAAGGTTACTTTGTTAATATTGCTAAAATCCTTAATTCCGCCTGCTAATGCAAGGGCTTGAAATATATTGACCTGATCCCGGTCAATTGTAAAGTTGCCCGGATTTCCAACTTCTCCCAAAACTGATATTTGAAAATTCACCAGTTTAACTACAACTGTTGTTTCGTTAAAAAATTCATTTAATGTTTTTTGTATTTTCTTTTTAACTTCATCAAGTGACATTCCTTTAACCATCATTCGGTCTACAAACGAAAAGTTTATATAACCATCTTCATCCACCATATAACTATTTAAATATAAATATGTTGGATTCATCAATGTAGGCATATCAGTTTGAAAAAACTTACTTGTTTTTGGATCAAGGCTATAAATTCGTATATAAAGATAATCGCCTGATTGAATTAGGTATGCTGTATTCTTCTTGTTTTCAAAGGTTGTTTTTATATCCTTTGAATTCTTATCCTGAAGTATCATTATTTGCCTCTGTGAAATACATGAAGCAAATAATACACTGGTGATTATTATTTTTAACAGGGTTGTTAGGATTTTATTTTTTAACCTTCTCATAATTAAATATATTGGGTTATTAATTCTTCATATTATCAATTACATTAAATTTACCTTTATAGATGATGTTTATATGCTATAGCCGGTGTTATCTTAATTCGTGTGCCATTTAAGTATGCAATAACGAAAGCGCCCTCAACTTTAATATTATCCCGAATCTTCCGGGCCATAAGATATGTGGGAGATTTTGAAATAGCATATTTATACCAATTTTCTTCATAAAGTTCAATAATGCGTTCCGGCCCGTTATATATGGCTCTTAATGTATTTTCATCGAGATGTATCCTGCAAGCTGCAATTTGAACTTTAAAAATAAATTTGCCTGTATCAGGCTTAACAGTTAATTTTAATTTTTCATTAGAATCTCCTGGTTGGTTTGATTTATTAGTTGTATTTACAATTTTAGAGGAATCTTCCAGGATGTACCCGTATAAATATTTGTACCAGGCATCACGCAAAGAGTTAACATCATTATAATCAAGTTCTTTAAAATCAATTAGGTAGTTTTTATATTTTGCAGGATATTGCTTTTTTAGAAACTTGTTGAATACGTCTATTTGATCTTCTCCTATACCAATTTTTCCATACAGGCTTGAGTCATTCGATTGAAACTGATGTGATTTTTCAATCATTTTAATTTCATTAGCTGAAAGTTTAAATTTTAATTCTTCATCTAAATGAAAACTATATCCTATAAAATGAAATCCAAAAAGAAAATAAAGACATAATAATTTCATTTTTAAATTAAACTTCATTATAGTCATACGAGGGTTTCAGATGCCATATTCTCCGGTAATATAAGGAGATTTTTTATTAATTTATACTAAGTTACCGTTAACTATTGATTATCACAACTTTTATTTAATGATTTAAATCACCGCATAATGGTGATAAAAATCACTTATGTAAATTCTGACTTCAACTGTTTGCACCATAAATCAATCCTTTTTGAAGTTAAATCCTGTTGATTTTTGGTATCAATAGCTAGCCCTAAAAAAGAAGAACCTCTTATTGCTTGTGAATGTTCATAAATATAACCTTTTGCTGATGTAAGCCCAACTAATTTTCCACCTCTGCTTTCTAATAAATTTGCCATAATACCAATTGCATCATTAAAATTTTCCGGATAACCCTTTTGATCTCCCAGCCCAAAAATTGCAAATTTTTTGCCATTAAGATCCATATCTTCAATAGCAGGGCCAAATTCATCCCAATAGGTAGGCAATTCACCATCGAACCATGTGGGCACGCCTAATATGAAATTATTATATGTTGTAAACCGGGTTTCAGCCAAAATCTCAACATTTATTTTATCTATTTGATCATCAGAAAAAAGTTGAGCGATTAACGCGGCTGTTTTTGAAGTATTGGTACTATTAAAACTGTAAAATAAACCTATCTTTTCCATTAGAATATTATTTTATTATTTGCATTTTAATATAAATGAAGTTATTGAAGTTATTGAATAAATATTTATTACAATATTTATTAACTTCTTTAACTCCTTTCATTCTTTATTTCAATAATTCAGCAATTCCCTTGCAGCAGCTAATATTTTTTTGGTATTAGGCAAAATTGCCGCTTCAAGTATCCTGTTAAAACCTACGGGAGTAAAAGTTGACCCAACCCTTTTTACCGGGGCATCAAGATATTCAAAGGCTTCATTTGAAATCAAAGCTGCTATTTCAGCTCCAAAACCCGAAAAAACCTTATCTTCATGAACTATAAGGATTCTTCCGGTTTTTTTAACTGAAGCTATAATTGCATCTTTATCCAATGGAATTAGCGATCTTATATCCAATACTTCAACCTGATAGTTTTTTTCCTGTTCAAGTGTCTTTGCAGCTTCAAGGCACATATGTGTGGTATTGCCATATGTAATCATTGACAAATCAGTGCCTTGTCTGTGGATTTTTGCTTTACCGAATGGTACTTCAAAATCGTCAGGCACAAAAGTGGCTGATTCTACAGCATTATACAGTGACTTTGGTTCACAAAATAAAGTAAACCCTTCTGATCGCAGGCTTGTTCTTAATAATCCTGCAGCATCATCAGCAAATGACGGATAAACTATTCTAACTCCTGGTAATGTAGAAAGAGCTCCTTCAATTGTTTGAGAATGGTATAATCCTCCACCTATGTAACCTCCTGAAGCCAGCCTGACTGTTACGTTTGGCGTAAATTTCCCATTACTTCTCCAGTAATCGTGTGTACATTCAACAAATTGTTCCATGGCCGGCCAGAAATAATCCGCAAATTCAGCACCTTCTGCCACTATTCTGATCTTCTTATTAAACCGGCTCATACCATTTGATGTGCCTAAAATAAAATCCTCAGCAATTGGAGCATTAAAAACTCTTTCTTTGCCGAATTCTGCCTGCATGCCCTTTGAAACATTAAATATACCGCCTTTGTCTTTATTGGCTATATCCTGGCCCCAAAGAAATGTGTCAGGGTTATGCCGGAACTCGGCTTTAAGTGTTTCGTTAATTGCTTCAATTAGTTTTTTGGTTACACCTTCCTGTTTATGGGTTCCTTCAGGATATAATTTTGATTTGTATGGTTCGGGATAAACAAAATTGAAAATAGATTTTGGATCAGGGTCCGGTGCAGCCAAAGCTTTTTTATGAGCATCCTTTACTTCAATTTTCACCTGTTCTTCAACCCTGGTTATTTCTTCCTGTGAAATTCGGTTATAACGTAAAAGCAAGCGACGGAATTTAGCGAGCGGATCATATTCCACAGTATAATTTCTTTCGTAATCGTCCCTGTATAATTCGTGCCGGTCCGAATTTGAATGGGAGTGGATACGCACACAATTAGCCTGAACTATTGCCGGCATTTGATTTTCAAGTACCCATTTTTTAGCTTCACTTAATACATTTAATGAATCAAAAATATCCTTGCCATTACAATGATAAATTTTCAGATTTTTAAAACCTGTAAAGTTATTTGCAACTTTACGGTTAGCAGTCTGATCCCTTTTTGGTACCGAAATTCCATACCCATTATCCTGAATTACAAAAATTACAGGAAGTTTTTCACATGATGCTCCATTAATTGCTTCGTAAACATACCCTTCTGAAACAGAAGATTCGCCTTGCGAACAAAATGAAATACCCTTATGCCTGTAATACTTCATTGCCCTTCCTACTCCGACTGCATGCAGGGCATGGTTACCTGTTGCTGATGAAACAGAGTGAATATTCCATTCAGGTTTGGCAAAATGATTCGACATGTGCCTGCCACCCCCGGCAACATCAGTAGCTTTTGAAATACCATTTAAAATAATTTCTTCAGCAGTAAGGCCGGCTGAAAGAACTGTTAACATGTCACGATAATAAGGGAAAAGATGATCAGTATTTCGATCAAATATCTGGCCCATTGCTAGTTGAATTCCGTCATGACCCGCATACGGGGCATGATACGACCATCCTATTGCCTGACGGAGATAATTAGGAGCCCTGTCATCAAGTGTCCTCCCCAGTAATAAAAGATGAAGCCATTTTTGTAAGATTTCCTTTTCAGTTTTTTTTATACTATATTCTTTATCGTTATACATGGTAATAATTGTCTATTTTATATTTTCATTTTTATTAGTAACATTTTTTAATTAGAGAATCAGGAACCATCCTTCGACTACGCTCAGGAACCATCCTTCGACTACGCTCAGGAACCATCCTTCGACTAAGCTCAGGAACCATCCTTCGACTAAGCTCAGGAACCATCCTTCGACTAAGCTCAGGAACCATCCTTCGACTACGCTCAGGAACCAGGAGCCAAGACTAAAAAATTACGTTTATACTATTCTAATATACTAACAACCAACAACCAACAACCAATAACTAATTACAAGGTTCTGGTAATATCAAATTCTTCAAGTAAATCAGCAATTTTTCTAAGGAACGCACCTCCTAATCCCCCATCAACTATCCTATGATCATATGATAAAGACAGGAACATTTTATGACGGATAGCAATTACATCCCCAATTGACGTTTCAACCACAGCCGGCTTTTTTTCAATACTTCCGGTTGCAAGTATGGCAACCTGAGGCTGTGAGATTATAGGTGTTCCAAAGGAATTTTTAAATGTCCCGAAATTTGAAATTGTAAAAGTACCACCCTGCACATCATCCGGGCTTAGCTTATTATTTCGGGCTGCATTGGCCAAACGGTTCACTTCTTTTGCCAAACCCGCAAGATTAAAATTATCTGCATTTTTAATCACAGGAACAATAAGATTCCCGGTAGGCAGTGCTACAGCCATGCCAATGTTAATGTTTTTCCGGAGTATAATCTTATAACCATCAACAGAGGAGTTAACATATGGAAATTCCTGCAGTGCCTTTACTATTGCTTCAAGAAATACCGGCATATAAGTCAGGTTAATTTTTTCCCTACGCTGAAATTCATCCTTGTTATTATTTCTCCAATTTACAAGGTTGGTAACATCAGCTTCAATAAAGTTTGTTACATGAGGAGCAGTATGTTTTGACATTACCATATGGTCAGCTATTATCCTCCGCATACGGTCCATTTCTATTATTTCATCTGACGAATCCACTGAGACAGGAAATTTCTGGAAATCAGAAACAGATCGTTCTGTTATTTTAGACTTAGGAGGTTCACTTTTTGTAACTGATTTTTGACTTCTAACCGTAAGATATTTAAGCACATCTTCCTTAGTTAACCTGCCATTAAGGCCGGAACCTGTTAATGAATCAAGTTCAGAAGTATTAATGTTTTCTTCCTTTGCAATAGTACGAATAACTGGAGAATAAAACCTTCCGGATGATTTTATAGTTTTATCGCCTTGTGTTTCTACTTTAATATTAATTTCTTCTTTAGTAATAGCTGCATTGACTGTTTTTGAATCTTCTTTTACTGTTTGTTCCACATTGTCATCACCTATTAAAATAATTGCAATAACCTGGCCAACAGGCACTATGTCACCTTCTTTAAAAAATATTTTAGAAATCCTGCCGGCAACCGGGGATGGAATTTCAGAGTCCACTTTATCAGTTGCAATTTCCAGAAGGACATCATCTTCTTCAATCAGTTCATTTTCTTTTTTAAACCATTTTGTAATAGTTGCCTCAGTAATACTTTCGCCAAGTTTTGGCATTATAATTTCGAATTGTGACATATATGTTTATTTACAATAAAATTTAGCAATTTAGGTTTTAGGCTATTAGACTATCAGGTAAAAATATTTTCAGAACAATAAACAGAAGTTGATACCCTGTAACCTAAAAGCCTAAATTCCTAAATGCGTAAATTTCCAAAGTTATAACTATAATTGTAACAATTTTGTTCAACATTTTAATTAAAAAGAAAATAATTTAACTTTCCTTTAATAGATAAGTGCTGTCAGGCACAAAATTACCGTTTAATAATGAAACACTTGAATATAACTGTCTTTGGTCATGTGCAGGGAGTCGGGTTTCGCAACAGCGCTTCACACCAGGCACGGTATCTTGGTATTAATGGATTCATCAAAAATTTACCTGACGGATCAGTATATCTGGAGGCTGAAGGAGATGATATAACTATGGCTGAGTTTGTAAAATGGTGCCGTAAAGGGCCTGGTTATGGACGGGTAGTAGATATTATAACTGATGAAAGCCCTGTAAAATTCTTTACAGGATTTGAGGTGAAATACTAAATTAAGCAATACATATTTTCAAAACCAATAAAAACTGTTAGAAATAGTATTGAAGCCTGACACTGAAGACACTTTAGTTAGTTACACTATCCTAGCAGGAATTTATATTCCAACAATTTTGAGCTTTACTGGTCAATCGGATTATAATATCATGAAGCATTATTTAAATGTTACTGATGATTACAAAGCACAGGAAATGAATAAAATGAATATGATTTATTAATATTATGGCTGGTATAATTCCGGCTTTTTTAGGTATATTTAGTTCAAATCTTCGTATATTTGAAATATTACTATTTGTTACTTTTTCTTAATAATTTACATAGCATCAATATAATCAAATAATTTATGAAAGTTGTATCACTTTTTTCCGGTTGTGGTGGCCTAGATTTGGGACTTGTTAAATCAGGTCACCAAATTGTTTATGCATCTGATATTGATTTTGATAGTTGCCAAACCTATTCTCAGAATTTTGATCATGAGTGTCATTGTGAAGATGTTAAAGATTTAGATACGTCAAAATTGCCAAAATATGATTTATTGGTTGGAGGGTTTCCATGCCAAGGATTTTCTATTGCTAATTTATATAGAAATGAACAAGATAGCAGGAATGAATTATATCTACAAATAGTTAGGATATTAAAAGAAACAAATCCTAAGTTTTTCCTTGCTGAAAACGTACCTGGTATTTTAAGCTTAGGCAAAGGAAAGGTTGTCGAGATTATTGAAAAAGAATTTTCTGAAGTAGGTTTAGAAATTGGGAAAAAGGGCTATGAGGTAAGAAGATATTTATTAAATGCTGTGGATTATGGTGTCCCTCAAAATAGAAAACGTGTTATTTTCATAGGCATATCTAAGGAAATTAATGAATTTAAAAGGAATTTAATGTTTTCCTGTTTTCCACCATCTAAGACATATACATCTAATTTAGATGATAAATTGAATATTTACAAAACTTTGAAAGAAGCAATTTTTGATTTGCCTGATCCAAGCTCAAGTGAAGGAAAATTAATTCCAAATCATCTTGGGACAAATCATGTGGTAAAAATCAATGGATACTTAGGAAATAGAATGTTGTTTTGGGATAAGCCAAGTCCAACAATAGTTGGTAGAGGTGGCGGAACTGGAGGTCCTGTTATTGCTATACACCCAAATTTAAAAAGAAGATTTACTGTTAGAGAAACTGCAAGGATACAAACATTTCCTGACGATTTTATTTTCTATGGTTCAGTAAGTTCACAATATAGACAAATAGGCAATGCTGTAGCTGTTGAATTTGCTAAAAAACTTGGTGAAAGCTTGTCAAAAATTGAAAAACTGACAGTTAATAAGTCACATGAAAAGATTCAGGAATTAACTATTAATGAACTCCCTAAGCGCAACAAGCTTACTATGATCTAGATGTAATAATAAATGTTCAATTTCATCAAAATTTGGAATACTATGCCTGACAGTAAAATTATATGTAGCATTTGCCCTTCTAATAAATTCTCTTAATCCTGTTGCCCTAATTGCATTACCTTCAAACCTCATTTGCTTGAATCCTAACCTGACTCTTTCTAGTATTATATTAATAAACGTATTATTATCAATTAAATAAATAGTAAAACAATCATTGTTTTTTATGTAAATTAAAAAATCATCCTTAAATACTCCTTTTAAAAGAATTTGAAATCTATTAATGTATTCTTCGAATTTCCCTTTAAAAGCAACGTATTCAATAATGGACTTCATTTGTGGTGATGATCCAAGGCCATAAGGTTTTGTAATATCTCCAATTTGCAGATTAATGGTACGGCCTCTTTCTTGGAGATTCATTAATTCTCCAATTCCATCAATGCCTTTTACTGTAGATTGAAATTCAAAAGCACCAAAATTAATTTCGTCATTACTAGGGACTAAAGATTTTATAGATAATTTATACAGACTATTTAGTCGGGAATTAATGAAAAACAAATCGCCCTTTTCTCTATAATTAGAACAAATTAAATTCAATACCTCATTATCAAACAATTCGATTTCTTCGGCAGTCAGAAGTGTTCTTATATCTGGATTATTTCTTGACATTTCATCGCCAGTACTTAATGCAAATAATTTTGATAGCCGTTGTTCTATTCTTTTTCCAGTAATATTATCTTTATAAACAGTATGATGATTAATGGAAATATATAAATCGAATAAAATACATTGAGAGAGTTTCTCTCCAGAAGCTCCGTTTCTGAATAATTTTTCAATTTCTCTGCTAATAGAAGCTAAGTTATTTGCCACAACGTTATTTTGGGATTTATATACTTCGTATAATTCTTGCGGTAAATGAGGAAATAATATTAATTCCGATAGGCTCATTTGATTATATTGAAACTAAATTTTAAATTTACTTAATTATTTCAATTTAGCAAATATCAATACTTTCAACTATAATATTACCTTAAATCAATTTGCAATTTGAAAAAGTATACAGAAAATCATATAATTGTCCCCAGCTTTAATGAGAGTAATGGCTTTTATACTACTTTAAAAAGGTCTTTATTAATGAGTAGAATCAAATCCAAAGATACCAAGCCAGAACAAAAACTAAAAAAAACCTTATGGAAGCTAGGATATCGATACAGAAAAAATGTAAAAAAATTGCCAGGCAGTCCTGATATTGTTTACTTCAATCAAAAACTGGCAATATTTGTAGACGGCGAATTTTGGCATGGGCTTGATTGGCCAGAAAAGAAGGCTAAAATCAAAACCAATAGTGAATATTGGATCCCTAAGATTGAAAGAAATATTCAAAGAGACAGGCAAAACGATCAACTTCTTATCGATAAAGGTTGGCACATAATGCGTTTTTGGGAAAATGAAATAAAAAAAGACATTGATGGCTGTGTTAATAAAATACTAGGCTATCTGCGAGTTAATGTTGATTGCTAACTTAAAAAAATACCACATTCTTGTTGATAATGAATTAATTTCGTAAAGTACTGCCTTCATTAATGAAACCACTGTCACTGAGCCATTCAGCCATTCGCTGAGGCCAGTTTTTTACTGCTGAATAAGACGACCGGTCTCCCATATTGAATGCATGTTTACCCCTGGCTAGAAAAATGGCTTCAACCGGGACTTTAGCATCACGGAATTTATTAAGCAGATCTAAAGTAACTTTGTCACATCCATATTCATCATCATTGGCGCAAAGAAGAAAAGCAGGAGGGGTATCTGCCGGAATAACTTTTGGCGGGTTACCTCCGGGATAAACCATCATTTCGAAATCCGGCCGCCCGTTAACACGATCAATGGAATCTTTACTTTCAGGATCACCAATTCCTTTGTCAAAAGCCACCATCATTATAACTGCACCGCCGGCAGAAAAGCCAAGCATGCCAATACGGTTCGGGTCGATGTGAAATTCGCCGGCCCTGTACCGCACCAACCTGATGGCACGGTAGGCATCCTGTTTTACATTTTCAATTTTATATGGTGAATTTATTTCATTTGGCAGCCTGTACTTTAAAACAAACACAGTTACTCCAAGTGTATTAAGAAACTCAGCAGCTTGTTTACCTTCAGCATTATAAACAAGTTCACGAAAACCACCGCCAGGTGCAACTATTACTGCACAACCATTGGCTTTTTCAGCCGGCGGAAGGAAAACTGTAACTGATGGATTATCAATATTTTTTACCCAATAATCCTTAGCCTGTTCAGGGTTATCCTTACGGTTTTCAAATCCCGGTGCACCATTCTTCCAAAGGTGAATAACCTCAGGCTGGCTTTGAGCCATACTAATTATTGGCAATACAATCCAAATAAGGACACAGGAAAAAATAGATTTCATAATTTTAAGAAATTAAATAAATTTTCAAATGAACTTTATTAATTTAACATATGTAAACCAATATACTTTAATTTGAATACAGTTATAGCCCGTTTTTAAGGGGTCGGGGGTATGCTTTTTACAATATAAAATTTAATTACTTAAATGGAACTGAAGTTAATTAGTAATTTGTCATCTTTTTCAAATTAGCACATTTCTTGCCCTGAGCGTAGTCGAAGGGTCAAATTTTCAAATTATTTACCAAATCATTGCCCTCTTATCTTGAGGCAAATACATAGCATCGCCTGGTTTTATATCAAAGGCTTTATAAAACTCCGGAATATTTTTCAGAGGACCCAGGACACGGTATTCCCCTAAAGAATGAACATCTTCTTTTGTAAGGCGTCTTTTTTCCTTACCGGTAATATGTTGTCCCCAAACATGAGCATATGCAAGATAAAATCTTTGATCAGGTGTAAAACCATCTATTTTTCCCTTAGCAGGATTTTCCTTTAAGGCTTTTTGCAAAGCAGTGTACGATATGTTCAGGCCTCCGAAATCGGCTATATTTTCACCAAGGGTTAGATTTCCGTCAGCATGTAATTCACTGTCCACAACGAAAGAGTTAAATTGTTTGACCAGGATATCCGAATGCTCATTAAAGCGTTTTTCATCTTCCTTTGTCCACCATTCATTCAAATTACCTTTTTTATCATATTTTCTTCCCTGGTCATCGAATCCATGTGTAATTTCATGACCAATCACCACACCTATGGCTCCGTAATTTACGGCATCGTCACCATCTGCAAAAAAGAACGGAGGTTGAAGAATACCGGCCGGGAAGCAAATTTCGTTATTACTCGGATTATAATATGCGTTCACAGTTTGCGGTGTCATTTCCCAGAGAGTATGATCTACAGGTTTGTTAATCTGGTTAAGTTCAAAGGCAATGTTAAATCTGCGCCCATTTAAAACATTTGTTAAATATGAAGTCCGGTTAACTTTCAGGTTTGAGTAATCGCGCCATTTATCAGGATATCCGATTTTAACGGTTATGCTTTTTAATTTTTCCAAAGCTTTTTCCTTAGTAGAATCTCCCATCCAGGTAAGTTTTTTTATTCTTTCAGCAAGTGCCAGGCGCAGATTTTCTACTAATTTTAACATTCTATCTTTTGCAGCAGGAGGAAAATATTTCTCAACATAAAGCTGGCCTAAAGCTTCACCAAGGGATTGATTGGTAGACACAAGAACACGTCGCCAACGGGGACGTATTGTCTTTCGGCCTGACATGAATTTGCCATAAAAATTGAAATTCTGATTAACAATAGCGGAACTTAAATATGGTGCTGTTTCATTGATAAGTGTCCAGGTAAGATATGCTTTCCAGTCTTCAATGGAAACATTTTTTACCATTTTGTTAATCTCCTTAAAAAACTGGGGTTGTCCTACATTGATATCTCCGGGATTTGGAAGGCCGATAGTTTTAAAATACCCGGCCCAGCTGAAATCAGGGGTTAATCCCTGAACCTCCGACAGTTTTATTTTATTATAATTAGATTCTGGATCCCGAAGTTCCAAACGTGTTTTGGATGCAATTGCCAGTCGAGTCTCTATGTCCATTATTTTCTCAGGCCATTCTTCTGATTCTTTAACAAAACCTGACAAAGAGAGCATTTTTTGTATATATTTTATATACTCTGAGCGAATTTCTTTTGAACGGGCATCAGTACTGACGTAATAATCACGATCGCCTAGTCCTAGTCCTCCCTGGGAAAGGCTTGAAATCATCATCTCACTGTTTTTGCTGTCAGGTTCCCCAGAAAAGTCAAAAAGCGGAGTTATATTCATAGTGTGGTAATAACCAATCAGATATTGAATATCTTCAATATTATGGGCTTTCATAATTCTCTCAAATTCAGGTTTTAGGGGTGATATACCTTCTTTTTCAATTGCAACCGTATCCATACCTGACATAAAAAAATCACCCGCTTTCTGAGCAACCGAGCCTTCCGGATTTTTAGTTTCAGCAATTTTTTCAATTAATGCATGAACTAATTTATCATTATCTTCCTGAAGTTTATCGAATGCTCCATAACGGCTGTATTCCGAAGGCATAGGATGGTTTTTCAACCAACCTCCGTTTGCATAAAGGTAGAAATTGGAAACAGGTTTAACAGAAGTATCAAGGTTAGAAAGATCAATTCCTGGCATAGCAGATTTATTTTTTTGTGAACATGAAAAAAGTAATATTGGTGCTGTAATTAATGAAATTAAAATTAGTTTTTTCATAATTAGGTTATTAAAATTAAAGTCAAATATAACATATAAAAATAATTTGAAAATTTGAAAATTTGAAAATTTGAAAATCAAAATAACAATAATCAGATTATTAATTACTTAATCACTCTTACTAACAAGCTATTAATTTCTGTATTTGAAATCAGTTGTTTGGATCATTAACTTCGCAAGCCTCGGCTACGAACTTTATGGACAAACACTATTTAAAATAACGTTGACGCAAAGCTTCGTATATAATAATAGCCGCTGAAACTGAAACATTTAATGAATCAGCCATCCCCATCATAGGAATTTTTATTTGCCGGCCAGCTTCTTTTAACCACTGGTCCGACAAGCCGTTCGATTCGCTTCCCATAATAATGGCAGTTGGCATGTTAAAATCAGTATTATGGTAATATTCTGAAGCTGTCAAAGTTGCAGCAAAACTTTTAATGTTCATTTGTTTCAGAAATTTAATTGCATCGGTTGTTGTGCATACTGCTACCTGGTTAGTAAAAATACAACCAAGGCTTGATCTGATAACGTTCGGATTAAACAAATCGGTTTGAGGGTCGCAAATCAATAATGCATCTAAATTGGCAGCATCAGCCGTACGGAGCAGAGCTCCCAGATTACCTGGTTTTTCTACCGATTCCAATATTAATATCAATGGGTTCGCTGATAATTTAATATTGTCAAGTGTTAAATATTTAGGTTCAGCAATTGCTATTAATCCGTCAGAGCCTTCACGATACGCAATTTTTTCAAACACTTTAAGGCTCACCTCAGTTTTTTTTGATATTTTATTTATAATTGAAATCGCCTGGGGATGAATATTAAATTCTGTAGCATAAAAAATTTCCTTAAACTTAAAACCTGCATTGTAAGCCATATTTATTTCACGAAACCCTTCAATAACAATCAAATTTTTTAAGTGTCTTTCTTTAGGCCTGAATAAATTTAAAATTTCCTTTATCCTGTAATTAGCTGTACTGGTAATTTTTTCCATTACAATTTAAATTTTTTTTAATTTTTTTTGCTGAATATAATATTATTTAGAATTAAATATTAATTTTAATAAACGGATGTTTTAAAACCGAAATATTCAAATATTTATAAAAAGTAATTTACAAATTCTAACTAAAAATGAAAAACATTAGCTTGATTTTAAGTCTTTTAGGTGTTTTAAGTTTCTCGTCAATCTATGGACAAAATGAAAAATTTAAAGCCCTGTTCATTTACAATTTTACAAATTATATTGATTGGCCATCCAATGGTGGAACAACTTTTGTAGTTGCAGTTGTCGGCGATTCACCCATTATTGGTGAGTTGGAATCCATTTCAAAAATTAAAACCGTAGGTAAATTATCTATCGAAGTTATAAAAATTAATACGGTTTCAGAGATGGGCAATGCAAGCATAGTTTATGTGCCGCCATCGAAGAAAAAAGCCCTTGTTGAATTGATGCAGGTTTCAGCGGGCAGGCCTGTTCTTATAATAAGTGATGAGGCTGGAGGAAATTTTGGTATTAATTTTATAGAAACGAACCAGAAACAATCTTTTCAAATTTCCAAATCAAATATTGAGTCGCATCATTTAAAGGTTAATTCTAATTTGATTGCCTTAGGCACAGCTGTTAATTAAGTTCAACCAATAACATAAATAAAAATAAACGTATGAAATCGATACAAAATACTTTAAAAATATTCATATCAATAATATGTATATTAATTTCATTGTCAGCATTTAACCAGGAATCTAAAAGCCAGAATAAAGTACCAACAAAAGATGAAATTCTTAGCATGTCCTATGAGCAATTATTAAATATGCCATTCCAGGACCTTATTAATCTTGCAAATATTGTAGGCGTGAGTGCTGAGGAACTTCTTGAGATGATATTAAATAAAGATGTTTCATCAGCTTCAAAATCAAAAGAAAAAGTATTACAATCCCCATTATCAACTACGGTTATCTCTAAAGATGAACTGGATAAATCCGGCGCTACCAATATAGCTGAAGCATTAAGGCTGGTGCCTGGAATGATTGTCCGGGAAAAAACCCCGGGCAATTATGATATTCATATACGTGGCAACGATAATATTCCTCCAAAAAATCTTGGCGTATATTCAGAGGATGCCCTTACACTAGTTATGATTGATAACCGGCCTGTATATAATTATGCTTTTGGCGGAACCTTCTGGGAAACCCTTCCGGTAGATATTAATGATGTTGAACGTATAGAAGTAATAAGGGGTCCTTCCAGTGCCCTGTATGGCCCTAATGCTGTCGCGGGAGTAATCAATATTATAACAAAACATCCGGATAACAGTAAACTTAGTGCAAGCGGCAATTTCCAGGAAGGTACCCGGAACACTACAATTGCTAACCTCGGGATAACGGGTGGAATTGGCAATAAATTCAGAATCAGAGTCTCTGGCAATTACCAGCACAGGGAAAGGTTCGAAAATAATTTTTATGTTAATGACTCGAATAAATATTATTCATACCAGCAATTGTTGAATGTTTCTCAGCTTCTTACCACCGGCCAAATAATTAATCCGAATCTTTCAATGGATAAATATGCAGGAAACGCTTTCCTTTATTACGATATAAATAAGGAAGTAAATTTGGCGCTTACAGGTGGCTTTCAACGTTCGGAAGTTACCACTACAGGCCTGGGTGAACATCCTATACCATATACAGGAAGGCAGTCGCATACTCAATATTTTGATCTGAAAGCTAAAATATACAATTTCACATTTCAAAGTAATTACTCGTTTGGAGACCAGCAGATAGAAAGAGGAGATCCTTCGTGGCACATCACACCAGACATTTTTACTTCACTATTGGAATATGAATATAAAACCGATAAACTGACTTTGCGTCCCGGTATAAGTTATCAGCAGGCTGATTATTCTGATAAAAAATATGTCAATACTGCCGACAGTGCAGGATTTTTAAATGGCAACAGGGAACTTAACGGGATGGCCGGATATATAAGAGCTGATTATAAGCCAACTCAAAAACTAAGGTTGATAGCCGCGTTAAGAGCTGATAAGTATAATATCCCTGATAAAACCTATTTTACCTATCAGTTTATTGCAACTTATAACCTGGATCAAAACAACCTGTTAAGGGCAGTTTACTCAAGGGCAAACCGGGGACCGTTCATGGTTGATTCCTATGCTGATTATTATTGGCAAAATGTTCCCGGATACAGTAATTTAAACTTAGTGTGGCAGGGTAACAAGGATTTGAACCTACCTGTAATGGACATGTTTGAATTAGGATTCCGTACCAAATTAGCAGACAGGGTAATGGTTGACCTCGAAGCTTTCTATACCAGTATGAAAAATTACAGTTACTTCATACCAGATTCATTAACGGTAACAATGAATTGGCTGCCTGTATTAAATGGTGGAACTGCGCCAACTCAGCCAGGCAATGCAATTGGTTATGTAAGGTATCATAATTTCGATTTACAGTCACAACAATATGGAATAACCTGTAACGTGAGTGTTGTGATAAACAATAATTTGAATTTCAGGTTATTTGGCACATTACAGAATACCCAGCTGAAAAATTTCTATCCTTATACTTTTTCCAGCGAATTTGGCAATATGATTTATGGTACTAATGGTGTTGGAACTCAAATTGCAGCTGATGGCGCCAGCTTGTCCACTAATCCGGCATTAGTCAGTTATTTATTGTCAAATAACGGGAATAAAACCTATACCTCATCAGGTGGCAATCCAATTACAAGTTCCCAATTGGTTAATGAAGCCAATACCAGCACTCCTGCTTTTTATGGCGGGGCAGCTGTAGATTATACCCTATTTAAAAAGTTAAATATATATTCCATGGCTTATTTTTATTCTAACCAGACTATTGAAACATATGAAGTTGACGTTTCCAATGCTTTAAACGCTTCAGGTATGTATAAGGTAGAACCAAAAATAATTGTAGATGCTAAAGTTTCATATAAATTCTGGAATGAAAACCGTATATTTCTAAATGCAAGGAATTTATTCAACAACGATAAAAGAGAGTTTGCATATACTGACAGGATTGGTGGAACATATTTGGTCGGCGTAAGCCTTAATTTTTAATACAATGTCATTTACTTAAGCAATTTTTGACCCCAACCCCTTAAGAAGGGGCTATAACTTTATTTAGAAAGCAGTTAGCCCTCCTTATTAAGGAGGGTTGGGAGGTTTAAACAATTAAATTAATAAATTTAACTTAAACAAAAGGTATTGATTTTAAGTACATTTAACCAAAAGGCCTGAGCATTGTTTACTAAGCACTAAGCACTATGCACTAAGCACTATTTCTTATGTTAGTCAACAAAAAACATTACAGGACTATTTGGTTTAAGAATGAAAGTTCTGATATAGTTTGCATTATTGACCAGAGGTTTTTACCCCATAAGTTCATTGTGGAAGAAATTTCCACTGTGGACGAAATGGTTACAGCCATAAATAATATGCATTTAAGGGGTGCAGGATTAATTGGTGCAGCAGCAGGATATGGAATATACCTGGCAACATTGGAAGCTGAAAAAGCAAAATTGTTCGATGTTTCAATTCAAAACTCGGCAAATAAATTAATCAATTCAAGGCCAACGGCTGTAAACCTCATATGGGCTGTTAACAGGCAGTTACAGGCAATTAATAAAAGTTCTGATTTTAAAGTTAAAAAAAACCTAGCGAGGGAAATAGCAATAAATATTGCTGATGAGGATGTACTCAACTGTAAAAGTATAGGCATTAACGGCTTAAAAATCATTGAAGATATCAGTAATAAAAAACATGGATCGACAGTCAATATCCTTACTCATTGTAATGCCGGATGGCTTGCATTTGTTGACTATGGGTCGGCATTAGCTCCAATTTATGAGGCATTTCATAAAGGAATAAATGTACATGTTTGGGTAGATGAGACCAGGCCCAGGAACCAGGGTTCCGGTTTAACGGCATGGGAACTGCTTAATGAGGGTGTACCTCATACTATTATTGCTGATAATGCCGGCGGGCATTTAATGCAAAAAGGAATGGTAGACATGGTAATTACGGGGGCTGACAGGGTTACAAGGACCGGAGATGCGGCAAATAAAACAGGTACTTATTTAAAAGCACTTGCTGCAAAAGACAATAATATTCCATTTTACATTGCCTTGCCATTCTCAACTTTCGACTGGAAAATGACTGACGGTTTACGGGAAATTCCAATAGAAGAGAGGGACCCTAACGAGGTGAAATATATTACAGGCCTTTATAATAATAAATTAACTAAGGTTTTGTTAACACCTGCTAAAAGCAAAGCATTAAATTATGGGTTTGATATTACCCCTGCCAGGTTGATAACAGGATTAATTACAGAACGAGGCATATGTAATGCAAATGAGAAGAGTATAATAGAATTATTCCCAGATAAAACTTTATAATGGAAAGTGAAGGTGTAATAAAGTTTAACTTAAACTGGGTAAAAACAAAACCGGTTGAATTTGAATTTTTTGAATCCTTGAATTACTGGCGTAATTATTTATATGAGTTGGGTTTGATCGGAGTTAATGAACAGGGTATTGGTTTTGGTAATATAAGTTCACGTTTTAATAAGAAACAGTTCATCATAAGTGGATCAGGAACAGGTAAAATTAAAACTCTTTCAATAGATCATTATTCCTTAGTAACTTCATATGATATTGAAACTAATACACTTAATTCAGCAGGTCCGGTAGAAGCATCTTCTGAATCGCTTACACATGCTGCTGTGTACGAGTCGGATATAAACATTAACTCTGTTATACATGTGCATCACCGGGGATTATGGGAAATTTATATTAATGTTCTCCCAACATCTGATCAATCAGTTGAATATGGAACTCCGGCTATGGCAAGAGAGGTAAAAAGGCTATTTTTAAATACTGACCTGTCTGACAGGAAAATATTAATCATGGGAGGACATCGCGATGGTATCCTTACTTTTGGCAATAATATTGACGAAGCAGTTAGAGTTTTACAACAAATGTAAGTTTGCAATTGTTTAGAAGTGTAGTTTTTCATTTATTTATAAAGGCTACAAAAAACCTTAAAATATGGCTAAACATGTATTCATCTTGTTTTGGTTTGAAAAAAGCACCCTGAAACATTTGCGATTTCATTGTATCCACCCGACCAACCCCATCTTACACCAATAAATTTTTATCTATAAATTGCGGTAGCAGATATTTGAGCTGAGATTTTTTGGTATCGTTAATATTTCTGATCACATATTCCAGCCATTTTTGAGGATTGATACCATGTTTTTTGCAGGTTCCAAAGAAGCTATAAAACATAGCTATATTTTCGGCTCCATGGTGCGATCCGGCGAACATATAATTTTTCCTCCCCAAAGCCAGAGCTCTAATAGAGTTTTCGATTAAGTTATTGTCTATCTCCAAGTTACCATCTTTAAGATAATTCATCAACGTATCCCAACGGTTTATACAATAATCAAATGCTTTGCCTATGGGACTTTTGGGTAATACTTTGTCCCTGTTAGCTGCTATAAACTTACTCATTTCGTTTAATATGGGCAATGATTTATCCAGCCTCAAAGCATGCCGCATTTGGGCCGATAACCCATCTTCACGTGCAGTTCTCTCAATAGAATATAACTTTTGAATCAATATCATAACAGTGGATGCCCTTTCCTTATCGTTTTCCAGGGCTCTCTCTACCATCCGCCTGGCATGTGCCATGCAACCAAGATGTGTTACACCCTCGTTTCGTGCAAAGTGTTCGTAAACGGCATACCCATCTGTTTGTAAATATCCTTTATAAGTCGCTAGATTTTTTAATGGGGCATCCAGTCCCCTTCCTTTGTGATAATCGAAAAATACCGCATTTTGCATTGGTGCATTGTACACCCACATATATCCCTGATGGGTGGCTCCCGGTTTATCACGATCCAGAACTTTTATAGGGCTTTCGTCTACTTGCAAATAAGGGTTTTCTAAAACGTAAGCCTTATGAACTGTATATAGTAGACGAATATGATTGGATGTCAAGCTAACCCATGAATCCATTGTGGAGGCAGGAACATGAACACCCTCTTGTTTAAACATTTGTATTTTCCTGTGTAGTGGTATGTGATATACAAATTTATCTACCGTGATATTGGAAAGCAAACCCGGTCCGGCCATACATTTTGGAATGGGTCGATTCAAAGGGGCGATGACCTGTCTTTGAGCACCTGTTTCATCTTCTTTAGTGATATAAACGCCACGTATATAATCAATTCTCTTTAATCTTCCAGGAATATATTCTAATTCAGAGGTGATTTGCTCGCCTATTTTATCCATACCTGAAACATCCTCTGTTGGTTCCAGCAGTACCTTTTCTACTGGTATATGGGATGGTATTTCAAAACGTCCAGGGTGTGGCTTGGAAGGTTTTGTCCGTTCATAGCTAATTTGTTGCTTGTCAGCTTCTATTACCGCTTCTATCTTTTCATCCCCAAATTCAAAAGGGATCGTTAGCTGGTCTGGATGCTCATTCGATTCAAAACGCTCCCGTTTGGAACCAAAGAGCATCCTTTGAAACTGGGCTATTTGAAATTTCTGATCTTCTATCGTAATATTCTGATCCTCTATTGTTACATTCTGATCCTCTATTGTTACATTCTGATCCTCTATTGTTACATTCTGATCCTCTATTGTTACATTCTGATCCTCTATTGTTACATTCTGATCCTCTATTGTTACATTCTGATCTTCTATAGTTGAAGTTAGTTTTGTGATTTCAGCAGCAAGATTAGAAATTGCCAATTCTTTTTGAGCAAGATTTTCCAAAAGAAAAAGTTTTTCTTTTAAAAATTCATGAGGTATATTTTGCTCTGTTTGCATAGCATAAATATAGCCAAAAGTATTGATTTCATTAACGTTTTAATGGATTATTTTTCTTTAAAATAGCCTGATTTTTTGATCGTTGATTTAATAAAACACCCCTGAAAAAAATCCTTTTTTGAAGCTGTTAAATCTCTTCTGTTTTAATTTTTCGGTATATGGGTTAATGGGCTGGTAAGGTATCATGCAACCATCCGTAATGCTTGTAAAATAAAGGATTTTTATTACATCACCATATGTATTATGTATATATACTTGCGGTTTCTATAAAAAATCTTATATCAAAACACTTTTAAGCTCCTTTTTTTAACAAATATCGTTTACGCATTGTCACATTCTTCAACGATAACCCTTCTATAATCATGACAAGTTTTGACCAATCAAGGCTACCTTCGGTAATTACCGGAATTTCAAAGTTGCCTCTTTCCAACCTTTTCCAGTAAAGTACAAAACCTCCGTTTTCCCAATGAAGAAGTTTTACCTGGTTCCGGCGTCGGTTAAAAAAAACATACACTTCTCCACAGGTGGGATTACGTTCTAATTTGTTACGCACAATCCCGCATAAAGAATCAAAACCGCCACGCATATCCGTGGGGGATGAATATAAATAATATTGGTGGGTGGATGTCAGCGAAAACATAGTCCTTTACAGTAAACTGATCAGGGATCGCAACATTGGTAAATCCATTTCCTGATTTAATTTTACTCTTACTCCATTGGGATAGCTGATCTCGATTTCAATATTCTTTGCAATGGTTTGTTCAGGCTGTTTGGTCGGTGAGGATATAACGACCGGAATAAATTTCTCTTCGGTTTTTAATTCAGCTTCCCTGTATTTCTTGTGCCAATTGTAAAAGGTAGCTGAACTTACTCCGTGTTCTTTGCAATATAATTTCTTTACCATTCCGCTTTCGATGCAGGACTTTACAAATGCAAATTTTTCTTTCTCGCTTTTTCCCCTTAAATTGCTCCCCATGTTTTTATTTTTGGGGTAAAGTTACCAAGCTTGATTATGACCTCATATATGGGGTTGGTCGGGGGGATACATTTCATTTTTCATTTTTTTTAATGCCAGTATTTTTATTTGCGTTAAGTCAAGCCATTATAATAAATTGGACTACAACGGCAATTGCATTTTTAATTCTTCATTTGTTTATATTCCCATCAAGTAATGGATATAACAGTTACCAGGATAGAGATGAAACCAGCATTGGAGGCTTAAAAAACCCTCCAAAAGTTACTGAAAATTTATATTATGTTTCTTTATTGATGGATAGTATTGGAATATTGTCGGGTCTAATGGTTTCAGTATATTTTTCTTTATTCGTGCTGATTTTTGTGTTGGCTTCCAGAGCCTATAGTTTCAGGAAAATTCGTTTAAAAAAGTACCCGATAATAGGATTTTTAACGGTTTTTATTTTTCAGGGTGCATTTGTTTATATGATGTCATTGTATGCAATCACAAATTTTTCACTTCAAATTTTTTCTTTAAATAATATTATTTGTATGTGTTCTTCAAGTTTGTTTATTGGCAGTATTTATCCATTGACCCAAATTTACCAGCATGAAGCTGATAAAAAGGACGGTGTAATAAGTATTAGCTATAAACTCGGATATATTGGCACTTTTATATTTTCTTCTATTTTATTTTTAATTTCAAACCTTTTATTAATATATTATTTCAACTTAAAGCAACATAACTTGGATTTATTATTATTTATAATAATTATGCTTCCCGTTGTCGCTTATTTCTTCATTTGGTTTTTTAAAGTTTGGAAAGATACAAAACAAGCAAATTTTGAAAACACCATGAACATGAATATCCTCACATCTGCCTGCCTAAATACATATTTTGCAATATTGGTCTTAAATAATATTTACACTTGGTTTTAATATGAGCAGAATTATTTCTATTGGAACTGCAGTGCCAAAATATGGCTTAAGCCAAAACAGTATTTTAGATTATTTGTATACGACTTATAATGATGATACTACTTTACGGAAACTAAAAGTATTATTTCATAACAGCGGAATTTCTACCCGTTATTCAGCAGTTTCTGATTTTGATGGAAATGTATCTGAATCTAACCTATTTAATGGAAACCAGGTATTTCCCAATGTTGAAAACAGGTTGAATGTTTTTAAAAAACACGCATCATCACTTGCAATTTCAGCAATTAAAAATTCTTTGGAAAAGCTTGAATTAACAATTTCTGATTTTGTGCCAACTCATTTAATTACGGTTACTTGTACCGGGTTATATGCTCCAGGAATAGATACCGAAATAATGGAACAATTAAATTTACCAAACGATATTTTTCATACTTCTATTAATTTCATGGGTTGTAATGCTGCTTTTCCAGCATTAAAAATTGCAGATATGATTGCCAAAACTCAGGAAAACGCAAAAGTAATTGTTGTTTGCGTGGAACTGTGTACATTACATTTTCAACCAAAAAATAATACTGATAATTTATTATCCAATTCAATTTTTGGCGATGGAGCTGCAGCTGTTACTGTTGTATCTGATAATTTTGCTAATAAAACTAATCGTAATGGATTGGAAATGAATGGATTTTACTCACTACTTTTAAGTAAAGGAAAAAATTTCATGGGATGGAATATCAACCCTGTTAATTTTGAAATGGTTTTGGATTCTTTAATTCCAGATTTTATTGGTAATGAAGTTATTGATATTCTTTCCAAAGCAGGAAAATATTTAAACCTGACACTTACTACAATTGATAAATGGGCCATTCATCCTGGCGGGAAAAAAATACTTGACACAATTAAAAAACGATTACAGCTTAATGATTCAGATTTACAATATTCATACAAAGTATTGGAAGAATATGGGAATATGTCCTCTCCAACAATTTTATTTGTGTTGAATGAAATTATTCATGATAAGCACAATAGTAATGAAACCATATTTTCTTTAGGTTTTGGTCCGGGATTAAGTATTGAAACTGCAAAATTTACTTATGCCGAATAAATTCACCTATAGATCAGATAAAAAAGAATTACTTGATACTTCAAATATTTCGCCTGATTTATTGTATAAAAATTTAAAGGAACTGGATTTTTTAAATAGAACAACAGGTGGACATGCTATTACGCTAAGAGGGATAAAGCAATTAATTAATGATAAGAATAAAATCTATACTGTTGCAGATCTCGGATGTGGCAGTGGAGATGTGTTAAAAGTTATTGCAGATTGGAGCAGGGTGAATAATTTTCGTGTTAAGTTAACAGGTGTCGATAAGAACCCTGATGCTATTGAATATTTAAAATTACATTGCATTGCATATCCTGAAATAAATGGTATTACCTCGGATTATCAGGAATATTGCAATAAAGAAATAATAGACATTGTACATTGTTCCTTGTTTTGTCATCACCTGAATGATGATGAGCTATTACAACTATTTATTTATTTCAGGAAAAATATTAGAACAGGTTTTATTATTAATGATTTGCAACGGTATTGGCTGGCATATTACAGTGCTTGGTTATTAACCAGGTTATTAAATGGAACTGAGTTATCAAAAAATGACGGACCAATTTCAGTTCTTAGGGCGTTTAAATCACGTGAATTAATTGATTTATTATCAAAAGCCGGAATTAGTAATTATTCTATCAGTAAGGTCCAGGCTTTTCGTTTTTTGATTGTAGGTAATACAAGTAACTATGAATGATTGGCAGGGTAGACCATCCGAAGTATTGATTGTAGGAGCAGGACCTTCTGGTCTTATGATGGCTTGCCAGTTAAGCATCCAACAAATTTCATTCCGAATAATTGATAAAAAGGAAAATTCTTCTGCATATTCAGGTGCATTGATCGTTCATGCAAGAAGTATGGAAATTTTTAACCAGATGGGTATTGCTGAAAAATTTATACAGGAATCCATTTTACCAAATAGGTTATCCATTGTTATCAACGGGAAAAAGATGGCAAACATTACTTTAAAAAATTTCGGACTTGGCCTTACAAAATACCCAAACCTGTATCTTATCGAACAATCAAATACTGAAAAATTATTAATTGATTATCTTTCTTCTAAATTTTGTTTTATTGAAAGAAATACTGAATTTCAGCAATTTACTCAGGATGAGACTGGTGTTACTTCACTTGTACAACTTCCCGATGGAAATATAGAAACAATAAAAACTAAATATTTAATTGCTACAGATGGTGGAAACAGCAAAATCAGGGAGCAGTTAAAAATTCCATTTATCGGTAAGCGGCATCCTGTAAAATTATTTATTTTAGATTGCAAAGCAGAATTGGATTTGCCGCTGGATGAAATTTGTCTATTATTTTCAAATTATTCAACATCTGGCATATTCCCTTTGAAAGGGAAGAGGCAGCGAATTGATGGAATTATTCCCAAAGAACTTAAGGATAACAAGATAATTAAATTCGAAGATATCGCAACAAAATTTGGGGAAAAACTAGGTACAGACATTAATCTTTATAATCCCGAATGGTTTTCTACATCCTGGTCAAATCAGCAGTATGCGTTATTATATCAGGATCATCGTTGTTTTCTGGTTGGTGATGCAGCACACCTAATATCTCCGGTTGGTGCACAAGGAATGAATACCGGATTACAGGATGCTTATAATCTGGCTTGGAAACTTGCATTTGTAATTCAGGGAAAAGTAAAAAGCGTTCTTCTAAATACATATTCTGAAGAAAGAAAAATCATAGCAAAAAAAACAATGCAAACCTCTGGCTTTATTTATAATTTAGTAACAAGCCAAAATAGGTTTATTAAAATTTCCCGTTTGCATATATTACCATATTTATTGAAATTGATATTACCACATATAGAAAAGCAAAATAAACTTAGAAAATGTTGGTTTAAAGCAATCTCTGAAATTGGAATTAAATACAATAAAGGTTTATTATTAATGAATGCATCGTTTGGCAAATTCCCTGCCAATACGCCTAAGCCCGGGGAACGCTTACCTTTTTTTGTATATAAAGATAAGGATGAAGAAATACAAATTCAAGAGAAAATTAACATCTTAGAATTTAACCTGTTAATTTTTACGTTAGATTATTATTGCGATGAACTTAAAAGCATATCGGAAAAATATAAAAAAGTTTTATCCTTTATAATCATTCCTTTAACTTCAAATACTAAAATTATATATAAGTCTTTTGGTATTAAGTACCAGGGATGGTATTTAATTCGACCGGATATGTATATTGCTTATCGGTCCAGTATGTTAAATGTGAATCATTTAAATAATTATTTACAGCAATATGTTTTGATTTAAATAATTCCAAATTAATGGCTCAACATTAGCCCATCTACCAACTTATATTCATTATCATGTTTTCTGCGGTAAAATAATCTTATACCATTTATTGAGGCAGGCCTTCCGCCAACTATGTTATTTAAAAATATAATTTTAATTTCGTGTTTTCCTTTCAAAAGAGCTACGGATGCGTCATTTCGCGAATGATTTTTTACTTCTCCGCTATTATCAATCAAAAGATTGCCGTTTAGCCAAAATTGTTCCACATTGGTTGAAAAGTAATAAATACCACTCAATTGAATTTCAATATATCCCGTAATAATATCAGCAGATGGAATCAGGTAATTGAACTTCGTTTTCAAATCATATATAAGGCTTTCCGACCATTTGCTTGCAGTATCAAGATCATTAACAGTATTGTACATTCCCAAGGTGTTTCGTAGAATCAGTCCGGGTTTGGTATCATTTATAATGCCGGGCTTAAAGGCTTGTTTTATAGCTTTAACGATACGAACCTGGCCCATTTCTCCTGTTTCGAGTACCGTCCTTATTTTCACGGTGGTACTTTCATTTAAATGAATTGGTTTTTCATATCGGGATGAAGATATCCCGGGTTCGGTGCCATCAAGTGTATAAGTCATTTTAACAGGCCGGCTGCTTGTAAAATTAAGATTTAATGTGTCAAAAAATACTTCTGTATTTGCAGGACCTTCAGGCAATGGGATATGATAATTTACATGATGATAATCCAGCCGGGGATATTGATTATTTAACCTGTATATAAAATTACCGAAATCCTTATTTTTTTTTATGGTCCATGAAACTTCAGCAAAGGCAAGTAATCTTGGATAAGCTATATATTCAACTTTATCCGGTGTATAAAGGTACTCACTCCAAATATTTGCCTGTGCACCAATTATATAATTTTGATAATTGGGTTGAATTTTAGCGGGAACAGGATTGTAACTATACACGTCTTTTAGTGTTACCAAACCTTTAAGTGCAACCGGTTCAACCTTTTCACTACCCTGATAATGATCAAGGTAAAGCCATTTTTGCGGACACATTATTACCTCATGATTATGGCCGGCTGCAGTAATACCTCCCTTTTCATTTTCCCAGGACATAATTGTAGCACCCGGAGCTATTCCTCCTTCCAAAATTTCGTCCCAGCCAATAATTTTTTTTCCGTGGGCATTTACTATTTTTTCAACACGCTTCACGAAATAACTTTGAAGTTGTTTAACGCTTTTTAAGCCTTCATTTTTCATCCTCGTCTGGCAGAAGGGACATTCTTTCCAACGGTCCTTAAGGCATTCGTCCCCTCCGATATGTATGTATTCATAAGGGAATAATTGTGAAACTTCATCAATTATATCGTTTATAAATGAAAATGTTTGTTCTTTACCCGGGCAAAAGGCTTCTTTTTGACTACCCCATATGCATGGAACCTGAAAAGGCCCGCCAATACAAGAATATTCAGGATAAGATGCCAAGGCTGCCATTGAATGGCCAGGCATTTCTATCTCAGGTAAAATATTTATATACCGTGCTTTTGCATAATTGATTACATCCTTTATTTGTTCCCGGGTATAAAAGCCTGCATATATGCTTCCGTCTGCTTCTGTTCTTTTTGAACCAAATTCAGTGAGTTTAGGGTACTTCCTGATTTCAATCCGCCAACCCTGGTCGTCAGTGAGGTGCCAGTGAAATGTATTTAACTTGTATAAAGCCATTATATCGAGCTGCTTTTTAATAAAACCAATGCTTAAAAAATGACGGCATACATCAAGAAGCATTCCCCTGTATCTGAATCTTGGATAATCATTAATTTCTAAACATGGAATTTTCCACGATTTGTGTTTAATTAAAGAATCACTTTCTATTTGTTCAGGAAGTAACTGAAATAAGGTTTGTATTCCATAAAACAAACCATTGGCGGTTTTTGCCCGGATTGTTATTGTTTGAGCAGTTACATTAAGGAAATAACCTTCCGGATTATATTTTAATGACGAATCAACATTGAGAATAATTCTATTTACGGCAGATTGGCTGTCATTAATTGAAAGGTTATATCCGGTTGCCGTTTTAATTTTTTCAGTCAGGCAGTTATTAATATTATTTCTGTCGGAATAATTACCTGTATTAATAATTTGTGTTAGTGAATCAATTATAAATATTCCTGGTTTATTTATTATTTTAACTGGTTGAGGTATAATTTTAACATCATTTCCATTGTTATTCTGAGCCTTAAGGCTGATATAAAATGATATAAAATAAATTACAAGTAAAATAATGGGCTTCAATGTGTAAATTTTTGAGAAATCTTAACTATGAAATAGTTGTTAGTTGTTAGTTGCTGGTTGTTAGTAAAAATATATTAAATTACCCCATCACTTCATCACTTCATCACCTGATTACATTAAGACTACTATTTGGAACCAAAAGGAATCAATACATCAGATTGTTTGATAGTAATATTTATATTCCCCTGCATATAAGTGACGGCAAAACCTGATATTAAAGCACGATTACCCGATAACCTTCCCCAAATTTCGCCAGAGCGTTCTGACAACTGGCGGGCATAAAGGGATTTTTTATTCAGCCTTTTAGACCAGTAGGGTATAAGGATACAGTTTGCCGAACCTGTTACCGGATCCTCATCAATTCCGGCAAACGGTGCGAAGAAACGATATACGTAATCAGATTCCGATCCGGGGGATGTTACAATTATCCCTCCGGGATCAACCTTCCTGAGTGCCGGGAAATCAGGCTTTAAATCAATAATCTGATGTTCATTTTCAAGAACTATCATAGTGTATTTTGACTTAAACGCCTTTTGCACCTTAATACCTAAAGCTTTTTGAATATTGTCCGGAAGAGTATATTCTTCTGCTGCTGAATAAACAGGAAAGTCAAGTGTTAACGATTTGTCAGCATTTTTGGTTACGGGTAATATACCACTTAAGGTATTAAATTTTATAGGTTTGTTCCCAAAATCAAAAATGCTGTAAATTATATGTGCAGCGGATAATGTTGCATGCCCGCATAAATCTACTTCTAATCTGGGTGTGAACCATTTCAAATCAAATATTTCTTTTTCTTCTTTTACCACAAAGGCGGTCTCCGACAGGTTATGCTCAAAGGCTATTGACTGCATAACTTCATGCGGCAGCCAGGATTCAAGCATACACACTGCAGCAGGGTTACCTTTAAATACTTCAGTAGTGAATGCATCAACATAAAATAGCGGGATCTTCATATCTCTATAAAATTAAAAAAGCCGTTGTTAGCGGCTTTTATTTTAACTAACAATTTCTTTTCTAATTATAAGTAATTTAGCGCTAATTTCTTTTAATTGGTCGTAAGTTTTAACTTTGTTTTTTTCGTCTATATTAAATTTAGTAAAACTTATCTGCAAATCGATAAGTTTTTTAATATAAGCCTGAATAATTTTATCGTTTTCGTATTTTTTAAGAAGGTTCAGAAGGTTAACAAGTGAATATTTTTGTTCTGCAATCCTGCTTAACAACTCAAAATCATTCGATTCGTTTTTATCAAGGTTTGTGGCAATATATAAAGCTTCAGTCCAACCTCCAAGGATAATAAGTGCGGCTGAACTTTCGCGTTCATTTTCTTTTAAATATTTATCAGTTGAAACATACAATTCGTTGGCTATTTTAACCAGAGAATCCTTATTTGAAAGATTTGTCTCGATACGTTTCATTGAGATATAAAACTGGTCAACCGGAATCCCCAGTTCAGTAGATAGCTTTTGCATGTCTTTGAGGTATTTGCTGGCTTGTTCAAATTGTTCAAAATATTTGCAATAACTCAGATCAACAGCATAAACTCCAAGGTTCATGGCCTTATCAGTCGATGAGTTATATTTTTCAACTTTTTCTGATGAATTAAGAAGGTTATAATTATAAACCGCTCCAATACTTTTAAAAAGACTTGACATTTCAACAGAAAGATACATATTATAAAAGATTTGAATTTGTCCGTCTTTAACGGAACTCGTATCTTTTGCCGATATTTTCGAAATCAGGGTATCAGTTTTGGCATTATTAGCATTTTTTTGTTTCCCGGAATTACAAGAAGTTGCAATAATGCCCGTAATAACTATCAAAAACACTATATTACATTTCATAGGTTAAGTCAATTTTATAGGTTGTTACAAATATACTAAAATCTGCATCACATTTTCAAATTATCAAATTATCAAATTTTCAAATTAATATCCATATTTCCCTTTCCATAAATGTTGCAGCCTGACAAGGAATTCTTTTTCACGTGGATTATCCTGTGGCGAATATATAGTTGAATTTGCAAGTTTATCAGGTAAATATTCGTCAAAAATGAAATGATCATCAAAGTTATGGGCATACTTATAATCAGCTCCGTAGCCTATATCTTTCATAAGTTTTGTAGGAGCATTCCGAAGATGCAGGGGAACCGGCAAATCACCCGTATTGTTTACCAAATCAAGGGCCTTGTCGATTGAAAGGATTGCAGAATTGCTCTTTGGTGAATTAGCCAGGTAAATAGCTGTTTCGGAAAGAATAATACGTCCTTCAGGCATCCCGATCTGATGAACTGCATTAAAGCAACTGGTTGCCATTAAAAAAGCATTGGCATTGGCCAGTCCGATATCCTCAGAAGCAAGAACCACAAGCCGGCGTGCTATAAAAAGAGGATCTTCCCCGCCTGCAATCATTCTTGCAAGGTAATATACTGCTGCATTTGGATCACTGCCACGGATTGATTTAATGAATGCCGAAATAACGTCATAATGCATTTCTCCATTCTTATCGTATAAAGCAATATTTTCCTGAATTCTGTCAACAACCAAATCGTTTGTAACTAAAATTTCATTTTTACAGGAACCATCTTCTGAAAGGGCACTGTTTACAACCAGTTCAAGCGCATTGAGCAATTTTCTGGCATCGCCACCCGAAATCCTTAAAATTGCTTCATATTCCACCATTTTAATGGGGAGTTTCTTTAATTCAAAATCATTTGCAATGGCATTATTAAGTATTTGTATAAGATCTTCTTTATCAAGCGATTTAAGGATATATACCTGGCATCTTGAAAGAAGTGGGGATATAACTTCAAAAGACGGATTTTCAGTTGTTGCTCCTATCAGTATTACAATACCCTGCTCTACGGCACCAAGTAATGAGTCTTGCTGTGATTTACTAAAACGGTGAATTTCATCAATAAAAAGGATAGGAGAGGGGCTGTTGAAAAATTTATTGTTTTTAGCATTTTCAATAGTTTCGCGAATGTCTTTTACACCTGAATTAACAGCACTTAATTGATAAAAAGGCCTGTTCAGCTTATTTGCAATTATCCGTGCGAGGGTAGTCTTGCCAACTCCGGGAGGTCCCCAAAGGATAAAAGAAGGTATTGTCCCTGATTCAATCATATTTCTTAGTATGGCACCTTGTCCAACCAGGTGTTGTTGCCCGGTATAGCCATCCAGTGTTTTGGGGCGCATCCTGTCTGCTAACGGTTGATTCCTTTGCATAGTGGTATTAAAATAAAATTAGTATATTTGTGATAAATGATAACAAACACTTGAATTTAAAGACTTATTCTAAGTAGAATATGCATCAATATTAACCCATTAATTCATTCTGATATGATAAAGATAGTTAAATTCTCAATTCTCTTTTCTATTTGCCTTTTTAGCGTGGAATTTGCTAATGCCCAGCTTAATAGTATTGGAGAGATGTTATCAGGGGCAACATCCGATGCCGGGAAATTGATCCCTGCTTACATTAAGCCCTATGCCAGTGCATTTGGTGCCGACCTTAGCAGTGGATGGTACAATACGGCCAAACCGCATAAATTATTGGGTTTTGACCTGACATTATCAGTAAGCGCCGCTTTTGTTCCATCTTCAGATAAAACTTTTGATTTAAGTAGTTTAGGACCACTTACAGGTTCAATATCTAATGGTACGGTAACTCCAACAGTTGCCCATTCAAGCGGATCCAGCATTAATAATCCTTTATTAACCTATAACACATCAATTGCAGGCAAAAACTATCCAGTTGCTGAGTTTCATATGCCTTCCGGAACCGGGGTAGGAATAATTCCTGCACCAATATTGCAATTAGGTATAGGATTGATAAAAGGAACAGAAGTAGATGTAAGGTACGTGCCAAATCTCGAATTTGGTAATGACTTATCTGTCCAGCTATGGGGAATTGGTATAAAACATAGCATAAAACAATGGATTCCGGGAATTAGTTTGGCCCCGTTTTTTAATTTATCAGTATTCGCAGGATATACTCAATTTAAAACTGATGTAAAACTTAATTTTAAACCAATTGATCTTTCAAATGCTATTAGTCCTAATTCTCCAGATACACAGCATATTACTCCATCACTCTATACAAATCAGCAGTTACAATTGCTGGTCAATAATTTTACAGGAAATATTATCGCTTCATTCGATCTGCCGGTTGTAACTTTCTACGGAGGGGTTGGATTTTGTTATACCAGCACTACATTGAAAGTCAACGGTACATATCCCGGGGCTGAAGTGCCAGAAGGCGAAGGTAAGGTTGTCGTAGATGATAATGCAAGAATTTCTAATCCTATTAATGCATCCATGACAAGTTCAAGCGGTGGCGCAACCAAACCAAGGTTAAATGCAGGCGTCAGGTTTAAATTTGCTGTCATCACACTTCATGTAGATTATACTTTAGCTAATTATTCGGTGCTTACTGCTGGTTTGGGTGTAAGTTTCAGATAACTGTTCTAAGTGATTAATTGATTAAGTGATAAAGTTTATTTTATAAACAAATAAACTAATAAAGTTATAATCTTTATAAACCTTATAAACCTTATAAACTACTAAGTAATATTTTTACTTTGATAATAAATTATCAGAGGTTGAATTATAAATATGAATGAAAAATTATATCTTGAAAATATAATTACAACCAAATATCGTGGCCTTTTAAGATCTGCCCGCCATGTTTTAACTGCATACGATTTAAAGGATGTCCGCAGTGCATTTAAACTTGCCTATAATGCATCCGTTAACAGGGAGTTGCTTAATGGAGAACCCTATATTAACCATACACTTGCAATTACGCGTATTTGTGCCGAAGAAATAGGCCTGGGCAAAACAGCAATAATTTCAGCCTTATTATATCCTTATGTTCACGAGGGAGCTATTAAACCAAAAGAAGTAAAGGCATTATTTGGTGATCAGGTTTCGTTAATTATTAAAGATTTATCTACTATTTCGGAAATAGATATTAAAAATACCTCCGAACAGGCCGAAAATTTCAGAAAACTATTATTGTCGATAGTTACTGATGTGCGGGTTATCCTGATCAAACTGGCAGAAAGGCTGCAGGTTATGAGAACACTTGAGGCATTCCCTGCTATTTTGCATTTCCCTTTATCAACTGAAACATTCTATCTGTATGCACCTCTTGGACACCGTTTGGGGTTGTACAAAATTAAACTGGAACTGGAAGATATTTCACTTAAATATACTGATCCGGTTTCGTATGGACAAATTACAAGGAATCTAGAAAAGACAGCTGTTGCACGTAACAGGTTTATAAGAGAGTTTATTCAGCCTATTAAAGATGAATTAATTAAACAGGGTTTCGATTTTGAAATCAGAGGACGTCTAAAATCCATCTATTCAATTTTTAATAAAATGCGAATTCAACGTGTTGAATTTGATGAAGTCTATGATATTTTTGCAATAAGGATTATTCTTAATAGCGAACTTAAAAATGAAAAATCTGATTGTTGGCGTGCCTTTTCAATAGTTACTGATTTTTACCAACCAAATCCTCAAAGAATGAGGGATTGGATTTCCATACCCAAATCGAACGGTTATGAATCATTACATACTACAGTTATTACTCCGTCGGGCAGATGGGTGGAGGTCCAGATACGAACCTCACGGATGGACGAAATTGCAGAAAAAGGATTGGCAGCTCACTGGAAATACAAAGGTGGAGAGAGCGAAGGCGGACTCGATATATGGCTGACTAAAATCCGTGAAATTCTTGAAAATCCTGAACTGGAAGCCCTTGATTTCCTTGACACGTTAAAACCAAGTTTGTACACAAACGAAATATTTGTATTTACTCCTACCGGGGATTTAAAAAAATTTCCGGTTGAAGCTACTGTCCTCGATTTTGCCTTTGATATTCATACAAATATTGGGAGCACATGCATAGGTGCAAAGGTAAATGGGAAAAACGTGCCAATAAGACATGTTTTGCATAATGGCGATAAAGTTGAAATTATAACATCTAAAATCCAAAAACCTAAAGCCGACTGGTTATCATTCGTTGTTACATCGAAAGCCAAAAACAAAATAAAAACTTACATAAGGGAAGAAATACAAAAATATTCGGAGCAGGGAAAGGAAATACTTCTGCGACGGTTGAGGAATTGGAAATTGGAATTTAATGATCAGAATCTTAAAAAATTACTTAAATATTATAAACTAAAAACGATATTTGAATTATATACTGATATCGCCGAACAAAAAATTGATGTTTCTGCTATTAAAGAAATTTTACAGGATAAACCCGGGATTGTTAAATTACCAGAAAAAATTGATGAAGAACTTGTTGAAAAAATAACCAAGTCTTACAAATCACAAAATGAGGATTTTCTCGTTATTGATGAAGAACTTAATAACCTCGAATATAAACTTTCAAAATGCTGTAATCCCATTTTTGGGGATCCTATTTTTGGTTTTGTAACAATTAACGAGGGAGTAAAAATCCACAGGGTATCATGTCCAAATGCCGAACAACTTATTACCCGATATGGTTACAGGGTTGTAAAAGCAAAATGGACCAACTCTGATGGAAAAGCAATGTACCAGGCAAATTTAAAGATAGTAGGTGTTGACGATATTGGGCTTGTAAGTCGTATTACCGATGAAATTGCAAAGGACCAGAAAATAAATTTCCGGTCAATTTCCATAAATACTATAGATGGTATGTTCGAAGGAAATATGGCTCTTTTTGTGAAAGATACTTCACATCTTGACTCCCTGATTAATAAATTGAAAAAAGTAAAAGGGGTACTGAGTGCAGGAAGAGTGTCGGCGGTATGATATTAGTTGTTGGTTGTTCCAACATAATTAATGTACCTTTAATTAAAATTATATAAGGATGAAAATTTGTTTAATAAATATCCTGCTCTTATTGCTGATTTTTAATTCTTACAGCCAGGTTACCGATAATAATAAAAATGGGCAACAAGCCCAGGTAAATGATTCTGTAAGAGAAAACAAGGTTACTTATTCGTTCAGCTCGGGAGTATCAGTTATATCAGGTTCGCATAAGGGAACAGTATCCTCATTTTTCTTTACCCCTGAAATTACATATAAATTTTCTTCAAATTTGATTTTAAATTCAGGTTTAATTATTACCCAAAACAATTATTCCATTCCGGTTGAATATATTGGTGATAACCATAGCATTGTTGTAAGACGGGCATCTGAAGAAAATCAAAATATTTTTTATGCCTCGGGTAATTATTTATTGTCTCCTAAATTATTGATTTCAGGTTCAATAACCACTACCTTGCCTTTCAAATCATCTATATATGGGGATGGATACATGCAGAATTCTTTTCAGTCATATTCGATGGGTATGAGTTATAAGTTTAATAATAGTTTGACAATTAGTGCAGGAATGAGTTTTATTCATTCTAATTTTGACATTTTGCCTGGAACTGGTTATTTACCTGTAACAAATTACTGATTATATGTAACTTGTTTATTTGTTTATTCGTTTATATGTTTATAAATTGTTTTCTTAACGTATAAACATATAAACATATAACCTTTTAACTTATAAACGTATAATAGAATAAACATATAAATATATAAGTATATAAACCTTTATTAACCAAACAACAACTATCTAACAGTGTATATGTTAAAACAATTCAATTTATTTTGCCTGATATTATCAATTTTAATGTTTTCCTGCAAAAAATCCAATTCTGACAAAACTGAACTTGCCAGCCTCGACCTCACCAATTCATATTCAATGGTGATTCCTAAGGATTCAGGCTCTCTTTCCAATACTTCTTCAAATAATATATTGTATGAATTAACAAACAGCAGTTCCCTTTCTCCTTTAGAGCTTATTAATGCAAATGGTTTCAATATGAATGGATATTATTCACCTGAATATTTCTATCAAATAAACGACTTATATTTTCTTGCCACATTTTCAGTTATTAATTCCAAGCCAAAGGTTATAGAATCATTCATTATTAATTATTCAGATGGAAAAGCATTTAAACTTCCTGAAGGATTTTATCCGATGAAATATAATGGTTCGGCATGGATTCAGGAGACTTGTGAAAAACCTATTAAAGAAGGGCCAAATAATAATTTTTATTTTAAAGGAGAGAACAGGGTATTCGAAATAATAGCATCGGCACTTGACCTGTTCGAATTGCAAGTAATAGATATTCCAGGGACATCGGCAACAAATTTTAATGTAGACCTGCAGGGGGAAATAATGGTTGGAAATATAATATATTCGTCTCCAACCATTACTTACCAATCATCTGTTTTTACAACAGAAAACAGTTATGCAGCCTCTTCATTTAATAACGGATTTACTCTTGTTAAATTAACGAATAACAATATTTTAGCCTTTAACATTTTTTTACAGAATAATACATTAATTGAAGATACTGTTTCAGTTATTTCAGGTCAGGGTAACAACTGGCAGTATATTGGAACTTACAAATTTATAAATCCAAATCAGATAATATTTGTATTTAATCAGGGAATGGTTCGGATAAACGAGCAAGGTGCTTCTGTGATTAATTTATCAACCTTAACTTTATCAAATATTTTGCTTGCTGATCAGTCCGACACTCATATTTTTTTGTTTGCAGCTAATGCATCGGGCAATAATACATTAATTCAAATTACTCCGTCGCTAACCTCACCTACAATTACTGAAATTCTATCACCTGGCCGATACTTAATCAACCACCTTAACGTTCTTCAAAATGATGATTTAACTTACCAGGCAAACAGGTTGGATAATAATACAAAAGTGTTTGGATTTTATTCTCCGGCAACATCATATTTTAATGAAGTGTTAAATTACCAGAACATAACAGCCAGCCAATTAATTACAATTAAATAATTAAATTATGATACATGGTATAACCTATAATATTATTTTACAAAACGATCAACATGTATGGTACAATCTTTTCAATTAACACAACCCGGCAAGATTGTTTTTGGTATAGGTAAAATTGCTGATTTACCTGCATTGGCAAAACTTTATGGAAACGATATTCTTTTAGTTACAGGTAAAAGTTCCTTTATAAATTCAAAATATTGTGAATTTTTGCTTAATACCTTCGATTTAACAGGTATACGCTATCATTTAATTAGTGTTAGCCATGAACCTTCACCCGAAATAATTAATAATGAAGTTATACGTTATCGTGATAAATTAATTAAACTTGTTATTGCCATAGGAGGAGGGAGTGTAATAGATGCAGGGAAGGCAATTTCGGCAATGTTATTAAGGCCTGAATCCGTTGCTGACTTCCTGGAGGGAGTAGGTAAATTAGTCCATCCCGGTAATAAAATTCCGTTTATTGCTGTTCCGACTACAGCTGGTACAGGGAGTGAAGCAACCAAAAATGCTGTAATTTCATTAGTTGGCCACAATGGTTTTAAACATTCGCTCAGGCATGATAATTTTGTACCGGATGTCGCATTGCTTGATCCCGAATTAACACTGAATTGTTCTAAAGGTCTCACAGCTGCAAGTGGTATGGACTGTTTCACCCAGTTAACCGAATCGTACCTTTCAGAACATTCCTTTTCATATACCGAAGCTTTGGCACTGGAGGGTTTACATAATTTCAAAGACTCTTTTTTCAGATCCTGGAAATGGGGACAGGACATCGAAGCACGGTCAGGTATGTTATATGCATCATTAATTTCAGGAATTTGCCTGGCTAATAACGGTTTAGGAGCTGTTCACGGTTTAGCTTCATCAATAGGAGGTTTGTTTCATATTCCTCATAGTGTAGCCTGCGGGACTCTTATGGGGGTGACAAATAAGATAACAATTCGGAATCTAAGGTCTAAAAATCAAGGACATGCTGCTTTAATTAAATATTCGGCACTTGGTAAAATATTCAGCAGTGATAAAGATAAATCTGAAAATTATTATATCGACAGCTTTATTGACACAATCGATGATTATACTGAAAAATCAGGGATAAAAATTTTATCTGATTTTGGAATTACTAAAAACGATATAGGTAAAATAATTTCACTTACAGATTGTAAGAATCATCCTGTAAAACTTTCTGATGAAGAAATGACAGAAATCCTTGAAGCGCGTTTGTAAACCTTATTAATTTGAAAATTTGACCCTTCGACTGCGCTCAGGGCAAGAAATGTGCTAATTTGAAAATTAAAATTGGCACATTAGGTATAAATCATTAACAAATCTAAAATGGTAAATGCCAGACAGGTATTCTTCATAAATAAATTCTGACATAAACCTGAATAAAAATCTTTTAGTTATACGATGCTGCACATCAAACCTAAGATGATAGCTATCAGAATTAAAATGCTCAAACTGGCCTGAATCATTATACTTATCATCAGGAGAAACTCCATAACCTGCCATACCACCAATATAATTGTCAGCAATACCTAAATAATGCCTGTAAAAAAGGAAGGCTGCCAGCGATGTCTCATTGTTTGGAGAAAAAGTAATAAAAGGACGGAACGATACCCAATTGCCCGAAAAATATTTACCAACCGATCCGGTAATTATAGGTATGTATGCATTTGACGGCGATTGTTTTATTACCAGTAACCTAAATCCTCCTGATACTTCCCAATTGTCAGGAAGAGTTTTAAAAGGTTCAAGGCCAAACCTGTGTAAGGGGAAAAATGTACGCCATGAATATCCGTAATCAGCATAAAAATAGGTTGTGGGATTTATAATGGGATAAGCTTCAATTTCAAACTGTTCATTCAGGTTAGGCAAATAAGTTTCCCCGGTCTGAACCAATTCACCCAAATTGAGTTTCCCGATAAACACACCATATTTTGAATTGAGCTGGTATTGTAAGGAAGTCATATGCCAACGCCATAAAGAAGGGATTCTGTAATAATCAAAAGTATGGTCGACATTTACCTGGTTATGATATTTTTTTAAATTGTTAACCATCGAATTTACTTCATAGCCGTTTGGATTAATATTTAACAATTCGGCTAAAATTGAGCGTGCTTCATTTTCTTTTCCCATGGCCATTAATATCCTCGCTTTCTTCAAAAGGAAATCCTTATCATCAGGATAAAATTTTAATCCGGTATCACAATAATTAATGGCATTTGCTAAATTGCCTGACCAAAATTCGATATCGATCATGGCATCAATGGCATCGCGATAACTTGAATCGCATTGCAAGTACTTTCTTTATTTCAATGCGGGCAGAATCATATTGATGTTCCCACGCATATGTCCTGCCAATTAATATACGGGCATCGTAATTTTTTTCATTTATTTGTAATATGAGACGAGCTGTATCTCTTGCTTCCTTCCAATGATTACTGTAAGCAAGCTGTTGGGCTTTTCTTAGTAATTCATCAGGATTATTTTGTAATCCCTGGCTGTAACAGAAATATTCAAAACCTGTTATTAAGATTACAACAGCTAAAACTTTATGCATGTTTTTGAATTAATCTGAAACAAATGTAAAAAATGAAATTCATTTTTTATATTTAATAATAGTAATTTAGCTAACAACTAACAACTAACAACTATGTATATTACCGAAACACAAATACGGGTCCGTTATGGAGAAAGCGACCGCATGGGATATGCCTATTATGGAAATTATCCTTTATACTATGAAGTAGGCCGTACCGAAATGTTGCGTTCCCTTGGTTTGAGCTACAAATCAATGGAAGATGCAGGTATCATCCTTCCTGTTATTAATCTTCAGTCAAATTATTTAGCACCTGCTTTATATGACGATTTATTGACCGTTAAGACATATTTAAAAGAGCTGCCCACTGTCCGGATTTGTTTTGAATACGAAGTATATAACGAAACCGGGGAAAAACTAAATTATGGCGAAACCACACTTGCCTTTTCGGACGCTAAAACCCGAAAACCAAGGCGTCCACCGGATTATTTCATGGAGAAAGTAAGGTTGTATTTTAATGATGCCCTGTAATGTTTTGCGAAGTTCATCGTCTAATAATTATAGCGCTAAAAATGATGAATTCTTATTAAAAACATTTAAATTTTATAACTATGAAAACTTTTATTTCAATTGCATTTATATTTCTTATTATGTCAACAGTTAGTATTGCTCAAAATAAAGATGTTGATTATATATTTAAGAAATTTGAAGGTAAAAAAGGGGTAACTTCAGTTAATATCTCTAATTTTATGATTGGCCTGGCGTCTTTATTTGCATCCAAAGATTCTTCTGCAAAAGCAATATTGAGTCAGCTCAGGGACTTCAGGATACTGGCATTTGATGAAGCCTCAAATGAGGATAAAGAATCGTTTAATACCATGGTAAAATCCTTGTCTTTATCAGGATACAAGGAATTAATGGTTGTAAGGGATAAGGAAAATATTGTAAAGATGGTGATAAGGGAAAACCATGGAAAAATATCTGAATTCCTGCTATTGGCGACAGATACCAGTAATCCGGTCATTATTCAAATCAATGGCAATATTGATCCTAAAAAACTGGCAGAATTATCAGCATGTTCCGGGATTAGCGGAATGCAGCACCTTGCCCTGATTAATGGCAAACAATAGCTAATACTCCGGGTTTATCCGTGTATATTTATGAATAGCAATGAATTTAAATTAAAGCTGCTTCCAATTAATCAAAAACTTTATCGTTATAGCTTTCGGTTTATTTCAAACCGGGAAGAAGCGGAAGATATAGTGCAGGAAGTTTATCTAAGACTTTGGAATATACGCTATAAACTCGGGGATATAATAAACCTTGAAGCTTTTGCCACGACCATAACAAAAAATCTTTGCCTTGATAAATTAAAATCCAGGTATTTATCTTTGACAGACGATTTAAATAAACAGGTTATTAATGCTGAATCATTTGAAATTGATCCACATAAAAGAATTGAAAATATTGATAATATTGCCATTGTAAAAAATATTATCAATCAGTTGCCTTATCAACAACAATTTATATTTAAATTGAAGGACCTAGATGAATTAAGTTTTGAAGAAATTGAAGAAATAACAGGATTAAACATAAATAACATACGGGTTAATCTTTCAAGAGCCCGTAAACATATTAGAAACGAATTAATTAAAATTCATGAGTACGGAACCGGAATTTATAAAAAATCTACTTAAAAAGTATTATGACGGATCAACATCAGTTGATGAAGAATTAATCCTAAAGAAATACTTTAGTAAGGACAATGTAACAGATGAATTTACAGTGGATAAAAAACTATTTTCTTATTTATCTGAAATGAATGGATCTGTCAACTTTAATTCAAATCTTGAGAAAAAACTCATCAGGATAATTGATTTCAGGGAAAAAAATGAAAGAAAAAATTATTTTATTCATAACAGATTTATTTATGGAAGCATAGCAGCTGGAATTGCTATGTTAATTACCTGTTATTTATTAATTTATCAGCAGCAACATCAATTAAAACTTAAAGATTCCTATAAAGATTCCAAACTGGCTTATATCGAAGTTAAAAGATCTTTATATTATATTTCTGAAAGATTAAATAAAGGTACTGAACCCCTGAAAAGGATTTCCGACATTGACAAGGGATTTTCGCATTTATCTGCTATCTCTTATTTAGGTTCCGGCTTAAATGGATTGGATTTAATTCCGAAATACTATGACAATTCAAAAATTGAAAAAAATAAAAAATAATATCATGAAAACTAAAATTTTAATTTTATTGCTGGTTTCGATACAAGGCCTTGCTTTTTCACAATCATCCCCGGTAGATAAATTATTTGACAAATATTCAGGCAAGGAAGGGTTTACAACAGTTTATATTTCACATTATATGTTCGATATGTTCAGGAATGTAAATACTGATGATAAGGATTTTGATGGTCTTATCAAGGGCCTGAACAGTATACGTATCCTTACGATTGAAGATCCGAAACTGGTACCGGCAGGATTAAATTTTTATAAGGAAATTATTAATGAAATACCTGCTAATCAATATAAAGAGCTTATGGTAATTAAAGAGAAAGGGCAGGATGTTAAATTTTTAGTTAAGGAAGAACAGGGTAGGATAGTAGAGTTATTATTGATTAGCGGAGGAAATGACAATGCTTTTATTAGTATTGAAGGAAATATTGATATGAAAAGTCTTTCCAGGCTTTCTAAAAGTTTAAATATTCAAAGCTTGAAACCACTTGAGAATGTCGATAAGGAAGCCAATAAAAAATAAATCACAACAGGCACTAATTAGTCTGATTATGTAAATATCCGAATTTAGTTTGTTATCTGATTCATTGTAATTACCTTTATACTGTATTCAAAATATATGTCTAAACGATTATGAGTGTTTTAGTTGATAAAAATTCTTTAGTGATTGTTCAGGGGTTTACAGGAAATGAAGGAACTTTTCATGCCCGCCAGATGATAGAATATGGTACAAATGTTGTGGGAGGAGTTACTCCGGGCAAGGGCGGCCAATCACATATAAATCTTCCTGTTTTTAACACAGTGTCTGAGGCAATGGATAAAACAACTGCAAATGTTTCAATTATATTTGTGCCTCCGGCATATGCTGCAGATGCTATAATGGAAGCTGCCGCTGCAGGTATTGAACTTGTTATTGCAATTACAGAAGGCATTCCAATTTCTGACATGATTAAAGTTAAAGAATATCTTAAAGATAAACATACAAGGCTTATCGGCCCAAATTGTCCGGGGGTAATTTCCCCCGGAGAAGCAAAAGTGGGTATTATGCCAGGATTTATTCATAAACCTGGCAAAATCGGGATAATTTCAAGATCAGGTACTTTAACATATGAAGCTGTAGACCAAGTCACTAAAATTGGACTAGGTCAATCCACCTGCATCGGTATCGGAGGCGATCCTATAGTTGGAACTACAATGGCTGAAGCAATAAAATTGTTAATGAAAGATCCTCTGACTGAAGGTATTATTATGATAGGTGAAATAGGTGGTTCGATGGAAACTGAAGCTGCTTATTGGATTAAGGAATACGGTGAAAAACCTGTAGTTGGCTTTATAGCAGGACTAACTGCACCAAAAGGCCGTAAAATGGGACATGCCGGTGCTATCGTAGGAGGAATAAATGATACTGCTGCAGCTAAGATTGAAACCTTAAAGGAATGCGGAATAAATGTTATTGAAACACCGGCGGCCATCGGTATATCTATGCAACAAGCTTTAAAATAGTAGTAAGTAGTAAGTTATTGTAAGAAAAATTGTTTATGAGGTTTATAACGTTTATAAATTATTATTAAACATATAAACTTTATAAACTTTTATAAACCTTATAAACTTTTATCAACTTTCTGATTATTTTTGTTCCCTTAATTAAATTTAAAATAATACAAAATGCATTTACTTGAAGGAAAAACTGCAGTTATTACAGGGGCTGCCAGAGGTATCGGAAAAGCTATTGCTCTCCGTTTTGCTTCGGAAGGAGCTAATATTGCCTTTACCGACCTGGCATATGATGAAAATGTTAAAAGTCTGGAAAATGAATTATCTGCAATTGGCATAAAAGCAAAAGGATATGCTTCCAATGCAGCAAATTTTTCCGATACAGCCGAAGTTGTAAATAAAATTACTCAGGAATTCGGACGTATAGATATACTTGTTAACAATGCCGGCATTACACGTGATACATTATTGATGCGCATGACAGAGGAACAATGGGATTTGGTAATAAATGTCAATCTGAAATCGGTCTTTAATTTTACAAAAGCGGTTCAATCAATAATGTTAAAACAAAAGTCAGGCAGTATAATTAATATGAGTTCGGTAGTAGGAGTTTCAGGCAATATTGGCCAGTCCAATTATTCTGCATCAAAAGCCGGCATAATAGGATTTACTAAATCAGTGGCCAAAGAACTGGGTTCAAGGAATATAAGGAGTAATGCAATTGCACCTGGTTTTATTATTACTGATATGACAAATCAATTAACTGAGGAACAGCGTGAAGCCTGGATAAAAAACATTCCTCTCAGAAGAGGCGGGACTCCTGAGGATGTTGCAAATGTTTGCGTTTTCCTGGGATCCGATCTTTCATCCTATGTATCCGGACAGGTTATTCAGGTATGTGGAGGCATGTATACTTAGTGTTTGAATTATAAAGCCCGTGGCCTTCGTTATGCTCGCCTAAAAACCAGTCATTTACTAAAGTAAACTCCTGATTTTTAGGCTTCGCAAGCCTCGGCCACAAACTTTATAATCCAAACACTTTACTTTAAAGACATACATTGAAGTGTTAAAAGAAAAACCTTAATCGCCTTGATCTTGGCGTTTTCTTATCAAACATTAAAAAATTAAGCAATAATAAAGATTATTTACTAAGTACTATGCACTATGCACTTAGCACTAAACAATATGTATACAACTATTTTCTATATAATTATAGCAATAATCCTTGCAGATTATATTTTCGAACGCTGGCTGGTTTATCTTAATTCCAGGACCAGGGGATCGGAATTACCAGCTGAACTTTTGGGAATATACGACCAGGAGAAATTGCAAAAATCTGTTAACTACGATAAAGTAAACAGCAAATTTGGCAATATCACCAGTACTATCAATTTATTTGTAATCCTGGTAACCTTATTTATGTTTGGGTTTGCCTATGCTGATCATCTTGCAGGATTGATTACACAAAACCTTGTATTTAAGGCTTTGTTGTTTTTTGCAGTGATTGGGTTAGCGTCGGACATTATTAATACTCCCTTAAGTATCTACGATACTTTTGTAATCGAAGAAAAATTCGGGTTTAATAAAACCACTCCTAAATTATATATTATTGACAAAATAAAGGGATGGATTCTGTCCTTAATTGTCGGTGGCGGTTTAATGTTTATAATATTATGGGTTTATTACCGTACTACTGACATGTTCTGGATATATGCCTGGGTTATTGTGTCAGTTGTAATGATTTTTTTCGCGATGTTCTATTCCAACCTTATTGTCCCATTGTTTAACAAACAGGTACCACTGGAGGATGGTGAGCTAAAAACTGCTATAAATGACTTTGCTTTAAAGGTTAACTTTAAGCTTGATAATATTTATACAATTGACGGATCAAAACGGTCTACCAAGGCTAACGCGTATTTTACAGGTTTGGGAAGGAAGAAACGGATAGTTTTATACGATACCCTTATTAAAGAGTTAAGCGTTAATGAAATTGTAGCTGTTTTAGCTCACGAAATAGGACATTACAAGAAAAAACATACTTTACAATCGATAGTTATATCAATACTTCAAACAGGATTAACATTTTATCTGATTTCCATATTTTTAAAAGCACCTGCATTATCTCAGGCGCTTGGTGTAAAGGATCCGTGTTTCCATATCGGTATCATTGCTTTTGGTATATTATACAGCCCGATATCACTTATCATTGGTTTAGCAATGAATCTGTTATCCAGAAAAAATGAATACCAGGCCGACGCATTTGCAAAGGAAAAATTTGGTGCCGAACCTTTAATAATGGCGCTGAATAAATTATCAGCCAATAATCTGAATAACCTTACACCACACTCTTTGTATGTATTTTTCCATTACTCACACCCAACACTTTTACAGAGGATTGTTGCTTTAAAAAAAATTACAAATAACTAATTACTGATTACTAATGACAGATTAGTCAAAAAATAGTTATGAAAAAGTATTATCTGATATTAGCTTTATTGTTTAATGCCGGATTAAATTTATTTGCACAAGATTTATCTGCCAGTTTTCAGGATAATAAAAATGTAAGTGTTATAAAATCAGGCAGAGATTCAGTTAAATTCATAAAAAGTTATTTTTTGTCTTTAAATTCGGGTTATAGCAATATGGCAGCCAAAGATGATATTCTTTCACCGTTAATTTATAGTGCCTCTCAGATGCCGGTAGAATTAGATTGTCTGCATTTTGGCAAAAAAAATATTCAGTTTCTTTCTATATATTATAGTAATGCCACACTAAACTCTTCTATTTCTGATAGTTACTTTCAGCCATATACAAATGATACTTATATTTCACTGGAATATGCATATATCCGGAAAGTAAATTCGTTTCTTAACCTGAACATGGATTTATACATAGGATGTAAATTAATTGGTGAGTTAAATCTTATGGATCATTTTTATAATTCTTATGATGATGCCATAACCGGAGAGCTGATATTTAGTTTAGGGCCTGATATATTATTATTAAAAAAATTCGGGCATCAAAATGCCAGTTTTCTTTATTTTAATTTCAATATGCCATTTATTGCAAATTCACCATACCGGTTTTACAATTATAATGTAGGCAGTTATTCCGTTAATAACTATATAACGTTAAATAAATTAATTGAATTTAAAACGAAATTTTCATATACTTATTTTGTGAATAAACATATTGGTTTTGATTGTAATTATATCTTTCATTATTATTCCCTGGCTGAATATCAAAATCTGTTATATTCGCGCTATATGAACAACCAATTGCTTATAGGGATAACCGTAAAAATATAAGTAAGGATGAGAATAAAATTTTTAATATTTGCTGCCTTTATTTTTACCGGGTGCCAAAAATTATTTTTTAAGGATGATCCGGCTAATACTCCTGTGAATAATTTTCAAATATTTTGGAACGATTTTAATAATTATTATGCACAATTTGGGATAAGGCGTATAAACTGGGATTCAGTTTATACTGTGTATTATCCCCAGGTAAAGTTAAATTCATCTGATCAACAATTATTTAATGTTTTATCAGGTATGGTAACCTTATTGAACGATTTGCATGTTAACCTGGAAACCCCTGTTGGTAATGCGTCCTGTAAAACTCCTTATCCTTCAAAATATCCAAGTAGAATATTAATTGCATATCAAAATGGCATAAATCCCATCTATGTAAATGAAGTATTAGGTTATGCTTTTTATAATAATATCGGTTATATCCAAATATTTACATTTATTACGGAAGGGAAAGTATCTAATGGTTCTGATTCAAGATATTCAGCCATTGATCAAATATTGCCAAAATTTGCAAATCAGGATGGCATCATTATTGACGTGAGAGGGAATGGAGGGGGAACTGCAAGTAATGCTTTAACAATTGCCAGTAGATTTGCTGATACTATCAGGTTAAGTTATAAGTTAAAATTTAAAAATGGTACAGGAAAAAATGATTTTACCGATTGGCAGAATTATTATATAGAACCTGGCGGAAATTTTCAATTTAAAAAGCCTGTTGTTGTCCTTACAAGCAGGGCAACTGGAAGTGTTGCTGAAATGTTTGTGGCATATATGAATGTATTGCCACAGGTTACAATAGTTGGCGATACTACAGGCGGAGGCACCGGAAGTCCTATATTCAGGGAACTTCCAAATGGATGGATATACAGGTTATCAACCGAGTATGGGGAAACAGCCAATAATAAGTTAATCGATGGAAAAGGCATTGTTCCCGGTATTACGGTTCAAACATCAGTTACTGATTCCATAAACGGAATAGACAGGATGGTAGAAAAAGCAGTAGAAGTTATTGAATCGCAGAAAAATAAATAGATACAAGAACCAGGAACCAGGTATCAAGATGAAAATAATTAATAATTAGTAATGTGTAATTAATAGATTAAAATTTATTATTCAATTATTCATTACTAATTACTAATTACTAATTTTACTAAGCACTAAGCACTATATTTTTCCGCCTCTTTAGCTCAGCCGGTTAGAGCAGCTGTTTCGTAAACAGCAGGTCGGGGGTTCGAATCCCCTGAGAGGCTCTCAGATATTGAATATATATATAAGGTTTTCAAAAAACTGACCACAATTACTTAATTAACATTTAAAAATTTATTTACTTTATTCATAAATGTGTTTTCGTCAAATGGTTTTATAATACAATCATTACAACCACATTGTAGCTGAATATTAATATCACAATTTCGACATGTTCCGGCAGTATTAGCTAGAATAGGTATTTTATTATTTGTTTCCCTTATTTTAAGGATAGTTTCAAAGCCTGACATTTTCGGGATATTTATATCCATTAAAATCAAATCAAAGGACAAAGTTTCAAGTATATCAATTATTTCATTCCCGTTGTAGGCATGTACAATTTTAATTCCGGTTGACAATAAATATTCTTCCATTAACCAAAAGCAGCAGTCATCAACTTCAGCAATGAGAATGGATTTGTTTATAAAATTTGACATAAATTTAAAAAATAACCTGGTGTATAAAATTTATTAATAATTCCTGCTTTAAAAGCATATATTCTAAATATTTCTTACAGGTATTTTATATAAAGACGTAATTTTTCCAAAACGTTCCCAAATTTTTATATAAAATTTTCGTTCAATTCCAGAATATGGTTGATAACTAATTAATATATAAAATTAATATTTTATATCATTAATAAAGTTATTGATAAATTTACACAACTAAAAACCGACAGATGGAACAACTTACTATTGAAAAACTAAAAGCTGAAGCAAAAAAATTTTGTACAAGTGAATAATTGATTAAAAATTCTAAACTTTATGGAGTAAGTGATGGGAAAGCAATAGGAACTCATATTGAACATAAATTTCAAGACCGGTTAAAAGAAAATTATATTGTAACCATCGGTTCTTCTGCAAATGGAATAGATTTACCTTCGCTTGATATATTGACTGACATTAAGGTGACTTCGGATGAACAACCACAATCTTCATGTCCATTTAAAGATGCGAAACAAAAAATTTTTGGACTTGGATATAATTTACTTGTTTTTGTTTACGATAAAATAGATGATGTTGAAACAAAAACTGCTTCACTAAATTTTATAAGTTGTTCATTTATTTCAAAAGAACGAACATCGGATTATTCTATAACATACAGATTAAGAGAGATGATTAAGGATAAGTCAAATATTGAAGATATTATGGGTTATCTCAATGATAGAAATATACCTGCTGATGAAATTACTTTAAAAAAATTAGCACAGCAAATTCTTGATACACCACCGGAACAAGGATATTTAACAATAACAAATGCTTTACAATGGAGATTGCAATATCAAAGAATTGTTGATCTTGGGTAAGTTTGACTAAACCCCCGAAATGTAAATTAGGGCCATAATTTTAAAATAATTACTTGTAAATATTTAATTATGTTCTATGTATATATTTTATCTGCCTAAAAGATTAATTTTAATCCTTAAATTCACAAACCCCTCCTGTTCCTGTGCCAATCCATTTATTCCCTTGTTTATCTATAGCAATCGTAACAACTTCATTATTTGACAACCCACTATTACTAGTATTGTATGTTATCCATTTATTTCCATCAAATTTTGTTATGCCGGCCACAGATTCATATCCTAACCAAATATTATCTTGTATGTCAACAGCAATACACCAAACCCAATTATTCGCTAACCCGCTGTTCATAGTATTGAAATTTGTCCAATTAGAGCCATCAAATTTTGACAATCCATTGCAAGTGCCAAACCATGTATTCCCATGTTTATCAAAAGCAATTGCATTGACTGAATCATTAATTAAACCATTTTTTGTATTGTAAGTACTCCAGTTGTTGCCACTAAATTTTGATACTCCTGAACCCCAAGTACCAAACCATATATTTCCTTGCGCATCAATAGAAGTACATAAATATCTAATGCCATTATATACAATACCACTGTTAGTAGAATTATAAATAGTCCAAATGTTACCATTAAACTTTGAAGCTCCAACCCACATATTTCCTTGTAAATCGAAACCTATTTGCCCACCAACACCACTAGGCAGACCTCCATTGGCAGTATTATAGGCATTCCAATTAGTCCCATCAAATTTCATTAACCCTGCATCGGATGTTCCCCAAATAGTATCATGAGTGTCGACTTTAATGTCCCATACAGTATTAATATAATAACCACCTGCGACAGCATATGTAGTCCACTTATTCCCATCAAATTTTAATATGCCATCAGTTATAGTTCCAAACCATTTATTATCTAATGAATCAATAGCCATAGAACCCCATATTTCATTGCTAACCAATCCACTATTTGATGTATTATAATTGGTCCATCCAGTATAAGTTGGAGAAGTAGGTTCCTTTTTGCAAGAGAAAATAAGCAAAACAAATAGAACCACAAAAACTATATTCCGTAATGAATTTTTCATAACTTATGTCTTTGGTTAACAATTTTCATGTTTTATGATATTTTATCTAAAGTGTAAATAAAGGCAAATAAGGTTGGAAAAGTAAAATTAATAATAATTCTCCTTAATTAGCGTATTTCCATAAAGTCCGAAACCTTAGTTAAGTTCGTTTAAAAATCAGTCATTTACTATTATTAGTGACACGACATGATATGTCACTACATTTGATTCCTTCACAAGTATCGATACGTACTTTATGATTAATAGGGGTCGGCTCACGATCCGGAAGTTAACGTACGTTAAGGAATCTGAACCGGTCTAAACTCTCTGAAGTTTCCATTAATTTGCAAAAGTCTTAAGTTTTGCGAAGTCAGTAAATAAACTTCTTAATATTTAATTTTCAGAATATTATCATTTCGCAAATGTTATTTGTTAAAGTCAAAAATAATGCGATAATATTTGCGAAATATGAATATTTTTCATGAAAGTAAATTTCATTTTTAATCTTTTATCTAAACTTCAAACCATTAAATTACAGCTATATAATTACACTAACGTACACTAACTTCCGAAGCGTGAGCCGACCCCTATTTGGTCTGCCGGATACGGCTGGAAGGTTCGGAGCGAAGGTTTATATGTTTGTGATAGTTTTATTCCGGAGCTGATTATTTTAAATTGACCAGACGTTATTTTCCATACAGTTATCTGCGGGGTCTGAGTGAGCGACCCGCTCCTGTCGCGCCCGAGAATATCGCCTGATATTGATTAAGTGTTATAAAAGTTGTATTGTGCATAAACCCAGGATATTGTTCTAGTTACCAGTATATTCCCAAACCCCATACCCACCAGTTGCGAACCATTTATTTCCTTTTTTATCAATAGTTATTCCATTTACTATAAAATTTGTTGGACTAAGATTTGATGGAGTGTATTTTGTCCATGTATTTCCGTCAAATTTAAAAGCACCTTGTGCAATAGTGCCACACCATATATTATCTTGATGATCAACTGCAATTGTGTAAATTCCTGAACCATTTAAATTATTATATGTTAACCAGTTAGTGCCATCAAATTTTTGAATATTATTGTTAAAAGAAATCCATTTATTACCTTTTGAATCAATAGCCAAATAAGGAATTGTATCAGTAATGATCCCACTATTTTTTTTATTATAATTTGTCCAGTTCGTACCATCATATTTAAATAATCCTGACCCATATGATCCTAACCATATATTGCCTTGTACTTCATTTGCAATACAACTAAAATCAATTGAATTAGCTATTTTAGTCCATTTGGTTCCGTCAAATTTAATAAACTGATTTTTCCCTCCAGCGCACCATAGATTTCCTTGGTTATCAATTGTTAGAGATCCTATGTAAAAAAAGTTTATTCCACTATTTGTTGTATCAGTAGGTGGCACCCATGTAGTGCCATTAAATTTGGCAAGCCCGCAATATTCTGCTGCCATCCACATATTCCCAAGTGAATCTCCAATCAAAGAGGCTACTGTGCTTACACCATAATTATTTACAACGCCATAATTGATCCAATCTTTACCATTGAATTCTGATACTCCAGATAATGAGGTTGCTCCCAACCATAAATTTCCATGGGAATCAAATGCTATACATGAGTATCCACCCGACCAACCCCATCTTACACCAATAAATTTTTATCTATAAATTGCGGTAGCAGATATTTGAGCTGAGATTTTTTGGTATCGTTAATATTTCTGATCACATATTCCAGCCATTTTTGAGGATTGATACCATGTTTTTTGCAGGTTCCAAAGAAGCTATAAAACATAGCTATATTTTCGGCTCCATGGTGCGATCCGGCGAACATATAATTTTTCCTCCCCAAAGCCAGAGCTCTAATAGAGTTTTCGATTAAGTTATTGTCTATCTCCAAGTTACCATCTTTAAGATAATTCATCAACGTATCCCAACGGTTTATACAATAATCAAATGCTTTGCCTATGGGACTTTTGGGTAATACTTTGTCCCTGTTAGCTGCTATAAACTTACTCATTTCGTTTAATATGGGCAATGATTTATCCAGCCTCAAAGCATGCCGCATTTGGGCCGATAACCCATCTTCACGTGCAGTTCTCTCAATAGAATATAACTTTTGAATCAATATCATAACAGTGGATGCCCTTTCCTTATCGTTTTCCAGGGCTCTCTCTACCATCCGCCTGGCATGTGCCATGCAACCAAGATGTGTTACACCCTCGTTTCGTGCAAAGTGTTCGTAAACGGCATACCCATCTGTTTGTAAATATCCTTTATAAGTCGCTAGATTTTTTAATGGGGCATCCAGTCCCCTTCCTTTGTGATAATCGAAAAATACCGCATTTTGCATTGGTGCATTGTACACCCACATATATCCCTGATGGGTGGCTCCCGGTTTATCACGATCCAGAACTTTTATAGGGCTTTCGTCTACTTGCAAATAAGGGTTTTCTAAAACGTAAGCCTTATGAACTGTATATAGTAGACGAATATGATTGGATGTCAAGCTAACCCATGAATCCATTGTGGAGGCAGGAACATGAACACCCTCTTGTTTAAACATTTGTATTTTCCTGTGTAGTGGTATGTGATATACAAATTTATCTACCGTGATATTGGAAAGCAAACCCGGTCCGGCCATACATTTTGGAATGGGTCGATTCAAAGGGGCGATGACCTGTCTTTGAGCACCTGTTTCATCTTCTTTAGTGATATAAACGCCACGTATATAATCAATTCTCTTTAATCTTCCAGGAATATATTCTAATTCAGAGGTGATTTGCTCGCCTATTTTATCCATACCTGAAACATCCTCTGTTGGTTCCAGCAGTACCTTTTCTACTGGTATATGGGATGGTATTTCAAAACGTCCAGGGTGTGGCTTGGAAGGTTTTGTCCGTTCATAGCTAATTTGTTGCTTGTCAGCTTCTATTACCGCTTCTATCTTTTCATCCCCAAATTCAAAAGGGATCGTTAGCTGGTCTGGATGCTCATTCGATTCAAAACGCTCCCGTTTGGAACCAAAGAGCATCCTTTGAAACTGGGCTATTTGAAATTTCTGATCTTCTATCGTAATATTCTGATCCTCTATTGTTACATTCTGATCCTCTATTGTTACATTCTGATCCTCTATTGTTACATTCTGATCCTCTATTGTTACATTCTGATCCTCTATTGTTACATTCTGATCCTCTATTGTTACATTCTGATCTTCTATAGTTGAAGTTAGTTTTGTGATTTCAGCAGCAAGATTAGAAATTGCCAATTCTTTTTGAGCAAGATTTTCCAAAAGAAAAAGTTTTTCTTTTAAAAATTCATGAGGTATATTTTGCTCTGTTTGCATAGCATAAATATAGCCAAAAGTATTGATTTCATTAACGTTTTAATGGATTATTTTTCTTTAAAATAGCCTGATTTTTTGATCGTTGATTTAATAAAACACCCCTGAAAAAAATCCTTTTTTGAAGCTGTTAAATCTCTTCTGTTTTAATTTTTCGGTATATGGGTTAATGGGCTGGTAAGGTATCATGCAACCATCCGTAATGCTTGTAAAATAAAGGATTTTTATTACATCACCATATGTATTATGTATATATACTTGCGGTTTCTATAAAAAATCTTATATCAAAACACTTTTAAGCTCCTTTTTTTAACAAATATCGTTTACGCATTGTCACATTCTTCAACGATAACCCTTCTATAATCATGACAAGTTTTGACCAATCAAGGCTACCTTCGGTAATTACCGGAATTTCAAAGTTGCCTCTTTCCAACCTTTTCCAGTAAAGTACAAAACCTCCGTTTTCCCAATGAAGAAGTTTTACCTGGTTCCGGCGTCGGTTAAAAAAAACATACACTTCTCCACAGGTGGGATTACGTTCTAATTTGTTACGCACAATCCCGCATAAAGAATCAAAACCGCCACGCATATCCGTGGGGGATGAATATAAATAATATTGGTGGGTGGATGTCAGCGAAAACATAGTCCTTTACAGTAAACTGATCAGGGATCGCAACATTGGTAAATCCATTTCCTGATTTAATTTTACTCTTACTCCATTGGGATAGCTGATCTCGATTTCAATATTCTTTGCAATGGTTTGTTCAGGCTGTTTGGTCGGTGAGGATATAACGACCGGAATAAATTTCTCTTCGGTTTTTAATTCAGCTTCCCTGTATTTCTTGTGCCAATTGTAAAAGGTAGCTGAACTTACTCCGTGTTCTTTGCAATATAATTTCTTTACCATTCCGCTTTCGATGCAGGACTTTACAAATGCAAATTTTTCTTTCTCGCTTTTTCCCCTTAAATTGCTCCCCATGTTTTTATTTTTGGGGTAAAGTTACCAAGCTTGATTATGACCTCATATATGGGGTTGGTCGGGGGGATACATACATGAAGAAAAATTTATATTCTCATTATTATAATTAGTCCATTCTGAAGGTGTATTTGGTTCTTTCTTACAAGAAAAAATAATCAAAATAAATAGGACCATAAAAGCGATATCCCGGATTGAATTTTTCATAACTTATGTCTTTGGTTAGCAATTTTCATATTTTATGCTATTTTATCTAAATTGTAAATAAATGCAAAGAAGGTTGGAAAAGTAAAATTAATAATAATTATCTTTAATTAGGGTAAGTTTGACTAAACCCCCGAAATGTAAATTAGGGCCATAATTTTAAAATAATTACTTGTAAATATTTAATTATGTTCTATGTATATATTTTATCTGCCTAAAAGATTAATTTTAATCCTTAAATTCACAAACCCCTCCTGTTCCTGTGCCAATCCATTTATTCCCTTGTTTATCTATAGCAATCGTAACAACTTCATTATTTGACAACCCACTATTACTAGTATTGTATGTTATCCATTTATTTCCATCAAATTTTGTTATGCCGGCCACAGATCCATATCCTAACCAAATATTATCTTGTATGTCAACAGCAATACACCAAACCCAATTATTCGCTAACCCGCTGTTCATAGTATTGAAATTTGTCCAATTAGAGCCATCAAATTTTGACAATCCATTGCAAGTGCCAAACCATGTATTCCCATGTTTATCAAAAGCAATTGCATTGACTGAATCATTAATTAAACCATTTTTTGTATTGTAAGTACTCCAGTTGTTGCCACTAAATTTTGATACTCCTGAACCCCAAGTACCAAACCATATATTTCCTTGCGCATCAATAGAAGTACATAAATATCCAATGCCATTATATACAATACCACTGTTAGTAGAATTATAAATAGTCCAAATGTTACCATTAAACTTTGAAGCTCCAACCCACATATTTCCTTGTAAATCGAAACCTATTTGCCCACCAACACCACTAGGCAGACCTCCATTGGCAGTATTATAGGCATTCCAATTAGTCCCATCAAATTTCATTAACCCTGCATCGGATGTTCCCCAAATAGTATCATGAGTGTCGACTTTAATGTCCCATACAGTATTAATATAATAACCACCTGCGACAGCATATGTAGTCCACTTATTCCCATCAAATTTTGATATGCCATCAGTTATAGTTCCAAACCATTTATTATCTAATGAATCAATAGCCATAGAACCCCATATTTCATTGCTAACCAATCCACTATTTGATGTATTATAATTGGTCCATCCAGTATAAGTTGGAGAAGTAGGTTCCTTTTTGCAAGAGAAAATAAGCAAAACAAATAGAACCACAAAAACTATATTCCGTAATGAATATTTCATAACTTATATCTTTGGTTAATATTTTTCATATTTAAATATTTTATCTAAAGTGTAAATAAAGGCAAATAAGGTTGGTAAAGTAAAATTAATAATAATTCTCCTTAATTAGCGTATTTCCATAAAGTCCGAAACCTTAGTTAAGTTCGTTTAAAAATCAGTCATTTACTATTATTAGTGACACGACATGATATGTCACTACATTTGATTCCTTCACAAGTATCGATACGTACTTTATGATTAATACATAATTTTAAAAAAAGACATTAATTCGTTAATATCATACGTTTAGTATCTATTAAAGTTCCATCAGTTATAAGCGCGTATATATACATTCCAGCAGCAAGGCTGTTACCCGAAATAACCATACTGCCATTACCCCTGTCACTTACAGTATTTGCTTGAATTTGGGCACCTTGCAAATTATATATATAAATAGCTGCATTAACAACATTTGCAGGTAAATAATATCCGATAGTTGTATTCTGGCTAAAGGGGTTTGGCGAGTTCTGTGCCAGGGTAGCAACGTCAGCCGTTGCCATACTTTGGGTTGGAGTTTGATCTGAACTAATTGATATTTTATCTGATGAAACTGATTTTGTAGTTGTTTTTGAACAACACTGGTTGATCTGGGTGGTTAATGATGTGATCTGATTTACGAAGTAAATGCTATCTGCACTAATTCTCTTTTGTAATAAACTAATTATTTTATTATTACTAATACTATCTGATTTTATTCTGTTTGTTAAATTAAGTATTTTTATGCTATCAGATTCATATTTAGTGGATAATGTTTTCACTGCTTCAACTAAAATTGGCACTAAACCCTGGTAATCAATTGATAATATGTTGCTGTTATCAGAAAAAACAAGATCAGCATATACCTTCTGTAAATCCTGGGCCAAAAATCCGTAATGAGTCCTATTCTGTAATGCTGTATCTATCTGATTTTGTGTTATGCTTGAAGAATTTGCAGTAATTGTTGATAAGTTTGAAGTTGTTGAACCAGGTTTTAATTTATATGTCACACCCTCTAATAACTTCAATGAAGCCAAAGCTCCTGTTACATTTTTAATATTGGTTTTTAACGTTGAATCGGATGGAGATACAACATAAGCTCTAATATATGGACTATTAGTAGTACCTAAATCAAGCGCATATGAAGGATTAGTCGCCTGTGAACCAACACCAACGTTTCCATTTGTCATTATGTGTATAATTGGTGCTACATTTCCAGTTCCAAGTTGCATACTTGAAGACCCATTAGTACTTAACCATCCGTTAGCTAAAAGTATTCCTGTATTAAACAATGTATAACCTGATCCACTTGGTGTGATGGTTACATTTTGGTTAGTACCGCCAGCAATAAAAGACAAAGCTCCTGTGCCGGTTATAGATCCATTGGTTGTACCAGTACCACCATTTGCAACAAGAACCGTTCCTGTTACATTGGCTGCCGTACCTGTGGTATTCTGATTAAGTGTGGGAACATCGGATGCCTGGATTTTGGATAGTATAGAATTTGTTCCATTGGATCTCAAATAATAACCCGATGTTTGAGTACCTGTAAGTGCATTAATTGCTGATTGTGCTGTTGTCACACCTGTGCCACCATTGGAAATTCCAATAATGCCAGTTAAATTACTAGTTTGAATAATACCCGTGAATGAACTTGCTATTACAGGGCCATTAACTGCTAATGTATAAGTAGTACCATTTATTGTATTATTTGTATATCCGATTCCTAAGTTACCATTACCAGCTAAAAACATTAAAGGAGCGAATCCGCTAATAGTTTTAGTTGCATTATTTGCATTGTAAAATGCAAAACCACCTGTTCCAGTACCTTGTTGGTTTATAAAATCAGTTTCACCTGTACTTCCAGTCAAATAGTTCCATTGGAAATAAGTACCTTGACTAGCTGATAAATTTAATGATGGATAAGCAGTTGAATTGCAAAGCATATGTACCTGACCTGCAATATCTAATAAGGCGTTTGGGGTTGTTGTCATACCAACACCCACGTAACCATTTGTACCGTTGGCATTTGATATTTTAATTTGAGCATTTAATTGAAAAGTTAAAAGTGATATGGTAATTACAAAAAGGGTTTTTAATGTTTTCATATTATGATTTTTTTTAATTAAGTATTTTTATTTCTTTATGATTTTTTTTACACTTAAAGTATGAATAGATGGTTATTCTGTGCTAAAAAGCCTAAGACTCGCGCAATTCGTTGGGCATGTTTTTCCATCAAGAATTGTTGTTAAACATATATTAGTTGTTTGTGGTAAATTAAATACTATAGAATCTCCTTTACAATTACTTTGTTGTCCATTAGCAGTCCATTGGTATTGAATTGACATTGAAGGTGGAGGGGTACAAAGCCAAAAATCTACAAATACAGTATAAGGCCCACTGGGATAATTGACTATATTTATATAATTTCCGGTATCAGGCATAAATTCGTCCATTAACACAGAAGAAAATTGAGAGCATAGTTCAGATCCAGGTATTGACAAAAATGTAGCTCCGTCTTCAGTACCGAAAGGTTTTGTTTGCAATGTAACATCTGCTCCTTTAGTTGTTTCAAATCCCGGTAGCAGGTTTATTTCATAAGAGGATTGTATCACTACATTTGAAGTAGCGGAACCTGCCGGAGGGGAAATAGTAGAAGCAAAATGAATTGGCCCATCTCTATATACGGAACCACTTGTTGTAATAGGGTTATTCGTGTCTAATATGTTACCATAAGTATATTTTGAACCATAATTATTCAGCCAAGATTCATTATCCAGCCAAAACAAATTATACATTAACATGTAATCCAAACCCGTGTAATCACCTATGCCACCATTAGTACCGTTTTGTGACAGGGGCCTAATGTATTTATTAGTACCTTCCCAACCAGCTACCTGATTAAAATCGTCAATAGGAAAAGTTGTTGCAGGTTGAAACATCGGACCTTGGAAAGGTGCGCTTTCGAGGTCGTTATAACAAGTTGCTAATAAATCTCTATCATCATCCTGGCTATAAAGGTAGTGGTTAAGAAGTGCATATATTGGCATGTTATAAGTAGTAGCATAACCTTGCAAATCCGGAAATACATCATTCCCACCATCAAAGTGTAAAAAGGCGGTATTACCAACAGCAGCAAAACATAATGTCAAAGAAACAGTATAATCATGTTTATTAGGCCAATTAACTTTACTCATAAAAAAAGGTGTACACCACCATCGATATTCAATACTACTTAAATAATTTACCACAGGATTTACTAATCCCGTCCACGCTGTAAGATCATTAATAATATCCGATGCCCCTTCTAATAAATCAACTACACAATTTCCAGCGTCTCCTAAGTACCCACCAATATTATTAGACCCTCCAGCATCAAGAGGTGCATTACAATCATCATTATTACTTTCATAATTCATATAGGTAGCACCGTTATTAATATCAACTCCTAAAGGATTGCTGAGTATATGATCTGCGGCATATGAGAATGCATAAGCTGTACCGGAAAGGGAACCTACAGCTACTAGTGCGTCACTATTTGGGTAAGTCTGTTGGGTCCCTGGGTAGCATCCTATATAAGGAGAACAAGAATTAACAGTGAAAAAATTAGCTATTTTAGTAGTATAACCTTGTGCAAGATTTATAAGATTGACAGGAGTGGAGCCAGGTGTGGGAGGAGTATAGTAATATACATTTTGTGGAAGGCTACTTAGACATTTATTCACCAGGGCAAAACCCATAAAAAGATAAGCCACTTGATCTTGAGATGGATATGTATTACTGCCAATGGTATTTTCATTATTAGATTGATCTGGATTTAGTGTACCAACTTGAGATCCTGATAAATCAGAGCTCCAGGCTTGATATTTAGCCATTAATGCAGGTTGATTCACATTATTAAGAAGGTTTGCGTCTACATCATCCCGTAAGAAAAAACCATTTAAATTCTTAGGATCACTCCTGTCATTTGTTGCAGAAAGCGGATAAGCAATAGCTTCGCAGTTCTCATCCATTCTTTCATACGCTTTTAGTGCACAAAAAAGCTCGTATTGTGTGGGTGCCCAATTTTGATTATTGTCATACAATAATTTTAGTTCTGTCGCTAATACTGCAATATACCAACCCAATTGACTCGTCCCATCTCCCCAATTAATATGGTTGGTTGGTATTCCAGTTGTTGCATCTTTTTGATCATACCTCCAATAACATGGTATGCTTAAACCACAGCCGCCAAAGTTACCTGTGGAAGGTGTAAAAGTTGCCGGGATAGAACCATTATATCCCATTACTAACATATCGGATATAAGTTTCTGACGATAGTGCCAGTACTTAGCTTGGTCAAGACAAGAAAAATAATACTGACCATGCAAATGTTGATTAATGGAACATAATAAGGCCATTAAAAATAGTGTTTTTCGTAACATAGTTGATAGTTTAGGGTTTAACTTAATTATAATTAATATGTTGATGAAAATAACAAATAGTGACTAAAATCTATTCATTTTAAACTAATATTAAAATGCAGTTCAATCATCTGACATGGAATATGTAAGAGAATATAAATAAAGATAATTTCCCGATAACCTTTCCGGTGAATTTATATGGTTATCTTTCCTGCAACTTAAGGCTTAAAATCGAGTAAAATTAATGGATTGAGGTTTCATAGTAGTATAGTTTTAACTGGTTGTTAGTGTTATATAATTAAATAGAAATTTATAATAAAATTTTGATAAATCAAAATATTTTCTTAATTATTGGGAAAGGACTTGCCCCCTATTTTTTTTCATCCTGAATTGGGTCAGGCGAAAAATCCAAGACATATTCCTGGAATGATCTTAAAAAAATTGCCCCTACGGACTGGTTTTTATGGATTTAACGCTTTTTCTCAAATCAGGATGTGGACAGCTGCCGATTGGATGGGATCGATTAATATACATTGTAAATTTAAATTCATAAATATTCTTTTGTATAATATTGTTAATGAATTTATTATAATCAATTAGGAGGAATTGGTAACATAATGTATATTAACTATAATTGAATTAGGAGGAATTGGTAACTATTTTGTCCCGCCCCCAGGTTAGTTTTGTTTAGATCGGATTTTTCTCTCAAAATTTGTTACAAATCACCTTTTTTCTGCCATTTTGACGTAAAAATAACCTTTGAAACCCCGTTTTTTTTTATTAAATACCTTATTTTAAGTTTTGATTAAAGTTTTGTTAAATCATTTGGATATTTGTAGAGCCTCCTAACTATTTATATCACAATTTATATGATCACTTGAATTAGGAGCTTTTGGTAACTTATTTAGGAGGAATTGGTAACTCAATTAGGAGCTTTTGGTAACTTGAATTAGGAGGAATTGGTAACATAAAAAATGCAATTAGGAGGAATTGGTAACTGTTTTAAAATAATTTTAAAGTTTCTACCCCAAATTCGTTTTGAAGCGATTTGATAACGTAACCTGTAACATCGGCTATTTTAGTGATATTATCCAGGTAATATTCACGTAAAGCAGTAATTTTCATAAGTATATCTGCGGTTCTAGCTTTTTGAAACAAAGGCCTGATTTGGTCGAGATGCCGATCCTCAAATTTAAAATGAGTCCGTAGTAGATGCAAAATATAGTCTCTACGCTTTTCTTCCTCCTCAATTAGCTCAGGAGTAATGATTTTAAAATTTAAATGAGTTATTGAGTGCCCCTGTTTAGTTACAAATTCCTCCGAATTGCAATTAAACCAACAGTCAGCTTTTTCAAAAAGTTCTTCTTGTACCGGAATAAGAATGTTCTTTTTAATATCTGTATAGTATTTATATTTATCTTCTATGCCGATCCACTTGCGGAACTCATCCAAAGAGATTGTAAATCCTCCCTTCTTACGCCAGCTGCAAATTAACTTATAGATTCGTGAGGTATATTTATTGGTAGCATTTTGAGCAATTTCATATACGTACCTTGTGTAATTGACCGGCTGTCCTACTTTGTTCTGCTCAATTTCAATTAACAACCTGGCAACTCTTTTATCAATTTCGATCTCAATAATACCAGAACCTTTGCTGTCAGATGGTATGTCTGCACTCAATAAGCCTTTATACAATATACGGTCTTCCTTCATTGATTCGTTATAATAGGGTATTTCCACTACAATGGAAGCCAGTTCTTTGACAGATTTTTTCACCTGGGCGTAATGCTGTGGAATTGTAATTTCTTTAAGGGGAATTTGTATTTTGATAAAAGGAGATTCTTCGTATTCTTTGAAAAGGGACAACTGATGATAATTTCGGTTGTAAGTATGGATCGGGGCCTAAAATAAGATAGTATGGCTTAAAACATAGTCATTCAATTATATAAGTTTGACTTTATCGTTTTAAATTATTATACAACACAAATTCAATGAATTACAGTTTTACACCTGTTTTCTAAGAATGAAAATATTTGAGACAGGTACTCGATAAAATATAATAAAAGGTACTTTTAATTATGGTATGCAATTAATAAACAATAATATCCGCACTTTGACGTAATTTTAATACAGTTTCACATTGTACCGGAAAAGGTACGTTTTCGGGTACTATTAAAGATTAAAAATAATATAATCAAGTTGCTAAATATGTGTAAATTACGTACTGCTATCTTATTTTAGGCCCCGATCCGTACTTACAACCACTTATGCTGTGCATGCTTCTGCTCGTATAGCGCTCAATAGTGGACTTTCAAAAATTGAAGTGGAGGCACTCACCGCCGACGGCCCAGTCTCCGGAATCGATCCGGACATCGTTTTGATTGCGCGGATGGCTGACGACATTGCGGATCGTGCAACCCTCGGAGTGGACTTGCTGGAAGCAGCCATCAAGTGTTGGGGGGTCGATAACACAAGGAAACTTATATTGATGCTGAGTTGGTTCAATCTCGTGAACCGCTATGAAAGTGCATGCCGCGTTCCAAATGACTCTGACGAGAAGTTGTCACTATCATCCGGACCAACCTAGACCACTATGTCCACACTACTGGGGTTTGGCTCACGATGGAAATTTATAGCACGTTAAACAATGCATCGCTTCCTTTCAAAACTTATCATAACCCACAAAATAGGTTTATTAATTCTTAACTCCCTTTTTACATACCATAAATTTTCCAAATAGCTTTTGCAAAAAGGTTGGTACCTATCGACCAATTGTTTCTTTTCCTATTGTATGAAATAGTTTCAGACATAGAATTGATACTAGAAGAATATGTCTTTCCATTTAGTTTAGCTAAATCAATGTATTTGATTTTTGGGTGAGTATATCTTTTTCTATTTTGAGTTCTGTCTTTATAGTTGATCGCTTTTTTTGGACAAAATTGAATACAAGCCACGCATTGCTCGCAGTGATGCAAAAAAACGGGATGTCCATCCTGATCCAGATTAATGTTGCTAACCGGACAAACTTTTTCACAAATACCACATTTAATACATTCATCTGAAACACTATAATATTTATCCATTTCGGGCACAAACTTTATCAATGCTCTGTAAGCAATCTCTTGTAAAATTTCAATTGACGTAACTGTATTGTTTTCTCTATTCTTAATATCCATAAGGATCGGAGCAAAATCTATTTCTGATTTTTTTGCCTCTTCTATAGCAGTATCCCGCATATCATACGAAATAACATAATTTGAGAACATATCAAGTGCTTTTGCATAATTTAACACTATACCTTTTTTTTTCAATAATTTACTAATGTGGCATAACGTGTTTCCATCATATCTGCCCATTGTTGTTACAACATAATAATAAGCATCTTTGTTGTTCTGCAAATTGAGACGTTTAATGAATTCCCTTACTTTTCTGGGTTCCCCACGATAATAAGTTGGGAAAACGAACCCAATTGTCTCATATCCACTCTCTAGATTGTAATGAGTATCATTTCCCATTGAAACAATACTACAGTCTTTCAATTCTTTAGAGATTTCTTTAGCTACTACCAAGCTATTTCCTGTTCCTGTAAAGACATAAATAATGTGTTTTTTCATATTAATTTGATTTAGGTAATTATGTGCATGCATGCACATAATAAGTTATATAAAATAATTATCTATTTAATTACAAATGAAATACGATATTAATTGGGAATTTGAAGCAGTCTTTTAATATTAGTCGTAGTTTTTTCAAATTGCTCGACTATAAAAACAGTATTGACTTCATAAGTAACTTCGCGAGCTTGCTTATTTTTAGTCACAATACCAAAACGATACATTAAATCAAGATGTCTTGAAATGACAGATCGATCTTGTGGAAACTTTTGTGCAATTTCCTTTATATTTCTCTTGCCATTACAAACAAGAAAAATTAATAAATCACACCGAATGGGATCAAAAAGTGTTTTGTAAAAATCAAAATCAATGCTTGCATTAAGTGAAACTCCGCAAGCCAAATTATCATTAGTACCCATTATAAAATTTTATGTGTATGCATGTGCACAAATGTACGCATTTATTTATACATTTTGGGTCAGCATGACTAAAGCACCCAAATGTGTCAATTATAACAAAGAATCATTTTCAGATCAAAATTCACTTGTGAATCTGTCTCAATGGTATTGTGACAGATTCGCAAACTACTGCCAATTGATTGAAAATATATTTATTACAATCATATTTTAAGTGATGATCATATGCTGTTTGTTTATTAATCTGTCATATTGTACATTTACGTATTATATGTCATTTTAAGATGCAGGAATATCTATGGAGTATGTAGAACCAATTCGGGACAAAAAACAAATTGATAACATGAAGCGCTACCTTAAAGAGCGAAATATACGTGACTGGATGCTTTTTGTTTTGGGTATTAATAATGGCCTACGGATTAGCGATTTATTAGCACTACAGGTTAAGGATGTAAAGGATTTTGGCAGAATTAGAATTAGAGAAAAGAAAACCGGGAAAAAAAAGGATTTCCCATTAGGAGAAAATTGTAAGAAGGCTCTCGTTGAATATTTAATAACTACCGGTTTAACCGGTGGTCCTTTATTTCCAAGTCGCAAGAGTTCTGGCTCAAAAGGAACAGGGGCTATTTCCAGGCAGCAGGCCTATGCTGCAATTAATTCTGCAGCAAGAGCTGTTGGTATTAAGGAAGCAATAGGAACACACACATTGCGCAAGACATTTGGTTACTGGGCTTTTCAACAAGGCGTTGATGTAACCAGAATTCAACATCTCCTTAATCATTCCGCTCCTTCTGTAACGCTTCGCTATATTGGTATAACCAAGGATGAGCTAGATCAAGTGTATATTAAACTCAACCTGTAATACCTGATTTATTGTAAGATTATGTCAGAAAGGGAAACAGAACAAAATAGGATTTTATTTAAAGGTCGTATTAAAATTTTGGAAGACGATGAGATTGAGGAACTTTATGGTCTTCCCCGATTTAACACTGAAGAGCAGACATATTACTTTGATCTTACAGAAGGGGAGCAAGAAATTGCCATAAGTTCCCGAACACTGGAAAATCAAATTCTTTTCATCTTGCAAGCAGGCTATTTTAAAGCCAAAACAAAGTTTTTCTCTTTCGAGCTCAAAGATGTTAAAGATGACGTTCGGCAAATCTTGAAACAACATTTTCCAACAATTACGGATATTCAGTTGTCTGATACATTTCAAAAACAAGCAAGGCACGATCAACAATTGAAAATAATGGAATTGCATGGCTATCGTCCATACACTGAAGAAGAACGTGCCTCTCTTTTGGAAAAAGCCAGCCAGTTTGTTAAACTATCAGCAAAGCCTATTTACCTGTTCCAATCACTGGTTCACTATATGGATAACCATAAAATCGTTTTGCCCGGGTATAGCACTATGCAAAAAATAGTTAGTCAAGTACTAATCTCTGAACGTAGGCGACTATGTGAGATTATAGAAAATTCAATAGACGAAAATACAAAAGCCGGATTAAACAAACTGTATAGCAATCGTGATGTCTTTTATGACATCACTTTCTTAAAACATGAACCTAAAGATTTTACTCCAAAGCAACTGAAACGAGAAATAAACAGAAGAAAAACATTAGCTGATTTATACCATTCTATTAAAATGCTGATTCCACAATTTGGTCTTTCCAACGATAGTATTGCTTATTACGCTAATCTTGTGGATTATTATACTGTCCAAAAGTTACAGCAGATGCAGACAGGTATGGTATATTTATATTTATCGTGTTATATTCTACACCGTTTCAAAAAGATCAACGACAATCTTATTAACGCCTTCATTTACAAGGTTCATAAGACAATGGATACTTCAAAAGATTTGGCTCAGGTAAAAATGCTCAATTACCAGCAAGAAAATAATGAAAGTATCCGGCATGTTAGCCAGATTCTTAGCTTGTTTCTGGATGATAATATTGCTGACCATGTTTCATTTGGGGAGATAAAAAAGAAAGCGTTTTCTATTCTTTCTCCAGATAAGCTAAAAGAAGTTTCGCATTACATGAATAACAAATCTTTAAATATCAATGCTGTTGAATGGGATTTTATTGCAACATTATCGTCAACATTTAAGCAAAATATCAGACCATTATTTATGCAACTTACCTTTGCAGGGCATAAAGGTGATAGTACACTGATTGAAGCGGTAGAGTTTCTAAAGAAAAGTTTTGAGATTGGAAAAAGTTTGAATAGATATAGTATTGATAAAATCCCTAAATATTTTATACCACAAAGCCTTAAGCCATATATTTATGAATATAAAGAAAAAGGAGAAAAACATATCAATCCGGATAAATACGAATTCCTTGTATATGTTCAACTTCGTAACCGTATTGAGGCCGGTGATGTTTACATTAGCGATTCCATAAACTTTCGCAGTTTCGAAGATGACCTTATTCCGATTCAAACCTGGCAAAATAATAAAGCGAAAATATTGAAGGAAATCGATATACCAGGCTTAAATAAACCAATGGAAGAGCTTCTTAAGGACTTGGAAAAAGAATTGGAAACAAAATATGAAGAGGTAAACCAGCGGATACTTTCTGGAGAAAATACACACATAAAGATAAATAAACAAAAAGGAGACCCTATCTGGACTCTACCATACGTCCGAGATGAATTAAATATTAACAATCCATTCTTCGATAATCTTCCGCAAATCAGTATAGCAGACTTACTAAAATTCGTTGATTCACGCTGTCAATGTCTTAATTCCTTTACTCATATACTTAACCGTTATGTTAAATCGGCTATTGACCAGCAATCAATCATTGCTTGTATTGTAGCATACGGAACCAATGTTGGCCTTGGGAAAATGGGAGAAATATCTGATCTAAATTACCAGACCCTGTATTCGGCTTCCAACAACTTTCTACGCCTGGAAACCTTGCATGGTGCAAATGACAAGGTAAGCAACGCTATTGCCAAATTACCTATCTTCCAGTATTACAATATTGATGAACAAATTCATTCATCAAGTGATGCTATGAAATTAGAAACACGGTTGCCTACCATTGAATCACGGCATTCACCAAAATATTTTGGTTTAGATAAGGGAATTGCCGATTATACTTTGGTTGCCAATCATGTTCCTATAAATGTACGCATTTTTGGAGCAAATGAACATGAAAGCCACTATGTATTTGATGTACTATATAATAACACAACTGATATTAAGCCAACGATACACTCAACTGATACCCACGGTACCAATCAGGTAAATTTCGCCATTTTAGCAATGTTTGGTTACCAATTTGCTCCTCGCTATAAGGATATTAGAGAGAATACTGATAACCTGGTTGGTTTTAAATCCCCGGGTGAATACAACAAAACGTTTTTGTTAAAGCCTATTAGTAAAGCCAATACTCGTTTGATTATTGAGGAAAAGGACAATATTCTACATATCTTTGCGTCGCTAGCTTTAAAGGTAACCAGCCAGAGTGTCATTATTGGAAAGTTGAGCTCTTATGCCAGGAAAAATCGTACAAAAAAGGCATTATGGGAGTTGGATAATATCTATGACAGTATTTACAAACTGAATTACGTTGATTCGATGACCATGCGCCGTCATGTGCAACGGGCACTGAATCGAGGCGAATCGTATCATAAATTATATCGTGCAGTAGCTTATGCCTATTCTGGTAAGCTTCGTGTAAAAACAAATGCAGAACAAAAAATTTGGACCGAATGCTCGAGATTATTGGCTAATTGTGTAATATACTATAATGCAAGTATCCTATCAGAATTATTGAAACGAAATGAATTGCAAGGAAATGAAAAGGTAGCATCTCAAATTAAGAAAATAAGTCCGATAAGTTGGAAGCATATTAATTTTTATGGGGAATATAATTTTAGTACAAATTCTGATGAAATTGATTTGAATAAAATTGTTGATTTAATTGAGTCATTAAATAATGATTTAAGAAACAATGATGATTAATATCGTATAGTACTAATAATCTGACCTTTGAAATTTATTATCAATTCCTACCATACTTTTGGATGCTTTAGTCAAACTTACCCATCTTGATGTAGAAGTAGATGGAATAACTAAAATTGTAAATAAAGTAAGAAAAATAATTATTGATGATGAAAATATTTGATGCTAATATATCAGGTCAAACTATTACATATTTAAGAGAGTATTTATCAAATATTTCTTCTTTTGAGATTGCTAATCAAAAATTAAAGAATATTTGTGGTATTGAATATTTTTTTCCGATAATGATGATTTTAAAAGCTTTACTAAATTAATATTTTCCTCAAATAAAAATATAGAAGAAAAATCAGATAGAGAAGAATACGGTGATTTTCAGACAAATTCAGATTTAGTTATTAAAATAACTCAGCAATTATTTTTTAAAAATATTTCACCAGAAATAATATTAGAACCAACGTGTGGTAAAGGTAATTTTATAATTACTTCATTATCTACATTTAATAATATCCAGAAAATTTTTGGTTTGGAAATTTATAAACCTTATGTATGGGGTAGAATCAGCGAAGCTGTCATGTACTGCAAAGTAAGGTTATATTTGATTAAATATAAACTAAATACAAGGTTGTTGAGTAAATCCCGGAAGGCAATCACTCCAACATACTCACCAAAGTTCTTCACTTAGGTTATTTGCTAGATATTATTTTATAGTATATGAATATTCACTTCTTATAAGTAGAAATACTAATGATTATGCGATTAAATCTTTTTTAATTTAATATTCTGTAATCTGATGGGGACATCCCTACTTCTTTTTAAACATTCTTGTGAAATGTTGTGGATGCTTAAAACCTAGTTCATATGCTATTTCAATGAATGATTTACTTGTATCATATATTTTCTCTTTTGCAATTTCCATCAACTTCAATTGTATATGTTCCTGAGGAGACTTTCCAGTTTCTTTTTTGATTAAATCACCTAGATAATTAGGGGTAGTACCCATAGCCGTCAAGCTAAGACAGCTTAAGGGCTTATATGTAAAGACATAGAGTTTATTTTATTTAGTATATAATATAGGGGGATATCTGAACCAATACTTGATACCCTGGTAAAGAAATTCAAAACTGTTTTTTCAGAACGGGAACTTAGAATGAGGGCGTTTGAAATAGGTTTTATTAAAAGAGTATCTAAGTTTTCTTCGCTCATGTTCTTTGACAATCTGTTATATGATGCAACTTCTGAATCGCATAAGAGTTATAACCAAATGTCTATAGAAACCAAGACCACTCATGGGATAGATATATCTAAGCAAGGGATTGATCAACGTTTTAATGAAGGAGCCCAAAAGTATATACAGTCGTTAATAAGTCAGGAACTTTCCACCCTGATATCTGCTAACATTGACATGGGATGGTTGAATCTTTTTAAACGTGTAAACATAAAGGATTCCACCGAATTTGACTTAAATGCTAGACTTAAGGAAAAACTACCTGGCTTTGGAGGAAGTGCTTCCAAAGCAGGCACTTGTATTCAATATGATTTTGATATTAAATCTGGTAAGATCAATGATTTGGCTATTACACCCGCCAGTCGTTCTGATGCAAAAGATGCATTAAAAAGTATAGATAACGTGCAGGAAGGCGATCTGATCATACGCGACTTAGGATACTTTTCTTTACCGTTCTACATGGCAGTACAGAAAATTATGGCATACTTTGTATCAAGACTAAACGTAAGAATTCTTGTTTTCGAGGAAAATATGGTTGGTAAATTTGAAAGACTTGATTTTGGTAAACTTTACAAAACCATGAAGGAAAACAAAATTTCACGAATGGATAAAAATGTATTTATTGGAGAAAATGAAAAGTTTCCGATCCGGTTAATCATAGAATTATTACCCGATGGAGCATTTAACGAACGAATGCGCAGAATAAATGCTTCTCAAATAAAGCATAGTCGTAGGGACAAAGCATTTACACAGGATTATATTGACCGTGCCAGATTTAAATTATTTATGACCAATATACCTGCAGATGAATTGGATGGGGAAACTGTCGCCAAGATTTATAAATTACGTTGGCAGGTGGAATTGATTTTTAAAACATGGAAATCAATATTTGGAATACACAAAATTGGTCCAATGAAATATCATCGATTAATGTGTACTCTTAATGTCAGGTTATTGTTAATCTTGATCAATTGGGAAACATTTATAGCACACCGGGCTCGCTTGTATATAAAATCGGGGAAACTAATAAGTATCAATAAATGCTTTAAAACGCTAAAGGACAGAAGTAGTCAACTACGAAAAATACTAATCAATGATTGTAAAGGAATCGAACAATGGATCCGATGGACAGAGGATATTTTTGAAACTAAACATTGGTTAGAAAAGAAAAAAAATAAGCTTGGTCAGTTAGAAATATTATGTTTAAATGTTTTATAATCAAATAAATATATGTATATTTAATAAAAAACAGCGAGACACCTTACCATAGATTATCTCGCTGATAATTAATAATATAAAGTTCCTTGATATGAGCAAAAATACAACAAAAAACCCTGTTCTCAAAAGGAATGGGGTTGAAAATAGTTATACAGCCTGAATAACAATACATTACAATTAATAATTCTTCCAGCTTTGTAAAAAGAAAATCAGCTTTTAAAAGTAGATAATTTACTTAATTGTTTCCCCAGCTTTTATAGTTTTGCAATTGAAAGGTGTTATTAAAAAGCACCCGCAATATTAATACAAAGTAATATCAATGGATAAGATAAAAACACATTTTGAATCGGAAGCTAAAGAATTTGATGATATAATAATTACCCTCATTCCTTATTATGACCAGATGATAGGAGCTTTAATTGACTCAATTCATTTTGATAATAATTTAGCAATTAGCATAATAGATTTAGGATCTGGAACGGGTACGATTGCTAAAAGGATTTCTGAAAAGTACCCTAATTCAAAAATAGTTTGTTTGGATATTGCTTCAAATATGATTGAAATTGCAAAGCATAAACTTTCAGAACATAAGGATACAGAATTTATAACTGGTGATTTCTCCATAATTGACTTTGACAAGCAATTTGATGTAGTAGTATCCTCATTGGCTTTACATCATCTTGAAACAGATAGTGATAAAAAGAGTTTTTACGCCAAGATTTTTAACATATTGACAGATTCCGGAATCTTCTTCAATGCCGACGTTGTTTTAGCATCTTCAGCTTATCACCAAAAGATTAATATGAACCGTTGGATAGAGTTTATGAATAAAAAAGTTCCAATGGAAGAAATATTAAATAATTGGATACCTAAGTACCAATCTGAGGATAGACCTGCAATATTAATAGATCAATTAAAATGGCTTGAGAAAATTGGATTTAAGTCAGTAGACGTAATTTGGAAATATTATAATTATAGTGTTTATGGTGGAATCAAATAAAATGGGAAAATATTTGATAATCAATTGATATATAAAAATTTAATTTTAAACATGTTAAAAACAAAAAATTCCAAACAGTTTTTTCAATGTATTTTGTCTAATGATAATTATACCGTGGAATCAGATGAACCTTTATTAAAAGGTGGACAAGGTCATGGTTTCCGTCCGCATGAATTGTTGGAAGGAGCTTTGGCACCGTGTATAAACATATCCGTTAGGATGTTGGCAAAGGAACATAACATATCATTAAATAGCGTTATAACCCAAGTGGAAGTTGAAAAAACCGAATCAGTAACAATTTTTAATTATAAAATTACACTTGACGAGAATTTGAACGAAAATGACAGAAGTTATTTAATGAATATAATTGATTCGTGCGCAGTAAAACAGACCCTATCAAGACAGATAGAATTTAAACAAGTTTAGGCTTTTACGATTAGTGTAAATATATAATTTAAAGCAAACATATAATTTCTGACTAATACCCTGGAATAAAAATCAAAAATTGATGGGTCATCAATAAAATATTTTATTATCAATTGGTAAAAGTATTATCATTAATTGATTATCAGCTTTGTACAAAGATTAGCTTGACGGCTATGGGCGACACCCCATATACTATTGTTTTTGATTAATTTTCTAAAGTGACTACTCGACAAGCTAATTAACTTGAACAACTATATTTTCTGAACTTACGGTTGAATTAGGTTCCCAAGGTTGACAATATTCTAATTTAATAGTTTCGATACCTTCTTTTACGCCTTTAAAATTCCATATGACTGTTTGACAGCTTCCAGGAATACTTTTAGGGTTAGGAATAATACTGCAATTAATAGTGTCAACAATAGAAACGAATTGCTTATTTGTCCACACCCATTCATAACCAGTACTTGGACATGATTTTAAATCAATTTGAAAACTTTGATTAACCGATATAACATAATTCATTTTTGTACTATTTGAATTATTATTATCTTTTCTACAACTTAAAAGAAAGGTACTTAGAAATACAAATACAATTAATAGTGATTTCATAACTTCAAAAATTTTAGTTAAATATTTCATTTAAAAATTATTGCATAATAAGTATGTATGTGAAAGATTGATAATCCGATTATCCTTTACTATCGAATGTAATCCAATGTTAAAGATGCAAAATGATAATTTTGGTTGCGTTGTTTATTAATTAATTTCTCAAAATTTAAAACTGGTCATATAACGGTTTCTAATATGGAGGTTTTTCTTCTAACATTGAATGAAATATTTGTGGAATTATCATCCGATTTTTGAAATAGATAAATCACCATCACATTCAATGATTCCGTTCCATTGTGTCGACATCCTGTTTTGAGGAAAAGCAATAAATACATAAAACAACCGTAGGACGCCGCTTTTTTAAATCATTCCATGAATAATTATTGTCCGCTCATGCAGTGCTCAGGTTAAATCCCTTTAGAGCACTATCCTCTGTGAACGACATTATAAAATTAAGTAACCTTTCTAATATAAAGAACCTTATTTATATACAATTTAATGAAAAGGAACTGGGAACTGGAAGAACTAATTGATACTTTTACAATAATGCCAAATGAAATGGATCTTCTCGGTAATAAGACTGGAGAGACAAGACTAGGGTTCATGGTTCTTTTGAAATTTTTCCAGGGAGAGGCAAGATTTCCAAGTACAAAAAATGAAATTCCAAGGGATGTTGTAAAATATATTGCAAAACAATTGCAGTTAATTGGTGTACCGTTTCAGAATTATGACATCAATAGCAGAGCCCATTATTATCATAAAGAACAAATAAGGAATTTTCTTGGGTTCAGGGAAATAACAGCTGATGATGGTAATCAGCTTACTGAATGGCTTTCAAAGTATGTTTTTTACCACGATGCCAATATAGATAGCTTGAAGTTAGAAGCTTATAAAAGACTTAGAGAATTACATATAGAACCACCAACATCTGAACGAATTGACCGTATTGCTAGGGCTGCCATAAATATTTATGAGGATCAATTTTTCAAGGAAACTAATGGTAAATTATCCCGGGAGTCAATAGATAAAATGAATAATTTATTAAACGAACTAACCTTTTACGAGGAAAATGAGATAAATTATGATAATGACGAAAATACGATCTCTTTTGGTGACTTGAGATCAGATCCTGGCTCGAATTGGCCTGGAAAGTTTCTTGAAGGAAATATCTAAACTAAAAACAATTCAACAAATCAATCTTCCTGATAATCTTTTCAGTAACATTTCTCAAAAAATTCTAAAGAAATACAAACATCAGATTGTAACAGAGGATTTAACTGAAATACGTCGTCACCCGGAATTAGTTAGAAATACATTGCTTGCCATATTCTTTTGGTTAAGGTACAGGGAAATTACCGATAATCTTATTGAACTACTTATACAAATAATCCATCGTATTGGTATTAGAGCGGAAAATAAAGTGGAAAAAGAGCTTTTAAATGATTTTAAAAAAGTCAACGGCAAGAACCATATACTACAAAAAATGGTAGATGTTGCAGTAAATTATCCTGAAGGAATAATCAAAGATGTATTGTATCCGGTAGTGAGTGAAAAAATATTAAAAGCATTGGTGAAAGAATTCAAATCGTCCGGCACACATTACAATCAGCGAGTATACACAATCATGAGAGCTTCATATGGTAATCATTATCGTTCGAATGGTTCCTGAATTGCTTAATATCCTTGAATTTCGTTCAAATAACGATGTTCATAAGCCAGTCATAAACGCCTTGGAATTAATTAAAGAATACACTTCGGTTTCTTCACGCTATTTTAATAATGAAAATGAAGTTCCTATTGATGGAGTAATAAAATCAGCAGTGAAACCAATGGTCATGGAATTAGATGATAAAGGCCTGGAACGTATTAACAGGATAAACTATGAAATTGTTGTATTACAAGCCTTAAGGGATAAACTTCGTTGTAAAGAAATATGGGTTACATGTGCCAATAAATATAGAAACCCGGATGAAGATTTGCCTGCCGATTTTGAAGAACGCAGGGAAGAAAATTATAAAGCATTGAATAAACCGCTAAATGCCGAAGAATTCATTTCCGGTATCAAACAGGGTATGTACAAAGCTTTATTAAAACTTGATAGTGGAATGCCTACAAACTCAAAAGTTCGTCTGTCGGGTAAGAATAATGGATATATAACCTTATCACCAAGTGAAGCGCAAGCTGAACCTATGAATTTGATCAAATTAAAGGCTGAAATAATGCGACAGTGGCCCATGACAAGTTTGCTTGACATTCTCAAAGAAAGTGATCTCAGACTTTCTTTTACTAACCATTTTAAAACAATGGCAACACGTCAGGAACTGGATCGTGATACAATTCAGAAAAGGCTTATACTTACATTGTATGGTTTGGGTACAAACGCAGGACTTAAACGTATCATAGCTGGTAATCATGGAGAAAAACACCAGGATTTACAATACATCAAAAGGAAATTTATTAATAAAGATAACCTTCGTGATGCAATTGCATCTGTTGTAAATGCAATCTTCAATTCCAGGCTTGAGAGTATATGGGGAGAAGGTACTACAACTTGTGCATCTGATTCCAAGAAAGTTGGAGCTTGGGATCAGAATCTTTTGACCGAATGGCACATACGTTATAGAGGTCGTGGAGTCATGATTTATTGGCATGTAGAGAAGAAATCAGTTTGCATATATTCTCAACTTAAAGCCTGCTCATCTTCTGAAGTATCAGCAATGATTGATGGATTATTGAAGCATTGTACTGATATGGAAATCGAAAAGAATTTCGTTGATTCTCATGGACAAAGTGAGGTAGCTTTTGCATTCTGCCATTTACTTGGTTTTAACTTGATGCCAAGACTCAAAGCAATAAATTCTCAAAAATTGTATCGGCCTGAAATTGGGATTAGCGAAGCATTCCCAAATTTGCAACATATTTTAACTAGGCCGATTAATTGGGAACTTATTCGGCAGCAATATGACCAAATGGTAAAATACGCTACTGCATTACGTCTCGGAACTGCAGAAACAGAAGCAATCATGAAACGTTTTACCAGGAATAATTTAATTCATCCAACTTATCAAGCATTTGCTGAGTTAGGAAAAGCTATTAAAACCATTTTTCTTTGTGAATATCTGGATTCTGAAGAATTAAGAATAGAAATAAATGAAGGTTTGAATGTCATTGAAAACTGGAATTCTGCAATCGGTTTTATTTACTATGGTAAAGGTGGTGAATTAGCTACAAATAATATTGAAGAACAGGAAATATCTATTTTGTGTCTTCATTTGTTGCAAAATTGTCTGGTATATATAAATACTTTAATGATCCAGAGATTGTTATCACAACAAAAATGGTATGATGTAATGACACCTGAGGATTTTAGGGCATTAACTCCACTGATATATGCTCATATAAATCCTTATGGAGATTTCAACTTAGACATGAATGAAAGAATTCCTCTAGAAATGGAAGAAATTTTGCAATAGGTATCGCTGCTATTAACTATTAATCATATATTTACATAGCTACTTTGCAGTACATGACAGCTTCGCTGATTCTACCCCAATCTTCCTGTAAAAAGCAATTTTAAAAATCAAAATGGTTTAGATGCTATGACAGGAAAGGGTAATTTTGATATTGCTGAATATATTTCGCTGATGCTTTTAGATGCTTTTCAAAATCATAATGCTTATTTATCCCTGTTAGTCAAAAACTCTGTAATTAAAAATATCATTTTTTATCAGAAAGAAAAACAATATTGTATCGGTGAAATAGAAAAATGTAATATTGATAGTAAAAAGGAATTCAATGTGTCAGTTGAAGCATCTTTGTTTAATTGTCAGTTAAATTTAACACCGAGTTTTGAATGTAAAGAATTTGATATTTATTCTTCTGAATATAAGCATAGTTTCGGTTGGATAAATTCAAAATTTGTATCAAATATTAATGATTACATCGAAACACAGAAAATTGATAATGTTTCACCTTTTGAATGGAGACAAGGGATTAAACATGATTGTTCTTCAATTATGGAATTAGAAAAGGAAGATGGATATTATGTAAATAATCTTTCCGAGAAAATTTTTCTTGAAGAAGATTTGGTTTATGGATTTTTAAAAAGTTCAGATTTAAAAAATACTGTAATTACTAATACAAGGAAATATACGATTGTAACCCAAAAAAAAGTTGGCCAAGAAACAAAATATATTCAACAATTATACTCCAATACTTATAACTATCTGATTAATAACATATCTAATTTTGAAGCAAGAAAATCAAGTATTTACAACGGTAAACCTACATTCTCAATATTTGGTATCGGTGATTATTCATTTAAACCATATAAAGTTGCAATTTCAGGTTTTTATAAAACATATCATTTTACTTTAGTATTACCTCAAAATAGTAAACCTGTAATGCTGGATGACACTTGTTATTTCATTGGTTTTGATAAAATTGAACATGCTGTTTACAGCATTATATTACTAAATTCTAAAATTACAGAGGAGTTTTTAAAATCGATAACATTCCCTGACGCAAAAAGAGTATTTACAAAGGATGTACTAATGAGAGTGGATTTGCAAATAATAGGTACTTTAATTTCTCAACAAGAAGTAAATGAGCAAATTGAATTTTTGAACAATAAATATGAACTAAAAATCAATCTTACTGAATGGAATAATTATATTAAAAGTATGAATTCGGTCAATAATAAAATTTCATTCGATTTTCCAGTACTTGATATTAAACCTAAAAGTCGTAAATTATGTATGTAAATTCCCTATATAATAATGAGTTGTATTATTTCCAAAATTAGTTCTACCATTTGCTTTCAAGAATTTGACAAAACTAAATTCACTTTGTCTGAAATATTCTAAACCGGTGTAATCACTAAGAACAGCATCACAGATTTTGTCAGTTAGGTCAAATTTGACTGTTTCTTTTTCTCGAATAATAATTCTCTGGATTTCCTTTTTGATATTGACTATAAACTGATACCACTTAGCATAGAGGTCAATATATTTACTGGAAACACCTCTCATAGTGTGATTAACTAATTTCCTGAATCCACTACAATATGAATTAACATATTGGTTATGTACTTCCCTGTTTGCAGGGTTTACATGGTCTGTACTGATGAAAGTTTGGTGAGGAATGTTATTTTCATTAAAGAATGAAGCATAACTACGGTGAGTGTCAGTATAAGCGGTGATGTTGTTAAATCGGTTAGGTACAAAATAGTTTTTCAAGTGGTCTGCTGATGTTCTACCCATGTGTGATTTATATAATTCTAACTTGTTATTATCTCTGCCATAGGTAAATAGAATTTTTACATTGTATTTATTATCACCTCTAAGATGTTCTCTCCACCTTCTATATCTCTTATAATCAGTGATACCCATATTTCTTCTACCTTTCCTGCTAATCAGATACCAACTTTCATCAAATTCAATTTTCTGATAAGAAAAATCCTGTTCTTTTAATACGAGTGCTGAAAGTAGTTTGTGTCTCCAGTCCATTGCTGTCTGTTTAGAAATTCCGAGTTTTTTACTTATAAATTCTATTGAAGGAATATTCAAAGTCATAAAATCTTCAACAAACAGATTCCACTTGTTAAGTTCCTTGATACCAGATATAACTGTATTGGTTTTAAAGGTGAATGACTTTTTACAGTCCTTACAAATGAACCGGTTAATATTATTTCTTATACCGTTTCTAACTATATTTTCTGATAAGCAGACAGGACATTTTTCGATATTAGCATGTTCAGTAAAAATCGAATAGCTATTCCTAATATAATCAATGAGTTCCTGTCTTTGTTGAATATTTAGATTATTTATTCCTGACTTTATCTTGTTAATCTTCATGCATATAGAATTTAATTTCTAATATAAACGAAACTAAATTTATTTATGTTTCAATTTTAATTGGATTATTTAACTATATTATAGATATTTACAATGTCTATCAACCATCTTGTAGAATTGAACGAAAATTTTTAATATTTACTACTTGTGCTACTTACAACTTTTGCTTGGTTCTATAAAAATTATTCTTTATTTTGTACTTTAATTAATCAATATTCAATAATAAGCGGGAGTAGCTCAGTTGGTAGAGCATCAGCTTCCCAAGCTGAGGGTCGCGGGTCCGAATCCCGTTTCCCGCTCTTAATTATCAACTACTTACAAAAGTAATATTTGTGAGTTAAATATTTTTGCATCAAAATTTGCACCACAACTATAAATTTACATGGTTAGAATTTTAAAATTTGAAAAAATTTTCCAAAAAAATTTGACCCAGTTAACATCTTCGTGTAAGTCCCCCGACTTGTAAAAAAGGTCACATATAAATAAAAAATATTAAAATTGGATACTGTTAATTATAAGACCCGCTCCATGAGAGGGAGGATGGACTGGGAGTCTCCTAGTGGGAGGGGTAAATATGGGTTATTCTTTATTTCTATTTAGTTGTTCTTAATTGTTAATATATTCAACCAATTTATTATACATATAATAACAATATATTGATTATCTTAGATTTTAATAATAATATCTTTATATAATTAACAATAATCGATATATAATATAAGTTATTGTAAACAAACTAAATATAAATTAAATTAACTTTTAAGTGAATAATTATTTGTAATTAATATATAAGTGAATATATTTGCAGTTGAAATATGGTATGATGAATCTGAACTTTGTAATTTTTATACAGTTCGGTGGGAAAATTCAGAAGTAAATGAAACTGACCATTTTTTTGAACAATATGAAAATGAAGAAAACCAATATTGCAATTCTGCATACGAACTCTTTTGGCTCATTACGCATAGCATTGGAAATGTATACGGTGCTACTAATGATTTTTTTGACCGAAATAAAAATAATGCCCAGGCACTTCCTCCAAAACCTAAAAATTGGATTCCAGAAATTATGGAAATCGGGATACATTTCCCACTTAGGTTATATTGTTTCCGAATATCAGAATCAATCGTTGTACTTTTTAACGGTGGTATTAAAGACCAACGTACAGACCAGTTAAGTCAGGACATATCATTAAAATTTTATGAAGCACAACAATTTGCAACAAGAATTGCTAATGCTTTACAAGATGGCTCTATAATTATCTCAGAAGATAATAGAACATTAACCAATTTTCAAGGGACAACAGACATTATTCTTTAATATATGAAAAGTAAAGTAGCAGAACGTATGATGGCAAAAATGCCTGAAGATGTTAAAATATTTGTAGATAAATATGCTGATATTGTTGTACGTATAAACCTATTATTAAAAGAAAAGGGATTAACTCAAAAGGAACTTGCAGAAAGATTAGATAAAAAACCTTCAGAAATAAGTAAATGGCTTGGTGGTGAACATAATTTTACACTTCGTTCTTTGGCAAAATTGGAAGCTGAATTAGGTGAAACAATTTTATACGTGCCAAAAAGAGTCTCATTTCAAGCTGCTTGTGAATACAAGTCATTCATGACTGTATACCGTAATGACGAAATTAATACCAATGTTGAATTTACTACTATTGGTTCTATTCAAATTAACAATAATAAAAATATAGGTCATGCCATCTGATATTATTCCAATTTTTCTACCTGATAAAATTCATTTGGTTAATATTGCAATAGTTAAATGTCATATAGATAATCCTTTTGATTTTAAAAATGATAAAGCAAAAGGTTATGATTTTACTATGGATTTTAAATTAGGATTTAATTTAAATGATAAATTAATCAAAGCAGACTTCCAATGTGAAATAATAACAAAAAGTGAAGGTGAAAACCATGAAGAAGCAAAAGGTTCATTCAATTTCGCATATATTTTTCACGTTGAAAATATAGAGGAACTTGCAATTCCAGATAAAAATTATCATATTGAATTAAATGGTGGTTTAGGTAATGCAATTGCTACTATTACTTATTCAACAACCAGAGGTATATTGTTTTCCAGATTAAAAGGAACAACTCTTGAAAATTTCATGTTGCCAATTATCGACCCTAATAATCTTTTAAATACGGGTAAATAATATATTTAAAATTACATGTTTCAATTTATATAACTTCTTCATAGTCATATTATTTTATGATACAAAAGAATAAGTTAATGCAATTATGGCAAACGAAGCACATGCAAGAATAAAGATTAACAAACTGCTTGAAGAAGCAGGGTGGAGGTTCTTTCATAGTAAAGAAGGAACTGCCAATATCCTGCTTGAAAACCATGTTAAAATAACACGAAAGGAAGTTGATGCATGGGGTAACGATTATGAAAAGGTACAATCAGGGACACTAGATTTTTTACTGTTGGATAACAACAATAAACCAATTTGTGTACTTGAAGCAAAAAAAGAAAGTTTGCACCCGCTTGCTGCAAAAGAACAGGCTCGAAAATATGCGAACACCGTTGAGGCACAATTCATAATTCTTTCAAACGGAATTGTTCATTATTTATGGAATCTTAAAACAGGTAATCCTAAACCAATTTATAAATTTCCGTCACCAAATGAAATCGGTGCTATAAAAGAATGGAATCCCGACAGGATTGCATTATCCACTGAACCCATTGACGATGATTATATTGTTGTTGTTCAAATGCCCGATTATGCAAAAAGAACTGACTGGAATGGAAATATAAAAAATAGCAAAGACTTTATTTGGAGAAATAAACTTCGATTTTTACGACCCTATCAATTAAAAGCAATATTGTATTTGCAAGAAGCCGTTAAAGAAGGTAAAGACAGATTTCTTTTTGAAATGGCAACAGGCACAGGCAAAACATTGATTGCTGCAGCAGTTATCCGATTATTCTTAAGGACAAAAAATGCCAGAAGGGTATTATTCCTTGTTGACCGATTGGAATTGGAAGACCAGGCATGGAAAGCCTTTACCAATTATCTGAAACCTGATTATTCCACGGCCATTTATAAAGAACATAAAAGTGATTGGCAAAAGACTGATATTCTCGTAACTACTATCCAATCCTTACTTTTTGATAATAAATATCGTTACCAGTTTTTACCATCAGATTTTGATTTGATTATATCTGATGAATCGCACCGTTCAATTTCTGGTAATGCCAGAGCAGTTTTTGAATATTTTCATGGCTATAAATTAGGTTTAACTGCCACACCAAAGGATTATTTAAAAAATGTCGACCTTGATAAAGTAAAAGAAAATGACCCTAGAGAAATTGAACGCAGGATGTTACGGGATACATATACAACATTTGGTTGTGAAGGGGGTGACCCAACTTACCGTTATTCCTTAATTGATGGCGTTAAAGACGGCTATCTTGTGAATCCCAGGATACTTGATGCACGCACGGAAATAACCACACAATTGCTATCTGACGAAGGTTATGCAGTTCCAATAACTACTGAAGAGGGGGAAGAAACTGAAGTATTTATTTCAAGAGATTTTGAAAGAAGGTTTTTCTCCGATAAAACGAACCGTGTTTTTTGTTCTACTTTTATAGAACATGCATTGCGTGACCCGATTACCAACGAAACTGGTAAATCAATTATTTTTGCTGTAAGTCAGAACCATGCACGAAAACTCACTGAAATACTCAACGAATTTGCTGAACAGCTGTTTCCGAATAAATACAATTCTGATTTTGCGGCACAGGTAACATCTCAGGTTAGTGATTCCCAACAAATGGCTATAAATTTTACCAATAATAATTTAAATGGTAAAACTACATGGCTGGAAGGTTATAAATCAGGTAAAACCAGAATTTGTGTTACCGTTGGGATGATGACAACAGGTTATGATTGCCCTGATTTGCTTAATCTTTGCATGATGCGACCTGTTTTTAGCCCTTCTGACTTTGTTCAAATTAAAGGACGTGGTACCCGTAAATTCACATTTGATTTTAAACATAAGAACGAATTGGGTGAAGAAGAAATAATCCAACATGAAAAGGAGTTTTTTAAACTATTTGACTTCTTTGCCAACTGTGAATATTTTGAAGAAAAATTTAATTATGACGAAAAATTAAATCTGCCCAAACCTGGAAATGGGGAAGGAGCTGGCAGAATTGATGAGTTTGATTATGATAAGTTTACCAGTTCTATACCTGATCCTTTGGCTAATTTGAACGAGCAACAAGTTGGTTTAGAGGGTATGAAAATAGACCGTATGTTCTTTAAAAAGTTTGAAGACCGCATCGTGATGGACGACATCATCAAAAAAAATGTGGAACTTGGTAATTGGGAGCAGGTAGTTTCGCACATTCAAAGTGAAATATTCAATAAACCTGAAGAATATTTTAACCTGGAGAAATTAAGGAAAGCTGCAAAAATTGACCGTAAGGTAAGCATCAGGGAAATAGTAGAAAAGATTTTTGGCATTATTCCAAAATTCAAATCAAAGGATGAATTACTCGATGAAGAATTTGACAAGTTTATATCCATTTATCCACCCGAAGAAGATGTTAATATACGGGCGTTAAAGTACTTCTTCAAAGCGTATATTGTGGATAACCAGATTCGTAAAATACTTGAGTCAAAAGATTATCAGGCACTACAGACCAATCCTACACTTACAATTTCACAATTTAAAGAAGTTGCACCCAAATACAGGGAAGTAATTCCCCTTTACATTAAAGACTACATTAATTTAGAACGCTTTGCCGCTTAGCAGAAAGAAATTATGTTAGATACGCCGACAAAAAAAAGAATTGACGATTGCCGTGATATTCTGGTAGGCAAACTACCTGACCCTAAAGCACAAATAGAACAAATCACCATTGGGTTAATATACAAGTTCATGGACGACATGGACAAAGAAGCCATTGAGTTAGGTGCAAAAGCAAAGTTCTTCTCAGGTGATTATAAAAAATATAGTTGGGACAACCTATTCAATACCAAAGTTTCAGCCAATGAAATGCTGGGTTTGTATTCCGAAGCTATTACCAGCATGGATAAAAATCCTAATATTCCGCAATTATTCCGTGATATTTTTAAAAATGCGTTTTTACCATACAGAGACCCTGAAACACTGAAATTATTTCTTAAAACCATAGGTGAGTTTGAATACACCCACAGTGAAAAATTAGGTGATGCATTTGAATACCTGCTTTCTGTAATGGGTTCGCAGGGCGATGCCGGGCAATTCCGCACCCCGCGTCATATTATCGATTTTATTGTGGCAGCGGTTGAACCAGGTAAAACCGATACTATACTTGACCCGGCTTGTGGTACAGCAGGTTTCCTGATTTCTGCATTTAAACATATCCAGGAAAGGAACAAGCAGGATTTAACACCTGATGAACGTAAACGCCTTATACAAAACTTTACCGGTTACGATATTTCACCGGATATGGTGCGTTTAAGCCTGGTAAACCTTTATTTGCATGGATTTTCCGACCCTCATATATGGGAATACGATACCCTGAGCAGTGAAGACCGCTGGAACGAAAATTATGATGTAATAATGGCGAATCCTCCATTTATGAGTCCTAAAGGAGGTATTCGCCCACACAAGAGGTTTTCAATCAGCAGTAACCGGAGTGAAGTACTGTTTGTCGATTATATTGCCGAACACCTAAACCCGAAAGGACGTGCAGGTATAATTGTTCCGGAAGGGGTAATTTTCCAGAGTGGAACGGCATACAAAGATTTACGCAAAATGCTGGTTGACAATTACCTTTATGCTGTCGTAAGTTTACCGGCGGGTGTTTTTAACCCTTATAGTGGTGTCAAAACATCCATATTGCTCATTGATAAAGAACTTTCAAAAATCAACCAAGAGATTCTTTTTGTGAAAGTTGATAATGATGGTTTTGGATTAGGTGCACAACGTAATGCGGTAAAAGGTGGTCAATTGGACGATGCTATAGAAATATTAATTCAATTCAAAAGTGGAACTTTTAGTGAATCTGAAATTGCACATGTTGTTAACAAGTCATTAATAGCTTCAAATGGTGATTATAATTTGAGTGGTGAAAGATATAAAAAATAGATGTTATAATTCAGCATTATGAGATTTAATAAATTAGATGAAATATTTGAAATATAATGTAGGTGGTTCACCTAGACCTATTGAAGATAATTGTTACAGATGGGGAAAGATGGCATTAATTGGGTTAGAATTGGTGGATGCAAAAGAAGTTCAAATGTATTACTGAAACAAAACAGAAAATTAAACCGGAAGGTTTAAAAAACATCGCAAGATTGGTTGAGACTGGAGATTTTATTATTATCTAATTCAATGAATTATTGGCAAACCAGATATTATGAAAATTACAGGGGCAATCCATGACGGTTGGTTAGTTTTGAAACAAAAAAATTTAAATCTCAACAAAGTACTATATTTATTTAATTTTAAGTAGTGAAATAGTAAAAATACAATTTGAAAAGTATGCCACAGGAGGAGTTGTTAATAATTTAATTTATCATTTATTAAAAGTTTAGAAATTCCTATTGCCACCCTTATCCGTTCAAAAAGAAATAGTTGCCGAAATTGAAGGTTACCAAAAAATAATTGACGGGGCAAAAATGGTTGTTGAAAACTACAAACCAAAAATTGAAATTGACCCTGAATGGGAACTGGTTGAATTAGGAAAAATTATAAAGTTATCAAGTGGCAAAGGATTAACTTCTCAGAATATCATTGAAGGTAATTATCCAGTTTATGGTGGTAATGGAATAAATGGTTACCATAATGAATTTTTTCTTGATAAACCAACTATAGTTATTGGTAGAGTTGGAGCATACTGCGGTGTGGTTCATATTACCGAATCAAAATCATGGATTACTGATAATGGCTTATATGTAACTGAATTTCAACAAGAAATTGAATTGGAATTTTTAGCACAACTTCTTACTCAACTTAATTTAAATCGTTATGCAAAAGTTGGTGGTCAACCTTCAATATCTCAAAAAACAGTGACCGAATTAAATATTTCAGTTCCACCTATAGAAGTTCAGAAACAAATTGTTAATATTTTGAATAAAGAGAAGGAATTAGTAAATGCCAATCAGGGACTTATTGAAATCTTTGAACAAAAAATAAAAGACAGGATTGCAAAAGTTTGGGGAGAATAATGGAAGAAGCATATGAAATATTAGAATATTTGCCATTTTGTATTTTTAAATTTTATCCGATGGTTCATTTGCCCAGAATGGGAAAAGCAATAGCACATGGTAACGCAATATGGATGAAATTGTAATTGACTAATGAGATTCCTCCCTTCGCTCGAAATCTCAAAAAAGCAATTTTCAATAATTTCAATATTCAATCTATTTTTTTGGAAAGAAAGAGTATGCAATTAATACAGAAAGAAGGTTTGTAATAAAATTATTAAATCCACAATGTCTGGTGTGTTCCACCTGGAACATATTGGATTTTTATGCTCAACACGTAAAAAATAAAGTTATCTTAAATCTGCAAAAATCCTTTGGAATTTTAATAAAATGTATATACATTTGTATAAACATTTAAATTAAAATATATATGCATGTAACAGCGCAAAAATGGGGTAATAGTTTGGCAATTAGAATACCTAAATCTTACACTATAAATTCTGGTATTGAAGAAGGTACGGAAATTGAATTAGTATTTGACAAGGGTTGTATAGTGATGATACCTACACAAAAAAAGAAAAAAACACTTGCCGAATTTTTAAGCTTGGTTACACCGGAAAATATTCATGCCGAAACTCAAACTGGAAATATTGTAGGGAAGGAAATATGGTAAAAAGTTACATACCGGAACGTGGAGATATTATTTGGATAGACTTTAATCCTCAAAAAGGAAAAGAACAGGCAGGACACCGGCCAGCGATTGTGCTTTCTGAAAAAAGATATAATCAAATTGTAGGGCTTTCGATTCTTTGCCCCATCACAAGTAAAGAGAAAGGTTATCCTTTCGAAGTGAAAATTAATCTTAAAGAAGTGTCGGGTGTGATACTTGCAGATCATGTGAAAAACATAGACTGGGTAGAAAGGAAGGCTGCATTTATCATAAAAGCTCCTGATGCAATAGTTGATGAAGTGATTAACATTATTAATACCATTATAGATAAAAAGAATTAATTGATCGCTGACATTATATTTTGGCGCGTTAGACATCTATAACCAATTGAATTATTCATTCCTGAAATTTATTAATTTTTTTATACTTGATTTTATTGCCAAATCAACTTTTATTAGAAATGTTCAAAATATCTTTGCTGCCTTTTTAACTTTTGTTATATTGCCACCAAAATAGTTATCAATCTTTTATTCAAAACTAATATTCAACTAAAAAACTAACAAAACATGGAAAACAACGTTTCGACAAAAGTTAAGTTTCACAGCGGCCTTCAAATCCCATTAGAATTGCACAAAGTCAGAATTGTTCAGAAACTGCACTTAAAACCCATTGATGAAAGGTTAAAAGCAATGCAGGCAGGAGGGTTTAACACTTTTCAGCTCAACACAAAAGACATTTTTCTCGACATGCTTACCGATAGTGGTACTAATGCAATGAGCGACAACCAGGTTTCATCAATGCTCCAGGCAGATGACGCGTATGCAGGCTCGCAAAGTTTTTATCGTATGGAAGCAGCAGTAAAAGAAGTTTTTGGAGTTGAATATGTACTCCCGGTGCATCAGGGACGTGCTGCTGAAAGCATCATTTCGCAGGCATTTATTAAAAAAGGCGATGTAATCCCGATGAATTACCATTTTACTACTACCAAAGCCCACATGGAACTCAATGGCGGAACAATATTTGAAATATTTACTGATGAAGCGCTTAAAATCAAGAGTAATGCTCCTTTCAAAGGCAACATGGACATAAAAAAACTAAAAGACCTGATTAAAAAATATGGCAAAGAACACTTTCCGTTCATTCGTCTCGAAGCCTCAACAAACCTTATTGGTGGCCAGCCATTTTCTATGCAGAATATGCGTGAAGTTAAAAAAGTTGCCGATGAAAATGGTATTATTATTGTACTTGATGCCAGCTTGATCGGAGAAAATGCTTACTTCATTAAAAAAAGGGAAGAAGAATTTAAAAACACATCAATTAAAGATATCCTTGTGATGATGTGTAGTTTTGCCGATATAGTATACTTTTCAAGCCGCAAGGTCAGTTCAACCCGTGGAGGTGGCATTTGCACACGAAGTAAAGACCTGTACATGAAAATGCGCGACCTCGTAGTTCTGTTTGAAGGCTTTTTAACTTATGGGGGGATGTCGGTCCGCGAAATTGAAGCAATGGCAGTTGGTTTCCACGAAACAACGGATGAAACTGTAATAAGCCAATCGCCCATGTTCATTGAATATACCATTGCCGAAATGGAAAAGTTAAGCATACCTGTTATAACTCCTGCTGGTGGGTTGGGAGCTCACATCGACTGTATGGGCTTCCTTCCTCATGTACCTCAGAAAGAATATCCTGCCGGTGCTCTGGCCGCAGCATTGTTTATCGTTTCCGGATGCCGGGGAATGGAACGTGGAACTGTTTCAAGTGTACGCGATGATGAAGGTAACGATTTGTTGGCCGATTTGGAATTGCTACGTTTGGCATTCCCGCGTCGCGTATTTACTCTTTCGCAAACCATGTACCTCATCGACCGTGTGAACTGGTTATATAAAAACCGTAATTTAGTTGGCGGTTTGCGCTTTGTTGAAGAACCAGCTGTGTTGCGATTCTTCAATGGCCGTTTGGAACCAACCAGCGACTGGCCAACAAAACTGGTTAAGAAATTTAAAGAAGACTTTGGTGACAGCTTATAGCATTTCTTAAAACAACCTTTTTACTGAGGCACAGAGTATAATAGCTTTGTGCCTTTGTATTTTATAATATTAAAAACATGACAGACTGGAACAAAATTCGCAGTTATTTCCCTGCAGCAAGCAACTTCACATACCTTAACGCGGCCGGGGGCGCACCTATGTCTGCACAAGCAGTAAGCGAAGGAAAAAGGTTTTATGACGAAATGCTTACTGGTGGTGACACATATTGGGACGAATGGCTGGAAAGAAAAGAAGAGGTCCGGAAAAAGCTTGCTAATTTCTTAAATGCCGATTCCGGGGAAATGGCGTTTACTTTAAACACTTCTCACGGAATGACTCAGGTAGCAGCCATGTTGGAAGGGAAAGGCGAAGTAATCACCATGCACGATGAATTTCCATCTTCAACATTCCCCTGGCTGCATCTCGATTACAAACTTCATTACGTAAAACCGGTTAAAGGGATTTATCGTTTGGAAGATATTGAAAAAGCAATAACTCCCGAAACCCGCATTTTGGTTAGTAGTTATGTTCAATACAACACGGGTTTCAGGCAGGATTTAGAATCTCTGGGGCAATTATGCAAAAAAAACAACCTTATTTTTATTGTCAATGCCAGCCAGGGCATTGGTTCGATGCCCATAGATGTTAATGCCATAAACGCTGACTTTGTTGTTTTTACCTGTTTAAAATGGACTTTAGCCGGTTATGGAATTGGAGGTCTTTATATAAACAAAAAGTGGTTCGGTCATGGCAAATTCCCTGCTGCTGGTTGGCGCAGCGATGCGCATCCTGAATTAATGGACAACCGGCGACTAAATTTAAAGGCTGATGCTTCGGAAACTGAAGTTGGCTGTCCGCATTTTCCCTGCATATTTGCCTTAGGAGGAGCACTCGATTTGTATAACCAGGTGGGGCAGGGAAACGTTTTTAACAGAATTATGGAGTTAAACTCTTATCTCAAAAAATGTTTAAATGAAACCAATTTACAAGTCACTTCAATCTTAGAAACAAAGCACCGTTCCGGTATAACTATTATAAAATCAAACAATGCAAAAGAAATAGTGAAAAAGCTTTACGAAAGAAAAATATTTGTATCTGCCCGGGGAGAAGGCATCAGGGTATCTGTGCATATTTTTAATAATTTTGAAGATATTGACCGATTGGTTAAAGCATTGGCAGATATTGTTTAATTTTAGTTATTTTAGTATGCCAGGAATGTTATTCTAATACCAAGTAGAATTAACAAAACCCCAAAAAACCTGCAAATCCATATTTCATACTTTAAGTAAAACTTTTTTACTATTTGATTTGCAAAAATTGTTGCTACTAAAGCAAACCAAATCATTGCAGTAAGGATCATAATCGCTGATAAAAAAATGATCACATAAATGGGGATTGTTTTGTTAATAACCAATGCAAACAAGCCCAGGAAGAATACGGCTGCCTTTGGGTTCAGCAGGTTTGTAAAAAACCCTGTTTTCATTGCTTGAAACCTACTGATATCATTGGTTTTGTCCACATTTTCGAATTTGATCCCCGATCCTCTGTTTAAAAAAGAACTAAAACCTAAATAAAGCAAGTATGCAGCTCCAAGTATTTTAATAATTGTAAACACAATAACCGAATGAGAAACAATAATACCTAAACCGGCTGCACAGTATCCAATATGTATTGATAATCCCATGCCAATGCCAATGCCTGTAAATATACCCGTGCGGCGTGAATACATCAGCGAATTGCGGACACACATAACAAAGTCAGGACCAGGGCTTATGGCAGCAACAAGGTTGATGAGTGCTACAGAAGTTATTAGCGATAGATATTCCATTAATTTGTGAATTAAAGTTTTACTATCAAGATAATTAAATTTGCAACTATTGTATAAAACTTAGATGTTAAATTTAATAATATTTTGATTTGTTACTCCAATTATAATATTTCAGGAATATATTTTGGTTTTTTAATATTTATTACCAATTTTAATTCTTATTAAAATTTTTCATAAAATATTGTTAACTAATAATTTATTAATTTGTCTGCACAAAATACAAATGCCGAAATTATTACCATTGGAGATGAAATTCTTATAGGACAGATAGTTGATACAAATTCTGCCTGGTTATCACAACAGTTAAACCTGATTGGGATTAATGTATATCAAATTACTTCTGTTTCTGATAATAAAGATCATATAATCAATGCACTGAATGAAGCGTCTTCAAGGGTTAATTTAATAATTATCACAGGAGGGCTTGGTCCAACGAGGGATGATATTACAAAAAGCACCATCACAGGTTATTTTAATTCTAAACTTGTAAGGAACCCCGATGTATATAAACATATTGCAAAAAGGATGTCGGACCTGAATATTCCTATGAATAAGCTAAATGAACAACAAGCCGATGTCCCGGATAACTGTACTGTAATCCCTAATGAATATGGAACTGCACCATGCATGTGGTTTGAAAAGGATTTGGCAACATATATTTTTATGCCCGGGGTACCTTATGAAATGAAAGGTATTTTTGCTGAACAATTAAAGCCACGATTAATAAACAGGTACAATGCCCTTTCTATTTATCATAAAACAATATTATTACAAGGAATAGCGGAATCAGAGCTTGCCTTGCTTATTGATTCATGGGAAAATAAATTGCCCAAAATGATAAAATTGGCATATTTACCTTCTGCGGGAATTATTAAACTTAGGTTAACTGCCAAAGGTGACCAATTGGGAAAACTTAAAAATATCGTAAGTATTGAAGTTGAAAAATTAATGCCAATTATTAAACCATATTGTTTAAGTTCAGATGACCAACAACCTGAAATATTGATTTTTAATATTTTAAAAAAAAGCGGATTGACCTTATCCGTCGCCGAAAGTTGCACTGGTGGTAAAATTGCAAGCCTTTTGACATCTGTTCCGGGAAGTTCTGCTTATTTTAAGGGTGGGATAGTAGCATATTCAAATGAAATTAAAATTAAGTCATTAAATGTCGATCCATTACTTATTGACAAATTCGGAGCAGTTAGTGAAGAAGTTGTGACAGAAATGGCTAAAAACATACTAACTTTATTTAAAACTGATTATTCAATTGCCATTTCAGGGATTGCCGGACCCGACGGAGGAACAGAAATTAAACCTGTTGGTACAACCTGGGTTGCGGTTTCTTCCGTAAATAAGGCCATAGCTAAACATTTTTTCATGAAAGGCAATCGTGAACAAAATATTCAAAGGTCCGCCAATATAGCTTTAATTGAATTCCTTAAATTGATATTATCAGAAGTAAATATTAGTGCTTAGTGCTTAGTGCTTAGTGCATAGTGCCTAGCAATGATTATGTTTATTCACTTATTCAATTAAAAGGTTTATAAGGTTTATATTTGTTATTATAAACTTCATCACATCATCGCTTCTGTCTTCTTTTTCATGTCTTGGTTCCTGGTTCCTGGTTCTTGGCTCTATTTTATAATTTTCTGAAAAAATATTTGGTTAATTTGATTATTATAGCGAATTTTGCGACCTGTTAAAAAAAGAGACCACAGGAAAAATAAAATATTATGTCACAAATATGTCAGATTACCGGGAAGAAAGTGATGCGCGGAAATAATGTGTCGCATTCAAAAAGAAGGACCAAGCGCACATTTATGCCGAATCTTTTTAATAAAAGATTTTTCCTCGAAGATGAAAACCGGTGGATAACAATAAAGGTTTCAGCTGCCGGTATCAAGGATATTACAAAAAAAGGACTTAAACAGGCATTAAATGATGCACGGATTAAGGGATTTATTTCAAAATATTAATATTTAACTTATTTAAAAATGGCCAAGAAAGGTAATAGAATCCAGGTAATTATGGAATGTACCGAACACAAACAAAGCGGTATGCCTGGTACATCGAGGTATATTACCACAAAAAATAAAAAAAATTCCCCTGAACGTTTGGAATTGAAAAAATATAATCCTGTATTGAAAAAAGTAACAGTACATAAGGAAATTAAGTAATGTGAAATTGTATATATACAAATAATTAAATATTATACAAAATGGCAAAGAAGGTTGTGGCATCATTGAAACAAAGAGGTGCCGGAAAAGGATCTGCAAAAATTATACGGATGGTTAAATCCGAAAAAAGCGGAGCGTATGCATTCCAGGAAGAAATTGTTCCTACTGATATGGTAAAAGAGTTCCTTGCTAAGAAATAATTTAGCCTTTTTATTAAGACATTAAATTATTTACATCATATTTTTTAAAAAAGTGCATCTTATTTATAAAAGCTTTCTTCAATCGAAGGAGGCTTTTTTTGCAATTACTATTTAATTCTTAGTAATTATGGCTGTATTTGGATTTTTTTCTAAAGACAAAAAGGAGACATTGAATAAAGGTTTGGAAAAAACCAAATTAAATGTTTTACAAAAAATTTCCAGGGCAATTGCCGGCAAATCAAAAGTGGATGAAGAAATACTTGATCAGTTGGAAGAAATTTTGGTTTCTTCTGATGTTGGTGTCGAAACTACCTTACGGATTATTGACCGTATTCAGAATAGGGTGTTGCGTGATAAATATGTAAATACTGATGAATTAAATTCTATTCTCCGGGATGAGATTGCAAAATTACTTGATGAAACAAATACAGATATTGCTGCTGATTTTGCTTCTGTTGTAACTTGTAAGCCTTATGTAATAATGGTAGTTGGAGTAAATGGCGTTGGCAAAACTACTACTATCGGGAAACTTGCATATCAGTTCAAAAAAGCAGGCCTGCAGGTAATGTTAGGCGCTGCAGATACTTTTCGCGCTGCAGCTGTAGATCAATTGACTATATGGAGTGAAAGGGCAGGAGTAGAGATTGTTAAACAATCCATGGGGGCTGATCCTGCTGCAGTTGCTTTTGATACTCTTAATTCCGCATTGTCAAAAAATACAGATGTTGTAATTATTGATACTGCCGGACGTCTGCATAATAAGATCAACCTGATGAACGAGCTTACAAAAATAAAACGTGTAATGCAAAAAGTAATACCTGATGCTCCTCATGAAGTTTTACTTGTACTGGATGGTTCCACCGGACAAAATGCCTTTGAACAGGCAAAACAATTTACCATTGCAACCGATGTTACGGCTTTGGCCCTCACTAAGCTTGATGGCACTGCAAAAGGAGGAGTTGTAATAGGTATATCCGATCAGTTCAAAATTCCTGTCCGTTATATTGGCATTGGGGAAGGGATTGAAGATTTGCAGGTGTTCAATAAGTTTGAATTTGTGGATTCATTATTTAACTAGTGTCAAAAAGAAAAAGCCAACTTCTGCGTTACAATTATTCCAGGATTTCCTTGTTGTGCATTTTCCATAAGAATCCTACAAAATCGTCCTTTCGATCGCTTTCCATCCATTCCATAGAATCTTTAGGATGCTCATTCATCGATCCGCTAATTAAATAGGGGATATGATATCCCCATGTAATTTCCTTCTGAAGGGGGTGAACTTTTTTCTGAATACCATCCAGAATTGGCAGAAGCCTGTATTTTGGATTTTTTAAAAAAGCAATAAGGCATTCCATAGGGCAATTTCCTGCACCCCTGCCCAAACCCAGAAAAGTGGCATCTAGCATTGTAGCCCCGTTTAATATGCCGGTAATAGTGTTGGCAAAAGCCATCTGCATGTTATTATGTGCATGTATGCCTATTGTCTTATCAGGCAACATTTCCACATATTTTTTCGTTAGCGATTCAATCTGGTCTGTAAATAAACTACCAAAACTGTCAACAAGGTAAAAATTTGGCACCCTCGATTTTGCTATATCTTTTAGAGCTTCGTCCAGATCAAGTTCAATAACCTTCGATACCGACATCAGGTTAATCGTAACTTCATATCCTTTATCCAGACAAATTTCTGCATGTTGAACAGCTTTGTCAATCTGATGTATATAACAGGCAACACGGATCATATCAATTACACTGTCTTTTTTGGGAGCGATTTCATTCAGGTCAACTCTTCCAATATCAATCATAACTGACAGTTTAGTCTTTGTTTTGTTATCGCCTACAATCCGGCGAACGTCCTTTTCATCACAAAATTTCCATGGGCCGTTCTCCTTACGGGAATATGCCTTTTCACTGCTTTTGTAGCCAATTTCCATATAATCGACGCCAGCCTCAACGCACGAATTATAAATTGTTCTCACAAAATCGTCATCGAAATGCCAGTTGTTCATAAGGCCTCCATCCCTGACGGTACAGTCAACTACTTTTATTTCTTTTATATACATAAAATATTTTTTAAATGTTTATTTTGTCTTTTAGTATAGTGTTAACAACTAACAACTAACAACTAAGTTAAATTAAGGATTCTCTTTTGTTCGGTAATAAAATATTTTAAAAGATCGGTATACATTTTCTCAATTACATCTTCATTAATACCTTCTTTTGAAGCCCATTCCCGGCGTAATTTTAAAACTTCACCAAATCTAGCAGGAGCTTCCACATCATCGGAGTTTGATTTGAACCTGACAATTTCCTTAATATATTGATATCTTTCACCCAGCAATTCTATTATCAATTTATCAATACGGTCAATTTCACACCTTACTTCAGTAATATTTCTACATTCTTTTGTTTTTTTCATAATTAATGCAATTATAAATGCAAATAAAGCAAAAAATAAAATCAATAGTAATATTTTAAAGTTTTTATGTTGTTTTGCATTAATAATGTAGATAGTCGTAAAACATAAGTAAATAGAGCCAAGAGCCAAGAACCAGGAGCCAAGACAGAAGACAGAAGTGATGAAGTAATGAAGTGATGAAGTTTATAATAAAAATATAAACTTTATAAACCTTTTAAACCTAATAAACTTTATAAACAAATAAATGCATGAACATAATAATTACTAAGCACTATGCACAATGCACTAAGCACTATGCACTAAGCACTAAGCACTAAAACATATGAACCTAAAACATAATAATAAACATATACATATCATCACCCTGGGCTGCAGTAAAAACCTTGTCGATTCGGAACATCTTATGCGGCAAATTGAGTCCTCTGGTTATACAGTGAGCCATAATGCAGGCAATATTGAGTCGGGTACCGTAATTATAAATACATGCGGATTTATTCTTGATGCACGGCAGGAATCCATAGATACAATTCTCGAAATAATTCAGGCAAAACTAAGTGGCAGGATTCAAAATGTTTTTGTAATAGGATGTCTGTCTCAAATATATAAAGAACAATTACAAGAGGAAATTCCGGAAGTCGATCAATTTTTCGGAGTAAATAATTTTGAAGACATATTAAAAAAGCTTGGCATTGGAATAAGGGATGAATTGCTTAATGACAGGGTTCAGACAACACCGCGTCACTATGCTTATCTGAAAATTTCCGAAGGTTGCGATCGTACCTGTTCGTTTTGCAGTATTCCAAACATTCGGGGCAGGCACGTTTCTTTGCCAATTGATAAACTTATAACCGAAACACAAAACCTGGTAAAAGCCGGGGTAAAAGAACTAATACTTATAGCTCAGGATTTAACATATTACGGGTTAGATATATACAATGCAAGAAAACTTGCCACATTACTTGAAGAAATGGTGGCTATTCCAGGAATTGAATGGATTCGTCTTCATTATGCCTATCCGCACAATTTTCCAATGAATGTGGTTAATGTTATAAAAAAGTATCCTCAAATCTGTAAATATCTTGATTTGCCATTTCAACACATTAGTGATAAAATGCTAAGGTTAATGAAGAGAGGCAATAATAAAGAACAGGCTTTGAAATTGATTCAAATGCTGAAGCAGGAAATTCCTGGAATTGCAATACGAACAACCCTGCTTGTGGGCCATCCCGGTGAAACTGAAACTGATTTTAATGAATTGCTTGAATTTGTTAATGAAACGCGGTTCGAGCGGTTGGGAGTTTTTACCTATTCACACGAAGAACATTCTTATGCTTATAAGGTACTTAAGGATGATATACCCCATGAAATCAAACAATCGAGGTACAATTCCATTATGCAGGCCCAACAAAAAATTTCAATGGAAATGAATAAAAATAAAATTGGAAAACAATTCAAAGTACTTATCGACAGGGAAGAATCAGGTTATTGGATAGGGCGTACCGAGTCCGATTCTCCCGATGTTGATAATGAGGTGCTTATACCAATTTCAAACAATCTGCAAATTGGGGAGTTTTACAATATATTGATAACAGATGCCAATGAATATGATCTGATAGGGATAATAATTTAATTAACCGGCTTATTAAATTAAGGCTGTGAAAATTAATTCAATGCAGCATTAAGTTAAATCAATCCTGTAGCAGGAATAAATGAGGAAGCAACTGCATCCCTTGGATAAGTGGGACAGGCATTTATTGAATTAAGATCAAATTTCATACCGATTCCTGACCCTGCTTTGCCTTTTCAACTTTAATAGTTAAAATATCTTTTTTCTTGTGATAGGTAACTGCAATAACTTCTCCCTGGCCTACAGATGATTTAATAATTACTTCTGCCATTGGATCTTCAAGGTACTTTTGAATTGCCCTTTTTAAAGGACGTGCACCAAAATTAATATCGAACCCTTTTTCAATGATGAAATCTTTGGCTGAAGGTGATATTTTAATAATATATCCAAGTGAATTTATCCTGTCTATCAATCCCTTAAGTTCAATATCAATTATCTTAACAATTTCCGGTTTAGACAAAGTGTTAAACATAACTACATCGTCAATACGGTTAAGAAATTCAGGAGCAAACGATTTCTTTAATGCATTTTGAATAACACTTTTGGCATATTCATTTGTTTGAGATTGTTTTGCACTGGTATTAAATCCAACTCCCTGTCCAAAATCTTTTAACTGACGGGTACCAATATTTGAAGTCATAATAATAATCGTATTCTTGAAATCTATTCTGCGGCCAAGGCTATCCGTGAGTTGGCCTTCATCAAGAACCTGAAGCATAATATGAAAAACATCAGGATGGGCTTTTTCAATTTCATCCAAAAGTACTACCGAATATGGTTTTCTTCTGACTTTCTCAGTTAACTGGCCACCTTCTTCATAGCCAATATACCCGGGAGGGGCACCTACCAGGCGCGAAACGCTGAATTTCTCCATATATTCGCTCATATCAATCCGGATGAGGTTATCGTAACTATCAAATAAATATCTTGCCAGCACTTTTGCAAGCTGTGTTTTCCCAACTCCTGTAGGCCCTAAAAATATAAAAGTGCCAATGGGTTTATTAGGATCTTTTAATCCTGCACGGTTTCTTTGAATGGCTTTTACGACTTTTTCAATGGCTTCATCCTGACCAATAATACTATCCTTCAAGGTTGCACCCATATTAAGGAGCCGCTGGCCTTCCGCCTGGGCAATTCTTTGCACAGGTACACCTGTCATCATGGCAACAACCTCGGCAACCTTTTCGGAATCAACTATTATACGATTTTTGGCAAGTTCCTTTTCCCATTTTAATTTTTCATCCTCCAAACGGTCAAGTAATTCCTTTTCACGGTCCCTGAAACTGGCTGCTTTTTCAAAATTTTGGTTTTTAACAGCTTTAATTTTTTCTTTTTTTGATTCTTCAATCTGACGTTCCAATTCCAGAATTTTTTCCGGAACTACAATATTTGAGATGTGCACCCTCGAACCGGATTCATCAAGAGCGTCAATTGCCTTGTCAGGTAAATGGCGGTCACTTATGTATCGTGCAGTTAATTTAACACATGCTTCAATTGCATCGGAAGTATAGAAAACATTGTGATGCTCCTCATATCTTTCCTTAACATTGTTAAGGATTTCAATAGTCTCTTCAGCAGAGGTTGGTTCAACCATTACTTTCTGAAACCGTCGTTCCAGGGCTCCGTCTTTTTCAATATGTTGCCTGTATTCATCAAGAGTGGTGGCACCAATACACTGGATTTCTCCCCGGGCAAGAGCCGGTTTAAGCATGTTAGCTGCATCAAGTGAACCTGTGGCACCACCGGCACCAACAATAGTATGAATTTCATCAATAAAAAGAATAACACTGGCCGTTTTGGCTAATTCATTAAGGATAGCTTTCATGCGTTCCTCAAATTGTCCCCGGTATTTAGTACCTGCAACAATAGATGCAAGGTCCAGTGTAACAACTCTTTTTCCAAATAAAACCCTTGAAACTTTCCGCTGTATAATTCGCAGTGCAAGACCCTCAGCAATAGCTGATTTTCCTACGCCGGGTTCTCCTATTAAAATGGGATTATTCTTTTTCCGGCGGCTTAATATCTGAGCCAGGCGCTCTATTTCCTTTTCCCGGCCAATAATTGGGTCCAGCCGGCCCTCTTCAGCAGCTTTGGTAAGATCTACTCCAAAATTATCCAGTACAGGGGTTTCAGAAGTACCCTTTGCTGAAGGGTTGCTTGCGGATTGTTTACCCTGACCGCCATATTGGCTGCGGGCATCATCATCATCTTCTTCGCCGCCTCCCGGGAAATCCGACCTGGATTTAAGTTCATAACTTTCGAGCTCTTCTTTAACTGAATGGTAGTCTATATTTTTATCAGCCAAAAGTGAAGCTATAAATGAATTTTCATCTTTTAAAATAGCAAGCAGCAAATGGCCTGTATCGATAATACTGCTCTTAAATGATTTGGCTTCAAGGTGTATAAGTTTTAAAGCCTTTTCGGCAGATTTAACGAGGGGGACATTTTCCGGATCTTTTAAAGGTATATATGTATCAGGGCGAATTCTCTGTTCAATTGCTTTTCTGAGTTCAAATAAATCAGCACCAAGTGAAACCAATGCTTCAATAGCATCTCCTTCACCATCGCGAAGAATTCCGAGAAACAGATGTTCGGTACTGATGAATGGATTACCCAACCGGATTGCCTCTTCCTTACTGTATGACAGTACATCATTTATTCTTTGTGAAAACTTGGCATCCATAAAATTTATTCCTAATTTATTATTGAAGGTACAAACTAATTACAAATATAACAATAAACGACGTTATTATTATAAACAATTCTTTGTTAATAAAATCAAATTATAAGTATAATAATTATCGTTAATTTACTTACTTTAGTAACTCGAATTTTATATTTTATATAATTGATTATTAGGATCAAATAACTTTATGTTGGAAGAAAGGATTATTAAAATCAATATTGAAGAAGAAATGAAAACCGCTTACATTGATTATTCAATGTCAGTGATAGTTTCCAGAGCTCTTCCGGATGTTCGTGACGGGTTAAAACCAGTACACAGGCGTGTACTTTTCGGAATGTCTGAATTAGGCGTGAATGCAAATAAACCACATAAAAAATCGGCAAGAATAGTAGGGGAGGTATTAGGTAAATACCATCCTCATGGTGATACGTCAGTATATGATGCAATGGTTCGTATGGCCCAGCCATGGTCATTACGTTATCCGTTAGTCGACGGGCAGGGCAACTATGGTTCTGTTGACGGTGATAGTCCGGCTGCTATGCGATATACTGAAGCCCGCATGACCAGAATTTCAGAGGAAATGTTAGCCGATATAGATAAGAATACTGTTAATTATCAGTTAAATTTCGATGATACCTTAGAAGAGCCAACAGTTTTACCAGGAAGTATACCGAACCTGCTTGTAAACGGTGCTTCCGGAATTGCCGTAGGTATGGCTACCAATATGGCGCCACACAATCTGAAGGAAGTTATTGATGCAATAATGGCCTATATTGATAACAACGAAATTTCAATAGAAGAATTAATGCATCATGTTAAAGGTCCTGATTTCCCTACAGGAGCAATTATTTATGGATTCCAGGGTGTACGTGAAGCCTTTGAAACAGGCAGGGGAAGAATCGTGGTAAGAGCCAGGACTGAAATAGAAGTTACATCGTCCGGTAGAGATAAAATTATTGTTTCAGAAATTCCATTTCAGGTAAATAAAGCAGAATTAATAAGAAAAACTGCGGAATTAATAAATGAGAAAAAGATAGAAGGCATTTCATATATTAATGATGAAAGTGACCGAAATGGAATGCGTATTGTAATAATACTTAAAAAAGAAGCAAAAGCAAATGTAGTTCTGAATAATTTATATAAGTACACTCAATTACAGACAACCTTTAACGTTAATAACATTGCACTGGTAAATGGCCGGCCTAAAATGCTAAACTTAAAACAGCTTATACTTTATTATGTTAAGCACAGGCATGAGGTTGTAATAAGGCGTACTCAGTTTGATCTCGATCAGGCTGAAAAAAGAAAACATATTCTTGAAGGATTAATCATTGCAGTTGACAATATAGATGAAGTTGTTACTATAATAAGAAGTGCAGCTAACAGTGAAGAAGCTCAAAACAAACTTATTGAACGATTCAACCTGTCCGAAATTCAGGCAAGGGCGATACTGGATATGCGTTTACGTGCCCTTACAGGACTTAGTCGTGACGAACTTCATAAAGAATTTGAGGAAATACTTATTTTAATTGAATCTTTGCATAATATTCTTAATGATGAATCATTAAGGATGAAGATTATAAAGGATGAATTAACAGTAATACGGGATAAATATGGCGATGAACGTCGTACAGAAATTATTCCAAATGCTGAGGACTTCAATCCTGAAGATTTTTATGCTAACGACGATATGATTATAACCATTTCCAACCTTGGCTATATAAAACGTACTCCATTAACTGAGTTTCGTACACAAAGCAGGGGTGGGATAGGAACAAAAGGAAGCAGCACACGCGATGAAGATTTCCTGGAACATATGTTCAGTGCCACGATGCATAATCATATGTTACTTTTTACTGAAAAAGGTAAGTGTTTCTGGCAAAAGGTTTATGATATCCCTGAAGGAACTAAAACTTCAAAAGGACGTGCCATACAAAACCTTTTAAATATCGACCCTGATGATAATGTTAAAGCATATATAAATGTTCGTAATCTTGTTGATCCTGAATATATAAAAAATCATTATATTGTATTAGGTACCAGGAAAGGATTAATTAAAAAGATGTTGCTTGAAGATTTTTCAAGACCACGTCAAAATGGTATTGTAGCAATAAAGGTTAATGAAGGTGATAGCCTGATCGACGCAAAATTGACAGGAGGGAAGAGTGAAATTCTTGTGTCAATACGATCCGGCAGGGCAATACGTTTTAATGAGAGTACCGTAAGGGCTATGGGCCGAACTGCTGCCGGTGTCAGAAGTATCAGATTATCTAAACAACCAGACGATCAAGTAGTTGGTTTTATTTGTGTAACTACTTCACAGGAAGATATATTAGTGGTTTCGGAAAACGGATTTGGTAAACGATCAAAAATTGAAGATTATAGAAAGACCAATCGTGGGGGAAAAGGTGTAAAAACTATTAATATTTCTGAAAAAACAGGTAAATTGATATCTATAAAGTCAGTTACTGACAATGATGACCTGATGATAATAAACAAATCAGGGATTACAATCAGGTTGAAAGTCTCTGATCTTAGGGTGATTGGACGAACTGCCCAGGGAGTAAAACTTATAAACCTGAGGAAAAACGATGTAATAGCTTCAGTTGCCCAGGTACCTAAGTCGGAAGATATAATTGAAGATGTAAATTTTGATGAATCACAGGAAGAAGGTGATGATAGTACTAAAGATTAAAAGAGGCTATTAGTTTTTAGACTATTAGGCTATTAGAAATTTTGAACATAGCATTATACTAAAATAAAAAATAGCCTAAAAGCCTAAAGCCTAAATACCTAAATATGATTATTGATATTAACTAATTCGAACACTTATGAAACGATATTTTATTTTAATTGCTTTTTTGGTTGCAACATTCACTGTAGTAAATTCACAGGTTGAACAGGTTGAATTTTCAGCATCCTTGTATAAATCGCTTGCAAACAAGCTAGATAAGAGTAACAAAGCCATTGAAGATCCTAAAAAGAAAGATTTGGCCAAAACCTGGCTGGAAAGGGCTTCCTTACTTCAGGATATAGGTGATGTAAATACACAGTTTTTAAGGCAAAACATGGCTTTGACTGAAATTAAACTTTCCCTGAAAGATCCTAAAGAAATTAATAAAACAACTGTAATGGATGGAAATACTGAACATCATATTGATCAGTATGTTTATGATTATTTTACTTTAAATGTGGAAGGCAATCTTCTTCTATCCTGGAAAGAAACTAAATTTATACTTCCCAATGCATTGGATTCAGCTGTAAAATGTTATCAGAAAGCTATATATCTGGATTCTTTAGGGAAACTTACCAAAAAAATTAAAGAAGATTTAAAATATATTAATCTGATTTATCAAAAAGTTGCGCTTAATTATTATACTTTAAAAGATTATGCAGATGCCTACCATGCTTTTAAAAATATCATGGATATTAATGATATGAAGCTAGTCAATTATAAAGATACTGTTATTACTTTTTATACAGGTGTAATTGCAAAAGAAGCCGGGTTACCTGATGAGGCCCTGAAATATTTTTTAAGGGCAAAAAATTTAAATTATTGGATGAAAGAACCCACTCTTTTTAATAGTATATCAATTATTTATCTGGCAAAAAATGATTCAGCAGATGCATTAGCCATATTAAAGGAAGGATTTTTGAAATACCCTTCAAATACCGGTATTCTGAATGAACTTATAAATTATTATATATCAAGCGGTGAAAGTACTTTAGCATTAGATTACCTAAGAACAGCAATTAAATCAGATCCGTCTAATAAGTCGTATTATTTTGCCCAGGGAACTTTATATGATAAACTTGATAGTTTGGAAAGTGGAGTTGCTTCATATAAAAAGGCTTTAGAGTTAGATACCAATTATTTTGATGCTTATTTTAATCTTGGAGTTATTTTCTACAATCACGGGGTTGAAATTCAGAAGAAAGCCAATGATGAACCAGATAATAAAAAATATGAAGAAGGGAAAAAAAATGCTGACGGAGAATTTATAAAATCAATTCCTTACCTGGAAAAAGCTCATCAAATTAATCCAAAAGATAAGCAAACTCTTGATAATTTAAAAAGTGTTTATTACAGGCTTAAGATGAATGATAAGTTGGAAGCAGTAAAGAAAGAACTGGAACAATTAAACCAGTAAAATATTAAAGTCACCGGCAATTTTAAATATATACTGATGATACCGCCTTCGGGCGGTTTTTTTATTTATGGGGTGTCGCACATAGCCGTCAAGCTAAGACAGCTTAAGGGCTTATATGCAAAGACATAGCGTTTATTTTATTTAGTATATAATATAGGGGGATATCTGAACCAATACTTGATACCCTGGTAAAGAAATTCAAAACTGTTTTTTCAGAACGGGAACTTAGAATGAGGGCGTTTGAAACAGGTTTTATTAAAAGAGTATCTAAGTTTTCTTCGCTCATGTTCTTTGACAATCTGTTATATGATGCAACTTCTGAATCGCATAAGAGTTATAACCAAATGGCTATAGAAACCAAGACCACTCATGGGATAGATATATCTAAGCAAGGGATTGATCAACGTTTTAATGAAGGAGCCCAAAAGTATATACAGTCGTTAATAAGTCAGGAATTTTCCACCCTGATATCTGCTAACATTGACATGGTGCGTATTCCGGATATAAACGGACAGTGATTCCGGGAATTGGTGGTTCTTCATCACTTTTGATGAAAGTCTAAGAATAAAGTACACTATATCTAAACTGCAACTAAGCCTTGCTTCTTTTCAAAGGAAATTCCAATTTTGCTCATAATATTATATATCTGAGCTTTTTGAAACTCTACTCCATATGTACTTTTTATCCATTGTTTTATTATTGGACCAGTCCATTTTTCGGAACCATACCCATAATAGCTTGGCTTTTGATTGATTATTGACAATTTAATTTCTAAAAGAACATTTTCTGGTAAAGTACTATGCCTACCTCTTCCTTTCCTGTCCTTTAAACCGTCAATACCTTCTTCTTCAAAACGATGTACCCAATTTGTGATTTGCTTAAAACTAATATTATGTATTTCAGCTAATTTTCTACTTGAATGGCCTAAGGCAACCAGGTATACTAAATTGAGCCGTACGCCTACAGTATATGATTCATTATCATTCAAAAGCTTCTTTATCTCAATTGGATTTGCAATATATGATTTCACCTTTTATCCTTCCTGCAAATGTAAAGCTAAAAGCTGTGAATATGATCTTTACCGAAGGTCATCTTTATTTAAATGTCTCTGCCTGACAGACTGGTTCAAAGTGTCCTTTATGCAAAAAAACCAGTTATAGAGTTCACAGTAAATATACAAGAATGCTTGCAGATTTACCAGTTTCAGGACACCAATCCAGAATGGAATTAATGGCAAGAAGATTCTTTTGTGATAACCCTAAATGTAAAAGAAAGATTTTTACCGAACGGTTCCGAGTTGAGATTAGCCCTTATAAAAGAAGGCTATGCCGTACCATAGAACTTTTGAGAAGAATAGCTCTTGAATTAGGTGTTAATACAGGATCTAAAATAAGCAGATATATGGGAATGCCTGTCAGCCCATCCACAGTTCTAAGAATAATAAAACAAATTGAAATTATCTCAATACCTGTAACTTCCGGAATTATTGGAATTGATGATTGGGCCTTTAGGAAGGGTAATAATTATGGTACCGTTGTAGTTGATTTGGAAAGCAGAGAAGTTATTGACCTGTTGCCAGATCGAGAATCTAATACGTTGGCAAATTGGTTACGTGTTCATCCTGAAGTCACCGTTATATCAAGGGATAGGGCTGGCCCTTATGCTTTAGGTGCAAAAATTGGCGCTCCACAAGCCATTCAGGTGGCAGACAGATTTCATTTACTTATGAATCTTGGTGAAGCAACAAAGAGAGTGTTTCAGTCAAAACGAAAAGAGCTTAAAGAGGCATACAAAATTTATAATACACCCTTAATTGTTAAAGATCCAAAAGAAAAACTCATTGAAACAACCGCTATTACTATCGAAGAACATAAAATTATTCCTACAACAACTAATATCAAACGGCAATATATTTTTGAAAAAGTTAAAGAACTTCGTCAGGCTGGTAAATCAATAAAAGCAATCGCTAAAACATTAAAAGCACATAGACAAACAGTTAAAAAATACATTAATGCCGATGAGTATCCTAAAAGAGAATACAAACAGAATATACAATTTGATAGTTACATTGAGTATTTATTACATGAAAGCAACCAGGGTAAGACTAAAAAAGAATTACATCAAGCTATTGTAAATATGGGCTTTAAAGGTAAATATACCCAGTTCTGTTTTAATTTAAATAGGATATCCGAAGAAAAATACCCGGGATTATCCAGCGGTAGAAGTATTACACAATTAACTCCAATACGAACCTGGTCACCAGCCAGGTTATCAATGATGCTATATATAGATCCAAAACAATTAAACATACATGATAATGAATTCCTTAATCTGTTATTCGATAAATATCCGGAAATTAAACGATTAGAACAATTGGTTAAGAACTTCAAAGATTTATTCATTAATAAACAGGATGGTCAATTAAAAATCTGGATTGAGCAAGCAATGCATCCGGAATCTGTATTGCAAAATTTTGCATCGAACCTGAAAAAAGATTTTAATGCGATTAATAATGCAGTAATTACTTCATATAGTAATGGACAAGTTGAAGGCCAGGTAAATCGACTAAAGAATATAAAGAGAAGAATGTATGGCAGAGCTGGCTTTCAAATGTTAAGAAACATGGTACTAATTAAGTCAGGATAATCATCAAAAGTGATGAAGAACCGTTTAAAACGGAATACGCATATTATAATATTTAGTATATTTACGTAACAATTCTAAATTATATCGTTATGAATAAGATATATACATTAGTAATATTTATCCTAATTTCATTGAATTTGTGGTCTCAGACAAATTCGCCAAATTTTCAGCAAATTTATAATTTTCAGGTGGGAGATATTTTCTTATATAAAGATTCTCTAGTTGATTGCGGTTCAGGTATTGGTGTTTGCACTACTACAATAAGTTACACCAAGTATGAAATATTATCTAAAGTTGATAAAAATGATACTGTCATTTATACACGAAAAATTAATAATCAAACTATTGATACAATTACATATATTGATTCCATAAGCAATATTTTAAACGCCAATAATGACACTATTGTTGAACTTAAACCAAATTATTCAGTATATTTAAATGATACAGTCTTTGTTAAGGTAAGAATAATAACTAAAGATACAGTTCTTCAAAAAATTATAGGAGGCTACCACAATTATGTTTATGATTATAATCATGGCCATTTTGATTCAACTCTAACCATTTTTGATGAAGGGATTGTTTTTATGCAAGTATACGAACAAGGTTTAGGGTTAGTTGATCAAAGACGTGGTCAGTTTGAAATATACGGATCAACATCTCAAATAGGTTATAGAAAAGGACTTGATACAGTTGGAAACTTAAATGTCGGTATTCAAGTGGCAAAAGTAAATAGCAATTTTCTAGTATATCCTAATCCATGTTTTGATAAATTGATTATTAATTCTGATAATTATCAGGGCAATAATGTATATGAAATATATAGTTTAAAGGGAATATTAATTAAAAGTATAAATGAAACTGATAATCCTTTAGTAATATCAACATCTGATTTAAATCCTGGGATATTTATACTTAAAATATTTAATCCTGAAGGTGCCAGTTACTTTAAAATAATTAAACAAGAATAAGTTTATGAATTTTCTATTTAACATAATATATATTATAGGACAAATACTATTTATTATAAGATCAGATATTATATACAATTATTTAATAAAATATTAATATTCAATATGTATATTTAGTCAATTGATTTTTTAATTGAAATAACTCAAATTTTGAATTCTTAAATTTTGAAATTAAATCTTTACTATGACTATTAATAAAATTATTTAGTGTAGTATTTTCCATATAATTATCACTAGTTATAAGGAATAATTTAGGCTTTAATTCATTAAATTTTTTATTTAAAGATAATGAATCCTGCATCCGATTGTTGGTAAAACTATATCTTTCAGTATAAAGAGCTAAAGCCCTTGGTTTTATAAATACTATTGTATCTGTAGGTTTTGTATTGTTTTTAATATAATTGAAAGCTTCAATCGCCTCTGTTTCCTGAGGCCCTTGTAAAATTGACGACTGGTCCTTTATTATGTTGGTTATCCCTGTTTTATAATATGATATACAAATAAAAGCCAGACAGATAGTTATTATTTTTTGGTTAATTTTAAGGTTTAGATTAATAGTTTTCAATCCTTTTACGACAAAATACATTATAAAAGGCAATAATGGAAATAAATAACGGATACCTTGAGTTGAATTTGGGAAAAAACAAATTGCAAATAAATAAACAATTACGAAAATTTCCATAAATGCTATTTTTTTAAATAATTCATTAATCAATCCCAAAACAAAAAATGTTAAAACGAACGACTTACATATTAATGGCAGGAATTCCCATAATATTACCTTTGGATGGAAAAAATTTTGCAACATATTTATATAGTAGGCAATGTTATGCAAAAAAGTTTCCTTCATTCCATAATTTCCGTAAAGGAATTTGAAATAATGCAATGTCCCGTTATGTATATTAAAAATGACATAATTAAAAATAAAATAAACAATTAAAATTGTAGAAGTTATAAATAATAATTTCAACAATAACTGCAATATTGCATTTTTGTTTATGTCCCTCCCCGATGTATTTATTATTTTAATTAAAATATCAATAATTATTGCTATTAATAAAACTAATCCGGTACTTTTTATCAAAATTATAAATCCCGTAAGTAATCCACAAGCTATACAATTAAAAATATTTTTCTTATTATTTGTACTGTTGGAATTAATATATAATAATGCAGCAGGTATTAAAATAAAAGCAAATGAAAAATCAGAACCCACTTCACATTTAAAGCTTAATGTCCATGGATTATATATTAAAATAACGGCCAAAAAAACTGCAATCAGTTCACCGGTCAATGTACTAAGGAAGTAGATTATACTAACACCTAATAATATAAGAAATAAAGAGTTGTAAATATCAAATATCTTAATGTTATTGCCAAACAACCAATAAACAGGAGCCAATAAAAGTGGATATCCTACTGAATATACCGGTGGGCCAACAAAAGGCTGATCAGGATTAAAAATATAGCCGGTTGTTGTTTGTGGCTTACCTTCAACTATTTTTTTAGCTTGATTAATATATTGAGCAAAATCATCTCCCCAATCATGTGAGCTTCTCACATTAATAAAAAATAAAGGAATAAAGAGGATTGTATAAATTAAAATCCTATTGGTAAGTGATTTAAAAAACATGGTTAAATTATAGTAAGTAATTAAATTTTAACTGATTAAACAATATAGCTGAATTTATAATTTAAAAATAGGAAAATAATATTATTATACATTTCAAAAACTGATTTAATTTTTTGAAAGCAATAATTGATAAATTATAATATTGGTTTTAACATTAAAATATAGCCAGATATCAAGTAAATGTATCTTTTCAGAAATATTTTCGTATTAACAAACATAAAAATGAATATGAACTTTGATAAAATGGATGCATTTTACATTGATGAAACAATGGGCACACCAAGAGTGTCTCTTAATCAAGACGGTAATTTTCTTATCCAGGGACGTTCACTTCCAATTGATCCTGTAGGATTTTATAATCCTGTTATAAACTGGATAAAATCATTTCAGTCTGATAATATTAACTTTGATATCAGGCTCGATTACTTAAATACAAGTAGTTCAAAACAATTATATATTATACTGGAACTTTTGTCCAGCAACCCTTTTATTAAATCATTAAACGTAAACTGGTATTACGAAGAAAACGATGAAGACGGATATAACACAGGACGTGAATTCGAATCTTTAGTTAATCTGAAATTTAATTTTAAAGAATATGAAGAAGTATTGGATTAATGTTATAACCGAAAATTGTTTAGAAAACTAATTTTAAAACACCTATATCACTACTATTATTAATGTCATTTAATACTGTTACAGTCAAATAAATTTCTCCTGCTGTATTTAGAAATATTGAATTTGGTCCTGTCAGCAGGCAATTTACAAGCGTTAAATATTTTATTTCCACTCCCTTTTCATCTAATACCATAATTTTTGAATCTCTTTTGCTGCAGGTAACAACAATTAACCGGTTAGCGGGTAATGGTGAGCAGATTACAATGTTTGCAGAATCACCCTGTGAAGGCAATATTTCAGATTGAATGTTTCCCAAGTCATTAAGTTTTAGTATTAAAGGATTTCCATTTCTCAGGCCATTTAAAAACAATTGATTATATATTACCCTTGTTACTGATATGCTATCTGTTACAGGCAGGCTTTTTTCCCAGAGCAAATATCCCTGTGGATTAATCCTGAAAATCCAGCGTCCTTCAGCACAAATTACTTCATTTTTTGAATTCAGTGTTATTCCGTTTAAACTTCCTTTTTGGTTATATTGCCGTGACCAAAGTTTTTTATAATCAGGGTTTAATTTCTCTATAAATGTTCTGCTACTTAAAGAATCATCAATTTGATATCCGCTTAAATAATATTCACCTTCTGATGTCCTGATAAAATCCTTTATTTCATTACCTTCTACGTTTTTCTCCCAAATTCCTGAACCTGCCTGAGAAACTTTACACATCCATGATTTTCGGAATATTGTGTCAGCTGATCTTCCCGCCCATCCTGTAATTAACAAATTACCCTCCGGCAATAACATCACCTGGCTGGAATGATTGTACCGTTGTGAACCAAATGCTTTATTCCATAAAACCTTACCTGATTTATCCATTGCGATGATCCAGCTTTGGGTACCATTGTATCCTGATTTTTCACGGGTTCCTGCAATTACTATTTTACCATCGGCAGTTTCAAGGATTCCTCCTGCAATATCATTGTTATCCTCATAATCAAATCCTTTCACCCATACAACTGCTTCTTTATTGCCTTCAAATTTTACAGCCATTTTTTCCCCAAGAGCATTGGATTTAAGATTAAAAATGTCAACAAAATATTCTCCTTCAGGATATTTAGAAATAAATTCGTTATATGCTTCTAAAGTATTCACCTGTTTTGCCCTTTCATATATCAATTTCCTTAAAATTGCACGGGCACTCATAACCTGCATGGCCTTTGGATAATTACTGATAAATCCATCAACGGCATCAATTGTATTTATATTCTTTGCATTATTAAATGCCAACTGATCTCTCAATTTTAATGCTTCAAAATATTTTTCAGCTTCAGGATAATCCTTCATGTAATTATTGTATGCTTCTATAGTATTTAGATTTTTTGCTTCTTCAAAAGCAAGAACAGAGCATGCTTTAATAGCTTTTGGTACCTGGGCCGCATCAGGGTATTCCTTTATAAAATTATGGTAGGCCTCTAAAGTATTAGTTTTTTCAGCAGTTCGAAATTCAATATGATTCCGGATATGAACTACATTTTCGAAGTATTTGGAGTTTGGATAGGCCTTAATAAAATGTTCTGCAATTTCAACATTGTTCTCTTCACGTACATATTTAATAAGTTTATCTTCAATATTTTTAATTTCTATATCATAATTGTAACGGTTTGTACGGTTGCGCCTGCGGGGATCGATTGAACCAAAATAGTCCTTTAGGAATACATTTTCTTCCGGAGTAAGTTTGTTAAAATTTTCGTTGGCTTTTGTTATATAATCCCATGCTTTGAAGAAATCATGCCCATTATAAGCCTCTGTTGAATAAATCATAGCTAATCCTAAGTTTGAAGCACTGTTTTGAATTTCTTCCTTTAAAGCTTTTAAAAAATATTCTGTTGCCTTATCATATTCGCCTTTTTCAATACTTTTAAAGCCTTTTACAGAGGCCTGTCCATAAGTGTTATATGAAATTGTAATAACAAGTAAGGTAAATAGTATTAATGATTTCATTATTACATAGTTGTTAGTTGTTAGTTGTTAGGTTGCCACATTTATTTTTTAACCAAAAGGAATTCCACGCGACGGTTTGCAGCTTTCCCTTCAGCGGTAAGATTCGTCTCTATTGGTCGCGATTTTCCATAACCGGCAGCTATTAATTTTGACGGGTCAATTCCCTTGGAAATAAGATAATCCACAACAGATTTAGCCCTTCCAAGACTGAGAGTCTTGTTATAAACGTCAGAGCCATCACTGTCGGTATGTCCGCTTATTTCAATTAATTTAAGGTTATTTTCCCGGATAAATGCTGTTACCATGTCAAGTTCATCATATGATGCCGGTAATAAGTCAGTTTTATTATATTCAAAGAAAATGTTATTAAGAACGATTGCAGTCCCTTCTTCAATGAATTTTAAACCTTCATTTAACGAATCCTTAGGAATATACGGGTTGTTTAAAAATTATGGTTCCTTTGGATGTACAATTATATTGATCATTAACTGTATATGAATAATTGCCGGATGAAAGATTTGAAAGGCTGGTCCCGGATGAATTATTTGACCAGTTAATTGTATATGGCGGCGTCCCTCCACGAATTGCCAGAGTTATTTTACCATCATTCGGCTTACCCTTAAACATACCTGATCTGGGATCAAAACCACCTGTATAACTTGAATCAATAAGTGCAACATCCATTGAATGGGGAACACATGGACAATCATTACAGTTTTCGAGCTCCTTTATTGAGAAATCGTCAAAATAATAATATGCATATTGTTTATTTCGCAGGTTTACAGCATTTTTATCTGTAACTACATAATTTGTGTTTTCGTAATTTTTAAAATTTCCTACTGTAAAATAACGTTCGTTGCCTGAAGCAGTATATGACTGGCAGTAAAGTTCCCAATCTTCAATATTATCAAGGAATAAACCGGGTTTATTATTTAATTGCGGGGTTACGGTAAGATTTTCCTTGGTAGTAGAAATTAATAATGTTTCGGAAAAATAGACACTCATCTGATCTACTGCAAATTTTGAAAATGAGGCCAGACGATAATAAAACTGTACGCAATATTTCCTGCCTTTTACCATAGGCGTTTTAAGTGTGCCTTGAAAATATTCACGATAATTGTATTCTGTTCCTGTAAGAATGGCACCCATATATGCATTTCCCGAATGGGGATCGCTAACCCCTGCAAAATTATTAGGAACGCGTACTTCACTGCTGGAACACCTGTTAAAATAATCAGGAGTGCCTATTGTCGGGTAATTCCAATCAGGTATAAGTTTATGAGAGTAATCCATTGAAGTGGGACCGATTGGGCACTTTTCGTAAATTTCGAAACCCGGATTAAGAACCAGGTTTTTATCCTGTGCTACTAAAGATAACTGCAACAGATAATTAATAATAACTATCAAATAATATATTTTATTTTTATCCTTCATAAGAGCGTAATTTATAATTACTAATGACTTGATCCCTATTAACTAACAACTAACAACTATAATAAGCAGGCCTGTAAGCCGGGTTCTGTATCTGCAAAAAAGCAGATTTCTATCATTTATCTGGGATTTTAGTCACCTAAAACCTCTAGCGACCTACCCCTCCCTGTTTTCGATAAAATGAAAAAAGGCGAGCAACCTAAACACGGGATATACATGGTCTTACAACCCATCAGACGCACGGCTATTAACGTTACCGCCAATACCGGTAAGCTTTTACCTCACCTTTTCACCCTTGCCTTATATTAACAATCATATAAGGCGGTTATTTTCTGTTGCGCTACTACACCCTCACGGATATCTTCCTGTTAGGAAGGATGGTGCTCTGTGTTGCCCGGACTTTCCTCCCCGGTTGCCCGGAGCGATAGAACGGCCTGCTTAATATAGTTGTTAGTTGTTAGTTGTTAGTAAAACTAAAGTTGCCCCATAGCCATATTCTTTAAACGATGCATCCTGATATTTGTATTTTGAATATTTACTACTGTCCAACGTTTTGCGAATTTCATGTTTTAACTTTCCATTTCCAACCCCATGTATAAATACAATCTTTTTTATTTTGTTCCTGATTGCACCTTCCAATGCAATATGAAAACGGCTCATTTGAATGTCAATAATTTCACCATTGCTGAGATTGTTAAAATTATCAACTAATTGCTCTATGTGAAGATCCACTTCTTCAATATCCGGAAACGCCTTTTCTTCCCTTATTTTGGGTTTACTTTCCCTCTTCTTTTTCAGAATAATGTACTTTTCTTCGCTTTCGGTTACAGTCCTTTCAATTTCATAAATAAGACTTTCTTCCGTAATGTTTATTATAACTGCTTTTTCATTAAAATAATCATTATCATGCCAGTTTAAAGGAGATGATAATACAAAAGTATCAATTTTATATTCGTAAATAACCGGTTCGTGTGGCAAAAATATTCCCTTTTTATAAAAAATACATCCTATTTTAAAGGATTGGATATCCTTTAATTCTTCTCTTGTAATTGTATTTAAAATTACTTTGGTATCCTCTTCAATCAAACCTGCTTTTCTGCCATAGCAAAAATTTTCTTTTACTATTGAAAAAGTATACAGAACCCTGTATGCACAATCGCTGATTAAATATACCTGAAATTCCATATCAGAATTTTTCCCGGACGAAACAGGAACAATTCCCAATAATATATTTAGGGTACAGTTTTCTGAAGTTATAATACCTTCAAAATCATTTTCAAAAATTTGTTCGTCAAATTCGTCTTTTTCAATTGAAATCGGATTTATAGTTATTCCTGGTTTAATTGCCTCAGGCTCACGTTCAATTTTAAAACTTCCGAATTCTTCTTTTTCAATTTTAATTAACTCTGCTTCAATTGTTGGTATTTCAAAACCTTCAACGGATTCAACATATACAGTTTGCTGTTTTATTTTAGTAACAATACCACCACCAACATCGTTTAAAAATTTTACTTTATCGCCCACTTTCAACGCCATTATTTTCTGTTTAATTTGTATAGACAAAAATAATTAATTTTGAAGTATAAATACTTTGAAATTAATACTTCTATAATAAATGATTACTTTACCGGATTGGTTACAGAACATTGATATTTCCAACTACGATTATAACCTTCCGGATGAAAGAATTGCAAAATATCCTGTTAATGAAAGAGATCAATCAAAACTTTTGATTTATAAAAAAGGTGCAATTTCTGAAAGCCGGTTTGTTTTTTTGGATAAATGGCTGCCAAAAGAAAGTTTGCTTGTGTTTAATAACACCCGGGTAATACCTGCCCGCATTAATTTTAAAAATGAAACAGGAGCTGATATAGAGGTTTTATGCCTTGAACCGGTTAACCCTAAAAATTATTTGTCTGCATTTCAGTCACATACTTGTACCTGGAAATGTATGGTTGGCAATTTGAAAAAATGGAAAAGTAATGAATTATATAAAACATTAATTTTCAATGATAATTCTTTTATTTTTACTGCAAAAAAAACAAAAAGTTTTCAATCTTACCAGCATATTGAATTTTCATGGTACATTCAAAATTTATCTTTCGGCGAAATTATAGAATTAGCGGGGGTTACTCCTATCCCACCCTACCTCAATAGAAAAAGCGAACTTATTGATTATGAAAGATATCAGACTGTCTACTCTCAAATTAAGGGTTCGGTAGCATCTCCGACTGCCGGATTACATTTTACTGATAATTTACTTGCGTCGCTACATAAACACCACATAACATCAGCTGATATTACTTTACATGTTGGAGCTGGAACCTTTAAACCGGTAAAACCAGGTAGTATTTCCAATCATGAAATGCATGCTGAATTTTTTACCGTATCTATAAAAACTATTCAACAAATAATCCAAAAATACGGTAAAATTATTGCTGTTGGAACCACTTCCCTGCGCACCATCGAAAGCCTTTACTGGTTAGCCCACAAAATAAAAAACAGGTTGCTGCATGATGAAAACCGGCTTAATCTTAATCAATGGGATTCATATAATATGGATGGATATATGACTTTCACGGAAGCTTTATATGAATTATCAGAGTACATGGAAAAGAATAATCTTAGTGAAATATCTGCCACAACTCAGATAATGATTGTGCCAGGATATAAAATACAAAGTATACGTGCCCTTATTACTAATTTTCATCAGCCAAAGAGTACTTTATTGCTACTATTGTCGGCAGTTACAGGTAATAATTGGAAAACAATTTATAATTATGCCCTTGAAAACAATTTTCGATTCCTGAGTTATGGAGACAGTTCGTTAATATATATTGATGATTGAATATTATGACGATATTTCAATAATAAAATACAACTAAATTAATTGTAATTTGTTATTGATAGTATAAATAAAGCACTTACACTTACACTTATTACTGAAACTAACAAAATCAATATATGGAATACTTCAGGAATATTTTTAAATTATATGCATACAATCTGTATCTGATTGTTTTTATTCTTTTTTTCACGGTTCTGAACAGTGACGGCAAAAATACTGATAATTCAGTAAACGGTGGCCTTACTCTTCCCGTAGGATTTAGCGCTACCGTATTTGCAGAATCAACAGGACATGGCCGGCATATTGCGGTGAATTCGAATGGTGATGTTTATGTTTCATTGTTAAGATTAAAAAATGGGGCTGGTATAGTTGCACTCCGGGATACTAATCATGATGGCAAGGCCGATATTATAGAGTATTTTGGTACTTTTTCAGGTACAGGTATAGGTATTCATAACGGATATCTGTATTTTGGATCTGATACAATTCTGGTAAGGTATAAACTTATTCCCGGGAAGCTTATTCCTGATCCTCATTACGAAGTGGTTGCAGGAGGATTTATCCGTACACATGAACATGAGGCCAAACCTATTACTTTTGATAACGAAGGGCATGTTTATGTTAATTTTGGCGCACCTTCCAATGCCTGTCAGGAAAAGGACCGCACACCTGGCACACCGGGACAGAATCCATGCCCTCTGCTTGAACGGTTTGGAGGAATATGGAGGTTTAATGCTGATAAAACTAACCAGGACCAGGTGAAAGACGGTTACAGATATGCTACAGGCCTTAGGAATTGCGTTGCATTAACATGGAACCCTGTTGTAAATAAATTATATGTAGTACAACATGGGCGCGATCAGTTACATGAATTCTGGCCTGAATTGTACTCAGAGGACGATGGTGTTAACTTGCCTGCCGAAGAGTTCTTTATGCTGAAAGACGGATCAGATTGTGGCTGGCCATATTGTTATTATGACGATAAGCAAAATAAAAAATTGCTGGCTCCTGAATATGGAGGAAATGCAAAGGATGAAGGTATATGTTCCGGTAAACAAAAGCCGATAATGACTTTCCCGGCACATTATGCTCCTAATGACATTACATTTTACACAGGGAATCAATTTCCGTTTAAATATAAAAATGGCGCTTTTATCGTTTTTCATGGTTCCTGGAACAGAGCTCCACAGGAACAAAAAGGATACAAAATAGTTTTTGTGCCTTTTAACGGTGAATTGCCGTCAGGGCAATGGGAAGTTTTTGCTGACGGATTCGCAGGAATTGAACATATAAAAAATCCGGGAGATGCAAAGCACCGACCTTGTGGAATTGCGGTCAGCCCTGAAGGATCAATGTTTGTAGTGGATGATAGTACCGGTAAAATCTGGAAAATTTCTTATAAGCACATCTAAACTCTTGGCTTCTTTGTTGGGCTTCAAATTTTAAATCCTCATTTACTATAGTAAACTGCGGTTTAAAATTTTTGCCCGCCTCGAATTTAATAGTTTATATGCGCTCATATAAACCTTTAACAATATGACAGTATGTTTTATATATGTTTTAGTATTATTTAATTTTTTTATAAGTGGTTTTAATGCAACGCATTATATAGAAAAATATAATAATAAATCAGCAAATAATTTTAAATTAAGTAAATTACAAAATACACCTGTTGACAATTCGGGGAAAAGTATTTACATAAAATATTGTATGGCTTGCCATCAATCCGATGGCGGAGGTGTTCCGCAAATGTATCCTCCGGTTAAGGAAAGTAATTGGGTGACAGGCGATAAAAATAAATTAATAACAATACTTATTAATGGTAAAATCGGCGAAATAGAAGTCAAGGGAGAAGTGTATGACCAGACTATGCCAAAATTTGACTACTTAACTGACGAACAAATTGCTAATGTTTTAACTTACATCAGGAATAATTTTAATAATAAGGCTCAGGAAGTTACATCAAAAGATGTGTTAATGATGCGCACCACTCCAAAGAATTAGTGTTTGCAATAACACCGCTCTATATAATACCTATCTTATTTTACTTCCTTTCAGTGCAAAAAAAGTTATATAAGCATAACAAATTACCGGTATCAATAATGCTGTCCTGGCATTAAATGAGTCAGTAAAAGCACCCAGCAAAAGTGGTATTATTGCACCTCCGACAATAAGGGTATTTATAATACCTGAAGCTAAAGGCATCTCAGTATGGTCCAAATCTGACACTCCAAGGGAGAAAATATTTGGAAACATAATAGAGTTAAAGAATCCGATTGAGAGCAAACACCACATTCCTACTGTAGCCGGCAGAAAAACTGCAGAAAGTATCAGTAACATATTTACCGTTCCGAAGATTCCTAAAGCCACGTTAGCTTTACCTTTTCCAAGCATCATAAGGAAAAAGTTGATTACCGCGATTGTTAAAAATATTAACCCGTTAAATGGTTTTGAATTATAAACAAATTGTCCGTTTGTAACTGAGGCTGATGTTATGAACCATCCGACAAAAAAAGCAAATATCATAACGAAGGCAGAATATTGATACTTCTTTGATATAGGTAGTTTCCCGAATAAAATAGATCCAAAAAAACGACCTACCATGGCACCTCCCCAATAAATTGCCGATAGTTTTACGGCTACATCAAGTCCTATTCCGTTGGTTTTAAGGTATGGGGCAATTTGACCTGCAGTACCTACCTCTGCTCCCACGTAAAAGAAAATTCCCAAAGCTCCCAGCCACACCTGTGGTTTCTTAAGAACAGATTTTGACGTTATAATATTTTCCCTTTGTATTTTAGGAAGTTTTATAAATATAATCCCGATTGCTATAATAATAACAATAGATCCAATAATAACAAATGGCATCTGAACATATTTAGCCGCTTCACCGGCAGTTGCTCCGCTATTAATAGCAATAACGGCCGGAGCAAGTACAAAGATACCGGCCAGGAAAGGAGCTATCGTGGTACCTACTCCATTTAAGGCCTGGGTGAGGTTAAGTCTTGCAGGCGCGGTTTCCTGTGATCCTAATAATGCAACATAGGGGTTGGCAGCAGTCTGAAGAAACACAACTCCTGTTGCCATAACAAAAACAGCTAAAAGGAACAATGGATATGAAAGGACTGAGACTGCCGGGAAAAACATGTAACTACCCAGGGCAACTAAAACAAGGCCAAAAATGATGCCATTTTTGTATCCAATCTTTTTTATAATGCTGCCACAGAGGAAACTAAAACATGCATATGCAAAAAAGAAAACTCCGTTTACCAACTGAGCAAAAAAATTAGCCCATCCCGGGTAAAGGGTTTTAAGATCAAATGCAAGTTGCACCTGATCTTTCATGGCGATATTAAAATTTGTAATGAATCCGAAAATAAAAAAGATAAAGGCCATAAATGCCATTCCTATCCCAAGGCTGTTATTTTGCTGTTTCATTGTTTTATTTGTTTAAGTTAGCAGGTAGTCAAAAATAAAATTTAATTATACAAATTTTATTTGAATAATCCATATATCTATAATTGCCATGTAAATTTAAAACATAATCAGGCTGTAATTTGCTGTATTATTAAATTTTGATCAGGTAATTTTTAAGTAGTGTCTTTAATAAATTTAGTAATTTTATATCAATAAAATTTGTATTTGACTATGAGTATAAATACCGGATTAATATTTGTAATATTTGGAGCATCAGGAGATTTAACAGCCAGAAAGCTTATACCTGCTATATGCGACTTGCGTAACCAGCAGCTGTTATCGGATAATTTCGTTGTTCTTGGGGTTGGCCGCAGCAAATTGGATGATGTAGCCTTTCGTAACAAAATGCATGATGGTATTTTACAATATCTTACTAATACACCTTGTGCACAAAAGGCCGATCAGGGAGAATTCCTTAAAAATTTATTTTATATATCAATAAATACTTCTGATAGCAACGACTATATCAAATTAAAACAGCGTATTACCAGTTTGGATAAAATATTCAAATTTAATGGGAACTGTCTTTATTATCTTGCTACACCACCAAATATGTATAATGTAATTATTAATAACCTAGGCATTCATAAATTAAATAAAAGTAATGGAACCAGAAACTGGAAACGCATAATTATTGAAAAACCATTTGGATATGACCTCTCATCAGCAATTGAACTTAATAAAATGGTACTCAACGTTTTTAATGAAGACCAGGTATACAGGATAGATCATTATTTAGGTAAAGAAACCGTTCAGAATATATTGGTTACAAGGTTTTCAAACGGGATATTTGAACCCTTATGGGACAGGAAATATATTCAGCATGTTGAAATTACATCTGCTGAATCAATTGGTGTTGAAAACAGGGGGAGTTATTATGAACACTCAGGTGCAATGAGAGACATGGTGCAGAATCATTTGTTGCAGCTGGTTGGACTGGTAGCTATGGAACCACCTGCCCTGTCCGATTCAAAATCTATTCGTAATGAAACCCTTAAAGTTTTTCAATCATTCAGGCCTGTAAATTTAAAAAATATTGAAGATGTTATTATCAGGGGCCAATACCTTACTTCTAAGATTAAAGGATTAAAAGTCCCGGGATATAGGGAAGAATTAAATGTTAATCCTCTTTCAAAAACCGAAACTTATGTTGCAATGAAGTTTTTTATAGATAACTGGCGATGGAGCGGTGTACCATTTTATATCAGGACAGGAAAACGATTGCCAATAAGGGTTACTGAAATTGTAATCTATTTTAAACCTAGTCCGCATATATTATTTACAAATAATTCGGGTATTGGAGTCACTTCTAATCAATTAATTATTCGTATTCAACCGGATGAAGGCATTTTACTGAAGTTTGGCATGAAGGTTCCGGGTTCCGGCTTTAAAGTTCAGGACGTGGGAATGGATTTTCATTATTCCGGTTTATCAGATATTAGGTTACCGGATGCATATGAAAGGTTATTGCTTGATTGTATCATGGGTGATTCTACATTATTTGCACGCGGCGATTCAGTCGAGGCTACATGGAGTTTTATCGATCCTGTTTTAAAATTATGGCACAGGCAACCTGATACTAAACTTTTCGGATATCCGGCCGGTACATGGGGACCTGATGTTGCAGACGATTTAATTGATACACCTGAACATACGTGGCGGTATCCTTGTAAAAACCTTACTATGGATTCAAATTACTGCGAGCTGTGAAAAATTATTTTAAGACACAAATATTACCGACACCTTATGAAACAGCTGAAAGATTGGCTATGGATTTTATCAGGTATGTGGACAACATGCTTATTTTTCGTGAAAATCTGTACATTGGCCTTTCGGGAGGCAACACTTTTATATTAATGTATGAAATTTTATCCAGGGAATTTTCTTCTTCAATGAATTGGAATAAAATACATTTTTTTTGGGTAGATGAGCGTTGTGTTCCGGAAACAAGTATCGAAAGTAATTTTGGAAATGCATTTCGGATACTGTTCTCAAAAGTTAATATTCCTCATCAAAACCTTCATTATGTGCATGGCTCTGAAGATCCTGTAAACGAAGTGGTAAGGTATACCGGTGAAATATTGGCCTATGTTCCATGTATCGATTTCTATCCAAGCTTTGACCTGCTCCTTTTAGGAATTGGCAATGATGGCCATATAGCATCCCTATTCCCCGGGCAGGCAGGTTTATCCGAAACTTCAGGTATTTGCACAATTTCGGAACATCCTGTAACAAATCAAAAACGTATAACCTTCACCGGGAAATCCATAAATAATGCCAATAATATCGTTTTTCTGGTTTTTGGGAAAAATAAATCAAAAATTATAAAATCTGTTTTTTCCGATGACCCAGGTTCCTTTAATATACCAGCAAAAAATATTCACCAAAAACATGGTAAACTGTCATGGTATCTTGATAATGAGGCTTCTATTTATATTAATTTAAAGTAATAGATTAAATATCGTCAAATTTAAAAGGAGTAGCCTGATAAACATAATAATTTAACCAATTGGCATACAATAAACTGGCATGCCCCTTCCACAAAAATCGGGGCGATTTTGAAGGGTCGTCATCAGGGAAATAGTTTTTTGGAATATTAACAGGCAAACCTTTTGCGACATCGCGATCATATTCATTTTTTAATGTATATATTTCATATTCAGAATGACCTGTAACAAATATTTGTTTACCGCCATTTGTCATAACTATATATATGCCGGCCTCTTCCGATTCGGAAACAATTACCAGCTCTTTAACTTTAAGTATATCATCCCTTCTTATTTCAGTATATCGTGAATGAGGAGCCAGAAATATATCGTCAAAGCCTCTTACTAATGGAATATTCGAATAACTAACCTTGTGAGGAAAAACACCAAACAGTTTTTTTTCAATTGTGTATTTTGGAATGCCGAAATGATAATAAAGGCCGGCCTGAGCTGCCCAACAAATATAAAATGTTGAAGTTACATGATGTTTTGTCCATTCAAATATCTCTTTAATTTCATCCCAGTAATCGACCTTTTCAAAATCTAAAAGTTCAACCGGAGCCCCTGTAATTATCATTCCATCAAATTTTTGACAGGAAATTTGGTTAAAATTTTTATAAAAGGTCTCCAAATGTTCCTTGGATGTATTTTTTGAAACATGATTTTTTATGTTTAAAAATGATATTTCAACTTGTAAGGGACTATTAGATAACATTCGCAAAAGATGAACTTCAGTGGTAATTTTAACAGGCATCAGATTCAAAATTAATATTTTAAGAGGTCTGATATCCTGATGTACCGCACGGGTTTCAGTCATTACAAAAATATTTTCATCTTTGAGTACATTAATTGCAGGAAGATTGTCAGGAATATTTAATGGCATTTTAATATTAAATTTTAAATTGCAAAAATAACAAAAAATAAGCTTTTAATATAAGACATACATTTACAAATTATACCGCTGATTAGTTTTATGAATAAAAATTATAAGATACTTAAGCATCTGATATATACATCAGTATTGTTATTAACAAACTATTCGTTATATGCATGGTCCTTTAACAAATCTGATTCAATTTTGATCAAAAAAAATTGGAATAAAGTCAATATCAAATCAATTGATTCAAACAACAATTTTTTATACTCAGGTATTGATAATAATCTTATAATAATTTATCCAAACGAAGAATTAAGGCATTTTGATATAATATTAAAAACAAACAATGGCAATATTATAAAAACAGAAGCAGGTTGGCTGACTATTCCTGTCCATTCAGGCAGATCATTTATAAGTATATATATAATCACTTTAAATTCAGACTCCTTAATTATTGGTAAAAAGGAGTTTACAGTAAAGCAGGTTCCTAACCCTGTTTTAAAATTAAGTGAAAATATCATTAAAGATTCAGTGGTTTTAAACCGAAAGATTTTTTTTAAAGGCGATAGTCTAAAACTTTATTTTACTGACGATTTGTATGATAGTAATAACTGGTATAAAGTTAATAATTTCACTATCGGCTATTCATTCGGAGGTAAATATGTATCAGTTGAAAATGAAGGGCCTGTTTTCTCAGCCAAATCACTTGAACTAATTAGTAGTTTGCCACCAAACCAGCCAGTGGTAATTAATATTACAAGCGTCACACCTACTGGTATACTGAAGAATTTGCCATTAATAAGGTTTTGGGTGTACTGAATATAGTTGTTAGTTGTTAGTTGTTGGGGTAAAAAAGTGATGAGGTAATTACTATTCCAATATGTATATTATTATTTTCAAATTTGCACATTTTCAAATTTTCAAATTTCATTTGCTATTAGTAATTTGTCATCACTTATTGACTTCATTCAACGGCACACGCTTGCCATTCTTATAAGCAACAACAAAGGCTTTTTCTACATTAACTTCATTTAAAAGCCTTACTGCATCATAATAGTTGGTAAAATGGCCCAATAAATATTTGAACCAACCGTCTTCATGAATTTCAGTAATTTTCATCGTTCCTTTGTATATGCTCTCCCTTATAGTATTTTCGGGAATTTTGACTGTATGTGCAGCTATTTGAACAGAAAAATATATTATATTAGGTTGCAGAATTTCAGGTTCAACTTCTTTTGCAGGAACCGGAGTGTCAATTTTAATTTCTGGTTCTTCCTTCTTCTCAGCTTGTTTGACTGGTGCAGCAGCAACAATTGCCGGGTTAAATAAATCCTTTTCAATATCCTCATCAGTTGGATAGGAATAATGTATCGGCCAATCTGCATAAATTTGTAAAGCCCTCCCTTCTTTCTTTGATGCTATAATTTCCAAAGAGACTGCTTCAAAAAATGTATTGTATGCTTTTACATATTCATGCTGATAGTTATCTGCTACCCGTCTGTTTAATTGTGCTTTTTGAATATAGTTAATGGCATCCTTTTGAAATTGCTTTGCATTATCCAACCCGGTTGGATAATCGTATTTATGTTTGCTCCAAAATTCATTGCAATTTTTATGATATACTTCATACATCAGGGAATTACCTTCATCAAATAAGGCAGCCGCCTTTAATAACAGGGGCATTGCATCTTTATTATACATTGAATCAATTGTTGGATTAGTAACACCTTCCGTATTATATTGTTTGTTTAACTGGTTCCACATATCTCTCGCGGAATTAATAATTTCAGCAGCATGATCAATTTTTTTTTGATCTAACTTGCTTAATTGTACCGGAATATCAATTGGTTTTGGTAAATCATTAGCATATAATATATTATATGAAACAATAAATACAATTATCGAATAAAATTTTCTCGTTAAAACCATTTTAATCCAAATTTAAAATACATATAAACTATATTAGTGGAGAATTAGGCTCCCTCTTCATTTCATTATAATCAAGGGTATCGGTAAGTTTTGGAAAAATTCTTTTCATAAAAATAGCCATTTTACCCATTTTTGTCAATATAATAATACGTTTTCTTTTAGAAATACCATACATAATTTTTTTCGCAACCATCTCAGCTGTCATTAATTTAGATTCATTCCTTGGAGATTCGCCTTGTTTGGAACCATCAGGGCCCAGTGCATTTTTTCGTATGTTTGAGGCTGTAAAACCTGGTGCCACAATCATTACATGTAATCCTTGTTTCATGTGTTCTATTCTTAATGTTTCTAAAAATCCATGAATGGCAAATTTAGATGCACAATATCCGGTTCTTCCGGGAAGTCCCATAAATCCTGCAATAGAAGATAAACCAATTATACTGCCATGTTGTTTTAATATATGCGGCAATGCATATTTAGTTGTATACACGGTACCCCAAAAATTTGTATCCATTAAGGTTTTCAGTACACACAAGTCCAAATCTTTAAATAAAGCCCTCATGGAAATGCCGGCATTATTTATCAGAATATCTATGCAATCAAATTTCTTAAGAGTGAGACTTATTAAGCGTTTACAATCTTCTTCCACGCTGACATCAGTTTGCACAGCCAGAATATTTTCATTATAAACAAGCATTTCCTTTTGAATTTCCATCAACTTATCAATATTCCTGGATGCCAGCACAACTTTGAAACCTGACAAGGAAAATTGCCTGGCACATGCCAATCCTATTCCAGAAGATGCTCCTGTAATTATTATTACTTTACTCATTATTTAAAAGATAATGATCAATAAATATATTTCAAAAATAGCTATTAACCTTAGTATTCTATTATAATAAAACTATTTTGATTTATTAATATTATCTATATATTTGATAAACAATAACAAATGTTGAAATAAAAATAATATCTTATTTTTATTGATAATTTATTGTTGAAAAAGATATTGATGCTATCTTTGCACCGCTTTTAACAAAAAACGATTCAGTAGCTCAGCAGGTAGAGCACATCCCTTTTAAGGATGGGGTCCTGGGTTCGAATCCCAGCTGGATCACTTAGTATAATCGTTGATTCTTTTAAACTCATCAAATTAGCTATTTTCTTCTCTGATTTGGACCCGTCTGATTTTACCACTTATAGTTTTTGGCAATTCATCAACAAACTCAACAATTCTGGGATATTTATAAGGTGCCGTAATTTTTTTAACATGTTCCTGGAGTTCTTTTCCTAATTCAATGCTTGGTTGATAATTTTTAGCCAGCACTACGGTTGCCTTTACAATCTGCCCCCTGTCAATATCGGGTACGGCAGTTATGGCACATTCCATAACAGCCGGATGTTCCATGAGGGCACTCTCAACTTCAAAAGGCCCGATTCTATAGCCGGAACTTTTAATAACATCGTCGGCACGACCGACAAACCAATAATATCCATCTTCATCACGCCATGCCATATCACCCGTATAGTAAATCCCGTTTTGCCAAACCTGCTGTGTAAGATTGTCATCAAGATAATAACCATTAAACATACCTACAGGTTTGCTTTTATTAGTGTAAATAACAATTTGGCCTTCATTGCCAATTTCACATGGCTTACCATCATCATTCAATAAATCAATATTGTATCCGGGCGAAGGTTTGCCCATTGATCCCGGTTTTGGTTCCATCCAGGGGAAAGTTGCAAGTGCAATAGTACATTCGGTTTGCCCATAACCTTCCATCAATTTTAATCCCGTTAAATCATAAAATTGTTTATATACTTCAGGATTAAGAGGTTCACCTGCTACAACACAATACTTTAAGCATGATAAATCAAATTTTTTTAAATCTTCCTTTATCAGGAACCTGTATATTGTAGGAGGTGCACAAAAACTCGTTACTTTATGTTTAACAATAACATCAAGTAAGTTTTTTGGTACGAATTTTTCATAATCATATGTCATTACACCACTCCCTGAAAGCCATTGGCCATATATTTTCCCCCAGGCTGATTTAGCCCAGCCAGTGTCAGCTATAGTAAAATGCAAACCATTATCCTCGTTGTTTTGCCAAAATTTAGCAGTAAGAATATGTCCTAATGGATATGTAAATGAATGATTTACCATCTTTGGCATCCCTGTAGTCCCGGATGTAAAATATAATAACATGGTATCCATATTATCAGGCGCATCGTTACCTTCAGGCCGGCTGAACTTATCAGATGCTTCTTCTATTCCGCTGGTTATATTCAACCAACCGTTTAGATGTTCACCTATATTAATTTTATATTTAAGCGATTGTGATTTATCATTTGATTCTTCAACATGCTGCATCACCTCAGGTTCCCCAACGCATACAATCATTTTAATATTTGCAGCATTATTCCTGTATATTATGTCTTTAGTTGTCAGTAAATGTGTTGCAGGGATTGTAATTGCTCCTAATTTGCTTAAAGCGAGAGTACAAAACCAAAATTCATACCTTCTTTTAAGGATTAGCATTACAGGGTCACCTTTTTTAATTCCAAGTGATTTAAAAAAGTTGGCAGCTTTATCACTGTAATATTTCATTTGTGCGAATGTAAAAACTTCTTCTTCTCCTTTTTCATCGCACCAAACCATTGCAATTTTGCCAGGTGTTTGCAGTGCTATCTCATCAACTACATCAAATGCAAAATTGAAATTATCAGGTATTGATACCTTAAAATTCGAGATAAAATCTTCGTATGAACTAAAATTTAACCTGTCTAAATATTTTTCTAAAATCATAATATTTAATATAATATATGGGATATACTAAGAAATTATTATGGCTATAAATTTAGCTTGAGTGTTATTTAAAGCCTTAAATGCATGGTTGTAGGAAGAGTCAAAATAAACCGAATCACCTTCGCGAATAACAAGATTATAATTATCAATGATTAATAATAATGATCCTTCTATTACATAGTTAAACTCTTGTCCCGGATGAGAACTATACTCAGTTGAATTATCTGTTTCAGGATAAACTGTAACTATAAATGGTTCTGCCTTTTTATCTATAAAATTAAATGCCAGGTTTTCATATTTATTTTTCTTTCGCCGTTCAACGATTAATCCCTGTCCTTTACGTACAATACTATAAATATGCAACTTGGGATAATCCCCGCTTAACAATGAAGTAAGTTCAACTTCAAATTTATTTGATATTTTATAAAGCAAGCCAATTGGTATATCAAAATCGCCACTTTCATACTTAACATATTCTTCTGTCGGGATACCAATCTCTTTGGCAAGGTATTCTTCAGTAACAGCATAAATCTCTCTTAAGTCTTTCAATCGATCAGCTATTTGTCGTATTTCTCCTGTCATAATATTTAAAAATTATGAAGGCTAATATATTGAAAAACTTAAAATAATTATAATTTTATCAAAGCTTTATTAATTTTTTTTACTATCAAAGGACCTTCGTAAATAAAACCAGTATAAACCTGTATAAGTGAAGCTCCAGCTTCAATTTTTTCAATTGCATCTTTTGCAGACATTATCCCTCCAACACCTATTACAGGTAATTTCCCGCCAGTTTTTTGAAATATGTATTTAATAATTTCCGTAGACTTATTCCTTAAAGGGGCTCCACTTAATCCACCATTTCCAATTGCTTTAATATTGTCTTCTGAAAGGGATAAATTTTCCCTGCCAATAGTTGTATTTGTGGCAATAAACCCATCTATACCGTTATTATTTACAACATCAATTATTTCGTCCAGCTGGCTCAGGCTAATATCAGGCGAAATTTTCAATAATATAGGTTTACGGATATTTCTTTTTGATCGTTCGGTATTTAAACCTTTTAATATTGCTTTTAAAGCATTTCCATCTTGTAGTTCACTTAAATTATTAATATTTGGACAACTAACGTTAACAACAATATAATCAACATAATCGTACACTATATTAAATGAATAAATGTAATCATTTATGGCAGTTTCATTTGGAGTTAAAGTATTCTTGCCAATATTTCCACCAATAATAATATCAGATTTTTTTGTTTTTAGTTTTTGCACTATTGCATTTACCCCTGAATTATTAAAACCCATTCTGTTAATCAATCCATTATCTTTTGTCAGCCTGAACATTCTTGGTTTAGGGTTACCAGTCTGACTCTCCGGAGTTATTGTCCCTATCTCAATAAATGAAAATCCAAAATTTGACAATTCATTAAAACAATCGCCATTTTTGTCAAAACCGGCTGCAAGTCCTACCGGATTTTCAAATTTTATACCCCATAATGTACGATTTAGTTTTTTATCTTTAACGGAGCAACATTTTTTAGTTAAATATCTTACAAATGGAATTTTAAAACCTGTTTTAATCAGGTTAATAATTATTCTGTGGATGAATTCAGGATTAATCAGGAATAAAACAGGGCGGATTATACTTTTATACATTCAATTTTTATTACAAAGTTAACCAAATATCATGGATTTTTTGCAGATGAAAATTCCTCGAATGTTTTATCTGAATAAAATATTAGTATTTTATCAATTTTATGCTCATTTGAAATTACTTTATCAGGTATAGCCATAGAAATTTCAGGAGTTTCCTTTTTTGAGGGTGGTTCCGGTATTTGTTGAAATAAATCGAGTTGTTTTATCCTGGCTCCTGATTCAATATTTGTGGTATTTTGATCGCTTTTTTTAATCATATTGCCATTACCGGTTATTAACCATTCAGCATTAAGTAACTTATAACGCGATAACATTTTAAATATAAATTCGTAGCTTGGATTATTCCGCCCTGATAATATGTGCGAAATACTGGAACGTTGCACGCCAATTTCATCAGCAAAACGTGTTGCAGAAATATTTTCGTGGGTTAGGAACTTAATAATTCTGTCTTTCATATAGTGCTTAGTTTATAGTGCTTAGTGCATAGAATTTTACACAATAATGATATATTTTCAAAAATATCCATTGGTAGTATTATTATTTTTAATTAATACAAGTAGCCGGAACCAATATTACAAATGTAACTATAATACAATTTACTTATGTAACTTTTTAAGATATTATATAATATTACTTATGTAAACTAATTAAATATATTTTTATATATAATACCTTAATATAATCAGGACAAACTTATCCAGATCCTTCTGAATTAATAAGAATTGAATAAGTTTACAGGGATTAATCATTATCTTTAATTTATTACTTTATATAATTCATTTATAATACAGGTTTTTAATTATATAAATAGTCATAATCTCTATAAATTACTGTATTTAGCCAATATATGTTACAATAATCCAAATCATATTAAAATAAATTATCAAATAATCAGTGTATATGACTGGTATTTAAATTAATAAATCAAAGAATCAACATTATTTCACTTAATTACATATGTATACTTACAATTGTAGTGCTGTATACAATAGTATTAAATAAAATTACATATGTGATATATAACAAATGTAAATTAGTTAAGATTCAGACATATTTGTACGTTATTATTTTAAAATGTTTGATTTATCTGTGACGAATGTGTCATTTTTATAAGGAATTTTTGGGCAATTTCATTAAATTTGGATACCAATATTTTATTCTCTATAAATCATAATACTATGAATTTACTATCAACTATTAAAAATAAAGCCAGGAATAACATTAAACGAATAGTATTACCTGAAGGCACCGAAGAAAGAACCATAAAAGCTGCTGATATTGTTATTAAAGAAAAAATTGCAGACATTACATTAATTGGCAGCCCGGAAAAAATCCATAAATTGGCTGATAATTATGGCCTTAAAAATATTGGAAAAGCCAAAATTGTTGATCCTGACAGTCATCCTAAGAAAAATGAATATGCGGATCTTATGGTAGAATTGCGTAAATCTAAAGGGCTTACCCGTTCAAATGCAATTAAGCTTATAGAAGATCCTTTATACCTGGCTACTATAATGATTAAAAATGGTGATGCAGATGGTGAAGTTGGAGGTGCAATGAACGCTACCAGCGATGTTTTAAGGCCTGCTTTTCAATTTGTTAAAACGATGCCAGGAATAACTGTAGTTTCAGGAGCTTTTATTATGATTTTAAAGGATAAGGATTTCGGCGAAAAAGGAATACTTATTTTTGCTGATTGTGCTGTTCACCCCAACCCTACCGATAAAGAACTGGCAGAAATTGCTGTTGCTACAGCTAAAACAACTAAAGACCTTGTTGGATTTGAGCCACGTATTGCTATGTTAAGTTTTTCAACCAAAGGAAGCGCAAAACATGAATTGGTTGATAAAGTAATAAATGCAACAAGAATGGCTAAAGAAATGAACCCGTCTTTAAAAATTGATGGAGAACTGCAAGCCGATGCAGCCATTATTGATAGTATTGGTAAAAGCAAAGCCCCCGGAAGCGATATTGCGGGAAATGCCAATGTATTGATATTCCCTTCTCTGGAAGCAGGCAATATATCTTACAAATTAGTCCAGCGTTTGGCTCATGCTGAAGCAATCGGGCCAATATTACAAGGGATGGCAGCTCCGATAAACGATTTATCCAGAGGTTGCTCCGTAAGCGATATTGTTAATATGGTTGCTATTACTGTAAATCAGGTTATTGGATTAAATAATAAATCAACTAATTAATAAATATATAATAAATGTCCGAAGTATTAGAAGATTATGCACTTCATGAAAAATTGCAAAGAAAAGGATCCCTGCATAAAGTTGGCATTATTGGTTGCGGATCGGTTGGCCAGGAAATTACACGGATAATAAGCCTTGCCGGCATAGATGTTGTGTTTATTGATGTCAGCGAGGAAAGAGTAATGCAAATATTTTTAAGTATAAATCAACAACTTGACGAAATAATTAATCGTTGGGGATTAACTGAAAACGAGAAAAGAGCTATTCTTTCAAGAATTAAAGGATCAACAGATTACAATGATCTTAAGGATTGTAACCTTGTGATGGAAACTATTAGTCCTGATAAGCCGGGAACATCTCTTGAATTACGAAAAAATGTTTTTCGTAATATTGAGAATTATGTCCCGGAAGAAACAATTATCACATCTAATGTTTCTACTTTAATGATATCAGACCTGGCCGCTGCATTAAAATACCCGGAACGTGCAGTAGGACTGCATTTTCTTATTCCACCTTCCACGGTTAAAATAGTTGAAGTTGTTAAAGGTTTAAAAACCTCAGAGAATGCTTACGATTATGTTTGCAGGTTTGCAAATATGATCGGCAAAAAAGTAATTACAATCAACGAATCACCTGGCAATATAAGTACACGTCTTATTGTTACCCTTATAAATGAAGCTTGTGAAACACTTATGGAAGGTGTTGCTACAATTGAAAATATAGATGATACTATGAAATATGGGTTCGGGCTTCAGTTTGGACCATTTGAACTGGCTGATCGTATAGGATTGGATAAAATTCTTAAGTATATGGATAACCTTTATCAGGAATTTGGTTTACAAAAATTTAAGGCATCGCCTATAATTAAAAGGCTTGTACGTGCAAATAATTTAGGCAGGAAATCAGGCAAGGGGTTTTATATATACGATCATGATTTAAAAAATGGACTGCATATATCCAGTTCCGGAATCATATAATTAATCTATTTAAAATAATGAAAATTATAGTATTAAATTGCGGAAGCTCATCTATTAAATATCAGTTATTTGAAATGGATGCCTGTGAAGTTTTAGCAAAAGGGGTGATTGAGAAAATTGGCCTTCATGGTTCATTTATAAAGCATGAAAGAAACGACGGAAACAAACTTTACATCGAAGGGGATATTTATGATCATCAGGCAGGAATTGAATATGTACTTGGCGTTTTATCCAGTAAAAATCATGGAAGCATTAAAAATTTCGATGAAATAGATGCTGTCGGGCACCGTGTAGTTCATGGTGGAGAAAAATTTAATAATAGTGTTCTCATTACTGATGAAGTAATAAGAAAAATAGACGAGTGCATAGAATTGGCCCCACTTCACAACCCACCTAATCTTAAGGGTATAGAGGCAATGAAAATGTTGCTTCCAAATGTTCCTCAGGTTGGAGCTTTTGATACTGCCTTTCATCAAACAATGCCTGCCTATGCATATATGTATGCAATTCCTTATTCGTTATACAAAAAATACGCAATCAGAAGGTATGGCTTCCATGGTTCAAGCCATCGTTTCGTTTCAAAAAGAGCATGCGAAATACTTAATCTGGATATTAACAAACAACGAATTATTACCTGTCACCTTGGAAACGGAGGATCGGTTGCAGCTGTACAAAATGGCCATTCAGTAGATACATCAATGGGAATGACTCCGGTTGAAGGCTTAATCATGGGAACCCGTTGCGGAGACATGGATCTCGGGGTGTTGACATATCTTATGACACGTGAGGAACTGGATATCAGTACTGCAAATATTCTTATTAATAAACACAGTGGTATGCTTGGAATAACAGGGGTTTCATCAGATATGCGCGAAATTATGAAGGAAGCTGAAAATGGCAACGAACGGGCTCAAATTGGTTTAGAAATGTATCATTACAGGCTTAGAAAGTACATAGGATCTTATGCCGCAGCAATGGGAGGGCTTGATTTATTATTGTTTACAGGTGGCGTTGGCGAAAATTCTGATTACACAAGGCTTGAAGCTACAAAAGGCCTGGAATTCATGGGAATTGAACTTGATGCTGATAAAAATAATAAAATCAAGGGAGAAGAAAAAGTAATAAGTAAAGATTCCTCAAAAGTTAAAATATTGATAGTGCCTACTAATGAAGAATTAATTATAGCTAATGATACAAAAGAAATAATTGAAAAAATGCATGTTAGTAGTTAGTTTAAATCCTGGTGGTTGTATAAGTATGTTTATAAACCTTATAAACTTTTATACTATTCTACCGAATCGCCAACAGGAATAATCTTTCCATTATAATTTTTTTTCCCTTCAATAGCAAAATTAGCAATATAAGATCCCATCTCTTCCGGAGACACTGATGCCTTATATCCCGGAAATGCTTCTGCCAGCATATCAGTCTGAACTGACCCCAAAGCCAGTGCATTGAAAACTATTCCATCATTTTTATATTCTTCTGCAAGACATTCCGTTAATGAAGCGATTGCAGCTTTACTGGCGCTATAATGAGATAAACCTGCAAATTTTTTGCTTTCCTGATAACCAGCAATACTCGAAATATTAATTACATGGGCTTGTCCAATTTTAAGCAATGGTAACAGATTCTTAATCAACAAAGACGGAGCCAGATAATTCACATTGAAAATTCTGGTTATTTCTTCTGATGAAATAATTTCAAATGGTTTATTAATTAGAGTTCCTGCATTATTAATCAATATATCTATGCTGTTAAAATGTTGTCTGATGATTCCGGATAACTTTGGTTCACTAAACGTAATTTGCTGAAAATCATATGATATAGGAATAAATTCAGTTTTTGAATTATTACTGCACCAGTCCTTTAATATAACCAATTGCTTGTAGTTTCTTGAAATGCCTATTATTTTATTTACCTGCGATATTGCCAGTGATTTAACGATATTTAAACCAATTCCTTTGCTAGCTCCTGTAACTACTATATTCATATTAATGTTAATGATTATTTATTATTATTGTTTTGTCATTTTTTTTTACGTGAACTAAACCCTTCCCTTTCCATTTTTCCCCACGCTCTTTTACCTCTCAAATAATCGATATTTCCGCAAATTGACCAGAATACCGTAAGAGGATGAAAAAATAATGGTTCAAGAAATCCTGTAAAAACAAGCTTCAGGACTTCTCTCCTTGTTTTATATTTATGAAATGTTAATTCTTCAAATAGTACTGCCCAGGTACTCATCGAAATAGCAAAAGTATAAACAAAAACAAGCAAAAGCAGGAAAAACGACCAGTTTGGCTGTCCGAATATAATTAAAAGCCCGAAATATACTAATCCTAAAAATTCAATAATTGGCGATAGCCACTCGAATATCATCCAGTATGGATAACTAAGCATGCCAAGTATTTTAAATTTCGGATTTAAAAACAATATTTTATGTTGTATTAATGTTTCAATTGTGCCTCTTGTCCATCTGTTACGCTGACGGCCCAGCATTTTCAGGTTAGATGGTACCTGTGTCCAAACCAAAGGATCTGGAATATATTTTAAGGTATAATCTTGTTTTTGTTCCGACATGTAACGGCGCATCCTCACTACAAGTTCCATATCTTCTCCTACTGTTGCAACAGAATATCCTCCGCATTTAATAACAACCTCTTTATCAAACATTCCCAAGGCACCGGAAATAATCAGTAAACCATTAAGTTTACCCCAGGCCATTCTTGACATTAAAAATGCCCGTGTATATTCCAATACCTGTACCCTTGGCAAAAACTTTTCAGGCAATTTTATACCAACTATCTGCCCCCCTTCAATTTCACAGGAATTTGCAATTCTGATTACTCCTCCTGTACCAATTACTTTACGGTCGGTTTCTTCCATAAAAGGTTTAACCATTTTCAATAAAGCATCAGGCTCCATTATCGAATCTACATCAATGCTGCATATTAGTTGGTTTTTTGAAATATTTATTCCGGCATTTAAAGCATCTGATTTACCACCATTAACTTTATTAATGATAGTGAGACGTTTAAACGATCTGTTTTTTGATTTATATATGCCTAAGATACGTTCACAGGGTATTTTGTAGTCAAAATAATAATTAACCCTTTCCAAATCATAAGCTTTAACTATTTTATTAAAAGTATCGTCTTTACTCCCGTCGTTTACTACAATTACTTCAAAATTATTATAATATAATGATAGTAAAGCTCTTATATTATCGACAATAGTTTTTTCTTCGTTAAATGCCGGGGCTATTACCGAAACTGAAGGTGTTAAGGGAGCCAGTATAATGGAATTATAATCAACATAACTGTTTTGACGCAGGTAACGACGCAATGCAACAGCTGAAATTACAGCAAGGATAATATAAGTTGTAAACAGGAATAATGTTATTAACAATATTAAATTGTTAACAAGATATTGTATAACTCCAAAAACAAAATCCATCAGTTGATGCGTTTATCTAATACATGTTTTATAATTATCTGATAATTTTTATAATCTGAATCCAGTAATCTTTGTAATGAACTTTTACCGGTTTCACCCATATTATTTATAGCCATTGCTGCTTCAATCTGAAGTTGAACATCATCTTCCTTATCAAGTACCAGTTTCATAAAATTTAACATAGAATCATCCGGCATTTTTGAAATAGCATGAAGTATCGCGATACGGTTTTCATACATTTCTCCTTTATATAAGCGTTTTAAATGTGGCAATGCATCTTTAATTCTTAAATTTCCTATTACATTAATTGTTAATCTTCTTATTTCTTCATCATCGTTAATTAACATCCAGAATAAATTTTTATACGTTTCGGTTTGCCTGAAAATATCAATCATTCGTAAAGAAAACAATACTACTGATTTATTTTTTAAAAATAACCACCGGTCAAATTGTGGAATGGGTAAATTATGAAACATAATAGTTTCATAAACTGTTAATTGTTCCCAAAGAGTAAAAGGTTTTTGCAAAAGGTCGAGGAACCCAAACGGATCATCATGATTTAACCGAACCATGGCCAACTGGGCTTCCATGCGTACTATATCATTATAGCTTTGCAGGCATCTTGAAATTTCTTCATTTGCCTCAGGTATATTCATAAAGGCCAATTCATGAAATCCTTTGACTTTTACATTCCATAACCTGCTATAAGCCTTTCTGATTGAATCGTTATCAAGTTTCAATAATATAAATAAATTTTGAAGTTTTTCTTTTGCCTCGCCGGTTAAATTAATACTTAAATCAATCATTTGATCTATAAGTATTTTACGATTAAATGATGAAGCGGCAGTATTTCTGATTTTTATTAAAATATCCTTATTTTCATCCTCTGAAAATAAATAATCTACTAATAATTGCTGATACTTCTCAAGGAGAGATTCTTTTATTTTAGAATTATGTTCAAGTATTCCCCTGTTTACTAAAATTATTAATAATATCACCAATAGCGAGAAAACGAAATAAACAATAAAAAAAATAAGGCTTTTTATCAGAATATCAGGCTTATCAAAATTAAAATATAATACTAAGCTTCCGATATTATGTTTTGTATACTCTATCTCCTTAATCTTATATTGGATATAAAGGGATTTTGGATTAATTTCAGCAGCTTTCCTATATTGTTTAACTGCAACATTAAACAAACCAAAATGGTATGCCCATTCTGCTTTATTTAAAATTTTTTCATATTCAGGGCCGAAATTTTGATTTATTAAAGTATCTCCTAAGGGAATAATATTATTTTCAGTTTGTATTGAGTCAGCAAATGCTAAAGTATCAATATCCTTTGCAATTAAATTCAGGATACAAACAAAATTTATAAGAATAATAAATACTAATTTAGCTTTCATTTAATTTTAACCCTTTGCTTTTAAAAGCAATCTTTTAATTCTCAATGAAAGCTCATCCGGACTAAATGGTTTAGTAATATAATCGTCTGCGCCGAGTTCAAATGCATGTAATACAACATCTTCAAGACCAACCCTTGTTAACATTACAATAGGTATATTGCTCTTCATGTCATTGCGTATATATGATATTAGTTCCAATCCACTGATTAAAGGCATATGCAAATCAGTAAGAACCATATCAATTTTTTTATCTGTCTTTAAACATTCAATTGCCTGTTTGCCATCATGAGCTGTAATAATATCATAACCGTCGTGGTTAAGCTTATGCTCCAAAGCTTTCAAAGTCATAATATCGTCCTCACATATTAATATTTTCATAATTCCAAAATTTAATTAGCCATTCTAAGTTTCTAATTTTGAAAAATCACGTTTAAGTTCTTCAATTATAATCGAACATCCCGCTTCAAGTTTATACGTAAGTTCGTCTATTTTATCAATATTTATTTGATTAATGCCATTTTCTTCAATTTGAATAGCAATTGATTTTAATTCTTCATTTTCTAAAAATAATAAGTTAGAAGCAAATTTGTGAGCAGTTTTACCTGCATTAATCCAGTTTTTCTGATTTACAAACTCTCTTATTTTATTCAGTTCCTTTGGAACTTCTGCGATAAAAGTCTGCATCATATCTAATATGAAATTATCATCTCCGCATGAAATGCTTTGTAAATATTCCAAACTGTAATGTTTTTCAATTTCCATGATATCAATATATTTTCAATTATGTAAATAACATACTATATCAGGAGTGTGATAAATTATGATTTAAAATATTATTAATCAAAGGCAAATAAAACCTCCAAAAAAAGCTCATCCTAGATGATGCATTATTCAAAGTAAATAATTGAGCAAATCTTGGAAACCCTTTAAAATAGGATCCGGCCATTGAAATATTCCTGTCAGCGAAATCTCCGGCAAAATAATAAAATTTGTAATTGTCCAGGTGTTCAATAATTGCAGGGAAATCTGCTTGCAATCCAAATTGTTTCAAAGTATTTATTCCAATGGTTGAAAGATTTAAATGATATGATGAAATAACTTTATTGGTTCCGCCGGGATTTATAATATCGAACCAGAAATTGTAATTTTGACAGGCAGGAATACCATATTTTTTCTGATTAATCACATTTGTAATAATCTGAGGAAATTCAAATTTTAATTCAATATTATCCCTTAAAACAATAATATTACCATCTTCTTTTATCAGTATAATTCCTGGTCCTGTATAATTCCATTTCATATTATATTTAAGTTCATATTGCTGACAAATCCAATCAGGCAATCCCGGGTTTGACTGATTTAAAGACTTAAAATAACACCCTGTCCATCCTGTCCAATAAAAATCGAACATAGTTTCAGTTTTTTGACGTATTAAATCTGAGGTTGGTGAGCCTAACATATTAAATTCTGTTAAAATAAGTTTATTTTTCCTTTTCATTTCCGATAACAAAAGATAATCGTTTTGATTTAATCCACCATAGATGAGAGGCGAATGAAATTTATCCGGTATCTTATTATACCAATCCTGATACGAAACGCCATAAGTATCTGTATAATAAACCATATCAATATCATCGGCAATACTTAAAACTTCATATAACCGTAAACTTCTGATTTTATATTTTTTGATATTCTTGCTTTGAATTTCAGGGAAAAACCCATAATAATCCTTTTTATAATTATAAAGATTATGCTCTTTATTAGAATATTTATAATGATTTAGTATCCAATTAAATGACTTATGATCAGAACGGCTGTCATCAAGCACTGTTTTATCTAAAATATATATATTATAGGGTTTATAATCCTGGAAATACCAAAAAAAATAACTTACTGATATTAAAAGAATAATAATGATCAATAAAATCTTTAAAACATTAAAACCTTTCATTTTTTATTAATTAGCAATACGTTGATTTTTATATTAATAAATAATCCGAATTTAAATATCAATAATGCTCATAAATTTAAGAAATTATTATGCTCTTTCCTCAATAAATCCGAAATTGTTTTTACCGGATTAAATGTTTCAACAGGAACTTCCACAAAAATAGTATTCCAATCAGCCATTGCTCCGTTCCAAAGACCAGGTAATTCAAAAGCTTTAAGTGACCTGCCATCCTTCGATTTAACAGAAATAAATCCTGTGCCGGGATCAAGGAATTGCGACAATTTGAATTTTTGCCCTTTTTCATTACGAAGGGAAATTACAAGATCAACCGGATTAAAATGAGTTGCTTTGTTAAAAACATCCTTCTGATATTTATTTGTAAAATCAAACTGAGAACTTTCCAATATCTGAAGGGATAATTCACCCTGTGAACCTCTTACCCAAAAAGGTCCCCCGCCAGGTTGATCCGTATTTTTTACCATGCCACAAACCCGTATAGGCCTGTTTAATACATTTATAAGTATTTGTTTCTGTTCTTCAGTTGATTTATCGTCAAATGAAGGCGAAAATTTATACCCAAGGCGATGTTCAATAAATTTTTTTATTTCCTTATGTTTATTATTATCATCAGAGATATTTGCTAATATCCGTAAATATAAAAAGACTTGTTTTTGGGTTTGCAGGAGCATGCCTGGCCAATACCTTTTTGTACTTAACCGTGATGTCCTTAAGATGATCAGGAACTACATTATCAATATTCTTAATAAATACAATGTCCCCGTCAATGTCATTTAAATTTTCCAAAAGGGCACCATGTCCTCCCGGTCGAAATACCAATTTTTTATCTTTTTCCCTGAAAGGATTGTTATTTTCGTCTACGGCAATCGTATCAGTATAGGATTTTTGCAATGAAAGCTCAACCAAAAATTTAACATCAAATTGCCTGGAATATTTATCTATTACAGAGTCAATAAACAATTTAAATCTATTTAAATGTTCCGGAGAAACCGTAAAATGAATTTTTACTTCATTGTTTATATTTTTTGCATACGAGACTCCTTCTATCAGATGTTCTTCAAGTGAAGTACGATTCCCGGAAGCATACTTATGAAATTTAATCAGCCCTTTTGGAAGGTTGCCATAATTTAATCCTTTTTCGGATAATAAATAATTTATAAGTGTTTGAATATCTCCGGCATCTATTAATTTCGAAACAGAATCGCCATATTCCTCAATTTTTTTAACCAAATCATTATAAAATGCAAATAATGGCAATGAAACTGCAAACTCCGCCACTTCTTCAGATAATTCCGCATTTTTGGGTTTTGAAAGTTGTTCAAACAATGACTTAAACATCCTGGTCGCTGCACCTGAAGCAGGAACAAATTTTACAAAATTATTGGATGGTATTTCATTTACATATACAGAAATAAGCTCTTTAATCTTATAATTATCCGTAACAGTAATTCCATCATCGATGGTAGCCGGCCTGTCAATATTTAATAATGGTATTCCATGCCTGAAAAACGCAATCTGTTGATTAACCTGTTCAACACTCATTCCCTTTTTCCTAATTTGTTCTATATCAGACTTAGAAAACATTCTAATTAATTTTTGATTACTGTATTATTTGTACACTCATTTCCAGCCAACATAGCTTTTAAATTTAATTCAACCACATTTTCACCCTTTGAGATAAAAATATTTTTAATTGCTTCTGCTATTGATTCTTTTGATAATTTCAAAAAAGGTAATGCAGCTCCAAGCATAACCATATTCGAAGCTTTGAAAGAACCTGTTTCATGTGCCAGCTGATCAGCATCAATGAATATCCTTTTAGGCAAGTCACGTATCGATTGAATAATTTTTTCAAAATCGGGGTAATTGTCAATATTATCAAATATTTTAGTATTAGTTATTACCCAACCTTCCGGCGAAAGATAATCCAAATACCGGAGCGATTCCATGGGCTCCATCGAAATAATAAGATCTGCCTTGCCATAAGGTATAAGATCTGATGATACTGTTCCGGAAGAAATCCTAAGATGAGACATAACTGCTCCACCCCTTTGGCTCATTCCATGTACTTCCGATTGCTTAATATTTAAATTATTTGCTAACGCTGCCTGGCCTATGACTGCTGCAATCGATAATATCCCCTGACCTCCTACTCCTGCCAAAATTATGTCAATCTTCATAATAGTGCTTAGTGCTTAGTTCTTTGTATTAAATAAGTTTATTTGTTTATATGTTTATAAAGTTTATAAGGTTTATATGTTTATATATATATACATATTCTGCCTTCTTTTATCTTTTATCTTTTATCTTTTATCTGTTTTCTGCCCTCTGCCTTCTGTTTTCTTTTATTAGTCATAAATAACCATTTTCAAATTTTCAAATTGGATTTCTTACGGTGCAATGCAGTCTGTATACATTCTCTTTGTGAAATAATAACCGACAAGCCTTTGTACTGAAATTCACTTTTCATAATATTAACGTTTTCGCTATGGTTTTTCCTGAGAGGTACGATAACCTTTAAATGTTCCCTGTTAACTCCCAATCCCAGGCATATTTGCTCCAGCCGGCCTGTCGCGGCTGATGGCTGGCCTCCTGTCATGCCGGTTGTTTCATTATCACAAATGATTACTGTTATAGGAGAGTCATCTATTACAGCATCGAGGAGTCCTGTAATTCCTGAATGTGTAAATGTTGAATCGCCAATGACTGCAACAGATGGAACCAAACCGGCATCAGCAGCTCCTTTAGCCATAGTTATTGAAGCTCCCATATCTACGCATGTATTAATTGAATTAAATGGGGGAAGTGCTCCAAGTGTATAACATCCGATATCAGAGAATACGCGGTCCTTTGTATAAATATTAATTGCTTCATTAAGAGCATTGAAGGTGTCAATATGACTGCATCCCTTACATAGAGAAGGCGGCCTGTTAACAACTACATCCGGCACTTTCAACTTATACGCAGGCGCAATTCCCAAAGCTTTTCCTACAATTGACGGATTTAATTCCCCGTCACGGGGCACGTCGCCACTCAGACGGCCTTTAATTATTACATTATTGGCTATTAATCCTGTAAGTTGTTCCTCAATAAAAGGATATCCATCTTCAAATACTATCAAAGTATTGCAAACAGAGGATATTTGATCTATAATTTTTTTTGTGACAGGATACTGGGAAATTTTAAGTAACGGATACATTAATTTTCCATCAATTGCATACTCCATAACATAATTAATTGCTATCCCGCATGCAATTATTCCAATTTGATGATCTGTGGCATCGGTAAACTGATTAAATGTTGAGCTGATGGCTTTATTTTCAAAATCAACCTGAAGTTTAAGTAAATTTTTATATCGTACCCTTGCAAATGCTGGCAAAAGTATAAACTGTGATTTATTTTTCGGAGTGGAAAGAAGCTTTTGAGGCAACTTTTCCTTTCTTGTGATTCCTGTCCTTGAATGTGCTAAACGTGTGGTAATACGCATTAAAACCGGAACATTGAATTTTTCTGATAAATCTAACCCGTAGCTTACCATATCATAAGCCTCCTGCTGAGTGGATGGCTCCAGAAAAGGGATAAGGGCAAATTTCCCAAAAAACCTTGAATCCTGTTCGTTTTGTGACGAATGCATCGATGGATCGTCGGCTGAAACAACCATCAAACCACCATTTACACCTGTTATCGCAGCATTCATAAAAGGATCAGCAGCCACATTCAAACCTACATGTTTCATGCAAACAACTGCACGTTTTCCTGCATATGACATACCAAGCGCAGACTCCAGCGCAGTTTTTTCGTTGGTTGACCATGCACAATGAATTCCATTATTTTCCGTTTTTTCAATATGCTGAACATATTCCATTATTTCAGTGGATGGAGTCCCAGGATATGCATAAATACCTGATATCCCGGCATCAATAGCACCCCGGGCTATAGCTTCATCTCCCAGCAATAATTGTTGCATTTATTCTATTATTAAGTTTAATATTAACAAAACTATACCGTAAGCAAAATTATACTTATTTTCGTATTTTTCAGGAAAAACTAAATGATCAGGCTAATTCTCAAATTTCTATTATCCCTCTTACTATTTTTCCAAACATTTAATAGCTGGTCTCAAACCACAGGACTTTTTAATGGTTTCATTAAAGATAATAATGGTAATTGTTTACCACTTGTAAATGTTCGGATAGCAGGAACTAATTCCGGTACTGTTAGTAACGACAGCGGATATTTTCAACTACAGATTCCTTGCAATAAAACAGTAATTGTAAGTTTTTCTTTGTTAGGTTATCAAAACCAAACAATAAATATTTTACTAAAAACCGGAACAACAATTTTTCAAAACATAGTATTATCACCTGATATTAAGAATATTAACGAAGTAGAAATTACTAATGAAGTTGAAAGGGCCTCAGGACTTAATAGAATCATGAGTAAAGAATTCAGCGCTATTCCAAATCCAAGCGGTAATTTCGAATCTCTGATAAAAACTATGCCAGGCGTTACTTCAAACAACGAATTAAGTTCGCAGTATTCAGTAAGAGGCGGTAATTTCGATGAAAACCTGGTATATGTTAACGATGTGGAAGTGCCCCGTCCTTATCTTGTTCAGACAGGACAACAGGAAGGGCTTAGTTTTATTAATCCTGAAATGGTATCGTCGGTAAAGTTTTTGGCAGGCGGGTTTGAAGCAAGGTATGGCGATAAAATGTCGTCGGTTTTAGATGTTTCATACTTAAAACCTGCTCAGTATCATGCAAGTGCAAGCGCAAGTTTATTAGGTGCCACCTTCACATTCGAAGGCATTTCACGAAATAAAAAGTTCACTCACATAACCGGATTGCGTTATAAAACGTCACAGTACCTCCTGTCGTCGTTACAAACAACTGGTACTTACAATCCATCATTTACGGATTTTCAAACGTTTCTTAATTATAAATTTTCTGATCAATTGGAATTAAGCTTTTTAGGTAATTTTACCCTGAATTCATATAATTTCATTCCCCAGACACGCTCTACAACATTTGGAACCCTCCAGCAAGCCTATAATATTATAATTTATTATAGCGGGCAGGAAGCTGATAAATACCAAACTGCTCTGGGCGCTTTAACAATAAATTATAAACCATTGCCTGATTTATCCCTTAAACTGATAACATCGGCATATTCATCAATTGAACAGGAGACTTATGATATTGAAGGCCAATATCAAATAAATGAGCTTGGATATTCTCCTAATGCAAATGATAGTACCCTTGACATAGGTGTGGGGACAATGTTAAATCATGCTCGTAACTACCTTAATATTAATGTATATTCTTTTTCACATATTGGCACTTATAACTTTATAAATAACCAGTTAAGATGGTCCATTGAATTTAAAAAAGAAATCATAAATGATCATCTTAACGAATGGGAATATATCGATTCTGCGAGATATGCAACACCTTATTCTCCAACTTCAATTAATCTGACAGATTTTGCAAACGCAAATAATGATTTAAATAACAACCGTATACAAGGATATATCCAGAATCTTTGCCAATTCTCCGGTAAACGTACAAAGTTTTTTATTAATGGCGGCATACGTTTTAATTACTGGAGCTTTAACAACCAGTTCCTTGTTACTCCCCGTGGCCGTTTATCCATAAAACCTGACTGGAATAGTGACTTTATGTTTTTCCTCGCTGCCGGGCTGTATTTTCAACCTCCTTTCTATAAGGAAATGAGAAATTTTCAAGGTGTAATAAATCCAAATATAAAGGCACAACGAAGTTATCATTTAGTTTTAGGAAGTGATTATAATTTAAAGATTTGGGACAGGCCTTTTAAATTTACTTCGGAAATATATTATAAATATATTAACGATCTTATACCCTATATTATCGATGATGTAGAGTTAAAATATACTGCCCTTAACAATGCCGTCGGATATGCTGAAGGAATTGATCTTAAACTAAATGGCGAATTTCTCACGGGTATCCAGTCATGGGCAAGTTTATCCCTGTTGAATACACAGGAAAAAAGATTCGGGACCTATATCAATACTCAGGGGATTGCAGTAAATCCGGGATACTACCCCCGCCCTACCGATCAACATGTAACCTTCAGCCTGTTTTTTCAGGATTTTCTGCCTACAAATCCTACTTATCAGTTTCATATAGTTTTAGCATATGGAAGTGGTATGCCTGTGACAGTACCTGACTCAAAATATTTTAATCAAACTTTTTCACTTGGTCCATATGAGAGGGTTGACCTTGGAATATCCAAAATTTTTAAAAACGACCAGGTGAAAAGCAATTATCCTTTTTTTAAAGCTTTTAAAGAATTTATAGTTGGCGTGGAATTGTTTAACATGTTTAATTATTATAATACCGCCTCTTATTTATGGGTTCATACAGTTTCAACGCAGACCAATCTTCCAAACGAATTTGCTGTTCCTAATTATCTTACAGCAAGACGTTTAAATTTAAGGATATCTGTTAAATTCTAAAAAGAGTTTATAAGGTTTATAAACTTATAAACCCTTAGATTAAATCTAATTACGACTTACTCCTGAATCAAAATTCTGAAGTGAAATGAAATTTTATTTTACCAAACTTTTCCTGTGCCATCTGAAGACTGTAGGCAGAATCGGCCAGAAATACTTCCCTGCCATGTTTATCCTCTGCTATATATTGATATTTACGCCTTTTGAAATCTTCAAGTTCTGTTTTATCATTACTTTCAATCCAACAGGCCTTATACAGCTGAACAGGTTCATACCTGCAAGATGCATTGTATTCATGTTCCAGCCTGTATTGAATAACTTCAAATTGCAGTGCTCCAACCGTTCCAATTATTTTACGGTTGCTTGACCTGCTTATAAATAACTGTGCTACACCTTCGTCCATTAAATGGTCAAGTCCTTTGGCCAACTGTTTGTATTTCATAGGATCAGCATTTTCAACATAACGGAAAAGCTCAGGTGAAAAACTTGGGATTCCCTTAAAATGAATTATTTCTCCCTCTGTCAGGGTATCCCCTATTTTAAAGTTGCCTGTATCGTGCAAGCCAACAATATCACCGGGATATGCTTCATCAATTATAGACTTTTTATCAGCCATAAATGATGTAGGGTTAGAAAATTTTAATTGTTTTCCTAAACGAACATGGAGATAATTTGTATTTCTCTCGAATTTACCTGATACCAATCTTACAAAAGCAATACGGTCGCGATGATTTGGATCCATATTAGCATGGATTTTAAATACAAACCCCGAAAATTTTTGTTCTTCGGGCATTATCACCCGCTCTATAGTAGAAAAACTTTTAGGTTTTGGCGCTATTTCAATAAAACAGTTTAACAATTCCCTTATTCCAAAATTATTAAGTGCACTCCCAAAAAAAACCGGAGCAACTGTTGCCTGCAAATATTCGCTTAAAACGAATTCAGGATAAACTCCTTCCACTATTTCAAGGTCTTCACGTAGTTTACCTGCATATCGTCCTATATACTTATCCAGATCCTTGCTATGCACATCATTAAGTTCAATGGTATCCCCTATGGTTTGTTTTTCAATTCCGGTAAATAACTGCAGGTTCCGTTCATACATATTATAAACACCTTTGAAGGTAGGTCCCATACTGACAGGCCAGCTGAGCGGACGAACCTTTATTTTCAGTTCCGACTCTATTTCATCCAGCAAATCGAACGGATCTTTGCCATTCCTGTCGAGTTTATTTATAAAAACCATTACAGGGGTATTACGCATACGGCAAACTTCCATAAGCTTTCTTGTTTGCGTTTCAACGCCTTTCGCACAATCAATTACAATAATTACACTGTCAACTGCCGTCAGAGTACGAAAAGTATCTTCGGCAAAATCCTGGTGACCGGGTGTGTCAAGTATATTTATTTTAATGTCCTTGTATTCAAATCCCATCACCGACGTAGCTACCGAAATGCCTCTTTGTTTTTCAATCTCCATAAAGTCGGATGTAGCTGTTTTCTTTATTTTGTTTGATTTTACGGCACCGGCAATATGAATAGCACCTCCAAAAAGCAACAATTTTTCGGTCAGGGTTGTTTTACCTGCATCGGGATGACTAATTATTGCAAACGTTCTTCGTCTGTTTAATTCCTGTATGAAATCCATTTACTCAAAATTTCGGATGGCAAAAGTAATACTTTATATGATGGATTGTTTTTATAAAATATAATTTTGTTTTATAAATTGCAATTAAATAGAACCAAGAGCCAAGAACCAGGGACCAGGACATATGACTTTATGCGTGAGAAGTTTCTTAATTAACAGAGAACAGCATCTTTCTCCGGCAAGCCGAAGTAAAAATATAACGAAACAAAATATATATTTCAATTTTATTTCAATTTATTTCTCTGTTAATCAGTGTCTCTGTGTTAAATTTATTAGGGTTTCTTAAGAGACAATTATTAGACAAACTTCTGCCATAAGTTAAAATCTTGATACCTGGCTCTTGGCTCCTGGCTCCATTTTGTTAATAATCAATAATCAATAATTAATTCTTATGGTATTACTGATCATTATTTTAATAATTCTTATCCTTGACATTTATACGTTTAAAGGAATAAGGGTATTATTATCAAAATCAACGAATAAATGGCTTAAACATTTGATATTTTATTCCTTTTGGGCCGTTACAGTATTCATGATACTTTTATTGCTTGCAGGTTACTTTTTACGCTCTTCAACACGTAATGGAAGTATTTTTATAGCATATTTTTACTTTTTCGGTGCGTTTCTAATTATATATATTCCTAAAATTGTGTTTATTCCCTTTCATTTAATTGAAGATGTATTGTTTGGCTTTAAATGGATATATAAAAAAATTGTTTTTAAAAGTAATACTAAATCACACGGAGGCACTCAGGTTACAAGGTCGAAATTTCTCTCGCAGGTTGGACTTTTAGTGGCAGCAGTTCCTTTTGCAGCACTTATAGGAGGAATAGTTAAAGGCAGGTTTAATTTTAAAGTTGAACATTTGAAACTCCATTTTCCTGATTTGCCAAAATCCTTCATCGGACTTAAAATAGTTCAGATTTCTGATTTACACATAGGGAGTTTTAAAGGTTTGGAGCATCAGGTAGAAGAAGCAATTTCAATTGTTAATGCCCAGGAAGCCGATTATTTATTATTTACAGGGGATCTGGTCAACACTTTTTACGAAGAGCTGGAAGGTGGATGGCTGGAAATACTTTCGAAACTGAAAGCTAAACTGGGTAAGTATTCCATCCTTGGGAACCATGATTATGGGCGCTATTATGACTGGGCTTCGGAAAAAGACAGACTTGACAATTTTCATAAAATAATTAATGCCCAATCAAAAATTGGTTTTCAGCTGCTTAAAAACGAATCAGTAAAAATTTGTCGTGGTGACGATGCAATTGCTCTTATAGGGGTTGAAAATTGGGGCCATCGTCCTTTCCCACAACTTGCCGATTATGATAAAGCTTCTAAAAATGTGACTGATATCCCCTTTAAAATTCTTATGTCACACGACCCTACCCACTGGGATGCTAAAATCCTTGGCAAAACGGATGTCAGGCTTACCCTGTCAGGACATACTCACGGGATGCAGTTCGGCGTTAAACTTGGCAACCGAAGATACAGCCCCATAAGTTTAAGATATCCGCGATGGGGAGGGCTTTACAGGGAAGGCCGGCAATACCTTTATGTCAACCGCGGTTTGGGATTCATCGGTTATCCGGGCAGGGTTGGAATGCCGCCGGAAATAACTGTAATAGAGTTTAGTGCATAGTGCATAGTGCATGGTGCTTAGTGCTTAGAAGCAAATTTCCAATATTTTGCATTTGTAAGTCTAAAGTATTTGTAGTTTTTCTTTTTCCCCTTTTTCTTTATTCTTTTATCCTTTATCTTTAATCTTTTTACTTTTATCTTTTGACTTTCTTCTTACATGTTTGACGATTCTACCATCTGCGCTATTTCTACAGCACCCGGAAATGCCGCTATTGCCGTGATTAGGCTTTCAGGACCTGATGCCATTACTATTACAGATACTATATTCAGATCGCCAAAGGAAGAATTTAAACTGGCTGACCTGAAAACTCATACTATACAGTTTGGAAGAATTGAATATCAGAATGAAATCATTGACGAAGTCCTGGTCTCAATTTTTAAAAATCCTCATTCGTATACCGGCGAAGATTTGGTTGAACTGTCATGTCACGGATCGCCTTATATCCAGCAACAGGTTCTTAAAATTCTTATTTTAAAAGGAGCAAGGATTGCAACACCCGGAGAATATACGATGAGGGCCTTTTTGAATGGAAAAATTGATTTGTCGCAGGCTGAAGCCGTGGCAGACCTTATTTCATCCGAATCGCATGCAGCTCATCAAATGGCTATAACGCAGATGCGCGGGGGATTCTCAAAGCAAATTGCAGGACTCCGTAAACAATTGCTGGATATTAGTTCACTCATTGAGCTTGAACTCGACTTCAGCGAGGAAGATGTTGAATTTGCCAACAGAAAAGACCTGGTAAAAATTATAGACGGTATAATTCTTCTGTTGGATAATCTTATTAATTCCTTTGATTATGGCAATGTCATTAAAAATGGCGTCCCCGTTGCTATTGTAGGTAAGCCAAATGTTGGAAAATCGACATTACTGAACACTCTTTTAAATGACGATAAGGCAATAGTATCGGAAATCGCCGGGACAACCCGCGACGCTGTAGAAGATCAAATACAATTGGACGGTATTCGCTTCCGGTTTATTGATACTGCCGGAATACGGGAAACTACAGATATTATTGAATCGCTGGGAATTGACCGTACTTTTGCTAAAATAAACCAGGCACGGATCATTTTATTGATTACTGAAGACAGCCTGACACCAGTTGAAATTGGCAAACAAATAACCGATATAAACCCTTCGCAGGATCAAAAGCTAATTATAATAGTAAATAAAATCGACCTTGCCGGTGAAAAGGAAGTGCGCAGTAAATTTGGCGGCGACAAGGGTTTCGCCCCCTATCCTACCCTGTATTTATCGGCAAAGAAGAAAATCCATACTAATGAACTTATTAATATGTTAGTGGAATCAGTTAATACAAACCAGGAATCAGATGTCATTATTTCCAATGTACGTCATTTTGCTGCCCTAAAGCATTCAAGGGAAGCTGCCTCAAGGGTAACGGAAGGATTAAGAAATGGCATCGCAACAGATTTAATATCTATTGACATCCGCACCATTCTGCATTATTTAGGGGAAATTACAGGCGATATAACAAATGATGAAATTTTAGGGAATATTTTCAGTAAGTTTTGTATTGGGAAATAAATTTTCAATTTATTTACAATATTTCTGTAAATCAAATGTGTGAATATTTATTACTAGATTTATAAACCTACGCACTTATTTATTTCCTTGTCCCTTTTTTGCAGTCGATCAAAAAAGGGACGAAAAAAATCTATAGCAGGCCGAACTCGTTCCGGCTCCTTTGTCGCCTTCAGTTGGACGGCGCCCAGTCAAATAAGGCATTGTATTTAATGCTTCGCATCCATTTATTATAAAGCTTTGTAAATATTAAAATTAATTCAGGGATAAGCCGGTTAAATATAGAATTCCTTTGGCATTAAAATATATTTTTGTACCTAATTTGTACCTCTTTCAAATTAAATGATTGATAATTAATAATAATTATATTTTGTATTGGTGTCCATAAAAAGTAATAATTGGAAAGAAAATTGAAAAATAGTTTTTGTAGGCACGATATTGATTCTCTTTTCCTGTCTTATGCTTAATAATGAAGCCTTCAAGAGTCGAGAGGTCAAGTTTATTACCTTCTTTAAGATATTCTAAAACCTCTTTTCTTAAGTCCACAATAACGCCAGAACGAGAAGCGTAATAATCTGAAGCTTTTTGTAGTTCGTCTTGTGGGACCGAATTTAATTTTGTTACTAAAGCATTATTGTCGGCATAAAAAGTTGCTATTTCGGTTGAAATTTCACAAACTTCTTTAATTCCTTTTTTAATATCTTGTTCTGTCATATTTTCGATTTATTTTCTGTCGGTTTCGGGGATATAGCAGCTTGCGCCTAACGTTGGCATACAAGTAGTGGCGTCGATCAGAGAGAGTCATTATTAACCGAAGTAGAAATTACAATAGAAGTACTGCCAATGGTAACCCACAAACCCCGCCATTACTTATATGCTGTGTTATAGCGCGTACATTTTCCAATTTTCAATTTTAAGTCCTGAGATCCGCCCAAAATGATTCTCATTGTTGGTTACTAAATTCATTTCATTTTCTATAGCAATACCTGCAATTAATAAATCAATATCGTCTATCAACTCCCCACTATTTCTCAGTTTTGAATAAATCTCGGATGAAATTTTACATGATTCTTCAGTCAGGGCAATTACAATATTATCGGTAACAAAATCATTGAATATCTCCAATTGTTTATGTGCATTTTTATACAGTAAACCGCTCATTATCTCGTAGTAAGTTATCAAACTAATCTCAATGATATCGTATTCTATCAGATATTTTTTAAAATTTTGTACCACAAGGGGGTCACCCTTGAAATAATATGAAAGGATATCGGTATCAATTAATGCTCTATTCATCGAATCTACGAGAGTTTTTATTCCGATTTAAAATCAAATTATCGGTAAGTTCATTAAATGCAGACTCGTCAATATTATTCCAACTACCTGCATATGAGATTACCTTGGATGTCTTTTCAGTAGTCTGTTCCAATTTGCTCAAATATTCATTCAAATCATTTAGCTTATTAGAAGGAATCCTACGAATTTTGCGTAAAATCTGCTGTCTTATTTGAGTGTCTACTATCATGGTATAAATTTTTTCAAATATATAAAATAATAAGGTGTCAATTAAGTGGGAATGACTGTCTTTTTTTGTATGCGCTATAACGTTTGGCGCTATGAGCATGTGGCGTGTTTCGGAGCGCTTCTCTATCAAACTGCACCAAAACTTGATGCGAGATTGAAAGTTAAAATACGCTACAAACCCCGCCATTGCTTATGAGCGCGTGTTAGCGGGTCGGTGTTTATTTATCCTTTTCTTTTATTATCCAAACATGAGTTATTAATCCAAATACAAGACTACGATAATCGTTAGGATCTTTGTACGCCTCATCTATATAATCTTTTGATTCTTGTGAATAAAAATCATTAGGATTTGGTGTTGTAATCACCGTCAGTGTACACTCAATAATTAGTTTTGATTCTTTGAAGGTCATATTTCCTGTAGAAGTCTGAATACTTGTTAATTCAACTTCTTTCATTTTCTCGCTATCTCTCCCAGACTTGCGTCCCAAAAAAAACATTTTTTCCTTATATTCATTCGGAAAAAAAGATAGTGTATATACTTGTTCTTTTTGAATCAGTTCAAGCGTGTAACGGTCTTTTCGAAAAAGACACCACATGGTTGGTTTTTTGAAAAAAAGCCCAAAACCACCTCCACTACCTATCATTGAATTATAGTGATCTTTATTGCCGGCAGTAATCGCATAAAAATCTTTTCCGACCAACTCAAATATGTTAAAATTGTCACATATCTCTTCTGGAGAAATTTGTTTAAATAGCTGTTCAAAATCCATATTTTAATCTTTTATACAGCGAATAGAGAAACCATGATACTTTCCGCCGTTTTTTCGTCCAATTGTTTCGCTGTCAAAAAGCAAATACCGTGTCCATGCGTCTTTATCATCAAACGCTGTGCTACTCCAAAACAGGGCATTGCTGTTTACAGCCTGTGTTATGAATCCGGTTTTACCACGGAAGCCAGCAGGGAAAACGGTTAATCCACTTGAATTATTTGCTCCAGTATTAGGGTCTAACCAAAGTTCTGTATCTACTGCTTTCATTTTTCCACCTGCTACATTTTCGCCGCCAAGATTATCAATCAATACTACATTAATTATTTGCGTCTTTTAATTCTCGTTTTTGCGTCAACTTGCTCGTTAAGTTTAAGTAGTATACCTTTCGTAATAGTATAATAATTGTAGTTGTTATTTCTTTTACGAGTTGCCAAATATTCAACAAATGGTTTTGTTTCACCATTGTAAAGTTCTTTAATTTCTCCCTCAGCAGTAATTTCGATTGCTAGAAATCTTTCAGGATGTTTGTCTCGCGGATACCAAACTGAATTTTTCATTGTGGCTTTGATTTGAACATTACGCTTATCATGTTCCGTTTCTGCGTCATAGTCAGGCTTTACCTTATCAAAAACTTTTAAGCAATAATGCTGTTCGGCCAATATCTCTCCAATATCTCCAACCAATCTTCCGTCAAGTGTAAATTTTTTATGAGGATAAATTTTTTGAAGTGAATTAACAATGTCAAGGAGTTCTTTAATTTTTGTTTGTATCATCTATAAAATATTTATTCAAACTTTCAAGTGTGCATGTCACCCAAGCATGCCGCATAACGTTGGCAATATGGCCAGAAAGGGAATGCGGAGTGGGTATCTATCCGTTCGCAATAAACCTGATGCGGGTGACGGACTACACTAACCGATGAAACCCTTTTTGGCTATATTGCATGTTATGCCCAGTGCTTTTATTACTTTCAGACTATTATTTTATCTCGTTTCAAAGTCCTAGTCTTTGTTTCAATAAAAGGTCTCTTTGATATTAATTTTCGTTGTTTAAAGAAGTTGGAAAGCGCCTTTTCTTCTTCTTGGGTCAATGAGCCTTGACCTCCTATAAAATCAACGTCTAATTCTATCTTTTTTGTTTTCATAATTATTTCTTTGGGAAATATCTGTCTATAAGTTTTAATGCTGCTTGTGTTTCTATAATCATCACTCGACCGCCAAAATGAAAAGCCCCGAGTGTCTTCTCGTAATGATCGATTAACAGTGTTTTTGAAAGGAAGGAAACATTACCATCATGTCCCCTCTGAAATGAAAGTTTGCAGGCAAAAGCAACCAAGTTTCCGGGAACGCCTGAATACACTTTTGTTTTACCCTTGTTATAGGGGGCACTTTCTACTAAGTGCATATAAACGTGATCCGATTTTACTTCAAGACTAATCAATCCTTGTATAACTGTTGGATTACCAATAATTGTCAGCTTATAGATATCCCTCTCAGGCTCTTTAAATTCAATTTTCCAATCAAATAACCACCCATTTTTTTTAGTTGCCACTTTCAGATCATTTTGTGATAATACTGAAATTTCAGTCTGGAAACTATCTCCTGTGACAACATTCTCTATCGAGTTTGTTAGCTTATCAATGATGAAATCTTGCTCTATGTCTATATTTGTTTTCACTAAGCAAATTTACAAAAAATCCATTATTAGTCTTCATTTTAATTTCTTGCGATCATTTTTTAGCATTGGGCATAACGATTAGCGGTAAGAAACGGTGGGGATTTCGTAGCAAGATCTCTGTTGATCGGCAAAAACTTTCAAGTGAGCGATACACTTCGCATTTCGCTTAAACCCCACTGTTTTTTTATCGCTTGTTACCGCTATGTGCCTTTTTATATTTCTACGCTCATTTTTAAATGTTTCCCAAATCCTTGACGTATTATTCTCATTAATGTCGAAAGTCTTATATCCGATGCATCATTTTCAATTCGAGATATGTATGTCTTAGTTGTCCCACACTTGATAGCGAGCTGTTCCTGGGTCATTCCCTGCTCTTTACGAAGTTCTTGAAGCATGACGCCAATTTTGAAAGCATCGAATCCTTCTTCAAATTCTTCTCTCTCTTTAGTTCCTCTTTTGCCGTATTGTTTATCCAAATGGTCAACAAATGACGTTAAATTATTATTTGTCTGCTTTTTCATCGAAATATTGTTTTTTAAATTTTTCAGCTAATTCAATCTCATTTTTAGGTGTCTTCTGCGATTTTTTCTGAAATCCGTTAAGCAATATTATAAGCTGACCTTTATCAAAAAAGCTAAAAACTCTGTAAATATCACTACCTACTTCAACTCTAATCTCATAAAGACCAGTTGTGCCTTCCATATGCTTGAAATACTTAACAGGAATTCGATCTACCGTTGCTATTAATTTCAAAGTCCAGTTGAATTTTCTTCGAACATCAGGCTTTAATGTTTCAAAGAAGTCCAAATAATAACTTCTATAATAATAGATGTCCCTGATAAATTTTTCAATCATGCTACAAAGTTAGCTAATTAGGTAACAAAATCAAAATACACTGAAATTTTCCACGGAGAATTGTCTTTTTTTGGCATTAGCGCTAACATTGGCGGTATGAAACGTTGGGGAAACCTTGGAAGCGAAACTATCCACCGTTACTGAACTTGCCAGTGAGCGAAAAGCTTGATATACCACTTAAACCCCAATGTTTTATGACCGCTTGTTAGTGGCTGGCCATTATTCTTTCATAATCAGTTCGTCCTTTTTTTATGTAATCCAAAATTTGCTCAGGACTCATATTTTTAATATCTGTGTTTACTTTATCTCTAATATCACGCATCATTTTAACGCAATCAAATTTTTTCTCAGTTTTCATAATTTATCAAATCTTTAGGTGAACGAATCTCTAAGGTTGAATATCCATTCCTTAGATTTATTGGATTATAACCTCTAATCCGTATAACATTGACTATGTGTTTAAAATTCCAACTAATCAATAAGTCAAGTTTGTAAATTGTCGCTGTCGCAATGTGGATACAATCATCCAAACTTGTCTGTCCAACAACCCTTTCGTTTATATAATTTGTTGCTAAATCAATGGATTCTTGAGTTACAGCAATTACCTCAAAATCAATCTTCAAATCTCTCAACAAGGTTCTAACTCGTTCTGGTGCATTAACCAATTCTCTCTCCGTTAAATCAGAAATTACAAGCTTAAAATCTCGTCAAAAAGCAACTTGGTGTCAACATTGAATTCATCATCAAAATATCCGCCAAGTATTGAAGTATCAATATATATCCGAAGTTTTTTCATTATTCAAATTTTATCCTCAAAGATAAGACTTTTTAGGCAGAAACTTGCTCGGAGCGGTTCCTTGGCTTGCCACTAACTTACTTATACCCGCCATGGCATGGCGGGTTAACAACCATTTTACCGGAGATAACCGCCATAATGTGGCGTTTATTTTTTTATCAATAATACTAAATAATATCATAATAAATCAAAAGGTGAAGTAATTTTTTGAATGCTTTTGGTACTTACATGAGTATAAATCTCGGTTGTCTTGCTACTGCTACGGGTAAAGGGTTACTGATATTTTAGGTTAATTTCCTGTTAGCATTTTCAAATTTAACTGACGAACTATATAAATAAAATTAAGGAATAGTTATACTAAAGTGACAAACCTACGCACTTATTTATTTCCTTGTCCCTTTTTTGCAGGTCATTTAATGTAAATTTTTCTTCAGCAAATGAATACTGTATTAATTGTTAAGGGTTTACCTGGTAAACTATAGAAATTATGGGAAGTACTTTTCTTGTATGGTTTATTGTTGGCTTGATTGTGTATTACTTTTATAAAAGAAGTCAAAATTCTACATCAACTAATAGAACTTCTCAAAATAGAAGAAAAAATAATTCTAATAAATGGTATAATAAGAATCATCAAAAAGAAAATTTAACTTATAAAACTAAAGGGGACTTATTTGAAGTAACAACAATAAGAAAATTGCTAAAAATATTGTCAAAATGAAGGATGTGTGATAGGCTAAATATCAACAAAACTAAACTTTTCCAATTGAATTTTATATCTTTGTATAAAGTATTAAGATATGAGCATTCAAACCAGAAAACTTGATTTAATTGAAGAATTTATTCATATTAGTGATGAAAGTCTTATCTCTAAGCTTGAAACAGTTATCAAACAAGAGAAAATAAAATCTCATGTTAGGAATTTAAAACCTATGCCACTTAGCGAATTCCATAAAATGATCGATCAGGCAAAAAATGATAGTGATGCCGGCAGGGTTATTTCTCACCAGGACCTTAAAAAGAAGGTGAAAACATGGAAATAAGAATTAAATGGTCAGACCTGTCGGAAAGACATCTCAAAGGCATATTTGATTTTTACTCATTTGAAGCAAGTCCGGAAATAGCAAAAAAAATAATCAATGGAATAATTAAAAGAGTATCAATTCTTGAAACTAATCCGTTAGCAGGTCAAAGAGAAGAGCTCCTGAGTGATTACCCGGAAGATTTCAGATACCTGGTTGAAGGAAATTACAAAATAATTTATTGGGAAAAGGAAAAAATTATAACAATTGCATCTGTCTTTGATTCCAGACAAAATCCGGGAAAAATTAAAATAATTTAAATTTTGTTTTGTCCCTTTTTGCAGTCGATCAAAAAAGGGACGAAAAAAATCTATAGCCGTGGAAACGCGTTCCGCCTCCTACCTTCTACGTAGCTCAGGCACACGTCGGCTTCACTTGGACGGCCCGCGGCTGATAAGGTATTTTTGTTAATGCTTCGCATCCTCTTAATATAAGGTTTTGTAAATTTTAAAAATAAATTCAGGAATGAGCTGAATAAATATAAAATTAATTTGCTTAAAATTCCTTCAAAATTTTGCAAATGTGAAGTTATGAACATTTATTATAATTGATATATTTTTAATAAATTTGGTTAAACTAAACTTAACTCAAATGAAATCTTTAAAACCAACAAAAGCTACAGGAATAAATGCACTAAGAATTTTAGCCTGGTTATTTTTAATAGTAGGTACTTTTATGGGCGGTTTAATAATATTAAATAATTATAGCCTAACTTCAGATAATCCTATTCATAACAATAATTATTTATTATCAGGGATTAGTAATTCATTTGGAATAGCAGAAATTATTTCAGGTATTACATTATGGGCATTATTCCTGGTAATTTGTGGAATTGCAGAATCATTAATTGCTATTAAAAAGAAAATGACCGAAATACCTGAAAATAAATCTGATTCTAAAGAACAAAATTCAATAGAAAAAAACTAACCAATTATTTTTGTAGCTAATATTCATTATTTTTTAAATATAACAAATTCAATTATCTTATAATTAGAGTAATATAAAAATTATTTTAATTTATTAATATTAATTTATGGGTATTAACCTTTGCAATTAATTATTTTAAAATTAGCACCAAATTTTATTAGTTGGATGCGAAGCATTAACTAAAATACCTTATTAGCAGGGCGTTGTCCGTAGGGTCAGCCTTTATGGCTGACCTATTTCTACCTGCTAAAGGTTTGGTACATGAGCGAAGTCGAAGGTTTTTTGGTTACTTTTCGCATCGACTGGCAAAAAGTGACAAAACAATTAATAGGATTAGGATATCATCCTAATCAAAACAGTTTAAAGAATAGGGGAACTTATATTATACCATAAAGTATATAATTTTAATTCAATTAAATGGGATGTTGTGCAAATTCATTTTATATTGCTTAAGTTACCACCAGGTATTAAAAAATTGCCTGTCCAGGGCAAATAAAATGATTGATTTAGCTGACATATTGATTGGAGCAACAGCCATGACTCACAATATCCCAATTGCAACACTCAATGTTAAACATTTTGACAGGATTAAAGGATTGGAAATCATAAAATAATAATGCAGTGCACAAACATTTGTTAATAGTTATTACTAAATTGACAAAACTCTGACATCATAAATTTGTTTTGTTACTTTTTGCCAGACAGTGCAAAAAGAGACAAATATTTTGGTTTTTTCGGACCTATTCATTAAAAACATCCTTATTTATTATCTATTTGTTCTTGAACCAACAGGATATAACGCATTTTTTTGAAATCGAACCATTGCTGTCTGTACCGGCAAAGCTAAAAGACAAATTTGCCGTAAAAATGCCGTAATACAGACGTAACATAATAAAGCCTATAGGTATATCTTTGCTTAAAATTTTACTAAAACAATTATGGGAAATGTAATTTTAGGTAAAAGAGTTAAAGAACTCAGAGTGTTGAATGGTTTTTCACAGGAATATCTAGCTGATGTATCAAAACTTAATTTAAGGACAATTCAAAGGATTGAAAGCGGAACAACAATTCCACGTGGCGATACATTATCGAGATTAGCATTAGCATTGAAGGTAAGACCGGATGAACTGTTGGAATGGTCATTGCAAGAGGATAAAGGACAGCTTTTATTAATAAACCTTTCAGGATTGTTTGTTATTTTAAATCCAATTATGGGAATTATTATTCCTCTTGTTATTTGGATCACAAAGAAAGATAAAGTTTTACATGCCGATGAAACAGGGAAAAAATTATTAAATTTTCAAATATCATGGCTATTGATACTTTGTCTGGCTTTTATTCTGGTTATTTTATATTTAGTGCTTTTTCAAAAAATGGATTCGAGAGGAACTATAAATTCTCCATTAGCAGCATCATGTTCTTTTTTTATTCTTGGCTTTTACTATACATACAGCATTATAATAATAGTTAGGAATTCCAAAAGAATAAAAAAGAACATGCTTGTTAAGTACAAGCTATCATTTAAATTTATTAAATAACCATTAAATTTCTGCGGAGAAGCTAAAATTGCTTTTCCTTTTATTTCAAATATTAATTAATACTCATAAACATGAAAAGCAAATGTGCTAGTCTATTATTGGCTTTGTTATACAGTTTGTATTCTTTTGCACAAAACCAAACAAAATTTAGTCCCCAATCTGTTAAAGAAGATTTAAAATTTCTTTATGAGACATTGGATAAATCACATTATAATTTATATGCTAATACTCCGAAAGAAACATTTGACAAAGAATATGAAAGTATTATGAATTCTATTAAGGATTCACTTACAAAACTCCAAATAAACAGGCTGTTTCTTCCATTTGTCTCCCTTTCCAAGGAGGGACACTGTTCTTTGGAATTACCTTTTGAAGAATATTATACTAACTACATTAGAAGTGGAGGGACTTTATTCCCATTTAACGTGTATTTCAAGGATAATCGGCTTTTTATCCTTGATAACTTTTCTGTCGACACTTCAATTCTACCCGGGGATGAAATAGTATCGATAAACGGAAAACTTATAAATGAGATTATGAAAGGAATATACAAATCACTTGGCGGTGAAAATGATTATACCAAAAATATTATGATTGAAGCAATATCATTTCCCCGCATTTTCTGGATGATAAATGGTGAAGACAAAAACTACAATGTATGTATTAAAAAACACAACTGGGGGGAAATAAATGATAATATATCATCGATTCAAAGTTGGGAGTTTGAAGGGAAAATGGCTAAAAAGAAACCCTTGCCTTTCATGAATCAGTCAAGGACTTTTCAGTATATAAATGATATTGCCTATTTGAGGCCGGGAACATTTTATAATGCCCCAAAATACGAAGCCACTCAAATAAAAATAAATAGCGATATGTTTGATAGTAAAGAATTCATCCATTTTCTGGATTCGAGTTTTACCGTAATTCATAACAAACATACACAAGTGTTAATTATCGATTTACGCGGAAACCCGGGCGGAACAGCTACTTTTAGCAACCCAATGGTTGCCTTTTTTGCTAATGAGCCTTTTACAATCGGCTCAAAGTTTCTTGTAAGAACAAGTGAGATTAGTAAAAATTTTTGGAAGGACATGAATGAAACTTATCCACTTTTTATTGATATCAAAAAAGAGATAATGTCGAAAGAAAACGGCAGCCGGTTTGAGATCTCAACATCTAAATATAAGTATCAACCTCGCACAGATTCTTTAAAATTTAAAGGCAGGGTTTATGTTTTAATAAATCGTTTTAGTGGTTCCCAGGCAATTGAAGTTCCGGCAATGATAAAGTATTACGGATTTGGAAAATTAATAGGTGAACGAACTTCACCAATGATGTCAGCTAATGGAAGACAATTCAGACTACCAAATACTCAATTAACAGTTACTTTCCCGGAAGCATACTATGGAGATAACTTAATGTCAAATGGAGTTATTCCAGACTACTTAATAAACGATGATTTATTGACTGAAAAAGATGAGATATTGGACTTTACATTAAATTTGATAAAAAAAGAGAATAAGTAAAAAGATATTTGAAAATAGACAAAACTATATGTTATGAAAAAAGTTTTATTATTTTTAGCGCAAGGATTTGAAGAGTATGAAGCGAGTGTATTTACTGATGTAATTGGTTGGAGCAGGGCATATGGTAATATACCTGTAGATTTAGTTACAACAGGATTAAGAAATGAGATTAAATGTACATGGAATTTTACTGTAATACCAGAATTGGATTTCGAAGACGTAAATGTCAATAATTACGATGCACTTGCTATACCTGGCGGATTTGAAAAATCTGGATTTTATGAGGATGCATATAATGAAAGGTTTTTAGATTTGATACGTCAATTTGATAAACAAAACAAAATGATTGCCTCCGTTTGTGTTGCAGCACTTCCAATTGCAAAATCCGGTGTATTAAAAGATCGTAAAGCAACAACTTATGATTTATTGGATGGACTTAGAAGAAAGCAAATCGCTGACTTTGGAGCAATAGTGGTTGATGAAAAGATTGTAATTGACAAAAATATTATAACATCAACTGGACCAGCAACTGCAATAGAGGTTTCTTTTAAATTATTAGAGTTGTTGACTGATAAGGAAAACGTAAATATAGTTAAAAAGTATATGAGATTTGACGTAACCAACCGATGATGTGTATATCCGGATGATTACATTTTATTTACAATGAATTCCGAAAATCAAATGTGTGAATAGTTGATAACTTATCATTATAATTATCATACATAATTGAGGAGAAAGGTTATTTATGTTTTCCTGTTCCTTCGTCTGATCCATACGAATATTGGGATTCGGAGAAAAGACATGGCAGAGGTACTATTTCTCTCAAACATTCGGTTCTACTAGCCGGTTTGGGAAATATAGGCAAAAATACATTATTGATAAATATAAAATATGGGAACAGGCTATGGTTGGGTGGCGTAATAACCAATGCAGATATCGAACCTGATGCTTTGACTAAAAGTTATTGCCCTAAAAATTGTCATATATGTATTGATTCATGCCCACAATCTGCCTTAAATGAAATAACTATAGATCAAAAAAAATGCCGGGAGATTTGTTTTAGTTCAACAGAAGGTGGAGGATGGTTGTTATCATGTAATTTTTGCAGGATTAGTTGTCCATATTCAAAAATATAAAATTTTTAATTTAATAAATGAAGTTAACTTTTTAATATTCACGCATCTATATTAATAAGTCAATTATCCATCATTTTTATTCCTGTTATCATTTTAGAAATAGATTTTTTTACACTCTCAAATAAGGAATCCAAGTAATTAATATCTGTTAAAAATGTTATTTCTTTAAATAAATCAGGATGATTTTTTATAATCTTGACCATCATCTTAAAAGCATTATATCGAACCGATGGTTGCTTTCCTGTCTTTTCCCAAATATTTACACAAATATCGAACAACTTTCCTTCGTTATTATTACTTAATTCCATTTTTTGTAAAATTATCAATAATTCTCTCAATTGGTCATCACATTTTGTTGTCAACGTGTCAATTAATTTTTTTACATGTTTATGTATTCGTTGATCATTTTTATCCATGCAACTCCATAATAACCAGGCAGCCCTCCATGAATAGGGGCGCTTATCTGAAATAGCCAATCTGATTGCTTCTTCAAAATCTTCAGGATGAGAATTCAAGTATAAAATCATGACCGTTTTGTATGAATGAGTCAAGATATATTCCAACTTAGTCTCCACCAATGTATTTAATAATTAAATATTATCAAATGAAATAAATTATTTTAAAATTAGTACAAACTTTAAATTGTTTTTAAGAAAATCCCCGAAATCAACAATAAAAACCATAAATCCCAAATTGGGAAATATTATTTATTATTCATAGATTTGAAGTATGAGAATAATTGCATTTAGAATCCTGCGGGAGTTTTTTGAAAAACCGGAATATGCTGATTCTGAAATTTCATTGAGAGCATGGTACTACGATGCTAAGGTGGCAGAATGGGAAAGTTCCAATGACTTAAATCTACAATACAAAAATGCCAGTATTGTTGGAGAAGGCAGAGTTGTCTTTAATATAAAAGGAAATGATTACAGATTAGTTGTCGCAATAGATTATGAGTTTCAGGTAATTTTTATTCGATTTATTGGGACTCATAGTCAATATGATAAAATAGATGTTAAAACGATTTAATTATGAATATTATACCAATTAAAACAGAACAGGATTATAATTTCTCAATTCATAGAATCGAGGAATTGTGGGGGGCAAAAAAGGATACTCCAGAAGGAGATGAATTGGATTTGCTTGTAACACTGATTGAATCATATGAAATGAAACATTATCCCATTGCCCCTCCTGACCCGGTGGATGCAATTAAATTTCGTATGGAACAAATGGGAATTACCAAAGCAGATATGGTTAAATATTTAGGCAGTCAGAATAGGGTAAGTGAAATTCTAAACAGAAAAAGGAACTTAACTCTTAAAATGGTAAAGTCTTTATATAAAGGATTAAAGATTCCTGCTGAAATATTATTGGCTTAGACAGATAATATAAACAAGATACCACACCAGTTAATACATAATATGGAGTTCAGTGTTTTTCAATATAAATTGTCCATATGCAAAAACATTAATTTTAATTAAATTCATTATAATGATAAATAAAGATTATGAAAATTGGAATTTTACTTTTTGATAATTATACTGCCCTCGATGTTGTCGGACCTTATGAGGTATTATCAAGATTGCCCGATTCGAAGTTTTTCTTTATAGGTTTGGAAAAAAAACCTTATGAAGATGATCACGGATTAAAAATTATAGCTGATAATTCTATAAAGGAGATTTCACAAGTCGATATTTTACTTATTCCCGGTGGATTTGGCATTGATAAAATATTAAAAATTAAGGAAATTATCGAGTGGATTAATATGATTGATTCCGCAAGTATCTGGACTGTATCTGTTTGTTCAGGTTCATTATTATTGGCTGAGGCCGGATTATTGGATAATAAGTTATGTACAACTCATTGGCGGCGAAAAGATCAATTAAAAAGATATAATTTAAAAGTTGTAAATGAAAGATATATTCAGGATGGAAAGTATATTACATCGGCAGGAGTTTCGGCAGGGATAGATATGGCTTTATATCTGGTAAGTAAAATAGCCGGAGATAAAACTGCAAAAATGATTCAACTTTCAATGGAGTATGATCCAAAACCACCATTTGATTGTGGTTCACCTGAAAAAGCACCAAAAGAAATGGTTGACAAAATGGCTAAATTAAAATGATGTTCTGTTACTTCTTTTATCGCCTGGCAAAAAGCGACAAAATCAAGAATGCAAATACTATTAGATATTTCCTTTTATTAAAAAATTTTTGCTTTTATTTATAAATAATTGTTCTGTATATAAAGGCACTGAATTATAAATACCTATTGTATGAATATTGACGAAAAGTACCAATCACTTATAAAATATATTAAATCAACTGAGAAGCTGGCTGTAGCCTTTTCCGGGGGCATTGACAGCGCCTTCCTGTTGTTTGCAGCCAACGAGGCCTTAGGAAAGAATAACGTTATTGCAGTTACTGTAAAAACTCTCTATTTTCCTGAACGTGATTTAAATGATGCCATTGAATTCAGCAAAAGTCTTAATATAAACCATCAGATTATTGATCATCCCGTACCCGAACATATTAGGTCAAACCCGGTTAACAGGTGCTACTTCTGTAAAAAATTTGAGTTTTCGGTTATTATTAACAAAGCCGGAATTTATAATATCAGTAAAGTGGCAGCAGGCTTAAATGCCGATGACCCGGCTGATTACCGGCCCGGAATTTCGGCTATGAATGAACTGGACGTGTTATTCCCTTTACAGGAGGTCAGTTTGAGCAAAGCAGAAATAAGGGAACTGGCACGGAAATTTAACCTGTCAGTATGGAATAAGCCTGCAAATGCCTGTATTCTTTCGCGTATACCTTATGGGGATTATATAACCGATGAAACAATAAACCGCATACAGGAAGCAGAGAAAATTCTGCATAATGAGGGATTCCTTAATCCACGGGTACGTACTTTCGGAAAAGTTGCTAGTATTGAGGTGGAAAAAAATGAAATTTTTAAATTTAATGATGAGGCGCTTTCTTCCAGAATTTTCACGGATTTAAAAAAACTTGGTTATGGTGACGTTACTATCGATAAAAAAGGATATCGTACAGGCAGTCTTAACGAGGGTATAGTTTAGCAAAGAGATTCCTCACTGCGTTCGGAATGATGAGATTATTGTGTTAATTTTTATTTTACAGGGTTTTGCCTTGTTATGTTTATAAAATCCCTTAGTGGTTATGTTGCCTTATTACTTTGCCTGGACTTATAATAGAAAATTGTTTTCCATTTTTATAAAAAAGAAAAGAAGGTACAAAATGAACCATACCTTCTTTTTTAAAAATTTCAGACAATTTGATTAATTCTTAATAACCTTCAATTCCCCTGTTCCATTTGACAGTTTAATAAAGTAAACGCCTTTAGGAAGATAACCAAGATCTAAAGTTTTATTTAATCCGTCATTTAAATACGTTGCGAAAGAAGCAACTAATTTACCTGTATTATTAAATACAAGAATATTTGTATTATCAATTACATTATCAGCTGTAATAGTAATTTCGTTTGTAAATGGATTAGGAAATGCATTTAAACGAGCAGATATTGGTGGTGCTTCTGAAACTCCGGTTGCTGATAAATCCAATACAGTACAGTTTAAGTAATGGTCATAAACATAAACTTTAATGTTGCCGGCATTTACCGTTTTCCCAAAATTAACAATTAAATTACTGAAATTCTTAGTATAAATACTGTCAGTCAATACTCCTGAATCTAAAATTTCAACTTTTTCAGCCTGTGGCGCTGCGTTAAGGTTTAAATTCATCCTTTGGCCGTTTATACTAAAAGAAGTTACTGAAGCTGCAGGTGGCGTAGTATTAGTATAATTGGCATAATTCCCATAAGGGGCCACGCTCATTAAGATTTTTTTAAACTGGTCAACCCTTGTGCCGTTCACCCTAATATATTTTGGTATTGCACATCCCGCGCTATCATTATGTAATAATAACAGATAACGAATAAGGAAAGGATCTTTACCAAGGGAAAGAGCTTGAATTGCATCCATTGAAACGGCATTTTTTGAAGCCATTATCACGCGATTTTCATGCACGTACTTGGCACCTTGCACACTAGGGCCTAATTCAAGTGCCTTGAGGCAATCCATTACGCAATAATCTACCGGACGGGCTAAATAATAATCGTGGAGCCAGTCATGATATGTGTCTGAAGCTGAATGATCCAGAAATGGCTGCCTATTCGAATACCCGACAACGGTTTTGTCAGAATCCTGACCATAAATACTCCATGGCATTGCCCCGATAGCTTCACATTTTACAGCCCCGGTAGCTGCTGCAAAATTGTGGGTTTTATCGATAGGTAATGAAATTATAACATCTGCAGTATAGTATATCTTGTTGAAATAATATTTATTATTGGCATAGGGATAATAGCATTTACCCTTTGGAAGAGAAGCAATACTTAGTTTTGAAGATAAAGTGTCATGCCAGTTACCCGATGCATCCTCTAATCCTATTGATTCATCAATATAGGGAATTTGTGTCCACAACATTTGTTTCATACAATTATATGAACTTTCAGCAGTATCTCCACAACTATAACCTGCAGTTTGTGTCATTAATATTATCTTACCGTGAGGGTCCAATACGCGGACCAACCTTGCCACAGCCTGAATAACCGTCCAGTCGGTAACCTGGCCGTTCAATTGGGGAGAATTATCCGGTACAACACAATTTGGATAAAGAACCACGGTATATCCGTCCTTAATAAGTGTTGAATCGAAACCACCTGCCAGTTCAATAGCCTGACGAACCAACGTGTCTATTTGGGCAGGTGTTAATTGTGAAGTTGGTATTGATGATTGTGTAATACCCACGACACCTTTTGGTGCTACAACTGCTTTATTGGAATCAGGGTCACTTATTACCGGAATTGTCGCGAATCCATTTCCCGTGGTTTGCGCGAAAGCAATTTTGTAACCACCCGAAGCCTGCATAATAAGAAATGTAACCAGCGCGATACCAAAAAAAGATGCAGCAGCGAAATATTTGTTTTCCCTAAAAAGTTTGCGTGCTTTTTTGAATGAAAGAAAGGATGTTGCGAAAGTTATTATCCATATAACAAATGCAGTCGCTAACGGGAAAGCGGCTCTTTGGCATGGGTAAAATGCTCTTGATGGTTTGGGGATTACCCTTACGAGGAACCATATCAATGCTACAATACCCAAAATTGGGATAAAAGCTTTATTAATAAATTTTTTGGATCGTAAAATGTTACGCATCAACATATTTAAACTGTTGTTTAGTAAAGAAGAATGATTAAAGTGTTTCATAATTTTGTATATAAATTTATTAACAGGCATTTGATTTATAATTGTCTATGACAAGATAACCTTTATGATAAATCTGATTTAAATTTAATATATTATTTTTTATTATTAATGTAAAACCCCGAATGGATGCCTAATTTAGAAGTATTATAAATTAAATATATTATATTATTTAACTTTTAAACTAACTTTAGTAATTGTAATAATTACAACTAACAACTAACAACTAACAACTAACAACTAACAACTAACAACTAACAACTATATTATTCAGCCGCCATTTTATCCTGTATAAGCTTAACTATAGCATTAACCGATTCGAAGTTTTCTTCTATTAAATCAGTGTCGGAGGTCTGGATTCCAAATTTTTCTTCTAAAAAGCTTACCAGTTGAATCAGGCCAATCGATTCAATAAGGCAATCCTGAAATATTAATGTATCATCTTTAATCATAGTAGCTTCCATATAACCAATAGATGATATAAATTGCTTAATATCATATTTCATCGAGCGGATTTCAGGTGTGTCCTTAAGCATAAATAATTGTAAATAAAAGAAAGATTAAATAAGCCTGCAAATTTAAACTTAAAAATTATTTGAGGCAATATAAGAAAATATATTTTTAAGAAAAATCTTACTGTATACTTATTTCTTTTAATTATCTTACTTACAATTTATTTTTTTTAAAAGTCATTTAAAATGAGAACTTTGAGATTATTGTTTTTCCTTTTTGTTAATATGTCGGCTCTTCATGCCCAGATGCCTTCCAGTGGAAATTTTATTAAAGACATGCAATGGGGTATCGATTATAAAATTCATCTCACACTTTTCAACGATTCAAATTATACTATAAATGTGCAGGATCTAATACATTCAAGGACATATTCTTCCGATACATTTTCAGGAGAATTTGTATATTATCCGGTAATGCTGGCACGCGATTTTGTTGAAAAAATACAAGAAAACAATTCTGTTGAAGTAACTTCTGATACCTTTACTGATAATGTAAAAAACTTACCTGTAAAACAAATAACACTATGGAGTTCCCTTCATGAATCCATAGGCGGAGGTTGGGTACATTTTATCAATTGCTTGTTATATTCGCTGGAAACCGGATATTTAAGCCTTAAAGCACCACTAATGGAACGGCCTGAATCATCATGGAAACCAAAACCGGTTACCTTAACATACCAGCGCACCCGTAACTGGAAATACTATGTACCTGTTGATCAAAAACAAGCCCAAAAGGAATATTTTATTAAACAAAAAGAAAACCAACTGGATAACCTTCATGATGTACCTGCAGATTTTATTAATCTTTTTCTTAAAACCAACAATAGGCGATATAGAAAAATTATTGAATCAAAAGAAATTGCCAAACAGGCAAGGATTGATCTGGTAAAACTTTTACTGGGCGCGAATTACCTTGGAGAGGCACAAATAAAGTACATTAAAGCTATAGTACAGAAATCAGTTTTGAAATATTCCTATAACCAGCTGCCAAACGTGATATTGTTCGATGATCTTGATGCTGCTGTTGTAATGTCCCTGAACGAAACAGGCTATAACCTTGAACGCGTTGTATTTAGAAATGGCCAGGATCTCTCCCAATCAGAAAAGGACGAACGCCGGAGAAAAATCGAAATTACAATACACTCTATCAATAAGGCAAACCAAAAGATTTTTGAAGACAGGCTTCGAAAATATTACAAATAGTCCAACCTTTAAAGCTTTTTATTTTTTCGTTAGCAATCAGTAGTTTGTCATCATTCACACATTTTCAAATTTTCAAATTAACACATTAACTTCTGCCCCTGAATCCATAAATATAACTTTCCAGGTCGTTAATAATAATATTCTGCTGTTGAATGACCGAATTAACCACATCGCCAATTGAAATAAGGCCAACAATCGTGCAATCATCAACTACCGGAAGATGCCTGATATGTTTACTTGTCATTATTGCCATACATTCATTTATACTTGTATCCGAATGGACGCTGAACAATTCACGTGTCATGAAATCACCTATTTTTGAATTTTTGGAAGCTAACCCGTGCAAAACTATTTTTCTTGCATAATCACGTTCAGTAAACATTCCCACCAATTTATTATTCTCCACTATCATAACTGATCCGATATTCTTGTCAGCCATTAATTGTAATGCTTCATAAACAGTATTGTCAGGATGCAAACAGAAAAACTCATATCCTTTCTTATCCAGGACTTCTTTAACTTTACTCATAAATTAAAATTTAATCAGGCTATTATCATTAATAGACTATAAGAGTGATTTTGAACAAATTTACAGTAAAATATGGAATATCAAAAAAGATTATAATTTTGTCGCCTTAAACCACATCAAATTATCAATTTTATTACAAATGATACAAAATAGTTATAAAGCAGTTACAGCCGATGAAGCAGTTAAAATTATCAAATCAGGCGACAGGATTCATTTAAGCAGTGTTGCCAATGTGCCTTATACTTTAGTGGATGCGATGTGCAGAAGAGGCAAAGCAGGCGAGATTAATAACATTAAAATACATCATCTTCACACGGAAGGCAGGGCACCATATGCTGAACCGGAATTTGAAGGCATATTCCAGTTAGATTCATTTTTTGTAGGAGCAAACGTACGTTGTCAGACCCAGGCGGGTTATGCAGATTATATCCCGGTTTTTCTTAATGAAACCCAGCGTTTGTACAGGGATGGATATTTAAAGATTAATGTTGCCATGATACAGGTTAGCCCTCCCGACAAACACGGCTACGTTTCGCTGGGGACATCAGTTGATGCAACATTGGCAGCAATTGAAACTGCTGATACTGTTATAGCAGTTGCTAATCCTAATGTGCCAAGAGCACTTGGAGATGCAATGATACGTAAAGAACTTATAGATACCTGGGTAGAAGATGATACCCCGCTTGAAGAGGCTCACTTTACTGAACCTACAGACATTGAAAAACTTATAGGCCTTCACGTTGCGGAACTAATAGAAGATGGCGCTACTTTACAAATGGGGATCGGAGCTATACCTAATGCCGTATTGGCTCAAATGGGAACACATAAAAATCTGGGCGTTCATACTGAAATGTTTGCCGATGGCGTACTCAAACTCGTTGAAGCAGGAGTTATCAATGGAGCTGAAAAATCTATTGACAAAGGAAAGATAGTTTCTACTTTTCTTATGGGCTCACAAAAGGTGTATGATTTTATCGACGATAATCCGGGAGTATTAATGATGGATGTTGGTTATACCAACGATATTCTTGTTATTTCGAAAAACCCTAAGGTAACTGCCATAAATTCGGCCTTGCAGGTTGATATAACAGGACAGGTATGCGCCGATTCATTAGGCACTAAATTTTATTCAGGTGTAGGTGGCCAAATAGACTTTATCCGTGGCGCTTCTATGTCTAAAGGTGGAAAACCTATAATAGCAATGCCGTCAGTAACTACTAAAGGGCATTCCAAAATTTCACCGGTTCTTTCTCCGGGAGCCGGCGTAAATACAACACGTGCAAATATGCATTGGTTTGTTACTGAATATGGTTCTGTAAATCTTTATGGTAAATCCTTACAGGAAAGATCAAAATTAATTATCAGTATCGCCCACCCTGATTACCGTGAAGAACTTGACAAGGAAGCATTTGAAAGGTATGGTCCACATTTCCACTTTGTTCCTAAAGCCTAAACTCCTATCAACTAACAACTATACATGTGGGTACTGCTTTCTATTCTTTCTGCATTTTTACTTGGCATTTATGATATTTTTAAAAAATGGTCATTAAATGGCAATGCAGTAATACCTGTACTTTTTTTCAGTACTCTTACAGGCGGGCTTTTATTTGTTCCACTGGCTTGTTATTCTCATTTTCATCCGGAATTTTCAGGCAACATATTATATATTAGGCCACAACCTGCAGAAGCACATTTTTATTTTTTGCTAAAGTCGGTAATCGTAAGCTCATCATGGCTTTTAGCTTATTCAGCCATGAAAAATTTACCTGTTACTATTGCTTCTCCGATTAGATCTTCAGGGCCCTTGTGGACACTTACAGGTGCTATTATTTTTTTTGGAGAATCAATGAACCTTTGGCAATGGATAGGGATTCTTTTTACTATACTATGTTATTATTTTTTTTCTAAGGCAGGTAAAAAGGAAGGAATTTCATTTCGCTCAAATAAATGGGTACTATTCATGACCCTGGCTACGTTGATTGGATCATTCAGCGGATTATTCGATAAATATTTAATACGTCACTTTGACCGTTTGGCTATGCAGTGCTGGTACTCTGTATATATGGTATTAATAATCGGGTTAATTTTTTTATTTGCATGGTTATCAGGCAAATTGAAAAATACTCCATTTAAATGGCGTTATAGTATAATATTGATTGGCCTGACTTTAATTGTGTCTGATCTATTATATTTCATTGCGTTATCAAAACCAGGAGCTTTAATCTCAGTAATTTCGACAGTTCGTCGTTCAGGTGTTATAGTATCATTTTCTCTTGGAGCATTGATTTTCCATGAACATAATATTAAAGAAAAAGCTTTGATATTGTTGGGTATTGTTGCAGGTATAGTAATTATTGCGTTTGCTTCTAATTAATTGTTGACCGCTAAATTTGTTTTAAATATTCCTTTTTGTGAATTCAATATAAAATACTAACAACTAACAACCAACAACTATGTCCCAGGGTCAATTATTGAAAAAATATTTATATCTTCGGCACTATAAATATTCCGGCATAATTAACTTGATCAGATGATTAGATATTTTTATTTTTAATATTCTGCTATATGAGCATACCTGCAAAAATTAAAAATAATTACAAAACCTTTCTTAGGGTTGTAAGGGATAAAAACCGAAAATCATTATTAAAAATTTTTTCAGAAATAATTTACCTCCTGATATATTACAAATCTTTTCCAAATCATTATTTTTCGAGGTTTTTATTTAAAAAAGATAAATTAAATATCAAAGACTATATTCCAAATAAAAGGTTGCATAGCATTAAACCTAAATTTAATGACCATGAAGTAATTGACGTAGTAGAGAATAAGTTATTTTTCGACATGTTTTACCGTCAGTTCAATATTCCTGTGCCAAATATACTTATGTATAATCATAAAAAAATGTTTGTTTCAGGAAGTAATACTATATATATAAATAATGTACAAGAATTTAAAACAGTTATTGAGGATTTAATTAAAAATCATACACCTGACGGAACATTGTTTATAAAGGCAACTTATGACTCTTATGGCGGTGATAAAGTATATAAGATCACTTTAGATCAGGTTGGGACAGATCCTGCATTAATTTCTGAGCTTTATTTTCAAGTAATTAAAGCCGGATATTTATTTCAGGAGACTATAAAACAGCATCCGGAACTCGATAAATTAAATCCATCGTGTATTAATACCGTCAGGTTTGATACATTTATTGACAATCAGGGGAAAACTGAAATAATTTCTGCTTTTCTCAGAATGAGCGCTAATAATCTATATGTCGATAACACTCACAAGGGAGGATGCTTTGTAGGTATTGACCTTAATACAGGAAAACTGAAGAGGGAAGGTTTTATGGAGCTTAATAATCCTAATGGCGGTATTATTTTGGAACACCCTGTCACCCACATTGTGTTTGAAGGTTTCAATGTTCCTTATTTTAAAGAAGCGAAAGATTTAATGGTACGTGCAGCAAGCTATATGCCAGGTTTACGGCTTGTAGGCTGGGACATGGGAATTAGCGATTCAGGGCCTGTATTGATTGAAGGAAATTCAGATTATGGAATCATTGGTAACGATTTAACCGAAGGTGGATTTTTAACTAATCAGGTCTTCAGGAAAATTTGGGGAGAAATATACAATAAAAACTAAGCATTTATGAGTATTATAAATGTTATTAAACGTATCAGAAGGGCACTCGTAAAATTCTTTTTTAAACATTTGAATAATAAATTCAGGGTATATGTTTGGAGAAAGATGGGCGTGAAAATTGGCGAAAGATGCAGGATAAGTTGTATGTCATTTTCTCCCGAATCATATTTAATAGAATTAGGCGATGATGTAATTATTGCTGAGAATACCTTTTTAATAACACATGAAGGATCAGTATGCATATTTCATGACCAAAATCCTAATATCGACCTGTTTGGGAAAATAATTATAGGCAGCAACACTTTTGTAGGCATGAACTGTTTAATATTGCCAAACACTACTATAGGCAAAAACTGTATAATAGGATCAGGCTCGGTAGTAAGGGGTAAAATCCCTGATAATTCAGTAGTTATTGGCAACCCTGGAAAAATAATTACTACTACAGATGAGTACCGCAAAAATATTTTTAAGAATCCTGCGCTTTATGAATATAAACTTTTAAGCGATAAAGAAAAAAAACGGGTTCTGCTTGATAAAATGGTTAAAAAATAAGTTATAATGATTAATATAATTTAAATTTTTAATTTTTATTTTGTAATAAATTGTATTTAATAATTTTGATTAATTGATGAATAAATACCTGATTAAATCCAAAACTACCATAATAAATATTATAGATTGGTTTTATTCCCCGTTTCAAAAGTTTATTCCTATTGTAACATTCAGATATGCTGTTTGCGGGGGCGCAAATACAACATTTGACATATTTTTATATTTTATTAGTTATAATTATATTCTAAAAAAAGGAATAGTTAACCTGTATGTTATATCAATAAGCCCTTATATAGCTGCATTTATGATGGTTTTCCCTATAACGTTCACTACAGGTTTTTTACTTTCTAAATATATAACCTTTACTGAATCCTTTTTACGAAGCAGGATACAACTGTTTAGATACGGTGTTACCGTTGGCATTTGCATACTTTTAAATTATATCCTGTTAAAATTTTTCGTGGAATATTGTGGCATATACCCTACCCTATCAAAAATACTAACTACCATCATTGTTGTATTTTATAGTTATTTTTCGCAAAAACATTTTTCATTTAAAACAGAGAAAGCCTATGGTAATTGATTATTGAATATTGAATATTGATTATTGATTATTGAATACAAAATGTTAATATGCAATATTCAATTTTCAATTCTTCTTCCTGATTGCCTGAATTATCAGATAAATGACAAAAATCACTCCAATCACCAATAAGCCATATGATATTTCCTTGAAATACTTGTTAAGTAATTGTTGTTGTGAATACAGAAAAAAGCCAAGTGATCCCAGAATAGTATTCCAGATTCCTGCACCAAGCACTGTATACAGAATAAAATCTTTAATCGGCATCCTGGCAAGGCCTGCCGGTATTGAAATAAGATGCCTTATTCCAGGTACAAGCCGTCCTATAAATGTTGAACTGCGTCCATGACTAATAAAATAATGTTCGGCCTTCTCAACCTTTTCAGGTGTTAACAGGCACATCCTTGCAAATCTGGTATTAGCAAATGCGTATACAATTTTCCTTCCCAGAAAATAGGACAATCCATAATTTATTAGTGAACCTGTTAATGCTCCAAGTGAACCAAAAAATATCACCAGGAATATATTCATATCACCACCCGCAGCTTTCCAGGCAGCAGGAGGAATAATGAGTTCGGAGGGGGTAGAGGCAAAAAAGTACTTTCTATAGTCATCAATAGCATAATGGTAACATAACTCATATGTTGCATATACCATGAAATAATTGTATGAAAAAATTCCAGCATAATAAATAGTTAACATAAGGCCGCAAAATTAACTATCTAATCCGAACCTGCAAATATTAAATAATTGTTATATTAATTCACAACATTATTTATTTAATTAATTAAAATGTATTAAGATTAATATTTTAAATTTAAAGTTTAAATTGAATACTATGATCCGGAATGTAATTTTATTACTATCCTTTACTGCAATTTCGCTTGGAACAAACATTGCTCAAAGTCAATTATCTTCAAAATCTTCAAAAGCAATAAAATTATACCAGGAAGCATTGGCAAATTATAATCTGCTTTATTACCGCGAGGCTATAAAAAATCTTAAATCTGCAATTGAAGCTGACAAAAAATTCATTGAAGCATATATACTTATTGGTGAAATATCTATGGATAATGGACAGGAAAAGGAAGCAATCAGAGACTTTATTGAAAGCATTCAACTTAATCCCGATTTTTCTCCATCGGTTTATTTTAACCTTTCTCAACTTGAATTTAATAACGGAATATATGAAGATGCTTTGATTCATGTGAAAAAATTCCTATCCTATACAATAATATCCGATAAATCAAAAAAATCGGCAGAAACACTTTTAAAAAGTTGCGAATTTGCAATTAAAGCGATAAAAAACCCTGTTCCGTTTAATCCAATAAACTTAGGCCCAAACATAAATACAAAATATGATGAGTATTGGCCAAGTTTATCTGCAGATGAACAAACACTGATTTTTACAAGACAATTACCAAAAAATCCTGATAAACCTTATGTTTTCTGGAACCTTCAGGAAGATTTTTATTTTTCAACTTTCGAAAATGGACAATGGACTACTGCACAACCTGTAGGACCTCCAATAAATACTCCCGGAAATGAAGGGGCCCAGTCAATATCAGCCGATGGCAAATTTATGGTTTTTACAGGTTGTGGTCGGGAAGACGGATATGGCAGTTGTGATTTGTATTTTTCTAAAAAACAAGGTGATGAATGGTCAGTTCCCCGGAATATGGGTCCACCAATAAACACTTCTGCCTGGGAAACAGAACCATCATTATCGGCCGATGGAAAAACACTTTATTTTACAAGTAACCGTCCAAACGGAAAGGGTGGCATGGATATTTGGAAAAGTACTTTAAATGATAACGGAACCTGGAGTGAACCCGTAAATCTGGGTGATAGTATTAATACTCCATTTGACGAAAAATCCCCATTTATACATCCGGACAATAAAACCCTTTATTTTTCATCTAATGGTTGGCCGGGTCTTGGACGCTTTGATTTATTCGTATCCCATAAAAAGGATGATAATAATTGGTCAACTCCTAAAAATTTAGGATATCCGATTAATACAAATTTTGATGAAGAAGGACTTATTGTGAATGCTAAAGGGAATAAGGCATATTATTCATCAACGCGTGAAGGCCAGGGAGGGCGCGATTTATTCTCATTTGAAATTTATAATGAAATCCGTCCTGATCCGGTTTCGTATATGAAGGGCAAAGTTTTCGATGCCGAAACCAATTTTCCATTAAAAGCACATTTTGAATTAATAGACCTGAAATCAGATACTTTGGTTATGGATGCCTGGTCCGATGCTATTGACGGTTCATTTTTAATATGTATTCCCTCAGGAAAAGATTATGCTTTAAATGTTAATAAAAAAGGATATTTATTTTATTCAGATCATTTCACTATGACAGTGGGTGATTTTACCAAACCATTTCTTAAAGATGTTCCTCTTCAGGTTATTAAGGTAGGTGAAAAAGTTATTATGAGAAATATTTTCTTCGATTTTGACTCTTATACCCTTAAAACTGAATCCAAATCAGAACTTGACAAACTATTGATATTCCTTACGGATAACCCTAACCTTCAGATTGAAATAAGAGGACATACAGATAACACGGGCTCTGGCGAATATAATAAAAAGCTTTCTGAAAACCGTGCCTTAGCAGTAGTTGCTTATCTTATTAACAATAGTATTGATTCCAAAAGAATTACCAGTTCAGGTTATGGGGATACCCAGCCGATTGCAGATAACAATACTGAAGATGGAAGGGCCCTTAACCGAAGAACCGAGTTCAAAGTAATATCAAGGTGAATTTTATTTAAATTATGCATTATGGCAACAAAGAAAATTGAATTAACAAACGAACAGTATCTTCTTCTTCTTAAATTGGTTTACCTTGGCAATTGGATGTCAAGTGCACATAAAGATAATACAGATCCATTATTAGATGATACTGAACAATATATTTATTCATTTGCTTCTTTATTCGGATATAATAATTCTATAGAATATGATAAATCGCTTAATAAATATTTCCCATCTTCAGAATTTGAAGAAGAAATGGAAATTCCTGTTCAGGAATATGATGATTATACCTTTTGGGAAGAATTGTCCTGGAGGTTGGCCGATCGTGATTTTTTAAGGAAATACGACCAGGCTCAGATATTATGTATGACGGCAGATGAAATACTAAGAGAAAAGAATACTATTGCTGACAGGTATTTTGAAGAGTTTGGTATTAACGGAGTCGAAAACCTTCATCTAAATATGTAGTGTTTGTTTATAAAGTCCGTAGCCTTCGTTACGCTCGTTTAAAAATAAGTCATTTACTATAGTAAACTCCTGATTTTTAAACTTCGCAAGCCTCGGCTACAAACTTTATAATCCAAACACCCTGTTAATTAAGTAATATTCCATTATTAAAATAGTTTTTAGAATGTACAATAGTTAGTTTATAGTCAATAATAAAATAAAGATGGAAGTAAACAGGAAAATTAATATTGGTTTGTTACAAATGTCTTGCGATAGCAATAAAGAAGCAAATCTTAAAAAAGCTGTTGAACAAATAAGGATTGCAGCTGCAAATGGTGCAAATATCATTTGCTTACAGGAATTATTTGCTACACGGTATTTCTGTGATAAGGAAGATGCCTGTAATTTTTTAATGGCTGAAACCATTCCGGGCCCTACTATTGAATTAATGCAACAAGCTGCAATTGAATCTGAAGTTGTAATTATAGCTTCCATATTTGAAAAAAGGGCGCCGGGTCTTTATCACAATACTGCTTTGGTAATAAATGAAGAAGGCGTATTACTGGGATTTTACCGTAAAAATCATATTCCCGACGACCCCGGATTTTATGAGAAATATTATTTTGCACAGGGGGATACAGGTTATAAAGTTTTTAATACCAAATTTGCAAATATTGGGGTGTTAATATGCTGGGACCAATGGTATCCGGAAGCCGCCAGGATAATAAGCATAATGGGTGCAGAAATAATTTTTTATCCTACTGCTATAGGTTGGGAACCAAATGAAAAAGAAGATATAAAAACAGAACAATTTCAAGCCTGGCAAACTATTCAACGAAGCCATGCCATTGCTAATTGTATACCTGTTGTTTCAGTTAACCGTGTCGGCAGAGAAGCTGACACAATTTTCTGGGGTGGATCGTTCGTTTCAAATCCTTTTGGTTCCATATTATATCAGGCTCCTTTCGATAAGGAAGAAACATTTGTTCAACAGGTAGACCTGGCCCAGACAGATTATTATCGTTCTGTCTGGCCATTTATAAGGGACCGCAGGGTTGATACTTATGAGCCGATTTTACAACGATGGATTGATAAGAAAAATGAAGGTTAATTTGAAAATTTGAAAATGTGCAAATTTGAAAATTATTGACAAATTACTGATTACTAATGACAAATCGAATTTGAAAATTGGTTTTAGTAAATAAATATACAATATTCAATTAACAATATTCAATTTTATGGCTACCCCTCTGGAACTTGGTTATTATTTTCCTGCAGAATGGGAAAAACATGAAGCTACCTGGCTTACCTGGCCATATCTTGATGAATCATTTCCGGGTAAATTAGATAAAATCTATTATCCATATATTCAATTTATTAAGCTCCTTGTTGTGGGTGAAAAAGTTAGAATTAATGTGCCGGATGAAAAAGAACCAGGCAAATTAAACTTATTACTTTTAGAAGCCGGTGTTGACATACAACAGGTAGAAACTTACCTGAATCCCTCCAATGATGTATGGTGCAGGGACCATGGACCTGCATTTGTTATTAACCCTAAGGCAAAAGAAAGGAAAGCTGTTGTCAACTGGGAATTTAATGCCTGGGGAAATAAATATCCAGCTCAACTGGATAACCTTATTTCAGGGAGGATTGCTAAAATTTTTAATTTACCGGTTTTTAATCCGGGAATAGTTATCGAAGGCGGATCAATAGAAACTAATGGCAATGGTACAATTCTTTCTACAACTTCATGCCTGTTAAATAAAAACAGGAATCCCAACCATACATTGCCTGAAATTGAACGATATTTATTTGATTTTTATGGCGTAACACAGGTATTATGGCTTAATGAAGGTATTGCCGGAGATGATACTGATGGCCATATTGATGATATTGCCAGGTTTGTTAACAGTGATACTGTATTAACTGTTATTGAAACTAATGAAAATGATGATAATTATGAAATTCTGCAGGCAAACTTGAAGAAATTAAAGACATTCAGATTATTAAATAATAAACAATTGAATATAATTGAATTACCTATGCCGCATCCTGTCTTTTATGAAGGGAACAGATTACCAGCTTCCTATGCGAATTTTTATATTTCAAATCATTCGGTTATTGTTCCTACATTCAAATGCATCCTCGACGATGTTGCTTTAGATATAATATCATCTGCTTTTCCTGATCATGAAGTTGTTGGTATTGAATCTTCTGATATAGTTTCCGGCCTGGGAAGCTTCCATTGTTTAAGCCAACAGGAACCGGCGGTGTAGATTACTGATTACTAATGCGAATTATGAGTTGAAAAATATAAACCACAAAGATCACAAAGGTTTACACAAAGTAACGCAAAGGAACAAATTCTTTTGAATGATGAAATTTAGTATATTGATTGTTATATATCCTTTGTGTACCTTAGTGATTGACTTAGTGTACCTTTGTGGTAAACCTAATTTTATAATTTAACTCTTAATTCACATTACTGATTACTGATGAAACTAATAATGTTACATATAATTCGGCTAAATAATCTTTTTTTTGGAATTTTAATATTTTTAGTTGGTATATGTCCATATTTAAAAGCACAGACAATAACACTTCATCATCCGGAATTACAATTTATTTTTGAAGATTCATTATTTCAGAGACCCAATTATCATAGTGCCTTTAAACCTATAGAAATTCCGGAAGATTATTTTTTAACCAGGTTTTCATCTTCAAATGTAAATATTTTTCAAAACACAGGTAAATGGCAACAATCATTATATATACAGGTTACTCCAATTATTGACGGAACAGGCAATTTATATAAGGAAGATCATAGTTTGCTTTACCGGTTTGGGCAAGGATTGCTCATTAGCGGACAACTTAAAAAAAAGGTTGGCTTTGAAATATCAGCTGAACTAATTGAACAATCGTTCCCTTCATATAAAAAATATTCTATTGATAGTCTCGACCTTATTCCAGGTTACAATAATGTTCTGCATGGAAATTATCAAAATGCACTGTATACCTCAATCAATGGTTTCATTAATTGGAACATAATTCCGCATTTATCTATAAAAGCCGGAAAAGATAAGCAGTTCTGGGGAGATGGAGACCGTTCTCTGTTTTTATCAGAGAATGCTGCCTCATATCCGTTTGTTCAAATTAATTTAAACGTATGGAAAATAAGATATTCTTACCAGTTGTTATTTCTTCAGGATTTAGTATTAAGTGAAGGCAGCAAAAGGTTTGATAAATATGCCGCCATGCATATGTTAAGTTATAATATTTCGCCAAAAATTAACCTTTATGCATTTGAAACAGTAATTTGGCGTTCTCAGGATTCCACTTTCCACAGAACAATTGACGTTAACTATTTAAATCCGTTTCTGCTTTTTCGACCTGTAGAATGGTCAATCGGTTCACCGGATAATGTTTTGTTGGGCTTTGGCGGTAGGTGGCAAATTAATAAACAAATTCACCTGTATGGCCAGATTTTAATTGATGATTTTAGTACAACATACATATCTGAATATGGTTGGGGATGGTTTGGGAATAAACATGCTATCCAGGGTGGATTTAAAATTTATGGAAATTCCAACAGGCATCCTTCAATGTTTTTGATGGAATACAATATAGCCCGCCCTTATACTTATTCTCATAATTATTCGTTGGAAAATTACGGATATCTTGACAGGCCATTGGCACACCCGTATGGAGCCAATTTTAAGGAAATCCTGGCTGATTATCGTCTGTCATTCTCAAAATTATGGTTGTTAAATTCCCGTTTGGCATGGATACGGTACGGTGCTGACCCTCCAGGAAAGGATTACGGATCAAATATTTACTTGTCCGATAATAATAATGCAGGAGTATCGGGTAATTTTGTGGGGCAGGGAATCTTAACCGATGATTTCGTCCAGCAACTTGATATTTCACGTCTGTTGATTCCATCCTGGAGATTAAGCCTGGGTATTTCAATTTCAAATCTGGTTCAAAAAACAAATATCAAAACAAATTATTATCCTGTAATTGAAATAGGCCTTAAAACCCTTTTATATGAACAAAATTAATTATTTATTGAAAATTGATTATTGATTATCGAATATTGATGAAATACTTACGACTTACGGCTTACGACTTACGACTTTTTACAGACTCTTGGGTTAAGTTTATATTTAGATTAATATTAATACTTTTATTCTTGACTTTTGCTAATTTATCATATGGCCAATTACTTACACCATTATCAAGGGAATTGAACCTGTGTGTTGAGAATTATTTATATTCAAAGGGAAATTTTCCGTTTACAGTATTTAAACCATTTTATGACACTCAATTAAGTGGTAATTCAAGGCAGGATTCATTAAATTTATTCACACCTGTTTACAGTTCGAATAATTCATTTTTAATACGAAAAATATTCCGGGAATCTTTTGTTCAAATAGATAGCAGTAATTACTTTTTATTTGCCGACCCATTATTTAATTTTGGTTTGGGGGCAGAGAAATCAGGTCATAATACCTGGGTAAATACAAGGGGTTTTAGAGGTGGATGGTCATTAGGCCGGTATTTTGCATTCGAAACTGAATTTTACGAGAACCAGGCCGTTTTTAACAGTGCCCTTGAAAAACACATTGCACCTACCCGGATTATTCCCGGGCAAGGCCTGGCAAAACCATTTGGAACTTCGGGATGGGATTATTCAAACTCATCAGGATATTTATCCTTTACGCCAATAGTATCTGTAAACATACAGGCAGGATATGGTAAACAATTTATTGGAGACGGTTACAGATCGCTTATATTATCAGATGCATCGTTTTATTACCCTTATGCAAAAATCACATTCCTGTCTGAAAATTTCATGTATTCATGGATGTTAGCTTCGCTTCAGGAATATGATACAAGCAAGGTTGAAAAAAATAATATTTTTTTCAGAAAGTCATTTTCCACACATTTAATATCTTTTAATATTTTAAAAAAAGTACAACTTACTTTAATTGAATCTGAAATTCATAATAACCCTGATACATCGGGAAGATTTAAATCTGATTGGCGTTTATTTAATCCTGTAATGATGATTTATCCTTCTAATATTAACATACATACACTATGGGGAACCAATATAAAGGTTAAACTGACAAATAAAATATGGGTATATAATCAATGGGCATTTGATAATCTTACCGGTGGCGGAACAGTTTATACTTCATTGCAGGCAGGATTTAAGTATTTCGATTCATTTGGATTAAAAGGTTTATTTATACAGGCAGAATATAATCAGGCAGAACCCAAAACTTATACCTCTTCGAGGCAGATATTAAACTGGAATCATTATGGCGAACCACTGGCTCATCCTTATGGCAATAATTTTAAGGAAGCTGTTTTATTCATTACATATTCCTGGCGGCGATGGGAAATGTCAAGCCAGACAAATATAGTTCATCAGTTAAAAAATACCGGGGAAGATAAAAATCCAATGGTTGCTGCAAGTATTCCGGGAATACCATACTACTCAAACGGACAAAGGCTATACTGGCAGAATCTGCAATTAATCTGGAATTTAAATCCTAAAACATTAATGAATATGTCATTAGGATATACCTTTCGCCACGAAGATATTTTAGGGTCAGTTACGACGATGAATTATTTTTACATAGGTTTTAGTACTTCGCTTGTGAATTTATATTATGATTTATAATGATATAGTTGTTAGTTGATAGTTGATAGTTGTTAGTTACTGGTATTTAATAGATTAATAATTTAATAAAATGTTTAAAAATCTAAGTGGTAATTATTTATTTTGTGAGAAAAATATTTTATTTTTAAGCTTTACTAAATACTTAATACTATGGCAAAAGATAAAAGTCCGGCGAAAGAAAAGAATAAAAAGGAACCTGAAAAGAGTTTAAAAGAAAAAAGAGCGGCTAAGAAAGAAAAAAAGGCAAATAAAAGAGACTAACAGAGTTTGTATTATAAAATCCGTGGCCTTCGTTACGCTCTTTTAAAAATCAGCAGGGACACATCATGATGTGTCCCTGCAACATTTTACCTATATAACATATTAATAATTATCTTCCCGGACCTGCATGAATGCACGGGGATGTAAACAAGCAGGGCAGGTTTCATATGCTTTTTCTGATTCGTAAACATATCCGCAATTCAGGCATTTCCACCATACCTTGCCATTTTTCATAAATACCTTGTCTTCCGATATATTCTGCAAAAGTTTCAGATACCGGCGTTCATGTTCTGCTTCAACCTTAGAAATCATTTTAAATGCAGTGGATATTTCCAAAAAGCCTTCTTCTTTGGCAACTTCAGCAAAATGAGGGTACGATTCGGTCCATTCTTCATGCTCACCTTCAGCGGCTGCTTTAAGGTTTTCTTTTGTAGTTCCGATTATGCCTGCCGGAAAACCTGCAGTAATTTGAATAACTCCGCCTTCAAGAAATTTAAAAAAACGTTTTGCATGTTCCTTTTCCTGGTTGGCTGTTTCCTGAATGATAGCGGCAATTTGTTCGTAGCCTTCCTTTTTTGCAACGCTCACAAAAAATTCATAGCGGTTCCTGGCCTGTGATTCCCCTGCAAATGCTTTTAGCAGGTTTAGTTCTGTTTTTGATCCTTTAATACTCTTCTCCATAGTATTTTGTATATTAATTTTTAACTAACAAACATCAAATTTACTGAAGACTAACATAACTTGCAAAATGATAATAATACTATTGTCAATTTAGAATAAATATAAATAGCTTTTAAATATTTATAATTCTGCTAATTTTGTAATTCTTTCACATTTTATATAGTTATTTTATTTATTAATTATTAACGGAATATATAGTCTTGATTCCTGGCTCCTGGTTCTTGACTCTATTTAAAATAAAACAAATGTTCAGCACTGACAATTTATTTATTACTACCGGATTAAAATTATCGGATGTTATTTTGTCAAATCCATATATTATCCTTATGCTTGAGCATTTTGGAATAGAATTGCCTGTTCAGGAAAAAACTATTTCGGAAATTTGTAATGAAAAATTACTAAATACAGAACTTTTCCTGACTTTTGCAAACCTCTATAACGGAAATAGTTATTCTCCGGCTATTCCATTTTCAGTAAGAGATATAAGTACAATTATTAATTATTTAAAACATAGCCATAAATACTATCTGGAAGAAATATACCCTGCAATTTTGGAAAATATCAGGCAAATGGGTAATTCCAATAATTTTAAGGAAATGACATTAGTAAGAGAATTTTTTGATACATATTTTAACGAAGTTAAAGAACACCTTGAATATGAAAATACAATAGTCTTTCCTTACATGATGGACCTGTATATTGAAATTGAAAGCCATGATTTAACATCTAAACATTACAAATATTCTGTAAAAGATTATAAAGAACAGCACAACGATATTGAAGAAAAACTTGACGATTTAAAAAGCCTGATAATTAAATATCTTACAAACCAACACGATCAGACTCAACGCAGGAAACTTCTGCTAAATCTTTATGAACTGGAATTTGATTTGAATATCCATTCACAAATTGAGGATTTAATCCTTATCCCTTTAGTAATTATAGCAGAATCTCAATTATCCGGATTAAATTGAATAAAAACACATATATCCTTATCGCAGAAACATCCCCGATTGTAATTGAAGGGTTGGCTGCAATTTTTCATAAATCGGGATTATACCATAACTTATCAATTGCAGTTTCGATGGATGAAACCGAGGAGATATGCAACAAAGGAAAAATTGATCTTGTAATTATTAATCCAGCCATGATTCAAAACAATTTGAAAGGGTTCAACACATTAAAATATAGGTTTGAAAACATTAAATGGATCGGATTAATATATTCTTATTTCGATAATAACTTATTGTCATTGTTCGATTCTTTAATTACTATATCGGATACAACAGATATAATAAGATCAACTTTAATAAAGCTTATTAATTCGGATGTCCAGCACATCCAAAACCCTCATGCGGATGTACTAAGTGACAGGGAAACAGACGTACTTAAATTGCTCGCTAAAGGTATGTCAAACAAAGAAATTGCAGATAAATTAAATATCAGCACAAATACAGTAATCAGCCATCGTAAAAGGGTGACTCAAAAAACAGGCATTAAATCTGTTTCAGGTTTAACCATATATGCCGTTGTTCAGAAAATCATTTCCATTGACTAGGTATTAGTTGTTAGTTGTTAGTTGTTAGTTGTTAGTTGTTTATGCGGATTATTATAAACGCATAAACGCATAAACGTATCAACATATAAACTAATAATTTGCAGTTGTAAAATATACATTTTTTTCATTTTATAAGAATCCTACCCATTTAACTTCATCACTTCATCAATTATAATGATAAATCCGGTAAACATTCATATGTAATAGGTATTTCCTGATAAAAAAGGTATGGTTACATTTGACCTGTTATTTATACGGACAAAATAAAATGTTTAATAGAATTCCAGACCTGGATGATGGACGTCTGTCAGGTCTTTCCAGCGGAGAATCGGGAGTAATTACAAGGGTACGTGGCCAGGGTGCCTTTCGCAAAAGGATCACCGAAATGGGTTTTGTTAAAGGTAAAAAAGTTAAAGTAATTAAAAATGCCCCATTACAGGACCCTATTGAATATGAGGTTATGGGATACAATGTTTCGCTTCGCAGAAATGAAGCAAAACTAATTGAAATTATTCCGGTTAACGGTCACGAAAAAATTGAACCTGGCTCCTATTCAGGAACAATTATTGAAAATATTATAAACAGGTCAGTTGACGATAAAGGGAAAAATATAAGGGTTGCATTAGTAGGTAATCCCAATTGTGGAAAAACCACGCTATTTAATTTCGCCTCTGGATTACACGAAAAAGTTGGAAATTATGGTGGTGTAACTATCGAAGCCAAAGAAGCAAGCATTAGTTACAATAATTATAAAATTAGCATTGTCGATTTACCAGGGACTTACTCAATAACCGAATATACACCTGAAGAATTGTTTGTACGAATGCACATTATCGAAGAAATTCCTGATTTGGTTATTAACGTGCTGGATGCGTCAAACATTGAACGTAACCTGTTTTTAACAACTCAACTCATCGATATGAATATCAAGGTAGTAATTGCCTTAAATATGTTCGATGAATTGCTGGCCAAAGGTACAATCTTTAAATACAAAGAACTGGGCCAAATGATCGGAATACCTATAATACCTACTGTTGCGGTTAAAGGAAAAGGCATAGGCGAATTAATGCAAAAAATAATTGACGTATATGAGGATAAAGATCCACTGATAAGATATATAAATATTAATTACGGCAATTCAATAGAAGAATCTGTTTCGAGGCTTCAAAAGTTAATAGAAATTAATAAGGATATTACACGCCATTTTTCCCCACGTTACCTGGCCATTAAACTTTTAGAGAATGATCGTACTACATTGAAACAAATTAAACCATTTCACAATTTTGATCAGATAGTTAACATAAGTCAAACAGAAATACAAAAACTTGAAAAAGAATACGATGAAAAATCCGAAACTATTATTGCTGATGCAAAATATGGATTCATAGCCGGCGCTCTCAAAGAAACACTTTTTGAAAACAAGGAAAACAGGAAAAATAAAAAATTCGAAATTGATAATCTTATAACACACAGGTTATATGGTTTTCCAATTTTTATATTTTTCATGTGGCTTATGTTTCAGGCTACTTTTACTATCGGATCATACCCTATGGCCTGGATTAATGAAGGAGTGGGATTAATCGGCAACTTTATCGGAAATAACATGCCGGGGGGAGCTTTGCACGATTTACTTGTAAATGGCATTATTGCCGGTGTTGGAGGTGTTATAGTATTTCTGCCGAATATTCTCATCCTGTTTTTCTTTATATCTGTTATGGAAGATACCGGATATATGTCAAGAGTTTCCTTTATAATGGACAGGCTTATGCATAAAATTGGCCTCCACGGGAAATCCTTTATCCCGTTATTGATGGGTTTTGGATGCAATGTCCCGGCTATTATGGCTACACGTACTCTTGAAAACCGCAAGGACCGTATGCTGACTATGCTTATTGCCCCTTTTATGTCGTGCAGCGCCCGTTTACCGGTTTATGTACTGTTAATCTCCGCATTTTTTCCTAAAAACCAGGGATTAGTATTATTCTCCGTTTATATTATAGGTATTATAATAGCAATACTTGTTGCCATTGTATTGAAAAAAACAGTTTTTTCAAAACAGGAGGTGCCATTTGTTATGGAATTGCCACCATACAGGATTCCAACCTTAAAAAATACCACAATACATATGTGGTATAAAGCAGGCCAATATTTACATAAGATGGGAAGTGTTATTCTCATTGCATCAATACTAATTTGGGCTTTAAGTTATTATCCAAGGCATGCGGATAATTTGTCTGTTTATGATGCAAAAATTCAACAATTACAAGCAAATACCAATAATGATTATTCACTTAAAAAAGCACAACTGAGCCAATTAAACCTTGATAAAGAGTCGTACCGGCAGGAACATACTTACATAGGAAAACTGGGACACCTTATCGAACCTGTTATTAGACCTTTGGGATTCGACTGGAAAATCGGGCTAAGTATAATTTCAGGCCTTGCGGCTAAAGAAATTGTTATAAGTACTATGGGTATACTTTATCAGGTAGATATTAAATCTGATAAAAATACGGGAGGATTAATATCTAAACTTCAGAAACAGGATTATCAAATTGGTAACCATAAAGGACATAAAGTATTTACCCAATTGGTAGCTTTTACATTTATGCTTTTTGTACTTATTTATTTTCCATGCATAGCCGTAATTGCTGCAATAAAAAAAGAATCAAACTGGAAATGGGCAATATTTACTATGGTTTATACAACTGCAATTGCATGGATTGTTTCTTTTGCTACATACCAGATAGGAAGCCTTTTTATTTAGTGTTTGTCCACAAAGTCCGTAGCATTCGTTACGCTCGCCTAAAAACCAGTCATTTACAGTAGTAAACTCCTGATTTTTAGGCTTTGCAAGCCCCGGCTACGAACTTTGTGATCCAAACACTTAATATTAAAGACAGACACTATTAATACAAAAAATTAACAATATGGTACAAAATATTATTACGTTAATTATAGTCTTTTCAGCATTTGGATATACAATTTTTGGGATCATATCCGGCATTAAAGTGAATAAAGCATCTAAATGCGATGGTTGTGCAGGGTGTAGTTTAAAACAAAAAATTAACTATTAATTTTTGTTTAATAAATATAATTTGATAAATAATAAACTACTTTTGCGGACGAAAACCAAAAATAATGCTGTATTGTTTAAATCTTATTGATGAGTTTAATAACACCATCCATAATTGCGTTTATTTTTATGATAAAACCAAAGATTCAACCTTTTGTAATTATATTTTTAAATATTTCAGTTTTATTAAATGTTTCAGTTTGGTCACAGGATAATAAACAATTAAAGGAAAAAACAGATTCACTTATAGAACAGCCCTGGAATGTTCATTATCAGCAGACGGTAATCGGTCAGTATCATCCGCCTTTTTATGCGTTATATTCCGGTACAAACAGCTTAAAAAATAACGTTTATGAATACGATCCTTCTCTTAGTTCTACCTTATTTTTTGGAGTTAAATTAGGGAAAAGGGCACAGGTGCATTTTGATCCGGAAGTTTCAGGGGGTTCAGGTTTTTCCTCTATTACAGGTATCGCAGGGTTCCCAAATGGTGAGATTTACCGGGTTAGCAGTCCCAGTCCCCATATTTATGTAGCAAGGTTATTTTTACGGCAAATAGTTCCACTATCTACTGAAACAGGTAAATATAATAATGATGCACAGGACCAGGTAGCGTGTAATGATCCATTATCATATATCGCAATAACAGCAGGCAGGTTCAGCCTTATGGATTATTTCGATAAAAATGCCTATAGCCACGATCCACGGTCCCAGTTTTATAATTGGGCGCTTATGGGAAATGGGGCCTGGGATTATGCTGCAAACACGAGGGGTTATACCTACGGTATTGCCATTGAATTGATAAAGCCACGGTGGACATTACGCTTTGCCTCTGTTACCGTACCAACAGTAGCAAATGAATCTGTAATGGATCCGCAAATTTTGCATTCACGTGCTGATAACCTTGAATTTGAATATCCGTACAAATTAGGCAGTAAAAACGGAACAATCCGTTTAGTGTCATATTTGAACGAGGCACACATGGGCAATTACCGGAAAGCAATCGAATGGGGTATAAAAAATGACACAACTCCCGATATTACAAAAGTTGAAGCTGAAGGCAGGACTAAATTAGGATTTGGGATAAATATTGAACAGGAACTTAGTCCTGATATCGGTTTTTTTCTAAGAACAGGATGGAACGACGGTCAGAATGAAACCTGGGCCTTTACGGAAATTGACCGTACTTTTAGTACAGGCATCAGTATTTTAGGTGAAAATTGGAAAAGAAAAGATGATATTCTTGGCATTGCAGTTATTATTAATGGCCTCTCCGCTGCACACCGCGATTACCTGAAATCCGGGGGATATGGTTTTATCATTGGTGATGGTAATTTGAATTATGCAACTGAAAATATATTTGAATGTTATTATTCATATAAATTAAAAGGTTATTCTTTATGGATTAGCCCAGACTACCAGTTTGTCCTTTATCCTGCTTATAATAAAGACCGAGGTCCGGTGAATATTTTCGGAATCAGGGTACATATCGAACTGTAACCGGTAACTGTTTATTCTTTTGAATCTCGAAAAAATCAAAATTATATTTTATAAAAAACATATTTCATTGATAAAAGGAGGTTAATAAACTCAAAGAATTAATATACTTTTACAAAAAAAACAAACAGTGATAAAAATTCAATTAATACCTGAAAGGGAATCGCTGATTTTTGAGAATATATTAACATAATTACCGAAAAAATGGGTAAAGCTCACGAAACATCAAGTAAAAAGGAAGTACGAATTAAAAAAGAAAAAAAAAGGCTTGAAAAGGAGAAAAAAAGATTGAACAGGAAAGATGGCAAAGTTGCCAGCAATTATGATGATATGATAGCTTATGTGGATGAATTTGGAAACCTGACAGATACGCCACCTGATTTATCCCAGAAGAAAATAATAAATGCAGAAGATATTGAAACCAGTGTTCGAAGATCTGCAGCTACTGATAGTAATGATTCTATAAGGAAAGGAATTGTAACTTTTTTTAATGATTCAAAAGGATTCGGTTTTATTAAAGATTCTTCAACTCACGAGGATTTTTTTGTTCATATAAACGGGTTGATTGAATCAATTAAAGAAAATAATAAAGTAACTTTTGAAATTGTGAGAGGCCCTAAAGGATATAATGCCGTTAATGTAAAAATCGACAGGGAATAATTGGATTTATTCCTCAGGTATTGTAATTTTAGTTGTTGTTTAATTAAACTGTAATATATTTTTTATGTTGAATATATTTAATAAATCATATCCATTTAATGATGATTTAAAGCATAATACTAAAATTATTTTTTTTACCAGTATAGGAGTTTTTATTTTTTTGCTTCTTTTTCAGCCATTTGACATAAATACTCTGCCTACCAAAGAAAAATTTCAATTATTATCAGGTTTCGGTATTATTACTTTTTTATCACTTAGCCTTAATTTACTGATTATACCCAGCCTGTTTCCAAAAGTTTTTTCTACATCAAAATGGAATATCAGAAAAGAGATAATCTGGAATTTATGGATTTTGTTTACTATACTCGTTGGTTATTTTTTTCTCAATAATGCTCTGGGTGTAACGAAATTTGGGTTTAACCTGGTTATTAAATTATTATTAACGGCTGTAATTCCTATAACTGTATTAATTATTGTTAACCATAATACAATTTTACGATCGCACTTAAAATTGGCTGATGAATTAAGTAAAAAGCTTAAAGATAATAAGTTAATTCAAGAAAAGATTATTTATTTTGATTCGGATTATCAGAAAGACAGCCTGGCAATAAAAGTAAGTTTATTATTATTCATCCGGTCTGCAAATAATTACATAGAAGTATTCTGGAAAGAAGGAGATAACATTAAAAATAAAATGGTGAGATGTAGTATGATACATGCTGAAGAAATTCTTAAAGAGCACAAGTTTATTTTTAAGTGTCACCGCTCATATATTGTTAATTTAAACTACATCGAAAGAATTGAAGGAAATCTTCAAGGTTACAAGCTATTTTTTGAAAACATAAATTTCTCCGTTCCGGTATCTAAAAACTTAGTTAACAGGTTACAGGAATTAATTTAGCTGGCGTTTCAGGAAAATGTAATATCCCATTAGCAATTTTTTGCCATTCTTTATTGACCCCTAAAACGAAAATATTCATCCCTAAAGGCTGTTTTGACACCTTTATTCCCCTGTTTAACCCTATTATTTTTTTAAGGTTTACGTTAGAAATAATTTTGCCTTTAGTTAATTAATATTTATATATGAATACGTTTCGAATAGGGGATTTACGGCCTAAATTGCCGATTATTCAGGGAGGAATGGGTGTAGCTGTTTCATTGTCAGGATTGGCATCTGCTGTAGCCAATGAAGGTGGAATAGGAGTTATTTCTGCGGCAGGAATAGGAATGAATGAGCCTGACTATAATAAAAATTTCCGTGAAGCAAATAAAAGGGCATTGAAGAAAGAAATCCAAAAGGCGAGAAATCTTACTAATGGTATCCTTGGCATAAATATTATGATGGCTCTTACTGATCATGAGGACCTTATCAAAATTGCACTGGATGAAGAAATAGATATTATAATTATGGGAGCCGGTTTGCCTCTGAAGATTCCAGCCATGATAAACGAATCAGGCCGTAATAATCACCATACTAAACTGGCGATTAAAGTATCGTCAGCAAAAGCAGCTAAGCTTATTTTTCAATACTGGGAAAATAAATATAACATAATTCCTGATGCCGTGGTAATTGAAGGGCCTTTAGCCGGAGGACATCTTGGCTTTAAAAAAGAAGAACTTCTTGGTGAGGTAATTCCATTACATAAACTAATAGAAGAAACAGTAAAAGAAATTAAATATTTTGAGGAAAAATTTGGTAAAGAAGTACCAACTATTGCAGCAGGAGGTATATATACAGGCGGAGATATTTATAACATTTTAAAGGCTGGAGCTAAAGCGGTAAAATTAGGTACCAGATTTGTAACTACATACGAATGTGATGCTTCACTTGAATATAAAGAGTCTTACCTTAATTGTAATGATAAGGATATTATAATCATTAACAGTCCTGTAGGATTACCCGGAAGAGTGATCAAAAACGATTTTGTAGACCAAATTCTAATGGGCAACACAAAGCCTTTTAAATGTGTATGGAATTGCCTGGCAACATGCAATTATAAAGAGGCTCCGTATTGTATTGCACAAGTGTTATTTAATTCGGCCAAAGGCAAAATGTCCGATGGATTTGCTTTTGCTGGGGCGAATGCATATAAGGCAACTAAAATTCAATATGTTTCGGAAGTGATAAATGAAATTGTAAGGGAATATAATATAGAATTAATACATCAAAAACAAAAAGAAGTTCCCTTGATAACCGTTTAAAAGTAATTTAGGCTTTAGGCTATCAGGAATTAGGAAATTAAACTTTTAAATTAAAATATAATATAATATATGATGAATACAGAAATTAATGATCCGTCTTTATCTGACAGATCCTGGGAAAAAATGGTGATGAATTATAATAAACCCGATTTAAGAAAAAGTATATGGCAAATATGTAATTCACTTATCCCATATTTGATAATGTGGTTCCTGATGTATCAGAGTTTGCGTTATTCATACTGGTTAACCCTGTTGTTGTCTATTATTGCCTGTGGATTTCTTATACGGATGTTTATCATTTTTCATGATTGCGGGCATGGATCGTTTTTCAGGAAAAAACTGGCTAATGATACTGTCGGTATAATAATGGGTATAATGGCATTTACTCCCTACTACAAATGGCACACTGAACATAGGATACATCATGCAACTGCCGGTAATTTGGATAAACGTGGTATAGGAGATGTATGGACCCTAACCCTTGACGAGTATAAAAAATCTTCAAAAGGAATAAGATTTTTATACAGAGCATTTCGTAATCCATTCATCATGTTTAGTTTAGGACCAATAATAATTGTAATGTTCCTAAACAGAATAACAAGATCAGGAATGACTATGCAGGAAAAAAATAACGTATATTTTACAAATAGCATGATTATTTTAATGGCTGTATTAATGAGTTTATGGATTGGTTTAAAAGCATATCTGCTAATTCAGTTACCGGTGATTTTAATATCGCATTCAATGGGGTTATGGTTATTTTATGTGCAGCATCAATTTGATGATGTTTCCTGGGAACGCAATAATGCATGGAATTATAAAACAGCAGCAATCCAAGGCAGTTCATTTCTTCGATTGCCTCTTATTTTTCAATGGTTTACAGGAAATATCGGTTTCCACCATGTTCATCACCTAAGTTCGAGGATTCCAAATTATAATTTATCCAAATGCCATTATGATAATGAGTTGTTTAAGGAAGTAAAACCTATTAATTTATTTTCTTCCTTTAAAACATTTAAACTTAATATATGGGATGAGGTAAATCGCCAGATGACAAGTATCAGGCGGCTTTCTTTATAAATTAGTGCTTAGTGCTTAGTAATTAGTTCATAGAGTTTGTAAAATATTGGTCGAAAAACATAGAAATTTTTTAAACTTTACGAATCCTCAAATAAATGCCAAGTTCAATGCTTTCGAAGTCATAAAAAGCGCAGTTTACTTTAGTAAATGAGCATTTTTATGACGAGAATAACGAAGAAAGTTCCATGATACCTTTAAAGTCAATTATTTTATCATGGGAGTTCGACAAAACCTTTAAAATCAATTATACCCTTGTCAAATTGGTATGTATTTGAGGATTCGTATATAAAAAAAGCCTCACTATTAGTGAGGCTTTAATAAAAATAAATGACCTATATAATATAAACTACAATAGTTTAACATTTACGGCATTTAATCCTCTTTTACCTTCCTGAAGATCAAAAGTTACTTCATCATTTTCTCTTACTTCATCGTTTAGTCCGGATACATGCACAAAATATTCCTTTTCTGATGCACCGTCTTTGATAAATCCAAATCCTTTAGATTCATTAAAAAATTTAACTGTACCTTTATTCATTGTTTTAATAATTAATTTGGCGCAAGTTACATAATGTTTTTATACTTTAAACCAAATTATTAATATTATTGTTTAAAAAATTATACAATTATCAATTATCAATATTCAATAATCAATTAATTATGCCTGGAAATTCAACTATAGGGAGATCATTGCCAGAGGTATTTTCATCTGTAAGAATTCCTCATAATGGAAGCATTTTAAAAAAGATGCTTGCATTTTTCGGACCAGCCTACATGGTGAGTGTTGGTTATATGGATCCGGGTAACTGGGCAACAGATATTGCAGGCGGAAGCCAGTTTGGCTATAAACTGCTTTGGGTGCTGTTAATGTCCAATATAATGGCTATATTATTACAGAGCCTTAGTTCCCGTCTGGGCATCGTGCGGGGACTTGATCTGGCCCAGGCTTCAAAAGAATCGTACCCGCCTTATGTTAACTTTATTTTATATATCCTTGCAGAAATAGCAATTGCAGCATGCGATTTAGCAGAAGTTCTTGGTATGGCAATCGGCCTTCAGTTATTATTTGGAATTCCCCTGGTTTGGGGTGTAAGTTTAACCTTTCTTGATACATTCCTGCTACTGTTTTTAATTAACAGGGGTATGAGGTTAATGGAGGCATTTATACTTGCACTTATAGCTATAATTGGCCTGGCTTTTCTGATTGAAGTAATAATTGCAAAACCACATTTTGGAGAAATAATAACAGGTTTTATCCCGGCGATTCCAAACAGCTCAGCATTATACATTTCAATAGGGATCATTGGTGCTACGGTGATGCCTCATAACTTATATTTACATTCTTCTCTTGTACAAAGCAGGAAATTCCAAAAAACAGCATTAAAAATTAAGGAAGCTATAAAATTTAATTTTATCGATTCTATGGTTGCCCTCAATATAGCTTTTTTTGTAAATGCAGCCATTCTTATACTTGCAGCAGCAACTTTTTATAAAATAGGAATGTATGGGGTTTCAGAAATTAACGATGCTTACAAATTTTTACAACCATTATTAGGCAGTCATTGGGCCCCTGTATTATTTGCCATTGCTTTGATTGCATCCGGGCAAAGTTCTACACTTACCGGTACCCTCGCAGGACAAATAGTAATGGAAGGTTACCTGAATATTAGGATTCAACCATGGATAAGGAGGATGATGACCCGTTTACTGGCAATTATTCCCGCGGTATTGACAATATTGTTTCTTGGCGAACGGTATACAGGTAAATTATTGGTATTAAGTCAGGTAATATTAAGTATGCAACTTGGTTTCGCAGTAATACCTCTTATACATTTTGTAAGCGACAAACAAAAGATGGGGGAATTTGTAATCGGGAAATACCTTAAAGCAGGTGCATGGCTAATTGCCGGCATAATTGTCCTCCTTAATGCGAGGCTTGTAGAACAGGAAATAAAGGAATGGCTAACTTCCGTTAATAACCCTGTATACATTTGGATTACAGTAGTACCTGTTGCTATCGGAGCATGTTTATTACTTTTAATGATTACCTTTCGTCCGTTTATGCAGAAACTCATCACCAGGACTATCCGTTCACCACACAGAACTCCTGAACTTGGTGATATTACAACTAAGTCTACCTATTCACGGATTGCTATAGCATTGGATTTTAGCAAAGTGGACAGTGAGGTTATTCGGCATGCCTTATCTATAAGTAAACCAGGATGTAAAATTTTAATTATCCATATAGTTGAAACTGCAGGAGCTATAATTTTAGGCAATGAAATAGATGATTTTGAAACACACCTCGATAAAACTATTTTGGATAAATATCAATCGTTCATCCAGGAACAAGGTTTTGAAACAACAGTAGAACTAGGATTTGGGAATGCAAAATATAGTATACCTAAAATTGTAAACGATTTTGGGGCCGATCTTTTAGTTATGGGTGCACACGGACATGCCATGTTAAAGGATTTAGTATTCGGGACAACGGTTGATAAAGTCCGGCACAGGGTTCATGTTCCGGTATTTATAGTCAGAAGCCCTAAATAAATTACTAATTACAAATGACAAATGACTGATGTGTTTGCGTTTAGTGGAAATTAAGGTTTAATCTTTTAATTTAAATACTGTCAATTATGTTGAAAAACCAAGCTAAGTTTATTAAAGTTAGCCGCGGCGTTTACAACTTTTCTAAAATCTTCAAAGTATTTAACCGGACAATTTATTTCTTTATAATATTCATCTATATTAATTTTTAACTTGTTGCCAGTAATTTCATATGTAGATGTGAAATTATAAATTTTATCATCATCCCTTTTGTAATTATAATCCTTGTTAATATCATCAATGTTTTTTACAAAATATCCTTCAGGAATCTCAATCGTTATGGTTCTTTTATTTTCATTATTATAATTGTTTTCGATATCAAATTTCCGTTCATCAGTATGATAAAGTTCATTTTGGGTTCCAATAAGTTCACCAACCTTAAATATAAAATTATTGCCGGCATTTTCAATCAAAGTATTAATACTTCCTTCCGAATGTACAATAAAAGGTTTGTCAATCAATGGAGTGTTTATTTCTGAGTTTTCGACCTTTATATATTTAAAACTTCCATCCTTTACAAATTTCTTCATGTGCTTTTCAAGCAACTGATATTTTTTATCGTTGTTTAATATAGCATAATATGGCTGAATATTAACTGCGACATATCCTTTTAAGGTATCATCTATTTTGAAATTAATACTGTCAAAATTATTATTAATCTTTATTTCCACATTTAACACATCTGATGAAGATGTATAATCAAATGGAGGTATAAATTTTACCTCTTGATTATCGTCACCGGTTAAATTAGTCGAATTTTTATCGATAATAAGGCAGTAATTGTTAGTAAAACAATATGGGATCATTGGATACCTCAACAGGACATTTTCTGGTGATAAATAATGTTGGGTGGATGGAAAATAAAAAAGATAATTGGTTAAAAACCTGGGTGAAGAAAAGTCCTTATCAAATTCAAATTTAGTCCTATCCGAAGTAATACATAATTGGAAATTAATACCGGCCCTAGTGAATAATTCTGAATACAATTAAAGCAAATTTAGGGAAAAAATTCTTTAGATAATTTAATTAATATTTCTTTGAAGGACAAACTAATTCTCATATTGTCCCTTTAGGGACAAGATATCGGTAGAAAAATATATCAAGAATCCTTATAGTGCCGTTAGGCACTAAATATAAATTTAGTATTCTATCGTTTTAAAAATGAACCTTTCATCAAATTCAATTTCAAATGTATTTAAAAACTCTTTGTATTCTTCTATGAATGATTTTTACTTATGGTGATATTCTTGTGCTAATATGTATTGAATTACTTGATTAATTTGCGATTTATTATAAGAAAATGCACCATAGTTACCAATATTTTGTTCATAACAGAACAAGAAAATTGCCTTTAAAGTAAAATATTTTTCAGCAACTCAAAAAAGGAATTGATTACCATAAATTGGTTATAACTGCTTGCATGTTTCAGAACTAAGCACTAATCACTATGCACTATGCACTAACTAATATCCCTGAATACTTTTCTGAAATGATATCCATAAATACTATACGTAACTGCCAACACAAATGATCCGGGTTTTCTTGTCAAACTCCAAAACAAGAGTTTCCAGTAATATTGACGATTTTTCATTATTATACCTAATACAAATACTGATTTAAAAAATGCTATTAACTCATTAAAATTAAAATATTTCTGTGATTTGTAAGGAGGTTTATAGCTTTTTAAAAAGAGTTTAACTCTCGTATAATACGATTTACTCGAATAAATTTCGTGGATAATTTTTTGGTATCCTTTTAGTAATTGATCTTTGTCCATGACAGGTACAAAATTCATTGAGTAATCAGTATTGTCACCGGAAGATTTGTCAAGAATTCTGCCTTCCTTTTTTAATCGCATGTATAATTTTGAAAGCCTCGGCGCATTAAGTAACCCAACCATTGCTGAAATAATACCGCTCTTTTGAATAAAGTCAATCTGACGCTGAAAAATATTTGGCGGATCGTTGTCAAAACCAACAATAAAGCCGGCTGTAACTTCCATTCCAAACTTTTGAATAGTATTTACGCAATCTATAAGATCACGGTTATTATTTTGAAGTTTATTGCACTCTGTTAGGCAAAGCTCTTCAGGTGTTTCTATACCAACAAAAACTTTATTAAAACCGGCTGATACCATCATTTCCATTAATTCATTATCGTCCGACAGATTTATTGAAGCTTCCGTGGTAAAAACAAACGGGTAATTGTTCGATTTCATCCAATGAATTATTTTTGGAAGAATCTCAGTTTTCAATTTATGTTTATGGCCAATAAAATTATCATCCACGAAAAACACACTGCCTTTCCACCCGATATTTAAAAGACAGTTAAGTTCGGAAATTAATTGATCAGCAGTTTTTGTACGAACTTTGTGCCCAAATAATGCAGTAATATCACAAAATTCACAGTCAAACGGACATCCTCTTGAATACTGGATAGCAACCGATGCATATTTGTTAAGTTTTAACAGTGAATATTCAGGTATTGGTGTATTTGTTATTTCTGCAAATTGATCTGATTCATAAATTCTTTTTGGAACTCCATTTTTTAAATCTTCTAAAAACAATGGCAGGGTAAGTTCTGCCTCATTAAGAATTAAATGATCAATTTCAGGATATTGTTCAAATTCTTCAGTAAATAATGGGCCACCAGCCACAATTCGTGTATGATGCTGCTTACATCTGTTTATAATTTGTTTTACAGATTTACTTTGGACTGACATCGCACTAATAAAGATAAAATCAGCCCAACGTATATCCTTATCCTTCAATTCTGCAACATTAAGATCTGTAAGTTTCCTTTCCCATTCTTCAGGGAGTAAAGATGCTATTGTCACCAAACCTAAAGGTATAATTGCTGCTTCTTTTGAAATAAACTTCAGGGCATGCTTAAAGCTCCAATAGGTATCGGGGTATTTTGGGTATACTAATAAGACTTTCATCATTAATAATTTTTGTAAAATTATTCCCAATATAAGTCTAGATCAAATAAAAGGGATTAATGCTTTTATTTTAGGGCTTAAAAATATATTTAGTGGCGAAACAAATTAATCTTTAATTACTAATTAACTATTTTATAACATTATTGTCCGATATATGTTTAAATTCCATATTTAATTTTCAAAAATGCTTGATAATCAATAACAGTATATAATTGTTTTGCTTTTTTTTAAAAGTAAGCCTCTTTCAAAACAGGTGGCTTCGACAGGCTCAGCCACAGGAAACTAATCATGTTGCCCGGTGGCTGAGCCTGTCGAAGCCACCGAATTGGAATAAAGCATTGCAGAAAATCCTTTCTATTTTTTTTATCGGACAATAGTGATTTTATAATCCAAACTCTGTTATACTTCGAGGTTTATGTCATGTTGTTCATGATAAGGTAGTCCAAACTTATTTAAAGCTTCCATAAACGGGTCGGGGTCGAATTCTTCTACATTATAAACGCCTGGCCTTTTCCAGGTACCTTTTATAAACATCATGGCCCCAATCATAGCAGGAACCCCGGTAGTGTAACTTACCGCCTGTGTGCCTGTCTCTTTATAGGCTGCTTCATGGCTGCTATTGTTATAAACATAATAAGTTTTTTCCTTGCCATTTTTTAATCCTCTTATACGGCAACCAATGGAGGTGAATCCTTTATAATTTACGCCCAGGTCAACAGGATTAGGTAAAACGGCTTTTAAAAACTGAATCGGGATTATTTCGACACCATTATATAACACAGGGTCAATCCTTGCCATACCAATATTTTGTATCACCCTTAAATGAGTTAAATATTCCTGGCCAAATGTCATCCAGAATCGTGCTCTCATTAGCGAAGGATAATGTTTAACCAGCGATTCAAGCTCTTCGTGATAAATCAGGTACGATTCTTTTGGCCCTATTTCAGGGTAATTCAGAGGTTGATGAATTTCATGCGGTTCTGTTTCAATCCAATGCCCGTTTTCCCAATATTTACCTTTTTGTGTAACCTCACGGATATTTATTTCAGGGTTAAAGTTAGTGGCAAAAGCCTTGCCATGATTGCCGGCATTACAATCTACAATATCCAGATATTTAATTTCATCAAAATGATGTTTGGCTGCAAAAGCCGTGTAAACGCCAGATACTCCGGGATCGAACCCACATCCAAGTATGGCTGTTATTCCGGCAGCTTTAAAACGTTCATGATAAGCCCATTGCCATTTGTATTCGAATTTAGCTTCGTCTTTAGGTTCGTAATTTGCCGTATCAAGATAACTTACTTTTGTTTCCAGACAGGCATCCATAATCGAAAGGTCCTGATATGGCAAGGCAACATTAACAACTATTTCAGGCTTAAATTTATTTATAAGGGTTACCAGTTCGTTTACATTATCTGCATCAACATAAGCTGTTTTTATTCGGTTATTGCCAATAGTTCCTGCAATCTTATCGCATGAAGATTTTGTCCGGCTGGCAAGCAAAATATCAGTAAAAATATCAGTATTCTGTGCAATTTTATGAACTACTACGGTACCTACACCTCCTGCTCCTATTATTAAGACCTTTCCCATAAATTAGTTGTTAGTTGTTAGTTGTTAGGGTACAGAATGTCCCATATTACCACTTTCCTACTTTTTACTTCTCTACTTATTTCACAAATAAACAAAAAAAATCCGAATAGGGATAAATCCTTTGCAAAACTTAATATTATCTTAACCTTTAAAATATTTTCCCTGCCAGCTGTCTTTTTCTTCCAGGCGCTTTTCAAACAAATTCAGCAAATGGTTTGTACGGAGTAATCCCCAGCCCGGACCTTCAAGAAAACGTGGCGGTACTTCAGCAGTGAACCTCTCAATTACAAAAGCAGGATTTAACCTTTCCAAAAATAAAATAAAAAACTCTATATATTCATCCATTGCAAAAAGCTTAAAATGATCAGGGTTCTTTCTGTATTGTTCAGCCATTTCAGTATTTTTAACTATCTGTAACTGATGAAATTTGACATTGTTTAAAGGTAAACGGTTAATCTTATTTACCTGATCCAGCATTTCTTCACGGGTTTCCCCCGGAAGGCCAAATATGAAATGTGCTCCTGTTTTAATCCCTTTAGCAACAGTATTCCGGATGGCTTCAACACTGTCCTCAAAAGTATGTCCGCGGTTAATTTGTTTAAGAACACGATTATTACATGTTTCAATACCATATTCAATCATAATATAGTATTTGTTGGATAATTCTTTTAAATAATCCAGTTTTTCTTCGTCAACACAATCAGGCCTGGTTCCAATAACCAGTCCTATTATACCTGGTACTGAAAGAGCTTCTTTAAATAATTCCTTAAGTTTTCCAGTTGGTGCATAAGTGTTGGAATAGGCCTGAAAGTAGGCTAAAAATTTAGTTGCATGCCGGTACCTGTTTGCATGAAATTCAATTCCGTCTTCAATTTGTTTTGTAACTCCCTTTTGTGGCAAACAATAAGACGGGTTAAATGCATTATTATTACAATATGTGCATCCGCCGGTTCCTAAAGTCCCGTCACGGTTAGGGCATGTAAACCCGGCATCAATGGATACTTTCTGTACACGATTTCCAAATTCTTTACGAAAAAATTCAGTATAACTGTTAAACCGACGGTGATGGCCCCATAAGTATTCCATTTCAAAATAATATTGTTCTTGACTATTAGTACCACTATACAACAATATAGTTGTTAGTTGTTAGCATATTTTGTTTATAAAGTTTATAAAAAGTTTATACGGTTTATTAAATTTTTATTAACAAAAATTTCCAATAATATAATTATATAAACATTATAAACCTTATAAATCTCATAAACCCAATTTCTAATCAGTAATCAGTATTCTGTCATCATTTTCAAATTTTCAAATTAGCACATTTTCAAATTAATTCTACCGGTACCACAATATCTAATGTTACATACCAAACAAACCCTTCAATATCCTCATAATTCATTTGCCGGAGATATTTCATATAATTTCTGACTTGCTTTTTATGAGAATCATTTTCAACTCTGCCAAATTTATAATCGATAACAACGGCTTTGTTTTTCTTAATTAAAACACGGTCGGGACGCAACGTTGATCCGTCTTCCAAAAGAATACAAGCCTCGGTATAAATATCCCATTCTGCAGTGAACCAGGGCTGAATCATTTTTTTCTTTAATAAATTATTTATTGATGTATTTAGTTCCAAAACATCCGATTCAGATATTTTTCCTTCAAACTGCATAGCAAGTAATGCATTATCAACATCATCCGGCGACTTTATTCTTTGAAAAATTTCATGCATCACCTTACCTGAATTTATTTTTGTGGCAAGTAAAGTATCATCCTCAATCAGATAATCATCCGCCTGTATAACCTGCATTGCAGTTGAAGTTATGTCATGTGCAATATATTGGATCTGTTCAAGGGAAATATTTTCGTTTGATTGTGGATAATCAACTGGCTTTGTGTTAAGAGTTCCGTACAAAAAAGTATTTGTAGCTTCGTTAAGGTAATCAGATAAATTAATTACCGGAAAATCTTTATCCTTAGAATTAACAGATGCGTCTTTAACTGATAGTGTAATGAGGCTGCCAATATTATTATTTACTGATTCTTTGGCAAATTCCGGTACAAAAACATACAGGCCATCAATTGCCCGTGTAAAAGCAACATATAAAAGGTTTAAATTATCAATATAAGCAAGAGCTTTTTCCCTAAAATAATCCTTGTAAAATATAGTATTTTGTAATCCTTTTGAAATATTAACCGGAATTAATTCTAATTCATTAAATGGTTTTAACTGGGGACTGCACCACAAAATATCAGTGTTAAAACCTGATTTCATAATTGTCCAGTCTGCAAATGGAATAATAACTATTTTAAATTCCAGTCCTTTGGCAGTGTGGAAAGTCATTAAACGGATGGCATCCTGGTTTTGAGGCATGTTAATTACAATTTTATCATAGTTTTCGTTCCACCATTGCAGGAAAGAATTAATATCTACAGGGCTCTTACGCGAATATTCCTGCAACATATCCTGAAAGGCCAGAATAAATGGCAACTCTCCTTTAAGTTCTGACAACCGGAAGTGTTGAATTATTTTGTTTGAAAGTTCAAAGACAGAATATTTTCTAAGATTTTTTAATTTAAAAAATTCATCTATCTCTTTTATATTAAAATCAATTCCACTTACACTGAAACAATCGTGCAGATCCTTGTTTATATATTCACTATTAATATACCTTGAATATTCGTAAAATAAAAATTTCCTGTTGAGACGATCATCTGGTTGTGTAATGTACTTATATACAGAAATAATCCATTTAACTACTTCTGAATTTTTTAATAATAAGGAATCGTTCGAAATTACATCATAGCGGTACTGTTTTTGATATTTCTGATATTGTAAAAGATATTCCGACACCTTATTCCCTTCATTTCTTGTGCGGACCAATATGGCTATATCACTTAAGCGAAAGCCATTATCCTGGAGTTGTTCAATTATTAATGACAGCCTTTTTAAAGCCTGATCATGAAAACTAAGGCCATTATCATTGTCCTTAGGCAAAAATTCAATCTTTACCAGGCCGTCAACTTTATTTTTACTGATGGGTACTAGCTGACTAAAATTATTATATGCATCAGATAGTAATTTTTCAAAATCTGTAGTATTTATGTCTTCAGGAGTTTCAGTTACTGATCTGAATTCGTTTAATAAAATATTTACCGCATTATTAAAAAATGTATTATTAAAGCTAACTATCCGATAGCAACTTCTCCAATTATAATCTAAAGGTTTTTCCTCTATATCAAATGGGCTGAGATCAGAAAAAATTTTATTGGAAAGAATTGTCCAGTCACTGTTACGCCAGCGATATATTGATTGCTTAACATCACCCACAACCCAATTTGAATAACCTTCAGAAAGGCTATTTAACATAAGTGGTTTGAAGTTTAGCCATTGTAATTTTGAAGTATCCTGAAACTCATCAATCATGAAATGCCTGATAAAACTACCCGTGCGTTCATATACGAAAGGAGTATCAGAATCTCCAAGAAGTTTGTTAAGTAACCTTGCTGCATCGGAAATCATAAAAATATTTTTTTCAGAAGCATAATTCCGGATATTTCTAAGCAAATCCGAAACCACACCTAACATATAAATATTTTTTTGCACTTCGATTGCCGACTGGTAAATTGGATAATCAGTATGTGACAAATCAATAATATCTCCTAATATCTGATTTAGCCCATCATTATAGGCTTTCTGAATATCCTTATTTTTTAATGTATTTGTACCTAACCATTGATCGGGGTTATTAAAATGATTATAAATAGTTTTTGAAATTTCCCAACCATTATACTTTTCCCCTAATGAAATATTTTCAAAGAATTTACCTATCGACCGGGATTTACCTTTAAAATCATCATTTACCAGATTATACTTATATATCAAGCCTAAAGCATCTTTCCCTTTTCGGCGCAGTTCAGTTTCAAAATTAGTCGTAATATCCTGTAATGATATAACAAAACCATCAAGAAAATCTTTATCAGTCATTTTTTCAATAAGGTTACTGCCTAATTCACTAAATTTTTCCTTAAACACTTCTTTGCCTAAAAATTCAATATCACGATTAACATTCCAATTGGCACCTTCAAGGATGCGGACTTCAGCAAAACGGACCAGCCAATCTTTCAATGCCGGATTTGAGTCGAGTTCATAAATCATCTGATCAATTGCCACGTTAAGAATTTTATCCTGATCGGTTTCAATATCGAAACCCTTATAAAATCCTGCTTCACGGGCGAATACCCTTAATATGCGTTGAAAAAAACTATCTATTGTGAGTATTGTAAAATGTGAGTAATCGTGAATAATCTTTGATAGAATGTATGATGCCCTGGATTGAACAGCTTGTTCTGTCAAATTATAGTCTGCCATTAATCCCGGGGCGTAATCTGATTTTAAACCTTTTGATAAATTATTAAGTTCGGCCAGAATACGACCTTTCATTTCTGCCGTTGCTTTATTGGTAAAAGTAACACCGAGAATCCGCCGATAGTTATCGGCATCTGAAAATAACAGTTTGATATATTCCCTGATTATAGCAAATGTTTTTCCCGAACCCGCTGATGCTCTGTATATGGTTAATCCCGACAATTTATTTTTTTTAGTAAAGTTAGTTATATAAACTTGATTTTTATTTTTTCACATTATACTCAATAGTAGTAAAAAAAATTATCTTTGTTTAAACACCTATTAATCCTATTTATCCTATTAATCCTGATAAATCCTGATCCATGGAAGAAAAATTAAAAGCATTTGAACGGTTAATAAACATAATGGACGAACTAAGGGAAAAATGCCCGTGGGACCGGAAACAGACGATTGAAAGCCTGCGTCAGCTTACAATAGAAGAGACATATGAATTGGCCGAAGCTATTGCAGAAAATAATATTACCGATATTAAGAAAGAATTGGGAGATATTTTGCTACACATAGTATTTTATTCCAGGATAGCTTCTGAAAACAAGGATTTCGATATTACAGATGTGATAAACTCTTTGTGCGATAAGCTTATATTCCGTCATCCGCATGTATTTGGCGAAATAAAGGTTAAGGATGACAAGGAGGTAAAAAATAACTGGGAAAGCTTGAAAATTAAAGAAGGTAACCGCTCTGTCCTGGCAGGTGTCCCCAAATCCTTGCCACCATTGGCAAAAGCATTACGTATCCAGGATAAAGTCCGCTCTGTCGGTTTTGATTGGGATGAACCCAGGCAAATATGGGACAAAGTGAAAGAAGAAATTTCCGAACTTCAGACTGAAATTGACTATCAGGATAAGGCGAAGATGGAGTCGGAATTTGGCGATGTACTTTTTTCTCTTGTAAATGCTGCAAGGCTTTATGATATCGATCCGGAAATGGCCCTGGAACGGACAAACAATAAATTTATTAAACGTTTTAATTATCTTGAAGAACAAACCATTAAAAAAGGAAAGTCACTTCAGGAAATGACCCTCGACGAGATGAATGTATTCTGGGAAAAAGCGAAAACTATTGATGAGTCTTTGTAAGATTTATTAATAATAGAACCAAGAGCCAAGAGCCAGGAACCAGGACAAAAGATGAAAGATGAAAGATATTTTTTTTAGATTTCTCGCTTCGCTCGAAGACATATCGAGCAAAGCGAGAAATCTCTTTACACAAATAAAATTATCATCCTTATATAAAATATTGCCAATTAGGCTATTTTTGCCCAACGCTACAAAAATGTAAAGTTAGCCAAAATCAGCCTTATTATCAGCATCTTTCAAGACATTTTCCCAGAATTCTTCATCAAATTGAGCCGCAAGATTATCGATGTCAACCTTTGTTTGCGACTTGGTAAACTCAAATGTCCCGTACAGGTTAATATGTTGCCAAGCCACTGGTGAGATACCCTTTATAATTTCCAAAGCTTCTTTATCATTAGCCTTTAATCTTTGTTCATAAACCCGGGATAAGAGTACCGTGTTGTAATAAATAATTGCATTGGCAATTAACCTCGTGCATTCGCTCCAAATCTGTTGCTCTGTTTCACTCTTTACCCGTAATTTTCCACCGTTGACGAAAGCTATTGCACGTATGAAACGATGATAAGCTTCGCCCCTGTTCAAAGCCTTTTGTACACTCTGTCGCAAGGAAACGTCATCAATGAAATCGAGAGTATATATCGACTGGCAAATGTTATCCAATTCCCACAAGGCCTTCTTGGTTTGGTTCTGGCGAACAAAACTACTCAACTTGCGAACAATCGTTGCCTGGGTGACGTCCTTCTGCGCCAGGGAAACCATGATTCGTTGTATGTTGGCTCCTTCTTTTTCTACCAGGTCCTCGTAAACTTTTCGAGTTGGTTTTAAAATGAAATTTCGATAATGATTTGGAGCTGGAACCCGACCAGGGAATTGATTTTCTTGTAAAAATCACGATACCTGGGAACAAATCGATAGCCAAAAGCATACAGGATCCAGAAATTAACATGGTTAGTACCATGAGTATCAGTCGAATGTTGAATTGGTTTAATGTCCGAGGTATTGTTGTACAGTATGTCAAAAACGTAATGGCTCTCGTGCTCGTGAGCTCCAATAATCTTTGCATTGATCGGGATATGATTGGCTACTAATGTATAAGAATTCACGCCTTTTCCTAACCCGAAAAATTTAGGTGAATGACGAGCATTGATCGTGTCGATCTGCGTTTCCTGGTGTTGTCCATCGCTACTGGAATGGATGATATCGTCAATGTTATAAACCGGGAAGATGGGTAGGGCAGCGATAGCGTTAGATATCGCATCATTAGCATCATGAAGCGTTTCCAAGCGCAGGTAATTACGCGATGTTGTCATTAATGACGAATTACTTATCCCGGAAACTTCCGCCATGTGACCCAGCCCCATGTTAGTTCCCATCGCTACTATACAAGCAAGTATTTCTCGAGGTTCGAGATCATGTTTAACGTACCTGTCCAGGGCATGGGTGAAAGAATCGAGAAACCCCGTTTGTTCAACAACGAACCACATCAGGTCGGTAATGCTGATACCGGGTAACTTGTCATAAAACGGGTGATTGATTTCATCCTCCCCCACGGGATAAAGCAATTTCCATTTACGTTTTTCATTACTGCCTTTTATAACGATATGCTTGTTGAGCCCGTTTGATATCCGTTGATTTACTAAAAGATACCTTTCTTCCAACATTTTCTCGAGTGTTGATAGTACATCCCTGATCGAGGAAGACAACACGGGTAACCCGATCTCTCGCAACACTGCTTCCTTGTTTTCCCATCGTTTATCACTTATCAAATCATCTTCAAACCTGCGAAACTCGTTACTGTCCTGGACGAAAACGTCACCTGCTTCCAACGCGTTTCTCGAAAGCTTATAAACCAGGAATTCATATCGATCCACGTTAAGTATCATCTTTTTATGCCCTGTGGTGGTAGTATCATGCAAGTAACCTTTCAAGTTCCTTGGTATCACTGAAACGGGGAAATCAGAACTGGCGATTTGCCTGGGTGAATTCCCGCTTCGCAGGAGATCCTGCAGGAAAACTACAGCATCCAGCAAGGGAGCATCCTCGATCCGGCCGGCGAATGAAATGCAACAAAACAAGTGACGCAGGTTAAGCTTGAACTTGTTCGAGAGCTTCGAGTAATAATCCCATTCAAAGGCAGTTTTATCAAAAGCGACATTACGCATGAAATCAGCTACCAGGGGGAAGTATTCGGGATCGAGCATCTTGAATGCCTGCTCTTTCACTTTCACGAATGGAGTATCGTTAGAAATGGAGGCATCCACGAATAGTTTGAGAATTGACCCTGCCGCCTGGAGATTCCCGGTGGCATTAATCGTGGCCTGTTTAACGGCTTCCCCTGCAGACTGTTTAGCCAGTTTCTCGTACTGGGTGACCAGGTGAATAAATGCTTCAATGATATTGTCATTGATTTGCCGGAAACGATGATACGCGAAACACAATAAATACACCCACGTGGTGGTATCCTGCATGCGTTGTAGCTTGTACACGTTATAGAATAACACCATGGAAGCGTAATATTTGCCGCTTTCAGGAGATAATCCAGCGGTATCGAGAAAGACTCGAGCAAATTCATGTAGTGGCAGCAAGAAGTTCCGGCGTTCAACTTCCTGCCGGAGCTCCTTGTAACTGAAATCCTTTGCCTCGTGCTTGAGCATGCTGACGAGATACATGCTTTCATCGGCTTGTAACATCATTTCAAGGCGCGCTTCGATTTCAGCTGTCAGCATTTCACTTAATAATGTTGAAATACGCTTTTTCTCGGAGGCTACTACCCTGCCAATCATCTCCTGCATGAACCTGTAACCGGGAGCTACCACTCTCAGCTGGGAGAGATACTGCATCAACTCGCGAAAAATGAAACCGGGATGTGTAGAAAGCTTGGCGGCTCGCTGGGCTTTCAATTCAAGTTCACTCTTGACTTGACTGTTATTCTGTTGATAGTTGAACAGTTCAAGTATCGTTTCTTGTTGCTCGTCGTGTACAGGCCGGGAAGGAAATTTAAGATCGTGCGTGTACCTGCCAGGGAAATGTATATCAACAATATAATCCAGATCTGGCAGTACTTCTTCCTGTTCAAAATCGTAAAACTGTTGTTTTGCCTTGAAATAACCAAGTTGTAAAATGAAATATACCGCGACTGAAAAAGTACGGATATTAGCGACGACTTCGCTCTCGGCCGGGCTTAATTCAAAATACAAGCATCGCTCGTCAACAGAAAAGCGAGGCAAGCCAAACAAGGTATCAACTTCCTTGGCAGGTAGTATTGAAAGGCGTCTCGAATTCAAAGGATGATAATTTTTAAAAATATAATATAAACGATCCTATACACGGTAATTATAATTAGATAAAAATATGTTAAATTCGTTCATCTATTATTAAATAATAACACCAAAAATCGCTATTTCGTCTAATACTTTAAATATGCCAAGAAAAATTGCCTATTTAAGAGTGTCAACTCTTGATCAGGATCTCGAGAAAAACAAAGCCGACATTCTTCACTTGGCAAACGACAGGAATTTAGGACAGGTAGAATTTATCCAGGAAAAAGTTTCCGGGAAAATATCCTGGAAACAGAGGAAAATTGCCCCGTTGTTGGAGGAATTAGAGGATGGGGATACTATTTTATTGAGCGAGTTCTCGAGGCTTGGAAGGAGCATGCTGGAATGCATGGAAATCATTTCCATCGCCCTGGACAAGGGAATCAGGATCTACACTGTAAAAGGGAACTGGCAACTGGACGATTCCATCCAGAGTAAAGTGATGGCCATGGTTTTTTCCATGGCTGCGGAAATTGAAAGGGACCTGATAAGTAAACGGACACGGGAAGCACTCCAGGCAAGAAAACTATCCGGTATGCGATTAGGCAGGCCAAAAGGCCCGGGTAAGAGCAAGCTGGATGTATTTAGAATTGATATTGAAGCATTGTTAAATAATGGATCGACTCAAAAATTCATAGCAAGAAAGTATAATGTTACCGAACCGACTTTTTGCAACTGGATGAAGAAAAATAAAATTAAGAAAATATTTATTAGGTAAATGTTTATTACACAAATTAAAATAATTAAAGTTTGGTTATTTTGATATACGTTATTGTAATATTTGGTTGAAATGACACAGTTATGTATCTATCTGATAATTATAAAATAATGCAAGTAAAATTTTGTTTTTATAAATGCATCTGATATATTTGTTGGGTAAATGTTATAAAGAATATCTGTTTATAAAGTTAACCCTAATATTGAATCTGCTGAATGGAATTTTTTTAATTAGAATCACTTTAATTTGCATATCTATACTTTATATATAGACCTATAAATTAATTATTTAAATAACCAAAACTAAACTCTATGAAAAAGCTACATTTAATCGTATTATTTATTTTCGTTCATCTTCTTATTTCCCACGCACAATTAATAGTCGGATCAAATAACAATATTGGAATTGGTGGAACTTCCACCACTCCTCCACAGACGTTAACTGTTTATGGAAGTGTTCAGGGAAATGTATCTGGTGCACTTAACATTAATACAGGAAATGGTACAATGACTATTGGACCTCAAAATACAGGATGGTGCCATGTATATTCTAATATTGCAAATGGATTTATTTTAAATGAACCGTTAACATTATATAACGAACCATTATGTGCTTATGTAAGTTCGAGTGGCACTGATTATAACTTGCAATTTAACACAGCTAATACACAACGAATGATTATTGAGGGTGGTTCAGGTTTTGTAGGAATTGGAGTTCCTTTTGCTTATTACACACTTGATTTGGGCGCTGGTCCTGCTAATTCATTACGTGTAGGAACATTTATTCAATCATCCGATTCAACGCTAAAAACAAATATTCAAAATTTATCAACAACAATTCCTTCATTGTTAAAATTACAAGGAGTGTCTTATAATATTAAACCAAATAGTACTACGACTTCTAATTCAAATAATGTGAATGGAAAAAGTCAATCTACTTTGCCCACGACTTCCATAGCAAATCAAGATTCTTCAAAAAATAAGTTACCAAATACCTCTATTGACACTGCAATTATGAACAGAACCCATTACGGACTTTTGGCTCAGGATGTTATGAAAATATACCCAAATTTGGTATACACTGACAATAATGGAATATTAAGCCTTGATTATATAGGATTAATTCCTATTTTAGTTGAAGCAGTTAAAGAACAGAATATAACTATTACAAATTTACAATCTTCTGTCACAAGTTTACAAACAACAATTACCAGTTTACAGGCTGCAGTTGCGGCTTTGCAGAAAAAATAAACCGACACTAAAAATATACATAAATTTAAAAAATATAATTTAAAAAATGATATTAATATGAATATATTATGAATAAATTATACAAAACAATATTATTTTGTTTGACTGGCATTATTATGTCCATCAAATTTTTAAATGGACAACCAATACAATCACAACTTACATTGAATTCTCCGGTAACAGGAACTGGAACTATATTTGAACTAGCGACTAATACAGTAACATTGGCTTCCGGATTTTCTTTTTCATCAACAGGTAGTAATGCACTTACTGCAGAAGTAGTTGGTACATCTGTCACCGGCTCTATATCTGTTTGTCAAGGTACATCACAAACTTATGGTATTTCAGCAGTTACAGGAGCTTCGTATACGTGGACTTTGCCTTCAGGATGGAGTGGCAACTCAACCAAAGATTCAATCCAAGCAACAGTTGGGTCAAATAGTGGTGATGTTACAGTTTCAGCCATAAATGCCGGGGGTGGATTAATATCTGCAGAAGCTATTTCAGTAACAGTAAACCCAACTCCGGCACAACCAGACACAGTTTCCGGAAATACAGCAGTTTGTGCGGGAACATTACATTCCTATAGTGTTTCACCAGTCACAGGAGCTACATCGTATAAATGGATTTTGCCTTCAGGATGGAGTGGAAGCTCAACTAAGGATTCAATCCAAGCAACAGTTGGGTCAAATAATGGTAAAGTTTCAGTTACAGCTGCTATTAATTTATGTAATTCAAGCTCTTCACCGGCATTATCTGTAACAGTAAACCCGATACCAACAATAACCGGAACCACATCGGGCAGTAATTGCGGCCCGGGAACGGTAACCCTTGGGGCCACGTCCAGCAGCGGGACTATCAAATGGTGGGCGGCAGCCACCGGAGGTGTATCGCTTGGCACAGGCACAAGCTTTACCACACCTGTAATTGAGAGCACAATGACCTATTATGTAGATGCAACCAGCGGGGGATGTATCACGGCGGCACGTACAGCTGTTGTTGCAACAATCAACCCGATACCAACAATAACAGGAACGACAAATGTAATTGTAGGACCTCCAACAACATTAACTGGCGCTCCTACAGGAGGTTCATGGAGTAGCTCAAATCAAGGAGTTGCTACTGTAAATCCATCTTCAGGTTTGGTGACACCAAAATCTGTCGGAATTACCACCATAACCTATACATTAGGTGGTTGTTCAGTAAGTACATTATTTACTGTTAATATTTATATTTGGTCTTGGAATAAAGTTGGAAAATATCAAGAAGCTTATTGGGATACTTGTTGCCACGGTAATGCTCCAGCTATATCTCTTAATACTAATGGATCACAAAGTAATCCACCTTTTACTTTTGGTGGTTCTACAGGTTGGGATGTAAATCAGGTTTTTGATGGTACTAGTGAAGTTGACACTACTCTTGAAAGATATTCAGGACAAGCATCTCTTCATCAAATAGTGGAACCTGATACGCCTGCTGCGCCTAATTGGGATAAAGCCAATTCAATTACTAATTATCGTGCTGAAGTAGACCTGGAGCCAGGTTGGTATTATGGTGATACACTTTATGCACCTCCCTGTGAAATCTGGCTTAGCTGGAGTTATTATTTTCCTTCAAAAAATAATTTTATGGATCAAGCAACACAAAGTACAAATGGTGCTGAATGTGTATGGCATCAGTATATGCCATGCCCTGCTGTTGCCAACACTCCTCAATTATGTCTGATGCTTGAGGCTAAATGGGGGAATATTTTAGTGCTTCAAAATTGGACTAAAGGAAACTCAGTGCAAGGTTTTGGTTATTACATTCCAGGAAATTGTAATACATATAGTACTCTGAATGATTGTATTGCATGTGCAGATACCTTACCTTATGGGCATCTTGTCGCAGGTAAAAATCAAACAGGTCAAAATCAATGGATGGATTTTGTAGAACATGTCATTTGGGATAATACTCCCAAGGGTAGTAAAGGAGGAAGTTATCAACTTTGGGTTACTGTTAATGGTGTAACTAATCTATGGTACAATATACAGGGATTACAGACGGCATCATATGATTCAATAAATAATATTTATTATAATGGAACTACGCCTAAATTTGGCCCCTATTATAATTCTTGGGAAGACTCTTACCCAGGTGTTGGTAATGGAGCAAATTCAATAGCAGCTGGAACTTCTGCTATGGAGGTTTATTTAGGAGGACCAGTAAAGATGGAATATAATTCTGGAACAAATCCAGTTCAAGCAAGTCCTACAATTAATGGGAGTAGTGTTCCTGGGTATTATATAGATCTGAATGGATTCAATAACCTTAGTTCTGGGGGTTCTTCACAAAATGAAGTACAGGATCTTAAAATTACTAAAGATACCTCAAATGTTAAAACACCTGCACCTGTTACTAAAATAGCTCCAATTGTTAGAATTTACCCGAACCCTACAAATGGAACTTTCACTGTATCCAATAACTCAACAGATACATATATTATTTTGGTATATAATATGTCTGGCAGCCTGATAAAAGAAGTACAAAATTGTCAGAACAATACAAATCTTGATATTTCTGGTTACCCAAGTGGAATTTATATAATTAAAGCTTCAGGTTCATCCACTTCCTATGTTGGGAAATTGATAAAGAACTAGTTAACCAATTAACCTGTTAATGTTAAATAGTTAAAGGTACCTCTAATAAATAATCATTAGAGGTGCTTTTTTTATGTGTATTCGTAACAAACCGGCTAAATACATTAAATTGGCTGTTTCCATTGCAATTGATTGCTTCAGAATATTTTACTTGATATTTTATTGTTAAATTAATATTAAAGCTTGAGAATTTTTCTTATTAAAATACCATTATCCGGTGTATTTATTTTAATGAAATAAATACCTGGAGAAAAATTGCTCATATCAATTTCGGTAATACTATCTGTTATATTTGTTGAGTATATTTCTACTCCGTTAATGTTGTATATTAATAAAATAGTGTTATTAAGAGTAAATGGTAAGGATACATTTAACATATTAATAACTGGTACCGGATATAGTTTAATACCGGAATTTTCAAAAGACAAGACATTTGTCGCAGGGTTAGCATCCTGCATTACAATGATAATTTGAGGATCAACTCCAATAGCTGTGACTATTAATGTGTCAGTTCTTATTTTAGCATCAGGATTGGATGATGCTGTTAATATTATTTCAGCAGTATCGGAACCGGAAGAAATATTTGGGGTAATCCATGGATGAATATTTTTAATGTTCCAGCTTACGTTTGAATGTATATTAAAGTTTGCAAAGCTTTTGTCGGTATCAGAGACATTTAATATGTTTGTTGAAACTGATAAAGTTGGAACCCATGCAGACTGGCTAATAATTATTGTATCAGAATTCACTCCTGCAGCCGACAAGACAATTGTATCAATTCTCTGATTAATTGTAGGATTAACTGCTGCGGTTAAGGAAATAGAAGTACTATCAGAACCGGATGTAACGCTAAGTGTTAGCCATGTTTGTGTTTTGCTAGTTGTTACAGTCCATGATTCATTGGAATAAACATTAAAAGATCTATTGTTATTAGTAAATGCGGAAATATCCAGGGTGTCTTTTGAAACTGATAAGGTTGCTTGTCCTGCAGCCTGAGTAACGAATAAGGTATCATTAGGAACACCAATTTCAGAAACAATAACTTTAGCAAGTCTTATTGTATTAGTTGGATTAGTTAATGCTGTTAAAGTTATAATTGCCGTATCATAACCATTTGATATGTTTGGTGTTAGCCATTTATCTTTGCTACTTATATTCCACTTAAAATTTGAATATATTGTAAAGGATGTTTGGCTATTTAATGCATTAGAAACATTTAAATTATTTGATGAAACCGATAAAACAGTTGTTCCAGGTTCTACGCTCATCACAATTGCATTGCTTTTTGCTGTATCGTTGTATATGATAGTTTTACAAATAACAGTATCCCCATCTACAGGAATATAACTAAACGTACTGGCATTTAAACCCATATTTTTTCCATTTACCTGCCATACTAATTTTTGATGGATTCCAATTAATCCGGTATCTGCCATAAAAGTAACTGATGTACCAGATTTTACTGTGTCAGCACTTGCAGAAATAGATACAAATGCAACAACATTAAAACTATTCCATTGCGGGGCTGTTTTGTATGCGTTAACTGAACCATAAGGCACATATAAACTAACCTTACTTTCACCGTAGAAAGCATAACTACCCATTCCATTTCCTGTTAAGGGCGTAGTGTTTAATGATATAATGGATGTAAATCCTTCACATTCCTCAAAAGCAGCCTCTCCAATATAAGTAACCGAAGAAGGGATGGTTAATGAACCTATTAATCCAGAACAACCAAAAAAAGCCGACTCTCCAATATACGTAACCGAAGATGGAATTGTTAAACCTGTTAATCCGGAACAATCATAAAAAGCCTCCCATCCAATAGAAGTAACTGATGAAGGTATTGTTAATGAACCTGTTAAACCTGAACAACCAGAAAAAACACTCGCTCCAATAGAAGTAACCGAAGATGGAATTGTTAAACCTGTAAAACCTGAACAATTACCAAAAGCCGCAACTCCAATAGAAGTAACCGAAGAGGGAATGGTTAAGGAACCTGTTAAACCATTACACCCAACAAAAGCATCCTCTCCAATTGAATTAACATTTGTTGGGTAGATTATAGAAGTCAAGTTTGATTTGCCTACAGATGTAATTTGATCGTAAAAAGCATATTGAGGGATTACATTTGCAAGATATGTATTAATACTTGGATCCTGAGTTCCATATTCCCCAGTATATGCAGCAATTGTAGCACCGCTCAAATTAAGAACAGACAAAGGCATACTGTCTCTCATGGTTTTAAAGTCACGGGCATCAATTGTTCCTGTAACTGTAAGATTAGTGACAGTGGTTAAATAAGCTTTAGCCACTGTATTTAATGTCCCGGGTGTTATAACATTTGCTGTATCATATACCTGAGCATTTAAGACAGCCGTTAAAAATGCAAAACTTAAGGATATAACAGTTTTTTTTAACATGTTGGTTATTTTAGGAAATTAATAATTTTTGGTTGGCTTTCTTTTATTGGATTTATATTTTAAAAGGTTTCCCAATATAGTGTTAAACAAATATAAATTATATAATTAGTTGAAACAAGCATAAATTGATTAGCAATTATAAATTGTTGATCAATTTTATTATTTCTAGGACATAAATAATATGATAGTTTCCTTTAAAGGGTTTTTATAACACCTTTAACCTAATTAAAATCCATTGGGACAAAAGGGAAGATGTTCAATGTATGTTATTAATAATTAAACGTATATAGCTAACTTTACATTTTTGTAGCGTTGGGCAAAAATAGCCAATTACAAAATAAGATTATTTTGAATGAGATTGGCTATTTTGTGTAAACTATTTTAATTTTTAATTTATCAGCAGCTAATTTATCAACAATAAATCCAACATTTCTCCACCGACCATTATAGCGTTCTCTTGTATAGTCTGCTCTTGTATAGGTATTAACAATATCTAAATAAATGTTATCTGTTACAGAATTAGAATGTACTTTAGCATATGAAACAGGGTAAAATGGCTGACTTCCATTTTTATTATAATACTTAGACAATTCTCTTAATTCCTTGCTTTTATATTTTTGAGTACAAGTACATTTGAATATTATTTTATTTGAATCGCAATAATATTTACCACCACAATGATTACCTGCACGGACACTGAAATTATTTAATGAATCAAATCTTATTATGAGGGAGTTAATATCAACCAGTAAATCTTTATATGGCTTAACAAATTGGTATAATCCATAAGTTCCATGGATTTTTAAACCATTAATTTCTAACGGATTTGAATTATACCCAGGAGGAATACTACTCTGTTATATCGAATGATGAACATTTATTTCTTCTTAAAACAACACTTATTCTTATACGTTCCCCTGCCTTTACATTAACTGGAATATTTTGTGTCAGGAACCCAATATAGCTAACTAATACAGTATCTACACCTTCTGGAACATTGGTAATGGTAAAATTTCCTTTTATATCAGAATATTCGGCCAGCTTAGCTTGCTTAACTGCCACTGTTACCCATGAGATACCTAAACCTGTAGAGTCAACTACTATACCGGAAATAGTACCCGTATTACCGGCAAAAATGATATTGGCATTCAGGCTGCCAAATAAAAGAATAAAAATTAATCGTATGTTCAATTTTCTCATAATTACGAATATTGTTGGTCAAACCATTCCAACTTAATCATTTAATCACTTTCATCTTTTATCTCTTGTCTCTTGTCTTGGCTCCTGGTTCTTGGTTCTAATAAAATAGCCACCAAACGTACTAAATATCTTCCTCTTCCTCCTCGTCCTCTTCAATCATCTCGTCGTGCAAAACAGCCATTTTAATTGCAGTAACTGCTGCTTCAATGCCTTTATTACCATGTTTTCCCCCGGAACGCTCCTTTGCCTGCTCAAAATTGTCAGTAGTTAATAATCCAAATATTACCGGAATATTATATTCAAGACTAACGGTTGTAACTCCCTGGGTGACACCCTGACAAACATATTCAAAATGAGGCGTTTCACCACGTATTACCGCACCCAGGCATATTATAGCATCCACCGTGGTATATTCTGCCATGAACTGGCAACCTATTGACAGCTCAAAACTCCCGGGGACTTTTTTTACTATGATATCGTCTTTATCAACACCATGATTCAATAATGTATCTATTGCACCCTGAAGCAAACTATCAGTAATTTCATGGTGCCACTCCGATACTACAATACCAAATATGAACCCTTCAGCTGAGGGAACGCTTTCAAAATTGTAATCGGATAAATTTTTTAAGTTTGTTGCCATATTATTTTCAAATTTTCAAATTTCCACATTTTCAAATTATTTACAAATCCCTGTGTTTAACAGTAATTACCATTTCATTGCTTCTTTTACTATTCATAAGGTATTTATACAATCGTTCGGCCGAATATACTGAACGGTGCTGCCCGCCGGTACAACCAAAGTTAATCATTAAACTGGTAAACCCTTTATTAAGATATTTATTAACAGACTGATCAACCAAAGCAATTACATGGCTCATAAATTGTTCCATTTCAGGTTCATTATCCAGAAACTGTTGAACCTCAGTATTTTTGCCTGTTAAATTCTTATATTTTTCATAACGGCCCGGATTATGAACCGATCTGCAATCGAATACAAATCCGCCCCCGTTTACCGGATCATCTGAAGGAATTCCACGTTTGTATGAAAAACTATTTATATTTATATGCAATAATAAATGCTTTTTAGCCAGTTGTCTTATGTAATCTGATTCACAGAGGTAATTCCATACACTGGTTAGTTCCGGAAGCTTAATTTGTAAATCAACGTTATCAAGCAACCACTCCAGATTGTTTAATGCCGGAGATATACTTTCAAGAAAAAGTTCCTTACGTTCGTACAATCCTCTATAACCATATGCCCCCATAGCTTGCATCAACCTAATATATGCATAGCCATAATAGTGAATAAAAAAATCTGAACGTGACAGATTTATATGCTTGGAAAGCTCTGAAAGGTAAAAATCAAGTAGTTCTTCACGCACATCCGCAGGCAGCCGTGTTTTTGCTTCAAATAAAATTGTTGCTATATCATAATGCAGTGCACCTTTTCTTCCTCCTTGATAATCAATAAAGTACGGACTGCCATTAAATAGCATTATGTTTCTGCTCTGAAAATCGCGATACATAAAGTAATTGCAATCAGCTTGTAATAAATAATCACATAAGGTATTAAAATCGTTTTCAAGATTTTGCTCGTTAAAAGGCACTTTGGCTAATTTAAGAAAATAGTATTTGAAGTAATTCAAATCCCACATCATTGATTGCCTGTCAAAGGCATGACGGGGATAACAATGTTCGAAATTCAGGCCTTCACCTCCCTTTATCTGAAAAAGCGGAAGAATTGTAAGTACTTTCCGGTAAACATCCAATACCTTAAGTGAAACTTTGTCAGGGAACTCATTTTCAATCAAAAAATTTAAGAGTGAAGTGTCACCTAAATCCTGAAGAAGGTAAACACTATCATCAATATTTTCAAATAATATATTTGGTACTGGCAGGTGTTTACCCTGGAAATGCCTGGTAAATTCTATAAAAGCTTTATTTTCAAATAAGTCTTCATTAAAAACTCCTATAAAACTATTATTTGATTTTTTAAGCCTGTAATACTGCCTGTTCGACCCTGAAGATGGTAATTTCATTATTTCGTCAGGAATTGAACCGGAATATTTTTTAAATAAATGACTTAATTTTTCCTGGGCTTTAATATTTTCCACTATTAATATTTTTGTTACAAAGGAAAGAATATTCAAATGAATTTCAAATTTCGATATTTTTCATAACTTTGGTATAATCACAAAATATCTAATAATATGCGACTGGAAATTTATGGCGTCAACAATTTGAATTTTGTTGAATTTAACATCACAGGTGATACCGATTCTTTTCAACAATGTGATAAAGATTCGAAATATATGGATTCAGAAGTTTATAACCTGTTTTCAGAATGTTTTGAGAAAAGCAGCAATCTTTATGACTATTTTGGCCCGACTAAATATAACTCACGAAATATTGTAATTCTTTTAAATGAGCTTAATAAACACTTTTCCAAAATTCAAAGAATTGATAGTTATGAGAACTTTATCGATTTCACAGGTGATAAATTTTTAGGCTCTAATTTTGTGATTGAATTAGAAAAAACCGATAAAAACTGGCGCCTTAACTGGGGATTATATCAAACAAAACTTTCAGGCATTAACCAGCAATTGATAGAATTAGTCAATCAGTGTATTACCGATGACCGGACTCTTTGGCTTATCGGATATTAAATTGTGTTTGATTTCGTCCTGATCCTCAGGGAAATGATTATTTAATAGATTACGGGTACGCACAAGGCTTATCCCTACAGGACAACCAACAATTAAATTCTGTCGCCAAAAATTTTGGTTCCCACCCTGACAATTGTGCTTCCTTCCTGTATTGCAATTGTATAATCTGAGGACATGCCCATCGACAACTCCGTAAACAGCTTATTGTTACTCATAATAGAACTTTTTATCCTCTTAAATAATTCCGCGAGATGCTGAAATTCATTTCTGATTTGAGATTCATTATCCGTTAATGTAGCCATGCCCATTAATCCGATAATCCTGACATTTTTCAATTCCATAAAAGCTGGTGACCCAAATAAATTATTCAACTCAGTTTCGTTGAACCCGAATTTTGTTTCTTCTTGTGCGATATGTATCTGCAGTAAACAGTTTATACTACGGTTACATCTGATAGATTGTTTATTAACTTCCTGCAACAATTCTAACGAATCGATTGAATGAATCAAATTAACAAAAGGAGCAATGTATTTGACTTTATTAGTTTGCAAATGGCCTATAAAATGCCATTCAATATCTTTTGGCAATTGTTGATATTTGGGAAGTAATTCCTGAACTTTGCTTTCACCAAAAATATGATGGCCGGCATTATATGCGTCCAATATATTTTCTGCAGGATTAGTTTTTGAAACAGCCACCAATTTTACGCCTGAAGGAATTGTTGGTAAAATGTTTAGCAAATTGGAAGCTATTGACATAATAATCAAAGTTTATAAAGTTTATATATTTTATTATTTATAAAATGTATAATTTTTTGTATTCTTTTGTAAAATTAATGATTTTTACCCTTATTTTTTACCTAATTTCCCCTTTTAAAATGGAAATCATAACTAATCCGCAGCTTAAACTTGCATTTGATTTTGTTCAATTTACCGGTAATAATATTTTTCTTACGGGGAAAGCAGGTACAGGCAAAACTACCTTTTTACGCAATCTGAAGCAAATATCCCCAAAACGTATGGTGATTGTCGCACCAACCGGTGTTGCAGCTATTAATGCCGGTGGCGTGACAATACATTCATTTTTTCAACTGGCATTTGGTCCCAGGATACATTCCGATGCTAATAATTCAAATACTCAAAATTATTCCGGATCACCGGCCTTTCAAAGATTTAACCGTGAGAAGATTAATCTGCTCAGAAGCCTTGATTTGCTGGTAATTGATGAGATTAGTATGGTACGTGCGGATTTGCTCGACGCAGTAGATGAAGTACTGCGAAGGTTCAAAGACCGCAGTAAACCTTTTGGAGGTGTTCAGTTGCTTATGATAGGAGACCTTCAGCAATTAGCCCCGGTGGTAAAGGAGGATGAATGGGAAATCCTCAGGAAGTATTACGACAGCATATTTTTCTTCAGCAGCCACGCTTTAAATAAAACCCGATATATCAGTATTGAACTTAAACACATTTACCGTCAAAGCGATAATGTATTTATTGAAATGTTAAATAAAATACGTGAAAACAAAGTAGATGCGGACACTCTCCGGTTGCTTAACAACAGGCATATAACTGACTTCAGGCCAGGTGACGATGACGGATATATTACACTTACAACTCATAATTATCAGGCACAACAATTGAACGAATTAAAACTGAAAACCCTCTCAACCGAAATGCATAGCTATTCAGCAACCATTGATGGTGAGTTTCCGGAATACTTATATCCAACAGATATTGATCTTTCAGTTAAAGAAGGCGCCCAGGTTATGTTCGTGAAAAACGACCCTTCCCGGGATAAACTTTTTTATAATGGAAAAATTGGTATCATTGAATCAATAAATGATAATTCAATAATTGTAAAATGTAAAGGAGACCCTGCTCCTATTTCAGTCGTAGTTTCGGAATGGAACAATATAAAGTACACCATAGATGAAGAAACAAAAGAAATTCAGGAAAATGTGATCGGTTCATTTATGCAATATCCTATTAAACTTGCCTGGGCAATAACTATTCATAAAAGTCAGGGTTTAACCTTTGATAAAGCAATAATTAATGCGAACGCTGCATTTGCTCACGGTCAGGTTTACGTGGCACTTAGTCGCTGCAAAACTCTCGATGGCCTGGTACTTAGCACACCAATTTCTTTAAAAAGCATTATAAGCGATTCGGCCATATATGAATATAGCTCTAATATTGAACAAAATCCAACTGATGAGAAACAATTGGCTGCCGCCCGAAATTCATATCAAAGGCAACTGGTTACGGAGCTTTTTGACTTCGTTCCCATAAACAGGCAGTTATATTATTGCATAAAAATCCTGAAGGAACATAAAACCAGTATTGTTGGTAATCTTTATGAGGATTTCATAAAGGTTGCCGAAGTTACAAAAACTGAAATAATGGATGTAGCCGACAAATTCAATACACAACTGTCAGGCCTTATGGAAATTAATTACGATTTGGAAAAAAATGAAACATTACAGGAAAGAATTAAGAAAGCAAGTATTTATTTTGAAAATAAAATTAAATCGGAAGTTAACGAGGTATTGCAAAATGTTTCAGTTACAACTGATAATAAGTCTGTACGTAAATCTGTAAAGGATGCCGTCGAAAGGCTTCGCAATGAGGTTGAAATTAAAATTGCCTGCCTGTGTTCATCAGCAAAAGGATTTTACATTAAGGATTACATGAGCGCCAAAGCCAAAGCCTTAATTTCAGTACCGGAGAAAAAGAAATCAAAAACGCAACCGGTGGAAAATAAATCCGGAACAATAAACCATCCTGATTTATTTATTCATTTAAAAGCATGGCGCAACACCATGGCAAAGGAACTTAACCTGCCACATTATATGATATTGCCTCAAAAGACTATGATTGGCCTGATTGAAAATCTGCCCGTTACATTAACTGATTTAAGAAAAATAAAAGGGATCGGGAAGAAAATCTCCGAAAAATACGGGAAAGATATTCTCGACATTATTGTTCAGTATTGCTCTGAAACCAGAAATCCTTCAAAAGTATAATTAATTGTTCTTCCATATTGATTATGAAATTTCTCAATAGCCCAGTTGTATAAATTTTGTAAATCTTCATACCCTAAAAAATTAAATGATTTTCGAAGTTCCTTTTCAAATAAGGTATTGTTTTCATGTACACTTTCCAAAACCAGTTTTTGCAGTTCTAACATATTTGAAGGAGTCATAATTACAAGTATTGGTAAATACACAAAGAATACGTGTAATTATTATAAATAGTATTTTTTGATAGTTAAAGAGTGTTAAAAAGTGTCAGCAAAAAAACGCCAGGTTTTTTGTTACGCTCGTTATAAATATAGAGCAAATATTTAATTAATTGTGAAAAATTAAGTAACTATTTTTGAATCCACAATACAGAATTCCCTGTTCCATATTCATTTTCTTCCCAGGTTTTATTATCTGGATCCAGTATCCACTTATTGTCCACAATGAATTTATATATAATTTTCCCTGAAAATAAATAAATTGGAAAAACCCATTTGTCATCCTTTTTGATCATTCTGTATCCATCAGTTCTCCATTGATTAAAATTCCCTGTGATAAAAACCTGCCTGGCATTTGCGAAATGATTTAATGTAAAGGTATAATTTGGATGGAATGCCAGAACAGAATTTGTAGTTTTCCCTGAACCGGTGACAAATAAGTTATCTGGGTCAGTTATCCATTTCCCTTCCACATTAAATTTATATTCATAATTACCTGAAGCTAATACATATGATAATTGCCATTGCCCGGATTTTTTTTCCATTCGCAATTCATGCGGGATCCAATTATTAAAACTACCTGAAAGATAAACCTCTTTGGCTGATTCAAATCCTTTTAATTGAAATAAATTAGCATCTCCAATTCCAATTTCAGAATTATCATTACCATTCCCGTCATTGAGTACCCTTTGATTATTTGGGTCAAGTATCCATTGTCCGTCAACTATAAACTTATAAGTATGAGTACCTTCTTTTAGGTATAATGGAAGATCCCATCCCTCAGCTACTTTATTCATTCGCAACTCTTTACTATTCCAATTGTTAAAACTACCTGCCAGAAATACATTATGTGCCTGACTTCTTTCAGACAGTTTAAATATATAATTGTAACAAAAAACATAAGAATTTATATTCCCAAATCCATCATTTTGTTTATGTTTATTAAAAGGATCTAATATCCACTTTCCATCAACTAAATATTTATAAAAGTGTTTCCCCGGAAAAAGTTTAATACAAACTACCCATCCGGAGTCGTTATTCTGCATCGAAGTTGCAGAAACATTCCAATTATTAAAGGAACCCGCAAGAAAAACCTTTTTTGAATTTTTATAGCCTGGTAAATAAAACGATGCTATTCCATTTTTATAATGGAATATATTAGTTTTAGAAAAACTATTAACACCAAATTCAACAGTTTCCTGATTACTATTATCAGAGCCATTTAACCAGTTGTCATTAACAAGAAAAACATAATCCTGGTTAGTAAATTTTGCAAAGTCACGATTTTTATTTCCAACAGAAGATTTAATTGTATCGTTCCCCTTATCTATCGAGTTTAATGACACTGATAACTCAATCTGGTTAGTTTTAAGTTTTTTAACTTTCCATTTAACTCCCTGCAAATCAATTTCATTTATTTCCTGATATGCTTTTGCAATTAATATGCTATCAAGATTAAAAAGGTAAGAAATATCTTTTTTTTGTTTATCATCCCAATTGAGGTTTAGCTTAAAAACGACTCTCCCATCTTCAACCCTGCAAATCTTGTTCAAGTCAAATTGAGCATAAATATCAGGTGATAATATAAACGCAATAAATAATACACAGGTAATTCGAAGTATGTTTTTCATATTTCTCCAGTTTTAATAAAATTCATTTCCAACTGGTTTTTCACAAAATTAACACAGATTGTTCCTTTAATAAGAAAATTATAGCCCAGGATACCATCGATATGAAAATCATATACTTCATTCAGATAATCCAAATTAGTAATGATAGTTTCCATGCCTGAAAGTTTAGTATTTCCATAAATAAAATCATTCATTACACCAAATAAAACCTGGTTGGTTGTAGAGCCTACCCCATTTAAAGCTGACTTTCTGGTAATTGTTACGGATTTTAGAACTGCTTTAGGTGTATTGGTGCTTATTGCATTTGTCTCTGCTCCTGTGTCAAGACAAAACCTAAGTTTTTTACCAGCAATAACTCCTGTTAAAAATACAATACTGCGCTGAGTATATATATTTTGAATGACATCGGGCGGAGATCCTTTTTTTGTTAAAATACGGTTTCCTTTTTTATCAATTTTATAAAGAACCAATATTCCGGAGTTTATATCAATGAAAACTTCGAAATCGTGCAGTAATCCAAAACCAAAAAGACCTATAATTTTAATATTTCTTTTATTTTCAATTTGACCAAGATTAGCAGCATTTGCAAACAATTTATTAAATGACAGATTTGAAATTGATAAATGATCGATTGTAATTTCATCCACAGTTCCAACCGATCCGTTTATTCCGTTAGATGTTGAATTATTGTTAACAAGATGGTTTCTGAAATACGTTTTATTTAATACTATACCGGTAGCTCCTGTATCGAAAATCATATTGCCGGATTCGCCATCAACCTCGGCATCCACAACCATCAATCGTCCAACACGTTTGATTGGTATAACCAATGAGTCAAAATTGTTAGTTGATTTATATTTGGTAAAATTTGCTTTAAACACCTCCTGATTTGGGGGATGTCGGTAATAACCCCCATTAGTGAAAAGAATTCGTTTATACCAAAAATCTATAAATAGTATAAACACCAGGATAGTAAATTTGATATAATGAAGTAACACTGAATATCATTATAAATTAATAATGCAATTTATAAATTATTAAATTGTTTTTATTATTTTACTTACTTTAAATAATTTAAACATTTGTTTTTAGTTCCGTTATCAACTTGAGTACCATTGATAACACCTGGTATTTTCCTGTAATTGGATATAAATTCATTTACAATGGAATCAAAAGCTTCAGGATGATAGTTTATAAGCAACCAGGCCTGGTTTGTCGATGATATTACGTAGGGAAGCGGGGAGATCCCAATCCAGTGGTTTTTCAGGTAAATGGTTGCCTTTGACAACCGGTTCATTTTTCCAATTAAACCATTGACATCGGTTTTTTTGATTTTATACTGAACACGGATTTCGTGTTTTTGCATGCAATTCATTTCAGGCAAAATGATATGGGTTGTAAGTTCTTTACCTGAATAGCTCCAGGTACTATCCTTCTTTTCCAATGCAAAAGGAATTTCTTTACCTTCCAGCATCACTGATTCCGGTATTTCAGTTCCATATAATTGAATATCATAATTGCGGTAATTGACCATATCCGGAAAAGAACCTGTACGCGGATGAATTATCACTTTTAAGGAACCGTCCGAACTTACTTCAGTCTCAAATTGAGTAAATGTATATGATCCGGATCTTATATTGTTCATTGTCTTTACCATCTTCATAAAGGTTACTAATAAAATTACCTCCGGGGAAAATCTTTATAATCAGTTTATTATTTGATTGTTGAAGATTACTGACGTGTGGTGACATAGGAATTATTGCACCGGCTTTTACAAATACCGGAAACTCGTTCAACAGGTACCTGCGATCCAACTGTTCACCGCCTTTCAACATAGTTCCGGTACTCCATTCATACCAGTCATTCCCTTCCGGTAACCATATTCTTACAGAGGAAAAACCAGTACTATCGGCAGGTGAAGTGATGGGCACCACCAGCAGATTATCCCCAAACATATATTCATTTTTATAATCATAGGCCTCCTGTTTATCAGGATAATCATAATACATCGGCCGGCATACGGATATTCCTGTATCGTATGTTTTCCTTGCCATGGTATAAATATATGGTACCAATGCATAGCGCAGGTTTATGGCATCCGTCAGAGCATCGAACCATGCACCCGTAAAGTTCCAGACTTCTTTTTGCATACGGGGATCCTTGGTCGAGTGTGTCCGGAATATGGGGCTAAAGACACCAAATTGCATCCAGCGTGTATAGAGTTCAGGATCAATTTTCTTCTGGGTTTCCGGAATTTTACCAAACATATGTCCGCCCAGATCATGACTCCAATATCCATAAAGAACATTGGAAGCAGTGGAGGTAAAATATGGCTGGTAATTCAGGGAGTTCCAGGTCATGACCACATCACCGGAAAATCCGATCTGGTACCTGTGATTGCCCAAACCTCCCCATCGATGATACAGCAAAGGCCGGTTCAATCCCTGGCGCTGCATATCGGTATAAAAAACATAATTCAACCACCAGGTATTACTTAGACCAGGCATCATTTTTGAATCCTTCCACTGCTGCCAGTCAAGCCACCAGAAGTCTATGCCGCTTTCCTGCAAAGGATGAAGTATAATTGAAAATAAATTCCCCATAAAATTCTTATCGGCAGCTTCAAAAGGGATGCTTTTATAACCGGTTGTATCAAATTGTCATAGCCTTGGCAAAAGCGTTATATTTTGATTCATTTGGTGCAATACCCGATGCAGGGTGCAGGTTTAAGGTTATTTTTAACCGTTGGCTTTCTGGCCCACTTTAAAAACATATCAGGTTCCGGAAAAAGAGAAGTGTTCCATGTGTACCCTGTCCAACCCATACCACTATATGTAGCTAAGCCATCCGTATTATGCCAGTCCATATCGATCACCAGAATATCCAGTGGAATCTTATACTCATGAAATTTATCTGTTAAATCCCTTAGCTCGGCATCGGAATAATTCCAGTACCGGGACCACCAGTAACCAAAAGTATAATAGGGAGGTAAAGGCACTTTCCCTGCAATTTTTGTAAAATCGAACAGGGCAGCTTTATAGTCATTCCCGTAACCAAAAAAGTATAAGTCCTGTTCTTTGTGATTTCTATTTTTTACCCACTTCCAATCGCTGTTATCAAATAAAAAATTTTCAGAATCGTCGATAATACTCCAACCATCCCTCGACAGTATACCGTCTTCCAAATTCAGTGATCGTTTTGTCCCACTCATTAATATTCCCGTTCATTCCGTCGAGCGTACGGTACGTTCCTTTTAAATTATTGACATCGTGGGTTCCTGGTTTCCAAACCACAGGCCTTAATTTATCTGTTAGGGTAATTTGAAGATTCGAAGAAGAAAACGGACCTGAGTCCTGCTTATATTTTAGCTCAAAAAGATCTGTTTTAATAACTAGAAAACCATTTTGAATACTTTTTTTATAAGCAACAGGTTCAAGTTTACGATTTATAACCAATAAGGACGGCTCATCCACAAACTGGCCGGTTGAATCATATTCTAGCCTGATGATGTGGGGAGTAAGAATGGTGAACCTGGCTTTCCCTTCAATAACAACAGAAAGAGGATTAGCAACAGGGTCCATTTCTTCCTGTGCAATGATATTCAATGTAGTCACTAATAATATGGCAATTACCAAACAAAAATGTTTCATAGTTCAGTAGAATTAATATTGGTAAATATTAGTTTTATAATCAAATTTTCAGAAATAAATGCAGCAACTAAAGTTTTATCTCCCATACTGATTTCTGATATTTGAAAATCCTGAGTTTTCATTGCTGGTTTAAATTAATTATTTATAGTGGAGTCTTCCTCCTGTAAAATATAATTAAATCTAATAAATATTTTTTTAATTTTAATCCCTGGTTAATCTAACAACTAACAACAAACAACTATGCACTATGCACTATGCACTAAGCACTAAGCACTATTCTTTATGCACGGAGAAGAAAAAATAATTGAAGTATCTCATCTTGTAAAACAATATGGAAATTTTAAAGCAGTAAATGATGCGAGCTTTGATGTTTTTAAAGGAGATGTTTATGGTTTCCTCGGGCCAAACGGTGCCGGAAAAAGTACTACCATCCGAACCATTCTTTCCTTAATTAAACCTACCAGTGGCAAAATTAAAGTATTTAACAAAGACATTGCCACACACCGGCAATACATTTTACAACGAGTTGGTTGTATTGTAGAAAAACCTGATTTTTATAATTATTTATCTGCCGAAAAAAACCTGGAAGTTTTTGCCCGGATATCAGGTGTTGCTATAACAAAAAAGAGAATTCTTGAGATGATAGAACTGGTTGGGCTAAAAGGAAGGGAAAAGGATAAAATAAAGGACTATTCACATGGAATGAAACAGCGTCTGGGCATAGCACAAACATTAATTCATAATCCGGAATTAATTATTCTTGATGAACCTACCACAGGGTTGGATCCGCAGGGAATTATCGAAATCCGTAACCTGATATTACATTTAAAAGAGGAACGCGATAAAACTGTATTCCTTTCTTCACACATTCTTTCCGAAATTGAATTAATTGCAAACAGGATGGCGATTATTAATAAAGGGAAAACAGTAGTACAGGGTCTTGTAACTGACCTTTTAAATGCCAGGGATATGGTAGTTGCATTCCATGTGGATGACCATAAAAAAGCAAAACAAATCGTTCAGGATTCGTCACTTAAACTGATAATCGAAAAAGAAGATGAAATAAACCTGTACATTCACATTTCACAGGATAAAATTCCTGTTCTTAATAAATTATTCTGCGATAATGGCATACTTGTTTACTCAATTGAAGCAAAACGGAAACTTGAAGATTATTTCTTAAAACTTATCGGTGAATGATATTCTGGAAAAATACATACAACGAATTAATAAAGATAGCTGCCAAACCACGGAGTTATATTGGCCTTGGGGCCATCACCATTATTGTGGGCATTATTCTTTTTGCAATGAAGGTTGATGGCTTAGTGTTTATTTCTTTTATAACCAGACCGTTCGAACAATCCTTAACCTTTGAAGGCAATATCTTAAACGGAAACCTTGTTGCCTTTGTAATATTGCAAATGCTAATAGTTCATGTCCCATTGCTGATAGCCCTTGTAACAGGTGATCTTATTTCCGGAGAGGCCGGTATGGGTACTATCCGTTTGTTGGTCACAAAACCCATTTCCCGTAACCAAATATTGTTTTCCAAATATCTTGCAGGCTGTGCTTATACATTTGTATTTCTTATATGGCTTATGTTCATGGCATTAGTTATCGGGAAGATCATGTTTGGTACCGGTGACCTTATGGTATTGAATGGTGATGGTATGATAGTTTTTAAGGAGCATGACATAGCCTGGAGATTTGCTTGCGGGTTCAGCCTGGCATTATTATCAATGGTTATGATTGCTACATTGTCCTTAACACTTTCATGTTTTTCCGATAATTCAATCGGGCCCATTGTTTCCACTATGGCCGTGATTATATTGTTTACTATTATTAATAATTTGGATATCCCGGTTTTACAAAAGATACAACCCTATTTATTTACAAATCATATGATGGCGTGGCGAAACTTTTTTGAAGACCCGGTTTCATCATGCAAGATTCTTAAATCGGTGGGGGTACTGTTAATACATATTGTTTGCCTGTTGTCTGTTGCAGTATTTAAGTTCAATAAAAAAGATATATTATCATGAGGTTTAAAACGTATTACGTTATAATTTTTTGTTTTGCCTTGTCCTTTACCGTACAGTTATATGCACAAAATAATACGAATAACTTATTACGGGGAGTATACAATAAATTACAAAAAGTGAATGACTATATTGTACAGGCGAATATTAAGGTAGACATGCCTTTTATCAATATGCAGCCTGTTGATGTACAAATATATTTTAAACAGAAAAATCATTTTAAAGTAATCTCCAAAGGAATAGCTGTCGTTCCAAGGCAGGGTTTTGATCAGGTTTTCAGGTTGCTTGCCGATCCCAATTCATATACTGCTATTTTTCAAGGTGAAGAAATAATTGACTCTTTAAAAACACAAGTTGTGAATGTCATTCCCTTATCAGATACCAGTGATATAGTTCTCGGAAAATTTTGGATTGATCCTTTGCAGGAAGTAATAATAAAAACGCAATTTACCACCAGGTCAAACGGTACAATTGTTACGGAATATACATATGGAAACTTCATTGATTATGGCCTGCCCGATAAAATGATCTTTTTAGTGGATTTCAAGAAATTCAGGATGGCAAAAAATTTAACTAACAGCATAAATAAAGATAATTCAGGCATTGATGACAAAAGCGACCAGAATAAAAAGGGAAAAATCATTATCGATCTAACTAATTATCAAATAAATAAAGGCGTACCTGATAACATTTTTAATAAATAACGGAAGTCTGAATTAGCAAAAATTTGATTTTACTTATATTAAAATCACGTTAAAAAAAAGAGTAAACCACAAAGATCACAAAGGATTACACAAAGTACCACAAAGAAAATAACCCTTTTAATAATGAAATCTAATATATTTTGAATTATCCTTTGTGTACCTTAGTGATTAACTTAGTGTACCTTTGTGGTAAATATAAAATCGTAATTTAATCCATAATTAGCTAAATTATAGTAGGTTAAACCCTGATATAACAACAAAAGGCCTTTCCCCACGGGTATCCATGTCTTTCAAAGAAATTGCAATTACTTTCTTTTCCCCGGGCATCAATGAGATATAATTATCACTGTAAAATACCGGCAGGATGCGATCACCACTTCTATGCCTGATAACTTTAAGCCTGATCATTAATGCAGGCGTTTTCGTAGAATTTGTAAGTGTAGTCGTTAATTTCCATGTATCACCAACCTTATGTACCAGTGTTTTGTTTTCAATATTTATTTTAGGCAATAGCCTTAAATCCTTATAGTTATCGGTTTCTAATCCTCTCCAGTAGAAGTTTTCGGAAAGGATATTGTCATTCTGTTTTAGTGTTAATTTGATGAAATGGACTGAAGACAGAGTTTTTGGGAACAACAATTTGAAACATTGTGCTGTTGAATCCTCTTTACAATCTAATGTCATCTTCTTTTCCCATTGAACGGTTCCATCAATGTTAAAAATTTGTGCCTCAGCCGTAAGATTTTTTTGATCCCTGGCATTATCATTTACAACTTCGACATGGTCGAATACTGGATTCCATTGAATATGAATTGCTTCACATGCCTTCTTGCATCCAAAATATGCGGCTGTTGGTTCCAGGAAATAATCATAAGTTTGCCAAACCATTGAAGGCCACGCGGGATGACTCATCCATAATAATAGGCCCTGGCGGAACAAACTTCTTCCCTCAAACATAGCCCTATAGCCGTTATAATTTATCCATTGTGCATATTCCGAAAATTCTCTGGCGCTTTTAGAAGTTCCAAATCCTTTTTCAACCAATTCATTAAATGTAGCACAGGATTGTGCGCTCTCAAGGTTATAATCATGTAACCCCCACTGGTTGTTCTGTGGCCATAAGGCAGAATCTGTAAATGTTTCTCTCATACTTTCGTAAGTCATAACATTTGGCATTCCCCGTTCGCTGTGAAACTTATTATAACCATTAAGTAAGAAATAATCTCTTGCGGTAAGTGCCCTGTAAGGCCCTCCTCCACTGACTATACCACTTGCTGAATTTGGAATATAATATAATCCGGGATGCAGTTTGGAAGTCATATTTCGTAAACTAGTATCAATAACCGGTGGCGGATTACCTTCGTTACGCCCTACATAAATACCTAATGAGGGATGATTCCTGATCCGTTTGATCAAATCTTCTGCATTTTTAAGAAACATCTCAGGGTTATAAGGATCCGGACCATCTGCAGGGTTAGCAAGGCAGAAATCCTGCCAGATCATTATCCCGTAGCGATCGCAGGCATCAAAGAAATTATCATCGTCTGTTTGCGCAACCCAGTTCCTTATCATATTAAAGTTCATATCAGCATGATAAGCAACTGCAGCATCATATTCCCTGCCACGATATTGCAGGTTTGATTCGGGAAATCCCCAATTTCCGCCACGGGCTATAAAACGCCTTCCATTGACATACATATTTAATATCTGATTATTTTCAGAATATGTCATTTTACGTATGCCGGAATTAAATTTAACATGGTCCGATTCCTTGCCATCGTCTGTTTTAAATGATATATCGACAACATAAAGGTTAGGCTTTCCATATCCTTTTGGCCACCAAAGCTGTGGGTACTTAATACGTAATCCTGGTGTATTTGACGGGTTTAGTTTTATAATTTTGGAAGAATTTGATTCCAGTTGTGCCTTTTCTTCAAAATTAATATTACCATATTTACCTGTTAAAGTACCTGAAACAGGATAATTCATATGGTTAATGAGGGGTATTTCCATACTTATATCGGCACTTGTTGTATCAGGAATTTTCAGATCAGTTACAACAAGCGGATTATCAATTGTAACCGGTCCTTTTGCGGTGAGATATACTTTATCCCAGATTCCGATATTTCTTCCCCTAATCGTTGGAATCCAGTCCCATCCAATCGAAGCATGATAGGTTGGGTTGTCAGCTCCAAGGATACCGCCATTTATGTCATGGTATTTTAAGTTTGGTTCCTTTATTACGCCTATATTATCATTTTTAATAATTCGTACAGCCAATATGTTTTTTTGACCTGATTTTAAAAGGTTGGTAACATCAAAATTCCCATGAATAAATGCACCTTCCATCCGGCCTAACTTTGTTCCATTAATATACAGATCGGCTTTCCAGTTTATACCGTCGAAATTCAGGAATACCCCTGTTCCTTTAAAATCAGCAGGTACTTCAAATTCATCCCTGTACCAAAAATCGGAATTAAAAAATGATTCGGATATTGTCAGGATATTATCGCCGAAATTTGGATTTGGCAAGGCCCCTGCATTCCGGTAACTGGTCAGAACTGTACCGGGTACGGTAGCCACCAGCCAGTCATTATCATTGAAACCAGGCAATGAAATATCCTCTCCTTTCGAAAGTACCTGCGATGAACGTTGAATTTTCCAGTCTCCGCCACTTAAAGATAACTTATTATCAGCAATTGGTGGACTTGGTTTTGATTTGGCTATTAAACCGCCCTTCCCAAATATTTCAATTTCACTTAAAACATACCGTTTGTCCAAAGCAGGCTTCTTCATCAATATTTTAACATACCTTCCGGTACAAACCTCCTTAAAAATGATGTCGTCCGTTGTTTTTTGGCCACCCGGCAGTGAAACTAAATCTTTCCAGTTTTTTGAATCATTTGATATCTGTATTGAACCTTCAATAGCCTTATTTATCCAATAAAGTTTTATATGATCAAACGTACTTACCGACCCAAGGTCAACATATAACCATTCATCGCCTTTACCAGCACTCATCCAGGCACTGGTAAATTTATCCGATGGAACCATATTGAGTCTTTTCCCTGCATTAAAGAATTCTAAATCACTTATTGTCCATTTTATTGCGGAAGGCGATGACATACTTACCCTGTAAAAATGATAATTAACAGGATTTTTAAATTCATATTCAGGAGTAATTTCCTTTTGAGGTCCCGGCATTTGGAAATGAAAAGAAAATGAAAGTTTTGGTGCAGTAGAATCTTCATCGTAAGGACCTTTAAAAGGCCTGAAAGGTTTAGCAGGATTTTTCAAAGCCATTTTATCAGCTTTATTCAGGTTTTTTAAAAACTTTTGAAACGGGTCAGTTTTATCTTTTCCGGGGAATCCGGTGCCTTGAACTTTTCCAAGTTCTTCCCAATTTATACCATCGTTGGAGCCTGAACATGTTAATTGCCATTTCCCCGGCTTATTTATATCATAATCCAATGTTCCGTTTAAGCTTATCTTTTGGATTTCAGGTGGATTGGCCTCACTGTTCATTTCATATTGTATCCATACTGAGGTACCCATCAAACTTATATGAGTCATCCTGTTATGATCAAGAAGCCATTCCCTTTCGTTTTTTGGCAATTCTTCCTCGCTGGAGGAAAATGAAATATATTCAGGCATATCATTTTGAATGATACCGTCAGTAACAAGTTGAGAAGTAAGGTTATAATCATAGCTTGAGGATTGATATACCGTCCTGAACCTTGCTATATTCCTGTAATGTTCGTTATCCGCGATAAGGTCAGGAGAAAAATTTTCATCAGGATTTCCGGGATATATACCTATTCCACGGGAATATTGCATAGTGTTATGTTTACAATTTATCAGTAAACATATAAGGCTTACGGCTGCCATTACCTTAAAATATACATATATATGCTTCATTGTGTTTAATTAAATTTATTTTTTAAAATTATTCAGGATGTAATATAACAATATTATCAGAGCAAACCAATTTTTCAAACAAAAGCTCATTAACTAAAACAAGGACACGTACAAGGCGTGTCCCTAAAATTTCTGTCTTCGAACGAAAGGACACACACAAGGCGTGTCCCTACAATTTTTATCTGTACATGTCTTTGTTACTAACAACTAACAACCAACAACTAACAACTATTTTTCTTTAATATCATATGCCAACAATGTATTGCCATGCCGGATATATAAAATTCCACCGGCGATCACAGGATGGGCCCAATGAGGTCCTGTACCTTTGGTAATTTTAAAACTGCTTACCAGATCAAATTTTTCAGGATTAGGATTTACGAGTCCCACATTCCCTTTTTTTTCGTCATAAATATAGAGCCTGCCATTTGCAAAAATAACAGATCCTTTGCAATTCCAGTGTTCTTCATACATTTTCTTTCCCGTGTTCCAATCAATGCAACACCAGTTGCCATCACTGTTATTAATCCAGTTGGAACCATAGATATATCCATTTACCAAAACTACGCCGCCATGATGTACATCCAAAACTGAGTCAGTCCATACTACCTTTGCGTTATTTCCATCTTCCGCCAACTTCAACATTATGCCACCATGGTCATATCCCCCTGTAATATAAATATTTCCATCATTGTACAGTGGGGTCACACATTTGATGGATTTTCCTCCATTATCTTTTCTATTTTTTAAGCTGGTATATATTTCCGAATGATTCACTTTCCATATAATATTTCCGGTCATTGGATCCAAGGCAATTACATAATTAGCGGTTACATTTATAATAATTTTTCGACCTGCTTTTTCTATCATTATTGGTGACACATAAGCTGGATTATCATTTATGCTTTCTGATTTCCATATCAGGTCACCTGACACTTTATTTAATGCTATCATGGTAGTTACTGGTCCGCCAGGCGTGAAAAATATTCTGTCGTCGTCAATTAATAGTGATTCGGCAATCCCCCAGCGACCATATGTGCCGTTAAACATTTTGCTTGCCTGAACCTTCCAGATAATTTTTCCATCGGTTGTACTAATACAGGCAACATCTCCATTTCCACTTGAAACGTAAACCATATCACCTTCAACGGTTGGTGTACAGCGGCTATCGGAGAATGATGACTGCCAATTCAGGCCATAGGGTGTACTCCATTTTATTTTTCCTTCCCTGGTTAAAGCCACCAGTACATCGAGAGAATCAGAAATTCCTGTTACAAAAATCCTATCAGGTGTAACTGCTGGTGATGAAAATCCTTTTGGCAGGGTTTCATCCGACCAAAGAAGTACAGGGCCATTTTCAGGCCAATGAGCCAGTAAACCTGTGTCGGGATAATTACCGCTCCGATCATATCGCCATTGATATATAGTTTGAGAAAAGCAGGAAGTATTTAAGACAAACAAGAATATTATAATTGAAAAAAATTTACTTCGTACCATATTTATAATTTGAAAATTTGACCCTTCGACTACGCTCAGGGCAAGAAATGTGCCAATTTGAATATGATGACAAATTACTGATTACTAATTACAAATGAAAAACAATGTTGTAATATTTTCTTAATCACCTAATTACTTAATCATTTAATCACTTTGTACTTACGACTATTATCCTGGTTCCTGGTTCTTGGCTGTTGGTTCTATTACAACTTACTATAATAATTATTTGCCCTTTATCTTATTATAGGAAGCCAACAGACCTTTGATAATTGAAGAACTAAACCCATTATGTTCCATCTCATTTAATCCGGCAATCGTTGAACCTTTTGGCGTAGTTACCTTGTCTATTTCTGCTTCCGGATGACCGGTACCGCTAATTAATAATTTGGCGGCTCCCAGAACAGTTTGAGTTGTAATTAATTGAGCCACAGCAGGTGTAAATCCGATTTCCACTCCTCCTTCAATCATTGCCCGTATATATCTTAAAGCATACCCGGTTCCGCAAGAACCCAAAGCAGTGGCTGAGTCAATCATTTCTTCGGGTAAAAATACCGATTTACCCAACAATGAAAAAATACTCAATACAAGTTCCTTTTGTTCCTCGCTTGCATTTGCCGATGTTATACATGTCATTGATTCCTGAATGGATATAGCTGTATTTGGTATAATCCGGAATAAAGGCAATTTTCCTGTTACGGTTTGAATTTCGGCAATACTTATACCGGCAGCTATAGAGATGAGGATATGATTACCGGATTGTAGTTTGGGTTTTATTTCATCAAGTACCGATTTAACAAGATAAGGTTTTACTGCAATGATGATAATATTGCCAAATTCAACTGCCTGGCAGTTATCTTTTCCGGTGGATAATCCTTTATTCTTAAAATAATGAAGCGGATCGGGCCTAATATCGGTAATATAAATATTTTCAGGATTAATCCGGCTGGTTTTCAGGAAACCTTCCGCAATGGCCGAACCCATATTTCCGGCCCCCAGGATGGCAAATTTTTGTTGTTCCATTAGTAAGTGATATTTTATTAATGATAATTGTTTATTTTAATAGACCCAAGAACCAAGAGCCAGGAACCAGGAACCAGGATTTTAGATGTCTCGTTAATGGCATATTAGTTTATTAGTAATCAGTTAATTGTTGCCAATATTTTCTCATGTCTTGGCTCCTGATTCTTGGTTCCTGGCTCTAATTACTTCACGTTTTCAAATTTACACATTAATTTTTTATGTCTTGGCTCCTGGTTCTTGGTTCCTGGCTCTCATTAATGCACATTTGCAAATTAGCACATTATTTTTAAAGAACAATATTTGTTCCGCCAAAGAACTTTTCAGAAGAAAATGCACCTGGTCCGCAAATATTAATTTCTGAAACACCCGACTTAATCGCTGAAAATGCATTCTCCAGTTTAGGTATCATACCCGAATGAATTATTCCTTTTTGTTTATAATTCAGGAAAGAATTTTCAGTAATTTCACTTATTACAGAGGAAGGGTCTTCCTGATTCAGTAATACGCCACTTTTTTCGAAGCAGAATATCAATTTAACATTAAATCCTTTAGCCAGTGATATAGCCAGCGATGAAGCGATAGTATCGGCATTTGTGTTGAGCAGCTGGCCATGTTTATCATGTGTAACAGGTGCAAAAACAGGAACAAACTTCTTTTCTAATAAAATAGTTATAATTTGAGGATTTATTTTTTGAACATCGATATCTCCCACATACCCGTAATCAATAGATTTTACCGGCCTTTTATCTGCCGGTATAGTATTACCATCAGCACCAGTGAGGCCAAAGGCATTACAATTTTTTGACTGAAGCTTACATACAATATTTTTATTTATCCAACCGGCATAAACCATGGCCACAATTTCAAGGGTTTTTTCATCAGTCACCCTTCTCCCATCTTTCATTACCGGTTCAATGCCTAATTTAATCATCAACTCATCAGCTATTTTACCGCCACCATGTATAAGTATTTTATTTTCATTCCAGTTTGCAAAACTGTCCAGCACTTTTTGCAATAAAACGGGATTATCTAAAATATTGCCGCCTACCTTTAGTATCGTAAGATTAATCATATTTGAAATAATTCTTTTATTTCCTGCTTACCTGCTTTTCTACTTTTCTACTCTCCTACTTACCTACTTTCATTAAACATCTTTGCAATATAGAAATAAAAAGGTCAATTTCTGATTTGTTAATAGTTAATGGAGGCAAAATCCTTAATACATTCTTATTATTTGATGAGCCGGTGAATACTTTCTCTTCTAACAGTAAATCCCGAAGTTCTTTGACAGAAAAAGAAAACTCAATGCCTATCATCAGGCCTTTGCCTTTTACAAGATTAATGCCCTTAATCTCTGACAGGCGATCTTTAAAATAATTACCCATTTTATAAGCATTATCAACAATACCCTCATTCTTAAATACATCAAGAACTGCAATACTTGCAGCACACGCCAGATGATTACCTCCAAACGTGGTACCCAACATACCATATCGTGCTTTAAATTTTGGATTTATCAGAACACCGGCAACAGGGAACCCGTTACCCATTCCTTTTGCAGTAGTAATTATATCAGGTTCAATGCCGGCATACTGATGTGCAAAAAACTTTCCTGTACGTCCATAGCCTGATTGTACTTCATCCAAAATTAATTCAACTTCAAATTTTTTGCAAAGTGAATTCAGGTCAATTAAAAAATCATTATCAGGGCAGTTAATACCGGCAAGTCCCTGGATACCTTCAATAATCACCGCAGTAATATCATTTTTTTTTAGTTCAGCTTCAACTGCCTTAATATTGTTAAGAGGAACAAAGGTAACGTGGTAGTTAGTGTTTATTGGAGCACTAATCGAAGGATTATCAGTAACGGCCAAAGTACCGCTTGTACGGCCATGAAATGCATCTTTAAAACTTACAACCCTGCGTTTGCCATTATTGAAAGATGCAAGTTTTAGTGCGTTCTCATTGGCTTCTGCGCCTGAATTGCAAAGTAAAAGATTATAATTTTCGTATCCGGAAATCTGACCGAGTTTTTCGGCTAATTCTTTTTGTAATGAAATTATCACAGAGTTTGAATAAAATCCAATTTTTTGCAGCTGGTCAGTTATTTTTTTAATATAATACGGATTGTTATGTCCTATTGATATTACTGCATTACCACCATAACAATCGAGATATTTATTCCCGTTTCTGTCAATTATAAAACAACCGTCTCCTTTTACAGGCTCTATTTCGTAAATAGGGTATACATCAAAAAGTTTCATTTTTTCTATTATTAAAAATTTGTTGGCTTTAAACTTAATCCGGCACGCTCATTAAACCCAAACATTAAATTCATATTCTGAACCGCCTGCCCGGCGGCTCCTTTTGTCAGATTGTCAATTACTGAAGTTATCAGTATTTTCCCTTCATATTTTTGAATATTAAGGAAACATTTGTTTGTGTTGATAACATCTTTTACACTTATTTCATTTTCAGATATAAATGTGAATGCCGCATCTTTATAAAAATTACAATATAATAACTTGATCTCCTCTATTTTTAAATTACAATCAGTATATGCAGTGACAAATATACCCCTTGTAAAATTACCCCTTACAGGGATAAAATTTAGTGGAGGTATGTTTTGAACTACAGATGATTCAAGTGTTTGTCGTACTTCTGCTAAATGCTGGTGTGTGAAAGGTTTATAAATGGAAACATTATTATTGCGCCAGCTAAAATGAGTAGTATCGCTCAATTTTTGCCCTGCGCCAGTAGAACCGGTTATTCCGTGTATGTGCACGGGTGATTTAATCAGCTTTGCATATGCAAGCGGAAGTAAAGCTAATTCAATGGCAGTAGCAAAACAACCAGGATTAGCAATACTCCTCGCTTTACGAATTTCTTCCCTGCTTAATTCGGGCAACCCGTATATAAATTCCCTGAAAGCCCCGTTTATGGAAGTAAATTTCCCTTTTAACCTGAAATCCTGACTCAGATCAATTATTCTGGTATGTTCCTCAATAAAAACAGAATTTAAAAAATCTATAGATTTTCCATGTCCAAGGCATAAGAATAAGATATTCACATCAGAATTGATCTGATCAGTAAATGTAAGTTCGGTTTCTCCAAACAGGTCAGAATGTACATCAAAGATTTTATGGCCGGCATGGCTTGCACTATGTACATAACTAATTTCAGACTGAGGATGATTTATTAATATCCTTAATAATTCGCCTGCTGTATATCCGGCGCCTCCAATTATACCAATTTTAATGCCCATTATTTAAAAGTCTATGAGTAAACTGAATAAAACGTTGTAAAACGTTTAATTTTTGGTCAAAATTAAATTTTTTTCCTTTACTTTTTGGATCGTAAAGCATAGCCGTACACAGGCACATTTTGCGGTTATTTTTCTGAAGAATCTCATAATTTACACAGCTCTGGCATCCATGCCAAAACGAATCATCAGTAGTTAACTCTGAAAATGTAACCGGCTTATAACCAAGTTCCGAATTTATCTTCATAACAGCTAAACTAGTGGTAATTCCAAAAATTTTAGCGTTTGGAAATTTCTTTCGCGAAAGTTCAAAGGCTTTTTTCTTAATACCCCTTGCCAAACCTGATTTACGATATTCAGGGGCTACTATTAAGCCGGAATTAGCTACAAACTGTCCATGCCCCCAACTTTCGATATAACAAAAACCGGCAAGTTTCTTTTCACAAAAGGCAATCACAGCTTTTCCCTCAACCATTTTATCGCGTATATATTCTGGTTTACGTTTGGCTATTCCGGTGCCACGGACTTTTGCTGATTCCTCCATCAGGCTGCAAATTTCTTCTGCATATCCAATGTGTTCACAACCAGCTGATAAAATTTTAAATATCGCTTTATCCATATTAAAAAAAATGAAAAAAATACATGATTATTTATACCGGAAAGATTCAGAATACGTAATTCTTTTAATATATATTTACGCCCGGCCGGGCCTTAAGGAATGAATTTCCAAAAGTCGGAAAAATAATATTTCAATATTTCTAAATAAGTTTTCCATAATAAAATACAAATATAACATATATATACTAAATTCAAGTAAAATTAATTGTAAAAGTTGTAAAGGTTATAAAAGTTTTAAATTTTGTAACATCTGCAACATTTACAACGTTTACAACATCTACAACTTAATAAAGATATGAAACTAAAAATATTTTTTTTATTTATAATATTGTATTTAATCCCTTCCTGTTCATACGATAACAGATCATCCGGCCATTCCCCGTTTATATATGCAAAAGATACAATTTCACTGAAATTAAAATTTGCTGAATCTAATTATGCAATTCCATCGCCTGCCCAGATATCATTTATGATGGAACAGTTTAAATTGCCATATTATTTTGAAAATATTATTATACACCAAAATAACTTTAACAAAATAAACAACTCAACAATTAAAAATTCACTAAACCTTGGCACAATTGGCACTATTTTGTATTATTTAAACCTGTATAATAAAAAAGAACAGGCTAATAAGTATATTAATGAACTCACTGACGTTATGAATGATTTGGGAATAAGCGAATCAATCGACAAATCAATTATTAATAATCTGAGACATTATTTTGGGGTTAGGGATACATTCAGAATTTTATTATCCCAAATATACAGAAGTATAGATAAACACTTAAAGGATAATGACCAATGGGATATAAGTGTTCTAATTGTTACAGGGGGTTGGATCGAAAGTTTTTATGAAATGACACAATTATATGCTAATACAAAGGATAATGAGATTTATTACCTTATCACTTACCAGGGCCCTGTAATTGAAAATCTTATAAAAATGTTAGCCCCTTATTACGAAAAATCCACTGATTTTTCAGGACTCATAGATGATATGGTTAATTTAGCCTATGAATTTGATGTTTTTGAATTTAATTCATCCATTTTTAACATTTCAACCGATACAGTTTTTCATATTACGAAAATACATAACGAAATGACTATAGAAAATAATTGTTCCGGACTTGACAATATAATAAGATACACGAAAGATTTTCACAATAAATAACCTTTTAACCTAAATGATGTCCCGTATAATTCACAATTGTATTCTATTATTATTATCTTGCAATTTGAACATTTATTCCCAGGATTTAATAAACAGGGACAATTGTTTTGATTTACCGGACAATTCTTATAATACCGACGGAATGGATCACCAGTTGGTTATTTACAGTAACAGATTTACCCGGTTAAATGTAATTTTTTTACCACAATTCAAATACAGAGTGATAATTTGTAACAAAAACATTAATTCGCAAGTGGAAATTAAATTTACAGATGAAAAAGGAAATGTATTATATTCTGATGGAGATTTTAAAGAATGGGATTTCCAATCTGATGCTTTGTTAAAAGGCACCTTCCAGCTTAAGTTATTTAAAGAGACATCCAATTATGAAAACATAAGTTTAATTATTGGTTACAAACCAATTGGATATAAATTCTAGCAGAAAGTTATGAGTGAACAAATTTTAAAAGCACTTATGCAGTTATTTGCAATTATTGCCCGACCGCAAAGCAGCCGGTTTGACCGTCGCACTGTTGTAGAAAACTTTCTCAGTCGTCAAATAAACAATGAATTAGTTCAGGAATACCTGAAAATATTTGATGAATTTTATGTCATTAATCAAAATAAACTTGTTGAAACAAATCTGAATAAAAAATGGACGTCTTCCAGTTCTGTAAGAGTATTATTAATTTGTACAGAATTAAACGAAGAACTTACTCTTAAACAAAAAGTAATTTTACTAGTTCAATTGCTTGAATTTGTTAAATCAGATATTTCTGAAGAAAAAGAAATCACGAAACAGGAACACGAATTTATTTCAACAGTTGCTGAAATATTTAAAATAAACGAAGAAGAATATTCACTTATCCGCGATTTTGTTCTTTTTTCTTCTAATCTTATACCAAATAACCCTGGTATTGCCCTAATAAACAACATTAATGAACCCCGGTTTAATGAAACCAATCATATTTTATGGGAAGGATTGGAAGGTGAAGTAAGAGTTATGCATGTGGTATATGCTAATATGTTTTTGATCCGTTACATGAGCAACAGCGAATTGTACCTTAACGGACAATTACTTGCAAACGACAAAGTTTATGTTTTCAATACCGGATCAAGCCTTAGGAATCCTCAGATTAAGCCTATTTATTACAGCGATGTTGTTTCATATTTTAACAATGAGTTAAAAGATTCTAAAATAATTTTCGAAGTTAAAAACATTGAATATCATTTTAAAGGTGGACAAACAGGATTGCATCCGATGAGTTTCAGAGAGGAATCAGGTCACATGGTTGGTATCATGGGAGGAAGCGGGGCCGGTAAAACTACACTTTTAAATGTACTGAATGGAATAACATCGCCTGCATCAGGAGAGGTTTTAATAAACGGCATCAATATTCATACTGAAAGCAAACAAATTGAAGGTATTATAGGTTTTGTCTCACAGGATGATCTTTTGATTGAAGAACTTACTGTTTTCGAAAACCTTTTTTACAATGCCAGGCTTTGTTTTGGCAATATAGATGATAACCAAATAACAGGGATGGTTATCGAGGTATTACAAAACCTGGGTTTGCAGGATATTAAAGATATGAAGGTTGGCTCTCCGCTAAATAAAAAAATAAGCGGTGGCCAGCGCAAACGGTTAAATATTGCACTGGAACTTATCAGGGAGCCAAGTGTCCTGTTTCTGGATGAACCAACTTCCGGTCTTTCATCACGTGATTCTGAAAACATTATGGATTTGCTTAAAGAACTTACCTTTAAGGGAAAGCTTGTATTTATAGTGATCCATCAGCCATCTTCAGAAATCTTCAAGATGTTCGACAAGCTTTTATTTCTTGACATCGGCGGATATTTAATATACGATGGCGACCCAATTGATTCGATCATATATTTCAAATCCAAGATGCACCATGCAAACTGGAATGAAAGCGAATGTCATGTATGTGGCAATGTTAACCCTGAACAAATTTTTAACATAGTTGAATCAAGAGTTATTGACGAAAATGGAAAGATTACTTATACACGCAAAGTTTCACCAAAGGAATGGAACCAACATTTTATTAATTTCTCAGCCAATCGGGATAAAAAATACAACGAATCTCACGATTTACCGAAAATTCATTTTAAAATCCCCGGCGTATTAAAACAATTCCTTGTTTTTGTCCAACGCGATATCATATCCAAATTATCCAACACCCAGTACCTGTTAATAAATTTATTAGAAGCTCCGCTACTGGCATTTATTCTATCGTTCCTCATTAAATTTTATAACATAACCAGCCAGGATAAATACACTTTTAACGGAAACAGTAATCTTCCGGTATATATATTTATGTCTGTTATTGTAGCTATTTTCATAGGATTATCAGTTAGTGCCGAGGAAATTATAAAAGACAGGAAAATTTTAAAACGGGAAGCTTTTTTAAATTTAAGCTGGGCCAGTTATTTATTATCTAAAATTGCAGTATTATTTACGATTTCTGCTATTCAGGCACTTATGTTTGTTGTTATTGGCAATTCCATTATCGAAATCAAGGGAATGTATTTTCAATACTGGATTGTATTATTTTCAGCCTGGTCGGCCTCAAATGTAGTGGGATTGGTAATTTCCGATTCTTTCAAGACGGTAGTTACTATTTATATCCTGATCCCTTTTTTGGTAATACCGCAAATTATTCTTAGCGGAGTTATTGTAAGGTTCGACCGGCTAAATCCTACCCTTTCAGAACCGCACAGGATACCTGCTTATGGGGAGATTATTACTGCACGGTGGGCTTATGAAGCGTTGGCAGTATACCAGTATAAAGAAAATGATTATGAAAAAATTCTGTATCCATACGAAAAGATAATGAGCCTGGCTGAATTTAAAAAGAATTTCTGGGTACGTAACCTTAAAAATAAAACTCAATATTTATCAGCACAAATTGGGCATCCAGAGGACAAAGCAAAGTTTAACAGCGACCTTCTTGTTATACGTAACGAAATAACAAAAGAAAACTTTATCAACCCATTATTGAAATGGCTTCAGGTAAATCAGCTTAATGAGAAAAAACTTACTCCCGACTTAATTAATTCGGTTTCAAATTACCTTGATGAGTTGAACCGTTACTATATCCATTTATACAATAAGGCTAACGATCGTCGGGACAGTATAATACAAAACCTTCAAAAAACGCCTGCTGAAAAAGAAAAATTTCTTTCACTAAAAATGAGCTTTCATAATGAAAAACTTGCTGAATTTGTTACCAATATTAATGAAGTAGACCGTATAGTAGAATACAACCATAATTTATACCAAAAGGTTAATCCGGTATATCTCGATCCTGAACCAGGTTTCATAAAGGCACACTTTTATGCTCCGGTAAAGCCATTCTTCGGCAGGTTTATTAGTACATTCCGTGCAAATATAGCAGTAATATGGGTGACAACAATTTTAGCTTACTTCGTTCTATACTTCAGGTTGGTGAAAAAATTCCTTGATGGCATTGAACAATTTTTCGGACGTTTTTCCAATAATACTGATTAGTGTCTGAAATATAGTTGATAGTTATGCGAATTAAGAGTTGGATTACTATTTTTTGAGATTCCGAGCGCAGGGAGGAATCTCATTAGTTGGTTTCAATTCATTGACTGAGTCCACAAAATGTTGAGCAAATGATTTATTATCTAAAAAATCCACCTTCTGAATGGATTATCTGTCCACTTATCCAATCAGCCTTTTCACTTGCCAAAAACGCTATTAAATTTGCAGCATCACCAGGTTGTCCAAATCTTCCCTTGGGAAATAGCTTTATGTAGTTCTGCCTATCCTTTTCGTCCATCCAACCTGTATCTGTAATTCCCGGATTCACAGTATTAATTGTAATGTTCTTACACGCAATCTCATGTTGGATATTTCTTGTAAATGATTCAATTGCTGCTTTTGTCACAGCATAGGCAATTTCTGTACCCATTGCACCTAAGCTTTGACCCGTTGTTAAATTTATAATCCTTCCATTTTTTAAAGCTTTAAATCTTCTGACAAACTCTAAGGATAATAAAATAGTCGCTTTTAAATTTACTTTATAATGATTGTCAAGTTCATCAGATGTCAAATTATTTATATCGGCCTGTGTGCTATATGCAGCATTATTAACTAATATTGATGGATTCCCAAGCTTCTCCTCCACTATATCTAAAATTGTGCTTATTGATTTAACTAACATTAAGTCAAGTTCAATCATTTCGCAACGAACTCCAATTTTTCTAATTTCATCTTGAATAATCTCTGGTTCATTATCCTTAACTCCCCAGGGCATTTTTCTATCATAATTACGCCAATATGTGAAAAAAATATCTGTTCCATTTTTGGCAAGTTCCTGGCAAATACCCCTTCCAATACCTTTTAAACGTGTTACTCCTGTAACTATAGCAATTCTTTTATCCACTACTAATAATGATAATGAAATTACATTTGTCCAAGTCTATGTATTCCTGTTTAAGGCAGCCAGCTACATATTTAAGACACTAAGCACTATGCACTATGCACTGAGCACTATGCACTGAGCACTATACTACCTGAGCAATAATACTGCTCCCTTTTTTGTACTTATATTCCCATCTGTAGTTTGAACTGTTACTGTATAAATGTATGTATCCACGGGCTGAATATGTCCGTTATATGTTCCGTCCCACCCTTCCGATAGGTCAGTAGTTGAAAATACCATATTCCCATACCGGTTAAAAATTTTAAATTCCAAAAGTTGTTTAATACCGCTGCCCAGTATTTTAAAAACACCGTTAACCCCTTCGCTACCAGGCCTGAATGCTTTTGGAAGAGCATATGTCTCAGTAGTATCAATATTAATTATTACATTAACTTTAGCAGTATCAGTAAAACATCCTAACCGATCATAAACTACCAAAGTATATATATAAGTATTGTTAATGTTGGAAAGTGTAATAACCGGATTCAGACACTTTGAACAACTCAACCCGGTTAAGGGAGTCCATTTAAAAGTATCTATACCCGAAGAATCTTTTAGAATAACGGATATTTTATTAGTGCCTTCTGTAACAATTGTTGTATCAACAGGAGATATAATTACATCAGGGATATAAACTTTTATTGAATCAGTACTTGCACATTTAGTGGCGGCAATTTTTACATTTACTTTGTACATTGATGTTTTAGCCGCAGGCAAATCTTTAACTGTATCTGTTAATGTACGGATAAAACCTGGAGTCCATAAAACAGAATCTCCATTAGTTGTTGCAATAAGCAATAATTTACGGTTACTGCAAAATTGTTTATTTATATTGATAGCAATATCCGGCAAAGGATTTACCAAAAGTGAATGCTTCGCTGAATCCCTGCATCCGTTTGCACTGGTTACATACAGGCTGATAGTTGAATCACCCGCCGTGAGGTATAAATGAGGTGGTGGTGTAAACATGGTTGATGTAGTACCGTCTCCCAAATCCCAAATTTGCTGATTGCCTGCATGGGACAAATTTGTAAATTGTATACTGGTTTGAGCACAGATAACTGAATCGGAAATACTGAATCCGGCCAGCAGGCTGTCAACATATATTATTACAGGAGTGGTAACTGCATTACAACCATTGGCACCAAATAATTCCAGACGAAAAGTATCAACGCCGGGCTTTTTGTATGAAAATAACAAAGGATTTACAGTCGAATCTCTTCCATCCCCTAAAACCCATCGGTAACTTACAACATCAGAAGTATCACTCAAATAGGTAGATATAGCTTTGTTTTTACAAACTTCAGTTTTAAAAGGAGTAAAACTCCCGCTTGGTTCCATAACGTTAATTACCCATTTCAAGGTATCAATACAGCTACTGCCTGCTGAAACTATTAGTAAAACATCATAAATACCGGATTTGGAATAATTATGAACTCCGTTATTGCTTGAGCTGACGGTATCATCACCGAAATTCCACAAAACAGATGTAACCCCGGTAGAAGTATTTGAAAAATTTATATCTCCCTTACAAATAATGCCATTATTATTAATAACAGTCCCATTTTGCGAAATAGTGCCTTTAGCCTGGACATTACCGGTAACCGACACTGCTGAAGGAACAGTTTCACTTGAATAACACCCGTAATAATCAGAGGAAGTAACAACAAGTTTAACATTGAAATTTCCTATAGAATCATATGTTGCAGTTGGGGTCCTCAAATTCGAAAATGTACCATTGCCAAAACTCCAGGAATAGACCGGATCAGGTCCGGTTGAATTATCAATAAAAGTTACTTTAAGTGGAATAATACATGCAGCTGTGGGTGGAACATCAAAAGCCGCGGTAGGTTTTGGTACAATACTGATATAATTGGTTTTAGCAGTGATATCAGAAGTACATTTATTGGAATCAGTTACTTTTAAAGAAACACTGTAATTTCCGACAGATGTATAAATGTGAGTCGGATTATGACTGATACTGGTGGTTGTATCACCAAAATTCCAGTTCCAGCCTGTTATAGTACCGTCGGCAACTGTAGATAAATCATTAAATATTGCCGTATCGGTCGAACATGTTTTTGGCCTGTTAACCGAAAAATCGGCAACAGGCAGGTCGTAAATATTAATAGTTTTTGAAACTGTATCTGATGTTGGTGAATCCAGATGGTTATATGCTATTAATCTAACCTTGTAAACACCTGAAGGTAATGTGAAACCAAAAGTAGAAGTATTGGGTGTTAAATCATAAATGCTGACAAACCATCGAATTGAATCTGTCGGAGAACTTGTACTAGTAAAAGTTTCCGGAGTTGGACCACATCCCGTTGTATCAGTTGCGGTAAAACTTGCCTTTAGCTGACCATTTGCTGAATTGAAGATAAACAATTCAAATGTTATCAGGAATAATAGTTTGACGAGTTTCATAGTATAATTGTTAGTAAGTATTTATATATGCTTAAAATTGATTTACAGAATTGTAAAAAAAAATTTATATATTAGCTCGTCATTCTGTAAAATATATAATAGTTATATTGTAGAACAGTAATTATTTCAATTGTTCAATAATTCAAATAATTATGGGTTGAATCTACAAAAAAGTACAGAATTTTACCACTAAAAATTAAATATTTTGCAAACGCCGGCAAAAATTTTAGTTATTTTTATTTTACTACTAACTACTTTATCCGTGAATGGGCAGGATATTCATTATAGTCAATACTTTAACTGCCCGTTAAGTCTTAATCCGGCTGAAACAGGTAATTTTGAAGGTGACTGGAGAGGAATTGCCAACTATCGCAACCAGTGGAATTCTCTTGGTATTCCTTATAACACATTAGCTGCAAGCTACGATCAGCAATTAAATATTAATAAAATGAATTTCAGTCCCGGATTTTACGTTATATCAGATAATTCGGACAATGCAATATTATTAGTAAACAGTGTATATGCTTCTTTAAGTTATCATCAGGCATATAAAATGAATTATTTCAGCCTGGGAATCCAGTTAGGGGCTGTCTTTAAAAGACTTGATTTCAGTAAACTTACCTTCGCCAATCAGTTTGAAGAAAATCCTGAGGCAAATTTCAATCCCGCAATTCCTCCGACCGACCTGGGTAAAGATAACGTTACCTATTTGGATTTTAATATTGGCGCAGAATGGACCAGGAAAATAAAAAATTTTGAACCTGAGGTCGGTATTTCCTTTTTTCATCTGAACCAACCCAACGAATCTTTTTACTATCAAAGTATTGCACATGTACCGGTACGTAAAACCTTTTATGCTGCCTTAAAAACCGAATTAAATCAATCAACATATATTAAACCTGGCATCATGCTTTTTTCTATTGGAGGGTCAAATGACATGATGATAGGAAGCCAGATAGGTTGGACCATACAGGATAACACATTAAATGTAAGTGAAGTTAGCGGGGGAGTATATTATAGAAACGGGATTGTGAATAGTACGGATGCTATTATGGCAATGATTGGAACACAGATACATAATTTGAATATTTCTGTTTCCTACGATATTAACATATCACCGGCAAACTCATTTACAAATCGCCAGGGAGCTTTCGAAATTTCTCTCATTTATAAAAACATAAGTTCGATAATAAAGACGTTTACAATACCAAATGAAAGAATTTAAAAATATATTGAGAGTTTTTAAATATTCCTTATTAGCTGTTTTCATGCTGGTAAATTTTAATAATATTGAAGTATATTGCCAGAATAAAACTAATGTACATGGATTGTCGGCACGTCAGCTGAAGGCATATGGAAAAAATTCAGACAGGTTGGGGGATATTTTTTCGGCTATTGACTATTTAGAGCCTTATTGTAAAATGAAACCGGCAGACGAAGAATTAAACTACAGGCTTGCTGAACTTTATTATCTATCTCATGATTATGAAAAATCCGAAAAACAATTTGACCTTGCCTACAAAAACTGGCCTGACTTATATCCACAGGCATTATTATATCAGGCAAGATCAGTAAAATCATTGGGCAGATACGACGAAGCCAAAGAAATTTTCCTTAAGTTTCAGCGTAAATATAAATTTGTTAAAAATCCACCTGTAACCCTGAACGGCTTAAAAGATGAAATTGCCGGATGTGAACTGGCCCCGTCCATAATCAACAATCCTCTCAAAGTTAAGGTGGAACGTATGAATTCGAGTATTAACGGGCCTCATATGGAACTATCCCCAATGTCAATAAACGATTCGTTAATGTATTATTCATCACTTAAACTTGATTCGGTTTTTTATTTTGAACGTTCTGATTCGCTTAAATTACCTGTCCGTAAATTTTATATGGCCAAAAAAACCGGAAACGACTGGATTGGCGGAAAGCCACTTGATGCTACTATTAACATTCCGGGTGTTGAAACCGGAAACGGCGCACTGTCTAAAGACGGAAAACGGTTTTATTTCACCAGGTGCAAAAGGAATATGCCAGGTAAAATACGTTGCGAAATATTTATGGCTAAAAAATCAGGCAATACATGGGATACGCCTGAAAAATTAGACGTTTCTATTAATGATCCTAATTATACTGCCACCCAACCCACTATAGGTTATACTTCAAAATCAAACATGGAAATATTGTACTTTGTATCTGACAGGCCAGGGGGAAGGGGTGGATATGACATCTGGTATTCCATATACAATGGCAAAACAAACGAATTTTCAGATCCGAAAAATGCCGGCCCTGTAATAAATACCTCAGGAGATGAAATAACTCCGTACTATGATAATGCCTCCAGGACTTTGTATTTCAGTTCTAATGAACATAATAGTATTGGCGGGTTTGATATTTTCCAGTCGCTGGGAGAACTTAGAAAATGGTTGCCACCTCAAAATGTTGGGTATCCGTTAAATTCAAGTTACGACGATCTTTATTTTTCAATAAGCAATAGTCGTGAAGACGGCTTCCTGGTATCCAACAGGCCCGGGGGTAAAAGTTTTAGAAATGAGACTGGTTTTGATGATATATTCCAGTACCGGTGGACTGATTTCATTAAATTAGCTGTAACAGGAAGTATTTACCCTGCCGAAAAAGGCAAGGTAGGAAGAAATCTTGATCAGGCACAACTTCTTGCTATGAAAGATTCCATCAAGCCTCTTTCAAAGGCAATAATCTCCCTTTACATGATCGATAAAACAACTAAAGAAAAAATATTTATCAACCGCGATACTACCAAAGAAAACGGGGTATATTATTTTGACCTTATCCCCGATCGTGACTATAAATTTGAAATGGAAGGAAGTCAATATTTTAACGAACAGGTAAACATTTCAACTGACGGCATAACTTTTACTTATACTATAGAAATGCCTCCTATATGGGTAAATGTATTATCGACCGATAAACCTATTGTACTTAATAATATATATTACGATTTCAACAAATCAGATATTACAGATGCCGCAAAAAAATCAATTGATACAACTTTGCTGGAACTAATGGAAAAAGCAACTGATATAATTGTTGAAGTAGCAGCACATACTGATAGTGTAGGAAATTCTGAATATAACAAAAACCTTTCACAGGAAAGAGCACAAATTGTTGTTAATTATTTAATTGGTAAGGGAATAAGTAAAAAACGGTTAATTGCAAAGGGATACGGTTCGGAACGGCCAATTGCACCTAATTTTAAACCTGATGGTTCAGATAATCCGGAAGGAAGAGATAAAAACCGGAGAACTGAATTCCAGATTGTTGGAACATTAAGTTCTCAGGTTGAAGATATTGATAGCGAAGGGGGTAATGAATAATTAATGCATTCGCTCCGAACAATTTAAAATAATCATTTTACAAGAATTAGTGTTATTAAGCTGGCACGATTTATGGAAATATACGCAGGCATTCTCTTTATCGCCTGATTTTAAATATGCCATACCTAAATTATAATAAGTAACAGGATTATTTGGGCTCAAATCCGACGACATTAAAAAATCATCAACAGATTCCTTGTATTCACCTGCCTGATAATGTGCCAAACCTCTGCTGTGGTAGGCTGTTGCGCTTTTTGGATCTATTTCAATTGCTTTGGAGAGATCCTTAATAGCATTATCCTGTTCATCAAGATTTAAATATGCTATTCCGCGATTAAGGTAATTCCCAAACGGATTTAAATCGGGATTAACCGATAAAGCTTTGTCAAAATCAGATAATGATTTGGCATATCTTTCCTTTGAACTGTTTAACATTGCACGCGCATAATAAAATTCAGCATTTAATGGTTGTTTTGATATAGCTTCGTCAAGAATTTTGTATGCTTCCCTGGAATTACCCAGTTGGTTAATGGATTTAGATTTGCCAATAATTGCCTGTGAAGGAGGATTAGGGTCAACTAAAGCTTGTTCATAAGATTCTAATGCACCCTGGTAATTTTTCTGGTTAAATAATATTTCACCTTTAAGAGAATGTGCCCTGGCATACCCGTTATTAATATTAAGTGCAGCTTCGGCATCATTCATCGCTTCCGGGTAATTCCCAAGGCTTATCATTGCTTCCGCCGCCCGCATAAAGCATCCAAATTATTCTTATCCAAAATTAATACGCGGTTAAAATCCTGAATTGCACTTTCAAAATTACGTTTATCAAGTCTTTCATGACCTTCTTTAAGTAAATTGTCTACCTGCGATTTTACCTGAAATGAAATAAATAATAATAAAGTGAATGAAACAATATACCTTATCATAATAAAAATCAAATGTATTTATACAATTATTGCATATAAATATAGTAAATCCTTAATATATTTTGGTTAAAGGTATTGAATAATATTATAATTTTGTTTCAATAAAAATCATCTTGAAATTTTAACCAGTTCCAAACATTAAATTAAAATCTATGAAAACTACAATTCCGTTTATTTTGCTTGTATTTCTAGTTGTAAGCTGCAAAAAATCAAATGACAACAATAATCAGATTAGCAGCGTTTCCGGAAAATTTTCCTTTTCAATGTTAAATAACCTAAAATCTGCCAGTGCAAATCAAACTTCAGATTCAACCTCCTTTGTTCTGGATACGGTAAAATCAAGCAGGTCGTTTTACTTTATTCTGGGGAATTCGGGCCAGAATAACATCACTGATGTTAATATAACAAGTAATAACGCTAATTTTAACGTAACCCCGACAAATATCCAAATCCTGCCAGGGTCAAACAGTACAAATAATTCAACTGTTACACAGGTAATAGCCCTGGATGTGATCCACGGTACAAGGATTAACGGTGTTGGCTACACAGGACTTTTACCCATGGGGAATAATACCTGCCTTATAAGTATTACAGGACAAACATCAAATGGAAAAGATACTGTAAAGCTCCGTTATATTGCAAAAATTCAAGTGTTTGCTCAGGTAATGAATGTAACCTTATCTGAAAATGGCCAGGAATTTAATCTCAATAATCCACCGATGCATGTAATTGGAATACCAGAAGTAGATGAAGCTCCAATGTTTAATTATGGACCTACCGGAAATGTTTACTTAAAAAATACAGGAAATGTACCTATTGTATTTAGTATAATTGAATTAACAATAAACGACCCAGTAATACAATCTTCAGTGCTTAGCACCAATGATTCAGTATTATTAAATGTATTATCAATTCAATCTGCCGGCCTTCAATTAAATTCTCAGGGAACAATTTTTGATCAATCAAAATTTGCTATGGGTTCCAATGGTGAAGCATACATTGGATTGGAAAATTTAGGTACTATTAAATTCCCAATTGATACAACTCACACAGATACAACTCAAAACTTAAAAATTAAAAGAATAAAATAACTAAATCTTTATACTGATATTTTACTTACTATGAAGTCATTCAGGAAGGAATTATGGTTTGAGACGCCGGTCCGCAGGGCATATATTAACATTACTTCGCAAGTGGAAAAATGCCTGTATGAAAGTGAAATAAAAGAAGGTTTCGTCCTTGTAAATTCTATGCATATTTCATCAAGTGTTTTCATAAATGATGACGAAAGAGGATTGCATCAGGACTTTGAAGTGTGGCTGGAAAAACTTGCACCTGAAAAACCCCATTCCCAATACAAACATAATGGCTTTGAAGATAATGCCGATGCTCACATGAAACGCCAGGTAATGGGCAGGGAAGTTGTCGTAGCCATTACAAACGGACGACTTGACTTTGGGCCCTGGGAACAAATATTTTATGGCGAATTCGACGGAATGCGACGTAAAAGGGTATTGGTAAAAATTATCGGGGAATAAACACTATGCACTATTCAATTTAAGATCCTTAATGATATTCTTTATTTTTTCATCAGCAATTTTATTAACTGAATCAAAATCTTTGACATTTTCCAGTATTTCCTTTACTCCAAAATAAAACTTAATTTTAGGTTCCGTACCCGATGGCCGTATGGATATTTTTGATCCATCCCTGGTGAAAAACTGCAAAACATTGGCTTTAGGAAGTTCAATATGTTTATTGGTACCGGTTTCCAGATTATGTGATATTCCTGATTCATAATCAATTATCTGAATTACTTCCGATCCGTTTATTGTTTTGGGAGGATTACTGCGGAAATTATCCATCATATGCTGAATTTCTTCAGCACCGTCTTTTCCTTTTTTAGTAACTGACAACAAAGATTCTTTAAAGAAGCCATATTTAATGTATATTTCGAGCAATAGATCAAACATTGTTTTTTTCTGGTCCTTTGCCCATGCTGCAGCTTCTGCAATCATGGCACACGACATCACTGCATCCTTATCCCGCACAAATTCCCCTGTGAGATAACCGTAACTTTCCTCACCGCCACCTATAAACGTCAGCTTACCTTCGTGGAGTTTAATAATTTCGGCAATGTATTTAAAACCTGTTAGTACATCAAAGTAAATAACTTTGAATGAATTTGCCATTTCTGCAATCAATTCAGTTGTAACTATAGTTTTAACCAAATACTCTTTGCCAAGAAGTTTTCCATTTTGTTTCCACCTGGTCAGCAAATAATATATAAGAATGGAAGCCGTCTGATTACCATTAAGCAAAACAATTTCATTGTTATTATTGCGTGTGGCTATGCCTACGCGATCACCGTCCGGATCAGTTGCCATAACCAGATCTGCGCCGACTTCCCGTGCTTTTAATATTGCCATATTTAGTGCTGCCGGTTCTTCTGGATTAGGTGACTTAACAGTCGGGAAATTGCCATCAGTTATATCTTGTTCAGGTATGTGGATGATGTTACGAAAACCAAATTTTTTGAGTACAAGTGGCACAAGTTTCACTCCTGTGCCATGTAATGGCGTATAAATTATTTTCATATCGCTATTGCGTACAACAGCATCAGGAGAAAGAGATAATTTTTTTATTTGATCAGTATATATTTCATCTATATCGTTGCCGATGGTTATAATTTTATTTTTGGGGCCATTGAATTTTATCTCTTCAATGCCATGAATTTTATTAACATATTCAATAATTAATTTATCGTGTGGTGGTACAACCTGACCTCCATCGTCCCAATAGGCTTTATATCCGTTATATTCTTTAGGATTATGGGAAGCAGTTATTACAATACCGCTCTGGCATTTTAAATACCTGATTGCAAATGAAAGTTCAGGTGTTGGTCTTAACGACCCGAATAGATATACTTTGAAGCCATTTCCTGCAAATATGCCTGCAGCCGTATCAGCAAACAAACTGCTGTTATTACGGCAATCGTATGCAATGGCAACTTTAATTTCCGGAAGATTCCCAAATTCATTTTTTAGATAATTGCTCATCCCCTGTGTTGCCATCCCGACGGTATAAATATTCATCCTGTTGGTACCAACTCCCATTATACCGCGAAGCCCGCCGGTACCAAATTCAAGGTCCTGATAAAAACTATCAATTAATTCATTTTCATTATTATCCAACAAAAATTGAACTTCATCCCTCGTTTTTTTATCATACCTTTCAGATAACCAAACTTTTGCCTTTTCAATTACTTTTGGTAGAATTTCCTTGTTAATCATAATATTATACAATTATTTATTTAATTCTGACAGGCATCTATACAAACTTGTCTTCCAATATGGAATTTCAAAATTAAAAACGGTTTTCACTTTATTTTTATTCAGGACACTGTAAAATGGCCTTTTTGTTATTGATGGATATTCGCTCGATTCAATAGGTATTACCTTACAATCGATATTTGAAAAATTGATAATCTCCCATGCAAAATCGTACCAGCTGCAAACTCCTTCATTTGAATAATGGTAAATTCCTTTTATCAATTCTTTCTTTTCAGTAAAATTAATAATTTTTAAAACTGCTCCGGCTAAATCTTCAGCATAAGTTGGATTACCAACCTGATCGAAAACTACTTTCAGCTCTTTCCGTTCCCTGCCAATCCGAAGTATTGTTTTAACAAAATTATTCCCAAAGGATGAATATAGCCAGGATGTACGAATTACTATTGATTCAGGATAAGATAAAGCTTCTTTTTCCCCGTCAAGTTTAGTTTTGCCGTAAACTGACTGAGGATTTGTTTTCATGACTTCCGTATAAGGTTGAAATGCATTTCCATCAAAAACATAATCTGTTGAAATATGAATCAGTTTACTTTTGTATTTTAAAGCTTCCCTGGCCAGGTTTTTCACAGCTTCAGTGTTAATAAGGCGGGCAAGATCCGGTTCGGTTTCTGCTCTGTCAACTGCTGTGTAAGCAGCACAATTGACAATATATGCAAAATTATTACTTCTGAAAATTTCACTTAATGCTTCAGGATTAGTTATGTCCAGTGAATCTATATCTGTAAAATGAAACCTGAAGCCCGGATAGTTATCAGAAATTTTTTGAAGTTCATTGCCTAACTGACCATTTGCTCCGGTAACAAGAATATTGACCATATAATTGATAATTAATTTAATAGATTCAGGAACCAAGAACCAGGAGCCAAGATATTAGTTATAAGTTGCAGTTCCCACATTATTTCCTCTCCTATTTTCCTACTTTCCTACTTTTCTACTATTCTACTCTAAAGATATTACAAATAAGAAAAATTAGTGACTGCATCTTTTAACAACGGCAAAATACTATCTTTTTGAGAAACTATAACTTTGGAAGATTCAACTTTCCAATCAATTTGTAACAATGTGTCGTTATAAAGGATACCGCTCTCAGCTGAAGGAGTGTATATATAATCACATTTATAAAATACTATTGCAATACTGCTTAATACTGAGAATCCGTGAGCAAATCCTTTAGGAACATAAATTTGCTTTTTGTTGTCAGATGAAAGTTCAATACTAAAAGTTTTTCCAAAGGTAGGTGATCCTTTACGAATGTCAACCACTACATCTAATATTTTACCTTCCAAAACTCTCACGAGTTTGGTTTGAGCATGAGGGTTGTGTTGAAAATGTAATCCTCTGACAACGCCATACGACGATTTAGATTGGTTGTCCTGAACAAAGTCCGTTGATAATCCTTTCTCAAGCAATTTTAGTTTATTATAACTTTCATAAAAATATCCCCTTGAATCTTCATAAACTTTAGGATTAATTATGAATAAACCAGGAAATTCAGTTTCTGTAATATTCATATTGTGACAATTTCTTCGTTTGCAATTTTAAAAAGATATTCACCATATTGATTTTTTTTAAGTGTTTCAGCAAGCTTCAACAACTGATTTTTATCAATAAACCCTCTTTTATAAGCGATTTCTTCTATGCATGAAACCTTTAATCCCTGGCGTTCTTCAATTGTGTAAATATAATTTGAGGCTTGCAGAAGGCTCTCGTGTGTTCCGGTATCAAGCCATGCCATACCGCGGCCAAGCAGTTCAACTTTCAAACGCTTTTCCTCTAAATATAAACGATTTAAATCAGTAATTTCCAATTCTCCGCGTGATGAAGGTTTAAGCGATTTTGCTTTGGCAATGACATCATTACTATAAAAATACAATCCCGTAACAGCATAATTAGATTTAGGCTTTAAAGGTTTTTCTTCAAGGCTTAAAGCTTTGCCATCGGAGTTAAATTCAACAACTCCATATCGTTCAGGGTCTTTGACATAATAACCAAAAATAACCGCACCATCCTTAATACCAGCTGTGTCAAGCAGAATTTTCCCAAATCCGTATCCATAAAAAATATTATCCCCCAAAACCAAACATGCATTGTCAGTTCCAATAAAGTGTTCGCCAATTAAAAAAGCCTGTGCTAAGCCATCCGGTGAAGGTTGTATCTCATATTTTATATTTAAGCCAAACTGTGAACCATCATCAAGAAGATCCTTATACAGATTTATATCCTTTGGAGTAGAAATAATCAAAATATTTCTTATCCCTGCAAGCATTAGAACAGATAAAGGATAATAAATCATTGGTTTATCATAAACAGGGATAATTTGTTTAGAAATACATTTTGTTATTGGGTAAAGCCGGGTACCGGATCCTCCGGCAAGAATAATTCCCTTCATAATTGATTACTATTTACTGATTACTATTTACTGATTACTAATTATTGAATACTGATTATTGATTAGGTTTATTATAATTAATTCATTTTTCAGAATATTAATCAATTAGTCATTAGTAATTAGTAATTTGTAATTTACTTCAAAAGTTCTTTAAAATAAGCAATAGTCTTTACAAGTCCATTTTCGAGGGATATTTTTGGTTCCCATTTAAGTTCTGTTTTAGCAAGGCTTATATCAGGTTTTCGTTGAATTGGATCATCCTTTGGAAGTGGCATTAATACTAGTTTTGATTTTGATTTTGTCATATTGATTATAATTTTGGCCAGTTCCAGTATTGTAAATTCATCAGGATTACCAATATTAACAGGACCAATAAAACTGTCGCGAGAATTCATAAAAAGTACCATTCCTTCTATAAGGTCGTCAATATACTGAAAGCTGCGAGTTTGATTTCCATCCCCGTAAATTGTAATGTCCTTATTTTGTAATGCCTGAACAATAAAATTAGAAACTACACGCCCGTCATTTGGATGCATGCGCGGGCCATAAGTATTAAATATTCTTATGATTTTAATTCTGACATTATTCTGAAGATGATAGTTCATAAACAAAGATTCCGCACATCTTTTCCCTTCATCATAACAAGAGCGTATACCGATAGGATTAACGTTGCCCCAGTAATCTTCCGGCTGGGGATGAACAGAAGGATCGCCATAAACTTCACTGGTTGATGCCTGAAGAATTTTAGCAGAGGTCCTTTTAGCAAGTCCCAGCATATTAATTGCTCCCATAACTGATGTTTTAATGGTTTTTATACCATTATATTGATAATGAACAGGAGAAGCAGGACAAGCTAAATTATAAATTTCATCAATTTCAGCAAAATATGGAGCAATAACATCATGCCTGACTAATTCAAAGTGAGGATTTCCAATTAATTGGACAATATTTTCTTTTGTGCCGGTAAAATAATTATCTAGGCAAATAACATCATTGCCTTCGTTTAATAGCTTTTCACACAGATGAGAGCCTATAAATCCTGCACCGCCTGAAATTAATATTCTCTTCATCTTTAATTAGCAAATAGTTTTTCTTCCTATACTGTAATATATAAAACCCAATTCTTTCATTTCTGAAGGATCAAAAATATTACGACCATCAAAAACAACTTTATTTTTCATTAACGTTTCCATTAATTTATAATTTGGGACCCTGAATTCAGGCCATTCAGTAATAATTAACAAGGCATCGGCATCTATTAATGTATCGTATGGATTTTTCTCAAATCCGACACTATTACCAAGTTTTAGTTTTGCCTCGTTCATTGCTACAGGATCGTATGCTTTTATTTTTGCCTTAGCTGCTAACAACCTGTTAATAACAACTAAAGATGGTGCTTCACGCATATCATCAGTATGAGGCTTAAAGGAAAGTCCCCAGATTGCAATAAGCTTGCCTTTTAAATTACTGCCAAAATGATGTTGAACTTTGTTAAAAAGTATATTTTTTTGTCTTTGGTTGACATTTTCAACAGCTTTTAATATATCAAGTGAATAATTATAATCCAGTCCTGTTTTTATAAGTGCTTTAACATCTTTTGGGAAACAGGATCCACCATAACCAACACCCGGATACATAAACTTATTTCCAATTCTTGTGTCGCTGCCAATACCCTTTCTAACATTATTAACATCTGCACCAATAATTTCACACAAGTTGGCGATATCGTTCATAAAACTGATTTTAGTTGCCAGCATTGCGTTTGAAGCATATTTAGTCATCTCAGCCGAAGGAATATCCATAAATAAAAGAGGATGTCCATTCAGGAGAAAAGGTTGATAAAGGCTGTTTACAATTTTTCTTGCTTTTTCAGAATCTATACCTACTACAATCCGATCAGGTTTTAAAAAATCATCAATTGCATTACCTTCCTTTAAAAATTCAGGGTTTGATGCAACATCAAATTCAATTTTAAGCCCCCGTTTATCGATCTGATCCTGAATAACCGATCTGACCTGATTCGCAGTTCCGACAGGTACTGTACTTTTGTTTATAATAACCATATAATGATCAATATGTTGGCCAATTTCTCCGGCTACCCCTAATACATAAGATAAATCTGCACTACCATCTTCATCTGGTGGAGTTCCTACAGCGATTAAAACAACTTCAGAATCCAAAATACTTTCTTTCAAACTAGTAGAAAATGTGAGCCTGCCTTTCTCTTTATTCCTAATAATAAGCTGCTCTAAACCAGGTTCATAAATCGGAATTTCGCCATTATTCAATTTTTCTATTTTATCCTGATTGATATCAACGCAGGTAACATTAATACCTGTTTCAGCAAAACAGGTGCCTGAAACCAAACCAACATAACCTGTTCCAATTACTGTAATTTTCATTAAGAATCTAATATAATTTACTAATATTAAAAAAACATTTCAAAAGTATTAAAATTTCTGGATTTTTTAAGTAAATTAGCTTCAACGAAAACATATACAAAATTACATCCATCAAATGCAATTATGAAGAAAAAAATTCTGGTTATTGACGATGATGCAACTATTAGGTTTTTATTGGAAAAGATACTGGATCAAAAGTATGAAGTTGAATTAAAAGGTGATGGTTTTGAAGCTCTGGATTGGTTAAACGCCGGGAATAATCCTGATCTGATCATAGTAGATATGGAGATGCCAAATATAAATGGGAAGGTTCTGTTACGCAGGATAAAATTTAGTCCTAAGTTCAGGTTTGTTCCTATTATTGTAATTTCTGCCACTGAAAACAAAACAATTAAAAATAATTTCATTAAGTTAGGCGCTGCAGATTATATAGTAAAACCATTTATGGATATTGATTTGCTGGAACGCATTGAAAATGCTTTAAATGAAGCTAAAACTCAGTAAATATGTAAGATATTTTTTAATTTTTCTGATTTTTTTTAAAAATAAAATAATACTTTTGCAACTTGAAATTTATATATTGTCTAACTTATTAATTATTAATAAATTTTAAATGTCTGATAATAATAACAATTTAGAAAACGAGCTGATAAATAAGAATATATCAGCAGAAAATGAAACAGTGGCTGCTGAAGAGGTTTATTCTGAAGAACCGGCAGAAACATTTGAAGAAGAAGAAGAAATTATCGAAGCAGAAGCAGATGAAATTGCTGAGGATATTTTAAAACTCAAAAGTGAAAAAATTTCTCTGGAAAATTTCGATTGGAGCAAGTACAACAATAAGTGGGATGTGTATTCCAGCGAAGAACGCCAGGAACTTTCATCTATGTACGACAAAACACTTTCGACTATAGTTGAAAATGAAGTTACTGATGGTATTGTTATTGCAATGAATAAACGTGAAGTTGTAATAAATATTGGCTACAAATCAGAAGGTGTTGTTAGTTTAAATGAATTCCGCTATAATCCTGAACTTAAAATTGGAGATTCGGTTGAAATTTATGTAGAAAGCCAGGAAGATAAAAAAGGACAATTAATCCTTTCACATAAAAAAGCCCGTGCTATGCGTTCATGGGACAGGGTAAATGCAGCATTGGAAAATGATGAAATCATAAAGGGTTATATTAAATGTCGTACAAAAGGCGGAATGATAGTAGATGTATTTGGAATTGAAGCTTTCCTTCCGGGATCCCAGATTGACGTTAAACCTATAAGGGATTATGACATATTTGTCGGAAAAACAATGGAATTTAAGGTTGTTAAAATAAACCATGAATTTAAAAATGTGGTCGTTTCTCATAAAGCACTTATTGAAGCCGAACTGGAACAACAAAAGAAAGATATAATTGCAAAACTTGAAAAAGGCCAGGTACTTGAAGGTACTGTTAAAAATATTACATCATATGGCGTATTTATTGACCTTGGAGGGGTAGATGGTCTTATCCATATTACAGACCTTTCCTGGGGCCGTGTAAACCATCCTGAAGAAATAGTTCAACTCGACCAGAAATTAAATGTTGTTATTCTCGATTTTGATGATGCTAAAAAAAGAATAGCACTTGGTTTAAAACAACTTACACCTCATCCATGGGAATCTTTGAGTGCTAATATGAAAGTTGGCGATAAAGTAAAGGGTAAAGTTGTAGTTATTGCCGATTATGGAGCATTTGTAGAAATTGCTACAGGTGTCGAAGGATTAATCCATGTCTCAGAAATGTCCTGGTCACAGCATTTAAGAAGTGCCCAGGAATTCCTGAAAGTTGGCGATGAAGTTGAAGCTGTTATTTTAACACTGGACCGTGAAGAGCGAAAGATGTCACTCGGGATTAAACAACTTAAACCTGATCCCTGGGATAATATTGAAACTAATTATGCTATTGGTTCAAAACATAAAGCTAAAGTCAGAAACTTTACTAACTTTGGTGTGTTTGTTGAAATTGAAGAAGGAGTCGATGGCCTTATTCATATTTCAGATCTTTCATGGACTAAGAAAATTAAGCATCCTGCAGAATTTACCCAGGTTGGAGATGAAATTGATGTTATAGTACTTGAAATAGATAAGGAAAATCGCCGTTTAAGCCTGGGACATAAACAATTGGAAGAAAACCCATGGGATGTGTTTGAAACTATATTTACAGTGGATTCAATACATGAGGGTACGGTAATTGAAGTTTTTGACAAAGGTGCTGTAATAGCATTGCCTTATGGTGTTGAAGGATTTGTAACACCTAAGCATTTGGTTAATGAAGATGGTACTTCTGCTAAAGTTGATGAGAAACTGGATTTCAAAGTAATTGAATTCAATAAATCGGCCAAGCGCATTATTTTGTCTCATAGCAGAATATATGAAGATGCCAGGAAAGCAGAGGAAACAGCTACTAAGAAAGCAGTATCAGATGAAATAAAAAAATCGGCCAAAAAATCGAAGAATAATATCGAAAAAACGACTCTTGGCGATATTTCTGAATTAGCTGCACTCAAGGAAGAAATGGAAGTACAACAAAAAAAAGATCAACAAAATGATAAGTAATAACCTATTAAGTTTTATATTTAAATTACATTACAATGGAATTTAAAATCGAAAAACTAGAGAATTTTACATTAATTCAGGTGCTCGAAGAAAAACTTGACACTCACATTGCGCCAACTTTAAAATCAGAATTAGTATTAATATCCGGCAATGGTGAAAAGAATATTGTTCTTGATTTAAGTAAATGCCGTTATTGTGATTCCTCAGGATTAAGCGCAATTCTTGTTGCCAACCGTTTATGTAAAAACAGTAATGGCATTTTTGTGTTGACTGGTTTGAATGATGCAGTGGAACGATTAATTACTATTTCTCAGTTAGACACGGTACTTAATATTACAAATTCTCTCGATGAAGCTGTAAATATGGTAAATAAGGAGAATCATTAACCGGGTTAACCCTGTGTTATGGCATTTTCAGTCTTAATTTTAGGTAGCAGCTCTGCTCTGCCGACCTCGGAAAGAAATTTGACCGCTCATTTACTTAATGTAAATGAGCGGTTTTTTCTCATTAATTGTGGTGAAGGGACACAAATTCAATAACGTTTTTATGGAAAAAATAATTATACTTGATTTTGGATCTCAATACACTCAATTAATTGCCAGACGTATCAGAGAAATGAATGTATTTTGTGAAATATATCCATATAACAGGAAGTTTAATATAGATAGTGGCATAAAGGGTGTTATTTTATCAGGAAGTCCATTTTCAGTAAGGGATAAATATGCCCCATTACCTGATATTGCAAACCTTAAAGGACATATTCCGGTTTTGGGCATATGTTACGGGGCACAATATCTTTCTCATTATTTTGGCGGTGAAGTTTTGCCTTCTTCGAAGCGTGAATATGGAAGGGCTAAGCTATTAATAGCTGATCCAAATAATGATCTGTTGAAAGGAATTTCAAACAATACACAGGTATGGATGTCGCATGGAGATACTATTGATAGAATACCTGACAACTACAAAATTATTGCCAGTACTGAGGATGTTAAATTTGGAGCTTTCCAGATCCTTAATGAAAAAACATACGGATTGCAATTTCATCCTGAAGTTTATCATACTACAGAGGGAAATACTATTTTGAAAAATTTTGTAATTACCATTTGCAATTGCGAACAAAACTGGACACCATCCTCATTTATAGAGTCAGCAATTAATCAAATACGTGAGACAACAGCCGGAGACAATGTAGTACTTGGCGTTTCGGGTGGAGTTGACTCGACTGTAGCTGCATTTTTAATCCATAAAGCTATAGGAATTAATCTTACATGTATATTCATCGATAATGGATTGCTCCGAAAAAATGAATTTGAAAAAGTACTTTATTCTTTTAAAAATTTAGGTTTAAATATTATAGGAATTAATGCCCAATCAAAATTCATATCTGACCTTAAAGGCATTACAGATCCTGAACAAAAAAGAAAAATAATTGGAAAAAATTTTATTGAGGTTTTTGAACAACAAGCTCATAAAATACAGAATGTAAAGTGGTTGGGACAAGGTACTATTTATCCTGATGTAATTGAATCTATTTCTGTCAATGGTCCTTCGGTAACTATAAAATCACACCATAATGTTGGTGGTTTACCTGATAAAATGAATTTAAAACTTGTAGAACCGCTAAAATTGCTTTTTAAGGACGAAATTCGCAGAATTGGTAAAGCTTTAGGTATACCTGATGAAATTATTAACCGTCATCCATTCCCGGGTCCTGGGTTAGGAATTAGAATTCTTGGAGAAGTAACCTCCACCAAAATTAAAATACTCCAGGAAGTTGATGAAATTTTCATCAATGGATTAATTTCTAATGGTTTGTATGATTCGGTCTGGCAAGCAGCCGCTATATTGTTGCCAATTAACAGTGTTGGAGTTATGGGAGACGAACGAACATATGAAAATGTGGTTGCATTAAGGGCAGTAACTTCCACTGATGGAATGACAGCTGACTGGTGTCATTTGCCTTATGAATTTCTAAGCCTGATATCCAACGATATTATTAATAAAGTAAAAGGTGTAAACCGTGTAGTATATGATATTAGTTCAAAACCACCTGCTACTATCGAATGGGAATGATTGAAATTAGAGGGACTGATAATTTTGAATTAATTGCAAAAACGTTTAAAGGACTTGAAAACGTGCTTGCAGATGAAATAATGGCATTAGGAGCCCATGAAGTTACCAAATTGAACAGGGCGGTAAGTTTTAAAGGGGATAAAGCCTTAATGTATAAAGCCAATCTTTGGCTGCGGACTGCTTTAAAAATTCTTAAGCCTATAAATAAATTTAAAGCAAAAAATGAAATAGATTTATATAAAGGTATTTCACAAATAAATTGGAATAATTATTTTAATGTAGATGATACTTTATCAATACAAACAATTGTAAACTCTTCCTATTTTAATCATTCACAATATGTTGCATTAAAGGCTAAAGATGCAATAGTTGATCAATTCAGAAATTATTATGGAAAAAGACCGTCAATTGATACTGAAAATCCAACTGTACTGATAAATATCCACATTAACGAGGATGATTGTGATGTTTCCATTGATAGTTCAGGTGAATCGCTTCACAAAAGAGGATACAGGATAAATTCAACGATTGCTCCTTTAAATGAAGTATTAGCAGCCGGCTTAATATTATTATCAGGTTGGGATAAAAAATGTAATTTTCTTGATCCTATGTGTGGTTCAGGAACAATTCCCATTGAAGCGACTTTATTAGCATATAACATTCCTCCCGGAATATTCAGGAAAAATTTTGGTTTTGAAAAATGGAAAGATTTTGATTCAGATTTACTGGAAAAGATTTATAATGATGACTCAAAAGAAAACAAATATCAAAATCAAATAACCGGTTCTGATGTCTCTTCCGGAGCAATAAGAATAGCCATTGAAAATGCAAAGAATGCTTCAATTTCAAACAAAATTACTTTTAAAGTTGAATCATTCGAAAGTATTATTAATACTGAACAGCCTGGTATTATTATATTTAACCCTCCTTATGGTGAACGCATTAAAAAGAATAATATAGATGCCTTTTATGAGATGATTGGGAATCAATTAAAAAAAAGATTTGTCGGCCATGAGGTTTGGATATTGTGCGGCAATAAAGATGCACAGGAACATATTGGACTTCATCCTTCAAAAAAATTCAATTTATTAAATGGCAATATTGAAAGTAAATTTCAACAATTTGAAATTTATTCAGGTTCAAAAAAGGCTAAATATGTTCATACATTGTAAACATAAAATTATTATCTTTATGAATATTGAATAACAACATAATTTTGAAGAATACTAATTGAACCATAGTGAACAATAAAGTTTATCCGAAATTGGCTATAACAGATAGTTTTTTATATATTTGTTCATTGCAGCAAAAAAGTAATTGGTAACATGTAATGTAATAAAAGCCTTTTATGAGCTTTAATTTAAATGAGTATTTTACGAAACTAAATGGCAAAGATGTAATAATTTCATATATGGGCAGTATTACATCTGAAGTCATAATTAATTTCTTAGAAACCACTGAGCAAAAATTTGCTGAATTGGATGTGAACAATATAATCAGGAAAAAAGTTTATAATGTTTTGTTGGAAAGCCTGCAAAATATGTTTCATCATGCTGAAGATTCTCCTCTTATTATTGACGGTATTGAAAATAGTAAAAAGTTAGGGATTGTGGTACTTAAAAAAACAGAGGCCGGATATTGCATAAATACAGGTAATTTTATAATTTCCAGAAAAATAAAAACACTTAAGGACAAAATAGATAAAATAAATTCATTATCGTTGAACGAATTGAAAGATATGTTTAAATTCATCCTAAACCACCAAAAGTTAACTGCCCAGGGAGGAGGAGGATTAGGATTGGTTGATATTGCAAGAAAAACAGGCAATAAAATTGATTATTCTTTTATAGATATAAATAAAGATTATTATTTTTTTAATTTAGAAATTTTAGTTTCCTAGATTTTATTTATTTGAATTACTATGGAATCACTTTTAATTGAAGGAACAGCAAAAACGCCCATTGTGAAATTTGATGCAGAACAGGGTTTAATAGAGATTAAAGGACGTTCAATTCCTGAAAATTCAATCGAATTTTATAAACCTTTGGTTGATTGGCTTGATTTATATGCCAAATTACCGAAAACACACACTAAAGTGAATGTTCAGCTTGAATACTTTAATACGAGCTCTTCAAAATGTATATTGGATATTTTTAAAAAACTCGAATCAATTCATAAAGCCAGCAATGATATAATTATTAATTGGTATTATGAAGAAGACGATGAAGATATGTTAGAGGCAGGAGAAGATTATGAATCAATAATACGGGTGCCATTTAAAATGATAGAAATTGTTTGAAGTATAAGGGCACCTCTAAAAACCTCAACTTTTTTGTTGGGCTTCAAATTTTAAAGCCTCATTTACTGTAAGTAAACTCCGGTTTAAAATTTTTGCCCGCCTCAAATTTGAGGTATTATAGGTGTCCTTAATTATTTTTTTATTTCAATTTAGCACATCTGCACATTTGCAAATTATTTCCTCATTTGCAAATTATTTCCTCATTTTCAAATTAGCACATTTCTTGCCCTGAGCGTAGTCGAAGGGTCAAATTTTCAAATTATCTTTTCCCCCTTTGTTGTTTGGCCATTTTTTCCAATCTTTCCTGAAAAGATGATTTCTTTACCGGTTTAGCCTTATTAGCATGAATTTGTTTTAGTAATTTTTCTTCATTGGTCATTAACTTAAAAATTTCATTCTGACCAATAGCTATGAGGTTTGAAAGAAAATAATAATATGTCAGCCCGGATGCATACTTGTTTAAAAAAACCATAAACATCACAGGCATAATATACATCATGGTCTTCATACCTGGCATTTGATTATCCATAGCCGATGTTTGCTGGCTCATTTTCATACTTATTATAGTTGTTACAGTCATCAGTATTGTAAATAAGCTGATATGGTTGCCATAATATTGGGTAATTAAAGGAATATTTGCAGTCCAGGAGATAATAGAATCATATGAGGATAAGTCAGATGCCCAAAGAAAATGTTGATGGCGCAACTCGATAGAAGTAGGGAAAAACCGGAACATTGCAAACAGGAATGGCATCTGGAATAACATAGGCAGGCAACCACCCAATGGATTTACTCCTGCCCTCTTATACAAGGCCATTACTGCCTGTTGTTTTTCCACTGCTTTATCCTTAGTGAATTTTTTACCAATTTCATCAACCTCAGGTTTAAGTACGCGCATTTTTGCCTGCGATTGAAATGATTTAAAAGTGAAGGGAAAAAGCCCTGCTCTGATTATAATAGTGAGTAACAGTATAATAATACCCATATTGACAATAAACCGGCTTAAAAACCCAAAAATTGGAATAACTACAAATTCATTAATCCATCGGATAATATTTTTCCCTAAAACAACTATCCTTTCCAGACCCAGATTATATTTTTTTAGGGTAGTAAAGTGGTTTGGGCCATAATATAACTGCAGGGGTATACTTAAGGTTGCCTTATTTTCGTAATTTATTGCTAGGGTAGCAACATATCTTTTTAAATTAGTTTCCCTGTTCATAAATTTATAAGATTTCAGGGTACCATTTTGAAAACAATCACCAGCGATTAAAATTGAAGAGAAAAATTGCTGTGTAAATGAGACCCATTTTAACTTGTTATTCAGGTTTCTAATATCCTCGGGTTTGTTTGTATTTGCATTCATATAGTCATCATCATCAGTGGCAAATTTGTAATGAATGTTGGTGTAATTATTTTCGTTGGTTGAGTCCTTTTCCTGACGGGGTAAGGTTATTGCCCAGTTTAAATCTATGTTATTTGAGTTGCCTGAAATAATTTCATTCATATTTACCATGTTTATTCTGAACCGAACCATATAATTATCAGGCGACATAGTATAAACATATTCAATATATGATTTATCACCGGCATAGAGGCGATAAGAAACAGAATCGGAGTTATTGCCAACTATTATCTGTTTTCTTTCTGTTGTTGGCAGAAAAGTCAGATTGTTTGTTTCAATCAACTTGTTCTGTGAAAAAAAACTTAATCCCAGTATAGTGGAATCACCTTCAAATAATATCAAAGGTGAAGAATCATAACGTGTATATTTTTTCAGTTCAACGGAATATGGCCTGCCACCCCTGGAACAAAATTTGATTTTAAGGAGATTATTTTCGAGGGTGATATATTCGTTGGAATCATTAGCAGCAGATGCAAAAGCACCATATTTTTCAATTTTTGCCTGTTTTGCAGTTGAATCGGTATTTGCTGATCTGACCTTTTTCCCTGTGGTATCAGGAGATACAATATTTTTTTGCATCCTGGCCATTTCCTGCTGATGCACAATCATAACTGAATCCTGCAGCCTTTTTGCTTCTTCAAGTTGTTTTTGGCTTGGTTTGGAATAAAAATAATAGCCAATAAACAATACTCCGATAACTACCATGCCAATAATTGAATTTTTATCCATATGTTTCTAACTGTTTTATTTATAAATACTAATTAAAGTCAAACACTATTGCTTTTATGTTTAAGGGCAGCCCTGACAAACGCCACAAAAAGAGGATGGGGGTTAATTACAGTGCTGCTATATTCAGGATGAAATTGTACTCCTACAAACCAGGGATGTGATGGAATTTCAATAATTTCAACAAGATTTGTATCAGGGTTTGTCCCCGCGGCAATCATACCTGCCTTTTCAAATTCACATAAATATTCATTGTTAAATTCATACCGGTGACGGTGCCGTTCTGAAATCTGAAGCGTTCCATAAGCTTCATGCGATTTTGTATTTTCTTTTAAAACGCAGGGATATGCCCCCAAACGCATTGTACCACCTTTTTCAGTAACTCCTTTTTGCTGTTCCATTAAATCAATAACAGGATATAAAGTAGTATGAACCATTTCAGTAGAATGAGCCATAGTATAACCAAGAACATTTCGGGCAAATTCAACAACTGCAAGTTGCATACCCAAACAAACACCGAAATATGGAATATTATTAGTACGGGCATAAGTAGCTGATAATATTTTACCTTCAATACCACGTTCACCAAAACCTGGAGCAACAATAATTCCGTGAAAATCTTTCAAGGCTTCATTAATTGTTTTTTCATTTAAAGTTTCAGAATGAATAGAACTAAGGTTTACCTTACATTCATTTTTAGCTCCGGCATGTATAAACGATTCAATAATAGATTTATATGCATCGGGCAGCTCAACATATTTTCCAACTAAAGCAATATTTACTTTTTCTTTAGGATGTTGTAACTGATTAAGGAATTCTTTCCAATTAGTTAGCTTTGGTGCATCCCCGATTGGCAATTGAAGCTTTTTGAGTACTGTAATATCAAGTTTTTCTTTTTGCATCAATAAAGGTACCTCATAAATAGTAGATACATCAATTGATTCTATAACTGAATTGCTGTCAACATTGCAGAATAATGCTACTTTTTTGCGGATATCATCGTTTAATGTTTTTTGTGTACGTAAAACCAGAATATCCGGTTGAACTCCGTTTTCAAGAAGAGCTTTAACAGAATGCTGTGTTGGTTTTGTTTTTAACTCTCCGGAAGCTGGCAGATATGGAACGAGGGTAAGATGAATTACAAGAGAATTGGATACGCCTAATTCCCATCTTAATTGACGAACAGCTTCTATATATGGAAGTGATTCTATATCACCAACAGTTCCGCCTATCTCAGTAATAACCATATCATATTTATGCATCGATCCCAATAATTTAATCCTGCGCTTAATTTCGTCTGTAATATGAGGAATTACCTGAACAGTTTTGCCCAGATAATCGCCACGGCGTTCTTTATTAATTACTGATTGGTATATCCTGCCGGTAGTGATATTATTTGCCTGAGTAGTATGAACTCCTAAAAAACGTTCATAATGGCCCAGATCAAGATCAGTTTCTGCACCATCCACAGTTACATAGCATTCACCATGTTCATAAGGATTTAATGTTCCCGGATCTATATTAATGTATGGATCAAGTTTTTGAATTGTTATGCTATATCCTCTTGACTGAAGTAATTTGGCTAAGGAAGCTGATATAATACCTTTTCCCAATGAAGATGTCACTCCGCCTGTTACAAAAATATATTTGGTTGTACTCATATTATTCATTTATGCTGCTTTCTATCATTCTGATTTTTTCCTCAAGAGATTTAATTTCGTCCTTCCCGGCCAAAATTTTACGTTCAACTTCAGCAATCATAGATTCGGCATTTTTTGATTTAGCAAAAAATCCTATATTGTTCTCCCATAAAATGATGTCGTTTTCAATTTGCTTAAGTTTGTATAAATATTTATCACGTTCATGAAATAACTGGTTATCGCTTTTCCCCTTTGTTGAAATATTCTCAATTTTATTTTTAAATTTCAACAAATTCTTTTGCCCTTCATCAATTTTTAGGTTATCAAACTGACGATTAATTGCTTCCCGGTATTTTTTCTGAACTTCATCTTTTACTTTCAGAGGAACAAAACCTATTTCACTCCAGCGGCGTTGAAAATCTTTAAGTATTTGAAAATCTTCAACAGTTTTTGAACCTGAAGTAAAACTATCAATTTCATTAATTAATTCATTTTTTAACTTAAAATTTTCTTCATATTGACTTTCAATACTACTAAAATATAAAGCTTTATTTTTAAAAAAATTATCACAGGCAGTCCTAAACCTTTTCCAAACTATATCAGATTGTTTTCTGGGAACAGGCCCTATTTCCTTCCATTTTTTCTGAAGTTTTATAAGATCTTCCGTAGTTGATTTCCATTCATTACTATCTTTCAATGACTCTGCCTGAATACAGAGATCAGTTTTTAATTGCAGATTATTATTTTGATCCTCCTTATTTTGAGCAAAAAAGTCGCGTTTATGGCTAAAATAAGTATCACAGGTATTACGAAAACGGTTATAAATTTTATTATTATCCTTTTTAGGAGCAAAACCTATAGTACGCCACAATTTTTGAAGCTCCAGCATTTCCTGGTAGGATTGTTCCCATTCCTTGACACTGGCAAAATTTTGATTACAAATTTGTTCCGCTCTTTCACATAAGGCAATTTTTGATTCCAGATTTTTATTTTGAGTATCTTTTAATGTTTCAAAATAATCCTGATGTTTTTTATTTATTTTGGATGTTATATTTTTGAACCGTTCCCAAATATCTGACTTCATTTCCTGAGAAACCGGGCCAACTTCACGCCACTGTTCGTGCAATTTTTGTAATGTTTTAAATGCTTTTACAACTGAAGGCTCCAATAATAACTCTTCGGCTTTTTCACAAAGATCAATTTTTACCTCAAGGTTTTTTTTCAAATCCAGATCGCGAAGGTCTTTATTGATTTTTATAAAATCATAAAATATTTCAACATAATGATGATAATTTTCCCATAAATCCTTTATATTCTGCTGTGGGACTACACCTATTGACCGCCATTGTGACTGCAATTCCCTGAATTGATGAAATGTATCATTAATAGATTCCTTACGGTTAACTAATTCTTTAATTTCTTCAATAATCCTGTTTTTTTCCTGTAAATTTTTTTGCTTTTCAGATTCAACAATTTGATTAAACTCGCTTCTTAATACCCGGTAATTTTTTAAAAGCTCTTTAAACTTTTCTTCAAGTGGATCATTCTGTGTGATTAATTCACTAATTCCGGATTCTTCAGCCTCTTTTCTGATTTTTTCCAATTCAGCTTTATGCTTTTTATAGAAATTAACCTTGATAATTTCGATGCTGGTTTTAACTTTTTCAACATCTTTAGTTGATAATAAATTGATTAATAATTCTATTAATTCACTTTTCGAATATTCTGAATAGTCCTCAATCTTGTTTTCTGTTTCTGTTGTTGCTGGTTCTTCCTCTATATTATGTGGATCAATATTTATTTCTTCATCATCTTCAATTTCAGGAACACTTTGAAGTTCAATAACCTCAAATGTTTCGCTAACAGGTATATTATTATCGTCGACAGCAGAAGTTTCAGATGTACCGGAAGAATTTTCGAACCCGGCTGAGCTGAATTGTTCATCCTGAACAGAATTTTTAAGATCGGGAGTTTCCATCACATTGCATTTAATCAAAAAAGTTGGCTACGAAAATATACAATTGAAAGTTAATACTCAAAGATTTTAATGAAATAATCACGCATTATTATTTTTACATTTTATAAAAACAGATTTTGCTAATTTTGTAAAATTAATTTCATTTACTTTGCCGACAATAATAAAATGTGCCACACTTTACAATTTTTACATTAATTAGTTCTTTACATAATGATTAGCAGGAGATTATTAAGAATAAAAATTGTACAGGTTTTATATGCATTTTGCACTGATGAGAATTCGACCATAGAAAAATCAGAAAAAGAATTACAACAAAGTATAAAGAAATCATACGATTTGTATCATTATTTTATTTTATTAATAATTAATGTTATAGAATATGCTGCAGAACGAATAGATTATTCAAAAAATAAAATCAGGCCTACTACCGAAGATTTAAATCCGAATATAAAATTTATCAACAATAAATTAATTGCTCAGTTAAGAAATTGCGATTCTTTATATAATTATGCCAGAAATAATAATTTATCCTGGCAAAATCATCCTGAAATAATAAAAAACCTGTATCAAAAAATAGTTGACTCGGAAAATTTCAGGAAATATATGGGCATACCAAACCCTGATTACGATGATGATAAAAAAATAATTTTAGATATTTTTTATAATGAGTTGGAAGGTTGGGAATCCCTGTACCAAATACTGGAAGAAGACAATATTTACTGGAACGATGATATTGAATTTGTTATAAGCATGATCATTAAAACTTTACAACATTTTAAAAGTTCCGATATTAACCCTGAATTAATGGATCTTTATAAAAATGATGATGATAAAGAATTTGCAAAAAATCTTCTCAGAAAATCCATTTTAAATCATGCCGAATACAACGCAATAATTGATAAATACACGAAAAATTGGGAAATCGACCGTATTGCAATTATGGATCTGCTTATAATGGAAATTGCCATAGCGGAAATATTTGAATTCCCAAGTATCCCGGTTAAGGTGACACTGAATGAATATATAGATATATCCCGTTTATACTCTACTAACAAAAGCAATGAATTTGTAAATGGGATATTAGATAAAATTATATCTGACCTTAGGAAAGAAAACAAGATATTAAAAATTGGCCGTGGTTTAAAAGGCGATCCAAGCCGGAATGAATAAACTATTTGTCTGTATTAAAATTTATACTTAATTTGCAGGATGAAAATTTGGTATTGTGGAATAATTTTTCTTTTGTTTGCTTGTTCATCGCATCATTCAAATAAAATAAAAAATCCTGAACAAGCTCAGGTTTACATTGGGGATGCCCCTTATATGTATGTTAAGGAAGATTATCACGATTTTGGAAAAATTACTCAGGGTGAAAAAGTTTCATATACATTTATGCTTGAAAACCGCGGAAAAAATGATTTAATGATTAATGATGTAATAGCAAGTTGTGGATGCACTGTTGCAAAATGGGATGAGAAACCTATTTCTCCTCATAAAACTACAAATATTGATGTAATATTCAATTCTGAAGGCAAAATCGGAATCCAGAACAAAACAGTTACAATAAAATCAAACGCCAATCCTGATAGTAAAACTTTATCTATAAGATGTGAAGTAATATCACCTAATAATAAATAATAAATAAATATAATGATGACAATTTTATTAAAAACATTGCTGTTGCAAGCATCAGGTCAAAGTCCTTATGGCATGTTAATATTCATGCTATTGCTTATTGTAGTTTTTTATTTTTTCATGATCCGCCCACAGGTAAAAAGGCAGAAAGAATTAAGCACTTATCGCAGCCAGCTTAAAAAAGGAGATAAAGTTATAACTACAGGCGGCATTTATGGTAAGGTACAAGAAGTTAACGATCAAAGTATATCACTTGAAATTGACAATAATGTTCATATAAAGGTCGATAAAAGTGCAGTATTAAAAGATTCATCTGACCTGGTTAATCAGAAATAATTTGAATTGGATAACGCGACTAAATTACTGGTTTCAAATAAATCAGATAGAGAAAAAGTTAAGTTTAACAATAAACTTTTAATCTATCTGTTTTTTTTATTAGTTGCTCTTATCTTTTGGTATCTTAATGCCTTAAGTAAAGATTATACTACTGAAATATTATATTCTGTAAAATACCATAACTTCCCAAAAGATAAAGTATTAATTAATGACCTTCCAACTCAAATAGGATTAAGGATTAAAGGTTTTGGATTTAGTATATTAAGATGTAAATTGGCCGGATATTACAAACCGGTTAATATTTATTTAAATCACTATCCTATTGAAATCTTACATAAAAATAATACTATTCAGTATTATTTGCTTACTAAAAATACAAAAGAATATATTTCGACGCAATTTAGTTATGAGATTCAATTGATTGAGGTAAAGCCAGATACTTTATTTCTAAATTTAACTGATGTTTTAGAAAAAAAAGTTCCTGTAAAGCCTAAACTAAACCTTCAGTTTGAAAAGCAATATATGCAAGGTATGCAGTTAATAAAACCGGATAGTATTCTGATTAGTGGCCCAAATACAATAATTGATACCATTAATTACATAGAAACCAAAGAATTAAAGAAAAAAAAAGCAAACGACACTATTATTCAGACACTTGACTTGATCCCAATAAATAAAGTAAAATTTCAACCTGAGAAAGTTACAATTATTATTCCTGTAATAAAATATACTGAAATTACATTTGATCTTCCAATTGAAGCTGAAAATGTCCCGGACAGCCTGTTTTTGAGAACATTTCCTGAGTATATAAGGCTTTCATGCTGGGTTGGGCTTTCCGACTATGATAAAATGTCGCCTTTTCTTTTCCGGGTTGTAGTTGATTACAAATCTGTTAACGATACTCAACAACACAACAAACTGAAGATTAACCTTATTAAAGTTCCTGCAAATGTCAGCAATATTACATTTTATCCTAAGAGTGTTGAATATCTGATTGAAAAATGATAAAAGTTGGAATTACCGGGGGAATAGGCAGTGGTAAATCCATTATCAGCATGGCATTTTCCAAATTGGGCATCCCGGTTTATAACGCTGATATAAGTGCCGGCATATTAATGAATAATGATCCAAATATTATTAACGGGTTAATAACAAAATTTGGGAGAAGTATATATAGTAAATCGGAACTTAACAGGAAAAAGCTTGCAGAAATAATATTTACAGATAAAGAAGCATTGAAATATGTAAATGGACTCGTACATCCCATAGTTGGGAAAGATTCGGAAAAATGGTACCTTAGCAACCAACATAATCCATATGTTATTAAGGAAGCAGCTCTGTTTTTCGAAAGTGGCTCATACAAAGAACTTGATTTAATAATTACTGTCACTGCTCCTTTAAAACTTCGCTATAAAAGAATTATTGAACGTGATGGAATTACATTGGATCAGGTTAAAAAAAGGATGGAAAACCAGCTATCTGATGAAGAGAAGTTAAAAAAATCTGATTTTGTAATAATTAATGATGATAAAAGAAGTGTTATTGATCAAATACTATTTATACATCAACAAATTTGCAATAGCAAAATAAATAATTTAAACATTTAATTATCATGGTTTTAAAAGATATAATGTCAATCTCCGGGTCAAATGGTTTATACCGTTTTATAACAAAATCAAGGAATGGTATAATAGTTGAAGGATTATCAGATAAAAAACGCTTTCATTCCCCGTCATCAGCCAAAGTTAGTGCATTGGAAGATATATCGGTATATACCAGTGAAAGGGATGTGCCACTCAAAGAGATATTTCAAAGTATTTTTAAGAAAGAAAACGGTAGCCAGACAATTGACCCAAAATCAGAAAATGAAAAACTAAAGAAGTATTTTGAAGAAATAGTCCCTGATTATGATAAAGATAGAGTTTATGTATCAGATATTAAAAAAATATTTGTTTGGTATAATATTTTAAACAGCCTTAAAATGGTGGATATCGAAATTGACGAAGATAATTCCGGGAATAAGGATAAATCTGACGATCAGGTTGAAAAAACAGAAGAATAATATATATATATAAGCAAATTTAATTAATTTGGCACAATATTTGATGTATACAAAATATAATAATTAAATTTGTAACAAAATACAATTTCAATCGTTATATATATAAATAAACAAATTTGAACATTTAAAATATTTAAAATAGTAGTAGTTTAGTTTTAGTTAGTTAGTAGTAGTTTCTGTGTTAGGAGTGTCGTCGTGATGATGACACTTTCTTTTTTTATGGACATCCCCTAAATTAGTCGTAAGTAATAAGTCGTAAGTAGTAAGTATAAAATGATTAGGTGATTAGGTGATTAAGTAATATTACAACCTGCAACTTGTAACAATCAACTTACGACATACGACTTACTACTTACGACTTATTATAATAAAGCTGCCAATTCAGATATTTTATTATAGAGATTTTCAGATATTGTTGTTAATGGCAGCCTCACAACATTTTCGATTAAGCCTTTCTGGTGTAAAATAGCTTTAACTCCCGCCGGGCTCCCCTCACTAAAAATAGCATTTATTATTTTTAACATTGATAAATGTATTTGTTTAGCTAATGTATAATTACCACCTAAAGCTTCTTCCACCATGGTTGAATAGTTCAGCGGGAAGGCGTTTGCAATTACTGAAATAACTCCTTCCGCTCCGACTGCAATCATTGGTAAAGTAAATACATCATCACCTGATATAACAGAAAACTTTTCAGGTTTATCCCTGATTATTTCAGAAATCTGAACCATATTGCCTGATGCTTCCTTAACAGCTACAATATTGCTGAATTCATGTGCAAGTTTAACGGTTGTTTCAGAATTCATGTTAACGCCGGTCCTGTGCGGAACATTGTACATTATTACCGGTAATTTACTTACATTTGCTATTGCCTTAAAATGTTCATAGATTCCATTCTGATTTGGTTTATTATAATATGGAACAACCGAAAGAATTCCATCGAGGTTATTTGTACCGAATTCATTTATGTCTTCTAAAATTTCCCTGGTATTATTCCCTCCAATACCAACAACTATTGGAATACGTTTATCAGTTATCCTTATAACGGTTTTTAAAACTTCATGCTTTTCATTTTTATTAAGCGTTGCCGGTTCCCCTGTAGTTCCAAAAACTACTATATAATTCAACCTACCTTTAATACAATATTCTACAATACGTTCCAGAGCATTGTAGTCTATATTTGAATCAACTTTAAAAGGAGTAATTAATGCTACTCCGGTTCCCCGAAATTTAGTAATGTTCATGATTTATTTATCAGGTTTAAATAGTGTTTAATATAATCCAGATATACTTCCAGTTTATTTGTTTTATTAAGTTCAAACATTAAATCAAAACTTCTGTGACCGGAAGTATACCTTCCAACTTTAAATTTTGATTTAGATAGCCTTGAGATATACTCAACCGGAAAGAAATCATCCATGCTTAAATCAAAAAGAAGATCAAACTGTTTATCAATAAAATCAGTAACAAGATGAGATTTTGGAATTAGCGTCCAACCTAATTCTTTGCGTGAAAAAAGATTAATCCCTTTCCAAAATAAAAAACTTTCGGGTATAGTTTTCGAATCTATGTAACCCAGTACATATATTTGCAATTTATAATTGCCCAGGTAATTTAAAAATTGCTTAATCTGTTCAAAACTAACCTGATCAGTTGGAGTAAAAAGTATGCCGGCAGTCTTCGCAGATTCAAAATTATAGCTCCTGCGTTGTCTTTCAAAATTCCGTAACTTATTATTTAATGCCCTGTTTCCAAGCTTTTGTTTTAATGTATTCAAAAATTCCACTTTTAAATGTTTAATTTTATAATTTGTGTAAAGTTGAGAAAATCCTAATAATAAATCAAAATAATTTCATTTCTTCGTTCACAATATTTCACGTTCTGGTTTTAATCAGGTATAACTATGGATTAATGAGGAATAAATTACTTTTCATATTATTTTTAATCCTGTTGGAATTAAAAATTAATGCACAGACATCCCTGCGATTTGTCTCTTTGGCGCCACTTCTGACAAAAATGATGTACTTGCTCGAATCAGGCAATAACCTTGTTGGTTGTACAAATTATTGTGATCTGGCTATAAAGGACCATAAAACTATAGTGGTTACAGATATGGAAGTTAATATTGAAAAAATATTAATATTGAAGCCAGATATAGTTGTAACGACTTCTTTAACAAAACCATCAATTATAGAACAACTTCAACATGTTGGTTTAAAAGTCGTGGTATATAATTTACCAAACTCTTATAATGAGCTATGTAAGGTGTTTGCAGATATTTCTGAATTATTGGATAAACATCCTCTGGCTTTAGGCATAGTCGAAAAACAAAAATTAAGATTGAAAATTTTACAACAATCAATCCCCGAAAATAAAAAACCAAAAATATTTTTTGAAATTGGTGCTAAACCATTATTCTCGGCTATCCCAAATACTTTTATGGACGATTATATTAAATATTCGGGAGGGATAAATATTACATCGGACCTTAAAAACGGATTAATAACAAAAGAAAGCGTTTTAATCAGAAATCCTGATGTAATATTTATAATAACCATGGGGATTCTTACCTCAGAAGAGAAAACTACCTGGAGTAGTTACCCAAACCTGAATGCAGCAAAGCAAAGAAAAATATTTTTCATTGATGCAAATAATTCCTGCAGTCCCGATCCTGTAACATTTGTTGATGTTGTTGAACAGATGATTAAAAATATTTACAAATGAACCTCACGAAATATTTCAAATGGTGTTTATGGATACTGAGTTTTGGGATTATTACCTTATTAATAATTATTTACTCATTATCCAATGGCGAAATGCATATTCCGTTTACCAAAATTCCCTCGATATTATTGCATGGCAAAGAAAGCATGGAATTTACAATTTTAAAAAGCATCCGTTTGCCACGAATATATTTAGGCCTGTCAATTGGAGGTTCCTTAAGCCTGGCGGGCGTAATCCTGCAGGGAATATACCGTAATCCACTTGTAGAACCATACACTCTTGGAATTTCGGGAGGAGCAGCTTTGGGAGTAGCATTTATAATAGTGTCGGGAATTAACATCACATTAGGTTCATTCATGTTGCCATTATCAGGTTTTATAGGTGCCCTGGCAACAGTTGTTATAGTTTATTATTTAAGTATAAAGCGTGGAAAAATGATAACAGGCAATATGATTTTGATAGGCATCATGATCAGCTTTATATCATCATCAGGCATGATGTTTTTAATGTCTTCAACTACCAACGAAAATCTCCATGGAATTTTGTTCTGGATAATGGGTTCTCTTGATGAAGACAATTACATACTAATATTAATTTCAGCAATATCTTCCGTTATAGGCTTAATAATATCATATTTATTTATTAATCCTTTGAACGCACTTCGTTTAGGAGAGGACAAGGCGCGGCATTTAGGAATAAATACCGATTTATCTATAAGAATACTTTTTATTTTGGCATCATTACTTACAGGGATATGCGTTTCAGTGGCAGGCATAATTTGTTTTGTAGGATTAATAATACCTCAGTTTATCAGGTTAATAGTTGGCTCCGATTTCAGGATACTTCTTATTTCTTCATTTCTGGCTGGTGGGGGATTCCTTGTATTATGCGATACCATTGCACGGACTATTATATCACCCAATGAATTGCCAATTGGTGTTATAACAGGAATTATCGGAGGGCTTTCGTTTATAATTATCCTAAGCAGATTTGGACAAAAATCAAATATGATTCAATAATGAGCGAATTCTTTGAAATTAAAAACCTCACCTGCGGGTATGAAAATATATTTTATATTTCAAATATAAACCTTAATATTTCAAAGGGGAACCTGGTAGGCATCATAGGTCCGAACGGATGTGGAAAAACTACCCTTTTAAAGGGAATTACAGGTGAATTGAAAAGCAAAACCGGCTCAATTACTCTTAACGGAAAAAATCTCAACCAAACATCACATAAAGAAAAGGCACGTATTTTAGCTGTCGTTACTCAGGATATTGAAGTCCCGCATATTAATGTGGAAGATTATGTTCTCATGGGACGAATGCCTTATCATAAAAATTATCAATTTTTAGATACCATTGAAGATATTGCCGTAGCTGAAAAATACATGGAATTAACACAGGTTGCCCATTTAAGAAATAAATATTTAAATGAGTTAAGCGGTGGCGAACGCCAGTTAATTGCCATTACACGGGCACTGGTCCAGGAACCTGAATTGCTTTTATTGGATGAACCAACTTCACACCTCGACATTACTCACCAGGTACGTGTTTTGAACCTGGTTCAACGGATGAACGAACAAATTGGTTTGACAGTAATTATGGTTATCCATGATTTAAACCTTGCAGGGGAATATTGTAATCAGCTTATAATGTTAAATAATGGCACCATACATATTATGGGGACCCCTGATGATGTGCTTACATATACTAATATTGAACAAGTATATGATACTGTAGTTGTAACTAAAACAAATCCGGTGTCAGAAAAACCTGTGGTTTTTTTAGTGTCTGAAAAAGTACTGAAAGGAATGACAAAAGACAGTGAACAGTGAACAGTATACTGATAACTGATATTTGGTTTATATGAATATGAGGTTTATAAGGTTTATAAGGTTTATAAAGTTTATGTGTTTATAATATTCGCATAACCAAATAAACATATAAACTTTTAAAAAAAATCCTTATTTTTACAATGAATTTGGTTTTAAGGTACATTATCTGTACCAAGATGAAAAGGGAATCAGGTGAAATACCTGAACAGTACCCGCTGCTGTAAGTTCCGGTTCCGATACAAAAAGAACCACAATCCTTGGCAACTAACGCCACTTTCTCAGGAAGGGAAGGCAATCTAAGGAGGAACAAGTCAGAAGACCTGCCAAATCAAAACATTATTATCTGTGTGCTTTCGGGAAAAAGGGCCAGGATCAATTCTATTTCATAATTGCTCCTTTTAATTTCCTGATTCACCAAATCTTTTTATTGTTTGAATTATTAATTAACCTTTATAATTTTATATTTTATGAACCTTTTTTTTAAACCTTTCGCCTTATTGTTTACAGGAGTAGCAATTTATTCTGTTTCATGCAAAAAAGACAAAACTTCGGAAACCTTAATCAACCAAAACAATTTAACACTTAAGTCCGATACATTCTGGAACGGATCAGATTTATCCGGTGGTTTTACGTGCGGTAATGCATACTTTGCCAATTCCTACACTGACACTACCGGGTGGAACGGCTTTGCATACTCCAATCAACACGATACCGTAACCGTAACTAAAAATACTGATTATAATTATCAGTATTATTTGGACGTTGCCGAACCAGCTGCCGATATATTTATAATTGGTTACATAAATGTCTATGGCGCTGATTCGGTAAATATTACATTTACAAAACCCATGAACCTGGTAAACCTCAATGTTGCAAATGACACATATGCTGCTCTTTCGATGAGAAATGGCGATTCCTTCGCCAAAAAATTCGGTGCCGGTGATTGGTTTAAAGTTACTGTTACAGGATATAACAAAACAATAAAGGTTGGGACAGCAACAGCTTACCTGGCTGATTTCCGGTCATCACCATATTATATTTTAAATAAATGGCTAAATGTAAACCTATCGTCTTTCGGAACAGTAGATGAATTAAGTTTTAAGCTATCGTCATCGGACAATTCTCCGTACAACGGTGTTTCGTTTATGAATACTCCTGCCTATTTCTGTCTTGAAAATATTGAAGGAGCCATGACAAATGACTAATTACAAATGACTAATGAGTATTGATTATTGATTATTGAATATTGATTATTGAATATCTTTTTATTTTAAATTACACATTACTAATTACCAATTATTAATTGTCTTGGTTCCTGGTTCTTGGTTCTTGGTTCTTGGTTCTATTTTTGATGTAATACTATGCTCTGTAAAAAATATACAATCGTATTATATATCTGGTTAAGCAGTTTACCAGGATTCGGCCAATTCTCCCCTGCCGGCGGGAAACCCGGTTCGGATGCCATTTATAAGGATTCTTCAATCTTTAAAGAATGGGCTGCAGGTTGCACTGTAAAACGCGGGTATATCCAGATTAACGACACTTCGCTTACATATACCGAAGATAGTATAACCAGCAACAGGGCCTTTTACGGAACTCCTGAAGACGCTACCGGCCTGCCCGAAGGTCCATTACGTGTGGTTTCCCTTGGTGATGGCGGATCTGCTGTAGTTACATTTGCAATTCCTGTAACCGATGGTGAAGGCCCTGATTTTGCAGTATTTGAAAATGGTTTTGCTGAGCCTTCCCCACCTTATGAGTATTTTTTGGAATTGGGTTTTGTCGAAGTTAGCACCGATGGCAAGCGATATGTCCGTTTCCCGTCGGTCTCTCTTACTCCGACAGATAGCCAGGTTGGAACCTTTGGGCAGCTTGATCCGACTAAAATATACAACCTTGCAGGGAAGTATACGGCCGATTACGGTACACCATTCGACCTTCATGAACTTGCAGATAGCTCCGGTATTGATATTCACAATATTAATTATGTCCGCATAATTGATGTTGTCGGGAGTATTGATCCCCGTTATGGTACTTATGATTCACAGGGACACATTGTGAATGACCCCTTCCCTACCCCTTTCTGGAATTGTGGTTTTGATCTCCAGGCCGTAGGAGTAATTAATAAAGTTGGCGAATCATACGGTTTACAAGAGGACTCAGCAAGCAAACTTACAATCTTTCCTAATCCCCTGAAAACCGGTAATCCTTTTTTTATTTCCCTGTCAAACAATCATAATGAAATCATAAACCTGCAGGTTACAAATATTTCCGGTAAGATTGTATTTGAAAGTATTGCACCATATTGCCAAACAGGTTATATGACAAACCTCTCCGAAGGTTTATATATAGTTACTGTACAAACTAACGGGAATTATTTGCGTAATAAAATGGTAATTTTAAAATGATAAGACAATTTTTACTTATCGTATATTGCATGTTTATTTATAAACCTTTGGAGGCCCAATTACTAAAAGATACTGTCCGCATTCCTGAGGTTAACATAAATTCATCCCGCAGCATTACCCAACAGGGCATAAACAAAACCAGAATCGACAGCATTGCAATGTCTGGTTCAATCAATGCCAATTTATCCGATTTACTTACAAAATACAGCCCCATATTTATAAAAAGTTACGGACAGGGAGGACTGGCAACTGCATCTTTCCGGGGTACGGCAGCATCGCATACACAGGTGTTCTGGAACGGGCTACCTGTTAATTCTCCCATGGTGGGTGAAGTTGATCTTTCTTTGCTCCCTGTATTCTTTGCTGATGATATTAACCTTCTCTATGGCAGCAGTTCTTTAATTTTAGGAAGCGGAGCACTGGGAGGTAGTATTGTAATTGAAAACAATGCAGATTGGAACAACCGGTTTAAAATTTCGTGTATCCAGGGTATCGGAAGCTTTCAGAATTATCAGGCTTTTTTTTCTATAGGGGAAGGAAGCAGGATGTTTCAGACAAATACCCGGGTACTTTGGGAAACAGGAAAAAATAATTACCCTTTTTATAACAATAATACCGGCACATTTATGAGCCAGACTAATGATAATTCCTCCAAGGCAGGGCTGATGCAGGAATTTTATGTCAGGTTTGGTACATCTGACATATTGAGTTTAAAGGCCTGGGGATTGTCAAGCAACAGAAATTTACCCCAGCTGACGACCACGGATAATACAAATGACAATTATAAAGAAAACCAGAGAGATTATTCAATCAATATTGTTGCAGAGCTGAAACACATACTTACAAAAGGATTATGGGATTTTTCAGGCGGAATAACTACTTCAAATATGTATTACTACCAGAAATATCAGGATACAACTGCCAGTGATCTTCAGGACAGCTCAGCATTCAAATCTACGGTATATTTTATCAAAACAAACTATTCAAAGTCAATTTCCGGACAATTTTCACTTGAAACAGGACTTTCATTTACTAATAGCCAGGCAAATGCGAAAGATTTCAATTTTAGTTTAACTGCCCCAAATGAACTGAGTGAAACCAGCTTTAATGCACAAAGATTGGAATGTTCAGCCTTTGGAAGGTTTAGTGCACTTTTAAACAAAAGGCTTGAACTGTTTCTGTTGGTCCGGCAAGGGTCTGATAACTCTGTCTTATTACCTGTTATTCCTTCATTTACAGCTGAATATCAGTTAGTAAGTAATAAAAGATTAGTTTTGGATGCCAATGTTGCAAGAAACTATCATCTGCCTACACTTGATGACCTCTATTTTGTTCCCGGAGGAAATCCATTACTTAAACCTGAAGAGGGATATGCTGCAGATATATTATTACACCAGCAGTACAAAAGCCCTCAATTTTCTGTCGAAAGCAGGATATCAGGTTATGCATCATATATTAACAACTGGATAGTGTGGAATTACACTTCATTCAACCTTTGGTCACCTGAAAATGTAAATATTGTGTTTGCCAGGGGATTTGAATGCTATATGAGCGGTGATGCCGGTTATTTGAATTGGATATACCGCATGAGGGCTAACTTTTCCTATACGCGTACTACATCTCAGGATAGAAATGACCCTGGTTCTTATGGGAAACAACTTATATTTATCCCAATGTACCTCTATAATCTATTGTTTGATGCTGAATATCATCACTGGTATTTTAACTATAGCTTAAATTACACGGGGAATCGTTATACCACTTCCAGTAACGATCAGGATAGTTTATTACCCCGCTATTTATTAAATAATGCTGCTATAGGTAAAACATTTAACCTGGCAAAATACAAAAGTGACCTCCAGTTGCAGGTTAACAATATTTTTAACGTGCAATATGAGCCACTAAGAGGTATGGCGATGCCAGGCATTAATTTTGAATTTTTGCTGCGAATTAATTTTAACCGGTTAATATGACAAAATGTTGTTCAAAAATCTTGTTTTAGTTTGTATTAGCATAGCATACCTGTTAACCGGATGCGAAAAATATGAAACTACCCATAATGTTTATTCTGTAAGTAGCGGGGTATTTATTGTTTGCCAGGGTAATTTCACCTATGATAATGCATCCCTGTCATTTTATTTACCAGCCACTAAACAGGTAAGCAATGATGTTTATTTTGATGCAAACAACAAATACCTTGGTGATGTAGCACAGTCAATGATTATTATTGATACCGTTGGTTTAATAGTAGTTAATAATTCGGGAAAAATTGCGGCAATAAATACCAAAACCTTTTTAAATATTTCAACAATTAACGGCTTTACTTCGCCAAGGTATATTCAACTTATTAGCAGTAATAAGGCTTATGTTTCAGATTTATATAATACTAATATTACTATTATTAATCCTCAAACATACAAAATAACCAGATCACTGCCAGTTGGTAAAACCACGGAACAAATGGTGAAATATGGTAATATGGTTTTTGTAACCAACTGGTCGAACGAAAACAGTATTCAACGTATCGATTGTATAAACGATTCTCTTACAGGGACATTATTGGTCACCTTTCAGCCAAACTCAATGGTTATTGATAAGTACAACAAATTATGGGTATTGTCTGACGGAGGGTACCAGAGCGAAAGTGGCAAACAGGTTGCCGCACTTACAAAAATTGATGCAGCTTCATTTACTATAGAAAACGTATATTCATTTCCAACCGTTCAATTTTCCCCGACCTGTTTGACCATAAACGGAACAGGTGATACATTGTATTATCTAAGTGGAGGTTGGCAGGCTTCAGCAACTGCCGATAACGGTATCTTTCAAATGCCGGTAACTTCAGGAGCAATACCACAACATCCATTTGTTTATCAAAACATGAAAATATTCTATGGCCTGGGAGTTGACCCAAAATCTTCACAAATATATGTTTCCAATGCTTTGGATTTCATTCAACCTGGAATTGTATACAGGTACACACCTCAGGCTGTATTGGTTGATTCTTTCAGGACTAATGTTATTCCTTCATTTTTTTGTTTTGACTAGTGTTTATCCATGAAGATTTCTATGTTCACTGAAGGCTTTTTCGAATTAATGAATATGCATTTATGCAATAAAATTTGATTATTCTTATATCAAAATCACAATGAAATATACATAAATACCTTATTTATAATTATATAACCCCAAACCCCTTAATAAGGGGCCATAACTTGACTTCAATTAATGCTCAATTTTCTAAAAGATAAAAAAAGTAAATTTTTAATATTTATAAATTAATTAATCCTATATAAACTAATATACTTTGATCAGAATACAGTCATAGCCCCTTTTTAAGGCATAGCCGTCAGGTTAATGTCTATATAGAGCAGAATGATAGATATTTAGTGTAAATGTAATAAAATATTAGTGTAATTAAGAGCGTATGTCAACGACTGGATTTGTATATATTATGACCAATAAGAACAAAACAACTTTATATATTGGGGTTACAAACAATTTATGCAGAAGAATACATGAGCATAAAAATCATTTGATAAATGACACTTTTACAGATAAGTACAATATTGAATACTGTATTTATCACGAAGAATTTCAATATTTTGATTTGGCAATACAAAGAGAAAAAGAATTAAAAAAGTGGAACCGTCAAAAGTTCATTTCGAGCGAAGCGAGAAATCTCAAATAAAGTATTATAATTGTATATAAGCATTTTACAAGCGTTAACCTGACGGCTATGCTTTTTAAGGGGTTGGGGTTAAGAATTACAATATAAAAACCTAATTACTTAAATCGTACTGACGTTAATTATTATCAGTTTGGAGTTTACCTAATGTCCACATATTTTTATCTTTGAATTAAATTGTATCAGATGCCTAAAAAGATATTTATACCAACTCTGATTATTTTGCTTGCTGTTTGTGATATTACTAATGCTCAGATAAGTAAAGATGCCGTTCCATTTAGTTATAAGGATAAACTTGTCTCAGTCAAGGATTTTATCAGAATGGAAAGTTTCGATGCGGCATCTATGATAAAAGAAGACGAGCGTTCCAAATCACGGGGATTAAAGACAAAACGTTTTGCGAAATTATTTAATGTGAACTTATCGCCCGAAAATTCGGGAAAATGGGATATTACGAATAATGGAAGAGTATGGAGAGTTGGAATTATTTCTAAAAATGCATATTCCATCTACCTTGTCTTTGGAAATTTCAAATTAAATGGTAACGTAAACATATTTGTATATACCTCTAATTACCAAAAAATTAAAGGTGCATTTACAAAGAAAAACAATAATATTCACAATGTATTGGCCGTGGCACCATTGCCATCGGATACCATTATAATAGAATTAAATATTCCTGATGAAATTAAGGATTATGGAAAGATTATTCTTACCAGGGTCGGACATGATTACAGAAATGCATTCGGAATACATCCGATGGAAAATGAAAATGATCCTGTTCCTGTAGGAAATTGTTATGTAGATATTAATTGTCCTGACGGGGCCGATTGGCAATCGGAGAAAAAAGCAGTGTGTAAAATACTGGTTGGCGACGAATTATGCACCGGGTCATTAATAGCCAACAGAAATGAAGATAAAACACCTTATTTTTTAACGGCTAATCATTGCGTTACTGATTCCTCTGCCGTGCCGGGTGCAATATTTTATTTTAATTACGAAAAACCATTTTGCGATTCCGGTTTAATTAACCAGGCACAAACATTATCAGGTGCTTCAATAATTTCAACCACTGACTATAGCCTTGATTTTACTCTCCTGAAATTAAATGATTTGCCTCCGGTAAGCTATCACCCATTTTTTTTAGGTTGGGATTGGAGCGGAGCACAGCCTCAAAAAGGCACAGTTATTCACCATCCTAATGGTGCCGTGAAAAAAATTTCAATGGATTACAGTCCCCTTGTACCAGGACATTTCAATTTTGATGAAGGTTACGACACAACAAGTTTTTGGGAAGTTACTTATTACAATGTGGGAGCCACTGAAGCTGGTTCTTCAGGTGCCCCTATATTAGACAGTGAACACAGGCTGGTGGGGACCCTTACAGGCGGCCCTGCCAGCTGTGATAATCCCGGAGGTGGTGACTATTACACCAGATTTGCATTATCATGGGATAAATATCCAAATCCTGAAAATCAACTAAAAGCCTGGCTCGACCCAAACAATTCAGGAGAATCAACGTTAGATGGATACGACCCCTATGGATTTAATATTTCAAATTGCGACACTGCCTGGAATGTATCCCCAAAAGAAATAGATTTTAATCACACTGCTTTTTCCTGGTCAAAGAATTATAATTTTAAAATGATCACCGATATGGCTGAAAAATTTTTCATCCCATCATGGCTGGATATATTCGGTGTTTTTTTTAATGTGGATAACGTGCATGCTTCCGGACAATTATCAACTATTACTGTTAAAATATGGAGCGGAGATACTTTACCATCAGGTGAAATTTATTCACAGGAGGTTTTTCTGAAAAATATCAGACCAAGGTCAGTTAATTTTGTGGCATTCGACTCTGTTGTAAAAGTATCAGGAAATTTTTTTATCAGTTATTCGGTTGCCCCGGCTGACAGTTTCATTGTCTACCATACTCAAAACCAAGGAATAAATGGCCCCTCAACTGTTTATGTAAATAATGGCGATTGGATGCCTATCGATGCAGTTACTTCTCCGGTGATGTATTCATCACTGGCAATTGGACTAACCGAATGTTACGGAAAAATAATTATACCTGAATCTCAAACTGTTAAATTATATCCAAATCCCTGTATAAATTACCTGAATATTGAACCTGCAGAAGGGGTAACACTTACCGGAATAAAATGTTTTGATATTACAGGAAAAACATTGCCTGTTAGTTATAGTTTATCATTGGGTAAATGTACGGTTAGTTTTAATCTTCGTCCCGGAATGTATTTACTAAAAGTTATGACAACTTCGGAACCTGTGACGTTAAGGTTTGTTGTGGCAAAACCTTAAAATTGAATATTGATTATTGATTATTGATTATTGATTGTAGCGTTTTGCAGCTTCCTTCAAGATAGCTTCGGTAGCTGTTGCTCCAACCCTGGTTGCTCCTGCTTCTTTTACCTTAATTAAATCGTCAAGAGTGCGCACACCACCTGCGGCTTTTACCTTAACTTTAGGCCCTGAATGTTTTCTCATAAGTTCGATATCAGAAACAGTAGCTCCTTTATAATTATAATCTCCATTTGTTTGTTTTACAAAACCAAATCCGGTGGAAGTCTTTACAAAATCAGCTCCTGCTTTGGTACAAATTTCACAAAGCTTTATTTTATCTTCTGTTTTGGTAATATAATCCGTTTCAAAAATAACTTTTACAATAGCCTTGTGATTGTGGCAAACCTTTGTAATTGACATAATTTCATTTTCAATGTAATTCCAGTCACCGGATAAAGCCTTACCAATATTTATTACCATATCAATTTCTGTAGCTCCATCCTGGCAAGCTGTTTCAGCTTCAAACACTTTTACTGCGACAGAACTGTTTCCATGCGGGAAACCAACAACACAACCTGTTTCAACATTTGTTCCCCTTAAGTATTCAACAGCCTGCTTAACTGCATACGGTTTCACACAAACTGATGCTACATCATATTTTGCGGCAATTTCACAATGTATTCGTAAATCCTCATCCGTTAATACAGGATTTAAAATAGAATGATCGATCATTTTGGCCAATTCCTTTACCTTATCCATTTTCTTCCTTTTTTATTATAAATTAATTGAATTTCTTAATCACACTAATTAATCATAGATACAGGTTGGCCGGTAGTTTCCAATACATTCCACCACAACTCCCCTTCAACATCTATTATCTTTCGTTTCGAAACAGCAACAGGGATTGGCAAAAGAGTAAAACAATTATTCCAATTCCCAATTACAAAATCAGTTTTTCCTGCCATGGCAGCATGAACTACATTTTGTGCCAGCAAACCGCAAAATTTACTATCGTTTGCATTAGCCGGTGCACTCCTTATAATATAGCTGGGATCGATATATTTAAGCGTATATGGAAAACCTGTTGAATTAAACTCCTCTGATATTTTATCTTTCAAAAACAATCCTATATCTTTATTGATAATGTTGCCGGATGCATCTTTTGACTTATCACTTTCATCAAAGAAATACTGCCCTGCTCCTTCTGCAACAACAATCAGGACATGATGCCTTGCTTCCAGTCGTTTGCGCAGTACTGTTAAAAATCCGTTCGGGCCGTGTAGATCGAATGAAATTTCAGGTATCAGGACAAAATTTACTTCGCCAATTGATAAAGCTGAATAAGCTGCGATAAAACCCGAATCGCGCCCAAATAATTTTAGGAGAGAAATACCATTATATGCTCCAATAGCTTCGTTATGAACACTTTTAATAATATCATTGGCAATTGAAAAAGCAGTTTCAAATCCAAAAGAATGATCAATCAGGTTAATATCATTATCTATTGTTTTAGGAATACCCGCTACAGAAATTTTAAGATTACGATTCTGTATTTCTTCCTGAATAGCATGAGCTCCATGCAAAGTTCCGTCACCGCCTATGCAAAACAGGATGTTAATATTCAACATTTCAAGTGAATCAACTATTTTACCAACGTCCTGGTTCCCGCGTGATGTTCCCAATATTGTTCCTCCTGATAAATGAATATCATCGACCAATTGAGTTGTCAATTCAATTACAGGATGACTGTATTCAGGTATAAATCCTTCGAATCCGTATTGTATCCCAATAATACGGCTTACCCCGTAACGGTAGTATAATTGATTAACGATACTTCTTATTACATTGTTAAGTCCCGGACATAATCCGCCGCAGGTTACTATAGCAACTTTTGTTTTTGCAGGCTCAAAGAACAAATATTCTTTTGGCCCTGCCTTTTCAAAAGAAATTGGCAAAGAACCACTTTTACTATTTTCAATAAAACTATCTAAAGAAGGATCGTATAAAATTCTGTCAGTATCCTTTACAAAATCATACGCAATATTCCCATTATGTAAAAATTGAATTAAGGGAGATTTAATAGCAGCCTTTCCAAGTTCTTTAACAATGAAATCTTCGTGTTTCATAATTTAGTTGTCAGTTGTCAGTTGTCAGTTGTTAGTTGTTAGTTGTTAGGTCGCAGAAGTTATTAAAATATTGTACGAAATAACAAAAACAAACTGCCAGCCACTAATATTGTTACAGGGATGGTTACCAACCATGCAATCATTATATTTTTTACCGTTTTCATACGCAGATTTTTGATGCCATGAGTAGCTACCATAGAACCTGCAACTCCAGAAGAAAGAACATGAGTAGTACTTACCGGAAGCCCCAACCATGTTGACAATCCAATAGTTATAGCTGTAATAAAATTTGATGAGGCACCTTGTGCATAGTTAAGTTGTTCCTTGCCGATTTTTTCGCCAACCGTCACTACAATTCTTTTCCAGCCTATCATTGTGCCCAATCCAAGTGAAATTGAAATCATAAGCACAACCCACCACGGAGCATATTCAGTAAAACCTTTGGCTTCATTTATGGCATGTTTCAAAATAATTTTATCCTTTTCAGAAATTATAAGAACAGGAAGGTCTGATTGGTTAAATAGTAATGAATGAATTTCGCTGGAAAGTAAAAGGATATCTTTTCGAATTTCAAAATGATCATCTTTTCTAAGGTTTTTAAAATCTGTATGTCCGGAAAGCATAGTTTTTAAGGCATCGGTTTTTTCCTTAATCAGGATTAAACTTAATCTGTTCTGTAAATTTACACTCTTTTGATCAATCCGGGAAATTACATTTTCAACATTGTTAACCTGCATCAATAAAGTTTCAGGGTTTTTGGAATTGTTAACCGAGAATTGCACAGGGACCAATGCTATGAGGATTATCATTACTAAACCTATACCTTTTTGTCCGTCATTTGATCCGTGAAAAACACTAACGCATGCACATGTAAGTATCATTGTAATCCTGATCCAAAAAGGAGGTGGTTTTTTCTTTACAGGGTTGTGAAAAAGTTTTTTAATTTTTATTTTCCTTTTTATAAAAATTACTGTCGCCATGGTTAATCCAAATCCAATTATAGGAGAAATAAGAAGCGAAAGAACCACATCTTTCACTTTTTGCATGTTGAGGGCAATTGCGCCTGTTTCCGAAATCAACCCAAATGCTATCCCAACCCCGAAAATAGATCCGAACAATGTATGTGAACTTGAACAAGGTATTCCTAAATACCATGTACCTAAATTCCAAAAAATGGCAGTTAACATTAGCGCTAATATCATTGCAGTGCTATGCGATATATTTTGGTCCAATAAAAGGGCTAAAGGAAGTAAGTTAACTATTGCCATGGCAACCGCAATTCCGATAAATACTCCCAAAAAATTGCCCAAACCCGAAAAAATAACTGCCTGAATGGGTTTCATCGAGTTGGTATAAATTACGGTGGCAACTGCATTCGCGGTATCATGAAAACCATTGATAAATTCAAAAATGCAAGCTGTTAATATGCAAATAATAAGAATCAACAGAATGCCACCATTCAAACCCAGCATAAGTATATAATATTAATTTTAAATTAGTTAGTGTTTCCGAATAAAATCAGGGTTTAAAATTAATTTAAATTTATCAACATTTGTATTGAATTATGTTAATTTGTTATTCAAAGAAAATTCATTGCCCAATAATTTAATTAATGGATATTTTATTTTCAACTGCCTATTTTGCCCCTGTTAAATACTATTTAAACATATTTTCAGCTCGTGAAGTGTATATTGAAAGTATGGAAAATTATCCCAGGCAGACATACAGGAACCGTTGTGTAATATATGGAGCCAATGGCATGTTAACACTGACAGTACCGGTAACCAGGGGTAAATTGCTTAAAACAATGACCAAAGAAATTAAAATTGATTATTCCTGCAACTGGCAAAAAAATCATTTAAGGGCAATTGAATCGGCATACCGGAATTCTCCTTTTTATGAATTCTATATTGATGAAATCTTACCGTTTTTTAATCAGCGGTTCACTTTTTTAATCGATTATAATAATGAAATACTTTTGAAGACATGTAAAATGATAGGATTACCAATAAACTTATTCATAACTGAAATATTCCGGAAAACAGTACCAGATAACTGTATTGATTTACGTTATAAAATCCATCCTAAAAAACAAAACGATTGTAATAATGAATCTTTAAAATTGCCTGTTTACCGACAAGTTTTTGAACCTAAATCAGGATTTATTGAAAATTTAAGCATATTAGATTTGATTTTTAATACCGGGCCTGATACAATCAATTATCTTAATGTGATCTAATTCCAATAATTCAAGTAATCAAATGTGTGATTAGTTATTACAAAACTGATAACTCTATACACAACTTATTATTGTTTTGTCACTTTTTCCCAGTCGATGAAAAAAGTAACCAAAAAAATCTATAGCAGGCCGAACTCGTTCCGGCTTCGCCTTTACTCAGACAGCGCCCTGCTAATAAGGTAATATATTTAATGCTTCGCATGCTCATAATTTAAAGTTTTGGAAATCATAAATTAAATCCATGTAAACATCAAGTTGATTAATGGTTGTCTCCATCATGCCATTTTTTATGCGCAATTCATTTATCACCATTTGATTATATATAATATATATCAAGACGCAATTTATTTTTACATACAAAATATTATTGAAATGCAATAAGAAGTTTAATTTTTAATATTCGAAAACCGATTAATACTATATAAAATAATATTCTTTGATCAGAATACAGTTATAGCCCCTTTTTAAGGGGTTGGGGTTAAGAATATTACAAATTAAAAATTAATTACTTTAATCGAACTTAGGTTAGTTAATTTATAAGATTAAGTGTCTGATAAGAAAACGCCAAGATCAAGGCATGCGAAGTTAGAAATGGCAGGGACAGGCCTTGTGCGTGTCCTTACTTTAGTAAATGAGCATTTTTCTAACGAGCATAACGAAGAAAGTTCCATGATACCATTAAAATCAATTATTTTATCATGGAAGTTCGACAATACCTTAAAAATTAATTATGACCTTGTTATATTGGCGTTTTATTGCAGACACTAAAAAAAAGCCGCTCCTTTCGGAACGGCCCAACCCTAAAACCAATTAAACAGAAAACCAAAAAACTTAAATTTATCGATGTCCTCCGCCTCCGTGGCCTCCTCCACCGTGAAATCCTCCGCCTCCGCCACCATGATATCCTCCTCCGCCGGAGCCCCTGCCACCTGAATAGGATGATCTTGAAGATTGACCTGATCCGCTTTGCCTGCCGGATTGTGTTGATGTTCTTGCAGAACTTGCCTGCCTGCTGTTAGAATATGCATTGCCTGATCTGAAAGAAGATTGGTTATAAGAAGATCTGCCATAAGAGGACTGAGGTTTGCTGTAGCTTGGAGTATAAGTTCTTTGGTTGCTCATTCCTGATGCTCCGGAACGTGTATAAACCGAACGCGAACTTGAAATATTCCTGTTGGTTGCACTTTGTGAGGCTGTTTGGTTGCTCATATTTGTCCGTGGTGCTGAATTGTTTGGCATCCTGGCTGCAGAAGACTGGTAACCGCGACCGTTCATTGCTCCGTAACCACCTGCATACCTGCCATTTAATCCTCCCCATCCACCATGGTATCCTCCATAGCCGCCACGATTTCCTCCCCAGCCTCCATGATATCTGCCCCAGCCGCCATGGTATCCTCCCCAATAATTACCGTAAAATCCGAATCCCCAACCCGGATAAAACCAGGGATCATAAAATCCCCAACCATAATCCATACCCCAATAAGAATCCCAGGGATCATTCCAGTATGGATCAACAAAATAAGGATCATAATAACCAAGGCCTAAACCATAGTGAAACCTTCTGATGCGGGCAGAATAAACATATCCGCCAGAAGGGTAATAAGGATAATAATTATCTGCAACTGTTCCTTCATCATCCGGATTATAATTTTTTGTTTGTACATTTGGATCCTGATCTGAATTATTTTGATTTTGACCAACCGAAGTATTTAAAGAATCTTTCTGGTTTTGTGATTTACTGATCATCTTGTTGCTATCAGGTGCCATTGAGTTCTCATTTTCTTCAATTGATTTGCGATATTTTTCATAATCAGACATTACTCCGCTGGTTTTATCATTTGAACTGGTTGTAATAATTTTATTATTTGTTCCGTTTTTCCCGGAAACATAATAATTATCATCCTGTTGTCCATAAATGACAAAAAAGCTGGAAGAGCAAGCACTGGTAAGTAGTGTAGCTAATAATGGTAAAACAAAATTTGTTTTCATGACTCGTCCTCCGATTATAATTAGGTGTGGGTTTATTCAATTTTATTTACTTTGCAATTTTAATGAATTATACAAAACTATACAAATTCTATACCAAACGAGTATATGGCTAAAGAAATTACAAGCAGATCGGAAAATTATTCCCAATGGTACAATGATTTGGTTTTAAAAGCCGGATTAGCAGAAAATTCTGCAGTACGTGGATGCATGGTTATTAAACCTTATGGTTATGCTATATGGGAAAAAATGCAGGAAATTCTCAATAAAATGATTAAAGACACCGGACATTCCAATGCATATTTTCCATTATTAATTCCTAAATCTTTTTTTAGTAAAGAGGCAAGCCATGTAGAAGGTTTTGCCAAAGAATGTGCCATAGTTACTCATTACAGGTTAAAAAATGACCCCAATGGCAAAGGAATTATTGTTGATGAAGATGCTAAACTGGAGGAAGAACTTATAATCAGGCCAACTTCCGAAACAATTATTTGGAATACATACAAAGGCTGGATACAATCGTACCGTGACCTGCCAATTTTGGTGAACCAATGGGCTAACATTGTAAGATGGGAAATGCGGACACGTTTGTTTCTGCGGACAGCTGAATTTTTATGGCAGGAAGGGCACACTGCGCATGCCACTGAGCAGGAGGCAATAGATGAAACATATAAAATGGCAAATGTTTATGCTACTTTTGCTGAAGAATATTTAAGTATCCCTGTAATAAAAGGTCTTAAAACTGCAAATGAAAGGTTTGCAGGGGCAATTGATACCCTTACGATTGAAACTTTAATGCAGGATGGGAAAGCACTGCAATCAGGAACATCACATTTTTTAGGACAGAATTTTGCGAAAGCTTTTGATGTAAAATATACAAACAAAGATGGAAAGCTTGATTATGTATGGGCAACGTCATGGGGAGTTACTACCCGTCTGATTGGTGCATTGATAATGGCGCATTCCGACGACAATGGCCTGGTTTTACCTCCAAGACTTGCACCTGTGCAGGTAGTAATTGTGCCTATTTATAATAAACCGGAACAATTATCGTTAATTTCTGAGATAGTATTCCCAATGAAAAAGCATTTGGAATCAAAAGGTTTAACAGTTCAATTTGACGACAGGGATACATATAAACCCGGATTCAAATTTGCAGAACATGAAATGAAAGGTATCCCCGTTCGTATTGCTATCGGCTCACGTGATATTGAGAATAATACAGTTGAAATAGCCCGTCGCGATACATTGGAAAAGAAAGTTATCCCTGTCGATAATTGTATAAGCTATGTGATTGAATTACTTGATGATATTCAGAAAAATTTATTTTCTAAAGCTTATAAATTTCGGCAGGATAACACATATAAAACTGATAATTATGAGGAATTCAAAAATATTCTTGATGAAAAAGGTGGATTTATTCAGGCACATTGGGATGGAACTTCAGAAACTGAAACACTTATTAAGGAGGAGACAAAAGCTACAATACGTTGTATTCCCATAAATAATCCAAAAGAATCAGGATTTTGCATCCGTACAGGTAAACCATCTTCACAAAGAGTTTTGTTTGCCAGAGCATATTAAGAGTTGTAAAGGTTCTAAAGTTGTAAAGGTTGTATTTATTGTATTACTTTACAAGTAGTTCATAGTTTAGATATTACAACCTCTACAACATTTACAACATATATTACTGTACTAAGCACTATGCACTAAGCACTATGCACTATGTACTATGCACTATGTTCTATTAATTTCGAAGATATTCTTTCACTAATAATTCTATAGCCATTCGCATTTTTAACTTCATAGGATTTTTGATTATTTTAATCAGCATAATTACGACTTCAAAGGTCTGTTATAGTCAGCAAAGTATTCCGAAGATCAAGTCAGATACGGTATCATTAAAAAAAGGCCAATACATATTAATAAATAAAAAAACTTACCCGATTAAAAATGATACCTTTTTTTTAATTCCCCAAAATGTTAAATACGAAATAATAGATGCCAAAATTGAGGATTTCTATAATCAACTTGAAAATAAAATTCATAATCATCCTTTTTATCAAAAGTTATACGATATAATTTTAACCCATTCGAATAAAGTAACCAATATTGATTCATTTATTGCAGGCTATAACAGTGTATTGCCTTATATAATGTATAGCGGACAGTATATCAGAAAGGTAGAGATTAGGCAATTGAATGTTTTCGGACCTACAATTCAGGACACAACCCGGGAAGCCAGTTCGTGGTTTGAAAAAACCGCCAACAATTTACATTTTCAATCAAAGCTGTTTTTAATTACAAATAATCTGTTTTTTAAAAAAGGCGATTTGCTAAATCCGGTGACTATTGCTGATGATGAGCGACTTCTGCGCGCCTTGCCATATTTTGATGACGCCAAAATAATAGTTACGCCTGCCGGCAATTCCAGGGATTCTGTAGATGTAACTGTAATTACCAAAGACAACTGGCCGGATGCTTTTAATATAGGTGTAAGTAACCCAAATGCCGGCAATGTTGTAGTTTGGAACAGAAATTTGGCTGGGTATGGACATCAAATTCAATATAGTATACTTTGGAATTCAAAACAGCAGCCTATGGTTGGTTATCAGGGAAACTATGGCTTAACCAACATTTCCAAAACTTTAATTAATGCAAATATTTCATATTTAAATGCTTTTGGTAACGAAATTGCAAATTTAACTATTGGACGTACATTTGTTATTCCCAGTATTAAATATGGAGGAGGTATTTCATTTGTTCAGTCAAATTTGTTTAATCCTTTTACCATAGATACTTTAACAGCAAATTATAAAATTCGTGATTACCATTATGATATTTGGTTTGGTCGGTCAATTTTAATTTCAGACAAAAACAATTTCACTAAAATGCGGCAAAACATTACATTTACAGCACGTGTAACACATGACGGGTTACCTGAAAAACCTGACATTACAAAAACAATGTATTACAATCTGCAAAATAAAACTTTGTATCTTGGTTCCGTTTCATTAACAAAACAAAGCTTTTTAAAAAGTAATTTAATCTATAATTTTGGACGTACTGAAGATATTCCAATTGGAGGAATATATCAATTAAATTTTGGTTTTGAAAATAATCAATTTGGACCCCGACGATATGCCGGGATTATGGCAGGCAGGAGTTTATATTTTGCAAATTTTGGTTATATATACGGAGCGGTATCTGCAGGAAGTTTCCTTGATAATGAACAACAAATTGAACAAGGTATTGAAACTGCAAGCCTTCACTATTTTTCACCGTTATATATAATTCACCGTTATAAATTACGTCAATTTTTAAATTTCGATTATGTAAGGGGAATCAACCGTTTTCAGGGCGAATATTTAACCATAAATAATTTAAATGGAATTCCTGGAATTGACAACGACTCTGTAAGAGGTTCAAACAGATTAAACATAAAATGGGAAGGTGTTTGTTTTACGCCATATTCACTTTACGATTTCCGCATAGTTTTTTTTATTTCTGTAAACTGTTCCTGGCTTACAAACTCAATGGAAAATTTATTTAAAACTATGCCATATTCAGGGATTGCGTTAGGAATAAGAATCCGTAATGAACGATTGGTCTTTAATACTATTCAACTTAGTTTTTCTTTTTACCCTTACATACCATCCGGTTCGACTAAATATCCATTTAACATTGCAGGTGAACCTTTATTGTCACCTCCTTCATTTTTTCCTCAGCAGGCGGGTCTTTTCACTTACCAATAATAGTGCTTAGTGCATAGTGCTTAGTGCATAGTAGTCTACCCTGCTGTAATATGAATAAGTTTATGATTTTTCAAAATCAGATAATAAGAATATTATTTTTTGTATTAACTTGAACAAGTTATTTATTATACAATGTTTTTAAAAATTAATAACATATATTCAATTAATTACTGAATTTGTCTTGGTTCCTGGTTCCTGGTTCCTGGTTCCTGGTTCCTGATTCTATAAAACTATTTTTAAGGATCATTGTTAAATATTTATATAACAAATATTAAAATTTAATAAACAATAATTTATATTAATTTTAAAATTATGATTTATGGCTGTATTAGTAGGAAAAAAAGCACCCTCATTTAATTCCGCTGCAGTAATCAAAGGCGGTGAAATTGTAAATGATTTTTCACTTGAGCAATTTATAGGAAAAAAGTATGTTATATTGTTCTTTTATCCGGCCGATTTCACATTTGTTTGTCCGACCGAGATTATTGCATTTCAGGACAAATTACATGAATTTGAGAAAAGACAAACTGCTGTAATTGGAGTTTCAGTTGATTCGGAATTTTCTCACTGGAAATGGCTGCAAACAGAACAAAAAGATGGCGGGATTAAAGGCGTCAAATTTCCATTAATTGCTGATTTTTCTAAGACAATCGCTGAGAATTTTGATGTTCTTGCCGGAAGTTATGAATATGATGAAGATGGGAAAGTTATATTTAAAGGTGTCCCTCAGGCATACAGGGGTTTATTCTTAATTGACAAGGAAGGCCGTGTTCGTCATCAATTAGTTAATGACATGCCGCTTGGAAGAAGTGTAGATGAAGCACTAAGAATGGTAGATGCTTTACAGTTTTTTGAAGAAAATGGCGAAGTATGTCCGGCTAACTGGCATAAAGGAGATAAAGCTTTAAAGGCTACCCAGGAAGGAATTTCTTCTTACCTTTCCGGGAATTAGAGACGTGGGACGTGAGACATGAGAAATGAGAATAAATTCCAGTATTTATCATGTATTATGGCTCTCGTCCTTTTTAGTTCTTAGTCCTATTTTGTGCAATATTTTTAGATAACAGCTAAGAACTAAACTATGCACTAAGCACTATGTACTAAGCACTATTCCAATGCTTTTCGAACAATTCAAATTATTCCTGAAAGAGATTGGGTTAATAAACCCTGAATCAAAAATATTACTTACGGTTAGTGGTGGTATTGATTCCATGGTAATGATGAATTTGTTCTATCGTTTAAAAATAACATGTTCAGTAGCCCATTGTAATTTCCAGTTACGGGGAAATGAATCAGATGAGGATGAGATTTTCGTCAGGCAACAATCAAATTTACTGAATTTTAATATATTCGTTTCTAAACCCGAAACAGAAGAGTATGCTGTTGAAAATGGATTATCAATTCAAATGGCTGCACGGGTGTTAAGATATGACTGGTTCGAAAAACTTTCTAAAGCCCATAATTTTGACTTCATTGCAGTTGGTCATAATAAAGATGATGCCGTGGAAACTTTTTTCATTCAGTTAGGCAGAGGAACAGGTATTGCCGGCCTTACCGGAATCTCTTCAAAATCAGGTAATATTTTTCGCCCTTTGTTATTTGCTACACGTGCCGAAATAGATCAATATGCTAAAGAAAACAACATCCCTTACAGGGAAGATTCAAGCAACAAAAGCGATAAATATCTTCGTAATTATTTACGCCACAATATTATTCCTGAATTTACCAATGCTTTTCCAAATTTTAAAAAATCCTTTTCGCGGACTTTAGATAATATTGGAGAGGCTTATCAATTGTATAAAGCCACAGTCGACAATAAAATAAAATCAATTGTAGAGTACAGAGGTGATTTTATATATATAAACATTCCAAAACTACAGCAATTGCAGGTACCTAAAACTATATTATTTGAAATAATCAGGCAATATGGTTTTTCTTCCTCTATGATTAATGAAATATTCCAGGCAGGATATACCCAATCAGGTAAAAAATTTTATAGCCAAACTCACATTTTGATAAAGGACCGTAATCACTATATTATCTCTGTAATCAAGGACGATAATGAAAAAAGAATTTACATTGAGGATGATTGTATTTCAATAATATATCCTTTAAAACTAAAGTTTGAAATCATTGAACATGTTAATTTTGAGCGACTTGTAAATAGTGCCGAAATAGCACAAATAGATTTTGACAAGCTTGTTTTTCCTTTAATACTCAGAAAATGGCAATTTGGTGATTATTTTATACCACTAGGAATGAAAGGAATGAAAAAATTAAGTGATTTTTTTATTGATATAAAACTTTCTCTGGCAGAGAAAGAAGCAACATGGATACTGACTTCCAATACTCAAATAGTATGGATTGCAGGTAAACGGATCGATGACAGGTTTAAGATAACAGATAATACTCGTAAAATTTACAAAATAACATCAGAAAATGTGAAAATGTGAAATTTAATTACAAATTACTGATTACTAATTAGGTTTATAAGGTTTATAAACTTTATAAACAAAATTTTGTATCAACTAAGCACTAAGCACTATTATTTGTCCTTAAATCCAAACATTATTGCTACACAACCATTAACAATTTCCGAATCAGGTTTTTTCTGTCCGGATGCAGGTATTTTAACAACAATTTTTAATTGTTGGCTGGATTGAAGCTTAAAATCCCATGTTTTGGACATGTTATGTTCCTTATTGTCATATAAAACATTTCTATTGGCATCAATAACTTTAAATTCAATGGCCGGTAAAGCTTCTGAACCACAAACGGCAATCCTGTATTCCTGATCAGCGTAAAAAGTTTTATATAACTCGGCTTCTTCTCCTTCAGTTAAAATAGCTGCATGATAATTCCCGTCGTGAATATAAGGTAAAAGCTCCATTTTGCATATTTTCTTGGCAAAACCTTTACATTGTGCAGAAGTTTTTATAGAAAAGATAACTAGGCAAAGGAAAAATACAAATACAGGTAATATTTTTTTCATACTGATGAAAATTTATAGCGTAAAATTAAATCTTAATGATTTTACAGTTTCTCTTAGCTCATTAAAAATTGTCTGATTTATATTCGATGAAGATATTGATTTAAGCGTGGTAACATTAGTATTATTGTCTGTAACTGGTTGTATTTTACTCGATTTTATAATAATTTTATCATAAACTGTTTTTAACTGGTTAATTAATTGTATAACCTGATTAATATCAGCGTTATCTTTATTATTATCCAAAAGTTTAATAACCATTTCGAGAGATAATTTTTGATCGACAATACGTTCAATTATTTTATTATCTTCTACAGGAGCATCTCCGACAAGCTGAGTTGCAAGATAAAGCCCTTCGATCCATCCTCCGACTAACGTCATTGTTGCAAGAGGTTGCCTGTCATTTTCCTTTAAAAATGCAGTAGACGACATAAAAGTTTCAGAAATAATATCAAGTATAACATCCCTGTTATTAATATTTTCTTCAAGGCGATCCATTGTTTCTTTATTAATGGCGTCGGTAATACCTAATCCATCAGCCATTTTCTTTGATACTTCCATATATTTTATGGTCGTCTGTGCCTGATCAAATAAACTTGCGAAGCTTAAATCGGTAATAAATATACCCAAATTCAAAGACATACTTTTATTTGTAGTATATTTTGACGCGTTAGCCAGCGGATTTAACAATTTATCGTTATATGCAGCCCCGGCAGTTTTTATTAACATAGCTGATTCCAGGGGAGATGGCAGAGAATAAAATATCTGCTTCGCGTGGCTTATATCTGCGAAAATGTCTTTCTCAAGTTCTGCAGAATCGACAGATATAACAGTATTATTTTTATTTCCGCCGGAAGAGCATGATGCAATTATAAATGCAATTCCTATAATTACCGGAGTTGGTGAGAATAATTTTAGATTAAATGTCATATGTTTTTCAATTAATTAACCTAAATAACTATATTATTATTATTACTTGTAGTAAAGTTAGTACTTTTTTTTAATTCAAAATTATATAAATTAGAAATTAACACGTTTATCAAGAAAGAATTCATTCCATATCGGATCAATTGTATCCTGCCAACCAATAAGATATCTGGTGTACTCGCTAATTTCGAGGTTTGAAATATTTTTTGCATAAGGATCCTGCATAATTTCGTATGGCAACATTTCGGCCAGTTGTTTTATTTTTTTATCATTCCTGCGATAAAGTGTTTTGTATAAATCGGCTGCTCCATACAAATTTAAAAAGTTATGTGCAATTTCTGATGGATATTTAAAACTAACGATAGCATATTCCACATCATCAGAGCTCATAGTGTTAATTGGCAAGGATATATCCGTTTTAAAATAATTGTTAACCATTAAAAATAATGCAACACTTTCAACTTTATAACTATCACGCAAATATGCTATTAAACGTTCCTTGTTTCTTGGATTTTTAATACCCGGTATACCATCTTTTTGTGTTATATTTAATGATGTGCCTGCTTTTTTTGCAATCCAGTCAGCCCACAAATTCAATTCATTCAATCCATCTTTAAAATTGGGGGTAATGGCCGATTGGTAAACAGATCCGTTAGGAAGATTTTTTGTAATTGTAGTAAATTCTTTTCCAATATAATAATCAGTCTGTATAGAAACTGAAACATTATATTTTTTTGCCTGTTCCAATAACCATTTTTTTGCAACCGCGATAGAGTCTAATGTGGTACGAATATCAAATTCTGTCCATGGTACAGTAGTTTTTGTATCGACAAAAATAAAATACATTAAAACGCTATTATGCAAATCTTTGCAAACATTTTTATTTCTTGCCCAACGATAGTCAACTTTTTGAAAAGAAAAACTTCCCAACACCAATAAAAAAATACTTAAAAACAGTAATTTCAGAAATTTTAACATGCAGCCATTAATGGTTTAATACAAATATAACAAAGAGATTCCAAATAATTGTCAATTGATAATTGAATATTGAATAATAGAGCCAAGAACCAAGAGCCAAGAACCAAGAACCAAAAACCAGGAAGCAAGATTTTAATATTTAGTTTATTAATTGTAAATTACTTTTTTATAAACTTGAATTTATATAAACGAATAAACATATAAACAATTTTATGTAAACAGTAATAAGCCATATATTTTCAAATTTTCAATTTTTTTTTCTCATGTCTTGGTTCCTGGCTCTTGGCTCTTGGTTCTACGATAATAATTACAGACTTTTATCAGGCCACATTTATCACATTTTGGTTTTCGGGCAATACAAATGTAACGCCCATGCAAAATAAGCCAGTGATGGGAAATAGATAGTAAATTTTCAGGAATATTTGCAAGTAATTGTTTTTCAGTTTCATGAGGAGTTTTTGAATCCACTGTAAGCCCTATACGTGCAGAAACTCTGAAAACATGAGTATCAACAGCAATAGCGGGTTTATTAAATGCTACTGAAGCGATAACATTGGCAGTTTTTCTTCCTACCCCTGGTAATTCCTGCAAAAGATTAATGTCTTCCGGAATTTTCCCATCAAATCTGTCCAGCAATGTTTTGGCCATACCAATCAGGTATTTTGCTTTAACATTAGGGTACGTGCAACTTCCAATAATATTTAATAACTCTTTAATATCAGCACTCTCAAGTTTTTCGATTGTAGGATAACGCACAAAGAAATGAGGAGTTATCAAATTTACACGCTTATCGGTACATTGTGCAGAAAGTATAACTGCTACCAGTAATTCATATGGATTTCTGTACCCTAATTCAGTTTTTGCAACAGGCATAGATTGCATGAAATAATTTAGGACATAATTATATAATTCCTTTTTATCCATCAACCAAAATTAGTTTGAATAATCTTATCTTTGCAATAATGCAAAATTAATTTATGAACACTTACCTCCTGATTGAAAATGCTGCAAAAGTTTACGGTGAATTAATATTGTTCGACAACATTACATTGGTTATAAATCAAGGTCAGAAAATTGCATTAGTTGGAAGAAATGGATCAGGAAAAACTACCTTATTAAATATTATTGCAGGCATTGATAGTTTTGACAGGGGAAATATTTATCTCAACAAGGATATTAAGGTTGGTTACCTTAAACAAGACCCGCAATTCAAACCGGAATATACTATCTTTCAGGCAGTATTCGATTCTCAAAACGAGATGTTAAAAATCGTAGAGAAATATGAAGTTGCTATACATACACATGATAATAAAATACTTGATGAAGCCATTGCTAAAATGGATTTTTATAATGCCTGGGATTTCGATTTGAAGATTAAACAAATGCTAACGGTCCTTAAACTTGATAACCTTGAACAACCGGTATCAACCTTATCGGGAGGACAGGTAAAAAGACTTGGATTAGCGATAGCCCTGATAAATGAACCTGATTTCTTAATTTTGGATGAACCTACCAATCATCTTGATTTGGAAATGATTGAATGGCTTGAAGAATACCTGCTGAAAACTCAGATAACATTACTGATGGTAACACACGACCGTTATTTTCTGGATCGTATTTGCAACGAGATTATCGAAATTGACGAAAAAGCAACATTCTCATATAAAGGTAACTATTCATATTTCCTTCAAAAACATGATGAACGGGTATTAAATATTACCTTATCCGCCGATAAAGCGCAAAACCTTTTGCGCAAAGAACTTGAATGGATGCGCCGCATGCCAAAAGCCAGGGGAACAAAGTCAAAATCGAGGATTGATTTGTTTTACAATCTGCAGGAAAAGGCTAAAAACAGAAAAAACGTCCGTAATGTAGATATTAACATTAAGTCGTCCCGTCTTGGCAATAAAATACTGGAAATGAAACATGTTAACAAAAATTTTGGTAACATGGTGATATTGAACGATTTTTCTTACATCTTTTCCCGATTTGAAAAAGTTGGTATTATTGGTCGGAATGGCATAGGAAAAACAACCTTTTTAAACCTTTTAACTTCTCAGCTCCATCCAGATTCTGGAAAAATTGATGCGGGAGAAACAATCAAATTCGGATATTACCAACAAAATGGTATTACTTTTCAACCACAACAACGGGTTATAGATATTGTCAGAGAAATAGCCGAAGTAGTTACTCTGGGCGACGGTCGTCAATTGTCTGTTTCCCAGTTTTTAACACTTTTTCTTTTCCCTCCTGAAATGCAATATGTTCAAATAGAAAGACTTAGCGGAGGTGAGCGTCGTCGTCTTTACCTGATGGCCGTATTAATGAAAAATCCAAATTTTTTAATTCTGGATGAACCTACAAACGATCTTGATATTGTTACTTTAAATGTTCTCGAGGATTACCTGGCAAACTTCAGTGGTTGTCTTATAATCGTTTCTCATGACAGGTTTTTTATTGATAAATTGGTTAATCATTTATTTATTTTCGAAGGTAATGGCGATATATCCGATTTTCCCGGCAACTATAGTGATTATCGTACTTCTCTTAAAAAGAAGGAAGCTGCGTCACGACAATCATTAATCCATGAAAAACCTAAACAGCCAGAAATTTTATCAACCATTAAAAATAAATATTCGTATAAACGTAAGAAAGAAGTTGAACAAATCGAATTGGAAATAGAAAAACTGGAGTTAGAAAAATCAACCCTCGAAAATGAAATAAGCAACATTTTATTAAGCCAGTTGGAAATGTTGGCTAAATCGAACCGAATTGGAGAGTTGATTGTTCAAATAGATGAAAAGACCAACCTGTGGGTTGAACTGATGTGCTAATTTGCAAATGATTACTGATTACTGATGAATTACTTAATCACTTAATTACTTCATCACTTCATCACTTTTTTAATGATTTCTGAAAACAAAAGATGAATAAATATATTACAAGCATTATATTATTCATTGTTACAATGTCATGTAGTACATACAAAAATGAATGTAAAATTCTAAATAATAAAAAAATAATTTCACGGCATCATCCTTCATTACAGTATATTATGAAGCAAAATAAAAAACTTCAAAAAGAATATTCAATTAGTGACCAAAGGATAGAAACCAAAGAAAATAAAGAATGGAAATATCTTCGTTCATTAAGCCCTTTACGTAATTTTAATAATACTCATCAACCTTCCGGAGGATTTGGTGATTAATACTTATTTAATTATGAGCAATTTAATAGATCAGTTAAAATCAGAACATCAACAAATAGCTTTAACTCTGACTGAAATTAATCAACCCGAAATTATAACAAATGAAGGGAAAAGTAAGCTATTATCTGTCAAAACAATGTTTTTTAAACACTTACAAAAAGAAAATGAAGAACTTTATCCAATACTAAACCTGTATGCTAAAAACAATAAGGTTTTAAAAAACAATATGCAGGTACTCTCACTTGAGATGAAAACTATAATTGAAAAAACAGCAAGATTTTATCAAAAGTATGAAGATTCAGGATACGGACTTGAATTTAATCTTGATTTTGGAAATTTATTATCTACGCTTTTTCAAAGGTTTTCAAAAGAAGAACAAGTACTTTATGCCGAATATATCAAAATAATGAATTCTTCAAAAACTCCTGTAAAATAGTGCATAGTGCTTAGTGCATAGTGCTTAGTCATAGTGCTTAGTGCTTAGTGCATAGTGCTTAGTCATAGTGCTTAGTGCTTAGTGCTTAGTGCATAGAATATAGGACTTAGTAATTAGTATTTTATACATAATATTTAGTTTTCACTAAAAAATAAAATTAGTTTTTCTATAATAGAATCTGTATGTTGGATTTACTAAGCACTATGTACTAAGCACTAAGCACTATTTATTCGTTGCAGTATTTTTTAATCACATTATAGGCTCTTTGGACACCAAGTTCTCCTGCTTTACTCATATCCCGGCATCCTTCTTCATTCTGCTGCATGAAAATATACGTAAGGCCCCTGTTATAATAACCTTCTGCAAATTTTGGCTCAATTATTATTGCCTGGTTGAAATAGCTTATTGCGTCTTTATAATTTCTGTTAATAATATCTACAAGTGCCATATTATAATAAGCGTAATAAAAATCAGGATCTAACCGTATACATTTTAAATAATCTGCCACAATATCGTCATAGTTTTGAATTATCTTTTTCCTGGATTGCTGTGCCTGTGAATTTGTATTTCCAATTGTAATGGCGTTATTGCTTACATCAGTGAATAATTTTAAAAATGATATCATATTGTAACGTGTATTAGCCCTGTTAAAATAACCGACGCTAAAATTCTGATCGATTTTTAAAAGCAGTTCGTAATCATCTAAGGAACCATTATAATCCTGAATGTTATTTTTAAGAATTGCCCGTTCAAATAAGGGTAGTTTTTTTTCATTAATCCCCGGAATACTGTTTATAGAATCAATCTCATTAACTGCAACAGCTTGCGGAATGGTATCATCTCCACTGGTAATAATAAAACTACCATGCATTGCATAATTTTTATTAAGTGATTGAATTTTTGAATTAACAATCATCGGATTTTGATTCAGGGTATCTTTTGTTATGTAACTTATTGTAAAAATCGGAAAAGGATAAATCCCTTCTTCATTAATATTATTATTCAGTACATTGCCTTCTTCAAAATCGCCTTTAAAATCTGTAAGCCTGGCTAACCTTGTTGAATCTATTATATTCTTATGATTTGGGTCATTATGCAATTCCTGTAATTTTGCTTCTGTTTTAAAATCATTTTCTGCTCCCTGCAAATCATTAATTTCTTTACGCGCAATAGAACGGTTGTGATAAGCTATTGCAAATTCAGGATTAAGTGAAATAGCCTTCGAATAATCGTTTATTGCTTTTCGGAATTGATGAAGATGTTGCCACGTTATTGCCCTGTTGAAATAGTTAAATACATTATTAGGGTTAATCCTCGCTACCTGGTTGTAATCATCTATAGCCCCGTTATAATCACACAAACTATCTTTTAACGTGGCTCTGCAGTAATATGCTATCGCATTATCATGGTCTAATCTTATAACTGTGGAATAATCTTTAAGTGCCCCTTGTAAATCAGAAGAAGATATTTTTGCCAGGCCCCTGTTAAAATAGGCATAAGAAAATTCTGAATCTATTTCTATTGCCCGGTCAAAATCTTTAATAGCAGATTTATATTCTTTCATATCAAAATAATCTCTTCCTCTGCGGGCATATGTTTCAGGATTTAACTTATTGAGAGCAAATGATTCAGGATTTAATTTTTCCAGCATTTGCATGAAAATGCCAAGTTCAGCATAATAATCTAAATATTTTGTTGTTTTATTTGAAATACTATCTAACAGAATAGCCTTATTAAAATCAGTTAAAGCATCCTTATATAATCCCTTTAATTCCTTCCCTAATCCTTTGTATAGATAACCAAAGGAGTTGAAGGGATCAATTTCAATCAGTTTATTAAAATCTTTTATTCCATCGTCAAAATTTTTTTTATTTAAAAAAAGGAGGCCCCTGCTTAAATATACATCCGGATTTGAAGGATTAATTAATTTGGCCTCATTATAATCATTCATTGCACCCTTGTAATCGAAAAGTCGCTCCCTGGCTTTGCCACGGCTAACAAAATAATTAGATGAATTAGGCCTTATATTGATGGCTTTACTGCAATCTTCAATTGAACCTCTGTAATCTTTAAGATTATATTTGATTAAAGCTCTGAAATAATAAGCTGAGTCAAAATCAACATTAAAACGAATTATCATATTCAGAGCTCTGAGAGCCGCCAGATAATCCTTTTTTTTATCATTTTTTACCATGGCACTATCCAGAAAATTATTTGTATTAATTTGGCCTGTAACGGTTAATAAATTGATAAATAATATAATTAATAAAAATAAAAATCTCTTCATAATTCTTACACTTTTGAGGTCAGCTTAATTTATTTTTGTAATCTTCATATTCAAATTCCCTTATGAGCCGAAACCCTGTCCGGTTATTCCAACTTCCTATTGACGGATGCTGAACACCATTAAAAAATGTGGTTTTTACCATTGTATAATGAATCATATCCTCAAAAATTATCAGATCTCCAGGTTGTAATTCATTATCAAAACTCCAGTCTCCAATATAGTCTCCTGCCAGGCAACTGTTCCCTCCCATCCTGTAGGTTGGTTTGCCCTGTTCAGGTTTCATATGCGCTCCAACGATTCGTGGTTTATATGGCATCTCAAGACAATCTGGCATATGCCCGGTAAAAGAAACATTAAGTATAGCTGTTTTAAAACCTTTGTTTTCAACAATATCCAATATTGTAGACACCAATACCCCTGATTCCCAAACAAAAGCACTTCCAGGTTCTAAAATAACATGAACATTATATTTATTTTTAAAGTCGCGTAAAATTTTAACAACTTTATCAATATCATAATCTTTACCGGTCAAAAGATGGCCGCCTCCCATGTTTATCCATTTCAATCCCGGAATCAAATATCCGAATTTATCCTCAAATGCAATTAGTGTTCTTTCTAATTCTGCAGCGTAAGATTCGCATAATGAATGAAAATGAAATCCCTCAACCCCATCAGGAATTTTACCGCCCAACAAATCGGAAGTAATACCTAATCTGGAACCTGGTGAACAGGGATTATAAATTTGTGGTTCCACAGCTGAATATTCATGATTTACCCGAATCCCGACCGATATTTTTTTTATGTATCTTTCAATAAGAGGCTTGAAACGATATAGCTGTGTAAGGGAATTAAATGTCACATGACTGCTAAAGTCAAGAATCTGGTTAAAATCATTCTCGGAATATGCCGGCGAAAAGGTATGGGCAAATGTTCCCATTTCTTCAAATGCCAAACGGGCTTCATATAAACCGCTGGCTGCTGCTCCTGTGATATATTGCTTAATAACAGGGAAACTGCTCCACATTGCAAATCCCTTTAAAGCCAGTATAATTTCAACACCGGCAGCTTCACTTACTGAACTTATTAATTGCAGGTTGCGATGTAAACGGTCCTCATCGAGAACATAACATGGAGATGGAATTTTTGAATAATCTATCGGCATGAATATAGTGCTTAGTGCATAGTGCTTAGTGCCTGGCGTTGAATAATTCTGCAAAGTAAATAAAAAATGTTCAGAAATAGTAATAAGGTAATGAAGTGATGAAGCAATGAAGTGAATTCTGATTAATATATACTTAAAGCTTAAGAATATTGAATTAAGAAAATATTTAAGGGAATTCAAAAGAATATTCTTTTTTTATTGTAATATTAGAATTATGGAATCATTCTTATTATCTGTAGCAAAGGATCTATATAACAAATATAATTTGGACATGCATGATGTTTGTGTATTATTTCCAAATCGTCGTGCAGGAATATTCTTTAACAAAATTCTCGCCCAACATATCAGTAAACCGGTCTGGGGACCTAAAATCCTCACTATTACTGATCTTATGAATAATCTAAGCGGTCTGAGCCTGGCCGACCCGCTTACCTTAATATTTAATTTATTTCAGGTTTATTCTAAAGAAATCAACTCAGGTGAAACATTTGACGAATTTTACTATTGGGGAGAAATGCTGATAAACGATTTCGATGATATTGACAAGTATCTGGCAGATCCAAAACAATTATTTAAAAACTTGTCTGATATTAAAGATATTGATAATCAATTTCCAATTCCTGAAGAACAATTAAAAATTATCTATGAATTTTGGAATAATATCAGATTGGATCAGACTAGTTCTTTAAAAGATAATTTTATTTCAATATGGCAAAAACTATTAATTATATATCAGGACTATAACATAATACTTCGCCAAAAGAAAATAGCATATGAAGGTATGTTATACAGAGATGTCTTATCCGCGCTTATAGCAGAAGATAAACTCAAAAATACATATAGACACTTTTTAATTGTAGGCTTCAATGCTTTAAACGAATGTGAAAAAGAACTATTCAAATATTTGAAAGTAAAGAATATTGCAAGTTTTTACTGGGATTATGATGATTATTATATAAATAATACCTGGCATGAAGCAGGCTTTTTTATGCGTGAAAACCTTAAATTTTTCCCTCAGGCCTTAAATATAGAAAAACAAAATTCCCTAACCTCCCCTAAAAATATTGAAATAATCTCAGTTCCTTCCAATACCGGTCAAACAAAGATGGTTAATTATTTCCTGGAAAAATGGGGTTGCCCAAATAACGATATGACAGATACTGCAATAGTTATGGCAGATGAACAATTATTATTGCCATTATTGTCCTCAATACCGCCAAACATTAATAATGTAAATGTTACTCTGGGTTACCCTTTAAAATTCACACCTGTTGCAAGCTTTTTTGAAGCAATAGTTTATGTTATGAAAAATGTGAGAAAACAAAATGATGGCAAGGTTTTATTTTATCATCGCGATATTAAGGTGTTGCTGAATCATCCTTATATTCAAATAATCTGTCCGACAGAAGCAAATGATTTACTTGAAAATATTGTAAGGCTTAATCGCGTTTTCATTTCTGTTGATGATGTTCAATCGCACGTTTACCTTAAAAATTTATTCACGTTATGTAGAACTTCATCAGAATTTATTATTTATCTGAAAGAAATTGGATCAATTACAGTTAATTCCCTGAAAGATGCAAATCAAAATGAAATATCCGCTGATTTTGACAGGGACTATTGGTATATTTTTATTAAATCCCTTAACAGGTTACAGGATATTATTACAAAAGAAAATATCATTCCTGAAATTTCTACTTTAATAAAAATTATCCGGAAATTAATTAATGGATTATCTGTTCCATTTAAGGGAGAACCATTAGCAGGACTTCAAATTATGGGTGTTTTGGAAACCCGGGCACTTGATTTTAATAATGTAATTATGCTCTCGGTTAATGAAGGTGTAATGCCGGCAGCAGAATCAAATGCTACGTTTATCCCGTATAATTTACGACGCGGGTTCGGACTTCCTACAATTGAACACCACGACTCTGTTTATGCCTATTACTTTTACAGGTTGATGCAACGTTCCAACAATATAGCATTGTTATTTAACTCTCAGGGAGGAAGTCAAACAGGCGAGATGAGCAGGTTTATTTACCAGCTAAAGTACGATGCAGCTTTTGCTATTAAAGAGCAGGGATTGAATTTCAGGATATCTCTTTCAGAAGAAAAAAATATTGACATTCCCAAAACTGAAACAATACTTGATATACTTAATCGGTTTCTGTCCATTAGTGCTGAAGATAAATACCTCACTCCTACTGCATTAAATACTTATCTGGAATGCACTTTGAGGTTTTATTTCAGATATGTGGCAGGTATGCGCGAAAAGGAAGAAATTACCGAAAATATAGAAGGTTCGATGTTCGGCAAACTATTACATTACGCTGTTAAACTGATTTATAGCAATTTTAAAGGAATTCAAATGCATGAACATGATTTTGATAAATTAATTAATAATGGAAACTTCCTTGAATCATGTGTATTAAAGGCCTTTGCAGCAGAATTCTTTAAATCGGAAAATGAGATTCAAAAACTATACGGAAATAGTATCTTAGTTAAAGAAGTTCTTTTAAAATATATCCGCCAAATATTACATGTAGATAAAAAATACTCTCCTCTTACATTTATAGATTTTGAAAAAACAGCAAAAACAATTATTTCATTTGAGGTTAACGGAAATACACAACAGGCATTTGTTGGAGGTAAAATAGACAGAATTGATAAAACCGGAGATTTATTCAGAGTAGTAGATTATAAAACAGGCAGAGTGGATTATAGTTTTAAAAGCATTGAAAAATTATTCGAAGTAGGAGGAAAAAATCAAAACAAAGATATTCTCCAGATCCTTTTGTATTCCATTGTATTAAGCGAAGATATAAAATTCGGTAATGTGCCTCTAAATACTTCAATATATGGATTACACGATATATATAAGCAGAATTTTGACCCCAGGATATACATATCAAAAAATGATTTTATAACAGATATAAATCAGGTTAAATCGTCCTATATAAATAGTTTACAAGGACTATTATCTGAAATTTTTAACCCTGATATTCCATTTGTAAAAGTAACGGATAAGTTAAAATGTGAGTTCTGTGAATTTAAAATGATATGCCACAGGTGATAGTGGTTAGTGGTTAGTGCATAGTGCTTAGTCCTCAAAATCCTCTAATAGTTCGGGCCGTAACAATTTTGTCCGTTCAATTGATTTATTGAATTTCCACTTTTCAATTTCAGCATCATTTCCACTTAGCAATATATCAGGGACTTTCCATCCATTAAACTCTGCCGGCCTTGAATATACAGGCGGAGCCAACAGGTTGTCCTGGAATGAGTCGGTTAGAGCAGAAGTTTCATCACCAAGGGCTCCGGGTATTAATCTAACCAGACAATCTGTAATTACAGCCGCAGCAAGTTCTCCTCCGCTTAATACATAGTTACCGACTGATAATTCCTGTGTAATAAGATATTCCCTTATCCTGTGATCAATTCCTTTGTAATGTCCGCATAATATAATTATATTATTTAAGGTAGAAAGTTTATTGGCAATCTGTTGATTAAACATTTTTCCATCAGGTGAGGTATATATAATTTCATCATAATTGCGCCGGGATTTTAAATCAGTTATTGCATTAAAAATAGGTTCTATCGTCATCACCATCCCCGCCTGCCCACCAAAGGCATAATCATCAACCCTTTTGTGCTTATCTTTTGAGTATTTGCGCAAATTATGGATTACAACCTCCGTTAATTTTTTATCTCTGGCTCTCTTTATTATGGAGTAATTGAAAGGGCTTTCGAGCAATTCAGGTAAAACAGTTATGATATCTATCCTCATAATATAAATTATATAGTACAAAAGTATGTTATCATTTTCAAATTGTCACATTTTCAAATTTTCAAATTGCTTTTATTATGATAATTTTGAAAAGGAAATTAACTTGAAAATATGATTACCCAGGTAGCTCTTATTTTTACCATCCTGTTACAGTTTATCGCTGCGGTTACTGCTATCCGGCTCACTAAAATGACAAAATATAACCTGTCCTGGATATTAATATCTGCAGGTTTTCTTATTATGGCAATGAACCGTCTTTTCGAACTCATTCCAAGACTATATGAGCGGATACCAATAGACATGAATGTCATATTTATTTGGATGGAGTTATTTACTTCGCTGTTTTTTGTTGTTGGAGTATTTCTGATACGCAGAATTTTTAATTTCATTAAGCGGATGGAAGAGTCCAGACGAGAGGCTGAAAAACGGGTATTGAATGCCGTTATTCAAACTGAGGAAAAAGAACGTAAACGATTTGCAAAGGATTTGCATGATGGGTTAGGTCCACTACTCTCCACTGTAAAAATGTCAGTATCAACTCTTTCACTTATGGACTCCGACCCTTCCAGAAAGGAAATTATTGAAAATACGGCCTATATAATAGATGAATCAATTAAAAGTATAAAGGAAATATCAAATAATCTCAGTCCGCATATATTAAATAATTTCGGCCTGGCAAGTGCAATAAAAGATTTTATAAATAAAATTGATTCAAAACTTATAATTATTAACTTCGAATCAAATGCATTCAACCGAAGGTTTGATGAGAATGTTGAAGTAGTTATTTACAGGGTTGCATGTGAGTTAATACACAATACTCTCAAGCATGCCAAGGCAGGACTTATAGAGATAAACCTCACTTTTCAACATAAGACAATTATATTTTCATTTTCTGATGACGGAGTTGGATTTAATGTTGGGGAAATATTTGCAGAAAACCCTACATATCAAGGCATGGGCTATTCCAATATGTTATCCCGGATTAGTTCAATAAAGGGTAAAATTGAAATTGACAGTTCACCGCAAAATGGAACTAAAGTATTGATAAGGGTAAAAATTTAATAAACCGGACATGTCGGAAATTAAAATTATTATTGTTGATGATCATAGCCTTTTTCGTAACGGACTGAAGCTATTGCTTGCCAATGCGGGGAATTTTAACATTATAGCCGAAGCATCGAACGGAAAAGAATTTATTGAAATTCTGGAAACCACGGTTGCGGATGTTATACTTATGGATATCGACATGCCGGAGATGGATGGTATAGAAGCTACTACAATAGCATTGACAAATAGGCCTGATTTGAAAATTATTTGTTTATCAATGTATGGTGAAGAAGAATATTATTATAAGATGATAGAAGCCGGTGTTAGCGGATTCCTTCTTAAAAATTCAGATATAAATGAAGTAAAAACAGCTATCAGGGCTGTGGTAGACGGAGGTAAATATTTTTCACAGGATCTGTTGTACAACGTTGTTAAAAACATCAAGTCATCCCATTCCCACCAGGAATTAATTGATAACCTTTCTGACAGGGAACTGGAGGTACTTAAACAAATATGTATTGGCTTGTCGAACCAGGAAATTGCTGAGGTACTCCATATAAGTAAACGTACAGTTGACAAACACAGGGCCAATCTGCTTGAGAAAACAAAATCGAACAATACGGCGCACCTGGTGATGTATGCTATTAAGAATAAACTAATAGATTTATAGTAAGTGATGTATTAGTTGTAAATGTTTATAAGGTTTATGAGGTTTATAAAAAATCTTATAAACTTATAAACCTTATAAACCTTATAAACTATTTGATTGCAGCAACTATTACGGAAAAACTGTCTGCTTTTAACGACGCCCCGCCAATTAATCCACCATCAACATCAGGATTGGAAAACAATTCTGCAGCATTTTTATCATTACAGCTTCCTCCATAAAGAATAGAAGTATTATCAGCAATTAATCTGCCATAATTATCAGAAATTGTTTTACGTATAAACGCATGCATTTCCTGTGCCTGGGCCGGAGTGGCAGTTTTACCTGTACCTATTGCCCATACTGGTTCATAGGCAATTACTATTTTACTGAAATCTTCAACCGGTAAATCGAATAACTCGTTTTTCAATTGTGATTTTACAATTTCGAAATGTTTATTTGATTCCCTTTCGGTTAAAACTTCGCCTATACAAAATATAGGTGTAAGGTTGTTTAACAAAGCTAATTTTACCTTTTTACTTAGAATTTCATCAGTTTCATGATAATAGGCACGACGTTCGGAATGACCAATAATTACAAATTTTGCTCCTGTCGAAACAATCATTGAAGCTGAAACTTCACCTGTAAATGCCCCGCTGATTTCAGAAGCACAGTTTTCGGCACCTACAGCAACTTTTGAAGTCACCTTAGTAATTTCAGTCAAATGTGTAAATGGACAACAAATTACAACAACAGCCGAATTATTTATCCTGGAAGCAAAAGCTTCAACTTCCTTAGCCAGTTTTATTCCTTCCTGAACAGTTGTGTTCATTTTCCAGTTTCCGGCTACAATTTTCTTTCTCATTATATTATTATTATTTAAGATTACTAAAATTAAAGTGGCAAATGTAAATAATAATTGATAATTGTCGTAAGTAGGAAAGTAGAAAAGTAGAAAAGGAAATTTCGATTTAAGATTGGCGAAAGGTGAACCGCGATTCGCAAATCTAAAATCCAAAATTTCATTTCTCAATTTTAAAATCTTTTACCATCATCACTTAATCACTTAATCACCTAATCACTTGATCACTCCTTCATACTAAGCTGAATTCTTTTTCTAACCGCATCCACATTAAGTACCTTTACTTTAACGTGTTGATTAAGCTTTACAATTTCATTCGGGTCTTTTATATAACGATCTGCCAGTTCAGATATATGGACAAGGCCATCCTGTTTAACACCAATATCGACAAAACATCCAAAATTAGTTATATTGGTCACAATGCCGGGCAAAACCATTCCCTGTTTAACATCCTCAATTTTGAAAACTTCCCTTGAAAATTCAAATACCTGAATAATAGTACGCGGGTCACGGCCAGGTTTTGACAGTTCCTGCAATATATCCTGTAATGTTGGCAAGCCAATGTTTCCGCTAATGTATCGTTTTAAATCAATTTTGTCTCTGTATTCATTGCTTTTTATTAATTCAGATACATTTGTATCCAGGTCATATGCCATTTGTTCCACCACTTTATAACTTTCGGGATGCACGGCACTATTATCCAATGGATTGTTTGCATTTGAAATCCTCAGAAATCCTGCACACTGTTCAAAAGCCTTGTCACCAAGCCTGGGTACTTTTTTTAAATCCATCCTTGATGCAAAAGGACCGTTTGCTAATCTGTAACTTACAATATTTGCGGCAAGTTGGGGCCCTAAACCCGAAACATAAGTCAGAAGGTGTTTGCTGGCAGTATTAAGATTAACGCCAACCATGTTCACACAACTCTCCACTACTGAATCAAGTCCGCTTTTGAGGCGGTTTTGATCGACATCGTGCTGATACTGGCCTACACCAATTGATTTAGGTTCGATTTTAACCAACTCGGCAAGAGGATCCATTAACCTGCGCCCTATCGAAATTGCTCCACGGACAGTTACATCATAATCAGGGAATTCTTCTCTGGCCACAGGTGAAGCAGAATAAACAGATGCGCCGTTTTCACTCACAACAAATACCTGAACTTTCCTATCAAACTGAATCCGCAGAATAAATTGTTCTGTTTCGCGGCTTGCAGTACCATTACCAATGGCAATGGCTTCAATTTTATATGTACTTACAAGTGATGACAACTTTTTCATTGCCATGCCGGATTCATTTTGAGGAGGATGAGGATAAATAGTCTCATTGTGCAATAAAGTGCCCTGTTCATCAAGACATACTATCTTGCAACCAGTACGATATCCCGGATCAATAGCCAGAACAGTTTTTTGTCCAAGCGGTGAGGACAGCAACAGCTGACGCAGATTTTCAGCAAAAACCCTTATTGCCTCGGTATCAGCTTTTTCCTTTGATAATCCCTTAATTTCGTTTTCAATAGACGGTCCAAGCAAGCGTTTATAACTATCTTCAATTGCTTCTTTAACCTGTGCGGAAGAATCTGAATTACCTGTAATGAATTGCTTTAAAAGAATATTTATAGCATTTTCCGTCGAAGGTTCTACAGTAATTTTAAGAAAACCTTCGCTTTCTCCCCTGCGCATTGCCAAAATCCTATGCGAAGGGCATTTATTCAATGGCTCTGAATAATCAAAATAATCTTTGTATTTAATACCATCCTGATCTTTCCCTTTTATTACTTTTGAATAAATCACCGCCTCGCGACCGAATAATCCCCGGATATTGTTACGGGCACGCTGATCCTCGTTCACCCACTCGCAAATAATATCTCTTGCTCCCTGCAGTGCTTCCTTAATAGTTGGAACTTCATCGTTAATATACTTTTTGGCCAGCAATTCAATGTCATGTACCTGTTGTTTAAAGATTAGCATTGCTAAAGGTTCAAGTCCCTTTTCTTTGGCTATGCTTGACCTTGTTTTACGTTTTTGTTTGTAAGGCAGGTAAATATCTTCAAGTTCAGAAAGTATATAAGTGTTATTAAGCTTGTTGAGAAGTTCATCGGTAAGTTTTCCCTGTTCTTCAATCGATTTAATAATTGTTGCCCGCCGGCTATCAATCTCAAGAAGTTTTTCATATTGTTCTTTAATTTCCAAAACCTGAACTTCATCGAGTGTGCCGGTTAATTCTTTCCTGTAACGGCTAATAAAAGGCACTGTTGCACCTTCGTTAAGCAAATTCAGGGTATTACTTACCTGCCAATTTTTTATATTAAGGCTATTGGAAAGTATTTCAATGTGTTTTTTGGCCATAATTTAGTCGTAAGTATAAAGTCGTAAGTCGTAAGTAAAAAAAGTTGTATAGTTGTAATGTACAACCTTTACAACCAAAAAATTCCAGGTTGCAAGATACAAGTTGCAGGTTAATAAAACATGAACAAAATTAAAATATTTATATATTTTTGGTTTTAAATTATTATTTAAGGCGTCTATATACATTGTGGGATCAGGTTATTAAATTAAAGATATATAGTAATTATGATTGTAATGTTTTTTTAATCGCAATAAATTTTGAAGTATATTTAAATCAAATTTCCGGATTGTCACTATAACTCAAATATTATACGAAAATATTCTTTTCAAATTCAAATCCAAATTCAATGAGCATTTTTATAAAACAATGCATTTTCAGTATCCTGTTTGTATTTATTTCCATTTTTGTTCAGGCCTCATTTAAAAATGATACTATACTTGCAGGAAAAGATTATCGTATAGGACAAACATTAGCAGATTCAGCAAAGCTGGACAGTGCTTTAAGCTTTTTCAGGAAAGCTGAGGCAATTTACCTTAGACAAAAAATCTGGGATAAATATTTAAACTGCAGAGGATCTATTTTCCTATGCAGAAGGGGAAAAAACGATAATTATAACATACAATCATACATCCTTGAATCCCTAAGGTTATCTCTGGCAAAATTTGGAAATGGCAATGTTATCACCGGAAATTGTTATTTGTACCTGGGTAATTTTTTTGCCGATAAAGAAAATGTTGATACTGCAGAATATTATTTTAGGAAAGCCCTTAGTAATTATTGTTATGACAAGGTTCACAATTGCAAATCCATAGCTAAAATGTATCTAAATATTGGAATAATGCTAATGGATCAAAACAAATTCGATAGTGCATTAATTTACTTTGATAAGTCACTTGAATTACACCTGACTATTTTTGGACAAAATAATTTGAATACTTCTCAGGTTTTTAATGGTAAAGGATGTTTATATTATTATATGGGAGATTATAATAACTGTTTGGAAAATTTTAGTAAAGTCATAGATATAAGGAAATTAGTCTTAGGCTATAACCATCCTGAAGTTGCCCGGGGGTATAATAATATGGGAGCTGTTTATGAAAAATTGGGAAAATATAAAGAAGCTCTTGACGTTGATAATAAGGCACTTGCTATAAGATTGGCAGTATTGAATCCAAATAATAGAGATATTTCATTGAGTTATAATAATATTGGGAATATATATATTAATACAGGTCAATACGCAACTGCTCTTAAATATCATTTAAAAGCTCTTGAGGCAAGGCTTTTAAACGTTGCTCAGTTACCCGGAGACGTTATTATGTCATACTCGAATATTGCAATATGTGATATGTTTATGGGAATTTATGATGATGCATTAGTTAGTTTAAGAAAAGTCGCAAGCTATGATTTTGAAAAATTTGGGGAAAATAATATTAAAACAGCTGACGCCTTTAACAATATTGGAGATGTTTATGAAGAAATGGGAGAATCAGACAGTGCTTTATACTATTATAATCATGCATTAACGATCAGATTAAGGCTACTTGCTAAAAATCATCCCAGTATAACAGGTTCATACGATAATATTGGATGTATTTATAATTCCAAAGGCGACTACGAAACTGCCTTGCGCTATTTTCTTAAAGGACTGGCTATTAGCAATGAAATATTTGGAAAAGAAAATCCAGGCAAAGCATCATCCTATTTAAATATAGGAACAGTGTATTATCAAATGTGTAACTATGAAAAAGCACTCGAATATCTTAATGAATCATTTGCTTTAAATAAAAATACACTAAATGAAAACAATCCTGACGTTGGGAAAACTTTAAAAACTATTGCTTCAATATATAAATGTCAAAAAAAATTTAACGATGCTATTACGTATAGCCTGCAAGCTGAAAATATTTTAAAGCAAACATATGGCAATAAACATCGTGAAATTGCATCTTTATATTCCGACATTGCATTACTATATAACGAAATGCATAATATCCCACTGGCAATGGAATATCAACAAAAAGCTATTGAAATTTATAAATCAATATATAATGGAAAGTACTATGAATTAGCTGATGCCTATAATAATGCGGGAGATATTCAACTAAATGCAGGAAATTATAATCAGGCCATTTGTTATTACCAATCCGGCTTATGTGCAAACGATCCTGATTTTACATCAATGGATATAAGACAAAATCCTGACATTACAAAGGCATTGAGTAATTATGAGATGCTTTTATCTTTAAAGAAAAAAAGTATAGCACTTTATAAAATATATCAAAAGGAAGGTAATCCTGAAAAACTTAAATTAGCACTGAGTACTTTAGATTTAGCATTTCAACTTATTAATGAGGTCAGGATCAGTTATAAATTAACAAATTCAAAATTTCATTTTGTTGAGGAAGCCACGGATATATATTCTTTAGGAATTGACATAGCATATAAATTATTTTTAAAAACAAAAGATCAGATCTATTTATCTAAATTATATTCTATTTCTCAACAAAGTAAGTCACGGGTTTTATTTGATGCCGTTGAACAATCAAAAAATATGCATTTTGCTGGTATCCCCGACAGCATTATAATGCAGGAAAAGGAAGTTAAAGCATTACTTGATGGAGCAGAGTTAAAACTGCAACGTACTAAATATGAAGAAAAATTCGATTCACTTTCCCTTACCAAATTGGAAGACAAAGTATTTCAATTTACTGTTCAATATAAGCAGCTATCTGATTCTATTGATTTAAAATATCCTTTATATAAAGAACTGGTTAAAAATAGCTTAATACCAACTCTCGGAGAAGTTCAAGCCAACCTTGATTCATCAACCTGTTTACTTGATTATATGGTTGGTGACAGTGATATTTACATTTTTGTTGCAAGTAAACAAATTGTTACAGTTAAACAAGTAAAAATAGACAGTAGTTTCTATAAATCAATTGATATAATGCTGTCAGGGATAAGGAAAAACAGGGAAGAGCAGGTAATTATAAATTCATGCCTTTTGTATAAAAAGTTAATTACTCCAATTGAAAAAGAACTTACCGGAGTGAGGCGGATAGTAATTATTCCGGATAAACAATTACTTTACCTTCCTTTCGAGGCCTTAACGAAGCCTTCACTTAAAGCAAATAATAAGAACAAGCCTGATTACCTGATTTATCATTATGATGTCACCTATAATTATTCTATTGCTTTAGCCTATCTTAACATAGGCAATAGAAATCAGAATATATCTGTTAAATATAGCCAGATGAAAGATTTTGCAGGATTTGCCCCTGTGTTTGATGATACTGTTAATCAAACTCCAATTTTTACAATAAAAGATAGCCTGTCAAAACATTTTGCTGCTTTACGTTCTGTCATAGTTAACAATAAGAAATATACACCATTGCATAATTCTAAACAGGAAATTATTAATATTGTCAGCCTTTTCACTAAACACGGTCTGGCAGGTATCGGATATTTAAATGAACAGGCAACGGAATCGAAATTCAAAGATGAAATATCAAAATATCGAATTATTCATCTGGCCACTCATGGAATAACTAATGATGAATTTCCTGAACTCTCTGGTTTTGTGTTTTCCCCTGATAAAATTGATTCTGCAGGCACTAAATCTGATAATCTGCAAGGAATTCTCTTTGCAGGAGATATATACCATCTTAAGCTTAATGCTGATTTAGTTGTTTTAAGTGCCTGCGAATCGGGCACAGGAAAATTGGTAAGAGGAGAAGGACTGATGTCGTTAACCAGGGGATTTGTATATGCCGGCGTACCACAAATTATATATTCCCTTTGGAAGGTTGACGATAAAAGCACAAGTGTATTAATGACTAAATTTTATGACCTGTTATTACAGAAAATTCCTGTTGACAAGGCATTAAGGGAAGCCAAACTCATGTTAATCAATAACCCCGCAACAAGTTCCCCAAGATTTTGGGCAGCTTTTGCCTTATTAGGCAAATAATTATGAATAAGTTACAACCCTTAATGGAATTTATTATTATTGCTTAATTATCTTCTTATTTAAAATACTGTATTATTTTATTATTTTTTTTCGTTTACTATTTAACTGTAAATTTCCCGGTATATATAGCATCCTTATCAGTTTCAAGCTGCCAATAGTAAAGGCCGGATTTAAGCTTGTTATTAAACTCATATTTTTGATTAACTAATTTTTCAAATACTACTTTTCCTTTGTTATTAAATATTACCAGGGTTAATGAAGTAATGTTGCTTTTCGACCAGATAAAAATTATTTTTTCACCATATTCAAAATTGCAGGAGTTTTGAGGTGTAACCACGGATATTCCATCCGACCGGTAATCGTCACCAACCAATGTTTCAAATGATGCATATTCCTTATAAGTATTTTCGTATTTATGAGTAACAATACTTTTATTTTTTAAGCAATATTCTTCTATCGATACTGATTTATTAGTTTTATTCAATTCAATATTCTTTGAAACCAGAATATTTTTGGTTGTATTTTTTTTTGTTTCTGAATAATACATTACAAGCCATGCTATAGCAACAATAATCAGTATTGTAGCAGCAATATTAAAATAATTTTTAAGGTGTATTATCTGTTTATTTATTTTAAATTCTTTTAAGATTTCACCATCAGAAATGGATGCATAATCAATAACAGCTTCTTTGGCCAGGTTAATCTTTTGAACCTCTTCGCGGCAGTAATTACAGTACAGCAAATGTTCTTCAAAAAATATTTCATTTTCTCCTTTTAATTGATGAAGCACATATTTTTCAGGAGAATTATTTACAACAAAATCCTCATGTTTAGGCATCTTCATAGTGGATCGTTAAAATAAGGTACTGTAACAATTTGTTCCTGTAATTTTTTCAACGCCCTGTATTTTTTAACACGGCAGGTTTCCTCAGAAACTTTTAAAATTCCTGCTATATCTTTTATTTTCATCTCAAGAAAAAATACGCCATATATTATTTTCTTTTCCTCAGGGCTAAGTATGTTTAATAAATCTTTTAGTTGTTCTTTTTTTTGAGTCATTTCTATCTGTATAGACTGCAATACAGGAATGTCATAAAAACTGGAATCTTCAATATTAATAAAATCAGCTGTTAAACCTTTATGCCGGTATTCTTTTAATTTATACTCTGAAATCCTTATCATGTAGGACTTCAGATGCCTTGAATCATTAAACTTTAAATTCATTTTTTGCAGCTTTTCAAAGAAAACATAAATTGTTTCAGAATAAATTTTTTCAAATAATTCAAGAGAAGTTTCTCCTTTTTTTATCAGCCATGCTTTCAGGATGGGCCTAATCCGTGTATCAAACAATTTCCAGGAATTGTTATCACGGTTTTTAATGTTAATGAAAAACTCTCCAAACCCACTAAAAAGCTGTTCTTTAGTAATTTCAATCAGGTAAAATTTGAGCGAAGTGAAATTATTAATAGAACCACACACTTTGCAATATTTAATCTTAAATGCATTATAAACATGGTTTGCAAATTCATTTTCATTTATAAGTTTGCCATCCAATACTACCCATGAAGGTTCCAGATATTCCTTCCGGCACCAGTTGAGAACAATAAGGGTCAATGTCGTTTTTAAGTCATTCCATGTCTGTTGGTCAAAAGCATCGAGTTTTTTTTTAAACTCATCAAAATTGTCCATTCCTTATCAGATATGTCAAATGAAGTTGTAGTGTTACAAAAATATTCTTTTTTTTAATTCGGCATAACGTATTTACCTTTTCCAACATGTATAATTGAACCCATAAATTTTAAAAAGTAATTACAACCAGCCATAATTATTAATTTCAGTAAATATCCTAAATTAGAAATAATAAAGTAAATTTGTTGACTAATTATCATAACTTGCTAGATGCAAACAAATTGAAAATACAACCATTACAACCTTTACAGCCTTTACAACTAATATAACTTAATATAATTTAACCCATTATGATCAGATATCTGAAGAACAAAGATATTGATAAAAAATCATGGGATTTATGCATAGACAATTCGATTAATGGGCTTATATATGCGAAATCGTGGTATCTGGACATTGTATCGCCTGGCTGGGAAGCTCTTATTGAAGGGGATTATAATTGCATGATGCCTCTCCCTGCAAAAAAAAAGTTCATGTTACATTACTTAATACAACCCAGGTTTATACAGCAACTGGGGATATTCTCCAATACAGTCCAAAATTCAGCAAATATTGAAGCTTTTATTAAAGCAATTCCTCATAAGTTTATCTGGAGAGATTTTAATTTTAATATTTATAATGACTGTAACCAAATTAAACATTTTTCTCAACGCATTAATTATGAGTTAAATTTATTTACCAGTTATACTGATATTATAAAAAATTATAATGAAAACACCAGAAGAAATTTAGTAAAAGCCAAACAACAAGGAATTATCATTGAAGATAATTTATTGCCTAACCAGTTTCTTCAGCCTTATGTAATTCATTCAAAAATTAAACAGGAAGGCATAGCTTTGGAGCAGTTGAAGCAATTGTTAGAGTATTCGTTAAGGCATAATTTTGGTAAAGTTATATTAGCTTATGATTCAACAGATCAGTTAATTGCCGGGGCATATTTTCTGACAGGCCTTAATAGAATTATATACCTGACTTCTTTTACCAGCAATAAAGGCAAAGAATTATCCGCAATGTTTAAAATAATGGACAAAATGATAGTGGAATACTGTGGGCAACAGTTTATATTTGATTTAGAAGGTTCAATGATTCCTGGTATTGCCCGGTTTTTTGATGGATTTGGGGCAACTAAAACTACCTATTCCCGTTACCGTTATTCAATAATAGGGTTCAGGGACTAGGGGCTAGGGGCCAGGGACTAAGGGTAAGTGATAATTTTGTAATTTAAATTATTTAGTTTTTTGATCCAACCATATTTATCTAGGAATATTTTATTTGTAAAAGTATTTACCTGGCCATTAATCCCTAATCCCTAGCCACTAGACCCTATTCTGACTAGTGTAATGAAAGGTTCGGATTTTATAATCCAAACACATTAATAAAATACGGTTGCAATAATATTTTGCAATGGCACAAGTCCTGATTTCAGAGGATAAAAAGCCTCACCCCGGTTATCGCCCATAACAAAACAATAACCTTTTGGTATAACAATCAGGATATCGTTATCAAGTCTGCACTCTTCAATTTTATTGCCTAAAGCATGATATTGTTTTAGTTTGCAAGGTGAAATTATTTTATGCAAAAGTATATTATAACTGAATTTTTTATATTCAGCACTGTTTAAAGAAAGGATAACCGAGTCATTAGTAATGATTGGAGGAATACTTAAATTACTTAGAAGTTTAAAATCATAAATATGGCTTTTTTTTGCAAAATAGGTGAATATCAGCTTATCAGGAATATCAGCTATAATTCCGTTACGAAGCAGATAACCATCGTTTAACTCAATTGTATCACCCTCTAAACCGAATAAACGGCTAATGGATATATTTTCAGCCCGGTTTTTTGCATTTCCTGAAAAGGATTTAAAACATATAATATTGCCATAAGTTGGTTTTTTAAGGTTTGATGCCCAAATTATTTCTTTATTGTGATACCTGGGCATCATATTATTAGTATTTATCTTGAAAGTAATGGCAATACCTGTGATTCTTGCAACTATAAATATTGCAACAATTATTAGTATTACTAATAAAAGTATTTTTCTGGACATAAATTAGTTGTTAGTTGTTAGTTGTTAGTAATCAATATTTAAATTTGCACATTTTCAAATTTAATAATTATTTTATCTGCTTTTTATATCCGGCAATTATTTTAAATTGATTTTCCTCATCAACTATGGTGATATATATTCCTTTATTAAGGGAATAAACATCATTGATCACTTATTGTGTAATATATTAATCAGTATTACATTTAGATAATAATAATAGTGCCTGGTGCATAGTGCTTAGTGCATAGTAATTAGTGATTAGTATGTAAGTACCACTTGTATTATATTTACTACATTTTTTCTTACGACTTACGACTTACGACTTACGACTCAAATTTAGTGATAATATAATGATGGAGGTAAATTTAGTCGTTAAATCTTTTTAAACGACTTGTTGGGGTTTTGAACCCGGAATACTGTGAAGTTTTCCGGGTTATTTTTTAGGCTATTTGGCTTTAGGCTATTAGGAAAGAATAGTTGATGATTAATGATAATTCTTTAATTATTAATATACATGAACCAGGATTTTCATAATTTTGATATTATTTTATTTCAAACTGGCAATTAACCTATTTTTTACCTAAAGCCTAATGCTTAAATACCTAAAATCTTATAATACTAATCCTATAATCTTTTAATCCTTTAATCCTAATATGAAAATTAATAGAAGAATTGGCATTCTCATATTATTGGTTGTGGTTCTTCCTGCCATTTTTTTTTCAGTTTATCAAATTGGATCCCTTAATCAAAATGAAAAAATTATTGCAGAAATATATAATAATCAGTTAGATGTAATACTTTCTTCTGTAAACCGTTATTCCGATGATGTTGCAAGTGGCTGGGTATTTAAAATGAATAATTATTTTTCAAGTCCGCAGTTAAACCTTTATAATTCGTTACATCAATATATACATGATAACCCTTCCATGAAAGGAGTATTCTATTGTACTGATACATCTTATAATAACATTGAAATCGTTCTGCGGGATTATAACCTCAGCATTTTAAACCAGCAAAAGATAATTTCAGGTATTCTTATTGGACATTCAAAGATTATTAAAAGATTATATATTAACCTTCAGGGAGGATGGAGGAAAATTGAACCCTTTAGTTCACCAAAAACATCAAAATTGTTATATTTTGTATTCATTTCTGATAATTATCAGGGGAATAAAACATTATGTGGAATTATAGTTGATATTCAGGAATTTGTAAATCAGGTTCTATCACAAAAGATTCAGGCAATTGTTGAGGACAGGTTTATTATAAGTGTGTTAAAGAATAAAGAAAAAAAGATTGTTTATTCTTCCGAGCCCATCAGGTACAATCAGGTTTCTCATATAAAACCTTTATGGCTGTTACCGGATCTTAAAATTGGGATTGTTTTTAAAGGCCGCACTATAGAACAATTAGTCCGTGACAGGACTTATATCAATTTCGTCATGATAATATTACTGGACATATTATTTCTATGCGGCACATGGTTTGTATTCAGAAGCATAAAAAATGAGATACAGCTTGCTAAAATGCGTGCTGATTTCATTTCCAATGTATCGCATGAAATAAGAACACCCTTATCCCTAATATCATTGTATATTGAAACTATTTTAATGGGTAGGATAAAACCTGAAAAACTACAAAACTATTATCATATAATACATCAGGAAACAGACCGTCTTATTGGTATTGTAAATAAAATCCTTAATTTTTCAAAAATTGAAGAAAAGAAATTAACTTATAATTTCAGTCCGGTAAATTTAAACGAAGTGGTTGAAGTAATTATGGATCGCTATAATTACCATTTAAATAGCAAAAGTTTTACTATTTCAGTCAAAACCCGGCCAGATCTGCCGTTAATTAATGGTGACCGTGAGGCTTTGCAGGAAGTATTGGTCAATCTGATTGACAATGTTATCAAATATAGCATTGTTAAAAAGTATATTGGTATTGAAACAGCTTCGGATAATGTTAATGTTGTATTATCAGTTACAGATCACGGTATTGGTATACCTGAAGAACAGCAAAAATATGTTTTTGATAAATTTTTCAGGGTTTCAGACATAGAAGTATCCAATATAAAAGGATCAGGGTTGGGTTTGACCATTGTCAAAAATATTGTTAATAGCCATAACGGGAATATAACCCTATCTTCTAATCCGGGAAAAGGTACTACCTTTAAGGTTGTTTTTCAAAAATTAACAAATAAAGATAATTCTCAAACTTAAAATATATTAAATATGTCAAAAATCCTGATTGTAGAGGATGAAATGCAAATGGCCCAAGCCCTTAAAGATAACTTTGAAATTGAAGGATACGAAGTTGTTATTGCCAATAACGGAGAGCAGGGTTTACAGGAAATCCTCAAAGGAAAATATCAGGTTGCGCTTCTTGATGTAATGTTGCCAAAGATGTCCGGTTTGGATATATGCAGGAGTGCCAGGCAAAAAGGCATTGACACACCTATTATAATGCTTACGGCAAAAGTTGAGGAATACGATAAAGTGACGGGGCTTGAGTATGGTGCAGATGATTATGTGACTAAACCGTTCAGCTTAATGGAATTATTGGCCAGAGTAAAAGCTGTAATGCGAAGAGGATCAACTGTTAAATCTGATAATATAATCAATTCCCCGATTATGATAGGTAAACTAAATATTGATTTTAACAGCTATGCAGCTATAATTGAAGACTACCCGGTTAAAATGTCTCATACTGAAATCGAGATATTAAAACATCTTTGGCTTCACAGGAACGAAACAGTTAAAAGAGAAGATATTTTAAAGCGTGTATATGGTATAGATGGAGAAATTACCAGTCGCACTATTGATAACTTTATTGTAAGAATACGTCAGAAAGTTGAAGTTGATGCTGCAAACCCAAAATTAATATTAACAGTCCATGGGTTAGGGTATAAGCTTGTAATGTAACAGAAGACAGAAGACAGAAGACAGAAGACAGAAGACAGATAAAAGATGAAAGATTAAAGAAGAAAGACGAAGAGAATAATTATTATTAAATAGCATATAAACCTTATAAACCTAATTATCTTAATAAGAACTCATCGGGATTAATAATATATCTGAATATAAATAAAATGATTTTTAACAGGAAAATATTGTTTACTACTATACTATTATTTTTTCAAACCTTAAACCTGATTGCTAAAGGCGATAAAATTGTACTCCTGAACCTTTCAGGTAAATGGAAATTTTCAATTGGAGATAATATAAGCTGGGCACAACCCGAATATATTGATACTTCATGGGAGACTATTAAAGTTCCTTCATCCTGGGAAGATCAGGGGTTTTATGGATATGATGGATTTGGATGGTACCGTACTTCATTCATGGTAACAAAAGAAATGAAAAACAAGGATCTTTATCTGATTTTTGGATACATAAGTGATGCCGATCAGGTATTTTTAAATGGTAAACTTATTGGATTTTCCGGCTCATTTCCACCTGATTTTTCCTCCGCACATGATGCAAAAAGAACATACCCTATACCTGAAGAATATTTGAATTTAAATGAAAAGAATGTTATTTCTGTAAGAGTATATAATCACCAGATGGAAGGTGGAATAATTTCAGGCGAAGTTGGCATTGTTTCCTTGAATTACAGTAAACCCGAAATTTCTATAGCCGGTTTGTGGCATTTTAAAACAGGAGATAACAATGCCTGGAAAGATACTGGTTATCAGGATAAACACTGGCAAAAAATTATCGTTCCGGGGAATTGGGTAAATCAGGGATTTAAAGATTATTCAGGAATAGCTTGGTTTAGAAAACATATTAATATTCCGCAGGAATATGAAAATCAAAAAATGATATTGTTGCTTGGAAAAATTCAGGATGCCGATGAAGTTTATATAAATGGAGTAAGGATCAATTCAGTTATTGAAAATCAACATATTTCAGGTAAAGAAAAAAATAGTAATGAGGAGGGGTCAGAAACTTATATTTCAAGGTATTTTGTTATCCCAAAAAATTTATTGAAAGGCAATATATTAAATCTTATATCAATAAAAGTAATCAATGATAAGGATAATGGAGGATTGGTTGAAGGCCCTGTTGGAATAATTAAATCCACAAACCTGACAAAATATCAAAAGGGCCTGACAGACCATAATGTGGAAAAATAATTTGAAAATTTGAAAATTTGACCCTTCGACTACGCTCAGGGCAAGAAATGTGCTAATTTGAAAATTATTGATAACTGATTACTGATAACGGATAACTGATAACTGATAACTGATAACTTCCCTTTCCAATTTTTCTGCTTTGCTGCTTACCTGCTTTTCTGCTTTTCTGCTTTTCTGCTTTCCTACCTTTCCTACCTTTCTGCATTTATACTATTATAAAGCCTTTTGACCTTTTATCTTTATTTCATTAATATTTATATGCTTATTTATATAAAATGTAAACTTAATTGTGTTTATTTGTAATTATTTTATAATCAAGGCATAAAAAGATCAATGTTTTCAAATTTTTAAGATATATTTAATTTTTTTATATGTTTTTTTATCTTATACCCCATTTTTTTAGCCTTTAATTCCTTTTTTTTACATTTTTTTAATTTTTTATCTCTTTTTTTTGGGGGGTTATAAAATTATTTATATATTTGTACCGACAGACAAATAATCACAAACCTAAATTTTAAAAAATATGAAAAAAAGGAAAAATTTACTCGCAACATTTTTATCATTATCCTGTCTATTACCTGGTTTAATGATAAATGGCCAAACAACACCTGCTCCGGCCCCAACTGCAACGACAACTGCTCCTGCAGTTACAGCTCCGGCACCTGAGGCTCCGTCTCCATTTAAGGTAACTGCAAACCTGGTTACAAGTTATTACTGGAGAGGTACTTTATCATCAGCAACTCCAAACTTCCAGCCTACTTTTTCATTTACTACAGGGCCCTTAGAAATTGGAGTTTGGGGTTCTACTGATTTTATTGGTGTATATAAAGAGTTGGATATTTATGCAACATTAACTACCGGTCCGCTCAAATTTACCGTAACCGATTATGATTTTTATTTTAATGAAAGTATTAAATTAATACCATATTTTAATTATAGCAATACTTCCACCAACCCCAGCGGACACATTTTTGAAGGTTCAGTCGGGTACTCCGGTCCCGCTTCATTTCCAATTAGTGTCACAGCTAATGTAATGTTTGCCGGCAACGATTATCAATATAGTAAAACTTCCCCTGTAAACCCTGCAACTGGAATTACTCAGGACATCTCAAAACAAGCCTATTCAACCTATATTGAATTTGATTACGCTTTTAAATATTTCTCACCGTTTCTTGGAATTACGCCTTCACAGGGTTATTACGGTGACGGATATGCAGGAATCGGAGGATTTGGGGTTTGTAATTTAGGTATTACAGCAACAAAAAACTTAAAAATTACCGATACATACTCTCTTCCTTTATCGGCAACCCTTGGTTTTAACCCACAGAAGGAAGATGCCTATTGTGTTTTTGGAATAACTTTTTAACCTAAAATATAAATTGTATGAAAAAAATTGAAGCAATAATAAGAACGTCAAAATTCGAAGAAGTCAAAGAAGCACTTCATTCAATTGACATTGATTTTTTCTCTTACATGGATGCAACGGGTGTTGGTAATGAAATTAAAAAAGGTGACCATGCCTATCGCGGAACTGTAATTGATACTGCATATATTCCCAGAAGAGATCTAACTATTGTAGTACGCGACCAAAACGTAAAAAAGACTGTAGATTGTATTCTGAATACAGCTTTTACGGGAGAGGTAGGAGACGGCAGAATATTTGTTTCCGCTATAGAGGAAGCCTGGAAAATAAGGACCAGACAGAGTGGTGACGATAGTCTTAAAGGAGAATACGAGAAGTAATAACCATTTAAAAAATATTAATTATGAAAAAGACATATATATTATTAGCGTGCCTTATAGTAGCGATGGTGAGTACATTTCTATTCAGTGATATTGCTTTTGGCGAAAAAAAGCAAGATCCTTCAGGTACTCTTACCGGGACATCCACTGAAATTTCCCCTGCAAAGCCAGGAACTCCTCTTTCAACTGAAGATGTTGCAAATCAAGCAGGACACAACAAAGTTGCAATCAATATTATGTGGACTCTGATTACCGGCTTTTTGGTTATGTTTATGCAAGCTGGTTTTGCCATGGTAGAAACCGGTTTAACGAGGGCTAAAAACGTAGCTCATACTATGGCGATGAATTTAATGGTATATCCTTTGGGGATGCTTGGTTTTTTCCTCTGTGGGTTTGCATTCATGTTCGGAGGCGTAGGTTCATTAGGTACCATGGGAGGATATGATGGTTTAAGCCATGAGTTTTCCTTAAACATCTTTGGACATGCATTCGGCTTATTTGGATCTAAAGGTTTTTTCCTTTCAGGTACCTACGATGTTGCTGTTTTTGCCTTATTCCTTTTCCAAGTCGTGTTTATGGATACTACAGCTACAATTCCAACCGGAGCTATGGCTGAACGCTGGAAATATTCTTCATTCTTTTTATATGGATTAGCTGTCGGTACCATTATCTACCCAATATACGGAAACTGGGTTTGGGGTGGAGGCTGGTTGGCCCAATTAGGTACTAACTTCCATTTGGGTCATGGTCATGTTGATTTTGCAGGTTCATCGGTTGTTCATATGACGGGTGGGGTAATTGCCCTCGTTGGCGCTAAAATGCTTGGGCCAAGAATTGGAAAATATAACAAAAACGGATCTCCGAATGCAATACCTGCTCACAGTATACCAATGGCAGTAATTGGAACTTTTATTCTTGCTTTTGGCTGGTTTGGATTTAACCCTGGCTCTACATTAGCAGGTACCGATTTAAGAATATCCGTTATTGCAGTTAACACTATGTTAGCCTCTGCAACCGGAGCATTCGGTGCAACATTATGGATGTGGTGGTTCAAAACTAAAAAGCCTGATGTTAGTATGATGTGTAATGGCATGTTAGCCGGTTTGGTTGCGATAACAGCTCCGTGTGCCTTTGTTACTGCACCCAGTGCAGCTTTGATCGGATTGATAGCAGGTGTAATTGTAGTTGAATCCTGTATCTTCTTTGAACGTAAACTTAAAATTGACGATCCGGTTGGTGCAATATCTGTTCATGGGGTAAACGGGGCATGGGGTGTATTGTCTCTCGGCTTGTTTGCAGATGGAACTTATGGAGATGGATGGAATGGCGTTGCCGGTACAGTAAAAGGTTTATTTTATGGCGATCCGGGACAATTTGGTGCTGAAGTTATTGGGGTATTAACCAACTTTATATACGTTGGCGCTATATCCTGGGTCGTTTTTAAATTAATTGATAAGATAGTTGGAAACAGGGTTTCCGCCAAGACTGAAATGGAAGGACTCGATGTACCCGAAATGGGAGCTGAAGGTTATGCCGGTATCAGACTTGATAAGAATGCTGAAACTCCGTTATCAAGATAATTTTATAATAGTTAATCGTAAGTATTCTTATTAAGTTCTTGTTAAATAGAACTATTTTAAGGGTAACAGTAACATCTTCATTATAAGTTGTAAACTGTTACCCTTTTTTATAAATTTAGAAATTTCAAAAATGACACTTATTTATTAAGGTAATGAAGAAAATATTATGTATTATAGTTATAATTTATTTGAATGGCTTATCACAATCTGTTTACTGTAATACCTTTAATAAAACTGAAATTATATACAACACATTAAATGGTGCAGTACTATCCCCTGTTTGGAGTTTACCCTTTTTAGGTATGATATTGTCAATTGCATTATTCCCGTTAATATTGCCAAATTTTTGGAGCAAACATTATGGAAAGGTTTCACTTGCGTGGAGTGGTATTGTGTTAATTGGGTTAGCTATTTCCCAAGGGGTTGGAATAAGTCTGATGACATTTATAACTGTAATAATTGATCAGTTTTTCCCTTTTATTTTTCTGATATTGTCATTATTTACTGTAACCGGTGGCATTGGTTTAGAAGGAGAACACGAAGGTAGTCCAATAATAAATTTATTATTTCTTACATTTGGAGCAATTTTGTCAAGCTGGCTTGGGACAACCGGCGCATCTGTTCTTTTTATAAGACCTTTAATCCATGCCAATTCATGGAGGAAGTATAAAGTTCATACAATTATATTTTTTATTTTTATTGTCGGTAATATTGCAGGATCACTCACTCCTATCGGAAATCCACCTTTATTAATGGGGTTTATAAGTAAAGTTCCATTTTTCTGGCCAATGACCAAATTATTTGGTCCTACAATTTTTACAACCGGCTTGTTGTTGATAATATATTTTTTTATTGAATTACATTATTATAACAAAGAAACCGAAAAACCAGTAAAAAATAATAACAGTAAATTAAAACTAACCGGAGGATGGAATTTATTATTACTAATTATTATTGTAATCGCAGTTGTTCTTTCAAGTTACGATTTTGGAACCGCTTTCAAATTTTTTCATATACCAGTACCATTAAGTGAAATAACTGAAATAATCATTCTTATTACAGTAACATTAATATCTATAAAAATAACAGCGAAAGAGGTAAGAATTCGAAACAATTTTACTTGGCATCCAATAATTGAGGTAGGTAAACTATTTGCTGCAATATTTATATGTATGGCACCACTTATTGCTATGCTTCGTGCGGGTATTGATGGCCCGTTAAGTTTTATCATTAACAGCCTTTCAAATAAAAATGGCGAACCATTAAATGGCATGTATTATTGGTTATCGGGAGGTTTATCAGCCTTCCTGGACAGTGCTCCCGCCTATCTCACTTTTTTCAATACAGCAGCGGCGCCGGCAACAGGACTAAATTTAGCACCTCATTTATTTATGACACAAGTTATACCAAAAACTCTGATTGCCATAACGGCAGGTGCTTCGTTTATGGGTGCAATAACTTATATAGGCAATGCTCCTAATATGATGATAAAATTTATAGCAGAAGAAAATAATATTAAAATGCCTTCTTTTTTTGGCTACATGCTTTGGTCCCTGATAATACTTGTACCAATTTTTGTAATAGTACAATTTGTATTTATTAAATAGTATAGTTTCTTGATTATTAATATTATATAACTTTATAACTATTACCAAACAATTTTATTATTCAATTTATATTAGATTTGTCAGTTTTTTTTAATCCCCGGAAATTATTTATAAAACAATTTAATAATTTGATAATAAATTAAATACAAAAGATTCAATGGAGATTATTCCGTTTTTTAACAAATTGAAAGATATATTTATTGGTAGGGCAAAAACCTTACAGGACAAATCAATCTTTCATAAACTATCGCTGATTGCTTTCTTTGCCTGGATTGGTCTTGGTGCAGATGGTATCTCATCATCCTGTTACGGTCCTGAAGAGGCATACAGAAATTTACAGGGACATCCCATGTTGGCAATTTTTGTCGGGTTAGGTACAGTTTTTACAATTTTCATCATCAGTTCAAGCTACAGTCAGATAATAAAACTTTTTCCACATGGCGGCGGTGGTTACCTGGTAGGTAGTAAACTTCTGTCTCCCACAATTGGTATGGTATCGGGATGTGCACTTATTATTGATTATGTACTTACTATTACTATTTCTGTTTCAAGTGGTACTGATGCTCTTTTCAGTTTCTTCCCTGAATCAATGCAGGCATATAAACTTAGTGTTGCAATAATTGGCGTTTGTCTGCTGATTTTATTAAACCTTCGCGGAGTTAAGGAATCGGTATTTTCGCTTACACCAATTTTTGTTGTTTTTATTGTAATGCACGTATTCGTAATTATATATGCAATTGTTAGTAATGCTCATAATTTTCACATTGTTAAACATGAAACAGTAAATCAGTTACATTCACTTATTGGCCAGGTAGGTATTTTAGGTACATTATTTATAATACTTAAAGCCTACAGTATGGGGGCAGGAACCTTTACCGGTATTGAAGCTGTTAGTAACGGAATACCTATACTGCGCGAACCCAGGGTAGCCACAGCAAGAAAAACCATGACATTAATGGCAATTTCATTGTCATTTATAGTTTTAGGCTTAATGGTAGCTTATTCATTATATAATGTTCATATAAGTTCAACCAAAACCCTTAACGCGGTTTTGTTCGATAACTTAACGGCTAACTGGGGACCATTCTGGTCAAAAAGTGTCATTCTCATTACTCTTGTATCAGAAGCTGCATTGCTGTTTGTAGCTGCTCAAACCGGATTTATTGATGGACCGAGAATTATGGCGAATATGGCAATTGACCGGTGGTTCCCTAAAAAATTCGCGTCACTCAGCGACAGGCTGATTACCATGAATGGTGTGTTTATGATGGGAATTGCAGCAATTATTATCATGGTCATTTCAAAAGGGTCAGTTGAATTTTTAGTTGTACTTTATAGTATTAATGTGTTTATAACTTTCTCAATTTCTCAACTTGGAATGGTTAAGCACTGGTGGCTGGACCGCAGTAAACTTGGTCATTGGAAAAGAAAATTGATAATAAATGGCATTGGTTTTATTTTGACTTCTTTTATTCTTATTTCGGTTACTGTAATAAAATTCAGGGAAGGAGGCTGGATTACCTTACTCATAACAGGACTTTTTATTATGTTAGCTATTACTATAAAAAAACATTACTATAAAACAACAAAACGGTTACAAAAACTTCGTTTAAGCGCAATCTCAGAACTAAATTCAGTTCTTAATCATACACCAAACTTATTAGCAGAACCTGAACCTGTAAAATATGACCCTGATGCAAAAACGGCTATAATCCTCGTTAAGGGTTTCGGTGGCACCGGACTGCATACCTTCCTGAGAATTAATGAGAGTTTTAAAGGAATATATAAAAATTACATTTTTATCAGAGTAGGTATTATAAATTCAAGAATATACAGAGGCGCTGATGAACTCGAACATTTTAAAACTTCTGTAAAAGAAGACGGTAAAAAATATGTAAAAATCGCCAATCAATTCGGATTCTATGGCAAAAGTATCTGGACAATAGGAACTGACCCTGTAGACGAAGTATACAGAATAGTAAAATATCTGATTCCTAAAGTACCAAATCCTACATTTTTTGGTGGTCAGTTAGTTTTTTCCAAAACTTTCTATTTATCACATCTGCTTCATAACCATACCATATTTTCAATACAAAAAAGGTTCTTTAAATTTGGTATACCAATTGTAATTTTCCCTATTAAAATTGAATTGTAATACTTAACACTTGTTAATCGTAAAATGAATAGAACAATGAACCAGGAACCAAGAACCAGGAACCAGGATAAAAATTAGAAGAAATCAATTATTAATTATTATTTAATGAATATTAATTATAACAAATAATTAGTATAACCCATATATTTTTATGTTTTGTTAAATATAAATTATATTTTCCTTGAATAATTTGATAAATAAAAATATTTTTGTTGAAATTTTCAAATTATTATAGGGCTATGAAAAAAATTGAAGCTATCATTCGCAAAAAAAAATTCGAGGAGGTACGGCAAGCCTTGCATGCCGCAGATATCGACTTTTTATCCTGGTGGGATGTTAAAGGTCAGGGTACTGCAAAACAAGGACTTATCTTTAGAGGTGTTGCTTACGATGTAAACACCATCGACCGTGTTTATATTTCGTTTGTAGTTCGTGACGTGAACCTGGATAAATCTATCAAAGCCATACTTAAATCGGCCTTTACCGGTGAAAGTGGCGATGGAAGGATCTTTATTGAATCAGTAGAACAATCTATCCGCATCCGCACAGGCGATAAAGGTGATGATTCATTATACGACAGGGATTAACAGGTTAATTACTAACTTAAACGAAAGGAACAAATCATGTTTAAAAAAATATTTAAATTTATTGGAATTTCATTTTTACTGGCAGCTCTGCCTGCCTTTGCAATGGCCCAGGTTACAGCACCTGCCTCATTACCATTAGTTCCCGCTCCTGTTATGAATAACGGGGATACTGCCTGGATGATAGTTGCTACCGCTTTGGTACTGATGATGACTATACCCGGGTTGGCACTTTTTTATGGCGGACTTGTCAGAAGGAAAAATGTATTAAGTGTATTAATGCAATGTTTTATTATCACTGCAGTTGTTAGTTTAGAATGGGTAGCATTCGGGTACAGCAATGCATTCGGATCTTCTCACGGTGCATTGGCACCATTTATTGGCGGATTTGACTGGGCTTTTCTTAAAGGTATTAATATTAATGACCTGAGCCCATACTTCATTTCTCATTCTCAGGCTACCGGAAAAATAGTCAATGGTGCGCCTGAAATGATAGGTACAATTCCACACATAGTATTTATACTTTTTCAATGTATGTTTGCTGTTATTACTCCTGCATTAATAATTGGTGCATTTGCCGAAAGAATAAAGTTTCGCGGATTTTTAATTTTTACTTTATTATGGGCAATTTTGGTGTATAATCCTATTGCCCATTGGGTATGGTCAGCAGATGGCTGGCTGGCAAAATTAGGAGCACTTGATTTTGCAGGCGGTACGGTTGTTCATATCAATGCAGGTATAGCAGCTTTGGTTACTGCTCTTATGATTGGAAAACGTAAATATTACGACCGTCGGCCAACTTCGCCTCATAACGTCCCGTTGGTAGTTATCGGGGCTGCATTGCTTTGGGTAGGATGGTTCGGATTTAACGCCGGTAGTGGTTTGGCAGCCGATGGTCTGGCAGGCAGTGCATTTCTTGTTACTCATATTGCAACCGCTGCAGCCGTGCTTTCATGGGTTTTGTGCGATTGGATTATAAATAAAAAACCTACTATTATAGGTGCCTGTACAGGCGCCGTTGCAGGCCTGGTTGCCATTACCCCCGCTTCAGGGTTTGTAGATATTACCGGTGCAATAGTTATTGGATTGTTAGTATCAGTTTTTTGCTTTATTATGGTAGGTATTGTAAAACCAAAACTTGGATACGATGATACTCTCGATGCATTTGGAGTACACGGTATTGGCGGTATTTGGGGAGCACTTGCAACAGGGTTATTTGCAACAGCTGCTGTTCAGGCTTCCTGTAAAGGAGCATTTTATGGTAATCCTGCCCAGTTTATGATCCAGGTAAAAGCTGTAATATCCACAATATTATACACAGGTATCGTAACTGCAATTATATTCTTTATAGTGGATAAAACTTTAGGAATAAGGGCTTCGGAAGAAGAAGAATCCGTTGGTTTGGACCTTACGCAACATGAAGAAATTGCCTACACAGAAGCCGAATAACAAACATTAGAACAGGAAATAAGAATAAATAATCCGATTCACAAAAGTTCTCTAATTCTTATGTGTAATTGGTGTCGGAGGTGCTGGTTCACCTCCGATTTTTTTATGTATATAAGAAATTTACTATAATAAATTATTTTTTTGAATTTTTGAATTATTATATTTTTCAAGCATTTTATTAATTTTTTAGGTATATTTTAAAAAGTATACTAATTTTTTATATCATCCTTAACTAAAAGTTAAAAAAAAGTTTACTTTTGCCATACTGAGAATTAGAGAACTTAGTTTTTAACTTATTGTGAAAGGGACATGTATGCTTGCTAAACTATCAATGATAGCCTTTGGCTGTTTGTTATTAATATTTGGGTTAGATGAAATTTCTTTAAATGCACAATCTATTATTCCTGTTGTTGAGGTTCCACATTTAAGCCTGGGTAATACCGCATGGATGCTTGTAGCTACGGCATTGGTAATGCTTATGACCATTCCGGGACTGGCCTTTTTTTACGGTGGTTTGGTCCGTCAGAAAAACATTTTAAGTATTTTAATGCAATGTTTTATTATCCTTGCAGTTATATCAATTGAATGGATGGCATTCGGATATTCAAATGCATTCGGTTCTTCCAGCGGATTTACAAAAGGTATTATCGGAAATTTTGATTGGGCTTGTTTGAAAAATATTAAAATCAATGACCTGAGTCCGTATTTTAATAAATACGTTTCAAACGAACGGATACCTCACATCGTGTTTATTATTTATCAATGCATGTTTGCAGTAATTACTCCGGCATTAATTATCGGGGCTTTTGCTGAACGTATTAAATTTAAAGGGTTTCTTATATTCTCTGTACTTTGGGCAATATTAGTATATAACCCTGTGGTTCATTGGATATGGTCGGCAGATGGCTGGTTATATAAACTTGGCGTTATAGATTTTGCCGGCGGAATTGTTGTCCATATCAATGCTGGTATATCAGCCCTTTTAATGGCAATACTGGTAGGTCGCCGGAAATATTACGAATCGCGTCCTACACCACCTCATAACATACCGTTTGTACTATTGGGTACCGGTCTTTTGTGGTTTGGATGGTTTGGTTTTAACGCGGGAAGTTCTCTTGCTGCAGATGGTTTAGCCGGTAGTGCATTCCTGGTAACTCATATTGCTGCTGCTGCCGCTGCCCTTACATGGGCTTTAATGGATTGGACTATTAATAAAAAGCCTACGACTATAGGAATGTGCACCGGAGCTATTGCAGGATTGGCTGCTATTACACCTGCAGCCGGATATGTTGACTTTACCGGTGCTTTAATAATAAGTATTATTGCCTCAATTGCATGCTACTTCATGGTTGGAAAAGTTAAAATATTACTTAAATATGATGATTCTCTCGATGCTTTTGGAGTTCATGGCATTGGTGGTATTATTGGTTCCTTAATGGTAGGTGTATTGGCATCCCCTTTAATTCAACCATCAGTTTCAGGATCCTGGTTTGGCAACACACATCAGTTATGGGTACAAACATTAGCTGTTTGTGTAACCATAGTATTTTCGGGCGGAATGACTTTCATTATATTTAAGGTTGTTGATAAAATATTTGGTATCAGGGCTACTGAAGAAGAAGAATCTATTGGGCTTGATCTGTCACAACATGAGGAAATCGCCTATACTGAAGTCGAATAATTAATGTCTATAAAAAACAGGAATTTTTGAAAAATTCCTGTTTTTTTTACCCCCCTTTTCAAGGATACCCTGTTTGAATATTTAATATTTAATTTTAAGTATAACCATAAAAATTAATAACCCCTTCCTGAAATAAATAATGTTTTTTTTACAGTAGGGTATATTTTTTTATGTATAACATTAATAATCAATTATTAAAAGAAATTTATTTTAACCAACTTATTAAAAAATTACTTATTTTTAACAAATACTATTAATTTATCTTTATAATCTATGAAGAAATTAGAAGCAATTATTCGTAAATCAAAGTTTGAGGAAGTTAAAAAGGCACTTCATGATGCAGATATAGATTTTTTCACATATTGGGATGTAACCGGAGTAGGAAAAGAAATTGAAGGGCATATATACCGGGGGGCTATTTATGACGCAAACAGGCTTCAAAGGAGAATTTTATCTATTGTTGTACGCGATCAGAATTTGCAAAAAACTATAGATGCAATTACTAAATCAGCCTGGACGGGAGTAATTGGTGATGGTAAAATATTTATCTCAGATATAGAACAGGTTGTTCGTATCCGAACAGGCCAGACCGGACCTGAGGCTTTGTTTTTAACTGAATCAGAAAAAATAACAGTTTAATCGTTTAACATTAAACAAAATCATATATCCGGTGTTTGACTAATTTGAAGTATTATTTAAGATGTTTCCGTTAACTTAATTACTTCACAAAATAGGATTTATGATTAAAAAACTGCTCGTAGCAAACCGGGGAGAAATAGCAGTGCGAATAATGCGTTCCTGTCGGGAGATTGGTATACGTACAGTTGCTGTTTATTCCGAAGCCGACAGGACATCCATGCACGTCAGATATGCTGATGAAGCTTACCTTATCGGACCTTCCCCTTCAAATGAAAGTTATCTGAAAATTGAAAACATTATTAATGCAGCTAAAAAATCCAATTCAGATGCTATACATCCCGGGTACGGATTTTTATCAGAAAATGCAGAATTTGCAAAAATTTGTGGTAAAGAAGGCTTTATTTTTATAGGCCCTTCACCTCATGCCATTGCCACAATGGGTGATAAGATTTCTGCCCGCAAAACTATGATTGATGCCGGAGTACCTGTTGTGCCAGGTACTCAAAACAAAATAACTACAAAAGAGGATGCCAGAAAAGTTATCAACCAGATCGGTTTACCATTAATAGTTAAAGCTTCTGCCGGAGGTGGTGGAAAAGGTATGCGTCTTGTAGAATATGAGGACGATCTGATGAATGCAATTAACATTGCAAAATCGGAAGCAAAAACCGCTTTTGGTGATGATTCCGTTTATATAGAAAAATATATAGTTGAACCACATCATATTGAATTTCAGATTCTTGGTGATAAATTCGGAAATATTATCCATCTATGTGAACGGGAATGCTCTATCCAACGCCGTCATCAAAAAGTAATTGAAGAAACTCCTTCACCATTATTAACACCTGAACTACGTAAAGAAATGGGTAAGGTTGCCGTTAAGGCGGCACGATCAGTAAATTATGAAGGTACGGGAACAGTAGAGTTTCTGGTTGACAAAAACCTGAACTATTATTTCCTTGAAATGAACACACGTTTACAGGTTGAACACCCAATTACCGAACGTGTTGTTGGTATTGATCTGGTTAAAGAACAAATAAGGGTTGCAAATGGTGAGCAACTTGTTTATTTACAAAAAGATATAAGACAATTGGGCCATGCAATCGAATGCCGGATTTATGCTGAAGATCCTGAAAATAATTTTATGCCCTCCCCCGGACTTATCCGCCATATTTCAGAACCTCGGGGATTGGGAATTCGTACAGATGGTTATGTATATCCAGGTTATGAAATCCCAATATATTATGATCCTATGATTTCGAAATTAATAGTTTGGGCCAGAACTCGTTACGGAGCAATTGACAGAATGAAAAGGGCATTGTATGAATATAAAATTTCCGGAGTGAAAACTTCAATCAAGTATCTTGAAAATATTATGAAACATCCTGTATTTGAAGAAGGTAATTACAACACACATTTTATAGAAAAATATTCTTCCGACCTTACAAATAATTTTGAACCATGTGATTTCGACTGCGAAAATATGGCTGTTATAACTGCCTTTATAGATTATACAGAAAAACTAAAAAAACTTTCTGTATCAGTACCTCTTTCTAATAACGGATCTGAATGGAGAAGAGTCAAAAACAAATGGCAATAAAAAATACAGATGGGAGACAGAAACCAAGAGCCAGGAGCCAGGAACCAAGACAATTTGAAAATTTGAAAATGTGCAAATTTGAAAATGAAAAAAATGATTTAAGATTCTAAATTTAAGATTCTAGATTTAAGATTTACAACCTTGGTAAATCTTTTTAAATCTTAAATCACAAATCTATAATCTTAATTCTTAAATCACTTAATCACTTACATCTTGGCTCCTGGCTCTTGGCTCTTGAATCTATTAATAATATTTTAGAATGGAGTTAGACATTAGGATTGGGAAAAGACTGACAAAAGTGAAACTTCTGAGCAGGAATGAACACCAGGTAAGAATTTCAGTGGATGATAAAATTTACGATCTCGATATTTGTAAAGTTGAGGCAAATGAATATTCATTGTTACATAACGGACAATCGCACAACATAGAAGTTATTGAAGGTGAAAATTTTAAACAATATATTGCTAATACTTACTTTAAATCTTTTGACATCGAGATAATTGATGCTGAAACCCGCTACAGGGAAAGTAGAAATAAAGGTTTAGCCGAACAGGAACAAAATATTATTTCAACACCAATGCCCGGAAAAATTGTAAGAATTCCTGTTAAAGTGAATGATAAAGTGCTTGCAGGACAAACAGTAATTGTAGTATCAGCGATGAAAATGGAAAGTGAATATAAAGTCAGCCACGATACTACAATTAAAAAAATATTGGTAAAAGTCGGCGATACTATTAAAAGTCACCAGCCACTGATATTGTTAGAATAATTGGTTGTAAAGTTGTAAAGGTTGTAGAGGTTGTATTACAAATCTTTACAACTTTACAACTTTACAACTTTTACAACTTTATAACATGGATAATCTGGAAGAAAAATACAAAAAATTAAGAGATAAGTTAAAAGCGGCTGAATCAGGCGGAGGTGCTGATAAAATTGAAAAACAACATAGTGAGGGTAAGAAAACTGCCCGTGAACGTATTTACGACTTGTTCGACTCTGGAACGTTTACTGAACTTGATAAATTAGTCGTACATCGGACAACGGATTTTGATATGCAAAACAAATTGATACCCGGTGATGGAATTGTGTCAGGTTATGGAAAGATAGACGGAAGGCTGGCATTTGTATTTGCACAGGATTTTACTGTATTTGGAGGGACCATGAGCAGAGCAAATGCTGATAAAGTAGTTAAAATAATGCAAATGGCAATGAAAATGGGAGCCCCCGTAATAGGGCTCAACGATTCCGGTGGAGCCCGTATTCAGGAAGGTGTCCAAAGTCTTGCAGGATATGCTGATATTTTTCAGTTAAATGTTATCGCATCAGGCTTAATTCCCCAAATATCTGCCATATTGGGACCATGTGCCGGAGGAGCAGTTTATTCACCAGCCCTCACCGACTTTATCCTTATGGTAAAAGAAAAAAGTTATATGTTCGTTACGGGTCCTGACGTCATAAAAACTGTTACTCATGAAGAGGTTACAAAAGAAGATCTGGGCGGAGCTATGACCCATAACGCCACAAGCGGCGTAGCCCAGTTAATGGCTGATGATGACGAACAAGCTATGGTTATGATACGTGAACTATTTAGTTTTCTGCCATCTAACAATTTGGAAGACCCTCCGTTTAAACCATCCACGGACCAGGTTGATCGTGAGGATGAAAAACTCAGGACACTTGTTCCGGTGGATCCAAATAAACCTTATGATATGAAAGAACTTATCACTTCAGTAGTAGATAATGGAATTTTTTTTGAGATTCAACCATTTTATGCTCTTAACATTATTATAGGTTTCGCAAGGTTAGGCGGAAAATCCATAGGAATTGTGGCAAATCAACCTGCAATTCTTGCAGGTGTTCTTGATATAAATGCTTCCCTGAAAGCTGCCAGGTTTGTACGTTTTTGTGATTCTTTTAATATTCCTGTTATTACTTTTGTTGATGTCCCGGGATTTTTACCCGGAACTACCCAGGAACTAGGAGGCATCATTAAACACGGAGCAAAACTTTTATTTGCATTTACCGAAGCTACGGTTCCAAAAATAACACTAATAACACGAAAAGCATACGGGGGAGCTTACGATGTAATGTCAAGCAAGCATATTGGTGCTGACATTAATTACGCATATCCTACAGCTGAAATTGCAGTAATGGGCCCGGAAGGAGCAGTGAATATCCTCTACAGGGGTAAAATAAAATCAGAAAAGGAACATTTACAAAAAGTAAATGAATATGCGAAATTATTTGCCAATCCTTATAAAGCGGCTGAATTGGGATACATTGATGAAATAATTGATCCGTGCCAAACCCGATTTAAACTTTACCAGGCACTTGAACTTACTCATAACAAAAGAATTAGCAATCCTCCAAAGAAACACGGAAATATCCCTATTTAATAGAACCAGGATCCAAGAACCAAGAACCAGGATCCAAGAACCAAGAACCAGGATCCAAGAACCAGGAACCAAGAACCAGGAACCAAGATATAAACAGAATACTGATATTTAATTTATTAAATCGGTTGAAATGTTTATTTGTTTATATGTTTATATGTTTATATGTTTATAACTTTAAAAGGTTATAAAAATATTATAAACGCATAAACGCATAAAATGAGCCCGGATAAGATTATCGAATTCGAAAATGTTACTATTTATCAAAAAGAAAACCTGATTTTAAAAGATGTAAACTTTTCTTTAAATAAAGGGGAATTTGCTTATCTGATTGGAAAAGTCGGCAGCGGAAAATCAAGCCTTATAAAAACAATTAATGCTGAAATCCCATTAATTAATGGCACAGCGGTTGTTGCAGGTTTTAGCCTTCGAAAAATAAAAACCAGCCAGGTACCTTACCTTCGCAGGAAAATGGGAATAGTTTTCCAGGATTTTCAGTTGCTCACTGACCGTAACGTTCACGATAATTTATCTTTTGTGTTAAAATCCACCGGATGGAAATTACATATTAACATTGAACAACGAATTGAAGAAGTACTTGATAAAACCGAACTTGGAGGTAAATCAAATAAAAAAATACACGAACTATCTGGTGGAGAGCAACAAAGATTAGCAATAGCAAGGGCTATATTAAATGATCCTGAAATTATCCTTGCTGATGAACCTACAGGAAATCTTGACCCTGACGCATCATCAGAAATTATGAACCTGTTAATGGAATTAAAAATGCAAAACCGTGCCGTAATTATGGCCACTCATAATCATGGGCTGATCAAAAAATTCCCCGCGCGTACTTTTAAGTGTGAAAAAAACGAACTGGTGGAACTCGACTCCACCGAAGAAATAGATTTCGCAAGCCTCATGGAATAAAGTATAGTTGCAGGTTACAGGTTACAAGTTACATATGATTTAAGATTTAAGATTTAAGATTTAAGATTTAAGATTTAAGATTTAAGATTTAAGATTTAAGATTTGTGATTTAAATAGTTCTGCCAAAGTTAAAATTCAAAAATCTTAAATCTAAAATCGCCAATCAACTCTTCTGTCTTCTATTTTCTGTCTTCTTTTATCATGTCCCACGTCCCACTTCTATTCTTCCAGCGTACTCAAATCCCCCTCCGGCAACCCAAGTATCCGTGCTTTTAATACTCTTCGCATTATTTTTCCGCTTCTGGTCTTTGGTAATGAATCCACACATCTTACTTCCTCAGGCCGGGCAATCGATCCCATATGTTCAGCCACATGATTAACAAGTTCAGTTTCAAGATCTTTTGATGCATTAAACCCTGTTTTCAGAATAACAAAGATATGTATAGCATTTCCTTTCAGGGAATGAGGTACTGCTATTGCAGCAGATTCAGCCACGGCCGGATGGCTTACCATAACGCTTTCTATCTCTGCTGTACCTAAACGGTACCCGCTCACTTTTATTACATCGTCTACGCGCCCAATAATCCAGTAATACCCATCTTCGTCTTTTTTTGCGGAGTCGCCTGTAAAATACCAACCCTGTTTTTCAAATTTTTTCCAATAAGTTTCCCTGAACCGGTCAGGATCATTATAAACACCGGCAGTCATCCCGGGCCAGGGCGACTTGATCACAAGGCTCCCCTCCTCTCCTGCTTTCACTTCCAATCCTTCATCATTCACAACAGAAACTTCATTTCCAAAAAAAGGTTTTGTTCCTGATCCTGGCTTTAAAGGTGTTATAGGAAGGGGACAAATCATGAATCCACCTGTTTCAGTCTGCCACCAGGTATCCATAATCGGACAACGCTCCTGACCGATGTATTTATAATACCATTTCCAGGCTTCGGGATTTATTGGCTCACCCACAGAACCCAAAAGACGTAATGTACTTAAATCGTTTCTTTTGGGCCATGATTCTCCAAAACGCATCAATCCCCTTATAGCAGTAGGAGAAGTATATAATATATTTATACCGTATTTATCTATCATTTTCCACCAGCGGTCGGGATACGGATGATTTGGCGCCCCTTCATAAAGCATAATAGTTGCTCCGTTTATCAATGGTCCATAAACAATATAACTGTGACCTGTAATCCATCCGGGATCAGCTGCACACCAATACCTGTCCTCAGGTTTAATATCAAACACCATTCTGTGCGTTGTCGAGATATATACACTGTATCCGCCATGATTATGCACCAATGCTTTTGGCTTGCCGGTAGATCCTGAAGTATATAATAAAAATAACATATCGTTTGCATCCATCTGTTCAGTTTCACATTTATAGCCTGCAATTGGCAATGATTTAAGATCATGATACCAGTAATCACGATCGTTTTCCATATATACTTCCTGGCCTGTCCGCTTAACAGTAATGCAAATTTCCATGGTCGGCGACAATTCCATTGCCTTATTAACTATACTTTTTAATTCGATAATCTTTCCCCTGCGAAAACCTCCATCGGCTGTAATTACAACCCTGCTGTTTGCATCGTTTATCCTGTCGGCTAAGGCTTCATGGCTAAAACCTCCGTAAACAACACTATGTGCAGCACCAATTTTGGCACAGGCAAGCATTGCAAAAATCTGTTCAGGAATTTGAGGCATATATATAGTTACAACATCTCCTTTTTTAACTCCCATGCTTTTCAGGATATTTGCAAACTGACATACTTCCCTGTTTAGCGCATGATACGAAAATGTACGCAAATCCCCGGGCTCGCCTTCCCAAATAAGAGCAAGTTTATTTCTTACGGATGTTGACTGGTGACGATCTATAGCATTATAAATAATATTTGTTTTAGCTCCGGTAAACCATTTATAAAAAGGAGGATTATCCGCGTCAAGCACTTTATCCCATTTTTTATACCAATTAAGTTTTTCAGCCTGTTCTGCCCAAAAATCTTCGCGATGCTCTATTGAATATTTATAGAGATTTTCATACTCTTTAACATTAGCTTGTTCAATTACCGACCTTGATGGTTCGAAAAATTGTTTACCGGAGGTTTCATTCATGCTATTTATATTAAAACATTATTAAATAATTAATTTTCCACTTGTATTATTAAACAATTCGATTAAAGTTATGTTTATCAATTAACATGAGGATGTAGTAAATCAAAAAAAAATATTAATCAATGTCATAATTTTGCATTGTATTAAAACATTTACTATGTTTGCAATGTTTGATGGATATAAAATATATGATGCGCAAACAAAATAAAGACAATTTTAAAATGGTTACCGAAAACTTTTTTGGGTTCTGGTTTTATTTCTTTTTTTATGGTCTGAACAAATTTCGGGATTGAACCGTATTAAATACAAATTTTAACAAAGGTCCCGAAAGAAATTCCGGGACTTTTTTTTTCTGGTATACAATGAAAAATGAACTTAATATCGCAAAAAAAGTGAAAAAAATTGCCATTCAGGGCGGTGCAGGAGCTTTCCATGAAATTGCGGCATTGCATTATTTCGGTAATGAAAATGTAGAAATTATTCCTACTCTGACTTTCAGAGATTTGTTTAAATCATTAAAACATCGGCATGCTGATTATGGAATAATGGCAATTGAAAACATGGTAGCCGGAAGCATATTGCCGAATTACCAGCTGTTGAGCGAATCTAACATGAAAATAATTGGTGAGATTTATCTGAGGATAATCCAAAACCTGGTAGCTTTACCTGGCCAGACTATTGATCAGATTACAGAAGTTTATTCTCATCCAATGGCTATATTGCAGTGTCAGATATTCTTTGAGGATTATCCGCATATCCGTCTTATTGAGAGCCTGGATACGGCTCTAAGTGCAAAAGAAATTGCCGACAAGCAAATGAAAGGCACAGGTGCAATTTCAAGCACACAGGCAGCCAAAAAATATGGGTTGGAAATATTGAATTCGAGTATAGAAACCAATAAGATGAACTATACCCGCTTTTTAATCCTTGTGGACAAGGAAAAAGAGGTTGAATTTGAAGAAACTGTTAATAAATCATCATTACAATTTGCTCTTGCCCACGAAATAGGCAGCCTTGCAAAAATTCTTTCGATTTTCTCATACTTTAACATAAACCTTACAAAAATTCAATCTTTACCAATACTAGGAAAAGAATGGGAATACTTTTTTTATGTAGATGTTGAATTTTCTGATTTTAACATGTACAGGCATGCCCTTGATTCTGTAAAACCTTTTACCAGTACACTTGGGGTTTTAGGTGAATACCATAAAGGCAAATCAATTTTGTAATTGATTATTGAATATTGATTATTTAAACCTTATAAACCTTATAAACCTTATAAACCTTATAAACCTTATAAACCTTATAAACAAAGCAATGAGAGTAAAACTAAATTTAGAACCATTGTCATTCCCGGGAGTTAGCCAAAACAGGCCCCTTATAATGGCTGGCCCATGCAGCGCAGAATCAGAAGATCAAGTACTTACAACTGCCGAACAGCTTGCCCGCAATGGAGTGAAAATATTCCGGGCAGGAATATGGAAACCCCGTACACGTCCCAACGCCTTTGAAGGAGTAGGCTCTATTGGTTTACCCTGGTTAAAGAAAGTAAAGGAACAATTCGGCATGTATACTGCCATTGAAGTGGCAAATGTTAAGCATGTTTACGAAGCTCTTAAATTCGGAGTAGATATCCTGTGGATAGGAGCCCGTACTACTGCAAATCCTTTTGCTGTTCAAGAAATTGCAGACACTTTAAAAGGCATAAATATACCAATATTGGTAAAAAATCCTGTTAACCCTGATATTGAGTTATGGATAGGAGCACTTGAACGATTGAATGATGCAGGATTAAATAAACTTGCCGCCATACACCGCGGTTTTTCCACCTATGATAAAAGCATGTACCGTAACGATCCGCATTGGCAGATACCCATAGAATTACGGAGACGTATTCCGGACATTCCGATAATTACTGATCCCAGCCATATAGGGGGAAAACGCGAACTTTTGTATGATATCTCCCAACGAGCCATGGATTTAAATTTTGATGGGTTAATAATAGAATCGCATTGTAATCCTGATCAGGCCTGGAGCGACGCATCCCAGCAGATAACTCCCGATACCCTGAAATGCTTATTGGACCGGCTAATTCTTAGACATTCGGATCTTGACAAACAACAATCAGCTACACTTGAAGAATTGCGTTTTCAAATTGACAAATATGATGACGAAATTATCTCCATTTTCGAAAAACGTATGAAGATTGCTGATGAAATTGGAAAATTCAAAAAACAGAACAATATAACAATTCTACAGGCAACACGATGGGATTCAATCCTTAACAAACGAACAACCCAGGGACGGAAAATGGGTTTAAGTGAAGAATTTATAAATACTGTATTTACTGCTATTCACGAGGAATCTATGGACCATCAGACAAAAGTCATGAATGAGTTAGATATTAGTGCTTAGTGCTTAGTGCTTAGTATATAGTACTTTACATAGTGCTTAGTGCATAATAGTGCATAGTGCATAGTGCATAGTGCTTATATAGTAAATAGTATGTTAATTCGTTTATATATTTAATCGTTTATATGTTTATATTATATTCCATAAACGCATAAACCTTATAAACCTTATAAACCTTATAAACCTTATAAACCAATTTTCAAATTAGCACATTTCTTGCCCTGAGCGTAGTCGAAGGGTCAAATTTTCAAATTAATAACGACCTTTTAATGAAACATATAAATATTACGACAAAATCAAGTGAATCAAATATATACTTTGGGGAAAAACTGGAAAACCTGAAAAATTATTTACCACCTGATAAAAAAGTTGTAATTATTACTGATGATAATATAACTAATTTATATTCTTCTCATTTACAGGGATTCACAATAATAAAGATGGGATTGGGTGAAAAAAATAAGACTATTCATACTGTTGAACAAATATTCGGGGAACTTATTCGCCATGAAGTTGACCGTACAGGATTTATTGTTGGCATTGGAGGTGGTATCGTTTGCGATGTTGCCGGATTTGTTGCTTCTACTTATATGCGGGGTATCCCATTCGGGTTTGTCTCTGCAACATTATTATCACAGGTTGATGCCAGTATAGGAGGTAAAAATGGAGTTAACCTCAAAGGATATAAAAATATGGTTGGGGTTTTTGCCCAACCTTCATTTGTAATTTGTGATATCAACATGTTAAAAACTTTGGAACAAAAGGAATTCATTTCAGGTTTTGCAGAAATTATAAAGGCAGCAGCTATACGCAGCAGTGGATTATTTGATTATTTGAAGAAAAACAGTACCGGTGCTCTCAATCATGATGAAGTCATCCTTGAACATATAATTTTTGAATCAGCAAGTATTAAGGCACAAGTAGTACAAAATGACGAAAAAGAAAACGGAGAACGAAGAATTCTTAACTTTGGCCATACATTTGCCCATTCAATTGAAAAAAATTTCGGAATACTTCATGGTGAAGCTGTTGCAATTGGAATGGTTATTGCCGCGAAAATATCCGTAAAACTTGGACTACTACAAGATTATATGGTTGATGAGATTAAACAAATTATAACCGATTACCGGTTACCGGTAACACTTAATTTCAATAAAAAGGATATTTATAACGCCCTGTTAAAAGATAAGAAACGTGAAGGGGAAAACATAAACCTGATATTATTAACTAAAATCGGGAATGCAGTTGTTTATAAAGTTTCTGTAAGTCAAATGGAGGATATAGTAAATGATTTGTGTTAGTTTAGCCGGTTTATCATATGAGGAATGCCTGAATGTGATTGACAAATGTGAATTTGCCGAAATCAGGATAGATCTTTTGGATTTTCCTACAGATCAGCTTAAGGATTTATTTTCAATTAATAAGAATACGATCGCAACTTGCAGAAACTCTGCAAAACATAACAATAATCGGATAGGGCTGCTCAAAATGGCTATACTTGCAGGTGCAAAATATGTAGATATTGAATTTGAGACTGAAACTGAAATAAGGGAAGAAATAACGGAATTTGCGCACAACCACAATTCCCTCCTTATTTTATCCTACCATAACTTTGAAAATACACCGGATCAGGAGAATCTGGAATTGATTATCAAACAATCCTTGCAATGGAATGCCGATTTAGTAAAAATAGTAACAACCGCAATAAATGAAAACGATTGTTCAGTAGTGATGTCACTTTATGCCAGGTATAAAAATATCATTGCGTTTTGCATGGGTGATCATGGTAGAATTACAAGAGTTGCTGCACCATTTCTTGGAGCAAAATTTACATATGCTGCATGGAATGATAATTTATCAACAGCCCCGGGTCAGTTGACAGTTGATGAGATGGAAAGGATTTATGCAATAATAGAACCAAGAGCCAGGAACCAGGAACCAGGACTTGAAACTAATTAAAGAAAAAAGAGAAAAGAAGACAGAAGACATGGGACGTGAAAGGACATGAAAGGACATGAAAAAGGACGTGGGAATTATTATGTCTTGGCTCCTGGTTCTTGGTTCTTGGTTCTTGGTTCCTGGTTCCATTTTCAAATTCACTTCATCACTTTTAACTAACAATTAGCAACTGACAACTAACAACTAATACGATGAACAGTTTTGGAAGAATCTTCAGAATAAGTATTTACGGTGAATCGCATGGTTCCTCGGTTGGGATAATTATTGACGGTTGTCCATCTGGCATTTCATTAAACAGTGACGATTTTAATTCAGACCTGTCAAGAAGAAAAAGTGGCGCCAAAGGAACTACCTCGCGCATAGAAGGTGATCATCCCGTTATACTTAGCGGCGTATTTAATAATTATACTACAGGTGCGCCTATTAACATAATGTTCGAAAATACTAATACAAGGTCAGGTGATTATTCTGATTTCAGAGAAATTCCCCGTCCCGGACATGCTGATTTTGTAGCTTCAAAAAAATATAAGGGTTTTGAAGATTACCGTGGCGGAGGTCATTTTTCCGCGAGGTTGACTTTAGGTATGGTTGCTGCAGGTGTAGTTGCTAAGAAGATTATTGCTCCTATTTATATTTCAGCCTCCCTTATTGAAGCAGGAGGAATGGCTGATATTGAACAGGCTATTAATGAGGCAATAAGAGAAAACGATACCATTGGAGGAATCATTGAGTGCCATGCTGCAAATATGCCTGTTGGATTGGGTGAACCGTATTTTGATTCGGCCGAAGCTATGTTGAGCCATATTATCTTTTCCATTCCGGCCACCAGGGGTATTGAATTTGGTACAGGATTTGCAGCAGCAAGGATGAGGGGGAGTGAACATAACGACAGGTTCGTGGAGACATCAGGCAAAACATCATCAAATCATGCCGGTGGAATTAACGGAGGGATAACCAACGGTAATGATTTAAAATTCCGCGTAGCAATAAAACCAACGTCTTCTACACCTAAAACCCAACAAACAATGAATTTCAAAACAGGTGAAATAACAGATTTTACAGTTAAAGGCCGGCATGATACCTGTGTTGCACTGCGTGCACCTGTTATTGTTGAAGCTGCCACAGCCATTGTATTGGCGGATCTACAATTATTAAATAATAGCTTTAAAGGGTGATGAAGTGAAAAAGGACGTGAAGGCAAGGAACCTGCAACCTGCAACATATAAATATATAAACCTTATAAACCTTATAAACCTTATCACCTTTATAAAAATAATTTACTAACGAATTACGAATAAATATTATAATAATGAAAATATTGGTTCTGGGCGCGGGAAACATGGGTTCTTTTTTTGTCGATGCATTATGTTTGCATCACGAGGTAGCCGTTTATGATACTGATATGGAGCGGATGAAATATTTATTCCGTATCCGTCGGATTGAACATCTTGAACAGGTAAAGGAGTTTGTGCCTGACTTATTCATAAATGCGGTAAGCCTGCAACATACCATGAGTGCATTTGAAGCTGTATTGCCATACATACCTGAAACTTGTATAATCTCGGATATTACTTCTGTAAAAAATGGAATCCCTCAATATTATGAAACGCTTAAGCACAGGTTTGTATCTAGCCATCCCATGTTTGGGCCAACATTTGCAAATATTAAGGAATTATCAGGACAGAGTGCCATTATTATTAAAGAATCTGATCCGGCAGGGAAAAAGTTCTTTAAGGAGTTTTATACTAAATTGAAAATAAATATATATGAATATTCCTTTGCCGAACATGACCAAACTATTGCATACTCTCTGTCGGTACCGTTTTCTTCAACACTTGTATTTGCAGCCTGTATGAAAAAACAGGAAGCTCCGGGCACTACCTTTAAAAAGCATATGACAATCGCCAAAGGCCTTATGACAGAAAATGACTATCTGCTTTCAGAAGTTCTCCTGAACCCATACACCCTTCCTCAGATAGAAAAAATTCAGGATAAGCTGACGTACCTTATCGGCCTTATTAAAGCAAAAGATACGCAGGCCTTGCATCAGTTTTTTGCTGAATTGAGAGAAAATATCTCCTGACTTTTAAAATATAATAACATCTATTTGTATTTAAATATAATACAAATATTGTTAATTATTTATGAATTTATTTTAAACTATAATTATTATAACTTAATATACAGCTTGTTATAATTTATTTAAGTCATTTTAATAATTTTTCTAACTATTGTTATAACAAGCAAATAATGTATTGGTTAAGTCAACGTCAGATTCAAATTAATTGTGATTTAAATATTATTTTAAATTTGAAGCCCAATAAAAAAGTTGAGGTTTTTAGAAGTTCCTTACGATAAAAAGGGATAGTCCGTATAACCCTTCTCACCACCTCCATACATTGTAGACTGGTCGGGACTGTTTAAAGGGGCATTTAATTCAAAACGCTTTGGCAAATCAGGGTTAGCTAAAAATAACGATCCATAGGAAATCATTTTGGCAATACCTCTTTCTAATTCCAGCTCTCCTTTTTCTCTATTGTAACCGCCATTAGCCATAACTATTTGTTTAGTCAGTTTACCAAAAACTTCAATCACATTTTTAGGATAATGTGGTAAATGATCCAGAGGAAACAATGCATTCATAAGGTGAATATAAGCTAAAGGCATCTTATCAAGCTGAGTGATCAAATGACTGAACAACGCGGTAGGATTACTATCAAGGATACTATTATATGGAATACTGGGGGAAAGTTTAATACCAACTTTGTTATTCCCAAGTGCATTTACCAATTCTGCCATAACTTCAAGTACAAACCTGCAACGATTCTCAATGCTGCCGCCATATTCATCTGTCCTTTGATTGGAGGATTCAACTAAAAACTGATTTGGCAAATATCCAAATGCACTGTGCAGTTCAACACCATCGAATCCGGCTTCTGCAGAATTAATTGCAGCTTGTTTATAATCCTGAATTACCTGTTTGACTTCGGCCTTGGTTAATGATCTTGGAATTTCATAGCTTTTCTGTCCCTGCGATGTAAAATGTTGTTGCCCTTCAATAGCAACAGACGAAGGTGCTACAGGAAGTTCACCGTTTTTGTCTATAGAATGTCCTACCCTGCCGGTATGCCATAATTGAGCAAAAATCTTTCCGTGAGACTGGTGTACAGCATCGGTAACCTTTTTCCAGGCTATTATATGATCATTAGTGAATATTCCCGGGGTAAATGGACTGCCTATAGCTTGTTTTGAAATATTGATGCCTTCCGAAATTATTAATCCGGCACTTGCCCTTTGACTATAATACAGGGAAGTTAAATTTCCCACTCTGCCTTCCTTATCCGCACGGCTTCGGGTCATTGGCGCCATCGCCATACGGTTATTCAATTCAATTGAACCTAATTTTATTTTTTCCAATAATTTCATAGTATATTTTAAAATTTATATTCTAATAAGATATGAGAGCCAGGAGCCAGGAGCCAGGAGCCAGGAGCCAGGAGCCAGGAGCCAGGGACCACTAGGTTAGAGCCAAGAGCCAAGAACCAGGAACCAAGACTAGTATAATTTTATACTGTTAATAGAATAACAAAAAAAACATTTAAAAGTTCATAATATAAAATATTGGAAATCTATTGGATAATTTATTTAACAGAACATCAAGTCTTGGTTCCTGGCTCTTGGCTCTTTAAATAAACAAATTATCTGACAGAAGAATTATTTGACAACTTTCCTGCAAGATACTGTCCGGTATACGATCGTTTGCAATGTATAAGGTCATCGGGAGTACCGCAAAAAACAAGTTCCCCTCCCTCCTTTCCGCCTTCAGGGCCAAGATCGATTACCCAATCGGCAGTTTTTATGACATCAAGGTTATGTTCCACGACAATTATGCTATGCCCATGTTCAATCAATGCATTAAATGCTTCAAGTAATTTACGTATATCGTGAAAATGTAAGCCTGTGGTAGGTTCATCGAAAATAAACAAATTGGGCCCGATATTTTTATCCTGGGATAAAAAAGAAGCAAGTTTTACTCTTTGGCTTTCACCCCCACTAAGAGTACTTGAAGATTGTCCAAGTTTTATATATCCCAGGCCGACATCGGCCAGAGGTTTCAGTTTCTGAACTATCCTTTTGTCAATATTGCCCTTTTTATCAGAAAAGAATTCTACGGCTTCATCGACGGTCATTTCCAAAATATCGAAAATATTCTTTCCAGAATAATTGACTTCGAGAATATCATCCTTAAACCTCTTTCCATGGCAGCTATCGCAAAGCAACTTAACATCAGCCATAAATTGCATTTCAACCTTAATTTCACCATCACCCTGGCATTCTTCGCAGCGTCCACCTTCAACATTAAATGAAAACTGAGCCGGTTTTAGGTTATTGCTTATTGCCAAAGGTTGTTCGGAATATAATTTTCTGATTTCGTCATAAGTCTTGCTGTATGTAACAGGGTTGGAACGTGACGATTTACCTATAGGGTTTTGATCTACAAACTCAATTCCCTTCAGAAACTGAAAATCGCCTCTTAAAATATCAAAGGCTCCGGCTTTTTCTGAATAACCGTTAAAATGCCTTGATAATGAAGCAAATAAAATATTTTTTACCAATGATGACTTCCCTGACCCACTTACACCAGTAACAACACATAAAACATTTAGCGGAAACTTAACTGAAATACGCTTCAGGTTATTTTCCCTGGCTCCTGTTATTTCTATATAATTATGCCATTTACGGCGTATAGCAGGAACAGGAATTTTATCTTTACCGGTAAGATAACCGGCAGTTAAACTTGTACCGGACTTTTCCAGTTCATCATGTGTCCCCTGAAAAACCAATTCCCCGCCTAAACGGCCTGCCAGAGGTCCAATATCAATAATTTCATCTGCAGCACGAATAATTTCCTCATCATGTTCAACTACCAATACTGAATTACCTAATTGCTTCAGTTTGCGCAATACACTTATAAGCAACCTTGTATCCCTGGGATGTAGTCCGATACTGGGCTCATCCAAAATATACAACGAACCTACAAGGCTGCTCCCCAATGAAGCTGCCAGATTAATACGTTGCGACTCACCTCCTGAAAGAGTAGATGATAAACGGTTCAGGGTAAGGTAACGTAAACCTACATTTTTTAAAAATTCCAACCTGTTCTTTATTTCGACTAATATCCTGCCTGATACATTTTGCTGATATTCTGTTAGTTTTATAGAAACAAAAAAATCGTATAATTCGTTAACAGGCATTAAAACCAATTCCTGAATGTTTTTGCTGTTTATTTTGACATATCCTGCCTCTTTACGTAGCCGTGATCCTTTACATTCGGGGCATATAGTCTTTCCACTGTAACGGGCAATCATTACCCTGTTTTGAATTTTGTATTTTTTTTCTTCGAGGTGAGAAAAAAAATTGTAGATGCCTTCGGCTTTTTTGTTGCCATTCCAAAGTAAATTGAGTTCCTGCTCAGATAGTTCATAATAAGCACGATGAACAGGAAAATCATATTGAATTGACTGGCGGATAAACATATTTTTGTAATTACTCATAGTTTCGCCTTTCCAGCATGCAATTGCATCATCAAAAACAGATAAAGTTTTATCAGGAACTACAAGGTCCTCATCTATTCCGATTATTTTGCCGTACCCGTCGCAACGTGGGCACGCTCCGTAAGGACTGTTAAAACTGAACATATGTTCGTTTGGTTCTTCGAATACTATTCCGTCACATTCGAATCGGTTTGAAAAATATTGCATTGCAGGATCATCCATTTTACGGATAAAACACTCTCCCTGTCCTTCATTAAATGCTGTTTGCACCGAATCAGCAAACCGGCTCACTGATTCATCATCATGATTTACTTTGATACGGTCGATAACCAAATTTATTTTTTGGGCTGAGGAAAATGATTTTTGTTTGGTTAATAATTCATCAAGCCGCTCGATTGTACCGTCAATCTCAATTCTATTTGTACCCTGGTTAAGCAATAACTCAAGATATTGGTGAAAATGTTTATCCCTTAGTCTTTTTAAAGGACTTAATATCAAAAGAGATGTATCGTCAATAAAAGTAAGGATATAATTTACCACATCAGTAACTGTATCCTTTTTTACAGTTTCATTGGATATTGGCGATAACGTGATACCAATTCGCGCAAAAAGTAACTTTAGGCAATCGTATATCTCAGTTGATGTACCTACCGTAGATCTGGGATTGCGTGTATTCACTTTTTGTTCAATAGCTATTGCCGGGGGAATGCCGTCAATATAATCAACATCTGGTTTGTTAATCCTTCCTAAAAACTGGCGTGCATAAGAGGAAAGACTTTCCACGTATCGTCTTTGCCCTTCAGCATAAACGGTGTCGAAAGCCAATGAAGACTTGCCAGATCCGCTTAACCCTGTTATCACAATAAATTTATTTCTGGGGATTGATATGTCAATATTTTTAAGATTATTAACCCTGGCACCCCGTATTACAATATAACCATTTTTAATATTTGAATCCATGAACTACCAGTTATTACAATTTTTAACAAAATTGTAAAGATAAAAGTTTTGAGATGAAAAAAATTTTCATTTACTTGCGCAATATTTAACCAATAAAAAAGGAGAATAGCCTATCGTTACATATCTACCTAATAACATCATTAATAAAGGAGGTAGTTGTGAACGCAAATCACTTTTCCGATTGTGAACTTGTTGATAAGTTCTTAAACGGTGAAATGGAGGCTATTGAAGCTATTATTAATCGCCATAAGAAAAGACTATATTCTTACATTTTTCTTAATGTAAAGAAACATCAGCTTGCCGAAGACCTGTTCCAGGACACCATCATAAAAGTAATTAAATCGTTACAGGAAGGACGTTATCAGGACAATGGTAAATTTTTATCATGGGTAATGCGTATTGCTCATAATTTGATTATAGACCATTTTCGACACGAAAAACAATTTAAAACTTTAAGTAACGATGATTACGAACTGGATATTTTCAATTCTCCAAAATATTCAGAAGTAACGATTGAACAGTCAATGGTTTGGGATCAGGTATTAACTGATGTTCGAAAATTAATAGAGGAATTGCCACCTGACCAGAAAGAAATTATATTGCTCCGGCATTATGGAGGCCTAAGTTTTAAAGAAATTGCCGAGCAGACTAATGTGTCTATAAATACTGCACTTGGAAGGATGCGATATGCCCTTATTAATATTCGCAAGCTTATTAAGGAGTATGATATTAGTCTTTCTATGAGCTGAAAAGAGTCTTTTAAAATAAAGTCAATTTTTTCGTTACGCTTATCAAAAAAATGCTCATTTACTAAAAGTAAACTCCGCTTTTTCTGATTTCGCAAGCCTCAAACTTGACTTTATTTTAAAAGACTATCAATCTTTTTTAAAAAAGTTATTATGTCGTTATATTAATAATTAGATTAAATAGAACAATAATTTCATATTGGCAATCGTTAGTAAATAAAATCACACTAATGAAAAAGCCTATGAAATATTCCTCTACCATTTCATATTTGTCAGATAATGTTGGATACCCTGAAAGAGAATTAATTGATCTCACAAACTTCATGATTAAAGCAGATCAGGATTTAAAGAATATCTTTTATGGAATTGAATATGAGCCAAGTACTAAGCTCATAAACAGGATTTTTACTAAAATTCGTTCAGGCAAATATTAATTTTTATTGAATTTTGTGAATGAATCTACATGGGATATGTCAGTTGACAATGATTCCGTTACGCAGGGAACCATCAGATAAAAGTGAAATGGTTACTCAATTGATATTTGGCGAAACTTTCGATGTTTTAACGCAAATTGAAGGCTGGAGCCAGATTATCACTCATTTTGATAATTATACTGGTTGGATTTCTACAAAAATGGGAACCATGCTTGATCCCGAAAGCATGAATATTTATTCTCAGCAAATACAAGTTACATTAAAAGAACCTTTTGCAATTCTTCATTCTGATAATACTGATTTACCTGCTTTAATCTTAGCCGGCGGAAGCAGTTTAATAATAAATTCCAGTACAACAAATACTGATTATCCATGGCTGACATTTGATCATTCTGAAATTATACTATCACAACCATCATCTATAAGTTTGATCAAAAATGCATTAAAATTTATAAATGCTCCATATTTATGGGGGGGACGAACAATTTTTGGAACAGATTGCTCCGGACTTACTCAAATAATATATAAAATGGCAGGTTATAAATTACCTCGTGATGCAAGTCAGCAAGCAATAGTTGGCCGGATAACAAAGAGAGTTGAAGATTCATTGCCAGGCGACCTGGCTTTTTTTGGCAAATCTGATGGGAAAATAACTCATACCGGAATGATACTCGAAAATTTACAAATTATACATTGTTCAGGTAAAGTCAGGATTGATAAAATTGATAATCATGGCATTTATAATTCAGATACTAAAACCTATTCACATGAATTATTAATGATAAAAAGGATAAATGATTAATATCATCGTTAAATGTAATGCAGGTCACCTGATTTGAAATGCAATTAAGTAATATTATAGTTATATTTGTTATAAGGTTTATTTTTTAAAATTATAAATACCTGAATTTTGTAGATAGGGTTCATTATTAATCCACATTGATAGAAATGATTGATGCCTTAAATAATGAAAAAATTAATTTCCCGGAAAGAAATATGGGAAATCCGGTTCCTAATAAAATTGAGGTTTATGCCAAAAAGATATTAGTGGCTGAAGATGAGGAAATCAACTTTTATTTCCTGAAAGAAGTACTGAGAAGTGAAAATGTTACAATTTTTTGGGGTAAAAATGGCGAGGAAGCATTGGAACTATTTATCAGGAATCCGGAAATAGATATAGTACTTATGGATATAAAAATGCCTGTAATGGATGGATATGAAGCCCTCAGATGCATAAAATCCATACGTAATGTACCTGTTATTGCGCAAACTGCATATGCCATGGCGGATGAAATAAATCGTTTAATAAATGCAGGCTTTGATGAATATTTATCTAAACCAATAAATATAAAATTGTTACGGTCAATGATTGATAAATATATTAATATGGGATATGAATCTTCCATACCAAAATTACCTAATCACTTAATCACCTAATCACTTCATCACTTCATCACTTCATCACTTCATCACTTCATCACTTCATCACTTCATGAAAATATTATTACATTAAGTACTTCTGTAATTAAGATTTTATAAATTTGCAGCCGCAATATTGTTGTAAAGGTTGTAAAATATTCCGCACTAACAACCAACAACTATTTTTACTAGTTTAAGCCAGAAGTTGGTACCTTCTTTCAGTTATTATATATATTTTTGGAAAGAAAGCCCCAAATTCAAGGCTTGCGAAGTCAGAAAAAGCGGAGTTTACTTTTTTAGTAAACGAGCATTTTTCTGACGAGTATAACGCAGAAGTTAGGGCTTTCTTTTCAAAAATAATCGGTTCCGTAGCTCAGTTGGATAGAGCAACAGCCTTCTAAGCTGTGGGTCGCGCGTTCGAATCGCGCCGGAATCACTCCTAATACCTTAACCAAATGAAAATTAAATATTTACCTGGTGTTGTCGTTGGGTTCTTTTTAATGTCAAATATCATGTATGCATCAGGTACTAAACCAGGTACTGTGGCCATTGTAAACGGATCGGGCACAACCGATGCAGCCCATGATACTGTATGGATCACTGGTAGTCTCAGTAATCCCGGGAATTTCGAAAAAGTAATTAATGGAGATACCATTACAGATAAAACTAATAATAATTTTGGAAAAGGTATGCGTTATAATATAAACACGGTTTACGTGTTGGCAGCAAATACCATATATCTTGAGCAGGCTGGATTAACTGTCACCGACTCTTTGGGTACTCTTACAATAATTGGTCTGCCTTCAGGTGGCACAAACCAGAAACCTGTTCTTTTGTATAATGAAAATAATGGTACAGGGGTTACATGCTGGAAAATCAACGCAAGTCTTACAGTGAAAAACATTCAGAATGAATCTTTTGATATTCAGGGTAAAAGCCTTAGTGATGGATTCGACGGTGATTGGTATCTTAGTGGGAATAATATAACTATAGATATAGAAGATTGCATGGAAGAATTTCAGGCATCATATGGATGGATTAATGCACAAGCATGTCCTCAAGGCCTTAAAGCTTTCTACAGAGGCAATTATTTCCGCGATTTTGTTGGTGCTAATTCATGGTGGGCCGGCAGGGCTTTTTATGCTAAAGTCCCGGTCGATACATTAGTATTTGTAAATAATACCATAACTTTTGGTGGGCTGATGTGCCTTCAGCAGAATTCACTTACACAGTATGCTTTTATTGATCATAACACAATCATTGACAACATTAAATATCCTTTCCAGAATCCATTTTACCTGACATGTTTTTTTACAAATAACCTTATTGTGAATTCAAATTTAGCAGGCGAAGATTCAATAAATATTATTAAACATGAAAGTCAGGATCCTACTATATTACGCCATGGTGTTATAGGAGTTGATTCTATTAATAGAAATGAAGTTTCCTTGATTCAAAATAAATACAAGGTTTATCAAAATTCACCTGGTATCGGTACATGGACTATTGACACATCTCAATGTGGCCCTGGACATATCAAATTTTATGCAGCCGGTAATGTTTTAGTAAGTGACACAAATCAGGTATTTTACAATTACTGGCATGGCATTAATCCAAAGGACGGTAAACATGATTCCGCATATTCTTATTTAACATGGAATGTTTCAAAACCAGGCCCTTACGGACTTGTTAACTACCCTGAAACGTTTATTAACTCAAGAGGTGTTGCTATGGCAGCTAAATATCCAGGAATTGTAATTTCTTCTGCAAACCCAAATTCTGTATATTCCATGCCAACCCAGGCCCTTAAAATGAAAACATCCTGTTTGGATACATCACAGGTAAAATGGTGGATACAATGGAACAGATCTCAATATTTAGTTCCAAATGTTTCAGCACCAGCTTTATCCAGGAGCATAACCTTTGGCGATTGTGACCCTGCAACAATTTCTGGTCCTAATGGTGTGGAAGTTCCATATAAATCATCTACAGGTGGTATTACCGCATTTACCGACTTAAATGAAAACTTCAATCAGACTGTTGCTTTATCAACTCTTGACGGTTTACCTGTTGGTTCATTTATATGGGGAACAAAAACTTATAACGAAACAACATCTTTAAACACTGTGAGAGATGCTTACAATTTGGAATCTGGTTATTCAGGCGTTAATACTTCAACAGATGTAACTTCAATTACATTAAACTGCTATCCTAATCCTGCCAGCAGTGCAGCAACATTTACATTTACCCTTCCAAATCCAACACATATTAATTTAACAGTTTATAATTTGTTGGGCAAGGTTATGACAACCCTTATTAATGAAAACATGCCGGAAGGTGCACATTCAGTAGAATATAATCCGGCCGGATTACCAAAAGGAATTTATATATATGTGCTTACTACTAATGAAACTGTTGTAAAAGGGAAAATGATCCTGGAAAAGTAATGAAGTACTTAGTGTCTATAGTGCATAGTGCTTAGTGCATAGTGCATAGTGCTTACTGCTTAGTGATTGGTGCATTAATTAAACTTAATCCTATGAAATTTTTAATTAAGTTACCTGCATTGGTAATAATTATTTATTTAACATCCTCATATGGATACCTGACAACAGGTAAGAATATTATAAAGAATGTTGTTACATATCAAAACAATGATAATTCAGGGCAAATAATCCCTTCAAAATATAATTGTTTCAGCAATGCCTGGAACGAACAGGACCGTTATGCTGCAAGTGTACCTGATAAATACAAATCGTCTGTTAATGATCTTGTAAAATATCTGTGTAAAAATGCAAAAAATAATATTGAAAAGGCAAGGGTAATATTTACATGGATTGCACTTAATATTTCATATGACGATTATGGTTTTAATACAGGTCATTACCATGATTGTTCCCCGGAAGCAGTGTTTAAATCAAAAGAAACAGTTTGTGAAGGATATAGTGCACTTTTTGAATATATGGGGAAACAGGCAGGTCTGGATATTGTATCTATCAGGGGATATGCCAAAGGAATTGGATACCATAAAGGTGATAAATTTTCAGAAACCAATCATGCGTGGAATGCTGTTAACATAGATGGCATTTGGAAATTGTTTGATGTAACCTGGGCATCAGGATATGGAACCGGTGTGAATGGCAAGCTTGTAACCCATAAAAGGTTTAACGGGTTCTGGTTTGATACGGAACCGGAAGCATTTATATTTTCACATTTTCCGGAAGATACTCAATGGCAATTGAATAATTTATCAATAACAAAGAAACAGTTTGAGAATTTTCCCTATGTTGAAGATGGATATTTTGAAATGGGATTTGACGGTGAAACCTGCCTGAAAAATGTTTTAAACGGAACTTTTACCGGATTCCCCAATGCTTATGGGGCTGATGTATTAATCCATGTAATTTCGATCCCATATGAGAAAAAAATTGCAAGAGAAAAGATTTTAAACATTAGAGTAAACTCAATAAAAGCCTGTGATATAGTTATCGTTAATAATAAACAGGTGATGCCTCTGAATAAAAAGGGTAATGAGTTTTCGGCTATTATCCGTCCTCATGCGGGAAAATTGTCATTAAATGTCAAAACTGATCCTAAAAGCCGAATGTATAGCACCATGCTTGAATATAAGGTAGAATAGAAAAAGATGACAATAAAATTGTTATATTTTATTCACCGATATTAATTCCACTTCGAAAATTAATGATGTAAACGGGGGAATAATTCCTGTAGATGAACCGTTTTCTCCGAATGCAACATCAGAAGGCATTATAAATAATGCCTTTTCACCTTCATGCATCAATCCTATTGCATCTTCCATCCCTTTAATTACCTGCCATTGCTGACCATAAACAAACTGAAACGGTTCATTGCGCTGACGCGTGGAATCGAAAAACTTTCCGTTAAGAAATCTCCCTTCATAATGAACAACTACAGTATCACCAATATTCACAGTTTTAGTATTACCTTTTTTAAGTGGCAAATAATACATTCCATTTTGCAAAGGTTTAGTCTTTAGTTTTGAATCCTGGAGATATTGTTTAATGATTGTTTTTTCATATTCACCAAAATCTTCCACCCATTTTAAGAATGCTTCTTTTTCACGGGCATATTCCTGAGGAGTTTGTATATCAACGATACTTAAATCGACTTTCATTTTATCAGTTAACTTGAAATATGAAGGCATTGCTGATGAAAGTGTTTTCCTGAAAAAGCTGGCTGCAGAAATAATAAAACTGGCTGAATCGTCTTTTCCTGTTAAGGTTATACATTTATCGATTGATCCTTTAAAATCAGGTTTTGAAATTTGAAATTTTCTCTTCCCCCTGAAAATTATTGAGTCTTTCATTGTTTTATAGGAAATATTAGCCGTAACAAAATCATTATATGCACATTTAGCACCATCATCGCCAATTTTTATGAGTTTATAATAAAAACCTTCATCATGTTTGGTATAACCCGGATAATCAGGTTTTTTACAGCATGAAGCAATTAATATTACAACCAAATAAAGAAAATAAATATTTACACTCCTGTTCATTTTAGTCTGATTGTTGAGTTAGTTCTATATCGTAAACTATAACTGATCGTGGGGGTATCTGGTCTTCATCGCCTATTAATCCATGAGCCAAATGCGGAGGCAAAATAAACCTTGCTTTATCTCCAACTTTTAACATCCTTACACCTTCGTCCAAACCTGCCTCTACTTCTCCTTTGCCTGCCCTGAATTTTTTGGGGCCAAGTTTATCAGATGAATAACAAAGTGTTCCATCTAATAAAGATACCTTATAATTTATTGTCAGCACCTTGCCTTCAGCTACCGGATCCCCGTTACCCCTTGCATATATCATGTACCATAAACCAGTTTGAGATGTTTGCATAACCCAACTGTGCCGTTTCAAATATCCCCTGATCATATCTGCATCTTTACCGACCAGAAATTTATTTATTCTGATAAGGTTTTCCTTTTGCCTGACTTCTAAATTTGGCATATGTCCCTGAGGCTCATGCCTGCATGAATTTAATAAAAGCAGTAGCAAAATAAATAACAGGTAATGTTTATTATTCATACTTCTTTAAGATCATTTATATACATAGGTAAAATATCTATAAATTTTTTAATAGTTTCAACCATTGAAAGTATTGATTCTCCGCCTGCAGCGTTTAAATGGCCCCCACCTGAAAAATGATTCATTGAAAATAAATTTACCGGAAAATTACCTCTCGAGCGGAATGATATTTTTATTTTGTCTTTTTGTTCAATAAATAATGCTGAAAAAACAATTCCTTTAATTGATAATGGAAGGTTTACAAAACCTTCTGAATCTCCAATGTTAAATTCGTACTTTTTTTGTTCTTCAAGTGTTAAACAAATAAAAGCAGATCTATAATCAGGCAGATACTGCATTTTATCGTTCAAACAATAACCAAGTAGCCGCATTCTTTGAAAAGAAAAATTATCATAAATAAGATGATAAATTTCATCTTTCTCTATACTATATCCAAGTAAATCGGAAACAATCTCAAATGTCCTTATTTGAGATGAGTTATAGCTAAAACATCCGGTATCAGTCATTATACCTGTATATAAGCATTTAGCAATTGTTTTATCAATTATATCCTTTCCGCCAATGGCAAGGATAAATTCATATATAAGTTCACAGGTAGAACTTGCCCCGATATATGACAAGCTATAATTAACAGGAATTTTCGGATATGGATGATGGTCTATCATTATTTTAAATGCTTTTGAGCCATGAATGACATTTTCCATTTTTCCGCCCCGTTTTGCATCATTATAATCAAGAATAAAAATAATATCAGCAGAATAAATAATGTTCTTTGCCTTTTCAGGTTCACTTGAATAAACAGTAACGCTCTCATTGCCTGGTACCCACTTTAAAAATTCAGGGTAATCGTTTGGCGTAACAGGATAAACCTCGTGTCCGGTTTTAATCAGGTAAGCAAATAAGCCAAGCATAGAACCAATAGCGTCCCCGTCAGGATTAATATGTGTGGTTACAACAATTTTTGATCGTTTTTTTAAAATGTTTTGTATTTCTATTGCCTCAAAATTATTTTTTAATATCACCAGATTGATAATTAATGTGCTTTCAAATATATAAATAATGTAAATAGCTAACCTTTGAGTTATGAATTATTTTCTAACTTTGCCTTTCATTTTATAAATTTATATGGCAGGAAATATAACTTTTACTATAATAAAACCCGATGCAGTTAAAAATGGTTATTTGGGTGAAATATTAGCTACAATAATAAAAAATGGCTTTTCAATTAAAGGTTTAAAAATGTTAATGATTAATAATCAGGAAGCTGAATCATTCTATATAATTCACAAAGAACGTGAATTTTTTAATAGTCTTGTGGAATTTATGATTTCAGGCCCAATTGTTGTCGCGGTTATTACAAAAGAAAATGCTGTGGAAGATTTCCGAAAGTTAATTGGTTCAACCGATCCGAATAAAGCTGCAGAAGGTACCATTCGTAAACGTTTTGCAGGTTCGGTACAGGAAAATGCTGTCCATGGGTCTGATTCAGATGAAAATGCATTAGTTGAATCTTCTTTTTTCTTTTCCACAAGCGAACTTCTATTATCGTAACACTATATCATCAACGACATTTTCCCCAACCTTGTCGTTAAGTGCTTTAATAATTTTTGACTTAAGTAGTAACAGTTCATTTCTTATAACTGAAGATGAAAGAGATACAAAAAGTACCCTGTCTTTAAAATATAATTTGGTTGTGGCTTTGGATATATTATTGCCCAGAACTTCACCCCAGGAATTGATGACGCTTATCTCCTTTAATTTCCGGTCGATGTGCAATTCTTTAAGCAACTCATTTATAACCTCCCCAATATTTTGGACATTACTCCTTCGCATAAAATAGTTGTTAGTTGTCAGTTGTTAGTTGTTAGTTGTTAGTTGTTAGTTGCTTCTTCATCACTTAATCACTTAATCACTTAATCACCTAATCACTTTAATAATCCCGTCCGCCTGTATATGAAATAACCTGTAACTTGTACCAATTTTTTCAAGTATGCCCCCCATCCTTTCAACACTGGTATCGGAAATAAAAATCTGACCAAAATCAGAACTTGATACCAATTGGATTATTTTATTTACCCTCGATTCATCAAATTTATCGAAAATATCGTCCATAAGCAGAATAGGATGTAATTTTGATTGCATTTTTATAAAATCGAATTGTGCAAGTTTAAGAGCTACGAGGTAAGTTTTTTGTTGTCCTTGAGAACCAATACGTTTTATTGGATAATTACCAAGTTGAAGCAAAAGATCGTCTTTATGTATGCCAGTAGTAGTAAATTGAAATTTCAAGTCTCTGTCGATCGACTTTTCCAATAAATCGGTATAGCTTTCTTCTGATAACTGTGAATGATATTTTAAATCAACCAGTTCAGTACCATCAGAAATAAAATCATAATAATGTTGAAATACGGGTATTAAACTATTAATAAAAGATTTCCTTTTTTCAAAAATAAAATTTCCATTATTAATGAGTTGTTCGTTCCATATATTAAGCAATTCAGAATCTATCCTTACATTTTGTTCTGAATCCTTTAATATCTGATTTCGTTGAACAAGAGCGCGATTATATCGCAATATATATTCAAGATATTGATTATCAAACTGTGAAAGAACTACATCGATAAATTTTCTTCTGACTTCACTGCCTTCAAGAATCAAACTACTATCAGACGGTGAAATCATAACTACCGGAATTAATCCCAAATGATTTGAAAGACGCTCATATTCCTTTCCATTCCGGCGAAAAACCTTTCGTTGTCCAATTTTCACCCCACAGTAAATATTTTCAGGCTGCTCCTGACGCAGATATTCTCCCTGAATCACGAAAAATTCCTGGTTATGTTTTAAATTTTGATGATCAGTGCCTGAAAAAAAACTTTTACATAGTGACAGATAATATATTGCATCTAAAATATTTGTTTTGCCTATCCCATTATTACCAACAAAACAGTTTATTTTTGAATCAAATTCCAGGGAAGCTTCCTCATAATTTTTAAAATTCAATATAATAAGTTTGCGAAGACAGGTATGCATAATAATTTGATATTTGACAAATATAATTGATTATTGATTATTGTTTTCTTTAAAATTTATGATCAATTGTTTTAGATAATTAACAAAACAATTACATTTGCGTTTGATTTTTAAGAATACAAGTCTATGGCAAAAAAAGAAGGTACAGAAGATAAAATTGAGAGTATTGAAACTGCTTTAGGAAAAACCGAACAATACATTGAAGAAAACCGGAAAAGCCTTACAATTATAGCAGGGGCTATAGTGGCAATAGTGGCAATATATTTTGGATTTACAAGATTTTATCTCAAACCAAAAGAGGAAAAAGCTGAATCACAAATGTATATAGCTGAACATTATTTTGAAATAGATTCGTTTAAGCTTGCGCTAAATGGTGATGGCAATTACCCCGGTTTTTTAAATATTATTGATGATTACAGGTTAACTAAATCAGCAAATCTTTCTACTTATTATGCTGGAATATGTTATAAAAATTTGGGTAAATACAATTTAGCTATTGATTATCTTAAAAAATTCGACCTTGACGATAAATTAATTTCAAGTGTTGCTCTTGGTTCAATTGGTGATTGTTACTCTGAAATTAATCAAAGCGATGAGGCGGTTAAATATTACGAAAGAGCAGCCGATCATGTAAAAAATGAATTTACCTCCCCAATTTACCTCATGCGTGCAGGTATTCTCCTCGAAGAAACCGGGGCCTTTAAAAAAGCCTTAAAGATTTATAGCCGGATTGAAAAAGAATTTAATAAATCACAGGAAGGCCAGCAGATTTCTAAGTATATCACCAGGGTTAAGGTAGAAGGACATTTATAAACAGAACCAGGAGCCAAGAGCCAGGAGCCAGGACTTGGCTTTTTGTTATCAGGGAAAAGTGATATAGTGATGTATCCTAAATATAACTGCAAAAGATTTGTAATAATAATTTGTCGAATATAGAATTTACTTATCTTTAATTTAATGAAATATAAAATCTTGGTTCCTGGCTCTTGGTTCCTGGTTCTATTAAAGAACAAATTACTTAAGATTATTTACAATGAAGGCCATGATTTTGGCTGCAGGGTTAGGTACCCGTTTGCAGCCATATACTTTTTCCAAACCAAAAGCTCTTGTTCCTGTTAATGGTATTCCAATTTTAGAAATTATAATCCGGCGTTTAAAAAAGTATGGAATTTCTGAAATAGTTATTAATGTTCATCATTTTGCAGACCAAATAAAAGAATTTCTTGCCTTTCATAATAATTTTGATATTTCAATACAAATATCTGATGAAACATCTCAGTTGCTTGAAACTGGAGGGGGACTCGTTAAAGCCGGTAATTTTTTCAGGGACGGAAAACCATTTTTAGTGCATAATGTAGATGTACTAACTGATTTTAATATTAATGACTTATTTGAATACCATTTAAAAAACAGACCTTTGGCTACCCTGGCAGTTAAAGACAGAATTACTTCAAGGTCATTATTGATAAATAAAGAGTTACAACTTTGCGGCTGGAGAAATAACCAAACAGGTGAAACCAAAATTGCACGGAAGACCACAGAAAAACTTATTCCAATTGCATTTTCATGTGTTTATGTGCTCGATCCGGAGATATTTACCCTTATTACTGAAACCGGAAAATTTTCGATCATGGATTCCTTTCTTCGGCTTGCCTCTGAAAATGACATTTTGACCTGGCCTCATCCCCAAAACTTTTGGTACGATCTTGGAAGGACAGAAAACCTGGCAATTGCAGGACCGTTTGTTGAAAAAGTATTGTAAATTATGGATTACCTGTTTTTGTTAACTTTTCAATTATAACCTTTAACAATTTTATATATTTTTCTGTTATAGTAATAAAACTTAATAATATTAATTTCAATGGCATTAAGAGTTGTAATTTCACATAAAACACTATATAAATATGACAGATTAGTTACCCTCTCTCCTCATATTTTTCGTTTAAGGCCTGCGCCACATAGCCGTACACCTATTGAAGCATATTCGATTAAAATAAAACCTGAAAATAATTTTTTTAACTGGCAACAGGACCCATTTGGTAACTATTTAGCCAGACTTATATTTAAAGAAAAAACAAAAACCCTATCAATTGAAGTTGAAATTATTGTTGATTTAAAAACGATCAATCCATTTGATTTTTTTATTGAAGAATCGGCAATAGATTTCCCATTTAAGTATGATGAAACGCTACAAAAGGAATTGCTCCCATATCTTGAAAAGATTCCAAAAAGTGATTTGTTTGCACAGTGGCTCGAAACAATTGATACAACACCTCGAAGAACAATAGATTTCCTTATCGAATTAAACAGACGCCTAAATAAATATGTTTCATATACTATCAGGTTGGAACAAGGAGTTCAGCCAATAGAAATTACACTTAAGAAAAGATCTGGTTCGTGTCGTGATTTTGCCTGGTTACTCGTTCAAACACTTCGTCATTTTGAATTTGGTGCCCGTTTTGTTTCAGGTTATCTTGTACAACTTGCAACAGACATTAAATCCCTGGACGGCCCTTCAGGTCCTGAAAAGGATTTTACTGACCTGCATGCATGGGCAGAAGTGTATTTACCTGGTGCCGGATGGATAGGTCTGGATGCGACTTCAGGTCTCTTAACAGGTGAAGGACATATTCCACTTGCTTGTACACCATCATTCGAAAGTGCTGCAGCAATCACGGGTTTTACAGATGTTTGCAATACCGAATTTTTTTATGATAACACTGTAAAAAGAATTTTTGAATCACCAAGGGTCACCAAACCTTATACAACTGATCAATGGAACGATATTTACAATCTTGGTTTTAAAGTAGATGAAGATTTGAACAATAATGATGTGAGACTTACCATGGGAGGTGAGCCCACTTTTGTGTCAATTGACGATATGGAAACAGCCGAATGGAATACCGAAGCTAATGGTACTAATAAAAGAATTCTTGCAGGTACATTGGCGGGAAGGTTACTTGATAAGTTTACAAAAGGAGGCATGATTCAGCATACTCAGGGTAAATGGTACCCAAGTGAACCTTTACCCCGCTGGCAAATTGGAATTTATTGGCGAAAAGATGGAAAGCCAATTTGGATAAACCAAAAACTACTTTGTTCATTTAATGAAAAATATATTTTGGATAATAATGCACCGGAATTATTCTTACAAACACTTGCCAGATATCTGGGTTGTAGCTCACAATATTTATTGCCTGCATATGAAGATATATTTTACTTTTTATGGGAGGAAGGGAAATTGCCTCTGGATGTTGATCCTTTAGAAAGCAATCCTGAAGATCCTTTAGTACGTCAAAAATTAAGTGATATTCTTAATCACGGAATGGATAAACCCGTTGGATATATATTGCCCCTAAGCTGGTATAAAATCAAATGGATAACATGTAAATGGGAATTCAGACGAAAACATTTATTTTTGATTCCAGGGAATTCGCCAATTGGATTACGTTTACCTCTGGAATCGCTCATAATCAATCCAATTTTAGAAACAGAGCACATATATGAACCTGATTTATATTCTGAACCAGAGAAATTAGGAGATTATTCCGAATTAATTAAAAAAAGAAGATCACAAAATTTTAGTAAATCTGATGAAGCCGAACCTTCAGTTTTTACAAGGAAAGCCATTTGTGCAGATGTTAGAGACAAAAAGTTACATATTTTTCTTCCACCTGTAGATAGCCTGGAATTATTTTTGGATTTAATCGCTTCTTTGGAAGCTACTGCTAAAGAATTATCAATTCCTGTTATAATTGAAGGATATGAACCTCCATTTGATAACCGTCTGGAAAAAATTAAAATAACACCTGATCCTGGAGTAATTGAAGTTAATATCCATCCTTCAAAGAACTGGAAAGAATTAACAGAAACAATAATGACTCTGTATGAGGAAGCACGATTATCAAGATTAGGTACTGAAAAATTTATGCTCGATGGAAAACATACCGGCACAGGAGGTGGAAATCATGTTACAATCGGTGGAAATAAACCTTCTGATAGTCCAATATTACGTAATCCTGAACTGTTGCAGAGTTTACTGACATTCTGGCAACACCATCCCGGTTTATCCTATTTGTTTACAGGATCTTTTGTCGGGGCTACCAGTCAGGCCCCCAGGGTAGATGAAGGCCGTTTTGAAAATTTATATGAACTGGAAATTGCTTTCAGTCAAATTCCAAAAACAAAAGACATTCCCTTTTGGACAACTGACAGGCTATTCAGACATTTGCTTACCGATATAACAGGAAATACTCACAGATCAGAATTTTGTATCGATAAATTATATTCGCCTGATTCAGTTTCAGGCCGTTTAGGTATTCTTGAATTACGTGCTTTCGATATGCCTCCCCATGCCCAAATGAGCCTTTTGCAAATGTTGCTGGTCCGTACCCTAATAGCATGGTTTTGGAAGAAACCATATAAGCATAAACTGGTGCGATGGGGAACAGAATTACATGACAAATTTTTAATGGAACATTATGTTAAAGAAGATATTCGGGATATTGTAACTCAACTAAATGAAGCAGGATATCCATTTAAGCCTGAATGGTTCGATCCTTTTTTCGAATTTCGGTTCCCTATTTATGGAATGGTTAATATAAATGGGGTACAAATGCATTTAAGCATGGCAATTGAACCATGGCAGGTCCTGGGAGAAGAAATGACGGGAAGGGGAACAGCAAGATATGTAGATTCGTCAATGGAAAGAATACAAGTTAAAGTAAACGATTTCATAGCTGAAAGATATGTACTTACGTGTAATGGAATAAAAATTCCTTTAACATACACAGGTAAGGAAGGAGAATATGTTTCAGGTATAAGATATAAAGCCTGGAACCCATGGTCATCATTACATCCGACTATTGGAGTTGATGCTCCTTTGGTTTTTGATCTGTTGGATAAATGGAATCAAAGATCAATAGGAGGATGTACATATTTTGTATCTCACCCCGGAGGCTTGTCATATGATACTTTTCCGGTAAACAGCCTTGAGGCGGAATCAAGAAGAATAAACAGGTTCTGGGACATAGGCCATTCACAGGGAGAAATTTTACCTGTGGAACAAACTGAAACAACAAGTACTATAATAAGAAAAGTTGAGGGCCATAAAATAATAAAAACATTTGATTACCGGGAAATCCCGCTAAGTATTGAATTTCCGCATACACTTGATCTTCGTCAAAATTGGAAAATAAGCTAAAACTTATGACTGATAGTATTTTTACCATGTTTAATAATTATTTTAGTAATGATAGCTATGATGAAATGCTATCAGCATCTATGGAATTGAATCCAAATTGGAATGCATTAGTTTCAAACATACATAATATTGGTACAAAAGGACTTGTGTCAATACAAAATGATTTGAATTGGTTTTTGAGTGAAAATGGAGTTACTTATAATGTGTATAACGATCCAAATGGATTAAACAGACCCTGGAACTTGAATGTTATGCCATTAATTATTCATGATCGGGAATGGAAAACTATAGAAAAAGGAATTAAACAACGTACTGAAATACTAAATTTAATTATAAAAGATATATATGGTAAACGGGAACTCATAAAAAACGGAATTATCCCACAGGAAGTTATTTATAGTCATCGCGGATTTTTAAGACAGTGCGATCAGATTTTCTATAATACAAACAAACATTTACTTATTCATGCAATGGATATAGCCAGGGGCCCGGATGGACGAATGTGGGTTATAAATGACAGGACACAGGCTCCGTCCGGAATGGGATATGCATTGGAAAACAGGCTTACAATGGGTCGCGTAATGCCCGATTTGTTTCAAAATATGCATGTTAAAAAGCTTTCCGGTTTTTTCCAACAATTTAATGAACTTTTAGTTGGTTCAAGTCCTGGTAAAAAAGATAATCCCAATATTGTTATTTTAAGTCCTGGTCCGCACAATGAAACCTATTTTGAACATGCATTCTTAGCATCATTTCTTGGCTATCCCCTGGTGGAAGGAAATGATTTAAATGTCCGTGATAGTAAATTATGGATGAAATCTTTAAAAGGTCTGAAACACATCGACGTTGTACTGAGAAGGGTAGACGATATGTATTCTGATCCTCTTGAATTAATGGAAGATTCCCATCTGGGTGTCGCAGGTTTATTGGAAGTTATAAGGCAGGGAAACGTATTGGTAATAAACCCAATAGGAAGCAGGATCCTTGAAAACCCTGGATTAATTCCTTTTATAAATGGAGTATCCTGGTATTTTCTAAACGAAGAACTTATATTACCACAAATACCATCATGGTGGTGTGGACAGGAAAATGAAAAAAAATATGTACTTGAACATTTATCAGGTTTAATAGTTAAAAGAATTGACAGATCGAGTCCGGCAAGTATATTCTTTGGAGAACAAATGAGTAAAGCCGGGCTTGATGATTTGCACAGGGAAATTTCCGACAGACCATACCGGTTTGTTGCCCAGGAAAAAATTGGATTTTCTACTTCTCCAACTTTTGTTAACCAACAATTTGAACCACGTAATTCAGTATGGCGAACCTTTTCGATTGCAAATAAACAGGAATATTGCGTTATGCCGGGTGGTTTAGTTCGAGTTGCAGGTGAAAGAGGCGAGATAATGGTGTCAAATCAAAAAGGAGGGACCAACAAAGATATTTGGATAATAGAAGATACTGAAGAACAGGCTGATAATTCCTCATTATGGAATAATAAAACAACTATCAGTATTTCAGGTCTCGATGATTTGCCCAGTCATACGGCCGAAAACTTATTCTGGGCCGGAAGATATGTTGGTCGTACTCTTACTGTTGCAAGGTTTATTCGTATGGTATTAAAGCAAATGACTTATATTCAGTTTAATGAACGAAAACCACACTCACAAAGTTTACAACTTTTATTTCAGGCTGTAACACATATTACAGGAACCTATCCCGGATTTATTATTCAAAAGGATAAAAATATCAGTGTCGATGAATATTCTGAAATTCTCTCTGTTATATTAGATAAAACAAGGCCCGGAAGTTTATCATCCACGATATCAATGTTTACAAGCTCCTACTTTTCGATTCGCAATCTTTGGTCTGCCGATATGTGGAGGGTATTTGACCGGATTGAAAAAATTTGGGAAACTCTGCAAAATGACACAAAAATACAAATCAGGGATATTATTCAATTGCTGGATCAGTTAATAACCAGGCTCATAGCATTTATGGGCCTGGTTGAGGAAAGTATCTTAATTGAACAGGGATTACTATTATATTTTATTGGGTTACAACTGGAGCAAAGCATATTGAATATTTCAAAATGCAGGGCATTATTAATTGTAAAACAGAGCGAACAAGTAGAATATGAAATACTTGAATCGCTGCTTACGAGTCATGAAAGCCTCAATATATACAGGTACAGTTATAAAACATATATCAAACTTGAAAATGTAATCGATTTGATAATACTTGACCTTAAATATCCAAGATCGCTTTCATATAAATTAAACAGGCTTAATAAAGACCTTGCGTTACTTCCTCAATCTAAAATTACACATGAACTTACCGATTACGAAAAATATGTATTTGAGGCATTTTCTAAAATCCGGCTGGCTAATTCAATTGAATTGATAAAGACAGAAGAAAACAGTTTGGTAAGAAATAAGTTAGATAATTTACTGCTTGAAATCAGTGAATTACTTAATAACACCTCATTGGCTGTTTCAAATACATATTTTAGTCATATTTACACACAAAACCAATTAGTTAATCAATACGTACCAATATAAAACATGATATATTCACTTTCTCATTCTACAGAATATATTTATGACAATTATGTTAATTATTGTCATAACCTTGCTATATTAAAACCTCGGGAAAACATGGAGCAACAATTGCTTGAATTCGATATTGAAATAATACCTTCCCCAACTGAAATTACAGAAAGAATTGATTTTTTTGGTAATAATGTTACCAGATTTTCAATACAATATCCACATAATAAGTTAATTGTAAGAACAATGACTAAAATTTCACGAAATTATGTCACATATAACAATTCTTTATTTTCAACATCATTTAATGGAATTACACTTTTTGAAGCATTAAATGAATTACAAAAAACAAATCCGGAAATTCTTGATGCGAGACAATTTATTTTAGAATCACCTTTTATAAGAAAAGTCTCCGATGAAATAAAAGAATATTCAAGAAAATCATTTCAACCGAATCGTTCCATCTTTAAATCAGCATTTGAATTAATGGAACGTATTCACTCCGATTTTCAATTTATTCCTGGTTATACCAATGTTTCTACACCAATTAATGAGGTTTTTATGGAAAAAAAAGGAGTGTGTCAGGATTTTGCCCATGTTGCCATTGCTTGTATAAGATCAGTGGGACTTCCTGCAAGGTATATAAGTGGTTATATCAACACTTTTTCACCTGAAGGCAAAGAAAAACTCCTTGGCGCTGATGCTTCACATGCGTGGTTCTCAATTTTTATTCCTGGATTTGGATGGATAGACTTTGACCCGACTAATAATCAGATACCTGAAAACCAACATATATTATTAGCTTGGGGCCGTGATTATTATGATGTTCCACCTTTGAAAGGAGTAATTTACAGTAATGGTAAACAAAAAATGAAAGTAGCAGTGGATATAAGGGAAATTTAGTTGTTATTGATTAAGCTGTTCAGTAATATTTACTTTGTATTCAGTGGAACCAAGACCTTTTGCAACAATGATTCCCCTGATAGGCATACAGTCAGTATAATCAAGTCCATGGCCTACTTTTATATGATTAACATTTGATAAAATATTGTTTGACGGATCGAATCCAATCCATCCGTTACCAGGTAAATATGCTTCGGCCCATGCATGCATTGCTAAATTGCCATTATATGAAGTCCCCTGGCTTAAATAGCCGGACACATAACGTGCAGGAATCTGGTTTGCTCTCATTAAAGCAATAAACAAATGAGCCTGGTCCTGACAAACTCCAGCTTTCATGTTTAGTATTTCATCAATAGTTGTATGTGTTGTTGTAACACCAATTTGGTATTTTATATAACTGTTTATCCAATTATTTATACGTTGTAGGTATTGAAAATGATCTTCATTGTGATATCTGAAAGTTTCCTTAGGAAATATGGTCTTATTTGGAGATGTAAATTCGCTGAACGACAAGTACCGAAAATAATTAATTTTAAAGTCCTCATCATTTAATATTTTATCTTGTTGATCTGTTAACAAACCATTTAAGTTAAAAGGGTTCACATTTTCTTTTTCGACAGTAGATATGACTTTTACTTTAAAAGAACAAAACTTGCCGGGTATTTTGAAACGAATTAAAGTTGCTCCAAATAGTGATGTAGAGTATTGGGGTTTTACTTCAAGTGAATTTTCAATATTAAAGTACAAACATTTTTGATCAGTATTGTTTTCAGGTAATACCATCAATTCTATAACAGCTTCTCTAACAGGTCTGGTATAATAATTTTCGGTCTCATATGTTATGGTATATAATGTCATTAATAAGTAAAATACTCCTCCACAATTAAATTGGCAAAGAGGTTAATTTTCAGAAGTGTTTCCTCGAGGAATGAAATAATATTAACATCCGCTTCCTCCACTTCAAGATACCTGAAATGGTTAATATCTTTGCCAACTTTATATTCAAGGGATGTTTTTGAGAATTGTTTTTTTTGGCTTATGGCTTTTAACAATTCGTGCACAAGTGTCAGATTAAAAGAAACTGACCTTGGAAATTCTGGATTTAATAAAAGAAATTCCAGTGTATTTAACCTGTTTGGAAGGGCATTATAAAATTTACGGCACATATCCTTGGCTTCCAGGCAATCAAGGAGGATATTCCATTGCTGAAGTTCAAGTGAATCGCCTAATTTATAATCATTTAGAGCATTAATATCCTTAATTTTGCTTAACAATATCCTTATTACCTGTGTTGCCCTTTCAAGATTTATACCAAGATGGATAAATCTCCAGGTAACATCCTGCATTAATGTATTTTCAATTTTACCTCTTACAATTGTGCAATTTGTAATTACATTAGTAGTAAAATCGTATAGACCCTTTGTTTTATAAACATCCACAGGGTATCCGGCAACGAAAAGATAATAATTGTTCATAGCCTCCCAGAGCTCATTTGAAATGGAATCTCTTACACTTCTGGCATTTTCACGTCCTGAGTAAACCGAAGAAAGAATGGAAACAGGATTATTTTCATCCAGTGCAACAGCTACCAAAACTTCTTCTTCCAGAGGTTTGTCGTTATCTGTTTGCATTCCTACCATTTCAAGAATAGAAAGTATTGATCTTTCACGTTGCTGGATATAAGGAACATCTATTGAAGAAAAATACTGGACACTCAGATACCTTGCCAAATGTTCACTTCGCTCCAGATAACGGCCAAACCAAAATAAATTTTCGGCAACTCGTGCTAACATAATTAACTATGTTTAATTTTAACAAAAATATAATATTTACCTTAAAGTTAATTTATTTCGTCTGACTCTATAACCCAGGTGTCTTTAGAACCTCCACCCTGGGAGGAATTCACTATAAGGCTGCCACTTTTGAGAGCAACTCTTGAAAGGCCTCCTTTTAATACATACTCTTTTTCTTTTCCCAATAAAGTAAAAGTCCTTAAATCAATATGCCTTGGTTGAAATTCATTTTGTCCTTCAATAAAGGTGGAAAGTACAGAAAGGCTCATAATGGGCTGCGCAATAAATCCTCTGGGATTTGAATGTATTTTATTCTTTTGTAATTCTATTTCTTCATTGGTTGCCTGGCTGCCTATTAAAATTCCGTAGCCTCCGGATTGATCCACAGGTTTAACTACGAGATTTTTGATGTTTTCTAATACATATTTCAGTTCATTTTGTAAATCACACCGATATGTAGGGACATTATTTAAAATAGGATCTTCTCCCAAATAGTACTTTATCATTTCAGGCACATATACGTAAACTGCCTTATCATCAGCAATACCATTGCCAATTGCATTTAAGAGGGCTACATTACCTTTACGGTAGGAATTAATTAATCCGGGGACTCCCAGTGTAGAATCGGGTCTGAATACCAATGGATCCAAATATTCATCGTCAACCCTCCGGTATATTACATCAACTTTTCTGGCTCCATAAACTGTGCGCATATATACAATATCGTTTTCGATATATAAATCCCTTCCTTCAACTAATTCAATTCCCATACTTTGTGCCAGAAAAGAATGCTCGTAATATGCACTGTTATATATACCTGGCGTAAGTAGCACACAAACAGGGTTATAATCAATATTTGGACGCACTGACTGCATAGTTTCTAGTAATGCTTCGGGATAATCGGCCACGGATGCAATTTTAAACTGTGAAAATATTTTAGATAAGGTTTTTTTCATTGCTTCCCGGTTGGCCAAAACATAACTGACACCTGAAGGACACCTGATGTTATCTTCCAGCACATAATAATTTCCATCGTTGTGTTTTATAATATCAGTACCTGAAATATGATTATAGATATTACCAGCCGGTACAAAATCGTCCATATATTTATTGAGATTACCGCATGATAAAATCAAATCAACCGGAATTTTCTTGTCCTTAAGAATGTGTTTATCATGATAAATATCGAATAGGAATAAATTAATAGCTTTATTTCGCTGGATTAATCCATGTTCAATCAAATTCCATTCTGATAATGGTATAATTCTCGGAAACAGATCGAAAGGAAAAATACGTTCGTTTCCTTTTGGGTTATTTGAGTATGTTGTAAAAGTTATACCCCTCGCCAAAAAAGATTTTTTAGCATAATCATTTAATATTGCAAATTCCTGGCCTGAATAAATTGAAAACATGGAAAGCAACTTTTCGTAAAGCTTGTATGAACCTTTACTAGGACTGAAAACTTCATCCAGAAGACCCTCTTTTTCAGAATAGCTTCCGAATAAATCAGATGACACAACATCATAAGGGTATGTTTTCATATTTTTATATTTTTTAATAAAATATGCTAATATTATAATGGTAAATATACATAAATTATTGCTTATTTAAAATATATTAGTCAATTAAAAGGGGGGTGTTAGTAAAATATTAACCTTTTATTAACCTTTATTACATTTAAGTAGCTTTTATTAAATTAATCTACATAAAAGTTGGAATTGTAAATGCAATATATTGCGTAATTAGTTCATTATAAATCTGATATATTATTGGCATTATAATTGTTTAAAACTAATTAATGAAAAGTCTATTTTTTGCTTTGCGTTATCTTTTTGAGTTTATATCGATATAACTTTATTATTAACCGATTCAATTTTACAAACTAAAAAATTTGAATTATGAAAAATCTATTATTGTTCTTATTGATCTTATTTTCAATTGAATTTGTTATTTACGGACAAACTTCTGAATTTAAACCGTCCGGAAATTTATGGGGTTATGTTTTTGGTGATTACTATTATATGGCACACACTGACTCTTTGGGCAGAGGTGCAGGTAATGTACAATATAAACCTTATTCACCTTCCAATAATACAACCAGTAATGCCACCTCAGCAAATGCATTTCAAATACGGCGTTTATATTTGGGTTACGATTATCAATTTGCACCAAAGTTAACAGGTTATATGGTTTTAGCTCATGAACAAAATTTGGATGCAAATGGTTACAACACAACTTATTTAAAATTTGCCTATGTCAAATGGTCTGACATTTTTCCCATGAATAATTTAATTATTGGTCAGCTTGTAACCCCTACTTATGCTCCCGTTCCATTTGGTACTGAACCTCTTATGCGCTACCGTGCTATTGAAAGGACAATTATCGATATGCACAACAACGATAATGTATCTGATTTAGGCGTTGAATTAGAAGGAAATATATGGCGGGGAACTTCGTGTGATTCGTTCAGGCCAAATATTATAGGCTACATGATTGAGTTTGGTAACGGTAATAATGCCAAACCGGAGAATGACGGGTATAAAACTATCAGGGTTAACATCTATGCCAGTATAATGCAACAAAAAATCACATTAGGGCTTAATAGTAACTTCAATACTGTGGTACTTAGTCCGGTAACCCAAACAGAACATTTGTACAAAGGTTATTTTAACTTTAAAGCCAACAAATTTAGTATTGGCACTGAAGTATTTACCCAGTATTGGACGAATAGCGCAAAATTATCGGTTTCAACTCCGACAAACCCTGTATTTAAAGATGTAGTAATGTTTGGTTGGTCTGGATTTATGTCAGGGAAAATATTAGAAAACCTTAATTTTTTCGCCCGGTTGGATATATACAATCCTGACATCCTGTATCATAATTCAGATACTTACACTTCCGTGCCATCAATCATTTTACCTGCTTATATCCAGCCAGGTACTGTTACAACAGTAACATCACCATTTGTACTTAATGCAAATCAAATAAACCAGGCAGCAGTATTTTCAAGACAAATATTCTACACTCTTGCCTTGGATTATACTCCTGTTAAACGTTTTCATATTATGCCGAATATATGGGCAGATAATTTTAAAAGTTTGGTAAATGTTCCGTCACGTGCAGCACATGCTAAATTTGATTATGATTTTGTTCCACGTCTAACATTCTATTATATTTTCAATACCGCGAAGAATGTATACAATAATGGGATGGACTAAAAATAAGTTATGGAAAAGTAGTTAAGTAACCTTAGAGAAAATTAAATTTTTCTTAAAGGTTTAATAAATAATCTTAATTATTAATTATATAATTTAGTATTTTTAAAATACAAATAGTAGAAATAATTAAAAATTTAAAGCTATGAAAATTAGTGCACGTAATAATATAAATGGTAAAGTGATTGATATTAAAGAGGGAGCAGTGATGGCAAAGGTTACTGTTGATATCGGGAATGGCAATAAAATTACTTCGGTTATTACAACTGACAGTGTTAAGGAATTGGACCTTAAAAAGGGTGATGATGTGGTTGCAATTATAAAATCAACTGAAGTAATGATTGGAAAATAGTAATATTTCAATATTTATTAAATGAATAATCGGTCGCAGTTCAATATTGAAGGCAATATCCGGATTATGAAAGGGGATGAATTGTTTATAGGGCCTAAACAATATCAGTTATTCAAGCAAATTATAAAAGATGGTTCATTAAATGCTGCATCTCAGAATTTGAGAATTTCATATCAACATGCCTGGAATATTTTAAATAAGATGAATCATATTTCCCCTTTACCTTTGATAATAAGTTATAAAGGAGGGATTGACGGAGGAGGCTGCAGGATTACCAATTTTGGTTTGCAGGTAATTCAATTGATTGAAATAAAAGAAGATAAGATGAATAAATTTTTATCAGTTATAAATCGGGATTTTGATTTGTGTTCTTTCTAAGATTAGAAGTTAATTATTAATATAACATAAGGTTTAATTTTATATAGGATTGGTTTATATGTAATTTAACATTTCTTATTATTTAAAATATAATGATAAATATTATAAAAAGTAAAATGAGACAACTGTTGATATTGTTTTTAATAGTTTTTTCTATAAATATTAAAGGGCAAATTATAAAAATTGCTGCTGCCGGAAATCTCAGGTTTACTCTTGAAGATATAAAGACCAGATATATAAAACTAAATCCCGGTACAGTAATAGAAATAACTATAGGATCATCCGGTGCATTGTTTCAGCAAATATCTAATGGAGAAGATTTCGATATATTTATGTCGGCAGACAGAATATATCCCGATAAACTTAAAACACAAAGAATTATTTCAAGTGATGTCCAGGTATATGCTTATGGTATGCTTGTTATGTGGAGTAATACTTTGGATTTATCAAAAGGAGTCAACATTCTTACTGAAAGCTCAGTTCACCGTATTTCAATTGCTAAACCTGAAGTTGCACCTTATGGTGAAAGGGCAATAGAATGTTTGAAATATTACAATATATTTGATAAAGTAAAAAATAAAATTGTATATGCCGATAATATTTCACAGGCAGCTCAATACGTTCAAACAGGTAATGCTGAAGTCGGTTTTATAGCCCAAGCTCTTACCGTGGATCCGGATATGAAGGGTTCAGTATATATTTTGGATGAAAAGAGTTACAAACCTATTGAACAAGCTTTAGTAATTTTAAAAAGTGGAAATAGTAATCCTGAAGCAATGAAATTTGTGAAATTTTTGTTTAGTAATGATTGTAAACTTCTATTTGAAAAATATGGGTTTAAAGTGCCCTGACTATTATGGATGCTCAATTTATTCAAACATTATGGGTGACATTTAAACTTGCTTTTTTAACAACATTAAGTTTAATAATTATTGGATTTCCAATAGCTTATTGGTTAACTTATTCGAAAGTAAAAATTAAGCCTGTAATAGAAGCTCTGGTCAGTATGCCTATGGTATTACCACCTTCCGTAATTGGTTATTATATGTTGATTATATACAGTCCACATAACTGGTTTGGGGCATTTCTAAGAAAAACATTTGATTTAAATCTTGCATTTACCTTTGAAGGTGTATTAATTGCATCTGTAATATTTAGTTTACCATTTATGGTACAACCCCTTCATAATGGATTGCGTTTATTGCCAGATAGTTTGCGCGAAGCTTCGTATACTCTTGGTAAATCAAAAATGACAACTTTTTTAAAAGTTTTGGTTCCCAACATTAAATCATCTGTTATTACAGGCATTGCACTAACATTTGCTCACAGTATAGGAGAATTTGGTGTTGTATTAATGGTTGGAGGCAACATGCCAGGCCAGACCCGTGTTGCATCAATTGCTATCTATGATGAAGTACAGGCTTTAAACTTCTCAACCGCCAACAGGTATGCATTTATACTTTTTGTAATTTCATTTGTATTACTTACAACTATTTACAGTGTAAATAAAAAATATGATACATGGCGGATGATATAATTACTATTGATATCGAAAAGTTAATGTTTACTAACGAAGGTAAAATAAAACTGGCCATTAATACAGAAATTAAGGGGAGAGAGCTGGTAGCTTTATTTGGTTCGTCAGGTTCAGGTAAAACTACTCTTTTGAGAATATTGGCCGGACTCACAAAACCTGACAGGGGATTTGTGAAATTTGGAAATAATGTTTGGTTCGATTCTAAGAATAAAATCAACCTTACACCTCAGGCAAGGAATATTAGTTTAATGTTTCAGGATTACGCGCTTTTTCCGAATATGACAGTTGAACAAAACATTCAGTATGCACAAACAATCAAGGATTATACCATTGTAAATGATTTGATAAATACATTTGGCTTAAGTGAATTTATAAAACGTAAACCAGACCAGTTATCTGGTGGACAAAAACAACGTTTAGCCCTGGCAAGGGCCCTTGCTCGTAAACCTAACCTTTTATTACTTGATGAACCTCTTTCTTCACTGGACTATGAAATGCGCCTGGCACTCCAGGGTGAAATTGTCCAGGCACATGAATTATCGCATGGAACAACCATTATTGTAAGTCATGATATTAATGAAGTTTGCAGGCTTGCATCAAGGGTACTTTGTCTCGATAACGGGACAATCACATTTAATGGTACTCCCGATAAAATATTTACTGACAGAGGATTCAGCAATAGGAATATCCATAATACCGGGTATATTTCAAAAATCCCTAAGAATATTTAATCCTCTTAAACTATTATATCTATTATCCGACCGTAATTTCTCAACTGGCAAGTCTTTGTTTTTTTCAAGCCATCCGATGGTTACATTATCGCGATTATCTTATCCTGGATAAAATGGTTCCATTATATTTTAAACAGTAACCATACAGATATTGTGGGCAATAACACTAATTTGATCAATTGCCCCGGTCAAGTCAATTATTTCATCTTCTGATGGGTTTGTTCGTGAATACTTATCAATAGAGCAAATAGATTGAATGCTCTCGTATTTTAAGATTCGTTTTTTTAGAATACCGTCAATTGGTATAACTGTCTCCAAGGCAGAAATAAGGTCCAAAAAAGTGTGATTTTCAGGTAAAGTTTTATAAAAATCCATTATTGCCATGATATAACTTTCTAAAGACATTGAAATTAAATTATAACGGATGTCGGTACCAAATCGCTTTGTTGACTTGGGCGATACTGCTTTTCGGTAATCATCGCCATCTTTAAGCCATGTATGCCAGTTTAGTTTTCTATTTAACATAATTGATTTTAATTAAATGATATATCGTGTGAGCTTTTGCAATCGCAACTAATTACACCAATTGCTGATTTTACAGGAAAAAGAGTGAGTTGATTTAATTCAAACAACTTTATGTTTTCTTCAATACTATCTGTTTCTGATTTATATACCTTTAAACCAACATCATTAAACAGAGATAAGGTCATGAGTTCAATCTCACTGGTAATAATTGTGGAAATGCCTTTCAACTTTAACTGAATACTCAAATTACCTTCATTAATGCTTATTTCCTTTTTGTTAAACCATTGGTAATTATTGGCAGTGCTATCATAAATACAAACAAAATTAGTATTATGAAAACCACTAACTATTATGCTGTTACCTTCGCTATTATCTGTTACGGGTATTATTATTTTCATGTTATTCTTGTTTTATCATTATTATTGTTGAAAAAATTGGATGTTTCATATTATATATATTATAAAAAGTGTGCCAAATTTTATATTATTAATTATTAGCGTTTTAATAATTTTAATTATTAAATTTATACACATATATGTAACCTTTTAAAGCGAAGATTACATTTTAGTAGGATTGACTTAACTATTTTCTATCCAATAAATTAACATAAGGTTGTTTGCCAAATACATCTTTATAGGCAGGCCGGATAATTCTCCTGGAATCGAATATTAATTCCTCCAACCTGTGAGAACACCAACCGGCAATACGCGACATTGCAAATAAGGGAGTATAAACCGTTTCTTTAATTCCAATACAATTGTATACAAAACCTGAAAAAAAATCTACATTAGCACAAACTCTTTTGGCTGTTTTATCGCCTTTGAATTCGTAAAATATTTGTGGTGCTAATTTTTCAATACTCACGTACAACTCAAATTCTTCAAGTCTTCCTTTTTCCATCGCCAGGTCTCTTGCCATTTGTTTTAACATTATTGCCCTTGGATCTGAAATTGTGTAGACAGCATGTCCTATACCATAAATTTTACCTGACTCGTCAAAAGCTTCCTTTTTTAATATTTTATATAAATAATCTTTTACCTCAGATTCATTATTCCAGTGTTTTACATTTTCCTTGATATTTTCCATCATGCCAAGTACTTCATGGTTAGCCCCGCCGTGGAGGGGACCTTTTAGTGAAGCTATTGCAGAAGAAACAGCAGAATAAGTATCTGTTCCTGTAGAACTCGTTACCCTTATTGTGAAAGCAGAATTGTTTCCTCCTCCATGATCGGCATGAAGAATAAGTGCAAGATCTAAAATATCAGCTTCCAGCTTTGTGTACTTTTCTTCTCCCTTGAGCATTAGCAGGAAATTTTCCGCAGTACTTAATTCCGGGTTAGGATGCCGGATTGAAAGTGTTTTTCGTTGATATGCATGACGCATTGCATGATAAGAATATGCTATAATTGTCGGAAGTTTAGCAATTAAATTAAGAGACTGATCTACAATATTTTCAACTGAACTAACTTCAGCTTTAGTATCGAGAGTATAAATTCCCAATACGGTCCTTGCAAGCATATTCATTATATTATTTCCTTTAAGAGTAAGGATCATATCATTGGTAAAACTGTCAGGCAGATCTCGCAATGAACCCATATAATGCATAAATTCAACTAATTCAGTTATAGTAGGAAGTTTTCCTGATAATAAAAGATAAACAACTTCATCAAAGCCATGCCTGTTTTGATCCTTTGCACCAGTTACCAAATCTTCTACATTGATGCCTCTATATATTAATTGGCCGTCAATAGGAATCAATTGTCCGTTTTCCTTCTTGTAACCTACTACATCGCCAATATTGGTTAATCCAACCAATACACCCGAATGATCCGCATTTCTTAATCCACGTTTTACACCGTAAGTTTCGAATAAATCAGATGGGATTATTGAAGCATGTTTAACTTCATTCGTTAATTTGGTAATGAGATCAATATAACTATAATCTTTCATAAAGTTTATCTGTAAATTTAATTTACCAATATATCCAATTTTAATATACCAATTATTTGTTAAATAATTTCCTTTAGTACAAATGATAATACTTCAATGCTTGTAAGTGACCTTTTTAATTTTTTTGAATTATTCTTTATTTTAGCAAGTATTTTATCATAATAGACATTATTCCCCAATATTATATTATTTTGTTCTAAAAAGGCAATCAAAGATGCTTTTCCGCTATGTTTACCAAATACAAAATCCTGTTCGGACAGTCCAATATGTGATGCTTTTATTATCTGGTAAGTTTCTCTGTTCTTTAGTAATAAGTTGGTATGTATACCCGATTCGTGACTCAATGCTTTACTACCTGTAACCGGTTTATTAACAGGTATTGGTATACCTGATGCCTTACTTACATATTGTGATAACTCTCCAAATACTGCAGTTTGAATACAATGATGCAATGAACTGCTTAATTCCAGTGCCATTACGACTTCTTCGAGTGCTGCGTTACCTGCACGTTCTCCAAGTCCGTTAACAGTAACACTGGAACATTCCACTCCAACACTTAATGCTGTGAGCGTGTTTGCAGTAGCCATACCCAAATCGTTATGGGCATGAAATTCAAAAGTAACATCAGGAAAAATATTTTTAATAATCAAAAACAGATCAGACGTAGTGATAGGATTTAGAATACCTACCGTATCAGCAATCCGTACTCTGGCAACTTCTAACCGGACAGCTTCACCGATAAATTCAATTAAAAATGATAAATCGGCACGTGAAGCATCCTGGGCACCAATAGCAATATATTCAAAACTGGAAGATGCATATCTTACAACTTCATGCATTGTATCAATAACCCACTGCCTGTTCCTGCCCATGGCATTTAAATGAATATCTGATACCGGGAATGATATATTCACGCCTTGAGTTCCTGATTGAACAGCTGCATCAATATCAGCTTTGCTTGCTCTGCACCAGGCAAGAGTTTTGAAATTAAAACCGGCATTAACAATGGTTTTGATATCATCAATTTCCTGTTTACCAATTGCTGGTGTACCTACTTCAACTTCAGGTATATTAGTCTTTTCGAGTAAGGCAGCAATATGCAATTTTTCATCCAGGTGAAAAACAACCCCAGGTGCTTGTTCACCATCACGAAGAGTAGAATCGATCAGATATAGCTGTTTAAACATTACCGGAACTTATAAAAGTTAATCAGAAATCTTATATTTTTCTATCATTACATTGTTTTCAATTGAATCAAGAATTTCATCCATCTGTTCTTCTGATTCGATCCCGCCATACCAGGCATTCTGTGGCTGCACAACCACTATAGGACCTTGCGCGCAAATATTCATACAACCAGTTACGGTTATAGTAGCATCAAGTCCTCTGTCCGAGGCTCCTTCTGTCAAATATTGAACCATTTGCGGTGCATTTTTTTTATTACAAGTGCCTTGTGAATTTACGGCAGTTAGTCTATAAGAATTACATACCAAAATTTGAAAAGTCGGTTTCTTCATAAGTTAAAGTATTAAATATGTTACATTTAGTGATTTTATAAAATAGCTTTTGTAGTTTAATTAAAAATGGCAAGAATACTCTTAGTGTTTGATAAGAAAACGTCAAGATCAAGGCTTGTGAAGTCAGAAAAAGCGCAGTTTACTTTTCGTAAATGAGCATTTTTCTGACGAGCATAACGCAGATATTGATGTTTTCTTACAAACACTATTTATGCACAACCCTGAGCACTACCCCTGCAAGACTCCCCACACTTAAACGCATCGGCTTTTTTTACAGTTTTTAATTGTTTACCATTAAATACTGCTTCCAACCCTTCATCAATAAGGCCTGTCATTTGAATGACACGGATCCCGGAAAGCCTTAAAATATTTGTTGGATTTTCACCAACACCACCTACAAGAATTGCCCTGCAGTCTTTTAATTGATTAGCCAATGTCATCCATCTGAAGTCGCCTTTTCCTGGTTCAGGAGTTGGCCGTTCTCCAATAAAACGGAATCCTTTAGGAGTTCTGCTGTAAATATAAAGCGATCTTGCTTCACCCAAATGCATGTTTACAAGCAGACCTTCATTGGTTGCAACTGCAACATACGGTCTGTCGTCATTAGGTTTTATTGGCATTGAAGCAAATTCCTGCAACATTCCAAATGCGTCCTTAAAATCCTGGCCTAATAAACCTGCTGCATCAGCTCTGCAACGGGAACAATGGCTCATTATTTTTATATGTTCCCTGGCTAATCCACGAATATTGAAAATCATAGCTTTAGATGGTTCTACCATAGTCTCATAAACCGTATCTTTATTTGGTACTACGGGGATGCAGTTCATTACATCAGCGCCAAGGGAAGCTACTTTTTTAGCTACTTCCACAATATGATGGTCGTTGATTCCTGGTAATATGATATAATTAATTTTTACTATTATTCCTTCTTTTTTTAATAAGCGAATACATTCAAGCTGACTGGTTAGTAAAACTTTTCCACCTTCAATACCCCTGTATATTTTCTTTTCTAACCTGATCCACGAATAAATTTTTGAAGCAATTTCAGGATCTACAGCATTTATTGTAATAGTTACATGTGTGACACCGAGTTTGGAAATAGTTTTTATATATGGTTTAAGGTTTAATCCATTTGTTGAAAGACAAAATAATTTATCAGGAAATTCTTCTTTAACCAGTTTCATTGTTTCAATAGTTTCCTCTGGGTTGGCAAAAGGATCTCCGGGACCGGCTATTCCAATAACTGATATATTATTAATATGTTTAGAAAGTTCTTTTAAGTATTCAACTGATTGATATGGGCTTAATACAGCTGATGTAACACCTGGGCGACTTTCATTGACACAATCATATTGCCTGTTGCAATAATTACATTGTATGTTACATTTTGGTGCAACCGGCAAATGAACCCTGGCATTGTTGTGTCGTGCCTCCAAATCGAAGCAGGGATGGGCGGGTGTATTAATTGTCGTGCTCATTTTTTACAGTTTTATTTTACAGTGGCTAGGGATCAGGAGCTAGTGGACGTTTGTGGCATAAATTAATTTTTACAACTTTTCTAATCTCTGCAACTTTTAAACTTTCTAACTTAATCACTTCATTACTTCATTACTTCATTACTTTATACCAACTAAATATATTTGTATCCTACCGGAGAATGTTCCTGTTTAAATTCTATCAAAGCATTAGTAATACGGTCAAAAAGTTGTTGAGTCCCATTATAAAAAAGATGCTGGATACGTTGACCCCCAAAACGATCGTGAACAGGAAACCCAACACGAATAAGAGGAATGCCTAATCTGCGCGAAATGTAATATCCTTTACTGTTTCCAATAACCAGGTCAGGTTTAAGATCATCTGCCATGTCATTGATTGATTCGAAATCCATACCCTTGATAACAAGCATATCTTTTCTCTTACCTTTTGTAATGCGGTTAATTTCATCCTGCAGTACTCCGCTTTCTCCTCCGGAAGCAACTAAAACGGTATCTATACCAATTTCTTCAAGAAAAGAAACCAGTCCGATTACCAGGTCTTCCTCGCCATATATAATTGCTCTTTTGCCAAACAAATATTTATGGCCGTCAACATAGGCATCAACAAGTCTGCCCCGTTCGCGAATAATGCGGGTTGGAGTTTGTTTTCCTGAAATAACTTCAAGAAACTTGAAAAAGCGGTCAGTTTCATTAATACCAATAGGCATACCAAGGTTATGACAAGGAACATCGAACTTTTTTTCCAACCACTGTCCGGCTGTAAAAACGGTTTTGCTATTTTTAATACGGCCCTGCATGCCTCCTTTATTAAGTACACAACCAAATTCAATGGAAACTTTTGCAGAACCTGTACGCCGAAGGTCTTCCGGTGATGTGCCACCTTCAGGTATTAATTGATAATCCTTCCAGTGTGGATTATCCAGAGTATCGGAATAATCAGGAAACAGCACATAGTCAAGTCCAAAATCTTCAAGAATATCTTTCAATTGCCGGATATCCTCAGGGGAAATAAACCCAGGGAAAATGTTAATATGGTTTTTATTATAATCCCCTTTGGCAAAGGCTGTAACAGTTGCCACTACTGCTTCATGAAACCCATCCATATGAGTCCCCCGGTAACTGGGAGTTGATGCATGTACAAATACCGGCAATTTATTCCCTTTATTAATAGTTATATATTCATGAATTAGTCCGGGTATATCTTCACCTATAGTTTCACTAAGACAAGCTGAAGCAATTCCGATTACCTCAGGTTGATATTGTTTTATAATATTATCAATGCCGGAATTAAAATTTTTATTTCCGCCAAAAATGGTACTTTCCTCACTGAAGTTAGATGAAGCAATATCAACGGGTTCTCTGTAATGGCTTATCATATACCTCCGGATATATGTAGCACATCCCTGGGAACCATGTATCAATGGAATACAACCTTTAATACCTTTAAATACCACACTGGCCCCCAATGGCGTACAAAGTTTACAGGCATTACGGGTAGAGACGAAAGAAGTATTTTTATGAATTATTGTTGAGTCCATTACATTCCTTTATTAAATATTTCATGCAATTCAATACATAATTTTCATTTATAAATTAACTTAATATCAATCAATGTTTTTTGTAAATTGCCAAACCGGGCTCATTGCTGTTGCGTATATTTCGCTGGCAAAGTTCAACATACCTTCAAAACCTGCGAGGGCATCTTTCCTTTCATGGTTGTGATCGCAGAATCCAAGTCCTAACTTAAAAGCAATTGGACGTTCCTTTACACCGCCTATAAAAATATCAGCTTTGGTTTCCTTAACAAAAGCTGATAATTCAACAGGATTTGAGTCATCTACAATGATAGTTCCATCATCACAAAGTTCGCGGATTATTTCATATTCATCGGCAGTACCGGTTTGAGATCCAACAACCACAGTCTGTACACCAATCATACGAAGAGCTTTTATAAGTGAAATGGCTTTAAAGGTACCGCCTACATAGATCGCTGCTTTTTTACCTTTCAGCTTTTCCCGAAAATTCTTTAGAACAGGCATTAACCTTGCAAATTCATCTCTTACCAGTTCACGTGCATTCGAAAACATAGTGTCATCATTAAAAAATTTGGCAACTTCATAAAGAGCATCACTCATATCTTCAAGTCCAAAATAAGATACTTTCATAAAAGGGATCCCATATTTTTCCTTCATTATTTTAGCCAGGTGCATCATTGATCCAGAGCATTGCACCACATTGAGTGCTGCCTTATGTGCATTTTTGATTGCTTCAACACGGCCATCGCCTGTAATTGTGGCATTTACATGAATCCCCATTTTTTTATAATAATCCAGCAAAAGCCATAATTCACCGGCAAGGTTGAAATCGCCAAGGATATTTATACTTTTTTCAGGAACTTTGGCTGTTCCTGTTCCTATAAGTTTAGATAAAGCTTCACAGGCTATTTTGTAACCGTCTTTTTTGGAGCCGGTAAATCCGGGAGATTGCACCGGAATAACAGGTAAAAGTTTTTCATTGCTAACTTTTTTACATACTGCTTCCAGGTCATCACCTATAACACCAACAATGCAGGTTGAATAAACAAAAGCAGCTTTTGGAGAATAACGACCAATTAATTCAATTAATGAATGATATAATTTTGATTCGCCCCCAAAAACCACATCTTTTTCCCGCAGATCAGTTGAAAAACTTAACCTATGAATTTCAGGACCCGAAGATAGCGCTCCTCTAATATCCCATGTGTACGCTGCGCAACCAATCGGGCCATGAATAATATGCAAAGCGTCTGCTATGGGGTAGAGCACTACCCTGGATCCACAGAAAACACATGCTCGCTGACTTACCGAACCGGCCACACTTGGCCTGGAACAGTGAATCTTGTGATTATCTTTACCTGTGCGGAATATCTGGTTTTCTCTTCCGGTAAGTATTGCGTTCATGTTACTGTATATTTTTACATTACAAGTTCAACTTTTTCTTCAGGACATTCCCGGTCCTGTTTATCTAGAATTGCATTTAGAATTTTAGTAACAAGGTTCATTCCACCTGTATATCCAACTATTGGAAAATAACTATGGCCCACACGATCTAAAATTGGAAACCCTAATCTTACAAATGGGATGTTTTCATCCCGTGAGATATATTTTCCGTAAGTATTGCCAATTAGCAGATCAACAGGTTTCTGTTTAATCCATTGATGAAGCAGGTACATATCAGCACGTTCACCATTTTTGTATTTAGCCTCAGGTACCTTTTTACTCAATAATTTTTCCATTGAATTCTCAAATCTTTTGCCTGGTGTGCCACTAACAATATAAACCGGTTTCATATCCAGGTTTAATATAAACTCAGTAAGAGGAACGAGGGTATCAGGATCACCCCAAAGAGCCACACGCTTGCCGTACAAATATTTATGCATATCAGTAATTATATCGATTAACCTTCCCCTGTCGTCTGTTATTGAATCAGGTACGTGTACGCCGGCTGCCCTGCTTAATGCAGTGATGAAGCGATCAGTTGCTTTTAACCCGATGGGAATATCAGCCATTTCAAATTTCACTTTACATTTATTTTCAAGAAGAATAGCTGCATCTTCAGTACAATATGGTCCAAGTGCCAAAGTACTGCGGGCATCCCCGGTACTTATAAGTTCAGGAACTGTTACTCCGCCTTTAGGATAAAATACATGTTTGCCTGTCATAGGAGCATCAAGTACATCAGAAGTATCAGGGAAAAGAACAATTTTAGCGTTCATTTCATATGCAATACGTTTTATTTCACGCATATCAGAAGGTTCTATCCATCCGCAGATTATATTTACCTGTTTATTTTTGCTTACACTTTTAGATGAAAAGTACTTCACCAGAGAAGTTACCATGTTTGCATATCCCGTAACATGCGATCCTATGTAGCTTGGAGTATTGCAATGAATAAGATACTTTCCTGCAGGGACTTTTCCTTCGTCCCTTGCCTTTTGGGCAATCTGGTTAACGTCGTCTCCAATAGTTTCCGAAAGACATGTTGTATGAACAGCAATAATATCAGGGTTATACACTGCAAAAATAGTATCGACAGCCTGTAACAGGTTAGCCTGGCCTCCAAATACAGATGACCCTTCAGTAAATGAACTTGTAGATGCCATCACTGGTTCTTTATAATGCCGGGTAAGTGCACTTCTGTGATAGGAACAACACCCTTGCGATCCGTGACTATGAGGGAGACAACCGTGAACGCCAAGAGCAGCATACATTGCACCTATAGGTTGGCATGTTTTTGCCGGATTAATTGTAAGTGCTTCGCGTTCAATTATTGTATCTGATGTGTGTCTTAGTAACATATCGTTTAATTTTAAAGTTTAATAAATTTGAATTATAAAACTTCGTATTCAGTTTCATATTCAGTTGCGTATTCAGCTTCAATTACAGGTTCCACTTCCCATGGAGCTTTTATCATTTTCCAAATGCTGGCATTTACTATCATATCTATATCCTTATAGAAGTTGACAGCTCCTTCAAAACCGGCATAAGGGCCTCCGTAATCATAGCTGTGCAGTTGTTTAAGAGGAATTCCCATCTTTTGCACACAATATTTTTCTTTAATACCTGCGCAGAATACATCAGGATGATATATATCAATTAATCTTTCCATTTCATAATGACTTAGATCGTCTATAACAAGAGTTCCTTTAGCCATATCAATCATCATCCCGTCGTACCTGTTAAATCCAAGAACTTCCAAATCCTTCATTTCTTCTTCTGTTTTGCGGGTTCTGTATTTGAGAGGATCTTGTTCCACCGTTAATTCCTCAATATTTCTGCTATCCGCATCCACCTGAATGGTTGGAATAACGCGACGACCTTCATAATCGTCGCGGTGACCAAACTCATAACCGGCGGACAATGTTCTCATGCCAAGTTCGGAGAATAGTTCCTGATAATGGTGTGCTCTTGAGCCACCTACAAACATCATTGCCATTTTACCATTAGTTCGGGGATGTATTTCATCAATAGCTTTTTTAACTTTAAGCATTTCTTCATCAATTACAATTTCAATACGATCTTTTAAGTCCTTATCCCCAAAATATTCAGCAATTTTTCTGAGTGATTTGGCAGAGGCATCAGCACCTATAAAATTTACTTTAAACCAGGGGATGCCAAATTTCTTCTCCATCATTTCTGCAACGTAATTAATAGATCTGTGACACATTACGACATTTAAATCGGCTGTATGTGCACGCTCAAATTGTTCCATTGTGGAGTTACCGCTAAAGGAAGCATTAAGAGTAATCCCGCATTTTTCCAATATTCTTTCCAGTTCAAAAGCGTCACCGCCGATATTATATTCTCCAAGCATGTTTATCTTGAATTTTCCTTCCGGAGATTTGTCATTTAACCCGATAACATGTTTAATCAGCGCGTTGTTTGCAATATGGTGACCTGCGCTTTGACTAACACCTTTATAACCTTCACAACTAAACCCAAATATATTTATGCCCAGTTCTTCTTTCATTTCACGGGCTACTGCATGTACATCGTCACCTATTAATCCAACAGGACAAGTTGAAAAGATACCTATAGCCTTTGGTTTGAAAAGTGCAAATGCTTCACGACAAGCCTGTTTTAGCTTACTTTCGCCTCCAAAAACTATATTTGAATCTTGCATATCTGTTGAAAAGCAATAAGTTATATAGTTTGGGGAATCAGCAGTAGGTGGTAATGTTTGGTTACGACGTGTAAGCCATGCATAAAAACTGCACCCTATAGGGCCATGGACGAGATTTACTATATCCCGGGTAGGTCCAAGAACTACACCTTTGCAACCGGCATAAGTGCAACCCCGTTGGGTAATAATACCCGGTATAGTTCTTACGTTTGCCTGAATTTGATTAATATTTTCAGGACCTTCATGGACTATTATTGATTTTTCACGTTTTTTTCCAATTTTAGAAGGGTACTTCTTTAACACCTCTTGTTTCCACCGTAATGGATCCATTTCAATTTTTTCCATAAATACCTCCTTAATTAATCAAGTGTAACTTCTCCTTTTTCTCCAGTTCGAACCCTTATGGAGTCCATGGCTTCAATGACTATTATTTTACCATCACCGCTGTTGCCTGTTTTATTTACTGCAATTATTGTTTCAATTGCAAGGTCTTTTTTTTCGTCAGTAACAACTAAGTTGATCATTCTTTTGGCTTTCAACCTTGGTTCAGGCCCGATTTGTTTTATGATTTCCTGATTTTCCGGGTTACTCATAACTTCTTTATAGGTAGGGCCAAGACCCCGTCCTTTTCCCCGGCCAAATACTCCCATTGCTGTAAAGGATGGTAAACCTACATCTGAAAGCGCCTGCTTGGTTTCATTCATTCTTGCAATTCGTATAATAGCGAAAATCAGTTTCATATGTTAAATTTTAAAAAAATTGATTTCAGGTAATATTTATTGAACTATTTATAAAAAATTCAGTTACTTATTATAATTCTTTTATTCCGCTTGAAATAGTGTAGGTCTCAACAATTGGAGTAATAAAGATTTTTCCATCGCCAAAAGCCCCTTTATCACCGGTACGTGCGACTTCTAAAATTGTGTTAATGACGAAATCCTTGTCAGTATCCTTTATTGCCATGATCAGCAGTTCTTTAGGGAGTTCGTCATAAGTAACATTTCCCACTTTTAACCCACGCTGTTTACCCCGGCCGAATACAGCCATTTTTGTAACAGCAGGGAAACCAGCATCGAAAAGAGCCTTTAAAACTATGGAGGACTTTTCAGGACGAACTATTGCTCTGATAAGTAACATATTGTTTATATTTTAAATTATTATTATTCAATTTATAATCCGAATATTAGATACTTTTACCAATTAAGTCTTTGTAAATAATTTAACATTAACTAGCAACACCGTATTCAATTAGTAAAGCTTCCAATTCTTCCATTTCCAATGGTTTAGGAATGACCAGCATTTTGTTTTGGTCGACTTTTTTCGCCAAGGTACGATATTCATCGGCCTGATTATGAGCTGGTTCAAACTCTATTACAGTTTTCCTGTTAATTTCGGCACGTTGAACCATATTATCACGAGGTACAAAGTGAATCATTTGTGTTCCAAGTCTTTTAGCAAAAGCTTCGATCATTGGTTGTTCATTATCACATTTCCGGCTATTACAAATAATGCCTCCAAGACGAACTCCTCCTGCTTCAGCAAACTTTACAATACCTTTGCAAATATTGTTAGCTGCATACATGGCCATCATTTCACCTGAGCACACAATATATATTTCCTGGGCTTTACCTTCACGCATAGGCATTGCAAAACCACCGCAAACTACATCTCCAAGTACATCATAGAAAACATAATCAGTTTCAAACTGATCTTCATTATAAGCACCCAATTGTTCCAGAAGGTTAATTGAAGTAATAATACCTCTTCCCGCACAACCGACTCCCGGTTCCGGGCCACCTGATTCTACGCATCTGGCACCTTTGAAACCCAGTTTTACCACATCATCAAGTTCAACATCTTCACCTTCTTCCCGAAGGGTATCAAGGACTGTTTTTTGAGCTAGTCCACCTAATAGAAGCCGTGTGGAATCTGCTTTAGGATCACATCCAACTACAATTACCTTTTTTCCTAATTCAACCAATCCGGCAACTGTGTTTTGGGTTGTTGTACTTTTTCCAATTCCCCCTTTTCCATAAATAGCTACTTTTCTCATTTTTTTATCCTCCAAAGTGTTTGTTTCTTTTACAGGTATTGCACAATATGTGCCAACTTATTTAAAAGTGGTTAATTTTCGGATACCTTAAGATGTATCTGGCTAAAAATCAAAATGTAATAAAATGAAAAAAAAATTGGAATGATTTTTAAATTACCATTAACACTATAAAAAAACATATAAATAAACTACATTAATGTTCAAAAAAAAGGGGGTTAATTACAAAAATGTAGGATTTATTGATAGATTAATAAATAAACTAAGGGGTAGTAGTAAAATAAATTAATAATTACTGATTACTGATTATTTAATAACTTAATCACTTTTTTATACTTACCACTATTTTCCGGTTCCTATTCTTGGTTCCTGGTTCCTGGCTCCTGGTTCTATTTAATTAACTTACTTGTTGTGTGTTTTTCCGGTCAATTTTAAAACGTTTCGGGTCAATTTCGTGCTTTTTAATGCGAATTCCCATCATACGTTCAGTAATTCCAAGAATTTCAGAAGCTTTTACCATGTTACCCTTTGTAATTATTAATGTGTCGAGCAGCATTTGTTTTTCCACTTTGTCGACAATAGCTTCTAAAGTTCCGGATGATTTTGTTTTTGAAGATTTTGCAGTTTGTAAGGTTGGAGGAAGGTTGCTTGACCGGATAACATTATCCGAACTAAGGATGCATGCCCTTTCAATACAGTTTTCCAATTCCCGGATATTACCTGGCCAGTGATAAACCATTAACATATCGATAGCGGAAGCAGAAACCCGTTTTATTGTTTTATTATGGGTTTTATTGAATTTAGCTATAAAATGGTCGGCTAATCCGGGTATATCGTTTAAACGTTCACGTAACGGAGGAATAAATAATGGGAAAACATTTATCCTGTAGTATAAATCCTCCCGAAACTTATTTTCCTCTATGGCTTCTTCAAGGTTACGATTTGTAGCACAAACAATACGGACATCCACTTTAATCGGTTTGGTACTGCCTAAACGCTCAAATTCACGTTCCTGCAATATTCTAAGCAATTTAACCTGAGTAGAGGATGGTAAGTCACCAATTTCGTCAAGAAATATAGTTCCTCCGTCAGCAGCTTCAAACCGACCTTTCCGTAAGATGTTTGCACCTGTAAAAGCACCCCGTTCATGGCCGAAAAGTTCACTTTCAATCAAACTGTCAGGCAATGCTGCACAGTTGACTTTAATGAAAGGCTTCTTTTTACGTAAACTTCCATAATGTATGGCATCAGCAATCAATTCTTTGCCAACACCGCTTTCTCCCCTTATTAAAACAGATGCATTAGTTGGAGCAACCCTTTCAATTAATTCGTACACCGACTGCATTTTACCTGAACTACCTATAATTCCTGCAGGACGTATACTTTCTTTAAGCTTTATTTGTAATTTGATATTTTCTTCTTCCAGGCGTTCAATTTCTTCTGCATATTCTTGTCTGGTTCTAACAGCCTGAGCAATCATAGAACCTATGATAGATAATATTCTGGAATCCTCCGAAATAGTTATATGTTGGTTATATATCCTGTGAATACTAAGTGTACCAACAATCTCGTTTTCGTCTCTGATCGGAACACAAATAAATGATAAATCCACATCGGACTTAATCCCTGTTTTATTTAAATATGCCTCGTTTTCAAAAATTTTTGGAATAACTACAGGTTTGCCTGTTTCTACAACTGTTCCGATTATTCCTTCTCCAATTTTATAAATTCCTTTGCTTTGTTCTTCTTCCGTGAGGCCAAAGGCTAATTCTATCGATATTTGTGAATTGGCACGGTTAAGGATTGTGAGAATTACTTTTTCGGCAGATAAATAATTGGCTAATAATTGAAATACAGGGTCAAGGTTATTCTTTAAATCACGTTTCACTTTATTTAACAAAGAACTAATTTCGAAAAGCAATTTTAATTCCCTGACTCCGTAACAATCATCTCCGGTTTTTCTACAATAAACAGCCATACCCCTAAATTATATAATATCTTATACGTAAAAAAAGATATTTTGATGTCATAGCCCCTGTAAAATTAACAAAAAAAATAAAAAATATATATAAATTCTGATTATTATACAAAAATAAATCTGATGTTAAATTAGTATTATTTATTTTCGTATTTACTTTAGCCGAAAAATCCATATAAGGAGCAACTTGAATGAATTAGTTAAGGTTTTAACCTGATATAAAATCTTATACCGTTTTATAATATGAACCGATATATTCAAATAAAGTTATAAATTGCTGGTGCATGTTTATGTTTTAAGCAGTCGGTACTTAATGGCCGATTGCTTATTGCGAATGCCATAATAATATAAATTAGATTATGACAACAATAAAAACATTATTAGTATTCATCCTGGCTGGTTTATGTGAAATCGGTGGAGGCTATCTCGTTTGGATTTGGTTAAAAGAAAATAAACCATTTTGGTTTGGTATATCAGGTATGGCTATACTTGCGATTTATGGTGTAGTAGCTTCTCTTCAACCTGCTAATTTTGGCAGGGTCTATGCCGCTTATGGTGGTATATTTGTTGTAATGTCATTACTTTGGTCTTTCAAAATTGACCATGTTGTACCTGATAAATATGATATTATTGGAGCATTGGTTGTACTCTTTGGTGCGTTAATTATATTTTATGCACCACGTAGCAGATAATCAGGAACTATGCACTGATAACCCCTGATCCGGTGATCTCATCACCTTCGTACCAGGCAGCAAACTGACCTGGTGTTATACCCCTCTGGGGATTATCGAATAAAATATAAATTCCTTCGTCGTACCTGTATAAACATGCTTTTTGTAATGGCTGACGATATCGTATACGAACCATACATTCATAATTGTCACCCGTTTTTAATTCCAGGTCAGGCCGAATCCAATGAATATCATTGGCCTCAATAAATAATGCTTTCCTGAAAAGTCCGGGATGGTCTTCGCCCTGACCGGTATAAACAATGTTATTTTCTATATCAGTTGCAATTACGAATAAAGGTTGTATTTTGCCACCTATATTCAAGCCCTTTCGTTGCCCTATGGTAAAAAAATATGCCCCATTATGCATTCCAACAGTGTGACCATCAGAAAAATTATAAATATAAGGTTTGGATAAGGTTTTCAATTGTTTATATAATCCGTCTTCATTAAATATTTTATTATAACCAATAAAATCGCGGCTAATTTCAATAATCCTTCCCTCTTTGCTGTTTAGCTTTTGCTGCAGAAATACTGGCAGGTCTATTTTCCCAACAAAACAAACACCTTGAGAATCCTTACGCTTTGCTGTTGCCAGGCCAAGATTTTCTGCTATTTTCCTAACTTCAGGTTTAGTTAAATTTCCTACCGGAAATAAGGCGGTTGATAACTGCTTTTGCGAAAGCTGACAAAGGAAATAACTCTGGTCTTTGTTGGAATCAATCCCTGCCAGTAACCGGAATATTATTTTGCCATTAATATCCCTGGTTTCTTCTTTACGGCAATAATGGCCTGTTGCCACGAAGTCAGCTCCAAGTTTAAGGGCCGCATCAACAAATAAATCAAATTTAATTTCGCGGTTACAAAGCACATCAGGATTAGGTGTCCTTCCCCTGGCATATTCATTAAACATATAATCCACCACTCTTTTGCCATATTGCACGCTAAAATCCACAGTATGAAATGGTATCTCAAGTTTCCTGGCAACAAGTTCCGCAAAAATAAGATCGTCATTCCAGGGACAATCGCCTGATAATGTTCCGGTTGTATCGTGCCAATTGATCATAAATAATCCAATAACATCATACCCTGTACTTTTTAATAAGTGCGCGGCCACACTCGAATCAACTCCTCCGGATAATCCTATTACTACCTTTTTTTTCAACGATTAAATTCTATTATTATAAAATTATAAACTTATAAACTTTATTTAAATATAATTGTTATTGTTTCTAAGAAATTAAAACATTAGTTAAACAAAAATTATTCTTAAATTATGAAATCAATTAAACATGTTACACTTTCACTTTCATTAATTGCTATTATAGCACAGGGAATTAAGGCCCAGGAACCATCAACTGTGTGGAATTTGGATAAATCTCACTCCTCTGTTGGGTTTTCAGTCGATCATATGGTTATTTCGTCAGTATATGGCGCATTCAACGATTTCTCAGCGGTAATTAAATCTGATAAGCCAGATTTTTCGGATGTTTCAGTGAATTTTACAATTCAGGTAAGCAGTATTGATACTAAAGAACCAAAACGTGATGGCCATCTCCAATCAGCTGACTTTTTCGATGTTCAAAAGTATCCTGTGATAACTTTTATTGGTAAAATGTTTGTGAAAGTAAAGGGAAATCAGTACAAACTTACAGGTGACCTTACAATGCATGGAGTTTCCAAATTAGTTACCTTCGATGCAAAATTCGGGGTTATTAATGACCCATATGGAAATACCAGAGCTGCTGTACAAATCAATGGCGAACTTGACCGTTATGAATTTGACCTTAAATGGAATAAAGCTATCGAAGCCGGTGGATTGATGGTTGGTCAGATGGTTAAGCTTATGATAAATGTTGAAATGATTAAAGCAAAGAATGCACAATAAGCCCGCTTCTAAGTTTTGGCTCAAACCATGTAGTTTTTGGAGGCATAATATTTCCTGAATCAGCAATATCAAAAAGCTGTTTCATCGAAACCGGATAAAGGGAAAAAGCAGCCTTCATTTCTCCAGAATCGACCCATTCTTTTAGTGCCTTTAATCCTCTTATGCCCCCGACGAAATCGATCCTTTTGGATTTACGTAAATCGGTAATATTAAGCAAAGGCGTTAAAACCAAATCAGATAATATTGTAACATCCAGACATCCTATTGGATCGTTATCATTATAATTATCAGGCTTAACTGTTAAAGAATACCATTTACCGCTCAAATACATACCGAAATTATGTAATTTGTGCGGATGATATTCAATTGTTCCTTTCTCTTCAATATCGAACACCTTGTTTAAAGCCTTAAGGAATTCAGATCCGGATAACCCATTTAAATCCTTTACAACACGATTGTAATCCATTATTGATAACTGATTGGCCGGAAAATGAACAGCTAAAAAAAAGTTATATTCTTCAGTTCCATTATGGTGAGGGTTTGCCAGTTTTTTTTCGTTTCCGACCAAAGCCGCAGCAGCCGTACGATGATGACCGTCAGCAACATATGTATTTGGAATAGTTGCAAAAATATCAATTATTTTTCTTATAGCAGTATTATTACGTATTACCCAAACCTGGTGTCCAAAACCATCATCGGCAGTAAAATTATATTCCGGCTTTTCTTTTACAATTCCTGCTACTATTGTATCTAATTCAATATTATTGGGATATACAAAAAAAACAGGTTCATAATTCATGCCGCTAACCCGGATGTGGTTTTTCCGGTCTTCTTCCTTATCAGGTCTTGTAAGCTCGTGTTTACGGATAACATTATTCATATAATCTTCTACCGAGGCACATCCGACAATACCGTATTGTGTCCTTGCTCCCATAGTTTGTGCATAAATGTAAAGGCATTTCTCCTTATCGGCAATCATAATACCTTCATCCAATAACCTGAAAAAATTATCTTTCCCTTTCTGGTAGACTTTTGCATCATGTTCATTTATTGAATCAGGCAAGTCAATTTCAGGTTTAATAACGTGTAAAAATGAATATCTGTTATCACCTGCTTCCGCAAGTGCTTCCTTACGGTTTAACACATCATAGGGAGGGGATGCTATTAGCTTTGCCTTATCTGCGATTGGACGAATGCCTTTAAATGCTCGTAATATTGCCATTAATTTAGGGATTAGGGACTAGGGATTAGGGATTAGATTTAAGACAACAATTAATTAATAATCAGTAATTTGTCATCTATTTTCAAATTTGCACATTTTCAAATTTGCACATTTTCAAATTTTCAAATTATTAATTTTCATTTATTGACCTTAAAAGTGACGTCTCCCTTTTCAAAAAAGTTTACAATTTGTCGTGCAGCAGCCAATCCGGCATTAATATTAGCCTCTTCGGTCTGAGCTCCCATTTTTTTCGGTGTACAAAAGATCCTTCCTGCATACTTTTCAGTAAGCGCAGCAGCATTATCAGGTGCTACATCAGTGAGATAACGAAAATCCTTACGGCTTTCAAATATTTTTATCAGGGAAGTTTCATCAATAACTTCTTTACGGGCTGTGTTTATTAATGTAGCACCTTCAGGCATCTTAGAAAGCAAGTCGAAATTAACAGATTCCCTGGTATCTTTGTTTGCCGGTATATGTAATGAAACATACTGACAAGTGGAATACAGTTCATTAATCGTTTTTACAGGTTTAACTTTATCTGAAATCATTGAATTAGCGGGAATAAATGGATCGAAGGCAGACACTTCCATACCGAACCCTTTAGCTATAATAGCTACTTGTCTGCCAACATTTCCATATGCATGGATTCCAATTGTTTTTCCACGTAATTCAGTTCCGGATGAACCATTGAAAAAATTGCGGGACATGTATAACATCATTCCGAATGCAAGCTCTGCAACAGCATTTGAGTTCTGGCCAGGTGTATTCATGGCTACGATATTTTTCTTTGTAGCAGCTTCGAGGTCAATATTATCATATCCGGCTCCTGCCCTGACAACTATTTTCAGATTTTTTGCTGCCATAATCACTTCACTATTAACAATATCACTTCGGATTATTACAGCGTCAACTTCAGAAATAGCTTTTAACAAATCATTTTGCTCTTTATATTTTTCCAGAAGTACTAATTGATATCCGGCATCTTCAATTATTTTACGAATGCCATCTACTGCAATTTTTACAAATGGCTTATCTGTAGCTATTAATATTTTTTTCATAATTTATGTTGTTTAAATGGAACCATGAGCCAAGAGCCAGGAACCAGGATATAATATTTTACGACTTACGACTTACGACTTATTTTTTTCAAATTCCTGCATGGCACCTATTAATGTTTCAACACCTGTTAAAGGCATTCCATTATATATAGATGCACGGAAACCGCCAACAGATCTGTGACCCTTTATTCCAACGATACCCTTTTTCCTGGTAAATTCAATAAATTCTTCTTCCAGAGAAATATAAGGTTCTTCCATAACAAAACACACATTCATTAAGGAACGGTCTTCTTTAACTGCTGTTCCTTTGAATAACCTGTTCCGGTCAATTTCATCATAAAGCCCGGATGCTTTTTTAATGTTGATTTTTTCCATTTCTTTAACTCCTCCTAAATTTTTTATCCATTTAAGAGTTTGCAGGCATGAGAAAATAACTACACATGGTGGAGTATTATATAAAGAGTTGTTCTCAATATGTATTTTGTAGTCAAGCATAGAAGGTATTTTACGATCAACCTTACCTAAAATGTCATTTTTAACAATTACAAAGGTAACTCCTGCCGGTCCAAGGTTCTTTTGAGCACCACCATAAATTAAACCATATTTTGAAATGTCAACAGAACGGCTAAATATATCAGAAGAGGCATCGGCAATAAGGGGTACCTTAACATCAAGGTCCTTATGAAATTCTGTGCCAAAAATCGTGTTATTGGTGGTTATATGAAAATAATCAACATCCTCAGGAACAACAAAATTCTTAGGAATATAATTATAATTTGCATCTTTTGAAGAAGCAACCACAACAACATCGCCAAATAATTTAGCTTCCTTGATGGCTTTGCTTGCCCATGAACCAGAATCCAGATAGGCTGCTTTCCTGTTCAATAAATTGAATGGAATCATACAAAACTGCAAACTTGCACCACCTCCAAGAAAAAGAACTGAATAACCATCAGGAATATTTAAAATTTCTTTAAATAGTGAAACTGCTTCATTCAGGATAGATTCAAAGTCTTTGCTACGGTGAGATATTTCCATTATTGACAGGCCACTACCATTAAGATCAATAATTGCTTTTGCTGTTTCCTGAAGTGTATAATCAGATAAGATTGAAGGCCCTGCATTAAAATTGTATTTTTTCATGTGTAATTGTAGTTTTGTTAATAGCTATCAGTTTATTTTGTTTATTGTTATTTTAAAAACAATCCAAAGTTAAAGGAAAATTACTATGAAATATTCAAAGGGATAAGAATAATCCTATTTTTTTTTAACAATTGCTTAACCAGAATTATATTATCAGTATTTATCACAATTTTCTGTAGAAAGGCATACTGATAACTTTAGCTTTAATAATCTTGTTTCGGATATTTACAAATATTTCATTGCCAGGGTTTGCATAATCTGGTTTCACATATCCCATTCCAATACCAATTTTTAGTGAAGGTGATAAAGTTCCTGAAGTAACTATTCCTATTTGTTCATTTAATTGGTTTTGTATTATATAATTATGTCGCGGGATAGCTTTTTCAAGCATTTCAAAACCGACAAGTTTGCGGGTAACTCCATTGGCTTTTTGATGATAAAGCAGGTCCCTGTCAATAAAATTTTTATTATTTACAAATTTAGTAATCCAGTTTAATCCTGCTTCAATAGGTGAAGTTGTATCGTCTATATCATTACCATAAAGACAATAACCCATTTCGAGACGCAATGTATCCCTTGCAGCTAATCCAACCGGTTTAATTCCTGCTTCTTTAAATGTATCAAATACAGCATTCCAAATTTTTGGCCCATCGTTGTTATAAAAATACAATTCGAATCCTAATTCCCCCGTATAACCAGTTCTTGAGATAATAACATCCTTAACATTAGCAAGTTCGCTAACAATAAATGAATAATATGGTAAAACAGAAAGATCAATTGCAGTTAGTTTTTGTAAATATTCTAAAGATAATGGTCCCTGTATTGCCAATTGGGATATATTACCTGATGAATTTTCGAGTTCGGCATCCGTATTATTCTGGCTGGTAATCCACGACCAATCCTTCTGAATGTTAGCGGCATTAACGACCAAAAGAAATTTTTGATCGTCAAATTTATAAACCAGCAAATCGTCAACTATTCCGCCTTTTCCATTGGGCATACATGAATATTGCACTTTTCCTGTTTTTAATACAGAAGCATCATTGCTTGTGATTTTTTGTACAAGATCCAATGCATTAGGCCCTTTAATCCAAAATTCCCCCATATGGGAAACATCAAATATTCCTACTCTATCTCGAACTGTAAGATGTTCATCCTTAACTCCGGTGTATTCCAACGGCATTTCATATCCTGCAAAAGATATGAAACGAGCACCCAAAGCCTTATGTTTATCGTAAAATACTGTCCTTTTGTCCAAACCTTCTAAATTTACTGATTACTGATTACGAATTGTAATATTGCTATTTTTATTAGTCATCAGTCATTTGTAATTAGTAATTATTTTGTATCCAAAATTACAGGAGCACCTTTGCTGCCCGTCCCCATAATAATTAGCTTAGCATTCGGGGAAGTAGATATAGCTTTTATCATTTCATATTGTAATTGTTTATCACTTAACCCTGTGCTTAAAATTTTCTGATAATCGGCAATACCTTGGGCTTCTACTCTTTTTCTTTCAGCTTCCTGTTTTTCTTTTTGAAGAACAAATGTCATTTTCTGAGCATCCTGTTCGGCGTTAATTTTAGATTCGATAGAAGTCTTTACAGATGCCGGAAGTGTAAGGTTTCTAACTAAAAGCTGTTCAAGCATGAGTCCCCTTTCTTTAAAATCAGTGTTGATGCTGTTGAAAATCTTTGCCTGAAATTCATCACGTTTAGTGGAATAAAGGGCAACTGCATCATAATATACGGCATTGTCCCTGATTTTAGTCCTGCATATTGGCCGAACTATAACATTTGTATAATCTGTTCCTATTTGTCTTAATATTCTTGGTGCTTCACTTGGTATTACTTTGTACAGTACAGTTAAGTCAACTATAACTTCAAGTCCATCAGCCGATAGTACATGAATAGCATCATCTCCCAATTTTGCGCCTTCATCATGAACTGCTGACATCGTGTAATTTTGTGTACGAATATCGTATGTAACTACCTCAACAAAAGGATTTACAATATTTAATCCGCTTTCTAATATCCTGTCATCCACCTTGCCGAAAAGTTTTTGTACGCCTACCTCTCCTGCCCCTACCTGCACAATAACAGAAAATGCTGCCGATATTAAAATGATAATTATTCCCAAAATCTTAAAAATACCGTTGTATTTTGTAGCAGGTGAAATGTTTTTGCCCAGTGCGAAACCAATAATCAAAATAATGATTCCAATAATTAATAAATAAATCATAGGTATAATATTTAAATTTTTGTGGGTTAAAATGTAAAAATAGTGGATTTTTCAATAATAAATTTCAATTTTAAATATTTATTATAAAACCTGTATGTTAATTAAAAGATGAAGTAAATAACCTGTTACTTGAAAATTATAGTATATATAATATCAATTATTTATAAAATAATTAGCATATTCATCCCTGAACCTTGATATTTTAGTTTTTTCTTTACATTAAAGTTTGTATCTTAGGTTAATAAATTTGCCTCATATGGAAAAAACTAAGGGTATTTCAGAAATAAATAATGAAAGTGAAGTTTCCTTATTTAATACTATACTTGAGAATTCCAGAGATGTTGTGTATATAGTTGATTGTATTAACAATAAAATTGAATTCATTAGCCCGTCTATTTTGGAAATGTCTGGTTATTCAAAAGATGAGCTAATGGCAATGAATATAACTGAAATTTTAAATATAGTTCACATTGATTTTAGAAAAATAGTCACAAATCATTGGATTAAACTTAAAACAAAACCGGCCAGCACTAAAAATTATTTTACTATCGAATTCAAGATCCGGCCTAAAGAAGGAATTTCTAGGTGGTTAAGTGATACTTGCAAATTAATTTGGGATAATAATGGAAATTTAATAAAAATAGTAGGCAATATCAGGGATATTACTGATTTCAAACTTTTGGAAGATGCTCTTAACAGAAGCCGTGATCGCCTGACAAAGGCTATTGATGCAACAAACGATGGAATGTGGGATTGGAAACTCGATTGCAACAAAGTATATTTTGATGCCAGATTCTATACTATGGCCGGCTATATACCCAATGAATTCCCGCACACCTTATCAGAATGGATGAAGAGAATTCATCCCGGCGATATTAATATAGTTCAGGCACAATTAGAAAAACATATTAAAGGAAAATCAGACCAATGGATTTCAGAGTACCGTTTTAAAACTAAACAGGAAAACTGGATTTGGATTTTAAACAGAGGTAAAATATTTGAACGTGACGAGCAAGGCAATGCCTTAAGAATTGTAGGTACACATACCGATATTTCATTAAGAATAAAAATTGCGGATGAACTCCAAAAAAGAAACGTTGAACTTGAAACAATTCATGATAAATTATTTGTAAGCGAAGAAAAATTCCGACAATTGGCAGAAAATACGGAGGATGTTTTCTGGCTGGCAGATAAAGATAATCTCCTGTATATAAATCCAACCTTTGAGAAAATTTGGGAACGCGATAGTGAAGAATTAATAAAAAATCCAAATTTATTATCAAAATGGGTTCATCCCGATGATGTTAAATCTTTTACCAGGATTCTTGATTTTTCTATATTGGAAATAAATAAACCCTTTAATGAAAATTTCAGGATAATCAGGCCAGATGGAGAGATTAGATGGATTTGGTCAAGACGGTTCCCCGTTTTAAATGAAAATGGGATAATTTATCGTATTGCAGGAATAGCATCAGATATTACTTCTCAAAAATTAATTGAAGAAGATTTAATATTTACTAAGGAAAAAGCATTGGAAAGCGATCGGTTAAAATCAGCTTTTTTAGCCAATATTTCACATGAAATAAGGACTCCGATGAACGGAATAATTGGATTTTCAGGATTATTAAAAGATGAAAACCTCACGTATGATACCAGGATTCAATACTTAAATATAATTGCAAAAAGCGGAGAACAATTGCTCCATATAATAGACGACATAATAGATATTTCAAAAATAGAATCAAATCAAATTAAAATTAAACATACTGATATTTGTCTTAACGAACTCATAGCTGATTTACAACTATTTTACGAAAACGTTAAAAAACAATTAGGTAAGGACAATATTGAAATTATAGGTGAAATCAAAAATGAACATAGTAAAATTAAATTACAAACTGATGAGTCAAGGCTTCGTCAAATATTCATGAATTTAATATCCAATGCACTAAAATTTACTGAAGACGGACACATCAGGTTTGGCTTTTCAATAACCCAAAATAATACTATTGAATTTTTTGTTGAAGATACAGGCATAGGTATTTCAAATGAAATGCAATCTGCTATTTTTAAGCGTTTCAGGCAAGTTGACGAATCTACTACGAGGACATTTGGAGGAACAGGATTGGGATTAGCAATTTCGGATGGGTTACTAAAGTTAATGAATGGGAAAATATGGTTAAAATCTACAAAGTCGAAAGGATCTACATTTTATTTTAGTTTACCATATTTTTTACACAATACTTATACAGATAGATCTCCTGAAGTTATTGAAACAGATCAATTTGATTGGAGTGATTTTACTTTATTAATTGTTGAAGATGATGATATAAATCAGGAATTTCTATCAACTATTTTATCACCGACGAATGTTAAAATAATTCAAAGTTATACTGCGGAAGATGCGCTAACTGCAATTGAAACCCAACCTGATATTCATTTAGTATTAATGGATATCCGGTTGCCTCAGATGAATGGTTTCGAAGCTTTTAAAATTATATCTGCAAAACATCCTTCACTCCCTGTTATTGCCCAGACAGCTTTTGCCTTAACAGAAGATGCCGACCGGTGCCTTGAAATGGGCTTTGCCAATTATATAGCAAAACCAATTAACCGTAAAAATTTACTTAAAATGATTAATGACTATTTAAAGAAATGACTGATGACTGATGAATATAGAAATATTAGTAATTTGTAATTTGTAATTTATAATCTTATAATATTAGCCTGACAAAAACCCCTAAGGGCAACCTTTTACCTGAACGATCAGGAAAATAAAGTTCTCCAAATTCGATTTTATCAGCCATTTTAAAATTAGATTTTACCAGGTTATCTGCAATTAACGGTGAAAAACCCATGGAATACAGGTTCAAAACTAAAAAAGATTCCTTTTCTTCCAGTAAATGGCTGCAACATTTTACCAATTCATTTATTGATTCTTCGAGAACCCATTTTTCTCCGGAAGGTCCGTGTCCATATGCAGGAGGGTCCAAAATTATTCCATTATATTTTTTTCCTCTTTTAACTTCGCGTTTTATAAATTTCATAGCATCTTCTACAACCCAATGAATACCATCCAAATTATTAGCGGACATATTTTCTGCAGCCCAGTTTATAACTTGTCGCACTGAATCAACATGAACTACATCTGCTCCGGCTGCCCTGGCCACAAGAGATGCACCTCCTGTGTATGCAAACAAATTAAGAATTTTAGGATTTCCTGATATTGAATTATATACTTTGTCGTAAATGAAATTCCAGTTTTCAGCCTGTTCCGGGAATAACCCAACGTGTTTAAACGATGTTAATCCCATTCTCATTTTAATATTAATATTCTGCCAAATGTAATTTACAAACCATTGACCCGGCATCCCGGGTTTTAAAATCCATAGTCCTTTATCTTGTTCAAACTGAAGTTTATCTCGTTTAAATGTTGCATTAGCCATTGATACCCAATTTTTTTCAGGAATTGACTGCTCCCATACTGCCTGAGGTTCAGGCCTGCGAAGTATGTAAGCACCAAATCGCTCGAGTTTTTCTCCGTTACCGGAATCGATTAATTCATAATCGATGTTTGTGGAGGATGGCGATATAAGTTTCACTGCTTTTAGTTATATTAGTTGTAGAGGTTGTAGAGGTTGTAGAGGTTGTAGAGGTTAAAGTGATAAGTTTATAAGGTTTATAAGGATGCCAATAACTAATTACCGGTTAAAAAATGGTTTAGCTTTGAAATAAATGTATTGATTTCGACAGGTTTTGCTATAACATCTTCGCATCCGGCTTTTAAACACTTATCCCTCACTTCATTAATTGAAAATGCAGTTAACGCAATAATTGGAATTTCTTTTCTTGATTTTTTGATTTCGGAAGTAATTTCATATCCGTTTTTCTCCGGAAGTTTAATATCCATAAGTATCAAATCAATTTTATTGATAGTCTCGCATAATCGCAAAGCCTGTTCTCCATCTTCGGCGTGCAGCAATTTAACCTGATAATTTTCCATAAGGGCTTCGATAAATTCAAAATTTACCATATCGTCCTCAACTACAAGGATGACTTTATTTTTCCAATTTGGTTCAATTTTTTCATTTTCAATTATATGATAATGTTCAGTAGTATTGGCCAACGATAAATTGTTAATGGTTTGGTGAACAGGCAAAGAGAAATAAAACTCAGTTCCTTTATCAATTTCGGAAGTGACCCACATTTTTCCGCCAAGCAATTCAATAATTATTTTTGATATTGTAAGGCCTAACCCAATACCAACAAGACGTTGATGTGTAATATCTTCAAATTGCCAGAAATAGTCCAATAATAGTTCCAGATCATCCTTTCCCAGGCCAATGCCAGTATCAATAACATAAAAAACTATTGTTTCAGGATCTGTATAGTTATATCCAAATTTTATTAACCCTTTATTTGTATTTCGAATGGAAAAAGACAGGATATTATTAAATATTTGTTGCAACCGTCCCGAATCTGTTTGAATTACACCCGTACTGTCAGAAACATTTTTCTCTAAAACAATATCTACATGATCTTTACCAGTGGCCAGTTTTTTATAAAAAGTGACTGAATACACTTCATTAAGGAATTCATTAATATTTATATTATTGTATGCAAATTCGATTTTCCCTGTTTCAATTTTTGATATTTCGATAATATCGTCAATTAATGATAATAACTGATGCCCTTTTTCATTAATAATTTTAATAAATTCAATTTTTTTATCAGGGGATATACCTTCCATGCCTATTAACGAGGAAAACCCAATAATAGCATTCATCGGGGTTCTCACAGCATGAGACATGTTAGCCAAAAAAGCTGATTTAAAAGACTCGGAATGTATTACCTGTTCTCTTGTTTTTTGAAGTTCTTTTTCTATCCTTTTATTTTCCTGTTCTAAATCGTGAACACGTTTTTTGAGATCTTCATTAGATAATTCTTCATTTATCATCACATTTTACTTTGATAGATTAAATTCAAAATTTTAAAACAATTCAACTTCGATATTTTGAATAAATGCTGTAAATGTGTGTTCATCATCTACTTTAGCTTCCGATAATAATATTAATACCGGTATATCAACACCGTCATGATTTGTAATTTTAACTTCCTTTCGTTGTCCAATTAATTTATTTGCTCCTGAAGTAACTAGATTAGTGGTAAATTCATCATTTTTAATATTAACAGCTGAAAATAATGTCTTAATATTCATCCCTATAGCCTCTTTGCGTGGCAATCCCCACAGGTTTTCGGCTGCATGATTAAAAAATTCAATCCTGCCTTCCTGATTTATAGTGACAATTGCATCAAGTGCACCTTCAAGGGTACGTTCATTTCTGATCTTAATTTTTTCAACTTCTTTATATTGTTGTTCCATTTCAGCTTTAGCCTTGTCGAGTTTCCGGCTTAACTCTGCGCCTATCATTCTAAGCTGTTCTTCCTGTAAACGAAGTTGTTCAGTTTGACGTTGTGATTCAATTTCCATGATTTTCTCCTTGGTAATTTCATTTGAAATGTAAATTACCTTATTAACATCGCCATACATGTCGTGAACTGCACTTAAAGTCGTACGGAACCATTTTTCTTCTCCTGTTTTGGCTACATTTTTAAGCTGTCCCTGAAAAGCATGCCCAGAAATAACGTTCTCCCATACCTGACGAAATGTATTAATTTCTTCCCGGGGTGTAAAATCAAAAATTGATTTGTTTGACAATTCGTCAGATACATAAAGCAAAGCATTTTTAAATTTCTCATTGCAGTCAATTATATCACCTTCCGGTGAAAATTCAGCTTTTAGGCTGGACCGGTTTAATGCATCAATTTGTGCTTCGAAATCAAGACTTTGTTTTTTCTGGTCTGTAGTATCAATTGCAAGAAACAATATTTTTTCCACGATGTTATGTTTTTTGACACAAGTGAAAGTTGCCATTGTCCATAAATCCTTGTTTTGTTTGGTTTGCAATTTTACATCGCCTTCAAAATGGTCTGATCCCTGAGTTAAACCATTCCAAATGTTATCAAACCATTCCCTGTCTTTTTTATTAAAAAACATAGATATTGGTTTTCCTTCAACGTCAATTTCATCAACATAACCAAGTTTCTGAACAAATTTATTATTTGCATATATCAATGTCCCGTCGGGTAAAAACTCTGCACGTATAAGAGTATGATTAACAGAGTTGGCAAAAGTTATAAATTTTTCATTCTGACGGGCTGCTTCTTCCTGTGTAGATTGAAGCTCTTCCATGTTTTGTCTCATTTGTTCTTCCTGAGTTGCTAAAATTTCTGCCTGGTGTCTTGATTCCTTTAGCAACTGAGTTGTACGAAGGTTAATTTTAACCGTAGAAATTGTAGATGCAATACTTTCAGCTATTTTTTCAACAAAATCAATCTGAAAAGATTCGAATTTTCTGAATGAGGCAAGTTCAATAACACCATGTATTTCATCATTAATAATAAGCGGTACAATTAACAGGCTGTTAGGATTAGATTTACCCAATCCTGAAGTAATGTGAACATAATCGTCAGGTATTTCATTTAAATATATGGTATGCTTTTCGATTGCACTTGTTCCGATTAATCCGTCCCCCCATTCGATACTTTTGTTGGCAAATTTTTTACGGTCATATGCATAGCATGCACTCATTTCAAAATATTTATTACTGTTTTCGTCATGCAGAATAAAAAACCCTCCCTGATTAGCTTCAAGATATTTAACTAAATTATTTATTATATTAAATGATAATTCCTTAATATTGTCGTTATTGTTTCTTAAAATTTCACCAAATTTAGCAAGCCCTTCTGCAATCCAATTTCGTTGTTCGTCTTCTTTCCGGCGCTGGATTTCATTAATTTTATTTTTTTTCAGGCTATCGCGCAAGTTAACAAGTGATTGACCCAGCTTATCCTTTTCTTCCTGAATTTCAAAATCAGCATCTAACTGATCATTAATTAAATTATTGGTAAATTCAAGAACTTTATTTGATTTCTGTATTTCATGAGTTAAATTTGATGTTAAGGACTCAAATATATGTCCTGTTTTAAATCCATAATAATACCCTGTTAATCCAATCAGCAACGGCATTAAATCCAATAAATAAAGAAATGGTATCTGGTAGTGGATATATTTAATTCCTGATAAAGAAAAGGAATGATCAAAATATATTAGCCCCCAGCAATAAATTAGAAAAAGTATTAAAAGGCCAGATATTAGTCCATTTAAAAACAAATATTTTGGATAATTTTTTGAGTCAATTTTATTATTCATAGCGAAAACTGTTTATCCAACATTAAAGTATGACCTGCTATTTGTTCAATTGGCAGGATTTTATCTACTGCCCCAAGCTTAATAGCTTCGTTAGGCATACCAAATACTATACAGGATTTTTCATCCTGGGCAATGGTTTTGGCCCCGACTTCCTTCATTTCCTTTAGACCTGATGCTCCATCATCTCCCATTCCGGTCATGATAATTCCAATGGCATTGTTTCCTGCATACCGGGCAGTAGATCGAAACAAAACATCAACTGAAGGCCTGTGTCTATTTACCAGTGGCCCGTCCTTTATTTCAACATAATACTTAGCTCCGCTTCGTTTAAGCAACATATGATGGTTACCGGGAGCAATTAACGCTCTTCCACGGTTAACAGGGTCTCCATTCTCAGCTTCTTTCACATTTATAGGGCAAATATCATTCAAACGGTCTGCAAAAGATTTGGTAAAATTTTCAGGCATATGCTGAACTATAATGATACCAGGACAATCAACAGGCATAGCCTCCAAAAATATCCGCAATGCATCAGTTCCGCCTGTGGAAGCGCCAACTGCCACAACTATTTCTGTAGTTTTAATCATGCTTGCATCAGATGGCACATACTTAGGTAAAATAGCATCTGCTGAAAATTTTGGCTGAACCGGAAAATCTAACATTGACATTGTACGTCTCCTTATTTTAGACATAGCTGCTGCTTTAACAGCATCACATAAACGAATTTTTGACTCTTCTATAAATTTTTTTGTATCCACCTGAGGTTTTGCAAATATTTCCACTGCCCCATATTCCAGTGCACGTAAGGCTGTTTCAGTGCCGTGTGAAGTCAAACTTGAAATTATTACAACAGGAATAGGATGTTGTGACATTATTTTTTTTAAAAATGTTAACCCATCCATACGAGGCATTTCAACATCCAAAGTTATTACATCCGGTACTTCCTGAGATATTTTTTTTGCAGCAAAGAACGGATCGGAGGCTGTTCCCATAACCTCGATTCCTGAATCTGAACTCAATATTGATTGTAGTGTCTGTCTAACAACAGCCGAATCATCTACTATCAATACTTTAACCTTATTCATATATAATTTTCAAGAATGCATAAAAACTAAATATATCTTAAATTATTCCAAAGCCTTCTGAACATATTTTTGCCGGACATCTCCTGTTGAAGTAAAAAATTCAATTTTTCGTCCTAATTTGCCTCCAACACTGGAACTTATTATTGGAATTTTATATTCATCAAGAGTTTGCCTCGCTACTTCTATGTTTCGTATTCCTATATGGAATTGGACTACTTTGGTTTCAATGACTTCACCGCCTCCGAATATCTTTGCCTTCAGATTTGATTTATTACAACCTATAGATACAAGTTTATCAATAAGTTTCTCAATAGCAATATTTCCATATTTAGGTGACGCCAATCCTGTTCCATTCCAATAAGGTAACATGAAATGATTCATTCCTCCGAAGGAAGTTACAGGGTCAAATAAACAAACTGCTATACATGAACCTAATACAGTATTAATTTGATATGGTGTCTTGCTAAAAAATAATTCAGCAGGATACAAAAAATGTACTGGCAAATTCTCCATCACCCTTAGTTAAAATACTTCTTCCTCGTCGAATAAAAATTCATTACCGTCGGTTGAGAAACCAGCAATATCTGAAATTGCTTCAGGAATTGCTATAATAAATTTACTTCCTTTGCCAATTTCACTTTTTATTTCAATATCACCTTTTAATAAATCCAAAATAGCCTTATTAATTGATAATCCCAATCCATGTCCCCTGTTAAGCGAATTTATACCTGAATCGAGCCGTTTAAAGCGGTCGAAAATTTTCTTTTGGTTATCGCCCGTCAAGCCTGTTCCGAAATCTTCAACACTAATTTTCAATGTTGATTTTTCCATCCAGGTTTTAATACCAATAACCTGCTTTTCAAAACTAAATTTTATAGCATTGCTAAGCAGGTTAGATAAAATTAACCTCATTTTTTCTGGGTCAGTTTTAAAATAAAATGTGCTCCCAATTGAAGGAGTTATATTAAATTCAAAATTAAAATCCAGGAATTTTTTTCTTGCTTCAAACCTGAATGATTCCAATACATTACAAATTAATGTTTTAATATCTACATTTAAGATTTCCGGATATATTTCCCCAGCCTCAATTTTTGCAGCGACAAAAATATTGCGTAACTGAAAATCAAGGTTAAATGCCTCAGAGTGGATTAAAGCAACCATTGAAATTACAGTTTTCCAATCTTCTTTTTTTACTGAAAGGATATGTTTTGCTAATCCAAGAATGGAGGTAAAAGGATTTATTATTTCATTTGTTATATTTGAAATAAAATGGCTCTTTAATGATTCTGATTCTTCGAGCTTTTTATTTACAACTTGTAATTCTCTGTTAAGTTCTTGTAATTCTTTGAGAGAATCCCGATTTACGCGAAAACGGTTACGTAATTCGATAATTAATTCTTCATCGGTAAGTTTGCTCATAGTTCATATATATTAAAATCAAAAATTTAGAAATTTTAAAGATTCGATTAGCAAGAATATCTATTATTTGAATATACAAAATATTATTAAAGTTTACAACTGTTTCAATATCTTCATATTTTTCTGAAAATGGTAGGTTTTAATTGCTGGAGTGGTACATTAAAATTAGTAATTGATTCTGAATGTCCCAGGAAAAAAAAGCCATTGTGTTTAAGTTTTGAACAAAGTTTATTAATGACACGTTCCTGAGTTTCCCTGTCAAAATAAATAAGAACATTCCTGCAAAAAATAATATCAAAATTATCGGAAATATTATAATTATCGTCCATAAAATTTAACCTCTGAAATCTTATTCTTGCCCGCAAATCAGGGATTAATCTAACAGTTGGATTTATACGATCTTTACTTTTAAGCAGGTATCGTTTTTTAAGATATAATGGTAATACTTCTATTCTGGCCTCTTTATATATCCCTTCAACCGCATGTTTCAACATCCTTGTTGAAATGTCTGTTGCTAATATATTATAATCCAATACATTACCTGAATTAAGTACAAATTCACTAACAGACATAGCAATAGTGTAAGGTTCTTCACCACTTGAACAACCGGCACTCCATATTTTAACCAAACGGTTTGGATGAGTTCCGGATATTAATTCGGGCAGTATATTTGAATGAAGATAATCAAAATGAACAGGTTCGCGAAAAAAGTCCGTTTTATTTGTACTTACCATATCGATCATGTGAATTACCTCTGTTTGCTGTCCTTCTTTGCTGAACAGGTATTCAACATAATCCTTATAAGTAGTCATTGATAACTCACGTAAACGTTTATGGAGCCTGCTTTGCAACATGGTTCTTTTAACATCAGGCATTTTAATTCCATACTCATTATAAATAAAACTACTTAACCGTTTAAAATCATCATTCGATAAAACGGCTTTATATATTTCGCTAAGATTAACTTCTTGTTTATCATCCATTACACCTAAAAGTCTGATTTATTCTTCGGATTGAATTTCTCCTGAAGAATCTTTCAATAACGATAATTCAGAACTGGAAAATATTAAATCCATATTTAGTAACATTATAAAATCATCGTTAATTTTAGCAATACCTTCAATAAACTCACTTTTGTATTTACTTCCGATACTTGGGGGCGGCAGAATCTGAGTATCTTCAATTTCAAGTACTTCATGCACCGAATCGACCAATGCCCCAACATGAACTATTTCGCCGTTCATATCTATATCTAATACTAGTATACATGTATTAGGAGTGTATACGGTTTCCCCCATATCAAATTTAATTCGTGTATCAATCAATGGAAGAACTGAGCCTCTTAAATTAATAACGCCTTTCATATATACAGGAGCTTTAGGTACCTTTGTTATTTTGGTTATTTCCAATATATTAAGAACTTTAGATACATTTGCTCCAAATATTTCTTCTCCAAGTTTAAAAGATAAATAGGAGTTAACTTTTGTAGCATCTTTCATTTATTGTCCTCCATGATTAATGTATTGTATGCGAAGTGTTTAATTGCTTTATTTGTATCCATTACAAGAGCTATTGTACCATCGCCAAGAATAGTAGCCCCTGAAATTATTTCCTGTTTTTTATAGTGTTTGCCCAAAGGCTTTAAAACTGCCTGATATTCACCAATAACATTATCTATTGCAAAGCCCACCCTTTTCTCTTCATATTTAACAACAATGATTTGTTCATACTTTTCTTTATTTTCATCAAGCCCAAATTCGGATCGAAGGTAAAAGAACGGAACTTGTTCTTTATCTAATACAATAGTATTATTAAAGGCTTTCATAAGAATTGTATGTTCCACTGCATATATTTTATCAATAACAGTTAATGGAATAACAAAGAAAGTGTCATCAATTTTTACCAGCAATCCGTCAATTATTGATAATGTAAGCGGTAACCTTATAGTCAGGGTAGTACCAACGTTAATTTCTGAATCAACATCAACCTCCCCTCTGATATCTGCAATTTTTCGTTTTACAACATCCATTCCAACTCCTCTGCCAGAAACGTCAGTAATGGTTGCTGCTGTTGAGAATCCGGGTATAAAAATTAAATCGAGGATTTCTTTTTTTGTTAGAGCAATTTCCGGATTGATTAATCCTTTTTGAATGGCTTTTAACCTTATTACATTAGGATCGATTCCTGCTCCATCGTCAAAAATCTGAATAATTACATTTGCGCCTGAATAAAATGCTTTTAAAACTATTTTACCTTGTTCAGGTTTTCCCTGGCTTATTCTAACATTAGGGAGCTCAATTCCATGATCTAAACTATTACGCAATATATGCATAATAGGATCAGTAAGATTTTCGATTATTGTTTTGTCCAATTCAGTATCAGTTCCTTCAGCTTCAAAAATAACATCCTTTTTTAATTCTTTTGAAAGGTCTCTTATTAATCTCTGGAACCTTGTAAGCATATTTTCAATCGGGATTAATACAATACTGAATGCATTGTCCCTTAGTTGCCTTGAAAGTTTCTGGACATTTTCGGCAATACCTATTAATTCGGGATTACCTTCGTTTTCAGCAAATAAAGTAAGTTGTGCCTGTGTCGTTACAAGTTCACTAACAAGATTCATAAGTTGATCGAGTTTATCAGAAGCAACACGAATACTTGAAATAGTTTGATCTTTAGAGATAACTGCAACTTTTTCTTCTTTACCTTTTTGAATAATTTTAGTATCAGGAGTCGAAATGTTATTGACAAAATCCTGCAACTCAGCGAAGCCAATTTCTTTCTGATTCTTTTTTATTTCATTAACCAACTCATTAAATGGTTGCAATTTAATAATATTATATTCACATATTAAATTTACCTGTAACAAACATTCGTCTTCGACAAAAATAAATACATCAGTAATTGCATTGATTCCTGCATCAGTAGAAATAAAAATTTCCCATGTAGTGTAACATTTATTTTGGTCAAATTCATATAAAACGGGTATTTTCTTTGTAATTGGAACTGATATACAATCTCCTAAGGTATGTAATTCATCAATAAGGAATAATGGGTTGGTACCATTATTCATTATTTCTTCATTTGGTTGGAATAAAATATAATATGTTTTTGATTGAGCATTGGAAACCCGTTCGTTTTGATTTTTTTGAATTTCCGGTTTATTTATAGTTTGAGATATATTAACAAATTCATCTATCTGATTAATAAGTGTATGATGTTGTTGCATTATTTCTTCTGAAAAATCAACATTTTCAGTTAATAAGGCTGTAAGGTGATCAACAGATTTTAGGGTTAAGTTTAATAATTCATTAGTTATTAATATTTTATCTGTTCTAACCAGATCATAAATGGTTTCGAGGTTATGTGTAAATTCAGTAATTTTTTCAAAGCCGAACATAGCTCCACTGCCTTTTAAAGAGTGTAAAGCTCTGAATACTCTTTCAATAAGTGGCTTATCACCGGGGCTTTGTTCAAGAATCAATAAAGCCTGTTCAATATCCTGAATATGCTCTGTTGCTTCTTCAATAAATTTCTTTTTAAAATTGTCAATCATCTTAATACTTTATTAATAGCCTCAATTAACTTAGCAGGAACAAAAGGTTTAATTATCCAACCTGTAGCACCGGCTTCCTTAGCTTCCATTTTTTTTGCAGCTTGTGATTCGGTAGTTAAAAACAAAATGGGTATTCTTAGATAATCAGGCAAAGCTCTTACCTCTTTAATTAAACCTATTCCATCCATCACCGGCATATGTAAATCGGTAATTATTAAATCGATTTTAGTTCCATCGAGAAATTTTAGGGCGTCTTTGCCATCAACGCCAACTAAAACATTATATCCTTCATGCTCAAGAGTAAAACTAACTACTTCTCTGATACTTTCCGAATCGTCGACAATTAATATTGTTTTAGTCATAAGGTTTATACAATATGTTAATAATTATAATATAATTTAATTCTTTAAGTAGGCACTTTATCACAAACACTAATCAAAAAGTTCTCCGAACCCTGAACGAATCACCAGATTTTTTAAATCGCTGTTCATTTTGAAATTAAATTTGACTTTTTTATTTATGGAAGCACAACTTTTTTTTATGGAATAAAGCAGCTGTATTCCAGTTAAATCGATATGAGCAATATTAGCCTGAATATTAAGTTGTTCAAAATCATTTAAATGAGTTATAATTTCATCTTTAATATCATTTGAATTAATAAAGCTCAATTCATTATCGATGTATAGTGTCGCTATTTGGGCCTCACCTTTTGTAAACTTATGAATTTCCAATGTTTTACGGCTCATGATTTTCAAAATAATTCTAAATTATCATCATCCTCTTCAGCTCCTGTACTATTAAAATCAAATTTATCAATTTTTTTGTCTGATATTAAGGTTTCATGAATTTTATGTTCACTCTCCATAGTATACCGTGACTTTAAATATTCAAGCTTATTAAGGTGTTCATTACCATCAATAATTTCAAATTTACCATTAATCTCATTCAATTTTAAGATAATTTCTTCTATTACTTTATCAAAAAGGTCATAATATTTAATCTGTTTTAGCGAAATTTTAATATCGGCAGAAATGATATTGCTTAATATTTGGTTTTCAGCAATTATTTTAAAAATATTTTCGTTATTGTCAAACATGTCTTTTATTAAATCGCTGCAATTATTCACAAATTGTTTAAGCTGTATATTAATTAAATCAACTTTCGATGGAATATTGCCGGATTTATTCCCATGAAAACTAATCTTTTTAATTTTTTCAAATTGACTGTGATATAAATTATTTATTGATTTTATTTCAGCCAAAGTACTCCTTATTTGGTTGGTAGTTGATGCATATTCGCCAATTTCAAGAGAAGTTTGATTATCAAGAGACCTTGTTATACTTTTTTCAATAGTAAAAATAAAATCGGAAAGCTCATCATAATTATCAATTACTTCATTAAGTTGTCGTTGATGGTAAATAGTTTTTTCTTTAACGAAATTAATTGATTTTTCGAATATCTCTGAAAAATATTCAGCTGCTTCCAATTTTTCCCTGATAGTTTCAAAATAAGATGAATTTGAATCCGCTGAATTACCAATTAATTGATTACATAAATCTGAAATTTTAGTCATTTCATCGCCTACCTCCAGAAACTTTCCGGAAATAATTTCTATTGCCTTCTGATATTGTTTATTAGCATGAATTAACTGAGCTGCCTGTAAACAAGCTATATCCCGTATCTGATCAAGCCATTCGAAATGCTTTTTAGTACTGATTGCTTCGTTTTCAGATGATTTAATATCATCTATTTTTTTAAGAATATCCTTGTGAGTCTGTTGAATATGAGTAATTTTTTGTTGAATAATATCCTGGTACTGCAGGTTAGTGATAATTTTATCAATACTGCCACTTGTATTTTTTGTAATCTCAGTTAATATGGGTATTTGTTGAATAGCCTCATTGTATTTATCATCCAATAAATTTGTAGAAAGATTTATTTCAGCTATTATTTCATTAATCTGTTTAACGCTTCTATTTTTTTGTTGAATTAATTGATTTACAAGCTCTTTAATTTTCTCTTTAAAACTATTTGAATTGCTGTAAAATTCAATAAAAAAGGATTTGGTTTGAACAATAAGTTCGCTAAAATCATTTGTTTTACTGACAATTTTCCCATTAGGGCTTGTTGAAATAATAATATCTAATTTTAAATTTGTAACTAACAACTTAAGAGTCATAATGTCCTGTTTTAAATTGTTAGCGGTAACAAACATTTTATCCATTTCCTGGATCATTTCTTCAAATGAATTAATTGTAGTATTAACAAATAATTCATAATCATCGAGAAGTGATTGAAGTTGGCTTCTGAATTTCTTTAAATTTTCAATAAACTCCTTTCTTTTTTGATCATTTGTAATAATATTAAATAAATCCAATGCGTTATCGGATATGATTTTCGCGTCAGAGTAATATTTTTTAAAATAGGCGTTTAACGTCATAAAATCTTCTGAGGAACAAGAATGCAGTGATAATATTTTTTCATCTATTTCACTAAAAATACTTGTAATTTCCTGGATTGAATAATTATTAGCCACGGTAGTGACAGGAAGGTATTCTTTTTTATCTTCAATCATTATTCTGAATTTCTAATTAGTCACAATTACAAAATAAATACAAATCAAATAAAAAAATTGCTTTCGGGCTGTTAATTTAAGCCAAAGATTTTTGCTTTTTCAGAATTGTTTCGATCCGTTCAATAAAATCTTGAATATCAATTGGTTTATTAATAAAGTCCATTGCCCCCAATTCCATTGACCTCCTTCTATTATCAACATCAGCGACAGCTGAAACTATTATTACCGGAATGTCTTTGGTAGAATCATTATTTTTTATTTCCCTTAAAAAATCAAAGCCGCTAATTTTGGGCATTAGTAAATCCAACAATATCAGATTAACATTTTCTTTCTTAATAATCTGATAAGCTTCCTTAACTGATTGAGCAGTTTCAATGTCATAACCCTGGCCATTCAATATTGCTTCCAATAAAACAATATTTGTGGAAGAATCATCAACCACTAATATTCTGGATATTTGATCTTTTTTCATTTTGCAACAAATTCAATTCACAATTATTAAATAATAAAATTTATTTTAAAATTAAAATATACATAAATATACATAAATATACTTGTGTTGATGCAATGAAAAGGCTTTTTTTTGAATTAGTTTCTTAAATGATTATTAAAATATACAACAGTCAGAATTTCTACAGTTAAATATACAAAACATTAGAAGATTTTCGTATATTTAGAAATCAATGTAAATTAATTCAGATGAATTATTCTACACAGGAACTAACTACTGACTCTAAAGAGTTTTATCTGCCTTTTATGAACCTGTTAACTCAGGAACAATCTGATTTTATTGCTAACAATAGTAACATTGTAAAGTACAAAAACAGGGATGTAATATTTCTGCAAAATACCAGGACTTCTCATATAATGTTTATCAAGTCGGGTTTAGTGAAAATATATAAAGAAGGCAGAAATGGCAAAATACTTATATTAAGGATTGATACCCCTAATAACTATTTAGGGCTTATGTCAGTATTTGGCCATGACATCCATCAGTTTTCCGGTGCCGCTATTGAGAACTCGGAAATATACTTCACTGATATAAATGCATTTAAAACCCTGATAAAAGAGAATGGAATATTCGCTATTAAATTGATGAATTCAATAAGCCAGGAAGGATTATTTTTATTTGAAAGACTGATGAGCCAGTCTCATAAACAATTACCAGGCCGTATAGCAGATGTAATTTTGTATTTTGCCGAAAAAATATATCATTCTTCTGCTATTACATTGCCCCTCACCCGAAGGGAACTTGCTGAACTTGCCGGGACTACAAAAGAAAGTTTTATAAGGACATTGACTGAATTTAAAAATGACAAAATTATTGATCTTGACGGGTCTTCCCTTGAAATTAAAAGTCTGAAGATAATAAAAACTCTGAGTGAGTTGGGCTGAATATAGAACCAGGAACCAAGAACCAGGAACCAGGACAAAATACTATTTTATATCCGGGTTCCGTTATTTATATTTTGATTCTTTCAGAAATATTATGCTAAGCACTAAGCACTTTGCACTAAGCACTTTTATACTAATATTTTTCAATATCGTAATTTGCGCACAATTAAATAATAATTCAGGCCAATCCGAATGGTACAATGATTATGATGTTAAGTTTTATAAGATTGAATTAAACTCAAGCGATACTTCTCTGTATATTGAAGGCAAAACCTCCATTTATTGTGAATCGAATTTAAATAATTCAAAAATATTTACTATTGAATTAGGCCAGCACCTGACCATAGATTCAATATTATATAATTATAAAAAAGTTAGTTTCGGGCATACTGAAGATATAGTAAAAGTATCGATACCTGATACGGTTTTTAAAGGCAAAATGATGATGTTTACTATTTTTTACAGGGGAACAGTTCCTTCAAATGGCTTTTTTTCAGGTTTATCATTCAAAAAAGACGATTACTGGCAGATACCGGTTGTATGGTCACTGTCAGAACCATTCAGGGCTAAAGATTGGTACCCGTGCAAACAATATTTGCCGGATAAGGCAGATTCAGCCTGTATTTATATTACAGTGCCTAAAAACTGTAAAGTTGGTTCAAATGGATTATTGAAAGCAATAATTCCGGTTGATTCCGATAGAATTTGTTATAAATGGCAAACCAATTATCCGGTTGCCTATTATTTGATTTCATTTACAGTGGGTGATTTTCAGGAATATAGTTATTACGTTAACCTGACTGACAGAGATTCGCTCAAAATACAAAATTATATTTATAACAAACCCGGATGTTTATTAAAAAATAAACAATTTATAGATGCAACCGGCGAATACATTAAATACTATGTATCGTTATTTGGAGAATACCCGTTTATGAAAGAGAAATACGGTCACTGCCTTGCTCCTGTTCAGGGAGGTATGGAACACCAGACTATGGCTACAGTGAAGAATTTTAATCCGGATCTGGTAGCACATGAACTTGCTCATCAATGGTTTGGTGATTATGTTACATGCAAAAGCTGGCAGGATATATGGATAAACGAAGGATTTGCGTCATATTGCGAATATCTGTCCATAAAAAAATTTGAATCACAACTTGCAGCTCAAACCTGGATGGATAATGCACATTCATCTTCTTTGAACGATTCAGATGGTTCTGTATATGTGCCTGATAATGATAAAAATAATGAATGGCGAATTTTTAATAATAATTTAACTTACAAAAAAGGAGCATCAATTATACATCAACTCAGATACGAAATAAACAACGATACTTTGTTTTTTTCCATATTACGTAAATTTCTCAAAAAATATGCTTATTCGGTAGCTACAGGACATGATTTTGAAAATGTTGTCACAAATTCAACTGAACAGGATTATTCGTGGTTTTTCAATCAATGGTATTATGGGAAAGGATATCCTGTATATGATTTTAATTGGAAACAAGTGAAAGATACGCTATATTTATACGCTCATCAGGCTTCATCGGCTGCAGGCAACAATTTTTTCAAAATGCACTTCGATGTGCGGCTAAAATTTAAAAATAATGATTCATTGATAAGATTATACCAGGAAAAGAAGGTTGCCGTTTATAAAATTCCCATTAAAAATAAAATTGAAAAAATAGTGATTGACCCCGATCATTGGTGTATTATGAAAGTTCTAAATTTGTCAAAGGTGTCAGGATTTAAATTTTCTTTTGTTAATAATACGCTTATTCCTAAATTCGAAAAGGCAAAAACTAATTAAATGTTGGTTTAAAATTCACCTAACAATCTATAATTTAATATAATATATGCTTTATAAAACAATTATCAAAAATAAATGGTTCTTTTTGCCTTATTTTGTGTTAGTAGTTATATGCATTATAGTTATATTAAATTTTACAAAATCAGAAATACATATTTATTGCAACCGGTATTATTCTGATTTTGCTGATTTTTTTTTCAGGTATATTACAAATCTTGGCAATGGGATTTTTCTGCCACTTTTTATATTTATAATGCTTTTCTATAGTGTAAGATATTCTATATTAATGGTGGCGGTTTTTATAATGTCAGGACTGATAGTTCAGCTGATTAAACATATTGGTTTCTATGATTCCCTGCGGCCATCAAAATATTTGGGAAATATCCATTCCCTTCATCTGGTAAATGGCATCCACCAATTTAATTATCATAGTTTTCCTTCAGGTCATTCAGCAACAGCATTTTGTATATTTTTATGTTTTGCATTAATTTCAGGGAAAAATTGGGTTAAGATAGCAATGCTTGTTTTTGCCTCCATTATAGCCTATTCAAGAGTATATCTTTCACAGCATTTTTTAATTGATATTTTGGCAGGGTCACTTATCGGAGTTATAGTTACTTTAATTATTTATTTATGGATTAACACTTTAACCTACTCATGGCTTAATAAAAAAATCAGGATTTTTAAAACTAAAATTATTGTATGAAGTCCTTATCAAGCCGGTTTGTAGAATTATCAATAATTATAGTTACAGGGTTGCTTTTCATTCCTTTTTTAGGCAATGTTCATTTGTTTGACTGGGATGAAATAAATTTTGCCGAAGCTGCCCGTGAAATGATTAGGACCGGAAATTATCTAACGGTTCAAATTGATTTTCATCCTTTTTGGGAAAAACCTCCGTTGTTTATCTGGTTGCAGGTATTATCAATGAAAATATTCGGCATAAATGAATTTGCAGCCCGTTTTCCAAATGCATTTTGTGGTATTGTTACCTCGCTTACAATCTTTAACATTGGAAAAAAATTACGGGATGAAAGGTTCGGTTTGATTTGGGTCCTGGTATATTTATGTTCCATTTTGCCTTTCTTTTATTTCAAATCCGGAATTATTGATCCATGGTTTAATTTATTTATTTTTCTTGGGATTTATTGCTCCTTCCGCTATATTCTTTCAAACCAGCCAGGCAAAAGAAACAAATATATAGCCCTTTCGGCTTTATTTACAGGGTTAGGGATTCTTGCAAAAGGACCTGTAGCTTTATTAATTTACGGATTAACCTTTTGCATTTATGGTATCATTAAAATGTTTAAGCTTAAAATTAAACTTTCCCATTTTGTACTGTTTACAGTAATTTTGATTTTAGTCGGGGGCTTCTGGTTTATTCTGCAGTTAATTAACGGAAATAACAAATTAATATATGACTTTATTATTTACCAGTTAAGATTGTTTCAAACAAAAGATGCCGGTCACGGAGGTTTCTTTTTGTATCATTTTGTAGTATTGTTTATTGGCGTCTTCCCGGCATCTGTTTTTATGCTTCTGAGCTTTAGAATTGAAAAGAAACAGGACAGGGAGCCGGTTTACGAATTCAAAAACTGGATGATGATCCTTTTTTGGACAGCTTTAATATTATTCACAATTGTTAAAACCAAAATTATTCATTATTCATCTATTTGTTATTTTCCATTAACATTTTTAGCAACATACGTTATTGTGAAACTAATAGAACAAAAAGAAAATATACCCAAATGGATGAACAGGTTATTAATTACAGTTGCGTTTATCTGGGGAATAATAATAGTTATTATTCAATTGGTTGCCAGATATTCCAATAATATAATTGCCTCGGGGATTATTCCTGATCAGTTTATATCGGGCAATCTTCAGGCAAATGTAACCTGGAGTGGCAAAGAATGGATAATTGGGGTAATTTATACAGCCATTATTGGTTTATTGGTGGGTATTAAAAAATTGAGCAATCAGTTTAAAATATTTGGAATAATGTTATCTACTTTAGCATTTACTTATTTCATACTTGTTATAATTACTCCTAAGATTGAAGGTTATACCCAGTGTGCTGCAATTGAATTCTATACTGAACATAAAAATGAAGAATGTTATATACAACCTATTGGTTTTAAAACATATGCTCATTTATTTTATTCTGATAAAAAGATACCTGTAAACCCTGAAAGTTACGATGAAAACTGGTTATTAACCGGTTCCATAGATAAACCGGCCTATTTTGTAATGAAAAAAGGCAACAGTGACAAGGTATTGATGAGAAATCCCCAGATTAAGTTAATGTATGAAAAAAACGGATTTGTTTTTGGAAAAAGGGAGGTGGGAAAATAATTTGCAAATTTGAAAATTTGAAAATTTGAAAATGATTACAAATTACTAATGACTAATGACTAATTAGTTAATGAATTTATGCGTTTATTCGTTAATGTGTTTATAGACTTAATATAAACCTTATAAACCTTATAAACTTATAAACAAATAAACATATAAACATAAATAAAGTACAACTAAGCACTAAACACTAACCACTAAGCACTATTACAATGATTAACGGCAAAAAAATTACAGTAGTCCTGCCTGCATATAATGCAGCCAAGACCCTTAAGAAAACATATAATGAAATACCATTTGAAATTGTTGATAATGTTATTCTGGTTGACGATTTAAGCAGGGATGATACTGTTAAAGTCGCCATGGAACTAGGTATTAAACATATAATTGTTCATACAAATAATAAAGGTTACGGCGGAAATCAAAAGAGTTGCTATAATAAGGCCCTGGAAGTAGGTTCCGACATTGTTGTAATGCTTCATCCTGATTATCAGTATACTCCAAAATTAATTCAATCAATGTGTTATATTATTGCGAATGATTTATATCCTGTTGTTCTTGGATCGAGAATATTAGGACGTGGTGCATTAAAAGGCGGCATGCCCGTTTACAAATATATTTCAAACCGTGTCCTTACCCTTACGCAGAATATATTAATGAATCAAAAACTTAGCGAGTACCACACCGGTTACAGAGCTTTTTCTAAAGAGGTACTTGTTAAAATTAAATATGAACTAAATTCTGACGATTTTATTTTTGATAACCAAATGCTTGCACAAATATTTTATGCAGGTTTTCAAATTGCTGAAATTACCTGTCCAACAAAATACTTTGACGATGCCTCTTCTATTAACCTGAAACGTAGCACGGTTTATGGGTTGGGAGTCCTGAAGACATCGGTGATGTATTTTTTGCAAAAAATTAAAGTTTGTAAATTTAAAATATTCCAGTCAAATTGACAGGCTAATTTACCGGCTTTATGCCAATAAAGCCTAATTTAATAACTAAATTAATTGGCAAAAAATTTGTAATAATATATCTGTAAATATAATTATTATGAATTTAAACAATTTTACTATTAAAAGCCAGGATACAATACAAAAGGCAGCCACGATTGCTGAAACAAACCAAAATCAGGCAATTGAAAACGGGCATTTATTCAAAGCCTTGTTAAGTGAAGTAGAAGATGTTATGTCTTTTTTACTAAAAAAGCTAAATGTAAACATAACTAATGTTGAGAAGGTTATTGGACAAATAGTGGAATCGTATCCAAAAGTTACCGGCGGCGAACCATATTTTTCAACTTCAGCAAATAATTCCATACAAAAGGCTATTGCTGCCTCTAAACAAATGGGTGATCAATTTGTGTCAGTTGAACATTTATTATCAGGTATATTAAACAGTAACGACAATGTTGCCCAGATACTAAAAGACAGCGGGGTAACAGAATCAGATTTGCAAAAGGCAATAAACGACTTGCGTAAAGGCTCGAAGGTAACCAGCCAATCGGGGGAAGAAACTTATAACTCTTTGAACAGGTATGCTATAAACCTCAATGAGATGGCACGTACAGGCAAGCTCGACCCTGTGATCGGCCGGGATGAAGAAATAAGGAGGGTTTTACAGATATTATCGCGCAGGACAAAAAATAATCCTCTCTTAATTGGCGAACCGGGAGTTGGCAAAACAGCTATTGCTGAAGGTTTAGCCTATAGAATAATAAAGGGAGATATACCGGAGAATCTGAAAAACAAACAGATATTCTCACTTGATATGGGAGCCTTAATTGCAGGCGCCAAATATAAAGGGGAGTTTGAAGAACGGCTTAAAGCCGTGATAAAAGAAGTTATTGAATCGAACGGCGAGGTAGTTTTATTCATAGATGAAATACACACACTCGTTGGAGCAGGAAAGAGCGAAGGCGCAATGGATGCTGCCAATATCCTGAAACCTGCCCTGGCCCGTGGTGAGCTCCGTGCTATAGGAGCCACTACCCTTAATGAATATCAAAAATATTTTGAGAAAGATAAAGCACTGGAACGAAGGTTCCAAAATGTGACTATCAATGAGCCGGACACATTAAGTGCAATTTCAATATTGCGCGGTTTAAAGGAAAGATACGAAAACCATCATCAGGTAAGGATTAAGGATGATGCTATAATTGCTGCGGTAGAACTTTCCCAGCGTTATATTACCGAACGGTTTTTACCTGATAAGGCTATCGACCTTATAGATGAGGCTGCTGCCAAACTTCGCATGGAGATGAATTCAGTTCCGGAAGAAATAGATGAAATTGAACGCCATATCACACAACGTGAAATAGAACGGGAAGCTATAAAGCGGGAAGGGGATAATGTTAAAGTTCAGGAATTAATTAAAGAAATAGCCAATCTTACTGAAGAACGAAATAAACTCAGGGCTAAATGGGAAATTGAACGAAGTATAATAGGAAATATCCAGAAAAATAAAAAAGATATAGAGACATTTAAGTTTGATGCTGAAGAAGCAGAACGGACAGGTGATTACGGGAAAGTAGCGGAACTGCGTTACGGACGTATACGGGAAGCTGAACGAAACATCGAAATATGTATGGACGAACTTAAGAAAGCCCAGTCCGATATGGCCTTAATAAAAGAGGAGGTTGACACCGAAGACATAGCTGAGGTTGTTTCACGATGGACTGGAGTTCCGGTTGCGCGAATGCTTCAGAGTGAACGGGAAAAACTTTTACTGTTGGAGGAAGAACTTCATAAACGGGTTGTTGGCCAGGATGAAGCCATTACGGTAATTGCCGATGCAGTGAGACGTAACCGTGCTGGGCTTTCGGACCTGAAGCGTCCTATAGGGTCTTTTATTTTCATGGGTACTACCGGAGTTGGAAAGACAGAACTGGCCAAAGCCCTCGCTGAATTTCTTTTCAACGATGAAAACCTTATTACACGCATTGATATGAGTGAGTACCAGGAACGGCATTCTGTATCACGGCTGATCGGAGCCCCTCCCGGTTACGTGGGATATGATGAAGGCGGCCAGTTAACTGAAGCAGTACGTCATAAACCTTATTCGGTAGTTCTGCTTGATGAAATCGAAAAAGCCCATTCCGATGTTTTTAATATTCTGCTGCAGGTTTTGGATGATGGCCGGTTGACTGATAATAAGGGCCGTACAGTTAATTTCAAAAATACCATTATTATAATGACATCGAACATTGGATCGTCGGTAATACAGGAAGAAATGGAAACATTAAATGACCGTAACAGGGACGAGATACTTGCACGAACCAAAAATGATGTTATGACGCTTTTAAAACAAGCTATACGTCCTGAGTTTTTAAACAGGCTGGATGAAATAGTAATGTTTGTTCCGTTAACAAAAAAAGAAATAAAGGAAATAGTTTTGATGCAATTTGAACATATCAGACAAACACTCGACAACACGAATGTAAATGTGGAGTTGACAAAAGAAGCAGTTGACTGGATTGCACAGGAAGGATTTGACCCTCAGTTTGGAGCACGGCCTGTAAAAAGGGCCTTGCAGAAGTATGTACTTAATGAATTATCTAAAAAAATACTTTCAGGCAGTGTTACTAAGAATTCAAAAATTATTATTGATAGTTTCGGCGAAGGCCTTGTGTTCCACAATTAGTGCTTAGTGCATAGTGCTTAGTGCTTAGAAAATAGTGCATAATAATTAGTGCATAGTGCATAGTTTTATATCCTATAAAAGATTAACCATGTTTACAATATAAACCTTTTTAAATTTTGTGTATTAATCAAAAGATTATTTTTAATTTAATTACTAATTACTAAGGACTATATAAATAAGCACTTTTTTGTTCCATTAAGATAGAATGCTCTACTATGCACTATTTTCTACGCACTAAGCACTATGCACTATGCACTATTAAAGTGCCTGGAAAATGCGTTTTATTTCAGCTTCTGACTTGCCCAGTTTAATACTAAGCCTTTCAAGCATTTCATGTTTTCTGCCTGTTTCAAAAAATAAATCGTCGTCGGTAAGCTTTGTAAATTGCAATTGAAGTTTCCTTTTTTGTTCATTCCAGATTTGATCTATACGGGAAGGTGTGGATGGTCTAAACATAGTATTTAATATTAATGAGATTGAGATATGTAAAAAACAATAAAGATACTATTATTTTTTGGAATTATTGAAATTAATTGACGAATCCCTAACAATATAATTATCATAACTTAAGCAAACTTCTGTGGCAAACTGAATTGCATAATGCAGGTACTTGCTCCAATTGTCTTCGGACAGATATAATAAATTGTTCAAAGTTACATTTGATTCAAAAAGCCCGTAAATCAATCCGGCGCTAAAAGTATCCCCTGCCCCGATAGTACTTACAGGAATAATGGAAGGAGCATCAATATGTTTATATATAGAAGGGGTGAATAAATCAGCCCCATGTTTATCAGCCGTTACAACCAACACAACATTGGGATTGATAACTTTCAAGGCATTATATGCCTCTTGCGAAGATTGAGTATTGAATACCAGATTGAAGTCTTCGCGTGAACCTTTAACTATATGAGAAAGACTTATATTTTCAAGAATCCAATCCTTGGCATATGGGTTTACTGCAAGTTGTGACGGACGAACATTAGGATCATAATAAATTATATTTCCTGCTTGCCTTATTTGTTTAAGATACTTTACAAATTCAGGACGAATATCGGCTTGTATGCCAAACAGGGAGCCAAAAATTACCAGTCCGCTTTCATCCCCGGGAGGAAAAACAAGTTGTTTATCATCAGGCCGACGACCATTATAAAAGGAATAGCTTGCGTTGTTTTCAGCATCGAGGAATGCCAGTGCAATACGTGATGTGCCCTCGTAAACTGTCAGAAATGTTGTATCAATATTATTATCATTTAAAAAATCAACAGTAATTTTACCTATTTCATCCGAACCACATAATGCAGCCATACTGACAGGGACACCCAGTCTGCCCAGGGAAACAACAGTATTTAAAATACTCCCCCCTACCCTGCCATCTATGGGTTTTTTATCTTTAAAAATAATGTCGTATGTCGTTTCACCAAATGCAAGGACTTTCATAGGGGACAGGAAAAGTGATTAAGTTTAATCAATATAATTATTAATAGCTAATATAAAATAAAAGTTCCTGCAAACTTAATGTTTACAGGAACTTTTATTTATTAATGTGACCAGGATGAGACTCGAACTCACACGAGGTTGCCCCCACTACCCCCTCAAAGTAGCGTGTATACCAATTTCACCACCTGGCCGGTATAAAGTTGAAGACGTTGTAGACGTTGTAACTGCGCTATTTTACAACCTATACAACCTTTAAAACCTTATTTTTCGTCGCAAATATAAAAAAAATATTAGGATTAAAGGATTAAAGGATTATTTGGATTTATCCAATGTTCCCAATTATTGGAAAAAGGAATAACTCCGTCAGATGCCCAAAAATAGATGTTAAGTCTGTTTGAAAAAACCGTTTCAAAAACGATAACGTTTTTAAAATGAGGAGTTAAAAATCTTTTCAAATCTGCCATATTCTTAAATTCGTAATTACATTGATCCAAAGCTTTTGTATCACTCCTTGTGTGTCCGCTAAGGGTACCTGATTTATTATTCAGCCTCTCCCTAATTTCAGGTATTATTGATTTAATTTCTTCCTCAGTACAATGTTCTATTGCTGATTCCCAAATGATATTGTCAAAATCACCTTTTGGCATTTCATATCTTATATCTGCCAGTAAATAATTAATATTTTTTGCTTTATTATTTTTTTTCGCTGTTGCTATTGCTTTCTTATTAAAATCACAGGCAATTATTGATTTAGACAACCCACTATAAAAATTTCTTGCGTTAAATCCGTCGCCACAGCCTAGTTCAAGCAACATACCATCTCGCTTAATTGCTAAAGTACTAAAAATACCTCGTTCTAACCAATGGGCCATTCTCGATTTTTTCCAGGAATAATATAAATCAATATTATGATCAAAAAACTCAGGTCTAGGGGGAATTTGCCATTCAGTAAAAAATAATCGTTTATGTGCACCGGCTGCCCAAGTTCTGGAAAGCAATGATTCTAATTCATTAAGTGCTATTAAAATTGGTTTAAACGGTTTAAGTATATTTAGACCTGTAGCAATAACTTTCTTTACTAAAGTATTCATTATGTGGATATAAATTTATTAATTATTTTAATGTAAAAACCTCTTTGAACTTTATGTCCTTTGACGAACTCCCTACCTGGACTTCGAAATCTCCCGGTTCGGCAATCCAACCTCCTTTTTCGGGGTTGTAATACTTCAAATCGTCAATTGAAATTTTAAAAGCGACTTTCATAGTTTCGCCAGGCTTCAGGTTAATCTTGGCAAAGTGTTTAAGTTCCTTTAAAGGCCTTGGTAAACCTGAATGCCGGTCACTAATATAAAGCTGCACAATTTCTTTTCCTTCACGGTAACCGGTATTTTTAATTTCAACAGAAGCCTCGATATTGCCATCGTCCTTTATGTGGTTAGAATTCAAAACAAGGTTTTTATAATCAAAAGTTGTATATGACAAACCAAACCCGAATGGGAATAAAGGTTCAACATTATTTTTATCATACCCCCTGTATCCGACAAAAATACCTTCAGAGTAGGTAACCCTCATTTTTTTATCAACATCGTAATAGCTCTTAAATACGGGGTTGTCTTCCCATTTTTTTTCGAAGGTTACGGGAAGTTTCCCTGATGGGTTAACTAATCCGAAAAGTATTTCTGCAATAGCCTGGCCTCCCATTTGACCCGGGTACCATGCATGCATTAATGCGGGAACATCATTTATCCAGGCAGCAATATCAGCATTGCCTCCGCTATTAAGCACCACTATTGTGTTTTTGTTCACTGAGGAAATCTGTTTTATTAAATCGACCTGAGATAAAGGTAACCCAAACGACCTGTCGTACCCTTCCCCTTCGGTCCTGAAATCAAAACCAACGCATACGACGGCAACATCAGCGCTTTTTGCTACTTTAATGGCCTCTTTAACCGGATTATCATCCTGAAGCTTATAGCCAAAACGGATGCAGCCTCCGCCAAGATGCTGATAATATTCAAGTTTTATTTGATATTCTTTGCCTGCAACCAGTTTAATAATTTTTATTGTACGGTTTTCGGGCTCATCTACCCATGATTCAATAAACTTATTATTATCGATAAACAGCCTGTACCCATCATCCCCGCTAACTGCAATCATATAAATACCCGATTTTTCAACTTTTATTTTCCCTGTCCAGCGGGCAGAGAAATTTACAGTTTTAAATCCTGAAGCCACAGGAACATCCCAATTAAAGTTTATAAACTTATCTTCACGCGTAAAACCTGGTTTACCTTCAAGATTAATGTTGTTAAAAAACTCTCCTTTAAGTGCATTGGTTTTACTGTCGGATGATAAAAAAACACTATTCTTATAAAATTCGTTTGAAACACTCTCATTCATTCCTGATTGGAATTTAACACGAATAGCATTGCCTGCAATTTGTTTAATCCCGTCAAGGACAGAAATTGCCTGATATGGGTTCCACGTAAGCGCTTCCGCCACCTCCGGTGACAGGTAATTCTGCATTTGGGCCCAGCACGGCAATAGTTTTAATTTTCTCCTTATTCAACGGAAGTATTTTGCCGGCGTTTTTAAGAAGTACAATACCTGCCCTTGCTCCCTCAAGTGCTACTTCCGACAACTGGTCCTTATTTACGGGTTTTGAGCTTATGTCCCATGAAGAATCCATAAAACCAAATTTATAATACATCCTCAAAATCCGTCGTATTTTATCATCTATTAAACTTTTTTTGAGTTTGCCTGATTCAATGGCAGGCAACAGTGAATCGGAATTCATGTGCACACCGGATGGCATTTCAAGGTCGAGGCCGGCATTTGCAGCTGCCAGTCCATCATAAGTTGAACCCCAGTCGCTCATAACAATACCGTTGAATTTCCAGTTTTCCTTTAATATTTTAGTTAGCAGGTAATAATTTTGCGATGTATGAATCCCGTTTAGCAGGTTGTAACTATTCATTACCGCACCGGCTTTACCATTTAAAACGGCAGCTTTAAAGCCAGGCAGGTATATTTCCTGTAAGGTGCGTTCATCAATATCAGAACTTACATTATGCCGGTCCCATTCCTGGTTATTAGCTGCAAAGTGCTTGGCTGTAGCAACAACTTTCATGCTCTGAACCCCCTGTATAAATGAAGAGGCCATATGGCCCGTAAGATACGGGTCTTCACCAAGGTATTCGAAATTTCTGCCGCACATTGGTGCCCTGTATATGTTAAGGCCAGGACCCAGAAGTATATTTACACCTTTACCCCTTGCCTCAATGCCGATTGATTTGCCAATTGTCCGGGCCATTGCAGTGTCCCATGAAGCTGCCAAAAGAATTGAAGCAGGATATGCTGTTGATTTGCCATAATTACGAACTCCGACAGAGGCGTCGGACATCTTAATTTTTGGAAGCCCAAGGCGGGGAACAGGCATAATGTAAAAATCCTCAAAACCCCCAATCATTTTTAATTTTTCCTGAAGGGTCATTTTTGCAACAAGAGTGTCAACTTTTATATTGATATCCTTATCGCAAAGGCTGTTTGTACAGTTATTCCTTTTTCCAGAGCAGGCAGCAAAGAAAATAATTCCGCTGATTAAGAGTAATAGTTTCCTCATAATAAGTAGTTTAGTTTTAATAGAAATTAAGGACAAGATATAAAAAAAAGTTGTAAAAGTCGTAAAAGTTTTAGAGGTTGTATTTTCTACCTTGATAACCTTTATAACCTTTACAACCAAATTTTCACATCTTTACATCTGCGAACTGAATTATCTTCCTGTACTGGCAAAAATAGTTCTTATAGTATTAAAAAATAACTTAATGTCTGTTTTTATTGACCATCTGTCAATGTAATCAAGATCCATTTTCACCCATTCGTCGAATTTTATTTCGTTCCTTTTAGGTACAATTTGCCAATAACAAGTAATACCCGGTTTAACTGACAGGCGTCGTAACTGCCATGGCTCATATTGTGCTGTTTCAGAGGCCAATGGTGGGCGTGGACCCATAAAAGACATATCTCCTTTTAATACATTAAAGAATTGCGGAATTTCATCCAAACCGGTTTTGCGTAAAAGTTTGCCAACCTTGGTAATGCGGGGATCATTTGTTAGTTTAAATACCGGGCCATCCATCTCGTTATGTTGTTCAAGGTCCTTTTTTAATAATTCGGCATTTTTTACCATTGTCCTGAATTTATAAATATAAAATTGACGTCCCCTTAATCCAACCCTTGCTTGTTTAAAAATGACCGGTCCGGGAGTATCTATCTTTATTAAAATAGCAAATAAAAGTAAAATAGGGATGAGCATTACTATTATTGCAAATGATGCCAGAATATCAAAAGCAGTTTTTATAGAAGTGCCTAAATTATAGTCATTTGAAAGTGTAAAAGTGTGAAATGGAATTCCTCCTAAGTAGGTTAAATGGGAATTGGTCATTACAAATGAAGAATTATCGGTGAATAATCTGAATTCAACTCCAATTTCCTCACACGATTTTAATATTGAACGGATTGCATTAATATTGATATCTTCTTTATATAAGATTATCTCATCAATAGCATCAAATTCAAATAACAATTTAAGACTATAAATGGCTTTTACCGGATATACTCTTACTGATTTACTAAATTTATTATAAATAACTTCAGAATTTGAAATTACCATTATAATCCTGTATCCCCATTCCTTTTTATTAAGAATGTTTTCAATTAAGTCAGATCCACGTTCCCCTGCTATTATAATAATGTTTCTGTAGTTAAAGCCGGCCTTCCGGTAAAACTTAAATAAACGGTATTCGATTGAACGGCATATATATAATAAAAGGAATATATTTAAAGAAGTAAATAGCAAAAATTGAAATGAAATATGGTTTACATAGATAAAATTAATAAGAATGCTGAGAAATGACAAAATACTAAAATTGTATAATGAGAATTGGATAAACAATATTAAAATATTAGAGTATTTTGTAGTTCTTGGTATTTGAGTAATATTGTTCATATGTAAGAGTAAAAACCAAACCGGAAGCATACATAAGTATAAAACTATGTAAGAATCATATTGAAAAAAATGATTATCTATACTCTTGTGGGTTAACTTAAAGGCAAGCTCGAAAGAACAGGATACTAAAAACAAATCCATCAATCCCATAATGGAAAATGCAAAATTCCAATTTTTTATGAATGAAATGCCTTTATTTTTAGTTAAGTAATTAAATATTTTCATAAGGTATAAACTAATTTTTATAAAGAATAAAAAAGGTTGTTGTATCTGTGATTAATTTATCTACCAGATACATACCTTCCCTGACAAATAATTTGTTAAGTCCCCTAGACATATAACTGTAACTAAAGTATTTATCTCTAATATATTTATTATCCTTAATGAATGGGATAACACCAAGTATGCCAATTATAAGAATAAATAAAACATGAACGAAATACCTGAATACATGTTTAGCATAATAGAGCCTCCGTCTAACCTGGCTATGACTTTGATATAATCCAACATAATAAGAGTTTGATGGTAGATGATTGCATATATTTTGAAATATATCAATAAATCCGGGGTTTTGATTTATAAGTTTAAGGTTGATGACTGAATTAATATTTTCAAAATCATGAACATTAAATAAATTGAATTCATGAGGTTTAAGAATAATAAACTTATTTTTTAATATCAAAGGGTACTTTTGAATAAAACAAAATAAATCAGGATTAGTTTCTGTTAAATACTTAACATCGTTATCCCTGATAATTAGAGTTGAATCTGTTATTTCAATAACGGTTGAAGGCATAGAATTATATATTAGTAAAATAACTTAAATTGGGGTATCCTTTACAAAAATACTTAAGTTTAAATGAATAGTCAATAATTTTAAGTTATGGTAACAATAAAAAGGTATTAAATTATCATTAAAATAGCTGCTTTTATTCTTCAATAAATTTAATGCATCAATTTATTATAATAATTGGTCAATATTAATTGATTCTTGACTAATCAATTATTTTAGTTGACGAGATAATTAATTTATAATCATAATTTTATTTCAGATATTAAGATATTTATATGTGTAAATAAGAATCTTAAAATATTGAACCAATCTAAATATTACAACAGTTATGCCATAATAAACAATACATCATATTGCATATAACTAATTGTTTATATATATTTTAAATATTTTTTCAATTTTTTGTGGAAAAGAAATTGTGGAAAAAATACACATTTGTTATATTATAAGCTTAGTATAAATTATTAATTAGGTTATAAAAATGTATTAATAATTATGTTTGACTATGTTTTTTTTAATATAAAGGAACTAATTGCATTAATAGATTCGAAATTAGCTTCATCCAAATCATTTTCTGTAACCTGAATATTGTAACTTTCTTCGAGAAATGTAATTAAAGATACTAAACCCATGGAGTCAAAGAAACCATCATGAAAGATTAGAGTTTCATCAGTCAGGTTTCTTAAATCGCCAAATGAAAGTTCCTTAATATAATCGCCAATTTGTTGTTTTATTGTACCTAATTCCATACTAAAAATTTATTAATGGTTAATTTATAATTTACAATGAATTACACGAATATTTCCCTTATTATCAGATATTCCTTCAACTTTGGCATATCTTTTTGATTTTTCGCAAAGTTGAATTATAAATGCTCCTTGCCCAAGGCCGACTTCAAAAATAACACTTCCACCTTTCGAAAGAAAATCAGGAGATTCTCGAATCAATTGCTGAATAACTTTTGTTCCCAACATTCCGCCGTCAAAAGCTAAAGATGGCTCATTGGTTGAAATTTCTGAATTCATTTTTACTACTTTAGCTGAGGAAATATATGGTGGATTGCACACTATAATATCTGCCTTTAAAGGTGTATTGCCCGATTGAAATCCTTCAAACAGATTTCCCCTGATAACTGTTACCTGTTTCTCAAGCCTTAAAAATGAAATATTTTCCCTGGTTAAAGCCACAGCTTCTTCAGAAAGATCAGAAGAATGTACAACAATGTTTGGAAAAAACGAGGCTAATGCAATACCTAAATTCCCTGAACCACAACAAACATCGAATATTATTGGATGTGACCTGATCTTAGAGATATATTTACATACTTCAAGAGCTTTTTTACCTAAGATTTCAGTTTCCTTTCTGGGAATAAGCGCTCTATGATCTGAAATAAATTCCAGGCCCATAAAGTTTTGTCTGTTTGTTAGATGAGCTACCGGAATTCCCGATATTCTTTTTTCAATGAATTGTTTTAAAGAAACAACCTGTTTATCATTTAAATCATTTAGTTCTTCATATTTTACAGCTTCCACCGACTTGTTGATTCCCATAGCCTTTAACCAAAGGGCATTTAAACAAGTTTCAGCATTTTCTTCAGGCTTATCTTCCAAAAACTGAACATTATTCTTAATATGCGATAATAATTCCTGATATAATTTTATATTATTCACCATTTCTTAATCACTTAATCATAGTCTTAAGAATTTTCTTGTCAATTTTCCCATTGCTGCTTTTAGGCATTTCATCCAAAAAAATAATTTTCTGAGGAACCATAAAAGGTTCCAGTTTTGATAAACATTCACGTTTAATATCCTTTTCCTGCATAATAGTATTATCGTGGGTTGTGATAAAAGCTACAATTGATTCTCCCATAACAACATCTTCGGTTCCTATAATTGCAACTTCCTTTATGTTGGGAATTTTATAAATAACATTTTCAACTTCAACTGGACTCACTTTTTCACCCCTCGTTTTAATAATATCATCCCTTCGTCCCTGGAAATAAAGGCAACCGTCATCATCCATCTTAAACAAATCCTGAGTGCACAGGATTCGTTCTCCCGGAATTTTTCCTGGTTTTAACATTTCATTAGTCAGATCTTCCCTGTTCCAATACCCAGCCATTACATGAGGCCCGCGAACATGTAATATTCCTGCTTCCCCTCTGGAAACAGGATGGCCTTCAGGGGTTAAAAGAAAAACTTCAGTTCCGGGGATTGCCTTTCCAACTGAATTTGGTTTTTGATCGGCTAATTCTGGTTCCAGATAACATACCCGTTTACATTCGGTAAGACCATACATTTTAAATATTAAAGCATTAGGAAATATTTTTTTTAAATATTGTATAAATTCTTCAGGTAATGCAGCTGCAGTATTTGTTAATTTTTGAATACAATCAAAAGATAAACCTGTCTTCTTATAAGTTTCGATCAACATGGCATAAATTGTAGGTATCCCAGGTAATACAGTTGGATTGTATTTTTGTAATTGTTTATAAATAATAGTCTGGAAAGTAGTTGATTGGTCCATAATTAATGTGCTACCAGTAGTAACTGCCATTATGAGCTGATATAATCCATAATCAAATGCCAGGGGAAGAATCAACATAATTCGTTCCATATCTGTAAGACGCAAATATTCTATAAGGCTCCAGGAAGTAAAGACCATTGATTGATGAGTCATCATAACCCCTTTCGGAAAACCTGTGCTTCCGGAGGTGTATATTAATGCCGCCAGATCGTTGGGAATAATTGTTGGTAAATTCTTTGTAATTTTATGCTGATCAATTATATCCTGAAAGGACTTTATCCGGAAATTATTTTTTGTCCCAAGGTCTGTAGCATAAGAAAATATTATTTCCGTAATAGAAGTAACTTCATTTATTGCAGCAAATACTTCATTTTTCAAATAATTTTCAGTGATTATAACTTTGGCTTTACAATCGTTCAAAATAAAATGTAGCTTGTCAGCTTTGGTTTGAGGATTAAGCACCAGGAATACCCCTCCTGATAAGGTAACTCCATAAATGGATACTGCACATTCCCAGGTATTATTCATAAAAATTGCTACCCTATCTCCTTTTTGTAAACCTGTTTCAACTAAATGTGATGCAATTATTAATGCACAATTAATTAAATGAGCATAGGAATATTCTGTATCTTTTATCAGAATTGCCGGCTTATCCGGATTTTTTTCTGCTGAATATAACAGTCCTTCTCCTAATAGTCGCTGAGGTATAGTCATTTGCATATAGTTGTCAGTTGGTAATTGTCAGTTGGTAGTTGTCAGTTGTTAGTTGCTATTTGTTAGTCGATTGTCGTTATTTGAATTAAATTTCATTTTAAATGTAATTGTCTTGTGTATGATAAAGGCTATCCAAATAAAAAGTATCGGAACTATTATAGTAAACATCCTTACAAATGCAGTAACAATAGCACTTGCACCCAAATATAAAATGGTTAATATTAAAAGAAACTTAAGATAAAAAGGAAGTTTTCGCCAATTAATAAAAGTTGGAATTAAACTGAAAATAATAAATGTTATAATTGCACCATTAAGCGGGAAGACTATTAATATTTTGGGGAGCTGTATTGCATATGAATATGGATAATGAAAAACCAGCCGGCCAATATTAAACATAATATTTTCAGCGAATTTAAAAGGATGTTCCTTAATGTTTTTAATGGCAAATTTTCTATATGCGTCATCCTGTTCCAATCCGGTATACCGGTTTATTATTTCAAAATCTGCCTTATGATGAGCTTTTAATATACTATCAGCTCCATTAATGTTATAATTGCCATATTCAATAGGATTAATATTTAAATTTGCTTGCCAATCTCCGTATTCTTTTTCATAAGGTGTGCTCATCCAATAAAGACTATCGCTTCCTGTACCCCAAAAAAATAAGCGATTTGTTAAATGATATGTGTATATTAAATATGGACTTGTTGTTAATATGGCAAAGCTTAATATTATAAATACTTTTCGCAAATTCCTGTCGTATCTGTACAATATCAAAAGTATTCCGCTGCCAAGGAACATTAGAATCAGAACATAACCAAAAATCATTTTGGTTAAAACTATATATCCCAAAATAATTCCCGTGATGATTACATATTTATTAACCATTAACTTGTTATCCGGGTTAAAAGCTTTTTGAATTGAGTATATTAGCAATGATATTAATAAATAGGTAAAAGGTTCTGTCATAATATGCGGTATATTCTGATATGCAATGAAGTAAAGTGCCCATGCAAAACTAAATATAATAGTAATTTTAAACGAAACTATTTCTTGTAAGGTTTTGTATAAAAAAACTATTGAACAATAAAAGAATATTGCATTTATTATTGTCATACTTATAATAGGCAATTTCATTAATATTAAAGGAATTAATATTATAGGATAGCCCGGACCATTCATTAAAACTATATTAGGCTTTGGAAGTGAATAGAATCCTTGTATCATATTTTTAGCATACCACAAATACCTTGATTCATCCCCTGTTACCTTTGTCGGATTCAAAAATACATAGAGAATCAATGCAACAAGGATAGGAGAAAAAAGTAGATATGGATATTGTGATATATTAATTTTTTTCATAAATAATTATTGATTTATTGATCTATAGTCAATAAGACTTATTGTATATCATTTTTTTGTTTTTTCAATGATGTGCCCAAATGAAATAATTCTTCGAAATATCTTTTGCTTTGCAAGGATAAAAAGCCTAAACTTAGAATTTGGACAGCTGCTAAAAATGTTATTCCACCAACCAGAAAAGATTGAGGGTTCTTTGAAAATTGTTTTGCTAAACTAATTGAAAAAGAACATGTTGCAGAAATTCCATCGTTTAAGCAATGATGAAGATCTGCTAATGTATCATATAATAACCAGACAAGTTCATAGAGAGAGAGTAACATTAATATACTCCCTAAACCTACAAAAAAGATATATGGCCTGAAAATAAAAGCCGCCATGAGTCCGGAAAAGAATCCCCTTAATACCCGGATACTTGATGACCTGTCTTTACTATATTTATTTTGTTCAGTCCAGTCGAGATTTGCTGGTATCTCAATAATCCTGGCCCTTAGTATCATAGCTTTATACAAAATTTCCGGATTGATCTCATTATCCTTTGTCTTAAGATTAACAGAACGTATAAATGAAGTTCTGTATGCTCTCACCATCCCTGTATAAGTGTAGTATTTATCCTGTGCAGCAAAACGCATAAAACTGTTTACCCATTTACTCATAATTTCTCTGAAAAAAGGAACAGCTATAACCTTACCACCTTTCATATAGGGAGAAGCAATAACAATATCAGCTGACTTTAAAATTAGCGTATCAACCATAAGTTCAATATATTTTTCTGAATAACTCAGATCAATATCCATAATAACGATTATTTCTCCTTTTGCATTCTTAAATCCTGTTTTTAAGGCATTGCCCAGATTTAAATTAACGGGATGATGTATTACCCTTACAAATTTGTTAAGTTTTCCCAACTCGTCTGCAATTTCTCCGGTGCTGTCATGGCTACCGTCGTTTATGATTAATATCTCCCACAGGTACTTGTCACCTTTACTTTCCAAAAAACTAACTATCGAATTAATATTAGTCCTGATTATAGCTTCTTCATTGTAACAAGGTATTACAATGCTAATAATTGGCTTTATTTCTGATCCCATACGTAAATATATATTCTTGTATTAAAAATTAGTAAAACTAAATAACATTATTTAGACAGTATGTAATGTGTGTATATTGGAAACCATTTGCCAATTACAGGGAGCATATACCCTTTTTTAACAACTTTAAAATTCTCTTCAAGATATTTTGTAACAATCATTCTTGAATTTCCAAATTCTTCTTTGGGCTTTTTATTTGAATATAACGATAAAAAAGAATCGAGAAAACTACTATGCATAGGACAAATTGTAATAAAGATTCCATTTGGTTTTAAAATTCTTTTAATTTCATTTGTTGCGATCTGAATATCATTTACAAATTCGAGAACGCTAACAGCCACAATAACATCAAAAAAATTATCGGAATATGTGGTTTTTTCTATATTTTGTTGATTGACAAAATAATTTTTAATATCATACCTCTCACAAAGGGCAGGAATATGATCATAATTATTATGTAAATCGCAAGCATATAAATTAATACAATGTCTTGAAAGTTCAGGTAAAAATATACCACTTCCTGTACCTGCTTCCAATAGAGTATTGTATTTTTTTTTGCCAAGCAATTTTGTAATCCTTTTAAACCGGTACTTTTGAATAATGTCTATTGGAAATTTATAATTCCAGTTAAAATAATCCACTTCACCTGTTTTTTGCAATAATTTTTTATCCGGTAATAATAATTTCATGATTTATTTGAGTATAATAATTTTTTTAAAGTTTGTAGATTTAGCATAATTGTAAATACTGGTCAAATTGAAACTACCTTTTAATTTTTTAATTACAGTTTTAAAAACTATAATTTTTTTATCACTGGAAACATTCATTCCCGGGAAAAAGGATAGTGCCGGTACCTGATCACCTCCAATGAGGTCAAGAGGATGTAAAAGGAAACTGGGACTTGTTTGTGTAATTTTACATAAAAGGATAGCTATATTCAAATATATTTTCATAAGCCGGATGGAAAAACTGCTTATGTAGAGAAGATAGCTAAGATGAAATGGAATTTTGAATATCGGGATAGTTGAAACAGGTATTTCAAGTAATTTCTGACCGTCAGGGAATTGCCAATAATATGATTTTACAGGCCGTAACCCATTTTTAAAGGATCCGAATAATTCCCTGCGTTCATTCCGTTCTTTTTTTGATAACCCTGATTTCCAGAAATAATAAAGCCTTGCAAATGGCCCGATAAAGGTTGGTAAAGTTGATGTATCATATTGATAACCTCTTTTTTGTAATACTGTAAGCAGATCATTGCTCCAGCTAAAACCAGGTCCCCGAAACCCGATTGTCCTTTGACCGGTCACATCAAATATTACATTTTCAGCCAGTTGTATTTCATCTTCAATCTTTTCTCTTGAATATGTTTGAAGCCATGATTCATGATGAAATGAATGATTGCCAATTTCGTGCCCATGGTCAACTATCATTCTGAGATATTCTTTGTTTTCTTCAATCACAGCATCCTGGCCGACAATGAAGAAAGTAATTTTTAAATCAAGGTCTTCCAAAATTTTCAAAACATAAGGGATAAAGATATCAAGGTAGCTGGGAAATTTTTCCCAACCCTCATCACCATGAATTTGCATATACGACCATTGATTGTCGAGATCAAGGGAAATACTGGCTAATGGTTTATGTTTGATCATTGTTTTAAGGGGTTAGGGATTAGGGGTCAGGGACTAGGGATTAGGGGTTTGAGTCATTGCAATATTTCTGTTAATTTGGATTCTGCGATCTGGATGGTTTCATTGACATTTAATGTCCCATTGGTTATATGTGCTGAATTAATAATGTATACACCCGGAACAGATGTTTTTATTTGCGGGAGATTTCTGGAATAATTCAATGTTGACAATGCAAAAACATTTCTGGCCCTTGCAATTCCTATATATTTAATATTACAGGGTTTTATAAAAGTATACATCTTTTGTAGTGCGGCTAAAAACAATTCTTCAATTTCTTTATCCGAAGCATCAAATAATGCATCATTAGGCTTTAAATATTTTGGAAGATAAATTAAAGTATCCCCTCCAAAATTCTTTTTATCAACAAGTGATGTCATTTCAATTACTCCCGTAAATGGTACCCAGGTATCAGTTATATTTGTAACATAATAAGGACTTATAGGTTTATCCAATATAACTGAAGCGCAAACAACACCTAAATATTCAATATTGTTATATTTAGCAGTTTCAGATACTGGTAGTGCTTTGCAAAGTTGAACTGAAATTTTGGATGGCAGGGTACATATTATTTTGTCGAATTGTTCCTCATAGCCATTGTTAAATTTAACCATAGGTATAGAACCGGTAACTGAAGAAATTTCAGTTGCCTGGTGATTTGTCTTTATTATTACTCCTTCGGAAATTAATTTTGCTTCAAATGCTTTTAATATTTCCAGGTATCCTCCCTTTACGTAGCCGAACATTTCTTTTTTAAGGCCGCTTCGTCTGGCAGCGTACATTCGTTGAATTGTAGCCCATATAAAGGCCGAGGATGTTTGTTTATAACTTTCTCCCAATTTTGCCCTAAGAAGTGGTAACCAGATTTTATTAAATGCATTTTCCCCTGACCATCTTTTAAGCCAGGTTTCTACAGGAATTTGTTCAAGCCGTTTCCAATTTTTTAATTTTGAAGCAATAAATATAGTTAAACCTAACCGAAGCTTATCAATAAGATTAAGAGGCGGAAACGAAAGAAATTCAATTGTATTCGACATAGAATATAGTTTCCCGTTTGTGTAAAAACCTGTTTTGGTTTCCACCCATTCTATATTATCGTCAAGATTTATTTCTTTTAGAATCTTTAGTGTATAAGTGTCTGATAAAAGTATTACGTGATAAAATTTATCCCAAACTATATTATTTATTTTCCATGCGCTTACTAAACCACCTAGTCCTGGTGCAGCCTCAAAGATTGTTACTTTTTTACCTTGTTGTGCCAGGCGATGAGCAAGTGTCATTCCCATTATGCCTCCACCTATTATTCCCCATTTTTCTTCTTTCATTATAAAATATTTAGCAACTGAATTTTAAGTCGAGTGTTTGCAAACACTATTTAGTTAATTGGGAATTATAAGCATCAACAGCCAATCTTGATGAAAATCCTTTATAAACCGGTACTGCAGAAATATGACCAAAGTTTGCTATTGTACAACCTGTGGAACATGTAGCTGCCAATTTTTGAACTTCGGTAAATACAACTTTATTAAAGTCGCTATCAGCATAATTTTCATTTAAGAAATCGCAAATATTCTTTACTTCATTTGCCAATCCAGTCTCAAAAGTACGATATGAATCATAAACAAACTTAACAAAATCCTTTGGAGGTGAATTATTCCCTCTGCCTATCCCGGCATATTTAACTTTCATTTCTTTAAATTCATCGGATTTGTAAATATTGCAGGCATCTAAAATTCCCTTTAAAGAGGTCACCCTGGAAAGAATTTGACCCAAATCTTCTATATATATTTTATGTGCCGTACCCACAATAATATAATCGGCATCCTTTACTGCCTTTTCTATATCGCGCGTAAAAATATTGATAAGATTGTATTTCGTAAGATTTTGATCGCCATGTTTTACGTAAGGATCATGAAGTACCACAGAACAGCCTTTATTTAGTAAAAGTATTGCCAGTTGCAACGTTGGAGAATTCCGCGTATCTTCGGAATTAAAACGGTATGCAGCCCCAAGAATTGATATTTTCTTTCCTCGTATAGACCCGAAATTTCTCTCGAATAATTTGATTGTTTCGGCAGGTGATTCATCATTAATAATTCTTGATTTAAGGATTAAACTATTTTTTGTATCTGCGCCACTTTCAATTTTTCTCCACCATAGTAAAATACCATCTTTTGGGAGGCAATGGCCTCCTACTCCTACCATTGGAATTAATATACCACCACTTGGGACTGCATTAGGATCATTGGTAGCCTTATCACTTTGAACAAGTTTTGAATTTATTTCATCCCGTACCACGTAAAAATTGATATTATTTTCATCACAATACCTGACTATTTCTGTAGAAAAAGCTATACGAACATCCCGATAAGCATTTTCAAGTGTTTTTACTATTTCTGCAGTTAAGCTATTGGTAACATGTAATTTACCGTTCTTAACAATATTTTTATATAGATATTTAATCATTTTGGGTGTTTCAGGATTCAATCCGGCAACAAGTTTATCAGAATCAGTGACACGTTCCACTAATCTTCCCGGCATTACCCTGTTTGGACTATTTCCTAAAAGTATATTTTTGCCTTCAATAAGGTTATACCTTGTAAAATGATCCTTAATTAAAGTAGACATAGAAGAAGGAGCAAGAGTAGATTCAAAAATCACAAGGGGAATTTTATTATCCGGTTTATTTTGAAGGGCTTCGGCAAGACTGGTCAAACCTCCAAACAAAGGCCCATAATCAGGGCCAAAACCATCCTTGTCAGTTTGAATAGAAACCAGTATAACATCGGCATCAGTTAATGATTTAAAATCCCAGCTGGCACTTAATATACCTTCTCTTACATTTCTTTCAACTATATCGTTCAAACCAGGCTCAATACCTCCTATTACTGATTTTCCGCGGTTTATTGATTCAACCTTCCATCCTGAATTACCGGAATTACGCTGAATAACAATAACTTTAGCAGGTTTGTCAGTTCCAATTTTAATCCTTGCATCTGCTAATAAAGCTGCCATAGGCATACCAACAATTCCTGGCCCTATTACTCCAATTTTTTCAACTTTCCACTCACGTTGAATTCCGTCTTTTAATGTAAATTTCATATTACTTATCTATAAATTTATTATACCACAACTCCAAACTCAACATCCCCCATAATTGCCGGCTGAAAGGTTGTTGTGAAGTAATTATTTTTTCTACTTTTTCAGTGTCAAATATTCCCCTGTTTTTGCTTTTCCCTGAAAACAAAGTGTCAGAAATAAAATCCCTTGCTTCATTTTGAGCCCAGAGATGCAAAGGTACCGGAAAACCCATTTTATCCTTGCGGTTGAGTATTTTAGGAGGAAGATAATCACCGACAGCCCTTTTTAAAATATATTTCATTTCAGCACCTTTGAATTTCATTGCAGGTGGCATTGTGGCTACCATATCTACAATCCTGTGATCTAACAATGGTACCCGTGACTCAATAGATACCGCCATGCTCATCCGGTCCTCCACCTGTAACAAAGCCGGGAGGCTTCCAAACATGTCAAAATGAGTCATTTTATTGAAATATGAATGAGTATTTGGATTGTTAAAAAGAATTTTAAACCGGTTAAAGATCATTTCACGTTTATAATTTTCATTAAAATCTTTAGTGTAAAATTCAGAAGATCCCTCCATCCTGTCAATTAAATAAAAATACCGCCTGTCCATTGGTTCAAATGTTTCTTTGCTAAAGAATGTCTTAAGCATTGGAATGTAGCGTTTTATATATGGAAGATTAGGAAGAATTGATTTTAATGAAACTATATGTTCACCCTCATCGGTAGATTCCATAATTGAACCTTTAATTGCCTGTTCGAGATAGGCAATGACGTACCTTGCATATCCCCCAAAAATTTCATCCCCTCCTTGTCCGCCAAGTATAACTTTAACATGGTCAGATGCAAGTTTTGAAACTATATATTGAGGAAATAATCCAGGACCTGCAACGGGTTCGTCCAAATGATAAATCAATTTTGGCAATAATTCAACAAATTCAGTTGCAGTGGGAAATACTTCAAAAGCCTTAGCATTACTGGCTTTAACAACTTCCTGAACATATTCCATTTCATTGAATTCAGGTCCCTCGTTAAAAGCTCCTGAAAATGTATATAATTGTCCGGATAATATCTTTGAGGCAATCATGGTAACCAAACTAGAATCCAAGCCTCCGCTTAAGTAGGCTCCTAGCGGGACATCACTCCGTAATTGAATTTTAATAGTATCTTCTATTATGCGACGTAACTCGGTAATGAAATATTCTTCTGTGTGAAATTTGTCAACACTAAAATTTGGAGTCCAATACTTTACTAAATTAAACCTTAATGTATTAATATCTATTACCATATAATGACCTGGCAATAACTTATAAATATTATTGAATAGAGTACATTCCCCAATTGTAAATTGGAAAGTTAAATAGTCATTTAATCCGTCTGCATTTACTTCGGCTGTTACCTCAGGATGCTTTAAAAGAGCTTTTATTTCGGACGCAAACATTATATTTTGTTCATTCTTATAGTAATACAAAGGTTTAATCCCAAAATGGTCTCTTGCTGCAATAACTTGTTCGCGTACTTTATCATAAATAAGGAATGAAAACATTCCATTAAGCTGGCTAATACAATCAGGACCATATTCCTCATACATTTTGAGGATTACTTCAGTATCAGATGTTGTTTTAAATACGTGTCCATTCCGTTTAAGATTTTCCTTAAGTTCTATATAGTTATAAATCTCTCCATTGAAAACTATAATATAATTATTGCTAATCATTGGTTGAAGACCGTTAACTAAATCAATAATAGATAACCTCTTATGATAAAACCCTATATTTTTATCCTGATAATTACCTTCCTGATCAGGTCCCCGGTGAGAAATGGCATTTGCCATGGACTTTAAAACATGGTTATCAATTTTATTGTTTTTATTTATAATACCAACAAATCCACACATTTTTATTTATTAAAATTATAGTTAATGTTAATTTTTATATGAAGTTGCTTTATTTTGGATAATTAGATAAATTATTTTAATCAAATAAAATCTCTGAATATACCTAAAATACTTATAATACTGGTGTTAGATAATAAAGTTTTGTCTCTTGCGTAACTATTAAAAAATATGCTCGTTTATGTGGATGAATTTAGTCACTGAAATAAACACATTGGTCACTAAAAAAAATATATTAGTCACTAATAAAATATCATTGGTCAATTAAAATAATTCTATTAAATTTGAATTTTTGTGAAAAAATAACGATATCGATTTTTGATTAAAATTAACATGGTCTTTGTTTACTTCCAATTATGAGATTAAACTAGTGATATTTAAAAATGTAAGTTGAAATTGATTAAATAATTGTAAAAAATAAGATTATGAAAAATACTTACAGAAAAATAATTATCATACCAATTGCTTTGCTTTTAATGGCTTATGTATCTGTTAATAGTTTGGCAACGACTTATTATGTTAGCAATAACGGTAATGATAGTAATTCAGGACTTAGTGAATCGTTGCCATGGAAAACACTGGCTAAAGTCAATACTATTGTTTATTTGGCTGGAGATCAAATCCTTTTTCAGTGTGGAAGTACTTTTTACGGTACATTGGCAATAAAATATTCCGGTACATCAGGAAATCCTATTATTTATGGATCTTACGGCTCAGGATCTAATCCGGTTATTACAGGATTTACAGCAGTTACTGCCTGGACAAATCAAGGTAATAATATTTGGCAAAGCACAAGTTCTGTCTCAAGCCTTACTCATTGCCACATGCTTACAGTTAATGGCATAAATACCCCGATGGGCAGATATCCTGCTGCTAATACTTCAAATGGCGGTTATTTAACATTTCAGTCGAGTACGGGTACCACAAATATTACCAGCAGTTCATTAACAGGAACCCCTGGTTATGTGGGATATGAAGCTGTAATCAGGATAACCAATTACCAACTAGCAAGGACAATTATTACTTCTCAAAGTGGCAGTACTATTAATTTTAAAGCTGTTGGAAGTACTCCGGCTTCTGGAAATGGATTTTTTATACAAGGTGGACCTTTGTGTTTAATTAACCAAAATGATTGGTATTTTAACGGATCAACCGGAATATTGCAAATGTACAGTAAAAATGAACCAACCAATGTTAATATCGCATCCGCTGATTCTTTGGTAGCATTAGGAAATTCTAATAAGTTTATTACTTTTCAAAATTTAAGTTTTACAGGTGCAAATGGATGTGCAATATGGTTAAATAGTTCGCAGGCATATTGTAGCAACATTACAGTAAATAAATGTAGTTTTAACAATATAGGTCAAAGTGCAATATACGGATGTGGATATTATCTTAATTATACTAATAATACTATTACCAATTCCAATGGAAATGCTTTGTCCCCAAATTATGGCACAAATTTTACCATAACGGGAAATACGATAATAAATTCAGGAGTTTTCCAAGGTATGCAATCATGTAACACTAGTTGGACTAATTGTTATAATCTTACTGCTCCATGTATAAATCTTGAAAATGTAACTACATATAATATCAGCAATAATTATATCCAAAATACCGGTTATACTGCTATAGGTTTTTACGGGGCAAATGGTACTGTACAGAATAATGTGGTAGATACGTTTTGCCGTATATTGGACGATGGAGGAGGAATATACACTTATACCGGTAATCAGACCTTAGAAACCGGTTATATAATAAATGGCAATATAGTATTAAATGGCATGCCGGTAAAAATGTATGGTGATGCCGGTGTTTTGGGTGTTGCAGGTATTTATTTGGATAACAATTCAGGAAATGTGACGGTTGAAAATAATACAGTAGCAAATACTTATAGAATAGGAATATTGCTCAATGATGATGATGGGCCGGTTACTGTTGAAAATAATACTTGCTATAATAATGCAGTAGGTCAGTTATGGATAAATTATAAATCAGGTGTTCAGACATACAATTTTAATATTGACAATAATATATTTATCGCAGCAGCTCCGTGCACTTCCGGACAATTTACCGGCTATTTTAATTCTCCCGCAAATAATATTTCTTTGGATACTTACAATAATAATTATTATGCCTGCCCTATAAGTCAAACCAAAGTAATATATGCCTATCAACCTTCAATAGGTACTCAAAATTATACACTTATGCAATGGCAATCATTTTCCGGACAGGATGGTAATTCTAAAGGTTCACCTGAAGCATTACAATCTGCCAGTGATATGAACCTTTATTATAATACTGCATCGTCACCTACAGTAACCTATCTTGCAAATCCTATGATTGATGTAAAAGGTACTGTTTATATGGATAGTATCGTCCTTCAACCATTCACCTCGATAGTATTAATGAAGGATTATAATCCGCCAAAATATTCTAAGGTAATCAAAACGATTTGCAATGGAAGCAGTTATGATGGTTTTACTGCCTCCGGAACTTATAACCAAACCTATACTGCCGAATCAGGTGAAGATAGTACTGTTATAATTTATTTGACAGTTAATCCTGCATATTCTATTAATGATAGTATAACTATCAATTCAGGACAGAGTTATATGGGATGGAGTACTTCGGGTACCTATTCCCGCTACCTTATGACTTTTTCCGGTTGTGACAGCACCGTAACTACTAAATTATTTGTCAATGTAGACACTACCGTGAATAAATCGATTTGTCAGGGAAGCTATTATAATGGATGGACAACCACCGGAAAATATGTTCAAAATTTTGCTTCGACAGCTGGAGCCGACAGTATTGTTACAACTTATCTTACTGTCAATCCAACGTATTCTATATTTGAAAATATTACATTAAATGAAGACACTGAATATTTCGGTTATAAAGCCCCTGCAACTTTTATCAGGACTTTAATATCTTATCTGGGTTGTGATAGCATTGTAACTACACAATTACTGGTTTCGGAATCAACAGCTATATTAAATGTCAACATTAACGGCAATAATATGGTTGATATTTATCCAAACCCCAGCAAGGGTGTCTTCACTGTCCGGTTTTCCACTTTACCTGCTGAAGGAAGTTATGTTGAAATTTATGATTTTTCGGGAAAAGAAGTTGTTTCAAGACTGATAACTGAAAATTATGAAGAATTTAACCTTTCAGGCAATGCTTCAGGGTTATATCTAATTAAATCGATATTTGGCAATCAGGAAAAAATCAATAAATTAATTATTCAAAAATAAGTTTGGCGTAATTATTATCCCCCTTTCCGTTCAATATATCTATACAACTTTATTTTAATCAGATTTTCCTCAATTAATTTTTTGAACTTTTTAAATTATTTTCAATCAATTCTTTGGTTTCCCGGATATGTCCTTTGGAAGATGCTCCGAATAAAACCGATTCTATTCCTGGTAATTTACCAAGATATTCAATCGCTTCTTTGGGATTAATAGCTCCTGCGGCTAATACCTGCATTGCTATTGGACGGAATTTTTTTTCCTTAAGGTATTTTTCGTAAATTGCTATGCCTCCACTCATCCTGAAACCAATTTTGTTAACAGAGGAACATATTATTGGATTTTCAATGCCTAAAGAGTTTAATACATCTAAGAGGGCCGGCATATTCATAGTGATGTAACCCGGTTCGGAGTTGTATTTTTTACGGATGTACAAATCGTATTCCTTAAACAATTCATACATCTTTAATCCTAATATCATATCAACAACTACATTTTGAATGAAAATAACAGGAGTATTTATGCCTTTAAACATTTTCATTTCTGCATCAATAAGCAATTCCATTAATCCAATAAAGTCCTTACTTAAAAAGGCAATCCCACCTTTTGCTATTGAACTAAAGAAGTTTCCGGGAACATATTGCTTCACAGTCCCCATTATTCCTAATTCTGTTACAGCGTTTGCATACTTATGAGCGTATGGCATACATGGATAAATTTTGAAATTTTTATATCCGGAAGGGTTTAATCTTATATGGTTACATATACTTCCAATCCTGTCGTGCGTAGTACACATAAAAGTATTAATACCCATTTCAATGGATTGATCAATTACTTTTATAATTGCAGCATCTTCTTTGAAACGAATAGATTGTGCTCTAGCTTTCTCGTCAGAAGAATGGTTAACTGCAAAAAACTGATTGTCGCCTAATATTACTTTGTCCATATTTTACTATTATTATAGTCCGCAATAATCATGTCAATCACCTTGTCGGTATAAAGTGCCTGTTCAAATGAGTTAATAACAGATATTTTTTTGTCCTCGATACAATTGATAAAATAGTCAATTTGAGCACTATATTCCTCTCCTCGTAAATAAAAATTTACCGGAATTGCAAAATCAGTAATATATTTTATTGTCCAGCCCTTCTCTAACCCTTCCTTTGTGGACTCTTCCTTTAAATATATTTTTATTTCGGTAGCATCACAAATAATCTTCCCTTTTTTCCCCAGGATGGTTAAAGTGGTTGACATTTTTCTGTATGTTTCGTCACTCCAGTTAACTGACAGTAAACCACTCAAACCGTTTTCAAGAGTTAGCGTTCCATAAACCGCATCTTCAACTCCTTTGGAAAAAATACTTTTAAGTTGTGATCCGCTGGCCTTAACAGGGCGACCAATTATTTCCTGAATAAGATTTATAACATGTGACGCATAATCGTATAAACATCCGCCACCTTCTTCGGGTTTTGATCGCCAGGTAGTTCCTTTTTCTTTTGTGACAACAGGCCCATATGCTTCGCCAACAAAATGAACCAAATCACCTAATATTTTTGATTTCAGTAATCGTTTCAACTCTCTGAAAGTGCCAATAAAATGATTATGATAACCTACCTGATTGTTTAAACCACTTTTATTTGCGAGGTTTACCAATTCTTCTCCATAATTTACGCTTAAGCTGAAAGGTTTTTCGCAAAACACATGCAGACCTTTTTCCAATGCATATTTAACCATCGGATAATGAAAACGGGTTGGAGTAGCAATTAATGTAAAATCCAATGTTTCAGTATTAATCATTTCATTATAATCATTGTAGGTTTTTACAGGACTGAATTTTTTAAAAGCATCAAGCAATAATGTTGAAGTATCACATACTGCACATATTTCCACACCCGGATGTGCACCAACAATGGCGGCATGCGAAAGCCCCATTTTACCAAGACCTGCAATTGCTCCTTTAATCATATTTTTTTATTTTTAAGAATATTAATATTATATCCCGAAAAAACAACAACTGATTTCCAATATTTCTTCGGAATACTTCCGGCCTCATAAAAATGCGTATGAACCAACCCATTCTGATTTTAAACCAAAACGGATGAATAGGTTTTTGTGTTCCTGCAAACCAATCGAATACATTGCCAATACAAATAGTTAATCCGGCATTTAATTGTTTTTTATGTTTAATTGCCCATTTTTCCTGTTTTGGGCAAGTCATCCCAATAAAAAGGATATCCGGTTGAAAATTATTTATTGATTTTACCATGAAATCATTCTCGTCATCAGAAAATTCTGCTTTATACGGAGGTGAATAGGAATCGGTAACTATATATGGATAATCAATTTGAGAACGACTTTTAATTTTTTGTAAAGTACTTTCTGAAGATCCTAAAAAAAAAGCCTTCCCTTTTTGTGTATTTAACCTGTCCATAAAATGATAAAATACTTCAGGTCCCTGATTTCGCTTAATATTTTTACCATGTAGCAAAATAGATGCAAATGCAAAATACACCCCATCCAGAACCAAATAATCAGAAGTTTTCAAAGCATAATTAAATTCATGATCCCTGGTAGAAATACCATATGAATTTGGGCTAATAGTATTTATTACCCTGCAACGATCAGATTTAACAGGGATAAGTGATAAATTGTCTGAAAAAACTTTAAAGCCTAATGTTTGAACAATTTTCATTTTATATCATCAAAGCTCATATGGTTAGTAATATGTATAACTGATTACTTCGAATAGTTCAAATGATAAAGGCGGATATGTTCTTTCAATTGTTCATCACTATCGAATCGATTTCGAATTTTTTTGGCCGGATTGCCTGCATAAATTGAGTATGGTTCAACATTTTTAGTAACAACTGAGCCAGCTGCAATTATACTCCCAATGCCTATAGTTACTCCTGACAGAACAATAGAACCAACTCCAATCCAGACATCATCCTGAACAATAATTTTTTGATTCAATCCCTTCCAATTGTAATCTTTATCTCTGATTTGACTTGCCAAACGGGTAGGTACTCCTATTTGTTGATGATGATGATCATATTTCCCTATCAATGCAACATAATTGGCAAAAATGACATGATTTCCTATTTCAGCATCACATTCAATAATTGAATATTTACCTAAATAAAAATTGTCACCTATTACAATTGAATGCTTTGCCCATAAGAATACTCCTCTGCCCGCATGAAAATTTTTACCAATAGTATATTTATGAAACTTTATATAACGAAGATAAAAATAATAAAATGTCTTTAGAATTCTAATCATTTAAAAGTTGTTTGAAATATTAAAGTAATTTAACCCAAAAAGTGATGTCTTTTATTTATCAATTATTTTTTGAAGTATATTGTATAGCTTATTTTCAAATATATTTAAAGTAAATTCCCTTTCATATTTTTTCCGGCCTGCATTACCCATTTTTATACGTAAATCAGAATTACTTATCAGAATTTCCATTGCGTAAGCCAATGATTCAACATCCATTTGAGGCACCATAAATCCTGTAATTCCATCATCAATAATATCAGGAATTCCACCTTCAAATGTCGAAATTACAGGTTTTGAGTGTTGCATAGCTTCCAAAATAACTATTCCAAAAGTTTCATAGTAATAATATGTTGGGAAAACAAATATATCAGATTCTTTAAATGCTTTAATCTTTTCATCTTCATATTTTGCTCCCTCGTAACTTACCGTATCACCTAAACCTAAAAGTTTTATCCTGTCATTGAATTTAGATATTGTTATATCACTTTCACCACCGATAAAAACACAATTGAATAAATAATCCTTCTTTTTTAGAATTGAACATGCATTCAGTAAAATATATACTCCTTTTGATTCAATCAGATTTGATAGAAATAATATTTTAGTTGGTTTTTTTTCTTCCTGATCCAGCAACGAATGGTTATCAGATTTAAAAGATAAGGGGTAATTATTTTTTTCATTGATTCCGTTTGGACAAATATGAACCCTGGAATAAGGTACGAAACTTTTAATGTCATTATAAAGCAGCTTTGAAATCAAAATAACTTCTGTATTTTGAAATACAAAACGATAACTTAATCGTTTAAGAAATTTATCCTGATGTAAACTTATACCCTTATTGTGAAGATGATAAATAATTTTAATTCTGAAGAGTTTTAGAGTAATTACAAAAAGTAAATCTCTATAAAATGCTGCTCCAGTTACTGTTACAGCTAGATAGCATAAATCAGGCCGGTTTCTTAATATTGAAAATAATAACCTGAACCAGGTAATAAAAAAACTAAATATTTTTTTGAAATTGACAATTCCGGATTCGGCTACATTATGAGAAGCTAACAGATTAATATAATAACAATTAAATTTTTGGTTAATTAATTTACTCTCTTTAACATAAAGTCCCATCACGGATGAACCATGAACAGGCGGTGGCAAATGCAGAAGAAAGATGATTTTAGGTTTTTTTACCATATTAGCTTGTTAGCTTATTAGCTCATTATTCTATCTTTTATTCTTTTAAGAAATGAGAATTTAGCTTTAAACTCATTTTCTAACTGAACATCAATAACTGGTAATGGATCAAATTGAAAATTCAATTGGTTTGTTGTATCCAAATATGTTATAAATCGTTTAGTTTTTTTCGTATGAGTTGCACTTTCACCAAAACCAATACTTACAATCTTTGATTTGGAAGGAAAGATCGTCAATTGATTTTGCCTGAACTGATGATAACACCACCGGATGGCCCATGAATCAATCACTCCATCCATTTGTTTTTTTAACATCAGAGGCATATCGGATCCTCCCCGCATAAATTTTAATTGTTTTATTGGATTCCATTTAAATGAATTATAATCCTTTACCTGCCAGTCCACATCCTGCCAACGATCTATCCACGTACCCCATCCCCAGGAAGATGCCCTGTAACCGGAATAATAATCCTTATTATATGTTTTAAGGGAAGGTAAGTTCATTGTATATCCTGAAATACTAAAAATTTTTTTGTTCATAAAGTAAAAATCCAGAGCCTGATTTAAAAAATCCAGAAAATTTGGTGAGGCAATTAAATCATCTTCCAATACAATAACTTTTCCATAAGTCTCAATAATTTTATTAACTCCATCAATAATAGAACTGGCTAAACCTTTATTTACAGATGATTGAATTATTTCTTTAGATTTAAAACCCTCAACGGACCTGATGTACCTTCTGACTTCTTCTACTCTGGTGATTTCGAATTCATTTTTTGGACCATCCGAAAAAATGAATAATTCACTTGAAGATGCCAAAAAATTATGTTGCAATGATTCTATAGTTTTCCTTGTTTCAACAGGTCTGTTGTAGGTAAATAAACATATAGGCGCAGGCATAAAAAATTTTGCTTATAAACTTAAAAATGATTGTATTTCTTTATGCCTGCTTATGAAATATTTAAAATAATTTTCCTGTAAAAGATTCAGGCTTAATCGCTCTTTTTCGGGGTACAAGGCAATTTCGTGCTCGATTACCTGTTTGGGGAAAAGTGTAAATCCAATTATTTTAGCCGGGTTACCCATTACAATTGCATATGGAGGAATGGAACTACGACAGACGCTCCCACTGCCAATAACAGCACCTCGTCCGATTACCACACCTGCCAAAAGCGTTACATTGGAATATAAAACAACATCCTCTTCAACTATTACCTCTTTTGCAAATTGAATATCGTTAGAAGCTTTAATTCGGAAAAATTCACCTTTATAGTATGGGTGATTCCCTGTAACTACCGTTAATCCTTCAGCAGCACCGGAATTCATTTTCATTACGAACCTGGCTTTGGTTGCAAGTATCGTAGCATTCCCAAGGATGCATGTATTCTCATAAAGAAATACATTTTCAATTCCTTTAATCAAAATAGGAAACCGAACCCTTGCAGTAGGATCGATAAAACCAAATTTGCGACGTCTTACCTGGAAATAATTTCTATATAATGCAGTAAGCGATGACAAAAACAAATTAAATGATAATTTTTTTAATAAATTGTTCATTTTGTATTACTTAATACCCATTCTCGATATTAACTCTTTGAATATTTCAACCCTTCCTTTATGAGATATTAATAACTTCAATCTGAATATAATCTTGTACTTGAGAGTAAAATAATTCAAAAACTCTCTTACTGTTTGTCTATCGGAAGGTTGAAAAGAAGGAAAAACAAATTCAGTTTTATCCTGCTTAACCGGTATGGATATATAACTGTTTATTCCTTTGCAATTGGTGGCATTTGCATTATGACCGATGTTGGTTATGAATGAACGGTTCGGAAAAACTGAATAATGTTTATTAATAAAATGATCGAAAGCCCAACGTACATACCATGAATCCATTTTTTCAGAAAGGGTATCCTGCAACATCTTTGGTAAATCTGCCCCGCAATTTTTTCTGAATTCCTTTAAGATACGAGGGTTTGACTTTATTAAAGATTTTATTATTGCCTTGTCGAAAATTTCCGGTTTCCATCGGTTACTCCATGTGCCCCATCCCCAGGATCCTGTGCGGGTTTGAAAATATGATTCTTTATAATATTTTGATAAGTAAAATGAATATCCGTTAATAGATTGAATCATTGGATAATTCTTGTAAAAAACAAGTGCCTTATTCATATAATTCAAAAAATTCCGTGTACAAATCAGATCATCTTCCAACACAATAACAGTTTCAAATTTTAAAAGTAAGTTAGTTACTCCATTAATTATAGAAGATGCCAATCCCTTATTTTCTTTTGATTCTGTTATATGTATGGATTTAAAACCAGTTATGGATTGAATATACTCCCTAACCTCAGCAACTTTTTTTATATCCTGATCATTTTTAGCTCCATCGGAAAATATATATAAATCACTTTCCATAGCAAGATAATTACATTGCAGCGCTTCCAAAGTTTTCCTGGTTTCAATTAATCTGCTATAAGTAAACAGGCATACAGGAGCTGGCATTGTATATTATTATTTAGGCTTTAAAAAATTAAAAATGGTGTATTTCAAAATCCTTATTAATCCATTTTCTCTTGTTAACCTTATAAATCTTGACAAGGAATGACTATATACATTTTTATATGTAAATAAATCAGCTTTCCTGTTGATAATTTTATTTTTAGGATGAATCAATGGAAATAAAACAGGAAAGGTAATTGAAGGTTCCCTGATAGTGTCATACAGAAATGAATGAGCACCGGTATTTCTAAAACCCAAATTTAATACTAAATTGACATTTGGAGTTATTGCTATTCCACCATTCTTCCATATTGCAAACCACCATTGATAATCCCAAATATTTTTCTTTTCAGTTTCACTTTGTTTTACTTTGGTTTTCCAATATGATTTTTCTCTTTTACTTTGAAAAGCATGATCGAGGTCTCCGGAATTAAATGATTTTTCAAAATCAGGAATATTGTAACTGAATTTATTCCATGCTCTTCGCCAACTAGCCCAACCCCATGTGATTGGATAATTGGAAAAAAAATAACTTGCATCACCCCGGATAATTCCATTTTGCATGTTTGTGCCTGAAATTATATAAACACTTTCATCTTCCTTATACCTGGATAATAATTCGCTGCAAAATGGGAAAAAACTAATTTCAGGCAAACAATCATCTTCGAGAACTATACCTTCCTCAACCTGTTCAAAAAACCAGCTAATAGCAGAACATACGGCAAATCCACACCCCAGATTTTCTTCCCTGTACAATGTCTTTACTTCACAATCCCAATCAACCTGATCTATAATTGCCTTTGTTAACTTACAATTGATTGTGTCATCTGCTCTGCCTGGACGGGGACCATCTGCTGCAACAAATAAAAACTTTGGATTTACAGCCTTAATACTATTGAATGTTCTTTGTGTAACATCTGGCCTGTTAAAAATCAAAAGCAAAACAGGAATGTTAAAATTTTGGATCATAGAATTTATTTTTTATTGAATAGCGTACAATACAAATAATTATAAATTATTACCAATAACTACCACCATCTATTTTTTTTGAATTATTTGGTTTTTCATTGGTAGCTGGTCGAATCCAATGTTCGTTCATTAATTGGGAAATTTTTGGATTTTCTTCCCATCTTTTTCCCTTAATACCAAATAAAATTTGTAATGCACCTCCTAACAAAACAGCCTTTTTACCTTTTCGTTTAATATGGGCAGCTAAAGGGAAACCATAGGCTCCGCAACCTATTAAAGCAATATCAAATTCTACCTTATCAATTTGTTGTTTCATATAATCCAAAGCTAAAAACCAATTGTCAAATTCAGGTTTATTATTGGCAATAGATTGCACTGCTTTGATAGTTTTTAATTTAAATTCAGGAAGGATGTTTTGATTATCAAAGAGGACTTGCCTTTTATTATATTGATTAATTATGCTTTCTTCAAAAGGATGAATCACCAAAACTGATTTGCCTTTAAGAACTTCCGTCCATGGATGTATATGATAATATGGCTCCAAATCTTTGAGACGTATTTTTACAGCTGAATTTAATTCTTTAACAAAAAGCTTCTCCTCTTTTCTCCATGTTCCAAGTATATCCACCAATTTCATATCCTTAATCATTAATTCGGAAAATTGCCTGATATTTTCCTCATTTGAAGGATAAAACCCTGAAAGAGTTGACATTTTATTAAGAATTACCTTACTTTTAAATTTTTCAATTATCCTTTTAAAAGGAATCTTTGAATTAACATAGTGAGCCATTGCCAAAAGTTCAGTAGAACCAAGTCGGGCAATCATAGAAGGTTTCTCAGCAATTAATTCAGTTTTAATAATATCAGAGGCTTGTTGATTTGAATAATAAACAAATGGCGATGAAACGCTATAAATATGATAAATTCTTTGTAATATATTCATTATTAAATTTCGTTATTAATATTTTTTTTCATTTTTTATTATGTATTATTTTTTATCCAAACCGATGGAAATATTAATCTTATATGTTGCATAATAAAACTTTTAATTGCTTTAAAAGTACCCCAATGCCTGTTTGCGTATATAAAATGTTGTAATGGAGACATCCCTAAGGGAGTATAGAAGACCTTTAACCTTTTTAAAAATGTGAATGTGGGATTACACCATTTTTTAAGTCCTTCATCCTCACAGTATCCAATGATTTCAGATGATATCCAGGATGATATATTTTTTTTTAGTGCTCTTAATCCATAATCAAAGTCACCGAATTGATGATGAAAATAGTTATCTAAATTACCAATTCTTTGAAAAACTATCCTGGGGACTAAAACAATATTTCCATTAAAAAAATAACAAATCTGAGGATAACCATTCGGAATAATCTTTTTATGATTTGATTCATCATAACCTCCATAGGTAATTTTGTCTGAATTTACCGATTGGCAAACACCACATATAATTGATTGATTATTTTTTAATTCAGAATCATGTAATAAAACATCAATGGCATTAAATTTAAGTATTGTATCATCATTTAACCATAAATAAAAATCAAAATCTCTGTTATTTTTTGCTTTTTCCCATGCCAGATGCATTCCACGATTCCAAAACAGATTACCTTTACCTGCAATTAGATTTACCCTGGGAAAATTATTTTTTACTGCTTCTGAAGTACCATCTGTTGAACCATCATCGACCAAAAATACTTCTATATTAATATTATTTGGCAATCTGCAATTAAATAAGGCATTTAGACAACTAATTGTACTTTCGATTCTATTATGACAGGTAATGAGTACAGCAATTTCGCTAACAATTTTCATTTGATTAATTGGATATTAAATATTTAGTCAATTTATATATAATCCTGATTACCAATTAATTTTTTATCGAACATGCCATGTATCCATTCCTGCAATTCTTTATCATTCATTTTACGGAATGATTTTGAAAAACAAAGTCCCAGAAATAACCAAATAAAAATTAGATTCATACTGAAATCAAAAAATTCTTCAATCCATGAATAGGTAAAACGAAAAGCAATGAATAGCCCAATAAGCTTACATATATAACTATTGGAACGATTAACACAAAGATATGAGGCAAAATAAAAAATTAAAGTAAAGGCAATAACTCCAAAGATACCATAGACATTGAATACATTCAATATGCAGACTTCCGAACGTGCACGGCCTTTCGAACCTAAATCTTCTTCAATAAAATTTCTGTCAAACCACTCTGAAATATACCCTGCACAGGCACCTTCCCCAAATAACCAGGTATCCCTGTATATTCCGGATTGTAAAACTTCATCATAAATGAAAGTGCGGGAATCCTCTGTAATATCATCTTCTCTGATTTCACCGCCAGCCAATTGCTGGTGGTTAACAAATTTTCCGTTTGTATTTTCACCTATTTTGAAGATATTGAATATATCAGTTACTCCTAAAATAAATAGAATAAATGGTGTAATTATAAAAACAATCCTTAAAAATTCAATAAAGTTTTTTTTAATAAAAACCCGGAAATAATAGAAGGACATAATCCCTAACGCTGCAATAATCCGGATTAAATTTGACCGTGAACCCAAATCAGAAAAAAATGATAACGTAATGAATATAATAATAATAACTTTCCATTTATTTGTCAGTACCGGGATAAAAAGAATAACAAAATATAAGGGTGAAAGGAATCGGGCGAAACCATCTGTGTTATCGGAATGCCGGGCAGCTATAAGTACCAAAATAGAAACCGGAAGTAAATACTTCATATAATTATAATATACTGCCTGGGTAAGATTTTTATCACTGCCCATAAAACCTGCAATTGGTATTAACATTACCAAGGCAGTATCAAATATCATAAATTTCCAATCCCAATAATTTTGTGCATCAAATAAACCTCTTACGATCTCAATAATTCCTAAAACTAAATAACAAATAACTAACTTGTGATATTCAAAATCTGATTTTACTTTTAACTTGCTAAAAATTGTAAAAAAAACAATTAGCAAAACATAGCTTAATGGCCCTGATAGTATAGATATTAATCCCCAATCAATAACAAATGCTGCCTGTAAAAAACCAATCAGTATTACTGTTATCAAAATAAGATTTTTAATTTTTATATTCAATCTCTCAAATAATTAAATATAAAGTTCAAAAATTCGATCCACATTCGTCTTCATGTTGAAGTATTTATTTACAAAATATTTAGCCCTGCTCGCTATTTCATCAGAAATTTTTGTATTTGCCCAAACTTTTATAATTTGTTCGCCAAGAATTGTAAAATCTTCCGGTATCAAAATACAATTTTCACCGGTTTTATTAAAATCGCGTAAACCCGGAACATCATAAAGTACAGAAGGAATCATACATGCCATAGCTTCAATTGTAGTAATTGGTATTCCTTCAAAACGACTTGGCATAAGGTAAACGTCAGATGCTACAAGGTAATTCCGGACATTAGTTTGGTTACCACAAAACCTGATATATTCTGACACGCCAGATTCTTTGGCTAATTGTATCTCTTCAGTTTCTGAAATCCCTTTACCTAAATGTAAATATAAACAGTCAGGTATTTTTTCTATAATTTGTGGTAAGGCATTAATAATATCAGAATGTCGTTTTACGGGACTGCATCCACCAACAGAAATTAATACAAAAGCATTATCCTCTATTCCTAAATCCTTACGAATGCTAAATTTCTCTTCTTTAGAACCAGGAAAATAACGGCTACTACCGTACCAGTTATAAATTTTAATAGTTTTATTATGGTAGTATTTTAACTCATGATTATAAACAGAATCACTAATTGTTTGAAAACGGCAGTTAAAAATATATTTTGCACTCCATCTTAATAAACAATGATACAAGTATGTTAATGTGTGTGAAGGGAAAACATTATGAAATGTATATACTGACCTGACATTTGCCAACCATGAACATAACGCCATTCCCCACATAATTTGATGACTGTGATTATGAACAACGTTAATTTTTTCAGTTTTTATCAGCCGGATAAATGCTAAATAATATTTAATGCGGTTTAAATAGTTTTTTAATTGGGGTATTGGCCGATGTATAACCTTGTAACCAGCTTGTTTAAAAAAAATAGCATATTCTCCCAAATCTTTAGCTGTAGCCATAACAGTTAACTCACAACCTTTTCCCTGAAAAATAGTTGCTGCATCTACATACATAATTTCGGCTCCGGAAAATTTCAGTTCATGAAGTATATGGATAACTTTCATGTCCTAAGTATTATAATTTTGATTAAAACCCTTTTTACCAATAGCAAGCATCTTCGACTATTTTTGCACCTTTAGGTTTATTAACCGACAAAGGATACGTCCAATATTCATTGAATAAATTTAAATATGGGAAAAATAAAATTGGATTTTCTACCCAACGTCTTCCTTTAATACCAAATAAAAGTTGTGTGGCTCCTCCTAAATGAATTACCTTTTTGCCCATTCGTTTAACGTGAGCTGCCAGTGGGAAACCATAAGCACCAGCACCAATAATGCAAATATCATAATCTGTCTTATCTATTTGGGTTTTCATTGAATCCAGGGCTTCAAACCAATTATTGAATTTCGTTTGTTCTCCCGCAATACTTTGAACAGCCTTAATGATTTTTAATTCAAATTCAGGGAGAAAATTATTGTCAAATAATAATTTTCTTTTTAAGTATTGTAGTGCAATTGTTTCAGCAAAAGGGTGCACCACAAGTACTTTTCTTCCTTCCAACGCCCTGGTCCAGGGATTAGTTGAAAAAAAAGGTTCCATATCTTCTAATACAACTCTTTTAGCATTTTCTAATTCATATTGAAAAAATATTTCTTGTTTAAGCCATGAACCCAAAACATCTACATCTTTGATATCATTAATCATTAATTTACAAAACTTTTCAATATTATCAATATTAATAGGAAAGAATCCTGTATTTACATACATATTTTTTAACAGAGACTTACTCCACCACCATTCGGGAGTTTGATTTGTAATATATCCCTTATATGATTTATATTGTTGTTTATTTTTTACGCCAAGATAATTAACCAGGCAACTTAATTCAAAAGCACCAAATCGGGCAATCATACACGGTTTTTCAGCTATTAATTGTTTATATATTAGTTCATTGGCATAATCTTTGGATGAAAACATTTTCCAATTTCGTCCAAATGAAGAGGAATCTGGGTTGATTATAAGGAAAATTTTTCTCAAAATCTTTAAAGTATTAATTAGTAATAAAGATGGCATATAATCAGATTTGTGGTTAAAATTAATTTTTATTAAGTACTTTATTAATTGAATGAGTTAAAACCATTTTAAATTGTGATCTTTCCTTAAACGAAAATCCTATAAACCAAACTGTAATAACGAATGTAAAGGTGCTAATAATTAGGACGAGACTAAGTCGTATTAATCCTTCATTCATTAATAAAACTGGTAACATAGCAAAAATAAGAGTAATAATAAAACAAAGTGAACATTTCAAAATAATATTTTTTAAAAAATCTGAAATTTTTAAATCGAAATTCACATGTGAAAAATATAATATTAAAATTGATGATGCTATAGAATATATTATAAATGAAATATATAAATAATAAGAAGCAAAGCCTAACTTAAAAAGTATAAATGAAGCCAACAATGGCAGTGACCACAAAATAGAGGCAAAAATCTGGTATCTTCGGATATTCCCTACAGCAGCAATTGAAGTACATAATGTAAGGAAGAGTTGTTCAATAAGGTTTCTAATTAATAATAACTGACAAAACAATACGGCAAAATCAGGTACATTTTTAAGCCAGAATTTAAAAATATATGGCATTTCTATTAATACAGGTACAATAAAAAACATTAGCAGGAAGAATGAAATTTTGCTTCCCATCATTGCTGCTTTAATCATCAATTCCCTGTTTCCGGCTCCTTCACTTTTTGCAATAACGGGATTTAAGGCCTTCATCATGGTTGTGGCAAATGCTCCCAATTGCCCGCTGACTTGATTTGCCACTCCCTGAGCAGCATTTACCAAAGTACCAAAAAAAATATTAAGAACAATTCCTTGCCCGTAAGAAGCAATCATACTGCTCGAAAGACCTAAAAATGACCAACCAGCAAAACCGGACATTTTTTTCAACAGTTCCTTATCATAATTTGCTTTTAAATTTATTTTAGTTTCGGGATATCTTTTGTGGCAAAAAACTCTGTTAATTATTAAAAGAGCTATTGATAATAACGCCATAAGAGCACCATAATAAATTAATTTGTCACCATTAACATAGGTTATAAAAATAGCGATTGCCAATTTCAGGATCGATTCAATTATGCCCAGTATTGCATAAAAGAGCATATTTTCATGAGCATTTAGAAGTGCATCATAGGGTACTGTTATTACAGAAAACAGAGTGCTGATAATCATGAATTGGTAAATCAATTTTGCAGAATACATCCTTGCCGGATCTATATTTAATATTCCATTAAAAATGAAATATCCTGTAATTTCCAAAACCAGAAAGATTATTAGTACAATCCTTAAATGTAACAAAATACTCATATTGAATATCTTGTTAATATTTTTAATGTCACCCTCACCTTGTGCATACGACATGAAACGTTGGCTGGCAGCAGCCATTGATGCATTTAGAAAACCAAGCATTGCAATTGTTCCACCAACTACACTAAATATGCCAAAATCTTTGGAGCCTAAAGCAGCTAAAACTAATCGTGTGACATACAACGAAATAAAAACCGTTATAGCCATTTTTATATAAAGGATAGTTGTATTTTTTGCTACTCTGTTTGCAGCCGGTTGCATGTTTATTTCAGATTTGTTTAATTATTACTACAGCTTCGCCCTGTCAGTCACATTTAAAAAACTAACAATTTTCTACTAATTTGATATTGATTATCAATTACATTATTAATTGTAAATTTAGTAGTTGTAAAAATGCAGGTTATGATATTGACACAATTTTTACACAACCTTTGAATATTTTTTGTATTCGCCTGTCAATACCTTTTATTAAAATTAACATTTAAAATAAAGTATTGTTTAATTTGTTTAATGCTTTAATTAATTACCTGAGCACATCAACCATTTTTTTTATCGTACCCATAACCATAACCGTATTGATCACTAAATATTCTATTGTCGTTTAGAACGATGCATATATTATCAATGTTTTTATTTTGCAGATCCTTCAATACAAAAGCAAAAACCTTTTTTAATGAATAATTATACCGTGCAATAATTACTTTTATATCTGCCTGCTCCATAAGTAAATATCCGTCAGTAACCTGTGCTAATGGAGGAGTATCAATAATAATATAGTCATATACTTCTTTAAGATGTTTTAGTAATTTTGTTGTTTTTTCCAAGGCAAGCAATTCAACAGGATTAGGAGGTATCGGGCCCGATGCAATGAAGTCAAAATTTTGGTTTTGGGTATTTATAATTATATCGTCCAGTGTAGCCTTGTTTATCAGATAGGATGTAAGACCCAGCAAAGAAGTATCCTTGTCGTTAAAATATGAAGTTGGCTTTCGTAAATCGAAATCCAGTAAAATAGTCCTGCGTCCCAACTGGGCATAACACATTGCCAGATTCAGAGCATTAAATGATTTCCCTTCGCCTGAAATACAAGATGTTACCAAAATTATTTTTTTATGGCCGCCCCGGACATAAAACTCAAGATTAGTTCGTAAGGCCCTGTATGATTCAGCTATGTTAGAATTGGGACGATCAAAGACAATATTATTTGATTTTTTACGGTTATGCAATATTTTGCCAAGAACTGGTAAAGCTGTAATTCGTTCAATATTTTCCTGCGATTCAATTTTATTATTTAATGAACTTTTGAGAAAGAAAAAAATCATTGGGAAAGCAAAACCAAGAGCTAAAGCTATGCAATAATTCAGAGTTTTCCTTGGGAATATAGGACCTAGCCCTACCATTTTAGCAGGCTCTGCTATGATATTATCAGGCATATTGGAGGCTTGGGTAATTTTTGCTTCAGCTCTCTTTTCAAGTAAATAATTATAGATGTCATCGTTTAATTTATATTTCCGCTCAATCCCTCCCAATTGCCTCTGTGTTTCAGGCATACGACTTATTTCACCTTCAATTTTACCAATACGTTTATTCATTTCATCGATTGAAATGTCAGTAGTTTTCCTTTCAAGATCGAGGTTATCAGAAATTGTTTTTTTAAGGCTTTCAATCTGGATGTCCAGTTTCTTAATTAATGGACTTTTATCCTGATGATTCTGAATAAGATTTGTTTTTTGAGAAGAAGCATTGATAAGTTCCGAAAGTAAACTATTAATTAAATTGTCCTGAATCCCAAGAGAAGAAGGAACAGTAACATTTGAATAATCGCTATTTTTTGATATATTTTCTGCCAGATAGTCATAATATCTTTTTTTCATGACCAGTTCTGATTTCTGATTTTGTAACTCTCTATACTGATTATCTATACCGGTTGACTGTTCTTCAACATTTAACAATTGTTTGTTTGAACGAAAACTTTGCAGATTTTTTTCGGTCCGGTTTAAAGAATCACTTATATCACTCATTTCCTTGTCTATGTATTCGATTGTTGTACTTGCAATATGGTTTTTCCTGTCCAAATTTTGTTTTGAATACATATGCATTATCTCGTTAATAATATCTATACCTTCCTGATCGGAAGTAGAACTCATAGATAATTCAATAACTGTGGAAGTTGACTTCTTGTCTGCCGGTGAAATATCAACCTTGTTTTTTAATGCCTCTGCGAGCCCGGAGACATCTGATAACTCAAACAAGTAATTTGTTTTCTGATCGAAGTCTGCTCTGGTTGTTGTATCACGTGTTATAATAAATCCAACATCTTTGTTTTCCAGTAATTTATCTAATGTTCCTGTGCTATTAAAAGACCAGTCTGTTTTTTTATCAACAAACCTTTTATTTTCGAAATTGTAAAAATGAACTTCTTTTGCTTTTGCATTTAATTCAAATTTATCAGATCCTATAAATTTAATTTCAAATTTAACATTGATTGGTTGCCGATGGTTCTTCAAAAGAAGTACCTTGAACGGTGTATCTTTGTAAATACTTATCAACTGCCATCTTTTTTTTATATAATAACTTACTGACAGGTCTAAATTATTGATAGTTTCTTCAAAAATACTTGTTGATTTAATAGCCCATATCTCGTTTTGAAAATTAACATAATTTTCAAACAAACTGCTATTCAAATAATCGTTTGCCTGGTGATTTTCTAATTTTGAATTTTCTTCCTTAATTATTATTGATGATGATACTTTATAAATAGGGATTGAATATCGGTTAATCAGAAAAGCAATACCTATAGCGACAGTGAAACTTAAAATAAACCATAGGTAATTACGTTTGATAAGATCAACAATTTTTTGCAGATCGTTATCTTCCATTGTATTAATATTTTGTTCGGTATGCATTATTATTCCTTAATAATTTTATACTATTTTACATAATTAACAATTAAAATCCCAGTTGTCAGAGCCGATAAAACAATGGCAAAAGGGAACTGGTTAAATCCCCAGAATTTCTTTCTAAGTGGTTTAACATATACAATATCGTTAGGCCGCAGAAAATAATAATCGGAGGAAAGAAAAGACGATTCTGTTAAATCCAGACTAATTCGTAAATTTTTACCATTTTCATTTCTGATAAGTATAACCTGGTTTCTGTTTCCATAATCAGTAATATCCCCGCCTAACCCAAGAGCATCAAAAATTGAAAGTTTTTCCTGGGAATAAGAATAATGGCCTGGATTTTTTACTTCACCAATTACTGAAATATATCTGTTTACAAGTTTTATTGTAACAAGTGGCTGATTCAATATTCTGCTCAATGAGTCTTTAATTGTAATAGCCAATTGAGAAATGGTTTTGTCTTTTGCCAATATTTTCCCTATAACCGGTATAAGTATATATCCATCTTTATTAACGGAATAAGAAATCAGTGATGCTCCATATGGTTGAATCCCTCCCATATACATTGTGTTAGTTGTACTACTGTTTCCAAACATATTAACTGTAGTTTCATCCAAACTGCTTATCTGTATATATAATTCATCGTCAGGTTTTAATTTATAATCGGGTATACTAGTTTCATTAAACGATTTAATACTTTTATCCTTATCGTGAACATATTCCAGCTCCTTGTGTATTACACAGGAATTTAAGATTAATAATATCGGAAAAAATAATATAATACTATAATTTAATCTTTTTAAGTACCTTTTAATTGTATTGATATAGTTTTTCACCTTAAGTTTTATTTTAAGTAAGATGTTGAGTTCAAATTTAGACATTTTCTAAATAACAGAAAAATTGCCTATAATGTTGCCTCAAATATCCAACAAAAATATGAACAAATGGTTAACGGATAGTTAAAATTGCTTTTAATTTTGATAGGGGTAGTATTTTTAAGGGTTAACTTATATTTTTTTTCAATATGTAAAAAATGCAAAACAGCTTTTATACTAACCTTAATTCCCTCATTTTCCAGAAACACCTTGCAGTTGCTTCAATATCAGCTGCGGCATTATGGGCTTCTTCAAAATATTCGCCAAATAACTTATAATGCAATTCAGATAGTTTAGGCCACTTATAACCATACGGCCCGGGGATACGGCAATAATTTGTTGAAGCATTCATCGTACAAAGCCTGCTTTTCTTAAATAGGTTACTTTTGATGTTCCTGCGCACAAATTCTGCACCAACAATTTTTTCATCAAAGCTCATGTTATGGGCAACCAGAATATTTGCCTTTTCTATCTGGTCGTTGAAAAGATTAATAACAAATACTAAATCCTTGCCTTCCTGTATTGCCCCATCGGTGGTTATACCATGTAATCTGGAGGCATCCGCAGGGATTTTAAATCCTTCCGGTTTTACAATAAAATCACTTTTATCAAACAGGTTACCTGATGTGTCATATAAATGCCAGGCAATTTGAACCAGACGGGGCCAATTGTTAACATCTGTTACAGGGGCTCTGTAGTTTTTGGGTAGTCCTGTGGTCTCGGTGTCGAATAATAAATACATTGTTTACATTTTTGAAATTTGAATTTGCCGGATAAATGTAAGAAATTTTAAATATATGTGCCGATTTCACCCCGGTAAAATAAATAAGGTCATATCATCACGACATGACCTTAACTAAACCAACAAATCCAAACTATCCAAATGTTAATACTCTATTAAAGCTAACTACTAACTAATTATTAACTATTAAACTATTATTTTAATTGTTTTGAACCATCCTGTTACATTAAATCGGATAATTCTCTAACACATCCATTAATTTTTTTCTTGAAAAGAAAATCCTGCTTTTTACAGTTCCGATATTTAAATTAAGCTTTTCAGCTATTTCTTTGTATTTATAACCTTCTACATGCATCTTAAAAGGTATTCTCAAATCGTCGTTAAGCTCTTCGATTACTTTTTGAATTTCCTTGGCTGAGTAAGCTGATTCTGCGCTAACATTCCGGCTTTCCTGAGTGGTGCTCAGAAAAAATAAATTGGAAGTGTTATCAAAGATGGTTTTTTGACGTGTGCTTTTTCTATAGTTATTAATAAAAGTATTCTTAAGAATTGTGTAAGTCCATGCCTTAAGGTTAGTATCATTCTGGAACTGTTCCCTGTAGGTTATGGCTTTTAACATCGTATCCTGAACTAAATCTTTGGCTGTCTCCATGTTATAAGTCAGCCTGCAGGCAAAAAGTGTTAGTTTTTTCTCAAGTGATAGTAATTGATGATTAAATTCTATGGCTGTCATATTAATGAATTTTATATTATTTAATTCTCAAAAACTACAATACAATAAAACAGGTAGCTTTTTGTGCAACAATATCAAACTCAAAAATAGACAAGCATTGTGAAATGCTAATTAAGACTGAATTAAGTTAACATTAAGATTGGATTAAGAATTTTGCAGAATGCTATTTGTCATCTAATGCATATCCCATTCCTATAAAGGTATGTATAAGCTTCCGGGAGAAATCCTTATCAATTTTATTCCGGAGGGAATTAATATGCACATCAATTACATTGGTCCCTGTATCAAAGGTATTACCCCATATTTTTTCAATAATTTCAAGCCGGTCAAAAACTTTGCCCCGGTTGCTTGCCAGGAGTTCAAGTATTTTATATTCACGGGCGGTAAGTTTAATTTCCCTGTTCTCGCGTTTTACCTTCTTCGAAACCGTATCTATTTCCAAATCTGAAACCTTTAAAGAAGGCGCAACAAAAGTATCCTTGCTTCGCCGGTCCAGTGCCCTTATTCTTGCCAGCAATTCCTTAAACTGGAATGGTTTTAAAAGGTAATCGTCAGCCCCGTAATCGAACCCTGTAACTTTATCTTCTGTAGAACTGAGCGAAGTAAGCATCATGATTGGCGTTTTTATTTGATTGTCGCGAAGTTTCCTGCACAACTCGAACCCGCTGATACCCGGCACAATTACATCGAGGACTATAACATCATATTTTTTTTTCATGGCTAATTTCTCGGCCATTGCACTATCGTAGGCTAAATCAACCTTGCAATCATGTTTTTCCAACCCCAGTTTAATGAAAGATGAAATTTCAGGGTCATCTTCCATTATTAATATTTTCATTTTCAGTTAATATTTAATAAAAATAGGTTCTAATTAATCGTGTGCAGAAAATATAAGTTAATTCTGGATTTACAGGTAAAATTAAAAAATAAATTATAAATTGTAGTACTCAATTTTAAGTATAGCCTTCAATTTGTTTGCAATTTATAAAAATTAATTATACAAAATTTAATGAAGAATAATATAAATTGGTCAGTATTGAAAGGAAATGGTACTTTTCAGCTATTGATTATTATGATTTTGGTTTCCTTAATAGTAGCCGTATCCTCAATATTAATCGTATATAATGTGGTGGTTGAATCAAAAAAGGAATACCTGAAAGAATTGTCCGAAAATCAGGTTGGCATTATTAAATCCATATATGCTGAACGGTTTGACAAAAAGGAAGTATTGCAATTATTGAATTCCCAGCATAAATTTAAATCCACAATAGGTAAAACAGGAGAATTTGTTATAGGATATTTGAAAAACGATTCCATGTATTTCCTTTCAGATAATTTTAGGAACGAATCTAACCCAAGGTCAATCCCTTTAAAATCGAACCTTGCTGAACCAATGAAGTTTGCTTTGTCAAAAAAGGCAGGTATAATTAACGGGTCAGATTATAGAAACAGCAAAGTACTTGCGTATTGTACCTATATCCCTGAACTTCAATGGGGGATTGTAACAAAAATTAACGTTTCGGAAGTAAACCAACCATTTATCAGAGCCGGTTTGCTTGCCAGTCTTATTGCACTTATTCTGGTTACCATAGCTACATTCATCTTTAAAAGAATTTCAAACCCGATTATTGAAGAATTGGTTCGTTCCCGCGAAGAATGGGAGGAAACCTTTGATCTTATACCCGACCTGATAGCTATTCTTGATAACGATCACAAAATAGTACACGCAAACAAGGCAATGCTGCAAAAATTAGGCATCTCATCACACCAGGCGGAAGGGCTTCATTGTTACCAATGTGTTCATGGATCGGACAAGCCTTACGCTTCCTGCCCCCATTCCTTAATGCTAAAGGACCATAAACAGCACATAACTGAAATACATGAAATAAAGCTTGGAGGCGATTTCCTCGTAAGTGTTACCCCGATACTTGATAATCATGGAGGTTTTAAAGGTGGTGTACATGTTGCCCGCGATATTACCGATATCAGGAAAAAGGAACTTGAACTGATCAAATTAAACCGTATAATACTGGAATCGGAAGAAAAACTTAAACTTGCTTTGGATAATGGCAGCATCGGCGTTTGGGTGTGGAATATCCTTACCAATGAAATTGAATGGGACGATAGAATGGAACAAATATTCGGTATCGAACCAGGTTCGTTTAATAAAACCTACGACGCATTTGAAGCTTTTTTGATCGACGAGGACATACCTCATACCCGTGAAGCCATAAGGAAAGCCTTGGAAGATGAAGTCCCGTTCGAAACGGTTTACAGGATCAAACTTAACAATGGAGATGTTAAATACATCAGTGCCAAAGCTCTTGTTAATAAAAACGAGGAAGGGAAACCGGTTAAAATGACCGGCGTATGTTTTGATATTACCGGAATGAAAAAAGATGCCGAACAAGTATTGTTCAACCTCAACGAGGAGTTGTTGCGCTCGAACAAAGAACTTGAACAGTTTGCTTATATAGCCTCACACGACCTTCAGGAACCCCTGAGAATGGTGTCAAGTTTCACCCAGCTTCTTGCACAGCGATACAATGATAAGTTGGACCAGGATGCCAGGGAATTTATAAAATTTGCAGTTGACGGAGCATTGCATATGCAAACTTTAATTAACGACCTTCTTGCTTATTCGAGAATCCAAACAAAAGGTAAAGAATTCTCCAGGGTAGATGTGCATGAAATATTAGGTAAGGCGATCTATAACCTGAGCATAAAGATAAGTGAAAAAAACGCTCTGGTAACCAGCGATGATTTACCTGTCATTTTTGGCGATGAAGGACAAATGGTTCAATTACTGCAAAACCTTATTGGAAATGCTGTCAAATTTTCCAAAAATGCCCCGCATGTCCACATTTCATCCCAGGAAGAAAAAGATCATTTCATCCTATCTGTAAAAGATAATGGAATAGGTATTGAAAAACAATATTTTGAAAGAATATTCCAGATATTCCAAAGGTTACTGCCCAAGGATGAGTTTGAAGGTACCGGTATTGGGCTTGCAATATGTAAAAGAATTGTGGAACGTCACGGTGGAAAAATTTGGGTAGAATCAGAACCTGAAATAGGGACAACATTTTATTTCAGCATAAAAAAATTCGAAAGGAATTAAAATAATGGAAAAACAAAACATGAAACCAATCGATATACTCGTTGTTGAGGACAACCCCGGCGATGCCAGGCTCATCAGGGAAGTATTGAATGGCAATAAAATTTATTGCCGAATGCACATCGCTAAGGACGGTGTAGAGGCTATGAATTTTCTATATAAAAAAGAAAATTTTATCGGATCGCCCAGGCCCGATTTGATATTTTTAGACCTGAACCTACCAAAAAAAGATGGAAGGGAAGTCTTAGCTGAAATAAAAAATGATGATGGCCTGAAACAAATACCTGTAGTTATTATGACTACCTCACAGGCAGAAGAGGACATATTTAAATCGTACAGCCTGCACGCTAATTGTTATGTAACTAAACCTTTGGATTTGGATCAATTTGTTAAAGTGGTTAAATCCCTCGAAGAATTTTGGTTCTCAATTGTAAAGTTGCCAGGCAGGGAATAATAAACCAAAATGCAAATGTAACATGGAAACTGCCTCTGAAAGTGAAACACCTTTAAAAATTCTGTTGGTTGAAGATAATCCCGGTGATGTATATATTATTAAGGATTCTTTAAAAACCACCGGAACTAATTTCATTGTTGCCCATTCCTCCATGTTAGGCGACGCTATCCGGTTATCGGCTGAACAAGCCTTTGATGTAATTCTGCTTGACCTCGGATTGCCGGATAGTATAGGGCTGGAAACCCTGAAAAAAATTCTAGCCACAAAAGTTAATGCCCCGGTTATCGTAATGACCGGGCTCGATGATGAAGAAACAGCCTTGACAGCCATGAAAGAGGGGGCTCAGGACTATCTTGTAAAGAATAACCTGACACCTGGGAATATTTTACGCGCCATCCGATACGGCATCGAGCGTAATAAGATCCAGGAAATTCAGGTCCGGCACACCCGTCAGTTTTTAATCCTTTCAACGGCAACAGTAGCTATTAACGAATGTGAAGATGTAGCTTCCATTTATGATACTATTTGTAAGAATATTAATCAGTTGCTTACCAACATTATTGTTTTCCCTGTAGATTTAATCAATCAAAATACTCAGGTAAAAGAATTAACAAACGATAAAGTCATTCCTGCTATAAAAGATTCCCTGAAAAAAGTGTTGAATTTTCACACCGATGGTAAACTCCATGAGGTAAGCAATGGAATTTTAAATCTTCTTGGAAGTGAAACAGAATCAGGAATATTTGTGGAATTTGAAAAGAAAATAAGGGATTATAAAGCATATGCTATCGATTTTTCCAGAGACGAAAAACTTTATGGGGGTGTTTTCATTTTTTCGAAAAACAGGATAGAATTGAATGACATGGATATTATTGAAATAATTTGCAGCCAGGCTTCTTTAAATATTCACAGGAGAAACGTTGAAAACGATCTGATTATAAGTGAAAAGAGTTACCGGACACTTTTTAAGGAAGTTACAATTGCTAAAGAAGAGTTACAGAAATTAAACGAAGAGTTAGACTCCAAGATACAAATACGAACACAGGAACTAGCTGAAATAAACAACCTTTTACGACTAGAAAACGCAACTAAAGATAAATTCTTCGGGATAATCGCTCACGATCTGAAAAATCCATTCTGTGGCTTGTTGGGAGCTTCGGAACTCCTTATAAATTATATCGATGAATACGATATTGATAATATAAAAAAAATCGGCATATTAATAAATGAGTCTGCTAAACGTGGCTCTGCACTTCTTGAAAATCTGTTGGAATGGTCCCGTTCACAAACAGGTAATATAAAATTCATCCCTCAACGGCTTAATTTAAGAGAACTGGTTGAGGAGAATGTTTTAAATATGCAACCCTTTGTTATTCAAAAGAAAATTGAATTAAAATCTAAAATTTTTGAAGATATTGAAGTATCCGCTGATAAAGAAATGCTTAATACTGTGTTACGCAATCTGATAAGCAATTCTATAAAATTCACCAGGACTAAAGGAAAAATATCAGTTTCTGCAGAACATTGGGAAGATGGTGTTACAATTAATGTTAAAGACACAGGTATCGGGATACCAAAAAATGACATCGATAAACTTTTCAAAATTGACGTTCAATACACCAATGCAGGCACAGCTATGGAAAAAGGAACAGGATTGGGATTATTGCTATGCAAAGAATTTGTTGAAAAACATGGAGGCAGGATTTGGGTTGAAAGCGAAGAAGGAAAAGGGAGTGAATTTAAATTCACTATTCCGGCATGATTTATAATAATAATTAAACAACTTTCCAAATTCTTTGTTTATTTTTGAAATAATGAAATTTAGATGTTATTAAAATTTAAGGAGGTACAATTGACTTAAAACTAAAATACAAAAGTTAGATTATGAGAATTAAAAGTATATGCCTTATATTTTATTTTTTATTTTTTTTATTCAATATTGTATTATCCGAATCTGATTCTTCCTACAAAAAAAACTCAGATAACAAAACCGGCTATTCATCTCATGATGTAAGAATTGGAGAACGTATTTTTCATGGATTAATTCCATCCGCCACAAAAACAATTAATTGCGCATCCTGTCATAACACCGGGCATATCGACACATTGAACTGGAATCCCTCGGCAATGGATTTGGCATCAAAATATGCAACCAAAGATTTTGCATCATTTAAAACCGCCATTTTGCAGCCAACCGGTAAAGTTATGTCGCTGCTTCACGACAGCCTTGACCTCACTGATGAACAAATCCGACAGATAAAAAGCTACCTTGCCGAAATTGCAAAAAATGGCGATGTGCCTGAAAAACCTCTGCTAACTAACCGCATTGCATTTATTCTGTTAGTACTTCTTTTTCTGTTATCATTTGTTGATTTGGCCATTACAAAGATGATAAAAGCCCGGACGGTGAATATAGGTGTAATGTTGGTCACCGGAATAATAATAACAGGTTATTTTGTAACATCTTCAATTGCAGTTGGCCGATCACAAAATTACCAACCCGACCAGCCAATTAAATTTTCACATAAAATTCACGCGGGCCAAAATAAAACACAGTGCGTATATTGTCATTTTACTGCAGAACAAAGCAGATACGCAGGTATACCACCTGCAAGTGTTTGCATGAATTGTCATATTATCGTTCGTGAAGGTTCTAAGACCGGAAAATTCGAAATCAATAAAATATATACTGCCCTCGACAATAATAAGCCCATTCAATGGGTGAAAGTGCATAATCTACCCGATTATGTTTATTTTAGTCATGCACAGCATGTTAATATAGCGAAAATTGATTGTGCAAAATGTCATGGTGATGTTGCAAATATGGATCAAATTAAACAGGTGAGCGATTTATCAATGGGATGGTGTGTGAATTGCCATCGCGAAACCGGTGTTCAATTCAGCAATAAGTTTTATGGCAAATACGAACAATTGCATAAAGATCTGAGAGAAGGGAAAATAAAAAAGGTTACTGCAGAAATGACTGGCAGCACTGACTGTATGAAATGCCACTATTAAAAAATACAAATGATGAAAAAATACTGGCGAAGCATTGATGAGATTAAATCAGGTACTTTCCGGAATGACCCTGGCAAAGGTGAATCAACTCACAACGATGATATTATTGGATATCTCGAAGGACTCCCGATAAAAGACCCGGCCTCACGCAGGCATTTTCTTAAAATTATGAGTTATAGTGTTGGATCGGCAGCCATCCTTGCAGCTTGTAAAAAACCAGTTCAATATGCAATTCCTTATTTGATTCAGCCATCCGACATCGTACCTGGAAAAGCATCACATTACGCATCTACCTTTTTTGATGGTTCTGAATACTGTCCGGTAGTTGTAAAAGTCCGTGACGGACGACCAATAAAGTTGGAAGGCAATAATTTATATAAATATACCAGAGGTGGCACTTCAGCCCGTGTACAGGCTTCTATTCTAAGTCTTTATGATAATGCACGCATTAAATCGCCATTGCACAACAACAAATCCATTCACTGGGCCGATGCTGACAAAATTATTAAATCATCCCTCGAAAAAGTGAAAGAAAGCGGTAAAGAAATCGTTGTGTTAACCTCTACCCTGTTTAGCCCATCCACCCTAAAAATAATCGAAGATTTCAAAAGCACTTTCCCAAATACAAAACTTGTTACCTACGACGGAATCTCTTATTCAGGAATTGTTGATGCTTACAAGGAAACCACTAACAAAGCAGGCATTCCTTATCCAAATTTTGACAAAGCCGATGTAATTGTCAGTTTTGGTGCGGATTTTCTCGGGACATGGCTTCTTCCCACGGAATTTACCCTGGCATATGTTTCGAAACGGAAACTGGAAAAAGGAACATACAAAATGAGCCGTCATATCCAGTATGAATCGAACCTTTCACTTACCGGGAGTAATGCCGATGAAAGAATATCCATCCGGCCTTCTGAAGAACCTGTAATCCTTGCCAATTTGTATAATTTAATCGCTTCCAAACAGGGGGCCAGACTTATAGATATACCTGCATTAGAAAACAATTTCCGGTTGGAAAAAATCGCAACGGAACTACTTGGCAATAAAGGCCGGTCGATTGTTATTTCAGGCTCCAATGATAAGGAGGTTCAAAAGATAGTTATAGCAATTAATTATCTTTTAAATAATTATGGGAAAACTTTTAATATGGATAAACCAATCTTCATAAAACAAGGTTCGGATCAGGAAATGTTCGCTTTGGTTGACCGGATGAATGCAGGAAAGGTTGGTGCAATTTTCTTTAACAATACAAACCCCTGTTATGATTATTATAATGTAACAGAATTTATAAAGGCTTTAAAGGAAGTCAATCTGAAGGTTTCATTTTCGGGATTCCCGAATGAAACTTTACCTTATTGCGATTTTGTTTGTCCCGAACCTCACTTCCTTGAAGCCTGGAACGATTATGAGCCAAGAAGAGGGATCTACAGCATCTCCCAACCCGCCATCCACAAAATATTCGATACTCGCCCAATTCAGGAAAGCCTGATGATATGGGCCGGTAAAACAATTACATGGAACGGGTATATGAAGGACAATTGGGAAAAATCAATTTTTCCAAAACAAAATAAAATAAATGATCCGGAATCATTCTGGATCGACACCTTAAGAAATGGCTGTTTGGAAACTTCTGAAACGGAAAAGTTGAACATTACAAATGAGCCGGTACCCAATGAAATCAGATTTAAACTAAACGATTCTTCCACAATAGAAATGCAATTTGTAGTTCCTATCGGACTTTCCTCCGGCTATCATTCCAATAATCCCTGGTTACAGGAGTTACCCGATCCAATCTCCAGGGTTACCTGGGATAATTATGCATCTGTTTCACCAAAATTTGCAGAAGAGAAGAATCTGAAAAACGGAGAAATAATTGCCATTGATAATAAAATTGAATTACCTGTTGTAGTGCAACCCGGCCAGGCTTATGGTACAATAGCAGCAGGCATGAATTATGGCCGTACATATGCTGGTAAAGTTGCAGAAGAAGTTGGTGTTAATGTATACCCATTTGTGAATCGTCAAAACAATAACCTGCAGTATTTTCAAACTAATGTCAACTTTTCCAAAACAGGTAAAACAGTAAAACTTGCCCAAACGCAAACCCACCATACAATGGAAGGCAGGGATATTGTCAGGGAAACTTCGTTACGTGAATATGCCATCAAACCCAATGCCGGAAACGAAGCACACGAAGAGTTTGCTAAAACACAACAAACACTGTATCCTGAACATAAATATGATAGTTTCCATTGGGGGCTTGGAATTGATTTGAATTCCTGTATTGGATGCGGGGCCTGTACTATAGCCTGCCAGTCCGAAAATAACATCGCTGTAGTTGGCAAAGAACAGGTAATAAAACGCCGTATCATGCACTGGATCAGAGTAGATAGGTATTATAAAGGTGATCCTGAAACACCTTCGGTATTGTTTCAGCCTGTAATGTGCCAGCATTGCGATAATGCCCCATGCGAAAATGTTTGCCCGGTTGCCGCCACCACACACAGCAATGAAGGCTTAAACCAGATGACCTATAACCGTTGCATTGGGACCCGTTACTGTATCAATAATTGTCCATACAAAGTGCGAAGATTTAACTGGTTGAAATTTACCGATAACCCAAAATTCGATTATAACCAGAATTCAAAATTGGGAAAACTTGTCTTAAATCCGGATGTAGTGGTACGGGAAAGAGGAGTGGTTGAAAAATGTACATTCTGTGTTCAACGCATACAGGAAAAGAAATTAAATGCAAAACTCGAAAACCGTTTACTTAAGGATGGGGAAGTACAACCTGCCTGTGTACAGGCCTGCCCTGCCGAGGCTATGACCTTTGGCGACCTAAACGATCAACACAGCAACATTTTTAAAATATATGCCAATGAGCGAAATTACCATTTGCTCGAAGAACTTCATACATTACCTAAAGTAGGGTATTTAACCAAAGTTAGAAATACAGAGGACTAAAATCACTGGTAGATTTGATTATATGTACGACCGTAAAATAAGAGGAGAGCTAATTGAAGGAAACAAAACATTGGGTGATATTACCAATGATATTTTGCGACCTATAGAATCTGCAGCGCCAAAATGGTGGTTTGTAGCAATGGCATTAAGTTCCATGGCTGTTTTATGGGGTGTTTATTCTATCTATATCACAATTGCATATGGTATTGGAACGTGGAACCTCAACAACAGTGTAGGATGGGGTTGGGGTATCATCAATTTTGTCTGGTGGATCGGAATTGGACATGCCGGCACAGCTTTTTCGATTTTTCTGCTGATACTCCGGCAAAAATGGCGTACATCCATTAATCGTGCCGCAGAAGCTATGACTGTTTTTGCAGTAATATGTGCCGGCTTATTTCCGGTAGTCCACATGGGACGTGTTTGGGACGCTTTCTTTGTTTTTCCGTATCCCAACACGCGAGGACCGCTTTGGGTTAATTTTAACTCCCCTCTTTTTTGGGATTTTACCGCTATCTCAACTTATCTGACTATTTCGGCTTCGTTTTGGTATCTTGGAATGCTCCCTGACTTTGGAACTATACGAGATCGTACAACATCGAAAATCAGAAAGGCAGTATATGGATTTTTTGCCATGGGCTGGACCGGCTCATCCCGCCATTGGCAGCGCTACGAGGCCATAGCATTTGTTCTTGGCGGGATGGCTGCTTTGCTGGTGGTATCAGTCCATTCAATCGTTTCTACTGACTTTGCTTCATCAGTCGAACCTGGCTGGCATACCACAATTTTTCCTCCATACTTTGTAGTAGGGGCAATATTCTCAGGCTTTGCTATGGTAATGACCCTTATGATCATAATCAGGAAATTTTACAATCTTCAGGCATACGTCACAGATTCACATCTGAATGCCACTGCGAAGATTCTTACATTTGTAAGTCTTATAATGGGAACTTCTTATATGACGGAAATTTTCATCGCCTGGTACTCAGGTAATAAGTATGAATTATTTACATTCTTTCACAATAGGATTACAGGCGACTATTCTCCCCAATTCTGGGCCATGTTCATTTGCAACGCTGTTATGCCACAACTTTTCTGGTTCAAAAAAGTAAGAAGCAGCCTCTTTATGCTATTTATAATTTCCATAATCATAAATATCGGAATGTGGTTTGAACGGTATAATATCATAGTGACCAGTCTTGCAAAGGATTACCTGCCTTCGAGCTGGGCAACCTACAGCCCTTCAATTGTGGAAGTGGGAATATTTGTAGGAACACTAGGTATTTTTTCGACAGGCGTTTTGCTTTTTTTCCGTTACATTCCAATGATGGCAATACATGAATTAAAAACCGTTCTTGATTTGGATGACAAAAAGACTTAAATAGTATCTTTAAGAAAATTAAGTGGCACTAATTACAAAACAGAAAATAAATAAAGCCAATGAACGAAGATGTTTATATCGGAGTATACAATAAAGAAGATGAGTTTGACAGGGCTGTCATTAACCTGAAAAAATCGGATGTCTGCATTGAAGAACTTTATATGCCGGTACCGGTTCATCATGCGGTTAAAAGCGTGGCCGGAAGTTCAAAATTGCCAGTGTTGGCTTACTTCTTCGGATTATTCGCCATTGTATCAGTTCTCACTTTTTTGTATTACTCTGCAGTTATAAGCTGGCCTTTGAATATTGGAGGAAAACCTTCCAATGCGTTTCCCTCCTTTATAATTGTAACGCTGGTACTAACTATTTTATCGGTTACATTACTTACCCTTTTAGCTTTTTCAATAAGTGCAAATTTATATCCGGGGAAAAAGGCTATAGTTTATGATGAGAGAGCCTTAAACGATAAATTTATTATCATTTTGAAATCAGATAAGGTGCCTGACGCGAAAATTAAATTGTTAGAAAATGGAGCTAATGAAATCATACATAAATAATATTACCTCTTTATTCTTATCCATAGGTTGTTTATTTATCCTTTCGTGTGACAGGGATAAAAACAACCCGGGTTATGATTATTTTCCAGACATGGCTTACTCAAAGGCATACAAAACCTATGCGCCTAATCCAAATTTTTACGATGGAAAAACCTTACAGGCACCGGTTGACGGAACCATTTCCCGCGAAGCTGAAAATTATCCCTTTAAAAAAACAGATGCTGACCTCATTAAAGCTGCAAAATTGAAAAATCCTATGAGACCTGACACTCAAAATATTGCACGTGGTGAAAAAGTTTATCAAACTATCTGTCTCCAGTGTCATGGAGATAAGGCCGACGGAAAAGGGTATTTATATATATCAGGAAAATTTACTTACCCTCCTGCAAATTTAACCAGTGTTAAAACAACAAACCGGACGGATGGTGAATTATACCATATTGTAACGGTCGGCTTAGGACTCATGCCTGCACATGGGATTATCGTGAGGCCTGATGACCGGTGGAAAGTAATTATGTATATCAGAAGCTTGCAAAAAAGGAAGACATAACTATACTTACAGTCAGTCAAACAAATATTAATTTAACGTAAATTCTTTAACACGAGAATTAAAATATGAAACGGGCATCACAAATTAAATAAACTAAATGCGAGTTCCATATGACCTTTAAAATAAAAACTATTTACATATGAAAGACCGGATTCCACTTTCACAAACATTTAAAATAGTTTGTATCATTTGCATTGGCATTGGAATCGCTGCACTTGGTTACGGCTTTTTTTCAGATGCCCGGCGCACCTGGGCCAACTATCTGTTAAATAACTTCTGCTTTCTTTCCTTAGCTATTGGCGGTGCCTTTTTTTTAGGTTTGCAGGCTATAACACAAGCAGGATGGTCAGCAGGATTCCGTCGCATCCCGGAGGCAATGATGATGTATATACCTGTTGCAGGAGCCCTTTTCCTTCTCCTGATTTTTGGAATGCATTATATATATTCCTGGACTAATCCTGATGTTGTAGCGGCCAGCGGTATCATCAAATCCAAGACAGTATATCTGAATATTCCTTTCTTTTTTGTACGTCTGATAGTATTTTTTTCGGCATGGATATTGCTTACCCGACTTATTAGAAAAGCATCCCTAAAAGAAGATGTAACCGGCGGCCTGGAGTATTTTAAAAAGATAGAGCGGTACTCTAAGGTATTGATATTTGTTCTTGCACTTTCCTTTTCGATCCTCGGATTCGATTTACTCATGTCGATTGATGTAAAATGGTTTAGTACTATTTATGCATTGAAAAACTTTATTGCTGCATTTCTTCATGGTTCAGCCACCATTTTTATTATTGTTTTTCTATTAAACCGCCGCGGGTATTTCGAATTTCTAAATGTAAGCCATGTCCACGATTTCGCGCGTTATCTTTTCATTGTCTCTATCTTCTACGGTTATTTCTGGTTTTCACAGTTCATTCTTATCTGGTATGGAAACATACCCGAAGAAACCATCTATTATGCAAAACGCTGGACAACGGAGTGGCAACCCATCTGGGCTGCTGATATAATTATCAATTGGGTAATCCCGTTTTTTGTATTGCTTCCGGTAAATACCAGCCGCAATAAATGGATAGTTTTTTCCGTGGCGGTATTGCTTGCAGTGGGTCAGTGGGTTGATTTATATGTAGAGATATTTCCCGGTTCCGTAGGCCACGCTAAATTAGGATTTATAGAAATCGGAACTTATATAGGTTTTTTAGGACTATTTGTATTTATTACCGGTTATAGTTTATCCAGGGCTGCATTGGTACCTAAAAATCATCCTTTAATTAACGAAAGCTTATATCATCATTTTGAATCGTATATATAAAATAGTACAATACCTCAGTTTGGATGTTGCTATTGGCAGCATTGGCAGCTCTGTCCTGGCCTTAAAGGTTTTTAATGCCCGGTTGCCAATTATTTATTGGCTTATATTACCTGTTTGTGTTTGGATTATATACACTTCCGATCATTTGCTCGATTCCCTGAAAGTAAAGAATCAGACAGCTATGGGAAGACATTATTTTCACTTTATACATAGAAAAGTGATGAGCGTTCTTCTTGGTTTATCAATAATTATAACAAACATCCTTATTTTTCAATTTCTTGATAAAAAAACAATTATCTATGGTCTTGTTTTAAGTTTCCTGATAATATTATACCTGCTGGTGAACTATTTTATATGTGAAATCTTCCGGTTTTTTCCAAGGGAATTTATTATAGCTATAGGTTATATAGCAGGGACGTGGGGAATTCCGTTTTTTTCGAAATACCCGACTGTAACTAAGGAACAATATCTCCTTTTAATTAGCTATTCTCTGATTATACTTACCATTCCTCTTTTGTATTCCATATACGAATACAAGTCGGATATCCTAAACGGGTTTATTTCGTTTTCAACTGTGTTTGGGATCAAAATCGCAGAATATTCAATTTCAACAATTTTGGCACTTTCCGTAATTTTATCAACTTACTCATTCGTCTTGATCCATAAGTTTTGTTATTTTCTTATATTAGTTATGGGATTTACATTATTTAGTGAGGTACTTTTCCGGAAGTGGTTATTTATAAATGAAAAATACCGGACAATAGCCGAATCAATGAATTTTTTACCATTCATACTATTATTGCTTTAAGTGATCGTTTTCTTACTATAAAAAAATTAATAATATATACGGATATTATAATTAAAGAACTTTTATTAAAATGATAAAAACTATTTTTGGAATTACACTGGCATTTATTGCAACCATTGCCACGGCAACCAAGCCATCAGGTACTAAAAGTGATGATGTGGAGATTGGTATAGTCGAACACCTTAATGAATATGTACCTAATAATATACAATTAATAAATGAAAAAGGGGACACTGTTAATTTGAAAAACATAATTAACAAACCCACCGTACTTTGTTTTGTTTATTTTGAATGCCCAATGTTGTGCACTCCATTGATGAATGGGTTGGCAGAGGTAATCGATAAATCGGATATGAAAATTGGTAAAGACTACCAGGTACTTACCATAGGCTTCAATATTGAGGAACCTTTATCCCTAGCAATTAGGAAAAAAAAGAATTACCTGTCGCACATGAAAACAAGGGAAGCGGAGAATGGGTGGAAGTTCTTTATTTCGGATAGCGCTAATATTGCCAGGGCTACCAATGCATTGGGCTTTAAATACAAAAGGGCAGGAAATGTTTTTCTTCATTCTGCAACCTTAATTTTTATCAGCCAAAATGGAAAAATAACGAGATATCTGAATGGAACATACTTTCTTCCATTTGAATTTAAGATGGCACTGGTTGAATCCTCCAAAGGAACCAGCGGACCTACAATTAACAAATTATTGCAATATTGTTATGGATATGATACGCAATCGCAACATTATGCAATGGATGTGACCAAAGTTGGCGGTGCCGTCATCTTGTTTCTGTTATTGGCTATCGTTTTTTTCATTATTTTTAAACCACTTATACATAAGAAAGTTAAAAGTACTACAAATTTATAAACTATAAGTATGAACTCAGTCAGTTACCTTGAGTATAAAGGTAAATACAAAGGCTTCCTGGGGTGGATTTTTTCAACTGACCACAAAAGAATCGGACTCTTATACATGTATACTATAGTGTCGTTTTTCATTGTGGGTGCAACGCTGGGATTATTAATGAAAATTGAACTTATAGCCCCCGGAAGAACAATCATGGATGCCCAGACCTACAATGCTTTTTTTACTTTACATGGCATTACCATGATATTTCTGGTTGTAATACCAGGAATTCCGGCCATTTTTGGAAATTTTTTCCTTCCAATTATGATTGGGGCCAGGGATGTTGCATTTCCACGGTTAAACCTGCTTTCCTGGTGGCTTTACATTACCGGAGCAGCAATAGCTATCAGTTCCCAGTTTTTAGGGTCAGGTCCACCCGATACCGGCTGGACATTTTACGCCCCTTATAGTCTCAGAATCCCTACTAACGTTCTTTCGGCTGTACTTGGAGCTTTTGTTCTCGGATTTTCCTCGATCCTTACCGGTATAAATTTCATTACTACCGTTCACCGGATGAAAGCTCCCGGAATGAAATGGATGAAAATGCCGCTCTTCCCATGGTCCCTATACGCTACCGGCTGGATACAAATTCTGGCAACGCCTATTATAGGAATTACTCTATTAATGATTGTTGCCGAGCGCCTTTTTAAAATTGGCTTTTTCGACCCTACCCTTGGTGGCGATCCTCTTTTATACCAGCATTTGTTTTGGATTTATTCACATCCGGCTGTTTATATAATGATTTTGCCTGCCATGGGAGTCATTTCAGAGGTTATACCAACATTTGCCCGGAAAACAATATTCGGCTATTCGGCTATCGTCATCTCATCCTTTGGAATTGCGTTTATAGGATTTTTTGTTTGGGGGCACCATATGTTTGCTGCCGGGATGAGTGCCAAATCACTTTGGTTTTTTTCCCTTCTAACCTTTATTGTGGCAATTCCCAGCGCCATTAAAGTTTTTAACTGGGTTGCCACACTTTATAAAGGTTCCATAAATCTCCAAACTCCTCTCTATTGGGCCCTGTCCTTTATTTTCGTATTCCTGATCGGAGGCCTTTCAGGTCTTTTCCTTGGAAGCCTTGCCACGGACGTTTATCTTACCGATACGGCTTTTGTGGTGGGACACTTCCACTTTATCGTTTTTGGAGGAATGGGTTATGCCTTTATGGCTGCAATTCATTATTGGTTTCCAAAGATTTTCGGCCGCATGTATGATAAAAGTTGGGCAAATATCGGTTGGTTCATCTTTTTTATAGGGTTCATGGCACTTTACTTTACTATGTTTTATTTGGGAATGATGGGGCAACCTCGCAGAACTTATGATTATTTCCCTCAATACCATGGAGGCAATATTATTTCTTCCATGGGAGCTATAGTGATGATATTTGGCCTGATGATTATCATCATAAATTTGGTACGCTCGGCTCGGCATGGTGAAAAAGCCCCTGCAGATCCCTGGGGAGGAAAAACATTGGAATGGACGATTCCATCTCCTCCCCCGCTGGAAAATTTCGAGGAAGAGCCTGTGATATTACATGGTCCCTATGATTATAAATAGATTTTAGTGATAAAGTGAAAAAGGACGTGGGACGTGTGGGACGTGAGACGTGAGACGTGAAAACATGCAACATGCAACATATAAACCTTATAAACCTTATAAACAAATAAACGCATAAAAGGAATTATGGAAAATAATACTTCACATAACGGACACCGTGATGACGAAGCATCAAGAATAGGGATGTGGCTGTTTATTTTCACTGAATTGTTCCTGTTTGCAGGCCTTTTCCTGGTATTTACCGTTTACAGGACAAAATACCACGAAGGTTTTCACCTCGCAGCCCGGGAATTAAATGTAACTATAGGTACTATTAATTCCATAATCCTTTTATTAAGCGGGATGACAATGGGTTTTTCCTATGTTGCAATTAAGAAAGGTGAAGTTAAGCTTACACTGTGGATGCTGACTGTAACTATATTGCTTGGAATTATTTTCCTTGTAAATAAGTATTTTGAATGGAGGATTAAATTCGAACATGGTTTATATCCCGGATCAGCAGATTTGATAAGGTTAAGCCGCGGAGATGTAATGTTTTTCGGATTGTATTTTTTTATGACCGGTTTACATGCCTTACACCTGATTGCAGGACTTGTTTTAATTTCAATTGTCATTGGAGCCATCATACGTAAACGGGTCCATCAAACAAAATATGCATTGCTCGAAAATACAAGTTTATACTGGCACCTGGTCGATTTGGTATGGATATTCCTTTTCCCCTTATTTTATCTTATAAATTAATGGTTATGGAACGAGTTGTTAAAATGTTGGAAGGTTACAGGTTATATTTATTCACATTCATAGTATTGTCGTTACTTACCCTTATTTCCGTTGGCCTTACACAAATAAGGGTTGCATCGCCTTTAGTTATTGGCATTATTCTGTTGATTGCTGCTATGCAGGCATTGATTCTTCTTGTATATAACATGCACTTAAAGTTTCATGATAAGATATTTACCGTATTCGTGGGAGTTATATTCTCCCTTATTATATTCCTTATTATTATTACAATGTTGGATTTTAGTAACCGCTAAAAACTGATTTATGTTTTCCGGAGTCTCTAATTTTGTAAATAAAGTTGACAGTGCCACGATGTTCATTTTCCTGGTATCTTTATTCTTTTTAGTGGGTATTACTGCTGCTATGATCTGGTTCGTAATTCGTTATAACAAGAACCGTAATCCAAAATCGGAATTTATTGAAGGCAATGTAACTCTTGAAATTATTTGGATTGTAATTCCGGTCATCCTTGTTTCTATTATGTTTTATTATGGATGGACCAATTGGAAGATGTTGAAGAGCCCTCCAAAAAATGCATTTACCATAACCACTACTGCACGAATGTGGAGCTGGTCGTTTAAATATCCAAACGGAATAATAACCGATACAATGTTTGTACCGTTGAACAAGCCGGTTTTGGTGAATGTAAACTCATCCGATGTTATCCATAGTTTGTTTATTCCGGCTTTCAGAGTTAAACAGGATGTAGTGCCGGGCAACAAAAATTTCTTATGGTTTATTGCCCAGAAGGAAGGAACATACGATATTTTTTGTGCCGAATATTGTGGCCTGCGTCATGCATATATGACAACTGCAGTTGTTGTAAAACCTCAGGAAATATTTAACAAATGGTATAAAGAATCGGCCAACCCAGGTGCAACTCCCATTGCTGGTAAAGCCGGGCCTTCTCCGGGGTTGACCCTGATTAAAAAAAATGGCTGCACGGCCTGTCATTCATTCGATGGTTCCAGAATAGTGGGACCATCATTTAAAGGTATATATGGTTCTAAAACAACTGTACTGGTAGATGGAAAAGAACAAATTATAACGGTTGATTTCGATTATATTCTGGAATCGGTATACCTGCCAAATGCAAAGATTGTAAAAGGGTTTCAGCCGAACCTGATGCAATCCTTCAAAGAGGCACTTACAAAAGACCAGGTGAAGCAAATTGCAGAATTCATTAAAACATTGAAATGAATTTAATGAATCTCAATTTATAGAAATAGGGCCCAGAATATTCGAAGGTTTCGATATTCCTGCAGAATTTTTAGCAGAAACCCTGTAAAAATACTTCACGCCTTTTACAGCAGTTTTATCGTTATATGGAACATAAGGTATTGCATCTTCCATGGCATTTGCATCTATTTCAACCCAACCCTTATTCCTGTCAGCCGATTTTTCAATTGAATAAGATGTTGCACCCACAGAACCACGCCATCTTAACTGATTCGGGGCACTACCTTTTATCAATTCCGGCGGTTCAGGCACACTTATCTTTGGTACTTCCATATTCCTTATGTGATAAGCAAAATCCCTTACTTGTTTCATCTTTTTTGCTTCGTTCAGAACACTGGCAGAATTAAATCCCGGCCACCTGTAACAAGGATTGAATGCATCGGTATGGCTTCCGTGAAAATAAAACCCTCCGTCTCTGGTATGAAAACGCAAACTCCATAGCAAAGCTCCGGCAGCACCGTCTATTATTACTTCCTTTAAAAGTTGTTCATGAACACTAACATCAACGTTATTAAATTCACCTATGTAAAACACTTTTTTGCCCTTGCAGATATATCGTGCTTTGATACAGTTCGCGACATAATCGCCACCATAGTAATGTTCGGTTATCATATCGGTATAAGGATTAGCCAACTGAGCCTGCGAAATAATATGGGACGCGCCATCGGCGACGAGGTGATTCTTATCAATGCTTTTAATATAACCAGCCATTTCTTTTGTCCATTGATCAAATACATCCATATTTCCGTTTGCATTTTCCAGTCTTAATTCGTTCCCTGTTTCCCAGGCAAGAATCACAGGATCGTCTTTGTATTTAATACCTGTAAATGTATTTGTCCGGTTTAACACAAATGATATAAAATTTTTAAAATCATTCTTTACCTTTATATCAGTACAGAATTCTGCTTGTGTTTTACCTTCAAATGCAGCAAACTCATTTGTTCCGCCCCACCACGACCAGTTGTCGATAAAAGGCACTATCAATCTTACTTTATATTCATTGGCAACCTTTAACATAAGGTCGAAATCACGGAACAAAGCCTCATCATATTTTCGGGGAGCATAAATGTGCGATTGCAGATTACCGTTATTCCTTCCTCCCTTAATTGAAAAAACATAACATCTTGTTACAGTACCTCCCATTTCAACAATAGTTTTAAAAATGTCCCGGATTTCATATTCATCGGTCCTGTGCCAGCCTTTAGCTAAAAAACTATTATCCTCCTCTATATGAAGGTTTGGGGTATTCAAACCTATAAACCTGAATTCTTTATTATTATTAATAAGTTTATCTCCTGATCTAATGATAAAGCCAAAACTGTTTTTATAGGAAAAGACATCCGGTTTCCATAATAAAATAATTACTATAATAACCAATAATGAGCTTATTACAATTAAACGGGACTTCCGGATATTATGCAATTCTTTTTTCATTTTTAAAAAACCTTAATTTAAATTATTACTAATCAAGGGTAATTAAAATAAAATTATAAAATATCTTGTAATTCGCAATAAAACAATATAATTATGAATTGTCCAATGGCATAATTTTTGATTAAATATTTAACGTAATATACTAACAAAAAATTATATGAAAAACCTATGTTCAATTGTGTTTTTATTTATATCCTGCCAAATATTTGCCCAGGAACAAAAGGAAATTATTATTAAGACTAATGTTAGTGAAGCAACTGTTTTTTTAAATGGTGCACAAATATTAAGAAAAAAGGCCATTGAATTAAACGCAGGGAAAACCTCGCTTAAATTTGTTGATTTATCGGGTGCATCCTATAATAAAGAAAACGGGGAGGTAAAATGGAAATTCAATCTTGACCCTTCTGCAAAAAAGGAGATTGAATTAAAGTATAGCATCAAATATCCTAAAAATAAAACCTTATTTATTGAGTAATTGTGCAATTGTTTTATTTGTAAATATTTGCCAGCCTGTGCAATTGGTGAATATAATTTAATATTCTTCCTCTTCGCATAGTTCATAAAAGTCAATAGGTATGCAGATTATTGATTCATAATCACGGCCAATTTCCAGCATATCTTCGTCATCACTATCATAAAACCATTTTACAATTACATTATTCCTGTTATAATAATCCTTAATCGTATTTAAAAGATTCAGCATCACTTTTGAACTACTCGTATTCATGTATTCAAGTTGAATTGTGAGTGTAAACGTCTTTGATTTACACCGTTTAATTCTTTCAATAATCGGATTGTAAAAAAGTTGAGGATCTTCAATTATCGATCTTCCGCGGATTGTCATTTCACCTTCGGAAGTTAATTCCACCATTGGGGAATATTTTGTTGCTTCAATTTTTAGGTTTTCCATATCTTTAAATATTTCGTTATTTCGGTAAAAGTTAAACATTGAAAAATTATCAATTAACTTTACGAAAATGGTGGTAAAATGATATATTTTATTGATGTTAGATTAAAATTATTTGTCTAACAATAGTATTTAGATGACCAATGAATAAATAGATGGTTTGATTAAACAAAAAATTATTAAAAAGTTTGCTTTCATAGAATCTGTTTTCATTGGGTTCAAATCAAATATTCATAAATCAATTTAAATTTTCTGGTTTAAAGGATTTTTTTTCAGTGTTCAGAAAACCATTGGTGTGAATCAATCACTTCAGCCTGACGGGGAAAAATTTTTGTCGTAAGTACACGATGAACTTCTTCATCCATATCGGCACAACAATCGCTAAGTACCGTGAGAACATAATCTTTGTCAGCAGCTTCTCTAAGAGTAGAGAGCACTACCCCGCTGGTTGCAATTCCCGAGAGTACCAGATGGTTTATTTCCAGTGACCTTAGCACTACCTCCAGATCACTGCCTGTAAAGGCACTGACTCGTTTTTTAACGATTACAATATCCTCTTCGTGCACGTTCACAGAGGGATGAACTTTACAGGCTTGCTGGGTATCAAAATGCATAGTCCCGTTTTTCAACAGGGAAAAGGATTTATTATTGATACTGGCCTCGGGGTATCCTTTCCTGAACCCTACCACTACAAACAGGACAGAAATTTTATTGTCGCGAGCCTTTTGGATAGCGTTAGAAATCAGATGAATGTAGTTTGCCTGGTCCATGAGCCTGTTTACGGTAGCTTCCTGTACATCCATCACTAACAGCGCCGTATGTTGTTTTATAATGTGTTGTTCCATGATTATTTCTTTTAAAATGATAGATTATTTCAATTAGCATATTCTGTAATATAGACATAATTTGGAATTCATTAAAATTTAATAATGTAACTTTTCAAAATTATTTAAGAAATTACTGTTTGATGATTTTAAAATCTATTAAAAGGTTATTTTTTCCTTAAATTAGTCTTCATGTTAATTAATAATTTTAACCATAAACGTATTATTATGAAAAATTCCATCTTAATCAGACACTGTATGGTAATATGCCTTTTTCTTTTAATGAAACAGTCCTTTGGACAGACAGACCTCAAAACCAAACTTTTCAAGGATATTGTGAAAACTGAAAATGGCAATTATATTGCCGAAGAGAATGGATTTGTTGTAGCAATGAAAGCCAATATCCTGGAAGTAAAAATCACCGCTTCTTGTCCGGTTAGTGTGATGAGCCGGGACAACTTTCTGCTTACTTATTCTGCATTTGGAAATAGTATTATCGCAAGTGCCTTAAAAAGCATTAATGACCAGGGTAATGATGAACTTATTCTTATTCGAAGAGATAAAGCAATACGACCTGCTGACATCACAATTGAAATTGAAATGAATACCAATGGTCTTAATTATAAGGTTACTGCAAGTGGTTATACAGGAAGCAACAAACTTACGTGGGATCAGTTTTTTTTCTCAAATTAAGCCTGCTTCAGATTAAATAATGTAACCAATTCAATTACTTTTTCAACAGACGGCCCGCAGCTAATTAGGTATCATATTTTTGCCTTCGGCAGCTCTGTAGATTATATTGAGCTAAATTAATAGGTTTACAAGTAAAATTAGAATATTATTATATTACCATTGGTAATATTTAATAAAGTATTTCGGATTGTATTGGTGCTAATTGTTTTGAAGATATACATTATTATTATATGATGTCAACAGTAAATTTAGCATATTACGAAAAAAAGGATTGGGAATATTTTCTCAGCATTATCGATGATAGGGAAATAATGCCTGATGAATGGGATGAATGGTTTAAACAATATTCTAAACTTAAAACACAACTGATTATGGAAGGTTTTTTTATTAGAGAGGTAACAATAAATATAAGCGAGTTGATTGATTATTGTATTAAAAAAAATATCAGGATTGATGGTAAATCCCGTTCAATGTTTGTACAGTCAAAATAAAGTCTGCTAGTCATGGAAAATAAACTAACCTTTCATAATATTGGCTAAATTTGCCCATTCCCTCGAAAAAGTAAATATTCATTAATAGCTATTTTTGAGGCTTTGGGCTAAATAGCCAATTTCATTATTGTCAGTTTCACTGTTTCTTTATCCAAACCCTCACTTCACCTCCGGTTTGTCCGGCATCAGCAAACGGAACCAATGTGAGTTTTACCGGTTTACCATCATAATAGCCTGTCGATATATAAGGCTGACAACCCACCCATCCGGCAGGAAGTATCGTTGTTGACGATAACGAAATGTTTGATGAAGAGAGAGCTAGTTTATCCAACTCTTTAATTTCAGGGTTTAAAGCCTGGTCGAAAGCCAGTACCTGTGTACCAACCTTAACAGCAACATAGCCGGGGTAGCTTTTCCCACCGTCTAATAACTGATTGTTCAGATCAAAGGAAACCTGTATTTTTGTATGCTTTTCCCAGCTTCTTTCAATATTTAAATATTGACCCGGAGTGCCTGTTAATGTTTCTCCATTTATTTTAGCCATATAGTTTTGGCACCATACCGGCACACGCAACCCAACTTTAAAACTTGCCTGCTCCCGGGGGTTGACTGTAATTTCTACAGTTCCGGCTTCAGGAAATTTGGTTGCTATCGAAAACTCAATAGGAATTACAGTATGAGCCATACTAATGATACTATCGTGAAGAATGCAGCTGGTATATAAATTTACATTGAACCCGTCAATTGCATCTTTAGTAAAAACAAGTTCAGGAATTGCAGCGATGCCCCTGGGTACACTGGCCAGGCAACAATGTCCATCTATCGTGCAACGGTAATGTTTTTTACCCTGCAAAGCGGTATAGTAACTCACACATCCTGTTTGTGGGTTTTCAGCGGCGAACAGATGATTGTATATAGTTTTTTCAATTTCGTCAATATATTTTGATTCACCCTTTAGATAATATAGGACCTGGCTGAACTGCAACCAGGTTGTTGAAACACATCCTTCACCCATCGATACTTCGTTTCCGGCAGGCAACACGAAATCATCCCTGAAAAATTCACCCTGGCTGGCAGTACCGGTAATATACAGCTTGTAAGTTGAAATATCTTTCCACGCATTTTCAGCAGCTTTTAGTAATTTTTCGTCGCCTGTCAACTGGTACAATTTTACTATTCCTGTGAGGTTCGACATCATTTCATACGCTTTTCCATTACCTGTTTTGTCAACTTTACCAAGCGTTGTTAATGTTGAAATAATGTGTGGACCATTTTTGTAATCATACGCCCTGATTATGTAGTAACAAAAATCGAGATATTTTTTATCACCCGTGAAACGGTATAAATCAGTCATGGGTTCAAGGATGCTTGTGGAGGCCATTCCCATATGATAACCATGTTCGATGATGTTTAGCTGCCCTGGGTTGTCCCCAAATGTTTTGCAAATCAAATCTCCCATTTTTTTTGATGCTTCCAGTGCAGGCTTGAACCCTGTTGCAGAATAATAACTCAACAAACCCAGGAGGTTGTATTTATGAGACCATACATCCCATTCTGTCCAATAATTGGCAGGTAGATATGTACCAAGGTAACCATCATTGTTTTGGCAACTTATCAATATATCAACGATGCGGTCCATCTGTGCCTTTAATGGTGCATTATGTGTCGAACGCCATACCCTGGTTGCCGCGTGAAGGTACTTACCGGCATATTCACCAACATAGGATTGTTTCCCTGGTCGGTTGTAATATCCTTCGAGTATACCCGTTTCATCGATATTTAGCAAGCGTTGCCTAAGGTTGGCGTCCATCCTTTCATTCAAATATCCGCCCAACCGGATATTTTCGAGAGCAAACGGAGTTGATTTATAAGGCTTAACAGGCTTAATAACAGGATACTCCAAGTGCTCCTTCTTATGATCGCCCTGCAGGTATGAGAAAAGTGTGGAATATTTCAATGTGTCGGTGATGTATTTGGAAGTAATTAAATAATCTATTTTTGATGTAACCTGTAATTTTAAATATGCCGAAAAAATGTATGACGAAACGGCATTGTTTCCTACTGTAATATTATCTTCCTTTTGATACAATATAACTTTGCTAAAGGGATCGTAGATATTGACATGAACCGTAATATTGAATTTTTCTGTAGGGATTTTACAATTAATTAATAACGTCCGGCTAAATTTTGTACTTACCAAAGATGTAACTGGCAATGGCTTATCTTTATCTTTATCTTTAATTGTAATAAGGTCCGAAAGTATTGCGCTGCCTATCATGTATATGCCGGCATACATACCACCATCTCCTCCGGTATCATTCACTCTGATTGCAATAACATTTTCCTTGTCCCAATTTATCAAATTAAAAGGTATCGTGTAAAACCTGTCGATTTCCCAACCTACTGTGCTACCAATTTTTTCGCCATTAAAAAAAGTAATATCATCATCATCAATACAACCTAATGAAATACGAAGCGCTTTCAACCATGAGTTGTTCTTTTTTAGAGCTGATGGGATTATTAACCTGACCCTATACCAGGCAATTCCATCGTAATTAGGGTAACCCTGCTTTTCCCAGGGACTTCCAGTCATAATCGTTTTCCAGTCCTGGTCATTATATTCAGGTCTGGCATATGCAGGTTTGGAAGAATCACCGCAATCGCCGGTAATAAACTTCCATTCCGTTGGAATATCAATTTTTTCAGGTTGCTGACTATAAGCAGAGGAAATAGAAATCAAACAGACAATGATGAAGGTTATAGTTTTGTCTTTCATATGCTTAATAGTTTGGTTTATGATTGAGTAAGTTAATTCTAATTTTTGGAATGAAATAGTGAATAAATTTTATTTGTAATTGTAAAATTCATAATTCATTGGTTTGTTGTTAGTAGTATTTAAGCTTATTTAAAAATGAAAACAGTTTCAATAATGCTAAACATAAATTCATTACCAAAGGAAATAAAGAAAATGGTTAAATAAAAGAATCTTTATTGCAAATATCTTTGGATGAATTTATTATCTCGCAAATACACATATTAAACCAAATTTGGATTAATAAACTTTCCCTTAGCGTGGATTTTGTAGAAAATGCTGGCGACACCCTAAAGGAAAACACCAGCAATACGATTCTATTTGCAGGGATTATGGAAAATCCTTAATTATAATTACAATTTTTCAACTAGTAAATTGTATATATTAATAAATTCTGCCTGCCTCATTTTCCAGAACTACATCAGATATTATTACTTTATCGACGGTAACCGGAAGATGAGAGCAGAAACCAATACCAATATAAAACGGCTCGTCAAAATGCAGTTGAACGGAAGAACCTATTTGTTGCATTGGTTCTCCTTTCATACTTACAAAAATTGAAAATGAATCACCCCGCTTTTCAATACCAATTCGAAGTGCTTTTCTTTTATCGACTTTCATTTCCTTCATATTTTGGCCGTTCTCCGGACGATAGGCCAGGTGGATCAATCCGCCGCCGTGAATAGCTACCATAGCTTCTTTGGAATTATCTTCAAGACTTTGACGAATGACCAATACAGCTTTACGGTCGAAATAACCTGTGGTATCGGGAAAATTGATATTAGCGGCAAACGAAAGATCACCTGAACCTTTTTTCCACAGGCAACGAAATTCATCCCGGAAATACCAAATGTTATAACCTGCAGATAAGATAGTATATTGCCTTTTAGCCGGGTCGTATGAAGATGATCCAGGAACCAGCGCGGCCCCTATATCGCTTTGCCCTTCGAATATTCCGATCGAGGTATTATCGGTAATTGTAGTTCTGTGAAAATCTGCCGGGGGAGGAACCTGATCGTGTGAAGCCGATCCTGGAAGGGCCCATTCAGGAACTTCAATTTTCTTAATAGTTGTTTGAGTATAGACATCAAACGAAATAATATAATTAATACAAAAAACAAGTATTACAGTGAAATGGATTTTATTCATATTATTAATATAATGTAAATATATTTTATTTTTTATTCTCTAAAATATTTATAAAGTGTTGGTTTGCCAGTAATGAACCGTTCATTCCATTAAAATAAAACCTTCCATTCAACGTCTGCATTTGTTGCAGTAACATAATCCACAGTGAGCAATCTCCCGTCTGTCTTTATAGTCCCGGAAATGCCGTGAGGTAATTGAATACTTTTCCCGGTAAAGCCTTCAGGGACATAAATTCGCAACTGGTAAGGGTCACCTGCTACAGATCTTGAAACGCCTTTTAATATCCTGAGTTTGGCATCGTAGGAAAGATCCTTTATATCGAATGCCATTTGGCGTATATGCCTGCTTGTCGAAATAAGTACAGGGTGATCTTTCTTCTCCACAATACTGTAAATGTAACAATCGTAGGGATTAAGCGGACATGTTTCAAATTTACCCCTGAATGTACCTATAAGCTTTTTTGTCCAGAATTCATACACGATGTATTCTTTATCCGGATCCAGCCGTAAATTCCTTTTAGCATCCAACTTAACAGAAAAATTATAAGCTTCCTGGCTAGTCTTATTGGTATAGTTAAAAACTCCCAAAATACACCATTTCCCAAATGGCCTTTCAACAGACATGTTCCATATCCTTGGAGGGTTTCTGACGAATAAATCTACCGGGTAAGCTGCATCCATAGTAGTAGGGCAGATACGTTTCATCAATTCGATCCTGTCAGCGGGATAAACTTCATCAAAAGCTTCAGATATCAGAAGAGTGCTGCTGGTTAAAGCACGAAAGTTAGCCACAACCTTTGCCTGGCCATAATCATAACTTCCAACTTTTCCATGTGGCGCTAAAAATTTGTATATATGAAATCCATCACCATCATTCCAAAAAACACGACCGTTATAAAAAAACCTTATTGCCGAACCACGCACAGTTTCTCCGAATAATCCACTAAATACAGTTTCCGACATTGCCGATTCCCTGTCTTCATATCCCTGGTCAGAATCTTCTGATACGCGCAATATATCTACAAGTCCGTAGGAATGATCGACAGGGGCCATATTTGACCTTACCAGCATCCGGGGTGCCAAATCCATAATTTCATGCCAGGGTTTGCCCCCTGATCTATAAGCTTCCAAAGCGCTAACAGAAGGATCGTACTGTCCTGGCCATTTGTCCCACCAATCTGAAAAGTCCATCTGCGACCATCCTGTCAGGTTTTCCTGTCCCTTAATAGCTTCTTGGGCACGTTCACGTTCCAGTTTAACACTAAGAGGATTGGAAAAGTCAATCACTTTTTCTCCACCGAATTTTACAGTACGGACAGGGAGGTAACATTCTTCGGGGTAATTGGTTCTGTTTCTTCGTGGAGGAGGAATTTCACTTTTGCCGTATTTTCCCCAATCGCCATTAATGTCAAAATTCAGGTACCTGCCGTCAGTTCTGCCGCCAGAGCCATATACACCCCAAATGCCATTTTTTGGCCCGGGGCCAAGAAGCCCCCAGTAGTAAGAAGTTAAACCGTTTTCTTTAAAAAACCTAATTGCCGTGGCCCCTCTGTCGGGCGAACCTGACATCCATCCATGAAAACAATCGAAGTTATTCACAACACTTGTATCTTCAAGGTTTATCGGCTTTCGTTCTTTTAAACGCACATCATGGGCAATGGCAATCAAATCGCCCTGGTGTTCCATAGCCTGCAAGGCATCATTACTAAAGCAAATGAGTAATTTTTCACCTTCGAAGGTATTCCCGGGAGGCATTGTAATTTTATAACTGCAATATGCCCTGATGCGCATACGGTCAGAAACTTTGCCCTGCCAGCCGGAAGATAATTCAAACCTTGATGCACCTTTGAACGCCGAAATATGGCCAATTAATAAGCTATTGCCATTATCTGAATCTTCAATCACCTGGTTTACAATATATAATGTTGGAGTGACTAAATTGATTACCGGTAAAATCTGATAAAGCTCCCTGTTCTGAGATTGCGTTCCCAAGCTGATCCACCTGTCGCTGGTACTTCCAAGACGAGCATCAGGCGACACAAAACAATCCATTTCCTGCAGATCGAAATTTTTACCGGTACTGTTTGTCCTGCCGAGGCTAACAATTACATCATTGTTATCTTTGTTTACCGAAATATGATAATCAAAATCAAGCTGCCCCTGCCTGGTTCCTTTTAAAGTGACAGTGATAAACGATCCGAGTTTGGTATTGCAGTTATTATTTACCGAGCCTGTAACCCTCCATCCCAAAGGATCGTCACCTGGAAGAAAGTAGATATTATTCATCTGCATGTCCGTCCCTTTTACTTTTAAAGACCAGCGGCAGTTATTTACATCGACAGTAACCTGTATAAAGCGGGTGTCAATTACAAAAGGTTTATGATCTGTCTGAGAATGTGCTTTTTGCATTAATAATAAACAAAGAAAAAGTAAAAATTTTTTCATCATTTAATAAATTATCTGGTTTATTAAGTTTTAATAAAATGATAGAATTATATATTTAACGTCGGTTCGACGTAAGAAAATTGATTCTTAGTATTAAAAAATAGGAAGAATTTATATATTTAAGTACCTAATACATAAATATATAACTAATTTTCGACCTATGTTTACTACTGATAAAATTACTGAAATTTTCTATGTTGTACACGATTTTTACAACTAATTTGAAAAGACTATTTCTGGACACATCGTAAGAATAGATAATGGTAAGCAACCCGGAAACCATTCATTTAATTACATGGTAGCTTTCGGTACCAGAGTTGTAATCAGAAAATAAATATACATTAAATTCAGTAAATAGTAATCTTAGGCTATATTGGAAAAACCGGTACCGTTGACCACTTTTCGCTGTTTTTGACTGACCATGATTCTTTGACAGGGATGATGGGATTTTTAATCAGATTAGGTAATGGTCATTTTGCCCCGGTTTTTAGTGGTCAATGGTAGCGATTTTTCCAACAACCCATTTAACCTGTTAATTTATTTTAAAAATTAACTTGACTTTAATATTTTATTCATTTAAATTTGTTTATTATTAAATGAGAATAATTCTCTTTAGATAGGAATTAGTTATGAAAATTGATGAAATAAGAAGTAAACTCATTGAAAAAGGGCTTAAAGTAACTCCACAGCGAATAGCTATTTTGGAAGCAATCATTGTTCTTAATAATCATCCAACTGTTGAAAATATCATTGAATACATTCGAAATAACCATCCGAATATAGCAACAGCTACTGTTTACAAGGTACTTGACGCTTTGGTAGAGAATCAATTAATTAATAAAGTAAAAACTGATAGAGATTATATGAGATATGATGCCATACTGGACAAACATCATCATTTATATTGCTCGGAATCGGACAGAATTGAGGATTACAACGATGAGGAACTTAATAAAATGATTGATCAATATTTCGAAAAAAAGGAAATCACAAATTTTAAAATTGAGGATATTAAACTTCAAATCATTGGAAAATTTTTAAAATAATCATTTATAACCTAATACAAATTCAATATGGAAAATAATGCAAACAATGGCAACAAATGCCCTGTTACCGGGGCAACTCACACGCAAAGTGCAGGTACCAGCGGTACAAAAAACCGTGATTGGTGGCCTAATCAGTTAAAATTGAACATACTGCGACAACATTCATCATTATCTAACCCTATGGGTGAAGATTTTAATTATGCAAAAGAATTTTTGAGTTTGGATTTGAAGGCAATAAAGAAAGACCTTCATCATTTGATGACCGACTCTCAGGATTGGTGGCCTGCAGATTTTGGGCACTATGGACCGTTGTTCATCCGCATGGCATGGCACAGTGCAGGCACATACCGTACAGGAGATGGTCGTGGAGGAGCAGGAAGTGGACAGCAACGATTTGCTCCGCTTAACAGTTGGCCTGATAATGTCAACCTCGATAAGGCTCGAAGGCTGCTTTGGCCGATCAAGCAAAAGTACGGTCGAAAAATATCCTGGGCAGACCTTATGATCCTTACTGGTAATGTAGCATTGGAATCAATGGGATTCAAGACCTTTGGATTTGCCGGAGGACGTGAAGATGTTTGGGAGCCGGAAGAAGCCATTAATTGGGGCTCAGAAACCAAGTGGCTGGAAGGTGACAAACGATACTCCGGCCAGCGTGATCTTGACAATCCCCTTGCGGCCGTTCAAATGGGGTTAATCTATGTGAACCCGGAAGGACCAAACGGGAATCCTGATCCAATTGCTGCGGCTAAAGATATCCGCGAAACGTTTGCCCGTATGGCAATGAATGATGAAGAAACAGTGGCACTTATTGCCGGTGGACATACCTTTGGTAAAACCCACGGAGCAGGTGATGCGGCACTTGTTGGACCTGTACCTGAAGCTGCCGGCATTGAAGAGCAAGGCCTAGGCTGGAAAAGCAAGTTTGGCTCAGGAAAAGGTGGCGACACAATAAGCAGCGGGTTGGAAGTTACATGGACACAGACTCCGGCCAAGTGGAGTTATTATTTCTTCGAAAATCTCTTTAAATACGAATGGGAACTAACAAAAAGCCCTGCCGGTGCACATCAGTGGGTTGCTAAAAATGCCGGTGGCGTTATTCCTGATGCACACGACTCGTCTAAAAAGCATGCTCCAACTATGCTTACTACGGACCTTTCTTTGCGTTACGATCCCGAATATGAAAAAATTTCAAGGCGATTCTATGAAAATCCTCTTGAATTCGCAGATGCTTTTGCCCGTGCATGGTTTAAACTGACGCACCGTGATATGGGACCACGGGTGCGCTATTTAGGTGCCGAAGTACCCACAGAAGAACTGATTTGGCAAGATCCGATTCCTAAAGTGGATCATGTATTGATAGATGAAAAAGATATTGAAACATTAAAAACTAAGGTATTAAATTCCGGACTATCTATATCTAAGCTGGTATCTACAGCTTGGGCTTCTGCCTCAACATTCCGTGGATCGGATAAACGTGGTGGCGCAAACGGCGCCCGCATTCGTCTTTCTCCTCAAAAGGATTGGGTTGTTAACAACCCTGCTCAACTTACGAAAGTATTAGAAACGCTGGAAGGTATTCAAAAGGGATTCAACAGTGCCCAATATCACGGGAAAAAGGTTTCTCTCGCAGACTTAATTGTATTAGCAGGTTGTGCAGGTGTTGAAAAAGCTGCAAAAAATACAGGTTTTGCTATTACCGTTCCTTTCATCCCGGGGCGTATGGATACATCACAAGAACAAACCGACGTGGATTCAATCTCAGTATTGGAGCCGGTAGCCGATGGATTCCGTAACTATTTAAAAACTAAATATAACATACGGGCAGAAGAGTTGTTAATTGACAAGGCCCAGTTGCTTACACTTTCTGTTCCTGAAATGACAGTACTTGTGGGGGGTATGCGGGTATTGAGTACCAATTTTGACAACTCCAAACATGGCGTTTTCACAAAACGTCCGGAAGTGCTTACCAACGATTTCTTTTTAAATTTGCTCGACATGAGTACCATTTGGAAGGCAACTTCTGTATCGAATGAAATCTTTGAAGGGTGTGATCGAATATCCGGGACCCTTAAATGGACAGGAACCCGGGTGGATCTTATCTTTGGTTCAAACTCAGAACTTAGAGCCATTGCCGAAGTTTATGCAAACGCAGATGCTCAGGAAAAATTTGTTAATGATTTTGTGGCTGCCTGGAACAAAGTAATGAACCTAGATCGCTTTGATTTGGCTTAAATTTATAGTAATTAGTAAATTACAAAGAAGAAATTAGAAACCGAAACTGATATCACAAAAGGTGGCCTTTATCAGGACCGCCTTTTATTTTAATTGAATAATCAGCTCTCAACAACAATTTTTCCCTTTTGCTTTTTCAAATGCTTCCTTGCCTTCTGATATTGAAAAATAGATCAACCCTGCTGTACCTATTGGATCAGCATAAGCAAATCCCGTACATACATATATAAGGCTTGAAGCTAGTAATACCAATGACATGTAAACACAAATTTTTGTACAGTTTGCATCGGCGATGAGTGGTTGGGAATGTAAGCTGATTCCAAGTTTTTTCTTTGCATTCATCAACCAAAGCATGACTGAAATTGAAACGATGGATATTACAATACCCCAGATCGCGGTTTCAGGTTTGTGATGGTTTAAAATATTAAAAATGATACCCATTAATAGGCCTAATGTTAATAGAAAGAATGCCAGACCAGTTAGTTGTAATGCCTTTTTTTCAAAAGCGCTTTTTGGACTTTCCGGTTTTTGTTTAATACGTAAAATCATGATGGTGATACCAATCCCCGACAACACCTCTATAAAACTATCTGCACCAAATCCAAATAATGTCAAGGTTTCATTTTTGTATCCTAAAATAATGGATGCGAAACCTTCGATCAAATTGAAGATAATTGTAAAAAGACTTAAATAATAAGCTTTTTTATAAAGTTTCTGTTCTAATTCAAATGTATTAACATTTAAGCGCATATGGATAAATAAATATTCTATAAGTTTACCATAATCATGAACTTCAAAATTTTAGTTAATTAAGTGAGTTCTGTTGATTGTTAATACAACAGAACTCACCAAACAAAATAACTATTAAATTATTTCTTTGTAAAACTCCATCCAAATCTTAACCCAAAAATAAACCAGGCCAGTGAGACTGTGCCAGCTGCAAAAATGGTATCACCAATAATCCGTAACCATTTAAAAGTAACAAGGTAAGGTTGATGTAGGAATTCAGCTGACCGAGCATACCACAAACCATCCTGAACACTTGCCACAGTTTGGGCAAGTCCTACAGGCAACAGACTTAACAATACCATAGCCAGTAAGCCAATATTAAGACACCAGAAAGTAAATTTTATCCATTTTTCTTTCCAAATTACATCTTTGTTCATATCCCGTAATACAAATAACATGAGGCCGATTCCAAGCATACCATATACCCCGAATAAAGCGGCATGACCGTGAAGCGGAGTGGTATTTAATCCCTGCATGTAATAAAGAGCTATTGGAGGGTTAATAAGAAAACCGAAAATTCCCGCACCAACTAAATTCCAAAATGCAACTGCAATGAAACAATAAATTGGCCATTTATAATCTTTGATCCACTCATTGCTACGACTTAGTTTAAGATTATCAAACGCTTCAAAACCCATTAATACCAGGGGTACAACTTCAAGTGCACTAAAACTTGCACCAATTGCCATTATTGATGTTGGTGTACCTGTAAAATACAAATGATGGAAAGTACCTAATATACCACCCGAAAGGAATACAATGGTAGAAAACATCACTGCTGTTGTTGCTGTTACCGCTTTGATAATTTGCAAACGGACAAATAAAAATGCAACTACTACAGCAGCAAAAACTTCAAAAAATCCTTCTACCCAAAGATGTACTACCCACCAACGCCAGTATTCAGCAATGGCCAAATTGGTTTGGCGACCCCACATGAGTCCTGCTCCATAAAATGCAGCAATTGCTATTGTTGAAATCAGGAACAATACCAATAGGTTTCTGCTATCTGATTTTTGTTTTAATGCCGGCCAAATAGCCCTGCCCATTAATAAAAGCCAGATAATTAGCCCTACAAAGAGAAATATTTGCCAGAATCGGCCCAAATCTACATATTCATAACCCTGGTGTCCAAACCAGAAGTTTTGAATATATCCTAATTTTTGCATTACACCAAACCATTGTCCAGTCAATGAACCAGCCACAATTACCAGCAGTGCAATAAATAAGAAATTTACTCCCAGACGCTGGAATTTAGGTTCTATCCCTGAAATTGCCGGAGCATAATACAAACCTGTAGCCAACCATGATGTTGCAATCCAGAAAATAGCTATCTGCAAATGCCATGTCCTGGAAATTGAATATGGAAGCCAGTTGGATAAAGGTATTCCATAAAATGCTTGACCTTCCACAGCATAGTGTGCAGTAATCACTCCCATGATCACCTGTACCAATAAAAGTGCTGACACGATCCAGAAATATTTTACCGTTGCCCTCTGAGAAGGAGTTTGTATTTCATTGTGAAGTGGAAAACGTGAAGGAATAGAATCTGCTGCTATTTCACGTCGCCGGGCATAATACCAAACCATTAATCCAATACCAGCAATCAAAATGATCACACTGAACCCAGTCCATAACAATAGAGCCCCTGTAGGCTTATTTGCTACCAGTTCATCTGCCGGCCAATTGTTGGTATAGGTGATTTTTTGTCCTGGGCGTTCAGTTATACATGCCCACGATATCCAAAAGAAGAATGCATTTAACACACGAACCCGTTCAGGGTCTTTTAATGAATTGATTGGGATACTGTAGGCATCACGCAAACCACCAAGAGAAGGATTGTTGGTAAATAATCCCCCGTAAAATTTACTATTGTCAGCAATTGCTTCCGCTCGCAAATTTGATACTACAATAGATTTATTTAATGCATTATATGTATTAGTTCGCAACTCCCTTTGCAAAGTTATTTTTAATGCAGCTTTACGTTCATCAGAAAGCTTATCATATGGCACCCTATCGGAGTTTAAAGCCAATTGATTGATTATAAATAAAGCTTCTTTGTGCAGCCAGTCAGCACTCCAATCGGGAGCAACATAAGCACCATGACCCCATACAGTGCCTAATTCCTGCCCGCCCATCGATTGCCAGACATTTTGACCATCTTTAATATCCTGACCCGTAAAAAGTACTTTTCCGTCAATCGTAATTACTTTGTCGGGAATAGGAGGAGCTTGCCTGTAAATCTCATGTCCGAAATAAAGCAAAACAGCAAATGAAATGGTTATAACCGCTAAAAAGCCTAACCAAAGTTTTTTTGTAGTCATAATTTTTAATTTTAGTTAAGTAATATCGTTTCCATTAATGATAAACTTCCTCAAGTTTTTCGATGGCCATAATACAATCCTTTAATACTCCACCACAGTAATTCTTATTTTCAACTTCTGCAAATTCCCTTAATAAATGCTGTTGTTCATTTTCGGAAAGTACCTGATCGGCCATCCGGAATAATACATTGTTTTCCTTTGCAATGTGGCTACATAATAATTCGATGTATCCCTGCATGTTTTGATAAATACTTGTAAGACCATTTGAACTATCTTTATTGTAGTTGGATAAACCTTCAGCCATACCTTTTACAAAGTTTCTGCCTTGTGTGTGATCGTGGAGCATAACAGCCACAGGGCCTTGTTCAGTCGAATAGCCTTTCTTTACCATCAATGGGAACAACAGGTTCTCCTCCTTGGCATGATGATAACCATCGGCATAGCTTTTAATTAAGTTAATTACTTGTTCAACGTGTTCTATATTGGAACTTTTCATCATTACCATCTTTTCCATAACATCAATTAAACGCAGGATGTTAATATGGTCGTTTTCTAAATTTTTTGTTGCTGTGTTCATATTAAATAAGTTACGTTATATTAATTATATGTCAGGTGCTAAATTTTTAAAGCTTTAGGATATAATATGTTATTTTCAAGATGTACATGAACATGCAAATCGTCTTCAAATTGTTTTAATAATTTAAAAGCTACATGATATGTACTGCAGCCATCTTGTGGGACTGAGTAGCCAAAGGTTATTTCGTTGATTTTATCCATCGCGCCACCTGCAAATTCATGTTCGACGCTCATACGTTTAATTTCAGAGAATATTAGAGATTTTACCGTTGATGAATTTGTTTTTAAAGCCTCTTTGATAGCTGGAAATAATACTTCTTCTTCTTTTTTAAGGTGTTGTAAAAGTTCAGTATTTATCTTTGAGAATAATTCGGCAACTTCAATAAGTTCAGGATGATTAGAACCATGGGCTGTTTTAATTTTCTGAGTATAAAAAATCAATTCCGGCAAGTATTTAAGCACATATTTATGATGAGTATTTAAAATATAATCTGCAAGAAAACCTAAATCCCATTCATTGAAATTTTGTGCTTGATTTACATGTATATTTTCTAGTTCATTTAACTGGTTTATAAGTGTATTCGGGTCGACAGCTTTTTCGTTACAAGCACTATCAAGACTTTTATTGCCCCCGCAGCAGAAATCGATACCTGCATTCTTGAATATTTCTGCAGCCCTGAAGTCCGATGCCACAATTTCACCAATCGACATTTGGTTGTATGATGATTCTTTTAACATATAAAATTGTTTTAATTATTACGGATGTAAAGGTATGAAATATTTTTTAAAAAGACTAAAAGGTCTTTTAGTTTTTTACAAAAATTTTATATCTTTGCAAAAAAACAATTTAGCATGTTTAATAAAGAAACTGAATACGCATTAAGAGGTCTGGTATATATCCAGCTTCAAAACCATAAAGAGAAGAAACCTGGAGTGACCGAAATTGCCAAAGAGATAGAAGCACCACAATTTTATACAGGTAAAATTTTACAACGGCTGGTGCGAAATGGTTTTGTGGAATCGCAGAAAGGGAAAGGTGGCGGTTTTTACTTTGATAAAGATAAACCTGACATTGCAATTAAAGATTTAATTATAGCAACAGAAGGTGGTAAAATATTAACTGATTGCGGATTTGGATTAAAAAAATGTGATGCAAATAAGCCTTGCCCTTTACATGACCAATACGGACCCATCAGAGAGGCAATTAATAATCTTGTCACAAACGAAACCATACAATCCCTGGCAAAAAAGTATACTCTTTAAGCTCCATGGCCTTTTCAATGAGCTAATGGATGTTGATAAGCATTACAAACGCAAGGAATATTTGTTATTCCCATTTCTTGAAAAGTACGGCATAACAGGCCCTTCTACAGTTATGTGGGGCAAACATGACGAAACGAGAACTAAATTAAAAGCTGCAATAGAATTGGTTTCAGCTTCCGGGAACATCTCTGGTGAAGAAGTTAAAACTGTAGAAGAACTGGTTTTACTTCCTGCAATAAAAGCTATTACTGATATGATTACAAGAGAAGAAGAAATTCTTTTCCCCATGAGTATGGATAAGCTTACAGAGGAAGATTGGTATACTATTGATCAACAGACCATGGAGTTCGGATATTGCCTCTACGACCCTCAGGTAGAATGGAAACCGGTAGGAGTAACAACAAACGAAGTCGTATATAATACAAAAAATTCAATTCTACTTACTACCGGAAGTTTCAGCCTGGATGAAATCGAATCCCTTTTTAAAACACTTCCCATTGATATTAATTTATAAGAATAATCCCAAAGCAATAGCTTCCATAAAAAAGGCTGTTCCTTCCCAAGAGAAAGGCATACCTATAATAGCTCCGGCATGTAGCATAAATTTTGGCCAAAGCAATCCTAATTCAAACGACAATACAGTACCGGATACGGCGCCTACAGCAAAAAAAATTGCCACTCCCCGAGACCAGGCTTTAGCCAAATCGAGGTAAACTTGTTTGCCTGTTTTTATCCATTTTAATTCGGCAATAAACATTAACCAGGGCATAGTCATTCCAATACAGGCAAAAACTATATGAAATACAAAAGAAACTGTCATTTGTAACCTGGCAGCGAGGAAATTATCCATTAAGTGTTTTTTTATGCCTGACTTATTTCATTCTCAAGTGTATTTCTAACAATTATAAAATAGAATAGTTAAGCAATAAACACAAGAAATCAATAGCTATTTTTGTCTACTACTAACATTAAAAATCTTTATTATCCAAGGGATCATAATATTTATTAATAATTTGACGATACCATATAAAATCATTAACATAAAGAATATTCTTTCTAAATGAACTTTTATGGTTTGTTCTACCTTTGGTATAAAAGCATTGACCCATGAAAGCAAACATTCCTGAAGTTGCAAAGAAACGCATTGTAGTTATTGGAGGTGGTTTTGCCGGTCTTACGTTCACAATTAAATTGGTCAAATCAAACTATCAGGTAGTGTTGATTGACAAACATAATTATCACATGTTTCAACCATTGTTTTATCAGGTTGCTACGGCTGGTATTGAACCCAGTGCAATATCATTCCCTTTTCGCAAAGTTTTTCAATCAAAACGAAATATCCATATTAGAATTACTGAAGTTTTACGGATAGAACCAGAAAATAACCGGGTAATTACTAAAGTCGGATTAATAAATTACGATTATTTGATAATTGCCGTTGGTGCTACTTCCAATTATTTTGGAAACGAAAATATACAGGAAAAATCATTCCCCCTGAAATCAGTATCAGAAGCTTTAGCTTTACGAAATGCAATTTTACAAAATTTCGAAAATAGATTAATCAGCGAGGACCCTGATGAACAAGAGGGAATGATGAACATAGTTGTTGTAGGTGGTGGACCTACAGGAGTAGAAACGAGTGGAGCTCTGGCAGAAATGAAACATTATGTTCTTCCAAAAGACTATCCTGAAATTGATTTTAACCTTATGAATATATATTTGATTGAAGCTTCTTCTAAATTGTTAAATGGCATGTCAGAGATATCTTCAATAAAAGCTTATCAATATCTTATAAAATTGGGAGTTATAATAATAAAAGAAACCGCTGTGAGTGATTTCGACGGTAAAACTGTTCTTCTCAGCAACGGAACGACAATTCGCACTGATACACTCATTTGGGCAGCAGGAATAAATGGAAATATGTTAGAAGGTATTAAACCTGACGCTATTGGTCGTGGAAATAGGTTAAAGGTTGACCAAATGAACCTTGTTAAAGGATATTCAAATATTTATGCCATTGGAGATATAGCCCTAATGGTTACTGAAAAATATCCAAACGGACATCCACAGGTTGCTCAGGTCGCTATCCAACAAGCTACCAATCTGGCCAACAACTTCCAAAAAATGATAACTGGAAAATCATTTGAACCATTCTGTTACCACGATTTAGGCACTATGGCTACAGTTGGTAGAAATTTAGCGGTAGTTGATTTGCCTTATTTAAAATTTCAAGGATTTTTTGCCTGGTTGGTATGGATGTTTATTCATCTTAAATCAATTCTGGGTGTTAAAAACAAACTGTTGATCTTTATTAATTGGTTTTGGAGTTATATCACATATGACCAATCATTAAGGCTAATTATTAAACCTAAAATAAAACCAAAGAAAAATTTGAATTAATGATGACAATAAATCATTATACATAATTTTCCTTGTAGGTTATTATGAAATCGATGATGGGTAAGGTATCTGTAATGTATTTGTTCAAAAATCACTTACCTGATAATGGGGTAATTTAAAACTTAGACATATGAAACTTTGGCAATTCTGAAGAAAATAAAGCAAAGTGGAGACCGGAAACCACTTGAAAAAACGGGGCCATACCGAAAAGCCAGACGAGTAGGAACATTAATAACAAAATCTATGGAAAACACAGAAACTAAAACAGATCATCCAATGAAATGGTATCATTACATCGCTGTATTCTTTGCGGGTACTTTTTTAACCAATGTTATCCCGCATTTTGTAAATGGAATTTCAGGAAATTATTTTCCAACGCCTTTCTCTAATCCTCCGGGTAAAGGACTTTCTTCGCCATTGACAAATGTACTTTGGGCTTTATTGAATTTACTGATCGGTTATCTTCTCTTTAGAGTTAGTAAAGCAAATTCAAAAAACAAACTGGCACTTCTTATCTTTTTTATCGGTATCATTTTCGTTAGTATTATGCTTAGTATGGCCTTTATGGATAAAGCAAAAATGTAAGTTTTGAAAAATCCTCCGTCAAATCAATTTCCTGAAAACATTAGTATCCATGCGGTTAACTACATGGATACATTTTAACTATTTGGTGTCAATTCCCACACCATAAATTTCGATAAATAATTTAAAAAAAATCTTTCATATCTTCCATAATATATGATTAGCACAATTTATTGAATTTTGGGTTATCTTTATAATGTCTTTTAAACTCATTAAATACTAAAACTATGTGTAGAATATTACGTTGGATTGGTTACGCATCTACTCTTGTTGGTGCTATATTAATTGTCTTGGCAATTATTGGAAGTTGTAAATATCATCATCATATGGTTCATGAACATGGGATGGCCTACTCTAATATGCAACATCCTGGTGGCGGGATGGCTGTTGCTAAAACTGATTCCGGAAGCATGAAACATTCCATGATGGTTAAACAAGATTCTGCAAAATGCTGTAAAAATCAGGCAATGTGTTGTGCTGCAGCTCCTATGATTTGTCAAAGTTGCCAAATGCATCATGCCCGTATTTGCTTTAAAATTGGATTGGCAATCTGTTTTTTGTTGTTAGCAATTGTATTAATTACTATTAGTAATAGTTGCAGATGCAAAAAATGTTGTGAATCCAAAGAAGGCAAAAGTGAAAGTAAGATTGAAAAGAAGGAATAATTTATTTTCATCAGGTTCGTTTCAGGAGTAATCGAGTAGGAGGAAAATAAAATAAAAATCCTCCTATTTTATTTCCCAACGTCTCACACTACTTAAGTACCGTTCGGTATAGACCATAGAAACAACCCCGCCATCTTTTATGGTTCTGGAAAGTAATTCTATCAGTTTACTTTGGTTTACTTTATCAAAGAAATTTTCCAAGTGTCTTTTAAATCTGATGTTGTTTTGGAAATCTGAATATTTTTTAACTTTGATTAAAATTGCATAATGAAGGTTAATAATAAATTAATATTAAAAGATTTAAGTCAACTTCTGAAATTAAGGTTTTCAGATGATATAAAAGATATTGTACTTTTTGGTTCCCGGGTTAATGGAAAAGCCAATAAAGATTCAGACTATGATATATTAGTGATTTTAAAACAAAAAGCAGATTGGAAAACTGAAAGGGAAATTTCTGAAATTTGTTATCAGATTGAATTAAAATATAATATCTTAATAGATAATCATGTTGTCGGAGAGACAGAATTCTCAACATTAAGGGCTAAACAACCTATATATGTAAATGCTATTTCTAAAGGTATACACGCATAATGGATGACAAAGACAGGAATGCTATCATAGAGTACCGTTTACAACAGGCTATTGATACAATAGAATTAGTTAAATTCCTTATAAATAATGATAAATTAGCGATAGCAATAAATCGTATTTATTATGGGATGTTTTATGCCTTGAGTGCTTTAGCTTTGAAAACTAAATTTGAGACATCAAAACATGGTCAGTTAATAGGTTGGTTTAATAAGGTATATATAGCTTCCAAAAGAATTGATTCAAAATTTGGGATATATTTACGTAATGCTTTCCAAATTCGAACTAAAGGTGATTACGATGCATTTGTTAACTTTTCAAGGCCGGAAGTTGAAATTATGTATATTGAAATGATTGCTTTTATAGAAGAGATTAAAAAGGTGCTTAATAAATAATATGATATCTGTCATATAATTTAATTATAAATGGTTAATGGTCTATAAATAAAAAATAAATGTATAAAACGGTTTACCAGTTACAAATAACATTGCTTCAATCCAACCCACTAATATGGAGAAAAATATTAGTCGATCCTGACACTTTGCTGGTAGATTTACATAGAATCATTCAAACTACTATGGGATGGACAAATTCACATCTTCATGAGTTTAAAGTTAAAAACTCAAGTTATGCTCCAATTGAATTTGAAGTAGAAAATTCTAAAAATTCAAGAACTGTAAAGCTTAGTAGGGTATTAAAAGAGGAATATGGTCAGATTTTATACAATTATGATTTTGGTGATTTCTGGATGCACTCTATTGTATTAGAGAATATATTTTCCGATAATGAAGCAAACCAAATACCACGGTGTATTGGTGGAGCTCGTAATTGTCCTCCGGAAGATTGTGGCTCAATGTCAGGTTATAGAGACTTATTAGAAATAATATCAAACACAAAGCATAAAGAATACAAAGAGACAATTACCTGGTTAGGAGGTAAATTTGATCCGGAATATTTTAATATTAATAAAACCAATCAATTATTAATGGAAAAAGATTTCGGTTGTATCTGGTTGGAAGATTAACTCGAACTTTATATTTGATTTCCATCAGTTAACAAGGCATCAATATTCTAAGACAGGTTTTTAATCATAGCATAAAGGATTCTTGATAGTTCATCTGTCATTTTAAGATAATTCTCAAAGTCTTCCTTTCTTATAACTTCTTCTCCATTTAAAATATCCAAAATTGCAACGCATTCAAAAACTGAACCACGGGACGTTACAAAATAATTTCAGCTTTCTGCACTCGCTATAAAATGCTTTAGCTTTTTTATAAACTTCAAGATTTTGGAACTCAAACATTGTATTGAATAGAATGAGAAACAGAATGAAAAAAAGAATGAGAAACAGAATGAGAATGAAGAAAAATCAGAAGTAATCTTTCGCTCTCATTCTGATTCTCTTTCTGATTTTTGTACCCGGAACAGGACTCGAACCTATTTTATCATATTGTATCAATTTGCATTTTATTATTTGTATTTATGATAGTTACAGTTATGAAAAATATTAATTTTATCAAATTGTATTATATTTTATCATTTTTTGCACCCTATTTGCACCCTTTTTCATATATTTGATTTGATAAAAATAGGCATAAAATGATACAAATTGTATATTACCTGAAATCAAAACAACCAGATAAAAAAGGGAAATTACCTGTTATAGCTCAAATTTCATTTAATTATAAAAGCTATAGGAAATATATCGGAACGGTAAAAAAAGCAGAATGGAACATTAAAAAGCAGAGACTTAAGGTATCTTCTGTATCTGATCCAAAAAATAGTAAAAACCTCAAATTCAATGAATTTCTGGATAATTTGGAAAATCGTGCAAATGAATTATTTAAAAAAGTATTGTTGGAAAAACGGAATCCTTCTGAATCGGAAATTGAAACATTATTTTTTATACCTGATGAAAAGGATATAAAAAAAACGGTAGCGTTTTTTGAAGTATTCAATGAATTCATTGCTTCAAATAAGTCCGAAAAAGCTCAGCGTACTATAATGGGATATCAAACTATTTTCAATTACCTCAAAATATTCGAAAAAACAACCGGTTATAAAATCACCTGGGATACATTAAACTTGAAATTTCTGGATCAGCTTAAAAAATATCATTTTGAGACATTGGTACGACAAACCGGCTATTTTGCAAAACTTCAAAGAGTTTTAAAGACATTCCTGAAATGGGCTGAAAAACGAAATTATTACAACGGAAATCTGTATTCTGAATTTCAGGAAGTTGAACCTGAAAAGGAAGTTATTTATTTGACTCTTGATGAATTATTTGATCTGTACAGATTTGAATTTAATTCTGAACGATTATCAAAAACCAGGGATTTGTTTTGTTTCTCCTGTTTTACCGGTTTAAGATATAGTGATGTATATTCCTTAAAAAGGGAACATATTTCAGACGGTTGTTATTACAAAAAGCAAAAGAAAACAGGAGAACTTGTTAAAAATCCTATAAATAACTTTGCTAACAGCATATTAGGTAAATATATTAATATTGATACACCGCTTCCCAGGATTTCAACTCAGAAATTAAATACCTATATCAAGGAGTGTTGTAAAGAAGTTGCTAAAAATCACAATGAAGATCAAGGATTTAATAAAACTTTAATAAAGACATTGGTTTATGGAGGAGTTACCAAAGAAACACAAATCCCAAAATATGAAGCTATTACATTTCACACTGGCCGGAAAACATTTATCACCAACAGCATGGCTTTAGGAATGAATATTAAAGTAATTCAGGATATGGGTGCACCCAGACAGGAAAAAGATTTAAGAAAATATATAAAGGTTTCAGATGTTCAAAAATTTGAAGCTATGGACAAAATTTGGAATTCATTGAAAAATTGACATACGATTATATTTAATAATGGGGTCGACTATTCTTAAAGCCGAAAGTGTTCCGGAGTTGAATTTTTAATTCCGGAAATCTTTCATAAACAATAAGAAAGCGTTTTCGCATTTATGAAGTGCCAAACGAAATAAATGTGAAATGGCTTTGATACCTATAAGAAAAGGCTTTATACCAATAAAGGGCGGGTGGGGATTATTTATTTAACTATGAAAATGTTTATTAATAACCATATTTTCAATGATATGAACTTAAGCATCTATAGCTAAATGGAATATATATGCAATTGGTTTTAAAAAATCGACATTTTTGAACGTTATTTACAAGTTGTTGTGATTATCTGGATGATGGGCCTCATTGCAGAAAACACTATGCACGTTCAAGCACATTTGGTTTTTGTCGATACACAAAGCCAACACTGAAAAACTAATAGAGCTTGACCTTTCCCTCCGTATCCAAAAATAATGATGATTTAAATACTCATATAGTGATATATTAAATAATTATTCTTACTTTTGTAAAATATAAAAAAGTTCAAGAATGAACCGAATAAAAGATGTTTTAGAACAGAAGGGAATTAAACAAAAATGGTTGGCTGAGCAATTAGGCAAGAGTTACAATATGGTAAACTCCTATGCCCAAAACAGACGGCAACCAAGTTTAGAAGACTTGTACAAAATTGCTGGAATCCTTGATGTTGAAGTCAAAGAATTATTAATTGAAAGAAAAGTGCAATAATGGAAAACGAAACTAATAATATTTTTGAAAATGGAGCCACTTGGCTCCGGGCTGATTTCCATTTGCATACAAATGCAGCTAAAGAATTTTCGTACACAGGTAACGAAAATGATTTTTGCCGACTTTATATTGAAAAACTTAAAGAACAAAATATCAACGTTGGAGTCATTACCAATCATAATAAATTTGATAAAAATGAATTTGTTGCCTTAAGAAAAAAAGCAATTAAAGAAGGTATTGGATTGTTTGCAGGAGTTGAATTTTCATTAAAAGAAGGAATTCACATATTAATTGTTTTTGATGATAAATGGTATAAGGGAGAATCAAACAATATCAACAAATTTTTGGACAATGCTTTTTATGGCATTTCTAACTACGACAAGCCTAATTACCCAAATTCAAACTTCAATCTAAAAGAAACGGTAGAAGCATTAGACAAAATCGGACACGACTACTTTTTTGTTTTGGCTCACGTTGACGATACCAATGGTTTATTTACGGAGTTGAGAGGTAGAACTCAAGAGGATTTTGTGAAGCAAGAATATTTTAACAGAGTCTTGGCTATTCAGAAAAGTGCAAATATTGAAAATTACAACAAACTTTGTCAGTGGTTAAATAGAAAAAATAAAATTGCTTGTGTTGAAGGTTCTGACAATGCTCATGGAGGCATTGATGCTATTGGGAAAGGTAAGGTTACTTATATAAAAATAGGGGACTTTAATTTTGAAGCACTAACCTTTGCAATGACAGACAGTGAATACAGGGTTACTCCGAAAGACAAGCCCGAAATAAAAAACGCTTACATTAAATCGATTGTATTTGAAGGTGGTTTATTAGAGGGAACAAGAATTGATTTTTCTCCTGAATTGAACACCATAATCGGAATTAGGGGAAGTGGAAAATCGTCGTTATTGGAAGTTTTACGTTATGTTCTTGGAATTTTACTACCTGTTAATGCTGCTGACCCTGATTATAAGAATTCATTAGTTACCCGTTCAATGGGGAGCGGAGGGAAAGCAATTGTTACTATAGTTAACAAGCAAAATGAAGAATATAGGATAGAAAAACTGTATGGTCAAAAAGAGGATATTTACAAAAACAACCTGCTACAACCAGGAATTTCTATAGAAGCTACAGGCTTTAATTCCCCAATTTATTTTGGACAAAAAGACCTGTCGAATAAAGGAAAAGATTTTGAAGGTGATTTGATTCAAAGGTTAATTGGAACAAGATTAAAAGCAGTTCAAGTTAAAATTGATCAAAAGAAAAGAGAGGTTGAAAACATAATATCAGAATTAAAAAAACTTCAAAATTTAAAGGACATAAAAAAAGAAACAGAAGCTCAAATTCAAAACTCGAAGCATCAGCTTTATTTCTTTAAAGAAAAAGGTGTTGAAGATAAATTGAAACAACAAACACTTTTTGATTCTGATATTTCTAAACTAGTTCAAAATGAATCAAGTGTAAAGAGTTATTTAAGCGAATTGGCATCTGTAATTTCTAATCATGATTATTTTTTTCAACAAGAAATTACAGGTTCAGAAATTAATAAAGAATTATTTGAAGAAGCAAAAACAATTATTCAAGAACTAAAAATTGATTTTGAAAAACTAAAAACGATTCAAAAGAATTCCATACTCAGTCAACAAAAATTAAAAGAGGTAATTGCAAAAATTAATTCCAAGAAGGAAGGTTTAAAGGAAGAGTTTGCCAAGATTAAACGTGAAATAAACACAGACACAATTAATCCCGATAATTTTCTGAACCTGAACAGGCAAATTGAAACTGCTCTTTTGAAATTAAAGGAAATCGAAAAATCTGAAAAAAGAAGAAGTGATTTGCAAACCAATTTATTAGAACGTCTCACTGAACTTGATAACCTTTGGCTTGAAGAATATAATGTTCTCAATAAAGAGGTAAAAAGAATTAATGAAGCAGAAAGTAAAATTTCAATTGTAGTTGAATTCAAGGGTAGGAGGGATAAATTCACTGACAAGATGAAGCAGATTTTCAAAGGTACAGGCATTAGGGAAACAGCTTATCTGGAGATTGAAGCTAATTACAAAGACTTTATTCAGATATACAGAGATTACAGTAAATTGGATGACATATTGAATGAAAATCATGTAGTTGATTTTAAGAGAAGGTTTTCTGAAAATCTGGAAGACTTGCTCACTTTCAAAGTAGAAAATAAAATAGTCATTCAATACAATGGAAAATCGTTAGACAAACATTCTTTAGGCCAACGAGCCTCGGCATTGATTCTTTTCTTGTTGGCTCAAAGGGAAAATGATGTATTGATTATTGACCAACCCGAAGATGATTTAGATAATCAAACGATCTATGATGAAGTAATAAAAGAACTTAAGAAGATAAAATGTAACATGCAATTTATCTTTGCGACCCATAATGCCAATATCCCTGTGCTTGGTGATAGTGAAAAAGTTGTTTCGTGTAGCTATGATGAAAAGAAAATCACAGTACATTCTGGCACTATTGATAATCACCAGACACAACGTTTTATTGTAGACATAATGGAAGGTGGAGACGAGGCATTTAACCGCAGGAAAAATATTTACAGCATTTGGAACATTGAAAAAATAAAATCAATATGAATGCATTAGAATTACTGGATATAATTAGCACTGGCGAGACAAGTAAGGTGCAGTTTAAAGAAACTTTGCCGAACCCGGAAAGTATGAGTAGGGAATTTGTTGCTATGGCTAACTCCCTTGGTGGAATGATATTGGTAGGGATAAAAGATAAAATAGGCACAGTTATAGGTTTAACACAGGAGCAGATTGAATATGCTGACCGAAAAGTTGCCGAATTTGCAGACAATCTGAAACCGCCAATATACATTGCAACAGAAGTAGTAAAAATTGATGAGGATAGTGGTACTAAGAATGTATTAATCGTTCATATTAATGAGGGGATAAACAAGCCGTATAAAACTGCACAAGGCGAAATATATGTGAAACAAGGCTCAAACAAACGCCTTTTAACCGATAATGCTGAAATTATGCGATTGTTTCAGCACAGTGGAAACCTCCTTGCAGATGAAATGGAAGTACATGGAACCTCAATTGATGATGTAGATGAAAGAAGATTTTCTGATTATTTCAAAAAAGAATTTGAAAAAACCTATGAAGAAAAAGGTCTTACATTTGAACAGGCACTTAGCGCAAAAAGAGTATTAAGAAATAATCAGTTGACACTTGCAGGTTTACTTTTTTTTGGTAAAGACCCACAGTCTCTTAAACCAGCATTTACTATAAAAGCAGTTTCCTATTTCGGAAATGATATTGCAGGCAATCAATACAGAAATAAGCCTAAAGATTTGACTGGAACAATTCCTGAACTTTTTGAAAAGGGCATTGATTTTTTGAAAAACAACTTAGGATTTATTCAGTCAGGAGAAAGTTTCAATGCACAGGGTAAACTTGAAATTTCAAGCATTGCACTTGAAGAATTGTTGCAAAATGCTCTTGTCCATAGAGATTATTTCAAAAATTCACCTATTAGAATGCTCATATTTGACAACCGTGTTGAAATTATCAGTCCTGGAAAACTGCCAAACAGTTTAACCGTAGAAGATATAAAGTATGGAAATCCTGTAATAAGAAACAACCAACTTGTTTCCTTTAGCACTCATACATTACCATATAGCGGATTGGGTTCTGGGGTTAAAAGGGCTTTAACCGAACAACCAAATATTGAATTAATTAATGACTTAGAAGGTGAACAATTCAAAGTCATAATTCCAAGACCAGAAAAGAAATAAAGTTGTAACTAAGCCAATACACAACAGCCACATACAGTGCCAAGCCGCAAAAGCTGACCATCATCAAGCCAAAACTTGGCAAAGAGTTTTTCTACCCCAACGTATATTATTGTATTTTAAGCTATAAATTGACAAATAAGTAAAACATTATATGACTTTATTATTGTTTATGTCATTAAACATGAACCCTTGTCGTAGACTTTACCCATTGTAAGGAAACTGTAAAAATCTCAAACGCTGAAAATACCCAAAAAAAGCGTTTTATTATCGCTAACTTTACCTTTTTCGAGGGGAT